>NZ_JBKEVK010000002.1:0-547603 GCF_056357015.1 Bifidobacterium sp. LH_413 | reverse complement strand
AAAAGCGGTTTACAACCCGAAGGCCGTCATCCCGCACGCGGCGTCGCTGCATCAGGCTTGCGCCCATTGTGCAATATTCCCCACTGCTGCCTCCCGTAGGAGTCTGGGCCGTATCTCAGTCCCAATGTGGCCGGTCGCCCTCTCAGGCCGGCTACCCGTCGAAGCCACGGTGCGCCATCACCACACCGTCAAGCTGATAGGACGCGACCCCATCCCGTACCGGTAAGACCCTTTCCCAACACACCATGCAGCATGCTGGAACATCCGGCATTACCACCCGTTTCCAGGAGCTATTCCGGAGTACGGGGCAGGTCGGTCACGCATTACTCACCCGTTCGCCACTCTCACCCACCAGCAAGCTGGCAGGATCCCGTTCGACTTGCATGTGTTAAGCACGCCGCCAGCGTTCATCCTGAGCCAGAATCGAACCCTCCACAAAAAACCTTTGCAAAGAGACATCGAAAAACGACTCTCAAAAAAGAAAAAAGACGGAACCACTTAATAAGGAAAAGCGGTTCGCACAAAAACCCCGACCCCCATCAACCACCCTCGTGGACTCCAAGAAAAACCGGAGCGGGAATCGGACTGGCAATCATTGACTATAAAGAAGTAAGTAGTACAACACACTCTTGAGTTCTCAAACCACCACACACGACCAACCCCGGAACCACACAAGAACAGGAACCAGAAGCCGACCGGCAGCAAGAGACAAACATACACCAACCCCGACAACCACGCAAACCACACACCACACAACCACCCCCAAACCCCCGAAAACAAGCCAAAACACCGGCGTGTCGAACACACACAACACACACCACTCCCGCCACGTCAGACCACCCACCGACGCTACGCGCCACCTCCCGCCAGCGGGAGGAAACAACCACACACCACCACGGCACAACACCACGCGACACAACACAACCCACCAAACCAGCAACCGACACCCACCACAGCACAACCCACCAACCACCCTCCGACGCTACGCGCCACCTCCCGCCAGCGGGAGGGGAGAGAAACGCACAGCCCGCCAACACATACCGACGCCACCGCCACCAAACAGCACATCAACATCAAACAGCACGACCACACACGGGGGAAATGACGGAGTAACGGACATACCACCGGCGTATACCTGTAGGTATGACGAAGAAGATCGCAGTCCTGACCGGCGCAGGCATCTCCACATCCGCCGGCATCCCCGATTTCCGCGGCCCGGACGGCGTGTGGACCAAGCACCCGGACCAGATGAGCGTCTATGACATCGACGCGTTCCTCACCGACAAGGAGGCACGCGAATACTCGTGGCGCTGGCAGAAGGAATCACCCGTATGGAACGCGCAACCGGGAGTCGCGCATAAGGCGCTCGTCAAGCTCGAGAAGGCGGGCATGCTCACCCTGCTCGCCACGCAGAACTTCGACGCGCTGCACGAGAAGGCCGGCAACAGCCCGAGCATCATCGTGAACCTGCACGGCACCATCGGCACCTCGCACTGCATGAAATGCCACGCGACGTACAACACGGCGGACATCATGGCGCGCCTCGACAAGGAACCCGATCCGCGCTGCCACCGCACGCTCAAATACCAGGGCGACATGCCCTGCAACGGCATGATCAAGACGGACGTCGTCTACTTCGGCGAGGCGCTGCCCGACGGCGCGATGGAGAAATCCTACAAACTCGCCTCGCAGGCCGACGAGCTGTGGGTGATCGGCTCGACGCTGGAGGTGTTCCCCGCCGCGAGCATCGTACCGGTCGCCGCGCAGGCGGGTGTGCCGATCACCATCATGAACATGGGCCGCACACAGTACGATCGGGTCGCCGACCACCTCATCCACGACGACATCGCCGTCGCCCTGCCGAAGCTCGTCGACGAGACGATCGCCGCGAACAGCTGACGCCGCTCAGTAGATGCGCTTCGGCTGGAAGCCTTCGGCCCTGAGTGCGGCGAGGATGCGGTCGATGTGGTCGGGGCCGTTGGTCTCGACGGTCACGCCGAGCGACACCGCGTTCGTGTAGTGGCCGGACGCCTTGAACTGGTCGTGGTCGAGGGCGATCACGTTGGCGCGTTCGCGGGCGAGCAGCGAGGCGACCTTGACGAGCTGGCCCGGCGTATCCGGCAGCTCCACCTCGAAGTTCATGATGCGGCCGCGGGCAATCATGCCCTTCTGGATGACCGCGCCCATCGTCACGGTGTCGATGTTGCCGCCGGACATGATCGGCACGACCACATGCGGGCCGGGGGCCGCGGCGAACTTGCGCGAACGCAGGTTGAGATGTTCGAGCGCGGCGAGCGACACCGCGCCGGCCGCCTCAACGACCAGCTTGTGCTTCTCGAGCATGAGCAGGATCATCTCGTTGATGTCGCGCTCGGTGACGGTGACGAGATCGTCGAGGAACTCGTTGAGCAACGCGTACGGCAGGTCGCCCGGGTGCTTCACGGCGACGCCCTCGGCGGAGGTGACGACCTGGTCCGCCTCGGTGACGCGGCCCGCGGCGAACGAGTTCTTCCACGCGAGGGAACCCTCCGGAATAGCGCCGATCACGCGCACCTCCGGCTTGAACGTCTTGATGGCGAGCGCGACGCCCGCGCCGAGTCCGCCGCCGCCGAGCGGCACGACCACGTCGGTCACGTTCGGCACGTCCTCGAGGATCTCCAGACCGATGGTGCCTTGGCCGCAGATGACCTCGTAGTCGTCGAACGGCGGCACGTAGATCATGCCTTCTTTCTCGCTCAGTTCGGCGGCGTGCGCGGCGGCCTCGTCGAAGACGTCGCCGTAGAGGACCACGTCGGCGCCATACGCCTTGGTGGCGTCCACCTTGAGCGGCGGGGTGATGGTCGGCATGCAGATCGTCGCCTTGGCGCCGCGTTCGCGCGCCGCGTAGGCGACGCCCTGCGCATGGTTGCCGGCGGATGCGGTGACGATGCCGCGCGCCAGCTCCTCGTCGCTGAGGGAGGCGATCTTGTTGTACGCGCCGCGGATCTTGAACGAGCCGGTGACCTGCAGGTTCTCCGGCTTGAGCAGAATCTCGTGTCCGGTCATCTCGCTCAGCGCGGGAGACGGGATGATTTCGGTGTGGCGCGCGGTCCCCTTCAACCGCTCGGCGGCCTTCTTGAGTTCGGCCGCATGGTCACGCTGCAATGCTTTGAGGACGTCTTTCTGTTCCATAGTGCGTATTGTAGGCGGGCACACGGCCGGAGCATGGCCGTGTGCCCGCCTAGCGAATCGACGAGGAATCGACGGCGAACCGTCAAAGAACCGTCAAAGAACCGTCAGAGCCTCACGACGATGCCTTCCCACGGGTCGAGCTCGCGGTTGGCGAGCGAGACGACGGCGTGGGACGCGCCATAGGTACTGATCACGATGTCGTGTTCGGTGACGCCGTTTTCGACCAGGGCATACGCTTCGGCCGACAAATCGACGGTGCGGCCGGACAGGTTGACGGCGACGAGCAACGTGCCGCCAGCCACTCCCGGTGCGCTTTCGAGCGAACGCGTGAACGCGTAGACGTTCGGGTCGTCCGCGTCGATCAGCGTCCAGTCGCCAGCCGCGACGACCGGATCGTCGTGCCGCAACGCAATGAGCCGCTTGTAGAACGCATACACGGAGTCGGGGTCGTCGAATTCGGCGGCCGCGTTGATGCCGACATGGTTCGGATTGACGCCGATCCACGGCTCGGTCGGGGCGTCGGGCGCGGTGAAGCCGGCGTACTTGGACGCATCCCACTGCATAGGAGTGCGGGCGTTGTCGCGGCTGATGAGTTCCAGCGACACCATCATCGATTCGGCGGATTGAATCTTCGCCTCTTCGACGCGCTGACGGAACGCGTTGATCGATTCGAGGTCCCGGTACTGGTCGAGCGACGTGAAGTGCGCGTTGGTCATGCCGAGCTCTTCGCCCTGGTAGACGTACGGGGTGCCGCGGTGCATGTGCAGGAGCAGACCGAAGGCCTTGGCGGAACGCACGCGTGCCTCCTCGCTGGTGTCGTCGCCCCAACGGGACACGATGCGCGGCTGGTCGTGGTTGCAGAAGAACAAGCTGGCCCAGCCGGCGTTCCTGACGGCGGCCTGCTGGTTCGCCAGCACGCCGCGCAGCCACGGGGTGCGGAACGGGACGAGCTCCCACTTGGAGCGCCCTTCGCCTTCGCCCATGTGGTCGAAGAGGAAGAGCATGTCGAGTTCCTTGTTCGCCGGGTTGGTGATGTGCTCGTTGCGTTCCGGGGTGATGCCCGGCGCCTCGCCGACGGTCATGAAGCCGTCGCGCCCTTCGAACACCTCGCGGCGCATTTCGGCGAGGAACTCGTCCTGCCGCGGGCCGTCCGCGCAGAACGGGTTCGGGTTCGAGTAGCCTTCCTCGCCGACCGGCAGGTCCTCGAGTTCGGAGCCGGCTTCGCCGGGGAGACGTCCGGCCGCGTCGGTGCGCTTGGAGATCAGGGTGATGACGTCCATGCGGAAACCGTCGATGCCGCGATCGAGCCACCAGTTCATCATGTCGTACACGGCGCGACGCACAGCCGGGTTCTCCCAGTTGAGGTCGGGCTGTTTCTTCGAGAACTGGTGCAGGTAGTATTCGCCGCGTTCCGGGCAGTACTCCCATGCGGAGCCGCCGAAGTAGGAGCCCCACTGGTTCGGTTCGGCGCCGGGCGTGCCGGGCTCGAAGCCCGGACGCGCGGGACGCCACCAGTACCAGTCGGCGTGTGGGTCGTCCTTGTCCTTCGAGGCTTCGAACCACGCGTGCTCGTCGGAGGTGTGGTTGACGACGAGGTCCATCACGATCTTGAGACCGCGCTTGTGCGCTTCGGCGAGCAGCTCGTCCATGTCGTCGAGCGTGCCGAACAGCGGGTCGATGTCGCGATAGTCGGAGATGTCGTAGCCGTTGTCGTCCTGCGGGGACTTGTAGACCGGGGAGAGCCACAGCACGTCGACGCCGAGGTCGGCGAGATAGTCGAGGCGCGAGGTGATGCCCTTGAGATCGCCGAAGCCGTCGCCGTTCGTGTCCTGGAACGAGCGCGGGTAGATCTGGTAGACCACGGCGTTCGTCCACCACGGGTTCGGGGTGGCGCCGTTCGTGCGGATGGCGTCGGGTAGGTTCTCACGGTTGAAAGCGGTCATCGTCGACTCCTTGGTAGGTTGCGTTCCTACCGAACAGGATAGGATTCCACGATTTTCATTCCCATCGGAAAGTCTTCCGGGCGCGGCGGAAAGAAATAGCGAAGGGGCGTTTCATACGACGATGACCTCTCGCCGAAGAAGTCGGCGAGAGGTCATCGTGGTCTGAGGCGTCGTCCACTCCCGACACCCTTCGATTGCGGGTTCTCCGCTACTTGACCGCTCCACGCATCACGCCACCGATTACCCACTTCTGGGCGAAGATGTAGACGATGATGATCGGAGCCATGGCCATCAGGTAGCTGGAGAAGGCCATCGGATAGTTGGTGGCGAACTGGGAGCTGAAGACGTACTGAGCCAGCGGGATCGTCTGGTTGGACTGGTCGGTCAGGACGATGAGCGGCAGAAGGAAGTCGTTCCACGCCCACAGCGCGGTGGTGATGGCGATCGTGGCGTTGATCGGGCTCATCAGCGGGAAGATGATCTTCCAGAAGATGCGCCACGTGCCGGCACCGTCGATGCGCGCGGCTTCCTCAAGCGAAACCGGAATCGACCGGATGAAGCCCGTCGCGATGAACAGGTTCGTGCCAAGACCCAGCACCATGTACAGCAGGATCAGGCCGACCTGATTGTCGAGATGCCACGAACCCATCTGCTTGGCGATCGGCAGCATGACGACCGGGAACGGCACGAACATGGCCGCGATGAAGAAGTAGTACAGGAAGCGGAAGAACCGCTTGTCCATGTTGCGGGCCACCGCATACGCGACGAACGTGTTGGTCAGAAGGGTCAGCACGACGGCGGCGACGGTGATGATCGCCGAGTTGAGCGCGGCCTTCGGATAGTTGACCTTGGCGGACGCGTCGGCGAAATTGTGCCACTCCCACGTGGTCGGCAGCGAGAACGTGCCGGCCTCGGCGGGGGTCTTCAGCGCGGTGACGATCGTGAAGTAGAGCGGGATCAAGATCGTCAGGGACAGGACCGCGACGGCGGCCGTGAGCCACCAGTTGATGTTGTGGTCCTTGCGGAACTTCTCGGACTGGGCACCCGACTGGGCACCCGACTTGACGGCGGATTCAGACACTGCGGCACTCATGACACTCACACCTTTTCCTTGCTGCCGAAGAACTTGAGCTGGATGAACGCGATGATCGCGAGGACGATGAAGAAGAGCACGGCGTTAGCGGTCTGGTACGCGTACTCGCCACCGGTCAGGCCGCCCTTCCAGATGAGATAGGTCACGGTCTCGGTGGCGGAGTTCGGACCGCCGTCGGTCAGGGCGACCACCTGGTCGAACGTGCCGAGCGCGTTCTTCATGGACAGGACGAGGTTGATGGTGAAGAACGGTCCGATCAGCGGGAAGGTGATCTTCCAGAACTTCTGCCAGGCGTTGACGCCGTCGAGCGCGGCGGCCTCGTAGATCTCGTCGTCGATCGTCTGCAGACCGGCGAGGTAGAGTAGCACGGAGTAGGCGACGCCCTGCCACACGGCGAGGAAGACGATCGGCACCCACGAGTACTGCTCGCTGGTGATCAGCGACTCGGACAGCCAGCCGATGCCGAGCGCCTTGCCGAGCGCCGGCAGCGGGTTCATGAAGATGTACTTGAACACGTAGCCGATGACCAGCACGGACAGGGTGTAGGGCACGAAGAAGATCGCGCGGAAGCCGTTCTTGAACGCGATCTTGCCGTTCAGCGCGACCGCGATGAACATCGCGATGACGTTGATGAGGATGGTGATCGCCACGGCGATGAGGAACGTGAACAGGTAGGCGTGGCCCACGCGGTTGTCCTGGAACAGGGCGATGTAGTTCTTGATGCCGATGAAGTCGTAGTCGCCGTAGCCCTGCGAGTTGGTGAACGAGTACATCACGCCCTGCAGGAACGGCACGTACAGGAAGATCGCGAAGATGATCGCGGCGGGCACGGCCATCCAGTAGAAGGCGCGGTCGACCTTGCGGTCGGAGAACGCGGAGCGCTTCCTCGCGGGCTTCGCCTGTGAGGCGGTGGCGGGTTTCGTTGCGGTTGTCATGATCCCTCTCCTTCCTTTCAGTTCGTGAAGGTCCTGGCCTGGACCTTGTCCCATTCGGTCTGCATCTGGTTCAGGAAGCGGTTCGTGTTGCCGCTGGTCACCATCGTCTGCAGGTAGCCGCCGATGTTGATCGAGGACGGGATGTAGTGGTCGCAGAAGTCGGCGACCTTGTTCTTCTCGAAGAACGGGCGCACGGTTTCAAGGGCCTTGTTGCCGAAGTGCGTCTTCTTGAGCGGGGTGATGGCGGAATTCGCGTCGGCGTAGTCGTTGAGCGTCTTCTCACTCATCAGGAATTCGATGAACTTCATCGCCTCGGCCTTGTGCTTGGTGGTGGCGCCCATCGTGATCATCACGTCGTCGCCGGCGGTGAGGATCTGCTCGTCAGCATCATCGGTGGCGGGCATCTGCGCGAATCCCAAGTCGGCATTCTTGTTGATCATGAGAATCTGCGGAATCGCGTAGGTGCCGAGCGGGATGATCGCCGCGGAGCCCTTGGCGAAGTTCTGTGTACCCTGCTGATAGGTGATGCCCTTGTCGCCGTCGGCGTACTTGAAGAGCTCCACCTCCTTGGTCACCGTCTCCTTCCACATCTTCTGGAAGTTCGTCGTCCCCTGCTTGAGGTCCGTGTACTCGCTTTCACGCACGAGCGTGCCGGCGAGGGAGGCGAGCGGCGCCTGCGTGGTCCACGCGTCGGCGACGGTGGCCTCGACCGGGTTGATGCCCTGCTCGCGGAACTTCTGCAGCATCGCGGTGAACTCGCTCCACGTGGTCGGCGGATTCTCCGGATCGATACCGGCCTTGCGCCAAATCGCCTTGTTGTAGATGTAGCCGGAAGCGTTGCCGGCGAACGGCAGACCATACAGGCGCTTCTTCGACTGGTCGGTGGTCTGCACGAGGTTCTTCGCGATGTTCACCATGCCGGGGTTGAGCCTCTCGACGATCGGCTCGTCGGTGAAGTCATAGAAGACGCCGGATGCGGCGAAGTTGCCGAAGCTGATGTCGCCGTTGAACGTGATGACATCGGGCACACGGTTCTTCACGAACCTGGTGCGCAGGTCGGTCTGCGCATTGGCGGAGTTGTTGATGTTGATCTTGATGGTCGGATTTTCCTGTTCGAACTCCGTCGCGGCCTGCTTGAACCAGTCGGCCGCCTCGGACTTGAATTGGAAGAAATCAAGCGTGATGGTGCCGGCGGTGTTCGCACCACAACCGGCCAGTCCGACGCCGACCGCGATCGCGCAGATGGCCGCGGCAAGACGAGTGGCCACCATGCGCAGTGGACGCGGCAGACGCGACGAACGCATCGATTCCACATTCGGATTGGGGGAATCGCACTTCATTCGTAGACTCCTTAACTGTTCTCTGACTCCTGCGGCTTCAATGCCGCCGGGCATGCCCCCAACGATACGGTTCGAGGTTTTTCATTCCAAGCGCGAGCGAGTCCATCGCCGCTGGAAACTAAACCCACTCGATTTATGTATCCTAGGAATGGAATTCGGACCGGTCCGCGCCTGGCACGCGCCGGCGCGCACGGCCCATGTCGGAAGGTATCCGGCGAATCTCCCGGAAGGATGGTGTCATGGTCGACGGAACGGGAAGAACCATGCAATCGCAGGATGCCGAACATGCGAACGCTCATGCGAACGCGCATACGAACGCGCATACGAGCACACACACGGACGCACAGGACTTCCCCCGATGGTTCGAAGGATCCGAATACATGCATCGGGTGGCGCGCGCCATCGCGAAATACGGGCCGATCGCGCGCACCACGCTCGCGCAGATGCTGGGATTGTCGCAAGGAGCCATGTCGCGCATCACCAGCGATCTGATCTACGCGGGAGTCATCGAGGAGATTCCCGGCGACGCCGTCACCACTGGACCGCTGCCGCAGGGATTCACGCCGAAAACGAAGGAAGGCGCGACGCGACGCGGCCGTCCGCAGACCGCATTGCGTCTGCGCGCGGACGCACGCACGTTCATCGGCATCAAGGCGCAAGGCGCGTCGGCGATCGCGGCCGTCGTCAACGCGCACGGCGAAGTCGTATCGTCACGTCACGAACGCGCGTTCCCCGGACGCTCGCCGCAGCAGGTGACGGCGGCACTCGCGACGCTCGTACGCGAGTGCCGCGACGACGTGGCCGGAACGCCACTGCCCACGCCGACGGCGGTGGGCGTGGCGGTCGGCGGCCACGTGCGCGACGAACGCGACGTCACGTTCGCGCCATTCCTGCGCTGGGATCACGACGTGCCGCTCGCCGCGATGCTGGAGGAGGCGACGGGACTGCCGTGCACCGTGTACAACGACATCGATGCGCTGCTCGTCGACGCGAGCTGGTTCGGTCCGGGCGTGGGATTGGAGGCGTTCGCCGTGCTCACGATCGGCGTGGGCGTCGGCTATTCGCTCGCGGTGCGCGGCGAGCCGGTCACGTATCCGGATAAAAGCTACGGCCTGCTCGGCCACGTGCTCATCGACCCGGAGGGGCCGCGCTGCACGTCCGGGCACATCGGGTGCGCGCAATGCCTGACCGACGACGCGATCGCGGAACAGTACGCGCAGATGATCGGGCATCCGTGCACATTCGAGGATTTCGCGGCGGACGCACGCGCCGGGATGCCGCTCGCGTCGCGACTGACGGACCGCACGTGCTTCCGACTGGGGTCGCTGATCGCGACGATCGCGAACATCGCGATGCCGTCGAAGGTGATGGTCGCCGGGGAATCCGCGTTCCTCGCGACCATCGGCATCGACGCGGTGCGCGACGGAATCCGCCGCTACCGGCACAGTCAGGCGGCGCAGGTCGAGTTCACCGTCGTCGACCATGACTGGCAGCTGTGGGCGAAGGCCGCCGCCTCCCGAGCGATCGTGCGGTACATCGGCTGATCGGGTGGTGGCAGCCGGGCGACCACCCCCACCCGGCTACGCCGGGAGCCCCCGCCGGCGGGGGCACAACCCATGCCGGCAGGGCGCAGACCATGCCGGCGGGGGCACAACCCATGCGCCGTGCCCCATCCCCCTCCCGCTGGCGGGAGGTGTCGCGAAGCGACGGAGGGTGGTTCCTACTGCCGCACGGCGGTGAACAGGACCGACTGAGCCGGGTGAAGGCTCGGCGGACGCAGGCCGTAGGTGGCGAGCGCGCGGCCGGTCATGAGGACGCCGTCGGGCGTCCACCAGCCGAGCGGGGACTGGCCGTTGCCGATGCCGAGCGCCGCGAGATCGAGATCGAGGTGCAGCGGCTGCACGCGGTAGACGGCGTCCGGGTCGAGACCGGGCAGACGCACCGGCGAGGCCGGATAGGTGACCGAGGTGGTGAGCTGCGTGAACCGGTAGAACGCGGCGGTCCGGTCCGGCTTGACCATGCCGTCGACGCGCACGGCCGGGTCGGGGGTGTCCGTGTGGACGCACGCATCCACGGCAAACCAGGCGCGGTGCCTCTTGAACTCGGCGACCCATGCGGCGAGCTTGGCCACGTCGGCGTCCGGTTCCTTGAGCAGGTTCCATTCGATGCCCATGTGACCGTAGAACGCCATCGCCATGCGCAGTTCCTGACTGGTGGCGCGCTGCGTGGAGTGCGCGGGGCTCGCACCCACATGCTCGCCCATCATGCACGGCGGCACGAGCAGCGACGTGTAGCGTTGGATGTCGGCGCGTTCGACCGGGTCGACGCAGTCGGACACCCAGATACGGCTCGCAAGTTCGAGAATGCCGAGGTCGACGCGACCGCCGCCGGACGAGCAGCTTTCGATCTCGAGGCCCGGATGCGCGGCTTTGAGGTCGCGGAAGATGCGGTAGACGGCGAGCGTCTGCGCATGCACGGCCGGACGGCCGGTACGCGGCGAGACGGCCTCGGTGACGAGCTTGTTGTGGTCCCACTTGATGTAGTCGATGCCGAGCTCCCCGACAAGCCTGTCCATGCACCCGTAGATGTACGCGTAGGCCTCCGGGTTGGTGAGGTCGAGCACCTGCTGGGAGCGGCCCTGCATCGGCAGACGATCCTTCGTGGGGCTGAGCACCCAATCCGGGTGCGCGCGGTAGACGTCAGAATCGGGGTTGACCATCTCCGGCTCGAACCACAGGCCGAACTCCATACCCAAGCCATGCACGTAGTCGGCGAGCGCCTTGAGGCTCTTCGGCCCGTCGGGCCACACATCGGACGAGATCTGCCAGTCGCCGAGTCCGGACGTGTCGTCGCGGCGGGAGCCGAACCAGCCGTCGTCGACGACGAATCGTTCGACGCCGGTTTCGGCGGCCTTGTCGGCGAGCGCGGTCAGCGTGTCGTAATCGTGCCGGAAGTAGACGGCCTCCCATGTGTTGAGGATGACGGGGCGCGGTTTGGACGCGAGTTCGGGGTGCAGGTCGCGCAGGTAGGTGTGGAAGCGCGCGGCGGCCTGGTTGAGACCGTCGCCGGTCGCGCCGTACACCCACGGCGTCGTGTACGCGTCCGTCGCGGCGTCGCCATGCAACGTGATTTCGCCGCCGAACAGGACTTCGCCGCCGCCGATCACGCCATCCGTGTACGGCTGGCGTTCGGCGGCGAGCACGCTGTTGCCGCTCCAGCCGACGTGCACGGCGTAGACCTCGCCGTGCTCGAAACCGAAGCCGGGCACGCCGGCGGCGAGCAGGAGACTCGCGTCGAAGTCGGGGCGTCCGGCCAGCGAGACCTTCTCGAACCGGCCGACGGTGAGCGGTTGGCGCTGCGGGCTGCGTTCGCGCAGATGATGTCCGGTGGTGGTGAGGATTTCGGTGGCGACGGCGGGCAGCGGGAAGCCGAGTTCGACCTTGCCGATCTCGAGCGCGTCGCTTGCCGCATCGGTCGTATCGGTGATGGTGGCGCGTTGGCGGACGAGACCGCCGTGCAGCAGTTCGACGGTCCAGACGAGACGCACGCCCAGCGCGGCGTCTTCGGCGGTGACGGTGACGACCGGGGTCTCGACGGTCACGATCGGCGCGTTTACGCGAGCTTCGGCCGGCGTGGATTCGGGGGCGTCGACGGCCTGCGCCACGTCGAGCGCGGGGCGGGCGTCAAGCGTCGCCGCGATGTCGGTGACGGTGAACTTCGGGAACAGTTCGATGCCGCCGCGGCGGATTTCGAGGCGCTTCTGGCCGATCCACGATTCGCTTTGCGTGGGCAGGATTGACGGCCACATGGTCTCGTCGAGCGCGCCGGACACGCGCTGCGGCTTGAGGGCGTCGACCTGGGAGACGAGCGTTTCGGGTGCGGCGATCGGCTTGCCCCAATGCACGAAGCGCGGCAGTTCGTCGCCGGGGAAGGCGAGTGCGAACGCGACGGCGGAGTCCGGGCGTGTGGCGGATTCGTGCGCGATGCCGAACTGCACGCGGCCGGATTGTTCGGCGTAGATGAGGGTGATCGGGGTGCCGTCGGCACTGGTTCCCGTGAATCGTTCGATACGCGTCATTGCTGCTCCTTGGGGTCTGTGGTTCCGATTCTCGATGGTAGGCCAATCGTCTTTCCTTGCCATCCCCCAGAGTGTTCCTTGCCGCTGGAAAGAAATTGCGGAATCAGCGCTTGGCGGCGAAGAAGTCGGCGAGGAGGGCGGCGCATTCGGCTTCGCGCACGCCGCCGTGGACCTCCGGTTCATGGCCGACGTGCGGGTCGCGGGGAATGTCCCAGACCGAGCCGCACGCGCCGAGCTTCGCATCCCACGCGCCGAACACGATGGTTCCGATGCGGGTCTGGAGGCACGCGCCCGCGCACATCGGGCACGGCTCCAACGTGACGACGAGCGTGCAGTCGGCGAGATTCCAGTCGCCGCGGGTCGTGGCCGCCTCGCGCATCGCGATGATCTCGGCGTGCGCAAGCGGGTCGCCGTCGGCCTCGCGGGTGTTGTACCCACGGCCGATGATCGCGCCTGTGGCCGTGTCAATCACCAGCGCGCCGACCGGCACGTCGCCGGCGGCCGCCGCGCGCCGGGCCAGCGCGAGCGCCCCGCCCATCTCCTCGTCGTATCGCATGGACGCATTCTATCGATGACCGGGGCCGACCCCCTCAGTCCGCTACGCGGACAGCTCCCCCTGAAGGGGGCGCAGGGAAGAGGTCAGATGCCGGAATCGGCATCGACCTGCATGACATAGACGTTGCGGCGGAGTTCTCGGGCCTGGGGGCGGGAGATGTCGCCGGCTTCGAGCATGTCCTGCACGATGCCGAGCTCGATTGCGTAGCTCTGCTTCTTGATCTCGTCGACCTGGCCGAACGCGGCCGCGCTGCCCTCCATGTTCGGACGGGACTTGAGCGAGGCTTCGGCGCGGCGGTAGTCGAGGATCAGCGCGGAGCAGAACTCCGTGTTGTACCGGTCGCGGCTCATCTCCTCGCCGAGCTTGCCGATCACGTGTTCGATGGCGTCGACCTGCAGCGTGCGCATGTGCGCGAAGATCTGGTCCTCGCTCACCAGCGGCGTGGTGCGGCGGATCTTGTTGATCGTGCGCTTGACGAGGATCGTGGTGCGATGCTGCCATCCGCGCAGACGGCCGCTCAGCTGCCAGCCGAGACGCCCGCTCTCCGGGCCGGCGGTCGTGTGGCGCAGCGTGTTCATGATCTGGTCGAGCATGCGTTCGCACGCCTCCACGTTAAGCTCCTGCACGGCCTTGTCCGGGTCCGGATGGGCCTTGATCGCGGCGAGACGGTCGCGCACGAACTGTTTCTCCCAGTTGAGCGCCTCGATCTGCAGCCGCCCGTATCCCTGCGGGTCGAGCTTGCCGAGGCGGTGCTTCAGTCGGCTGATGCGCTTCGTGTACGAGTCGATGACCATGAGCACGGCGCGGCGGTTGTCGGGCGTGATGCGGCTGGTGAGCTCCTCGACAGTGCGCCGCAGCACCTCGATGGTGATCTCGTTGAGCTCGGTGCCCGTGTCCTTGTTGCGGTTGGGGGCGAGCAGCGGCAGCAGGAAGTTGGCGAGCAGCAGCGTCAGCACGATCACGCCGGACGCGATGAAGATGAGCTCGTCGCGCATCGGGAACGGCGTGCCACCGGACAGGTAATACGGGATCGTGAACATCAGGGACAGCGTGATCGTGCCCTTCGCGCCGCCGAACGTCATCACCGCGGCGGAACGCCAACGTTCCGGCGTCATCCTGCGGCGTTTGCCGGTGGTCACGTCGTGCGCGAGGCGCAGCATGGCCGACACCCACACGAACCGCAACGCGATGACCACGCCGGTGACGAGAAGAATCACGCCGATGAGCAGCTTGTTGCTCACCCACGGGTCGGACCAGCTGGCGGTCATCGCGCCGGGCAGCAGCATGCCGAGCAGGATGAACACGGCACCGTTCAGCGTGAACGACAGCACACCCCACACGCTGGAGGCGACGATGTTCGTGCGCGCCACATTCGGGCCGATGCCGGTGCGATCGAAGCGGACGAGCAGTCCGGCGGCCACGACCGACAGGATGCCGGAGACGTGCACCTCCTCCGCGCCGAGATAGAGCAGGAACGGCAGGAACAGTTCCATGAGGATGCGCGTGGTCGTGGTCTCCCAGCCGAGCGAGCGCACCGTCTCGAACAGCCAGTTGACGATCATGCCGACGACCATGCCGAACAGCGCGCCGCCGATGAACGAGACGACGAAGTCGCCGGCGGCCTCGCCGACCGCGAATTCGCCGGTCACGGCCGCGGCGATCGCGAACTGGAAGCCGACGATGCCGGATGCGTCGTTGAACAACGATTCGCCTTTGAGCACGCCGCGCTGACGCAAGGTAAGCGACGCCTCCTTGCCGAGCGAGCTGACGGCGACCGCATCGGTGGGTCCGAGCGCGGCGCCGAGCGCAAGCGCGGCGGCCAGCGGCATCGCGGGCCAGATCGCGCTCAACGTGAATCCGACGGCCGCCATCGTCGCGATGGCGAGGCCGATGGCGAGCGACAGGCTGAGCTTCAGCGTCTTGAGCAGCGCCGACTTGTCGATCTCATGCGCCTCCAGGTACAGCAGTGGCGCGATGAACAGCACCATGAACACTTCAGGGTTGAGTTCAACGCTGGGGAAGAACGGCAGGAGGGTCATCGCCGCGCCGAGCACGATCTGCACGAGCGGCGTCGAGACCTTGGGAATGAACCGGCTCAGGAACGAGGACGACACGACCGCCGCGATGATGCACAAAATCAGTTCGAGTACGTCCATGGGTGTTCCGAATCCTCCCGCCTTCTCTCGCTGTCAAGAGTATAGAAAACGGGTAAGGAAATCGTTTCGCAGGGTATGGCCCAGCGCGAACGCCCGCCGCGTTCACCGCGAACTCCCGGTGCGCACGTTCAGCGCGAACGCGTCGTCTTCGTCGTCTTCATCGCCTTCATCGCGACGAACACGGAACGCACGAGCAGGACGCCCAGATACACGGTGAACATGATCGCGCCGGCGCGCGGCGTGACGGCCGCCGCCATCCACGTGCCGAGCGGCGCGGTGATCGCGGCGACGACGCCGATGATCACCGCCGCCTTCACGTGCACCATGCGGCGGCGCACGTTCGCGATGGACGTGGTGATCGCGTTCGGGAACATGGCGAGCAGCGACGTGCCACGCGCGATCAGATCGCTCGCGCCGAACAGGATCGACAACGCGGGCACGCAGATCGCGCCGCCGCCGATGCCGAGCAGGCCGGCGAGAACGCCCGCGATCACGCCGAACGCGATGAGGCCGATCACCGTGCCGACGCTCATCACGATGCGCGAGTCACGCGACGGATTCGACATGGCCTGATTGACCATCACGAACAGGAGGAACACGACGAACGCCCACCGGAGCACGATTTCGGGGAGTTTGGACAGCAGCCACGAGCCGATCTGGCCGCCGACGAACATGCCGCAGAACACGATGAGCGCGGCGATCCAATCCACGTCGCCCTCGAACGCGTAGGAGGCGACGCCGGAGACGGCGGTGGGCACGATCGCCATCATCGACGTGGCGGCCGCATGGCGCTGCGTAAGTCCCAGCCACACGAGCGCCGGCACGATGACGGTGCCGCCGCCGATGCCGAACAGGCCCGACAGGACGCCGACCAGCACGCCCACCACGGCCATGACGGCGAGCCCGCGCGGGGATTCGTCCAGATGGTTCTCGTCGATGGCGGCGGTGGCGATGCGCGTGCTGATGCTGGTATCGGTTGCTGCGTTCATACCGCCACTCTAGGCACGGCCGGGCCGGCCGCGGCGGCCGGTTTCCACTTGTTGTACGGGGTTCGCGCCTCAACCCCCTCAGTCCGGCCTACGGCCGGCCAGCTCCCCCTGAAAGGGGACGCAGATTGTCCCCGCGCCCCCTTTCAGGGGGAGCTGGCGCGCGAAGCGCGACTGAGGGGGTGCCGAGCGCAAGGAAACAAGGAGTCACAGCACGCCGGAGGTGATGTCGTGGCCGAGGAGCCATTCGCGCAGGTCGGCGAGCTCTTCGAGACTCACGTTGTGGTCGAGCGCGCGGTAGCTCTTCGTGGTGAGCCACGTGCGCTCGTTGAGCCACGCCTGCGCGGCGAACAGCTCGTATTTCGGCACGACCTCGTCGTTCTTGCCGTATGTGTAGAACACGGGGATGTTGTAGCGTTCGATGAGCCCGTCGGCGGGCGCGGTGCCGGGCACGAGCCCCGGTGCGATGTACCCGGACAGAGAGATGACGGCCCGGTATCGTTTCGGATTGACGCGTAGCAGGTGGATCGCGAGCAGGCCGCCCTGCGCGAATCCGAGCGGCACGACCTCACGCTCGTTCGGCAGGTTATTCGTCACCCACCGGTCGATCGACACGGCCATCTCGTAGGCGGCCCGGTCGAGATCCTCGCCGAACGGCACCTGCTCGCCGAACCAGGCGAACGCGCCGGGCGAATACGCGTCGCCGGCGGCGAGACGGATCGGCCCGCGCAGGCTCGCGAAATCGTTGTACGGCGCGATCTGGCGCATCAGGTCGGCGAGTTCCGCCTCGTTCGATCCCCATCCGTGCAGGCACAGGAACAGCGGGTGTGTGGGATGCGTCGCTCCCCCGCCGCGCGAATACCGTGCGATGTTCAAATCGATGGTCATGATGATTTCGCCTCGCTGCCTGACGTCTCCACGGTGGCGAGCGTACCACCCCATTCGCTCTGGAGCGCGGTCATGTTCTCTTTGCTGCCGAACGCGATCCATCGTCCGGCGGCGAGCGTGCGCCAGTCGCCCTTCGCGCGCGCGTCATCGGCGTGCTCGTCGAGCAGTTCGGTGATCTTCGACGTCACGGCGCCCTTGTACATGCCCGCGACGGTGTCGGAGTCGAACGTGATGTACGCGACGCGCGTCGCGGCGCAGACCGACGCGCTGTCGACGCCCGGATAGCCGCCCACGTCGATATCGTTCCAGCCGGACGTGCAGGCGCCGAGGACGCGCTCGATGCCGAACTTCATGCCGTCGGCGCTGCCGCTCGGCGCATCGTCGCGCACGGCGGGACGGATCAGGCCGAGCGGGAACAACACGCCGACGACCACGTCGAGCGCGAGCAGCAGCACGGCGAGGACGAACGTGATGATGCCGCCGGACGCGACGCCGCGGTGGCTGGTGCGCCGCGGCATGGTCGCGCGGGCGGCGACGACGAGGATGAACGTGACGACGATGAACGCGGCGCACGCGCCGGCGATGAAGCGGCCCGGCACCTTGCCGTCCGGATCGAGGTAGGCGGGCGCGATCTCGTGCGCGGCGGAGATGCCGCCGAACGCGACGGCGACGAGGCCGGCGAGCAACGCGAGCACGGCGAGGCGACGGCTGGTCTTGTCGGGGCGATCGCCGGCGTGGAAGGTGGATTCGTGCGGGGCGCGGGATGCGGCGGCCGCCGTAGCCGCCGCGTTCGCCGTGGCGTTGGCCGTCGCGTTCGCCGTGGACGCCGCGTCCCGACGTCGGGATTTTCGCGGACGATCGCGCCATTCGTCCGGCCCGTCGTCCCTCCCCTCGAAGAAGTCGTATTCCTCGTCCTGCATGATGTTCCCCTTCGTGCCGACTGCCTGTACCACCTTGTCGCCGGGCGTCCATCGCCCGCTTCGCCCAGTCTACCGCGCGGCGGTTCGCCGATGCGTCATCCTCCGGGATGGTGTTCGTCACGGATGGTGTTTGCCGTAGATGGTGCCTGCCGAGGGCGGCGTTCGCCGCGGGGGATGTCCGTCACGGCCCCGCCCGAGGCAAAGGAAAACCCCGGTGGAGGGAACCACCGGGGCCAGAGAAAGGAGAGAGAAGAAGAAAGGTTCAGTTGTCGGGGCTTGCGCTCCATGTCAGCTTTCGTTGACAGTTCATAGATAACCATGCGTTTCTGGGTTTCCCGATGTGTTTCCCTGTGAGGTTGCTGAGAATCGGGGCCGCGGATTCCGCAAGACCCCGCGAGTACCCCGCACGCCCCCGCACGACCGTGTTTTGGGTGGGCGCTACGCTTGTGGGCGATATCACATCCGTCCTATTTCGTCTGTGAGGAGCTTTCATGCTGCTGTCCGACCATGACATTCTGGCCGCGCAGGCCGATGGGCATATCTCGCTCGACCCGTGGACCCCGGAGATGGTCCAGCCGGCCTCGATCGACGTGAGGCTCGACCGGTTCTTCCGTCTGTTCAACAACCACGCCTACACCTACGTCGACCCGTCCGAGAACCAGGGTGCGCTCACCGAGGAGTTCGCCGTCGACCCGGACGAGCCGTGGATTCTGCATCCGGGCGAGTTCGCGCTCGGCGCCACGTGGGAGTACGTCAAGCTCGACGCGACGATCGCCGCGCGATTGGAGGGCAAGAGCTCGCTGGGCCGTCTCGGCATCCTCACCCATTCGACCGCCGGATTCATCGATCCGGGCTTCGAGGGGCATATCACGTTGGAGCTGTCGAACGTCTCGACGCTGCCGGTGAAGCTGTGGCCGGGCATGAAGATTGGCCAGATGTGCTTCTTCCAGCTGAGCTCCCCCGCCGAGCATCCGTATGGTTCCGCCGGCGTCGGCTCGCACTATCAGGGTCAGCGCGGCCCGACGCCGAGCCGCTCCTACGAGCATTTCTACCGCGCGCACATCGACGACTGAGTCGTCCGGACGCACGTCCCGCGGCGCCGATGCCGGCGCGTGCGGGACGTGCGGTGAATCCGATACGTGCGATGCGCGTGATGCGTGCGGAACGTGCGGGACGTGCGCAATGTGCGGTTCCGGCGTGGGTGGTTCCGGCGCGAGCGCGACGATGTGCGCGACGTCCGGTCCGGTCGTGATGGCGCGTGACCGGATGATCGCGATGTGACGGGCGATGACGGCCGTCGTTACTATGAATGATTAGAGAGACAGCGATGCGAGACAGATACGGGATTGAGGAGACGCGATGACCGATCCGAGCGGTGAATTCCAATTCGACTTCCAGAAAAAGAGCGCGCAGCAGCAGCCGACTCAGCCGGTTGCGCCGAGCGCGCCGGCGATGCCGTCCACGCCTCGGATGCAGCCGGGCTCGGCGTTCGCCCAGCCGGTCGCGCAGCAGCCGGTCGCGTCACAGCCGATGGCGCAACAACCGACGATGATGCCGACGCAGCCTGTGCAGCAATCCATGCAGCCGATGCAGCAGCCGGCTCAGTATGCGCAGCCCGGCGGGCAGCCTGTCCAACCGTCGCAGCCTGTGCAGTTCGCACAGTCCGTGCAGCCGGTGCAGCCGGGCCAGTACGCGCAAACCGTGCAGCCCCAGTCGACGCAGGTCCCGCAAGTCCCGCAGTCCACACAGCCGGTCCAGTATGCGCAGCCGGTTCAACAGCCGGGCCAATTCGCGCAGGCCGACCAGCCCGGATTCGCGCAGGCCGTCGACCAGCCGGCATTCGCCGACACCGCGGGCGCGAGCGTCCCGCGCCACGGACGTCATTCCTCGCCGGCGGCACCCACCTTCGACAGCGGCACTTCGATTGGAGAATCCACGCAGGCGTTCGACCCGCTGAAGGAGTTCGACGAACCACTGCCGTCTCAGCCGGTGCAGCCGGCGCAACCGCAACCGGCGCAGCAGCCCGTGCAGCCGACCGCCCAGACCATCGCGCAGCCGGTCATGCCGCAGTCCGTCGGGCAGCCGATCACGCAACAGCCGGTGATGCAGCAGCCGATTACACAGCAACCCATGCCGACCGTGCCGACGATGCAGCCGACGCAGGCCACGCAACCGGTGCAAGTGACGCAGGCCACGCAGGCCTTCGCGCAACCCACGCAGGCGTTCGCACAGCCGGTCATGCCGCAATCCGCGTCACAGCCGACGCAGGCGATGCCGATGGCCGCGGCGACGGGCTCGCAAGCGCAACCCGTCGACCAGCCGACGCAGGCGTTCAACCCGTTGCAGCCGCAGACGGACCTCGCGCAGACGCAGGCCACGCAGGTCTACGGACAGCCTCAGACTCAGCCGGTGGCGGGTCAGACCGACGTGTTCGGCGACCAAGCCACGATGGCGTTCCCCGCGGCGCAGCCGTATGGCCAGCCGCAGCCGCTCGCCGGCACCGATCCGCTGGCGGCCGCGGACGACGCGCAGGCCGATCCGACCGAGGCGGCCACGCAGGTGTTCACTCCGGAGATGATGGAACAGGCCGGCCAGGAGGCGCGTTCGGCGCAGTCCTCGCCGGAGGCGATGCCGCCGGCCATCGCCCCGGACGATGACGAGGACGATGAAGACGACGAGGACGACGGCAAGGCGTCGAAGAAGGACGGCAAGGGACGGAAACTGTCGAACGGCAAGATCGTCGGCATCGTCGTGGCCGTGATCGCCGTGATCGCGCTGATCGTCGGCGGCGTGCTGTTCTACCGCGCGAACAGCGGCAAGATCCTGTACGCCGCGTGCACGAGCGCGCAGGACAAGGCCAATGACGAACTGAAGACCCTCCAGTCCAAGGTGACCGCGGCGCAGCAGACCGTCTCGTCCACGACCGGCAGCCAGGTGGCGGACGCGAACACGCTCACCACGCTCAACCAGACGATCACCGACGCGCAGAACGTCAAAACGGACGCCTCCTGCTCCGCGGACATGTCCAAGGACGATCTGAAGTCGAACACGCAGAAGTTCAAGGACACGCGCAAGCAGGCGAAGGAGATGGAGTCGAAGATCGACGACGCCGAGAAGGCCGTGAGCGACAGCAAGGGCTCGCAGACCTCGAACACGTTGAAGTCCGATCTCAACAGCTCGGTCTCCACCGCGCAGAGCCTGCTCAACAACTCCGCCGGCCAAGTGGCCGACGAGAGCACGCGCACCGCGTTGCAGAACGCCATCAACAACGCGAACAACGTGGCCGGACAGTCGAACCCGTCCGAATCCGACGTGAACAACGCGAAGTCACAGCTGGAGAAGGCGATGTCCGACGTGAACGCGTCGATGTCCGCCAAGCAGCAGGCCGACGCCCAGGCGCAGCAGCAGGCCCAACAGCAGCAACAGCAACAACAGCAGAGCCAGCAGAATCAGCAGAGCCAGAACGATTCCGGTTCGGGTTCCGGTTCCGGCAGCGACTCGGGCAGCGATTCCGGCTCCGATTCGGGAACCGGCAACAGCTCCGGCGATTCCGGTGCCACGGTCGGCGGCTCGCACAACTGATCGCCGGATAGCCCAAGCAACGACCCCCTCAGTCGCGCTTCGCGCGACTGAGGGGGTCAATCGTAGTATCCGCCGCTCAGCGCTTCGCCATCGCACGCAATACGCACTTGCGCAGTTCGGAGGCGATGAGGACGAAGGCGGCGAGGCCGATGCATTCGAGCCAGGCCAGCGGGCTCAGCGGCGTGGTGCCGAACGCGGTGTTGAGGAACGGCACGTAGATCACGACGAGCTGCAGCACGACGGACAGACCGATCGCGCCCCACAGCCACTTGTTCGAAAACAGCCCGACGAACACGCTCTGCAGGTGGGAGCGCGAGGCGAGCGCGTTGAACAGCTGCGCGAACACGAGGATCGTGAAGCCCATCGTGCGCGCCTCGGTCATCTGCGCCTCGTGGCCGAGCGCATCCACCGAACGGTCGGTGAACAGGCCGCCGGCCAGGTGCATGTCCATGCCGATCAGCGTGACAGCCGCCATGATGATGCCGATGAAGATGATGTCGCCCCACATCGAGGCATCGATCACACGGTCGGTGATGCGCCTCGGCCTGCGGTTCATCACGTCCTCGGTCTGCGGGTCGACGCCCATCGCGAGCGCGGGCGCCGCGTCGGTGAGCAGGTTGATCCACAGCAGCTGCGTGGCGAGCAGCGGCACGGTCACGCCGGTGGATTCGGGCTGCGTGATGCCGAGGAATCCGGCGAGCACGACGCCGAAGAACACGGTGAACACCTCGCCCACGTTAGAGCTCAGCAGGTAGCGCAGGAACTTGCGGATGTTGTCGAAGATCACGCGGCCTTCGCGCACGGCGGCCACGATGGTGGAGAAGTTGTCGTCGGCGAGGATCATCTTCGCGCTCTGCTTGGTGACCTCGGTGCCGGTGATGCCCATCGCGACGCCGATGTCCGCGGTCTTGACGGCCGGGGCGTCGTTGACGCCGTCGCCGGTCATCGCGACGATGTTGCCCTGCCGTTGCAGCGATTCGACGATCTTCAGCTTGTGTTCGGGCGCGACGCGCGCGTACACGGACACTTCGGACGTGGCCTTGTCGAACGCGGTCTGGTCGTTGCCAAGCGCGTCGAGCTGGTCTCCGGTGAGCGCCCTGCCGCCCTTCTCGATGATGCCCAGGTCGGAGGCGATGCGTGCGGCGGTCAGTGGATGGTCGCCGGTGATCATGACGGCGCGGATGCCGGCACGATGCGCCTCGGCCACCGAGTCGCGCACTTCGGTGCGCGGCGGGTCGATGATGCCGACCATGCCGTTCCAGATGAGGTCGGTCTCGATCGCGTCCGACTGGTCGGCGATATCCGCGACCTGTCCGGCCGCGTTCGCGCGCACGCCGTCCACTTCGGACAGGTTCGCGGTGCCGAGCGGACGGTACGCCTCGCCGAGCGTGCGGTACGCCTCGCCGGAGAGCCGTTCGACGGTCGCGAGAATCGTCTGGCGGTCGCCTTCCGTCAGCGGGCGCACATGCCCGCCGACCGCGATGCGCGAGCAGTACGAGAGCAGCACGTCGGGCGCGCCCTTCGCGAACACGGTGAGCTTGCCGCCCTCCGTCGCGTCCTTCGCGATCACGGACATGCGTTTGCGCTCGGACGTGAACGGCACTTCGGCGACGCGCGTGAACTGGCCGTACCCCTTCATCGCGCCGGTCTTGCGCGCGGCCACGATGAGCGACACCTCAGTCGGGTCGCCGACGACCTCCCATCGTCCGTTCTCCTCACGCAGGTCGCCGTCGTTCGCGATTGTGCCGGCGGCGAGCGTGGCGAGCGCCTCCGCCTTGAGCGACAGGTCGCCGGAGAGCGGCGAACCGTCGGCGGCCGTCATCTTGCCTTCCGGCGTATAGCCGGTGCCGGTGAGATGCACTTCGCCGCTGGGCGTGACGATGCGTTCGACGGTCATCTCGTTGCGCGTCAACGTGCCGGTCTTGTCCGAGCAGATCACGGACGCGGATCCCAGCGTCTCGACGGAATGGAGCTTCTTCACAATCGCGTTGTGCGCGGCCATGCGCTGCACGCCGAGCGCGAGCACGACGGTGAGAATCGCGGCGAGGCCTTCCGGCACGGCGGCCACGGCGAGCGACACGGCGAGCAGCAGCGAGTCGATGACGTCGTGGATGTCGTTGAAGCCTTCGAGGAACGCGAGCGCGGCGAGCACGACCACGGCGATGATGACCACAGCGATGCCGAGGATCTTGGAGACGTAGTCCATCTCCTTCTGCAACGGGGTCTGCTCGTCCTCGGTGGCGGAGAGCATGCCGGCGATCTTGCCGACCTGTGTGGCCATGCCGGTGCCGGTGACGACGGCGCGGCCGGTACCCTGCGTGACGGACGTGCCGTTGAAGATCATGTTCGTCCGGTCGCCGAGCGCCTTGGCCTCACGCAGCGTGTCCGGCTTCTTGCCGACGGGCACGGATTCGCCGGTGAGCGACGCTTCGGCGATGCGCAGGCTCGCCGCGGTGATGAGGCGGCCGTCCGCGGAGACCGAGTCGCCTTCCGCGAGCACGATGATGTCGCCGGGGACGACGTCGACGGTGTTGATGCGCACGACTTTGCCGTCGCGCAACACGGATGTGGTGGGGGCCGTCATGCCGGCGAGCGCTTCGACCGCGGCCTCCGCCTTCGCCTCCTGGATGTAGCCGAGCACGGCGTTGACGATGAGGATGAGCACGATGACGATCGCGTCGAACGGCAGCGCCTCGCCGCCTTCCGCCCCGGGCACGGCGTTCGCCTTCTCGATGAACCACGCGATCACGGAGATGACGGTGGCGGCGAGCAGCAGGTAGACAAGCGGATCTTTGAACTGGGCGAGGAACTTCTTCCATTTCGGCACGGGCGGTGCTCCCGCCAGCTCGTTCGGCCCGAACCGCTCCAATCGGCGTGCGGCCTCGGCCGAGCTCAGGCCGACGTTCGGATCGACGTCGAGCACTTTGGCGACGTCGAGCGCATCGGTCAGGCTCGGATCGGCGTCGTTCGGCAACCCCTGCCGGGTGGGCGCGCCCTCGATCGTTGCGGACGCGGCGGATTGATCCTTCGTGCGATCAACCATGATGGTCTCCTTGGTATAGCCGCGGAGTAGTCAACACACAGACGCCGGTTGTCTCTCCGGCGGCCCGCATGCTGCGCGGTTATGGGCGCCGACGCGACTGCCGCCGACGCATGTGGCCCCATTATTCCACACGTTTTCTCCCGCCGGCATAAACATGCCGACGGGCATTGTCTACCGCGTGTCGCCCCGCGACCACCCTCAGTCTCGCTGCGCTCGACAGCTCCCGCCAGCGGGAGCGGATTCTAATGAGCCCATACCGCCGCGTCGGGGTCGAAGTCGGGGTTGTAGCCGTCGTCGGGGTCGTTGTAGGTGTACTCGTCGTCGACGACGCCGGAATCGGCCTCTTCGAGAAGGGTGTCGATGTCCTTCTTGTCGAGCATCTGGTCGGGCAGGACGTTCTTGATGTAGCTGGTCACCGCCTCGCTCATCGGCACGTCGTGGCCCGCCTTCTCGGCGAGGAACCAACGGTGGGTGAGCACCTCGTGGAAGAACTGGGCCGGCTCGATCTGCGAACGGTATTCGCGCGGAATCGAACGCACGGTCGGCTCGAACACCTCGCGCATCCAGTCGGTGGCGACGATCTCCAGATCCTCGCCCTCGCGCCACGTGGAGGCACGGTAGGCATCGAGGTCGTTGAGCAGGCGGCGGGCCTGGTTCTCCTGCACGTCGAGGCCGGTGAGACGCAGCAGCTTGCGGTTCGCATAGCCGGCGTCGACGACGCGCGGACGCACGAGCACGCGCTTGCCGTCCTCGTCGGTCTTCATCTCCAGCTCGTCCACGTCGAAGCCGAGATCGTTGAGCTTGTTGACGCGCTTCTCGATCTTCCACATCTCGTCCGGACCGAACTTGTCGGTGTCGGTCAGCGCGCTCCACAGCGAGTGGTAGCGCTCGACCAGACGGTTGCCGACCTCGATCTCGTCCACGTCGCTGGGCAGCAGCTGGCCGGAGCTCAGATCCATCAGTTCGCCGATGATGTTCGTGCGCGCCAGATCGATGTCGTATTCGCGCTGGCCCTCGGTGAGGTTCACCTGCAGATCGCCGGTCTCGGCGTCCACGAGGAACGCGGAGAACGCGTCGGCGTCACGCAGGAACAGCACGTTCGACAGGGACACGTCGCCCCAGTAGAAACCGGCCAGGTGCAGACGCACGAGCAGCACGGCCAGGGCGTCGATGAGACGCTCGGCCGTGTCCGGGCGCAGGTTGCGGGCGAACAGGGCGCGGTACGGCAGCGAGAACTTGAGATGCTTCGTCACGAGGATTGCCTCGAGCGGCTCGCCCTCCTTGTTGTGACGTCCCGTCACCACGGCGACCGGGCGCACGGCCGGCAGCTCGAGCTTCTGCAGACGACGCAGGATCTCGTACTCGCGCTCGGCCATCTGGCGCGTGATCTCCTTCATCGCGTACACCTCGTCGCCGACGTGCACGAAACGCACCACGTGGCGGGAGATGCCGCGCGGCAGGTTGGCGAGCAGGTCCTCCGGCCAGGTGGCGAGCGGCTTGTGCCACGGCAGGGTGAACATCTTCGGATTCGAGCTCGCCGCCGTGATGTTCAGGGCCCGGGGCTCCGCGTTACCGGGGGTCTCGGCCTCGGCGAGGACGCTTGTCGCCTTCGCCGCGCGCGGATCCAGTTTCGACAGATTCATCGATGCTTGCATCGTCGTGCCTACCTACCTTGTTGCCTGCTTATGTTGCCTGCTTGTACCTGTTTGTGCTTATGCCTGCTCGCCGGCCTTGCGGCGCGCGTTCGCGACCGCGTACAGGCTGATGCCCGCCGCGACGGACGCATTGAGCGATTCGACCTGGCTGGAGATCGGGATGCCGGCGACCGCGTCGCACGCCTCGCGCACGAGACGGCTCACGCCCTTGCCTTCCGAACCGAGCACGACGACCAGCGGATCCGTCTCGAAGCCGGTCTCGCCGACGAGGCTGCTGCCGCCGCCGTCGAGCGCGACCGCGTAGTAGCCGCGTTCCTTCAGGCTTTCGATCGCCTTCGTCAGGTTGACGACGCGGCACACCGGCAGATGCGCGGCGGCGCCTGCCGACACCTTCCACGCGGCGGCGTTCACCGACGCGGAACGACGCTCCGGCAGAATCACGCCGTTCGCGCCGAACGCGGCGGCGGAACGGATGACCGCGCCGAGGTTCTGCGGATCGGTCACGCCGTCGAGCGCGATGAACAGCGGACGCGCGGCGATGCGCGCGGCCGGCGAGTTCGCGGCCTCCATCGCTCGGGCCTTCTTGTCCGCGCGGTCGGCCAGCTCGGCGAGCGAGGAGTACTGGTACGGATCCACCTTGAGGATCACGCCCTGATGGTTGCCGGAGCGGGCGATGCGGTCCATCTCCAGACGGTCCGCCTCCATCATGTGCAGGCCGCGGACGCCGGCGAGCTTGACGATCTCGCGCGTGCGGTCGTCGTGCTCGATGCGCGAGGCGACGTACAGCGTGTTGCTGGGGACGCCCACGCGCAGCGCCTCGAGCACCGAGTTGCGGCCGAACACCAGATCGGAGGTGTCGTTCGTCGAGAACTTGTCGGCGCGACGGCGGGCCGCGAGACGCGGATCGGCCATCTGGCGGCGCATCGCCGCGTTCTTCATCTTGTATGCCTTGTGGTATTCGCGGTTCTCGGCCTTCGGCGTCGGTCCCTTGCCGCGAAGCGCGTTCCTGTGCTTGCCACCCGACCCCTTGGTCGGTCCTTTCTTAGTAACCATAAGGGTCATTGTCCCAGCACCCCGCCCCAACGCCCGCCGCCGCAGGTGAAATCACCCCCAACCCGTCACGGTTCACTCCACGATTTGCCACGGGAAAACGAGACAAATCGTGGAGGGAACCGAGACAATCACGGAACGCACATGCGTCACCGCCACGCCACACCTCATCCCACCTACAACGTCAACCTGCGTGACGGATTCACCGGGACACCAGCTGCGATCAGCTTGTTCAGCATCGGCGTACGCCTCCATGCGTCATCGAACGTGAACCGCACGATGCGCTGCACGCCGCATCGTTCCAGCATCGTCTGCCGGATGCGCTCGTCCGCCACCACATCGCCCACGGTGCGACTGCCCGTCATGCCTGGATCGACGTACTTGCGCGCGCCATCGAACTCCGCGACGACGACGCTGCCATCATCCAGTTTCCAATGGAAATCGACGCGAAGCTTCCGCCGGGGATCGTCGGGATACGCGAACTCCACCTGCTGTTGCGGCACGGCGACGCCGCCTTCCAGCATGGTGGCGTAGCAGAACGACTCGCCGCCGTTCTCGCTACATCCGTTCGCATATTTCGCCAGCAGCCGCGCGCGATTCTGACGCAATCCCATCCGCGGTTCGTCGTACGCGGCGACGAGCTCGTCACGTGTGACGTGACCGTTGCGGATCGCGGATTCGAAGAACGCCATAGCGTCACGGAACGCATACTGCCTGCCGCAGTCGAACAGCGTGCGTACGACGTCGGTGACGCGCACGTCATCCCTCGTCACGGCCTGTTCGGCGTGACGCCGCGGCAGGTAGCAGCGGCGCAATGAGCCTGACCGGGTCACGCCGGTATCGTGGCCTGCCGCGGCAATGGAGACGGCGGCGTTCCGGTGGAGGTATCTGCCGTGGTCCAGTCCCCACAGGCACGCCGCGGTGAGTCCGGTGAACGTCCATGTAGGATGGGCACGTTGCAGCGTTCGGGCGATGATGCGGTGACGTTCGTCCGGAAGGATGCCGGCCCAGTAATCCGCGCGGACGAACAATCCCGGATGTGGCCTGACCAGACGCGACGCCGCGATCTGGCGGGACAGGAACGCATGGTCGCGACGACTGTCCGCGGTCAGGCAGATGCGGTTCCGCTCGCATTGCGCGAGTCGGTCGCGGAGAGCGGCCATGTTGCCGTTGCCATAGGGGTGTGAGGTATCCATGACACGACCGTATGTTCGTCCGCGATGATGCGCCAGCCGAGCCTGATGACGGTGGATTGCGGTGCACAAGCCGGTGGATGATCGCGCAGCTCGCTTCACGATTCCCACACGGGTGACGTTCGCTCCACAATCAACACGGTTCAGTCCATACCCATCACGATTCACCCCGGGATTATCCACGGAAAAACGATGCAAGCCCCGGAGCGAACCGTGACAACCGTGGAGCCATCAACGAACGAACGTGACTGACATGGAGCGAACCGTAACAGGGATGGAGCGAACAAAGAAAGCCCCGCGGCGTAGCGGGGCTTTCTCCAACGAGACGGAATAGAGAGGAAGAGAAACGTCTCGTTGACATGGTTGGCCGAATCAGGCGGCGTGATTGCCGCGGTTCGACCAAGTCTTATATGGACGGTCCTTGGCCGACCTCTCCCCCACCCGGCTTCGCCGGGAGCCCAACCGCAAGCACGGACGGCCTGCGGCCGACCTCGCATCGGCTCGCCTATCGGCTCGCACATCGCCTGCAAACGCCACCGGCGTTTACTTTACGGCGATGTCCCATCAGAGGGGGCCGAGAAGAAAAACTGGACCGGACCGAAGGACCGAGGAACCGCGTCAGTTGATGCGGAGCTCGGTGGACGGGGCGAACAGGTGCATCTTGGCCGGATCGATCTTGATCTTGACGGTCTGGCCGACCTTCGGCAGCGCACGCGGGTTCACGCGAACCGTGGTGAGCTTGTTCTGGTCGGACATGACCTGGGCCTCCTCGGCGGCGGAGCCGTCGGTGATGATGTTGCCGTAGATGTAGCCGTCGGAGCCGAGATCCTCGACGTTGACGACCTTCAGGGAGAAGGCGTTCGGATCGTCGGCCGGGGCCAGAGAGGCGTCCTCCGGACGGAAGCCGACGACGATCTTGCCGCCGTCCTCCGGGGTCAGCTTGTCGACGGCGTCGGCCGGCAGGTCGACGGTGTCCTCACCGATCTGGGCCTTGCCGTTGACGACCGGGTGCACGTTGATGTTCATCGACGGGGAGCCGATGAAGCCGGCGACGAAGACGTTGGCCGGGCGATCGTACAGCTCGGTCGGGGCGCCGACCTGCTGCAGGACGCCGAGCTTGATGACGGCGATGCGGTCGCCCATCGTCAGGGCCTCGGTCTGGTCGTGGGTCACGTACAGGGTGGTGACGCCGAGCTGACGCTGCAGGGCGGCGATCTGGGTACGGGTCTGGACGCGGAGCTTGGCGTCGAGGTTGGACAGCGGCTCGTCCATGAGGAACACCTTCGGCTTACGCACGATGGCGCGGCCCATGGCGACACGCTGACGCTGGCCGCCGGACAGGGCCTTCGGCTTGCGGTCGAGGTACTCGGTCAGGTCGAGGATCTTCGCGGCCTCTTCGACGCGCTTGCGAATCTCCTCCTTCGGGGTGCCGGCGATCTTCAGGGCGAAGCCCATGTTGTCGGCGACGGTCATGTGCGGGTACAGCGCGTAGTTCTGGAAGACCATGGCGATGTCGCGGTCCTTCGGCTGCATGGTGGTGACGTCCTTATCACCGATGAGGATGCGGCCCTTGTTGACCTCCTCGAGGCCGGCGAGCATGCGCAGGGTGGTGGACTTGCCGCAACCGGACGGGCCGACGAGGACGAGGAATTCGCCGTCCTTGATGTCGAGGTTCAGATCATCCACGGAGGGCTTGTCGTTGCCCGGGTAGATACGGGTGACGTGGTCGAAAATGACTTCAGCCATGGTTGTTCAATCCTTTCAGAGGCAGGTACGTGCCTCACGATCCGTTGTAAAGGAATTATTCGGTTGGTTGCTGTGCTTTGATCCGTTCGTCACCGTCCATCGCATCGCTGCAACGTCGGGCAATCTGCAAACCTCAGCGTTTACTTATCCGGACCGGCGGAATCGTTTCCGTCGAACCTTCGGCTCACTATACACGTTGTTCGCGCTCACGCAAGGAAAGCGCTTTCGCATTGGCGTTTCCCCAATCACGTATCCCGATCACAAATCCCAACCGTGCACCCCGTTCACGCACCCCAATCACGCATCCCGTTCCCGGCGCGGCGCGCGGCCGGCCGATACAATCGGGAACCGGAGGCCCGCACGAGGTGCCCACGCGAGACAGGGAGGTTGGTCATGCGCGACATCAGAATCGGGGTGGTCGAGGACGACGCCTCGGCCTGCCAACAGGTCCTGGACTATCTCAACCGCTATCAGGCCGAGAACGACGGCATCCGCTTCACCGTCTCCGTGTTCGACGACGGCGCGAGGATCGTCGAGAAATACGCGCCCGTCTACGACATCCTCCTGCTCGACGTCGAGATGAAGGAGATGGACGGCATGGAGGCGGCGCGGCGCATCCGCGAGCGCGACAAGACCGTCGTCATCGTGTTCATCACCGCGGCGCCGCAGTACGCGATCAACGGCTACCAGGTGGGCGCGCTGTCGTACCTGCTCAAACCGGTGCCGTGGTTCGCGTTCAACCAGGAGCTGAAACGGTCGATCGACATGGTGCGCCGGCGCGGCGACGAGTCGATCCTCATCGACGTGGGCGGCGCGCAGCAGCGGCTGGAACTCGCCGACGTGCTGTACATCGAATCGATCCGGCACACGATCGTCATCCATACGCTCGGCGGCAAACTGTCGGTGACGGGCACGCTGAAATCGTTCGAGGAGCGGCTGGCGGAGAAGGATTTCTTCCGATCGAACTCCTGCTATCTGGTGAACCTGCGTCACGTGACCGGCATGGCGGACCAGGACTGCGTGCTGTCGAACGGCGAGCCGTTGCGCGTGAGCCGTCCACGCAAGAAGGCGTTCATGACCGCGCTGGCCGCGTACATGGGAGGCGTGTGATGGGCGGTCTCGGCGCGACGATCACGAACGCGATGCCGGACATCCCACGGCTGTTCACTGCGATCTGCGAGTGGGCGGCGTGCGTCACCTATCTCGCCGTGATCCACCGCCGCGTGGCCTTGCGGCGCACGGCGGCGGTCGCGGCGATCGGATTGGCGGCGATGATCGGCGTGCAGTATCTGGCCGGAGCGATGCCGCTGTGGTTCTGGACGCTCGGCATGCTGCTCGCGTTCGGCTGCATGTGGCTGATCGTGTGGCGCGGCAGCGGCGGCGGCAAACGCGAGTGCCTGTATGTGACGGCGCGTGCGTTCGTGCTCGCCGAGCTGGTCGCGTCGCTGCACTGGCAGCTTTCGACGTTCCTCACGTACGGCGTGGACCTGCCGCCGCGCCAGCCGTTCGCGACGTTGATTCTGGTCGGCGTGTACACGGTCTGTTTCGCCGCGGCGTGGGCGGTGGAACGGCGCAACTTCAGCCAGTCCGCGCCGACGACCGTCAGCGCGCAGCTGGCCGTCGGCACGGTGGCGATCACCGTGGTGACGTTCGCGATGAGCAATCTGAGTTTCGTTTCGACGAACACGCCGTTCTCCGGCAAGATCGGGCAGGAGGTGTTCTACATCCGCACGCTCGTCGACTTCTGCGGGTTCGCAATCCTGTACGCGCAGCAGGAGCAGGCGCGGCGGATGGAGGCGAGCGCGGAGCTCGCCTCCATCAACGCGCAGTTGGAGAGCCAGCATCAGGAGTATCTCGCGTCGAAGGAGAATCTGGAGTCGATCGGGCGGCTCGCGCACGATCTCAAGCATCAGATCGCCGCGTTGCGCGCCGAGGTCGATCCGGAACATGCGGCGGCCGGGTTCGAGCAGTTGGAGCGTTCGGTCGCCGAGTACAGCGCGCAGCAGCATTCCGGCAATCCGGTGCTCGACGTGATTCTGACGACGAAGACGCGCGTATGCGAGGAGCGTGGGATCACGTTCACGGCGGTCGCGGACGGTGCGCTGCTGGGCGCCGCGAACATGAGTTCGATGGACATCGCGACGCTGTTCGGCAACGCGTTGGACAACGCGATCGAGGCGACGTCGCGATTGGACGATCCGGAACGACGGTTGATCCGTCTCGCCCTGTACCGGCAGGGCGCGTTCACGGTGATCCGCGTGGAGAACTACTACGACGCGGTGTTGAAGAAGGATGCGGCGGGCAATCTGCGCACCACGAAACGCAACGCGACCGGCCACGGATTCGGCGTCAAATCGATCCGGCACATCGCCGCCCAATACGGCGGCGAAGTGTCGATCAAAGCCGAAGACCACTGGTTCACGCTCACCGTGCTGATTCCGGGAGCATAGAGCGGTGATGCGATAGGCCTCCCTCTGACGAGGGAGGTGGCCGCCGAAGGCGGACGGAGGGAGAGACGTCGCCGCAGGCGGCAATACGGAATCGGCCGAAGGCCGATGCGGTTTTCCCGCGACCTCATGGCCGCTCCACCTCTCTCCCCCAGTCCGCTACGCGGACAGCCCCCTCGTCAGAGGGGGCCGATTCAGAACCGCCGTCACTTGTTCTTGGGCATGATCCAGAACTTGAGGAGGGGGTAGCTGACGACGACGGCGAGGAGCGTGTTCACGACGGAGGCGATCGTGCCGGCCAGCCCCGCGTTCATGCCCCAGCCCTGGCACAGCGCGGTCACGTAGCCGGGCAGCACGAGGTTCACGACGACGATCACGACGGCGAGGATCGCGTACTTCCACGCGGCGTCGTGGAAGCTGGAATCGGACTTGAACACCCACTTCATCTGCACGAAGAAGTTCACGACCTGCGCGATCACCTCGGCGAAGAGGAAGGTGAGGAAGCCGCCCACGCCGTTGCCGGATTCCGGGTAGTTGAAGATCAGGAAGTGGAACGGCGCGGTGAGCCCGAGCGCGGCGACGAACACGGCGGTGCCGATCCACGTGACCACGAAGCGGGCGATCGTGGAGATGTTCGACAGCACGTTGAACAGGATGAACTCCCAGATCGTCGGATGCGTGGCGATCCAACGACGAATCGGGCCCATCTTCGCGAGCTCCTCGGCGGTGGGCTTGGCGGACGTAGCGGTTTCGGCGGTCTTCGTCGCGTCAGTCATGGTTGATCTCCTTCGCGGTGCGCTTGTTGGCGGATTGGTTGCGGAAGTATGCCCCGATGAGCGAGCCGAGGCCACGGAACGTGTGCCCGTTGCCGATCTCGACGATCGCGTCGACCATGGCCGAATCGACCATGCCCTGCGTCATCTTGCTCATCGCCCGTGGCGGCATGTTGAGGATGAACAGCGTATTGAGGTCGGGCGCTCCGGTCTTCTCGCGCACGCTCGCCTCCCGCTTCTTGAGCGTGTTCGCGACGGTCTTCGCGATGAATCCGCGTGAACCGCTCCAGCTCGAGATCGGATCGTTGACGCCGAACGTCGCCGCCCCGTCGCGGCCGGAGCGCGCGATCACGTCATAACCGAACAGCGCGGCCATCTCGGCGTCGGTCACGTGCTTGACGTCGCCGGTCAGATAGTGGCCGAGCGCGGGGTCGGGGCCGGTCGCGTCCACGTCGCCGGCGACGGCGAACGACTCGCTCAACGGCAGCGTCTCGGCGTCGAAGCCGACCGACAGCGTCCACACGCCCGACTCGGTGCGCCACGCGCCGGCACCGTCGCGCGCGGCGGCGTCGAAGTGGCGGAACGTGTACCGGTCGAAGTCGATGCGCACGTCGCGCGTCTCGTGCGCGGCGAGCGTCACCTTCGCGAATCCCTTGAGCTCGCGCGCGGGGCGCAGCACGCCGGCGGCGCCGGAAGCGCCGTCCGCGCCGGCGTGCGCGCCTGCCGTGCCGCGCGACGGGCCGCCCACGTACAGCTGGACGACGGTCGCGCCGGCCACGTCGGAATCGTTGGAGACGGTCACGGTGACGCCGGTCTCGTCGGCGACGAGTCCCGTCATCGTGAACGCGGCGTAGGACAGGCCGTAGCCGAACGGGAAGCGGACGGGCACGCCCGCGGTCTCGTAGTAGCGGTAGCCGACGAACGGGCCCTCACGGTAGACGGCGTCGCGGCCGGTCGCCGGGTACCAGCCGGCGGACGGGCAGTCGTCGTAGCGCATCGGCCACGTTTCGGCGAGATGGCCCGACGGATTGACCTTGCCGGTGAGCGCGCGCACGGTGGCGGACGCGCCCGCCTGTCCGGACAGTCCGATGTAGAGGATCGCGGCGACGTCGTCGTGCCACGGCAGTTCGACCGGGGAGCCGGCGACGAGCACGACGACGACCGGCTTGCCGGTCGCGGCGAGCGCGGCGATCAGATCGTTCTGCGCCTGCGGGATGGCCATCGTCGCACGGTCGAGGCCTTCGGATTCGCTGCGTTCGTCAAGGCCGACGACGGCGAGCGCGACGTCCACGTCGTCGCGCGAGACAAGGTCGACGGCCTCGCGCACGAGTTCCGGCTTCACGGCGCCCTGGCGGTCGTAGCCGGGCGCGTAGCCGGCGACTTCGGCGGCGTCGGACTTGCCGAGTTCGTCGAGGATGTTCTCTTCGCGCGTGGCGTTCACCTTGGACGAGCCGGAACCCTGGAATCGCGGGGTTTTCGCCATGTCGCCGACGACGGCGACGCGCGCGCCCGGGCGGAACGGGAGCGCGGGGGTGCCGTCGGTGCCGCGGGTGCCCACGGACGCGTTCTTCAGCAGGACCATCGAGCCTTCGGCGACGCGGCGCGCGGCCTCGTGATGCGCCTTGATGACGGATTCGTCGAGCAGGTCGTCGCGGCCGACGCCGTCGAGGCGCGTGCGGCCCGCGACCTTCGCGACTTCGCGGGCGCGGGCGTCGAGGTCCGCCTCGGAGAGCGTACCGGCGGCGACGGCGCTTTCGAGTTCGCTCACGGACGTGAATCCGGGACTCGGCATCTCGAGCGAGCCGCCCGCCTTGACGGCGGCGACGGCCGAGTTGGAGCCGCCCCAATCGGAGACGACCATGCCGTCGAATCCCCATTCGTCGCGCAGGATGTCCTGCAGCAGATGCTTGTTCTCATGCGCGTAGACGCCGTTGATCTCGTTGTATGAGGTCATGATCGTCATCGGTGCGGCCTCGCGCACGGCGATTTCGAATCCGGTCAGGTAGATCTCGCGCATCGTGCGCTCGTCGATGACCGAGTTGGAGGCCTGACGGCGCAGCTCCTGGCTGTTGACCGCGAAATGCTTCGGGCAGGCGGAGACGCCGTTCGACTGGATGCCGCGGATGAGGCCGGCGGCCATGCGGCCGGCGACGACCGGATCCTCCGAGTAGTACTCGAAGTTGCGGCCGCACAGCGGGTTGCGTTTGATGTTGAGGCCGGGACCGAGCAGCACGTTCACGTCGAGGTCGTGCGCCTCGCGGCCGAGCGCCTCGCCCATCTGCTCGGCGAGCGCCGGATCCCACGATCCGGCGACGGTGCCGGCGGTCGGGAAGCAGGTGGCGGGCTTGGAGGCGCCGAGTCCCAGATGGTCGCCTTCGCCGAGCTGGCGTCGCACGCCGTGGGGGCCGTCGCTCATCACGAAGCTGGGCACGCCGGCGCGGTCGTTGCCGCGCGAATCCCATTCGGATCCGCCGGACAGCATCGCCGCCTTCTCGGCCACCGAAAGCTCTTCGAGTTCCATGTCACTCTCCCTTGCAGTGATTGGCTTGTTCGTTCGATTTCTTCATCGTCGTTGCTTCGATTCAATCAGGATTCGCGAGCGCGCGGGGCGGTGCGCACACAACCTGTCGTTTCCCCCGCACGAATGGCACGCAGGCTCTTACGGAACGATCCACGCATACCACTTCTCAAAATTCTTAAGAAGTTCACTGTATTACTTCTCAAAATTTTTAAGAAGTGATACCGTAAAGGTTGCGACGATAAACGTATGAGAGGAACGAGGCGACCATGGTTCCGGACAATCCGCGCGAATCCTATGCCATGCTGGTACGCGAGGCCATGCGCCTCGACATCCCCACCCCCTCGCGCCGCGACGAGGTGATTCGTCAACTCGACAAGCCCGCCATGTTCAACATCGTGCACATCATCACCGGCATCCGGCGTTGCGGCAAGACGTTCTACCTGTTCCAGAAGATCCATGACCTGCTGGCCGCCGGAGTGCCGCGCGACCGCATCCTCTACTTCAATTTCGCCGACGACCGCCTGCTGCCGATGCCGGATGACGTGCTCGACGACGTCGTCAACGAGTACTGGCGTCAGGTGCCCGAAGCGCGAAGCGAAGGCGCGTACCTGTTCCTCGACGAGGTGCAGGAATGTGCGAACTGGCAGGGATTCTGCCAACGCATCACGGAACATGAGAAGGTGACGCTGGTCATCACCGGCTCATCATTGAAACTGTCCAGCGAGGAGATTGCCACGAACTTCCGTGGTCGATCGCACGCGCACGCGATGATGCCACTGTCGTTCCGGGAATACTGCACGTTCCGCGGCATCGCCGTGCCGGATGCCGTTCCGGACGGCCACGGCGAATCCGATGATGCTTCCGCAGTGATTAAAGTGATTAATGAGGCGTTCTCGCCACAGGAGGTCACCGGATTCGAAGGCGCATACGAACGCTATTTGGTCGAAGGGGGATTCCCCGGTGTGCAACGGCTGATCGAGCCGGATCGCGTCGAGATGCTGCAAAGCTACATGCGCGACGTGGTGGCGCGCGACGTCGCGGAACGGTTCGGACGAGAGAACATCGCGATGGTCACGCAGACCGCACTCTACCTATTGCGCAACACGGCGTGCGAGCTGTCCGTCAACGCACTCGTCGCCGCATTGAAAGCCACCGGCTGGAAAGTGTATTGGGACAAAGTCAATACACTGCTGGAACTGTTCAAGCAGGCGTATCTGGTCTACGAGCTGCCCGAATACCGCACGGCGCTCAAACCGGGCAGCACCAGCGTGCCGAAGATGTACGCGGTCGATCAGGGCATGGCCTACGCGGTTTCCCGCGCGAACCAGCAGGATCTCGGCAAACGATTGGAGACGGCCGTGTTCTGCGAACTGCACCGCCGCACCGCCGGACGCAGGACGGAGGCTGTGACGTCCTACACCATGCCCGGCCCCAAGCAGGAGAAGGTCGACTTCCTGGTCGGCGACGCCCTCGCCGCCGAACCATACGCGCTGTATCAGGTGACCGCGGACATGACCGCCACGAAGACGCGGAACCGCGAGATCGGCTCGTTGGCCGCGGTCATGGCACGCACTCACCTCGGTTCCGGAAGCATCCTGACGTTGCATGATGAGGAGACCGTCGCGGTCGAAGCCGGCACGATACACGTCATCCCCGCATGGAAGTGGTCGCTGATGCGGTGATGCGGTACGTCAGACCGGGAAGGCGGCGAAACGATTTGGCCAATCGTGGCGGAGATGGATGGACTTGGAGCCCTGTTCGCGGCCCGTACCCGAACAACTACGAGAAAGGCCCCTATTGCCATGCTTTCACTTCTCTACGGAAATACAACGCAATCCGATTGAGCTGATTGAGGCGCCGTCGCATTCCGTCTCCGTCCCCGACTATCGAGGTAACCGGATGCGGATGCGCCAGGTTCCGTTGCGGGTTTCGTGGGATAGGGTGCCGCCGTGACGCTCGACCTGTTCGCGCAGGAGGGCGAGGCCGAAGCCCGATCGCAGAGTCCGCCGGCCGGTACCGGCAACGGCGTCATGGTCCGTGTCATGGTCCGTGACGCCGTTGCTCTGTTCGATGATGATGGCACCGCCGTCACGGCCGTCGTCACGCCCGCCCTCACGCCGCACCGTCAGCCGGTATGGCACGGCCGCATCCGCATGACGGGCGATATTGGCGCATATCTCCTTGCCGCACGTGCGGATCAGTCGCGCCATGCCCGGAGCGATCCGGCGGCCGTCGACGTCCACCGTCATCATCCCGCGGAATCCCAGATTCCGCAGCCGCCGCTCCTGCCGCCCGAAATACCGGGCGACATCCGAGGCAGCCGACGCAGCCGCACCCGGCACAGTCGCCACACTCGGCGCACCCGCCGGCACCCCATCGGCCTCGGACAGCAGGCGGATGACCTCATGGGTGTTGTCCAAAGCCGCGAGGGACAGCCGGTTGATGTCCCTCATCAACGCACGACCATCCCCCGAATCCCCCGAATCACCGGAATCACCCGAACCAACGGAATCACCCGAGCCAACGGAACCAACGCGACCACGCGCACCATCGGCACCGCCGTACTCCCCCTCTCCCGCGCTCTGCGACAACAGCGCGATCGCGGACAATTCCCCGGTGACGGCGTCGTGCAGCGCGCGCCATCGCACGCCGTGGACGGCCAGATCGTCGTCGACCGGTCTCAGCGTCGTTTCGCCTGATTCCATTTGACCAGCGCCTCCCCCAACGTCCGTGCGTTCAGTTTGATGCGCGCGTGCCGCGCGTGGGATCGTGCGGTGGGCGGCTGGATGCCGAGCCGTCGCGCGATTTCGTTGAGGTTGAGCCCCTGCGCGCTCAGGTTGAGCACTTCCATCTCCGGCCATGTCAGCGTCGCCGCCGGTTCGGCGGGCGTGCGGCGGATGCGTTGGAACGCCGTCCCGGCATCGTCGAAACGCACGTCGGGTGCGGCCTGCGACGGCACCGTTCCGCCGGCGGCCACGATCCGTATCGCCCGTTGCAGGTCGCGCATGTCCGTTTTGCCGATGATGCCCTGCGCTCCCGCCTCGGCCGCGTCCGACGCGTACAGTTCGATCGGGTACGAGGTGATGGCGAGCATCGGCGGGCGCGGCGCGGCGGACCGGATGAGACGGCACAGCAGCGGGCCGGGCATGTCCGCAAGCCCCATGTCGACCAGCAGCACGTCGGGGCGGTCGTCGTCCTCCACGCATCTGACGAACGCCTCCCGACCGGCCGTCGCCTCCCACGCCAGCCGCATGCCCGGCATCCGCGGGATGATCGCGCGCAGCGCGTACAGGGTGATGGCGTCGTTGTCGACGATGCCGACCGAGACGCCCGTCCCGCCGTCATCGTTTCCACGTACCTCTTCGGACCGTTCCATAATCCGCAGTGTATCGCCGATTCCCACGCGGCGACGGGCGGCGGCACCGTGCGCGCGACGGTTCATCATCAAACGTTGACGGGACGCTGTGATGCGGGCGACGCCGGTCGCCGTCACGACAAACGTTGATGCCTTCGGCCGTATGCGCCGGCGTCGCGGAACGCCGCGGATACGCTGGAATCACGGATACGGCATCCGACGGAAAACGACAGAAACGACGGACGATGAAGGAGCCCTCCCATGTTCGGCCATGACACGCATCTTCCGGCGACGGTGCGCACGCTGATGCGCTCCACGCTCGCCTTCTGCACCGCGGTCGCGCTCTGCACGGCAGCTCCCCCAGCCGCGTCGGCGATCGAGCGCACCGGCGCGCTCCCCGTCACGACGCTGCGCGGCGCATCCTGTCTCGGCAGCGATCCGATCGCGCTGACGTCCGCTCCCGGCGGCCGGTTCCTGTTCGCGATCGACAAAGGCGGCACGGTCTGCCGAATCCGCATCACGGACCTGTCCGCGGACGGCACCGCACAGGTGGACGGCGGTTTCGCCACGTCCCGGCCGCACGTCGAGTTCACGCCGGATGGCAGGACGATGCTCGTCAACGGCGCGAACGGCATCGCCGCGATCGGCGTCGACGATCTCACGGTCACATTGCATCCCTCGACCGGAAGCGACTACATGCTGTCGCCGGACGGCGCGCGTATCGGCGTGATCGAACCCGACGGCACCGGCGGCGACGATACGCCGCGCTCGTGGACGTTGCGCACGTTCGCGGCGGCAGGCGGCGAGAACGTCGCCGCCGTCCCGCTGCGATACGCCGATTCCGCCGCCGGCCCCGCCGCCGCAATCCGCGACGTCACGCCGTACACGACGAACTCGGCCGGGACGGTATGGTTTGTCGGCGTCGATGACACGACCGGTGCCGGCGATACGGACGGAGGCTCTGGTGATGCCGATACCACCGACGACGATGCCGCCGCCGGACGATCGTTGCGGCTGATGGCGGTCGACATCGCCACCGGCGTGATGGACGACATCGCGGACGACGTGTCGCCGACCGTCTACGCCACCGGAACAGCGGACCGTCACGCGCTGTACGTGGGCACCGCCGATTCGCGGGTGCTGGCGATCGACGTCGACGCCTATGAGCCCGGCTCGGATTCCGGTTCCGGCTCGGACTCGGGCACCGGTTCGGGCGAAGCGACGGTGGCGCGCACGATGTTCGGACGGCACCTGCCGCTCGACCGCATCCTGCTCGCGCCGAACGGCGCGCGCCTGCTCGTCGGCATGACGAACGGCAGACTCGTCGTCGACGAAGGCACCATGCAGTGGCTGGACACGGGCGATCTCGTCTCGGCCATCGATCCGGACGGCACGCTGCTGTACTCAATCGACCACGGAAACGGTGACGCGATCGCACTCCGTGTGAACACGTTCGACAGGAACGATCCCACGGTCACGCGCACGCTGACGTTCGAGACCGCCGACGGCACTGGTGATTCCGGTGATTCCGGTCTTTCCGGTGCGGCGACCGGCCATGCGGCAGGCTGGACGTTCTCGCAGGACGGCGGCATCTGGTACGTGCTGCTCGCCTCGGCAACCGATTCCGCGCAACCGGCCGCGCTGCTCGTGATGGACGTCTCCCCGTTCACCGCGGAATCCGTGAGCCGGTCGACTACGGAAGGCGACGGGCGGCGGCCGCTCAGCACGACGACGATCGCCATCGTCGCCGCTGTCGCGGCGCTGCTGGTCGTGGCGATCATGATCGTGCGCCGGCGAACGGACTGGTGAGACGGGAACAGAGAGACCGGAGAGACAGCGAAGCGGCCGCAGGCTGCGGGAACGGCATCGGTTGGATGATGCGGTTACCCGCGGCCTGCGGCCGCTTCTCTCCCCCAGTCAGCCTGACTTCACATCAGCTCGCCTGTCGACTCACACATCGCCTACAAACGCCTCCGGCGTTTGCTTTACGGCGATGTCCTATCAGAGGGGGCCGGGAGGCGGGGCTACTTCGTGGCCTTGCGGCGGGCGAGGTAGCGCTTGATGGTGAGGACCTCGAGTCCGATCGCGAGGACGGCGGTCACGCCCCAGACCACGTAGGAGATGGTCTTCCAGATCGGGGTGGCGACGTCGGGCTCGCCGTTCTCGTACAGCCAGCTGTTGGCGGCCGTGTAGAGGATGTTGTGCGAGGCGGTGCGCATCGCCTTGACCGAGGTGGCGGACTTGTCGGTGATGTGGTTCGTCACGTCGGTGGTGGCGAGCATCAGGTCGTTGCCGCCGCGGATCGCGCGGTCGCCGCTCTGGTAGCCGTAGCCGCCGAAGTAGTCGGTGAGGACCATGCCGCGGAAGCCCCACTCGTCACGCAGGACGGTGTTGAGCAGTCCGGAGTGCGAGCCGGCCCACTCGGTGCCGATGTAGTTGAAGGCGCTCATCACGGCGCCCGCGCCGCCTTCCTTCACGCTCATCTCGAACGGCTTCAGGTAGATCTCGCGGATCGACTGCTCGTTGGCCCAGGTGTTGAGCTCGCTCAGTCGGTTCGTCTCCTGGTCGTTCAGGGCGAAGTGCTTCATGAAGGCGTACACGCCCTTGGCCTGCGCGCCGGCCACCTGCTGGGAGGCCATCACGCCGGACAGGTAGCCGTCCTCGGAGAAGTACTCGAAGGTACGGCCGGCGAACGCGTTGCGGTGGATGTTCATGGCGGGGGCATACCAGCCGGCCACGTGCATGTCGTGGGCCATGTCGCCGATGCCGTCGCCGAACTGGCGGGCCAGATCCTTGTTCCACGTGCACGCCACGGAGGTGGAGGACGGGAAGCCGATGGAGCCGACGCCGGTGAAGTTGTTGTTCAGGGAGGCGGGGCCGTCGACGTCGGTCAGGGCGATCTTGCCGACGGAGTTCACGGCCTGCGTGCCGTAGCCGCCGAAGGCGATCAGGTTGTCCATCTGGTCGAAGGTCAGCTGGTCGAGCAGCTTGTCCCACAGCGGATCGTCGTAGTCCTTGCCGGTGAGGTCGGCCAGACGCACGCCGTTCTTCGCGCCGGTGGTCGGCATCTGGTCGGAGTCGTCGTTCGTCTCGGACGGCTTGTAGTTCGACAGGTTGCGGAACTTGGCCTTGAGGTCGGCGGACAGCGTGTAGTTCGTCGGCTTGGCGGTCGCCTGCTTGTAGTTGGCGAAGTGGTCGGCACGGGACAGGTAGGTGATGCCCTGCTCCTCGCCCTCGGCGTCGTCGAACACGTTGGTCGCGACGGTCTTGTCACCCGAGTGCGTGTTGGACTTGGAGTCGTAGGTGATCGTCTTGTCGACGGTCACGGTCTTCTCGTCGATCGTGGTGTGCGAATCGGACTGGATGGAGATGCCGTAGTCGCCCGCCTCGAGCACGTAGGCCTTCGCGGTCTTGGAATCGTAGGAGGCCATGTCGTCATCGTCGAACGAGATCTTCACGGTCTCGGATTCGCCGGGCTTGAGCTCCTTGGTCTTCTCGAAGGCGACCAGGTTGGCGCTGGCCTTCTCGATGCCGCCGTTGGTGTACGGCGGGTCGAAGTACGTCTCGACGACGTCCTTGCCGGCCTTGTCGCCGGTGTTGGTGACGGTCACGTCGAAGGAGACCTTGCCGTCGGAGTACGTCACGTCGCCCATCTTCTGGTCGAAGGTGGTGTAGCTCAGGCCGTAGCCGAACGGGTACTGCACGTAGTCGTCGTAGTCGATCGCGCCTTCGTCGGCCGCGGTCTCCCAGTACTTGTAGCCGACGTAGATGCCTTCGACGTAGTTGACGAACGCCGGGGAGGTCTTGCCCTCCTCGAAGTTCTCGGTGGCGAACTCCTTCATGTTGTCGTACTTGAAATCACCGGCGTTGTTGTAGCTCGGCTGCTGGGTGAGGTCCTTGACGAAGGTGTCGGAGGTCCTGCCGGACGGGTTCACGTCGCCGGCGAGCACCTCGCCGAGCGCGGAGAAGCCGGTCTGGCCGGCGGGCGGGCACCACAGCACGGACTTGATCTGCGGGTAGTTGTCGACGAAGCCGAGCTCGAAGGTGTTGGCGCCGTTGTAGACGACGGTGACCTTGTCGAAGTTCTTGGTGACCAGGTCGATCATGTCCTTCTCGGTCTGGCTGAGCTCGAGGAAGCTGCCGCCCTTCTGGAAGTCCTTGTAGTCCTTGGAGTTGTCGTGGTAGGTGATGCCCTTGGCGGTCATGTCCTTCGGCAGGTCGGCGCCCTCGCCGCCGACGCGGGTGATGACGACCACGGCCTCGTCGGAGAAGGCCTTGGCATCGGAGATGAGCTTGCTCGAGTACTGCTTGGCCGGCACTTCGGGCAGGGTCCAGTCCTGCTCGGCCATGGCCACGACCGGACGGTCCTTGCGGTAGTCGGTGTACAGCTTGCTCAGTTCGGTGTTGGTCTCGACGCCCGCCTGCTTGAGGCCGTCGAGGATGGAGGTGGTCTTGTAGGACTGGTTCATCGAGCCGGAGCCGGTGCCGCCGTAGACCGGGTTCGTGGAGCCCCAGCCGAACACGTTGACCTTCTTCGAGGCGAGCGGCAGGTTGGAGTCCTCGTTCTTCAGCATCGTGATCGCCTCGGACTGGATCTCCTTGGCGAGCTTGTTCGCGTTGGAGATCGTGGTCTCGGACAGCGTGTACTTGGTGGCGGTCGCGCTGTTGAGCAGCGAGGCCAGCGGGCCGAACAGCATCATGGACACGGCCACGACCACGGCGACCAGGAACACGATCCACGATTCGGAATGCACGAGTTTGCGGGTGGCGACGTTCTTCACCGTCTTCTTGTTCACGCCGATGGTCAGCGCGAGCGCCAGCACGAACACCACGCCGATGGCGATCAGCTGCGGCGCGATCGAAGCGATGACGTTCATCACGTCGCTCCAGTTGATGCTCAGCATCGTTCTCCTCCTTGATTCTGCTTTCATCCGACACGTCGTCGATGTCGTTATCCCCGATTGTGCACGACCGCCGCGGGCCACGCCGCCCGCTCACCCCATCCTGTCGTTTCGCATGCATATTCTGCACGCCCGCCCATTCCCCGCACGCATGGGCGGCACGGCCGACCGGCACATATATACCGGCATGCCAGGCCCAAGGATAGGATGGGCGGTATGAGTGATCTGACGGCGTTGAATCTGGAACCGGGCGAAGTGGTGGGCGGCTATACGCTCGTCTCCCGCCTGGGTTCCGGCGCGATGGGTTCGGTATGGCGCGTGCTCGACGACGGCGGTCAGGTGTACGCGATGAAGATCCTGCGTGATTCGCTCGCCGAGGACGGTTCGTCCGATGATCTCTCCGGCGATGGCGCGGCGGCCGGTCCGGGCGCCCCCGGCTCCCCTGCCTCCCGCCGCCCCGCGCAGGACCCGAACCTCAAGGAGAACGTGACGCCGCGCGAGCGCCTGCGCCGCGAGGCCCTCGCGTTGAAGAAGGTGAATCATCCGGGCGTGTGCGGCATCGTCGACATGGAGCTCGACGACGCCCTCGCGTTCATCGTCACCGAACTCATCGAAGGCAGGAATCTCAAGGACGACGTCGCCGCGAACGGCAAGTACGTGGGCGACGATCTGGAACGGCTCGCGCGCAAGCTGATGGAGGCCGTCAAGGCCGTGCATGCGGCCGGCATCGTGCATCGCGACATCAAACCGACGAACGTGATGGTCTCCGCGTCCGGTCCGGTGCTCGTCGACTTCGGCATCGCGATGGGCGAAGGCGAAAGCCACGTGACGCGCACGGGCCTCGTGATGGGCACACCCGGCTTCATCGCGCCGGAGATCATCGATGGCGCCGATTCGAGCGAGGCGACGGACTGGTGGTCGGTTGCCTCCGTGCTCGCGTTCGCCGCGACCGGCGAACCGGTGTTCGGCACGAAGCCGCTGATGGCCGTGCTGGAACGCGAGGCGAGCGGCAACGCGAACCTCGCCGGGCTACCCACGCACACGCTCACCGCGTTCCGCAGCGCGCTCAATCCCGATCCACGCCGCCGCTGCACGCCCGACCAGCTGCTCCACGCGATCGCGCTGGACGCGCTCAATCCCGTGAATTGGGATGACGACGGCTTCGGCGGCGATTCCGCGACCGATGCGACCGGCGCGACCGGCAACGGCGCGACCGAGGTGATGCGCCCTTTTGACGACGGCCCCAACGCGGCGACCAGAGTGCTCGGCACCGGCGCCGGTAACGCAAGTAACGCGGCCGGAGCGCCCGGCGCGACCGCCACATTGCCGGCGACGTCGGTGATGCCGTCGACGATGCGCGGCGCAGGCACAGGCATGCCGGTCGCGCCGTCCACGCCGCCCATGCCACGCATGGCCACCGGCCGCGCGGCATGGCGCGACGACGCGGACGACGGCGTCGACGCGACGCGCGCGCTGACGCCGGACCAGTGCACGGTCACGCTGCCCAGCGACGTGCTCGGTCCGGGCGACGCGGCGAATCCGCCGCTCATCCCAGCCGCCGGCTCGGGTTCCGCCGCGGCCGCCGGCACGAATCCGAACCATCCGAACCAGAGCGCGAACGCGAACCGCACGCCGCGCACGGCCACCGGCCGCGCGGCGTCGGCGCGCGAGGCGGCGGCCGGCGACGACCAGTCGCCGCTGCAGCGCGTGGCGGACGCCTCGAACCGTACTGGCTCCTCCCTGCCGCCCGCCTACGTGCCGACCTCCTCGCGCGACATTCCGATCGTGACGCCGAAGCCGAAGGGCGACGTCCCGCCGTTCCTGCGCGACCAGCCGGACGCGACGGCGGTGATGCCGCAGAACATGCAGCCGCCGGAACCGCCGCGGCCGCCGGCCGAGCTGCTGCCGCCGCAGTACGAGCCGCCGCAGCCGGAATACGTCCAGCCGGATTTCGCGCAGCCGGGGTACGAGACGCCGCAATCGCCGCAATCGCAGTACGGCCGCAACGCGGCGAATCCGAACGCGCCGCAGCATCGCAACACCGCCGACTCGCGGCGGGCGCAGTACCTCGAGCAGGGCGTGGCCGTCCTGTGCATGATGGCCGTCGTACCGGCGGTCGCCGCGGTGTTCCAGCCGCTGATCGGCCTCGCCGTGGCGGCGGCGCTGATGTGGCTGCTGTTCACCGTCGGGTACAGCACGGAGGCGCAGATCGAGCGCGAAAGCCGCCGCGGCGGCATGCGCAAGGGATCGGATTCCGCGTTGCGCGTCGTGCAGCTGCCGTGGCATCTGCTCAAAGGGCTGCTCGCCGCGCTCGGCCGATCCGTACAGTTCGCGATCATCGACCTCGTCGGCGTGGTCGCCGCGACCGCCGCGCTGCAGCTGCCGTGGGCGATGACACCGCTGCCGGACGGCATGTGGCCGTACGAACTGCCGTGGCTCACCGACGGACCGTTCACGACGACCGGATTGGCGCTGGCCGGCATGGCCGCGATCGCGTGGATCCTCACCACGCTCTGGCCGAGCAGCGGCATGCTACGCCTCGGCGCGGGCGCGATACGGCGGTAGCGCGGTCCCGCAGTTCATATGGAGTTCAATCAGCGACGGGCGTATATGTCGATTCGTGGGCTAGACTGACCCTCAGATCAGTCATCAGAGATCAGTCATTCAGTGGTTGGGAAAGGATCGTCTCGCATGGCCACGAAAGCGAACAACACCAAACAGCGCAAGACCCGCGCCGCCCGTCGCGCAGCCGAGGAGGCCGCGGCGAAGGCGCGCGCCGAGCAGGCGGCGAAGGAGCGCAGGCAGCAGACCATCATCGGCGCGATCGTGATCGCCGTGGTCGTCGCGCTCATCGCCGTCGCCGGCATCGCGATTTGGCGTTCGCACGTCGCCTCGCAGAACTCCGGCGCGAACCTGACCGTCGACCAGGCGTACTCGAAGCTGCAGGAGGTCTCCGACAAGCCGTCCGTCGCCGATGAGAAGGGCGGCGTCATCGTCTCGAAGGACGGCGTGGGCGAGAAGGTCGACGGCGTGCCGACCGTCGAGGTGTACATGGACTTCATGTGCTCCGGCTGCGGCAACTTCGAGCGCGCGTCCGGCGCGACGCTGGAGAAGCTCGTCGAAGCCGGCCAAATCAACCTCGACCTGCACCCGATGTCGTTCGGCGACACCTGGAGCCCCGACAAGTACTCGACGCGCGCCGCAAACCTGCTGCTCACCATCGCCGAGCAGGACAAGGACGCCTCGCACATCCTCGGCTTCATCCAGAACATGTACGCCGACGACTTCCAGCCGGCCGAGAACTCCGGCGTGAAGACCTCCGACGACCAGATGCGCCAGCAGGCGATCAAGGCGGGCGTCTCCAAGAAGGTCGCGAACGCCGCGAGCGTCGACAAGTACACGGCATGGCTGGACGCGATCGACACGTACAACCCGAAGCGTTCCGAACTGTTCAACGTGTCCGGCAGCTACAAGGGCCAGATGACCACGCCGACCGTGCGCATCAATGGCAACTACTGGGATATGAACCAGCTGTCCACCGCGGGCATGACCTCCAACGAGGGCCTCGTCACCGCGCTGGGTCTTACCGACGACCAGGTCGGCGTCGAAGGCCAGCTCCCCTCGATCGGCGCCAGCGGCAAGCCGATCTCCGTCACCACCGGCAAGTAAGCCAAGAGGACTAGGGCGGGCCGCTTCCGGCACCCCCTCGGTCCCGCTTCGCGGGACAGCTCCCCCTGAGGGGGCGCAGGGAGACGAGTGCACGAAGTGCATCCGTTGTTCTTTGCTCCCCCTTTCAGGGGGAGCTGGCGGCCGCAGGCCGACTGAGGGTGCTGGCGCTCGTCCGCTGGTAACTGCTATGCTGGGTTTCCGCGTGCGCGACACACTGTTGCGTGCCACGCCTCTTTAGCTCAGATGGCCAGAGCGGCCGCCTTGTAAGCGGCAGGTCGTCGGTTCGATCCCGACAAGAGGCTCGTCATGCGTGAAAAAGGCGTATACTGTGTGATGCGCCGGGGGCGCGCAGGAAATACTTAACACGGGTAAGTCGTCTAGGAGCCTTCCCCCGATTATGGCTTCCTGGACAGGGCAGGAGAGTCCCCCAACCATCTCCTTGCCTTGATAATAGGGGGCGGGAACTTCCCCTTCTCTCCCGCCCCCTTTTTCTTTTTCTTTGCAGATGGTGCGCTACGATGGGCACCGAGTGCGCCCGGACCGATCGCGGGCGGGAAACGAGGTAATGGCATGGCACGGCGGTGGACCCCGCAACGATTCGTGATGTTGCGTCGTATCCGTGTGGCCGTGTGCGTCGTGACGGTGCTCGCGGCGTGTGTGGCGACGTTCGCGTTCTCCGCGCGCAAGTCGGTGGCGCTGACGGTGAACGGCAAGACGACGACCGTCCAGACCTACGCGATGAGCGTCGACCGTCTGCTCGAGGAGCAGGGCGTCAGCGTCAAGACGCATGATCTCGTGCAGTCCTCGTCCGGCAGCACGCTCGCCAACCATGCGGTCGTCACCGTGCGCAGCGCCTACCAGACCACCGTGAACGTGGACGGCGAGGAGATCCCGTTCTGGACGGTGGCGGACAGCGCCGACCAGCTCATCGGATTCTTCAAGGCGAACGAGAAGCAGGCCTCGAAGATCACCGTCGACATCGACAACATCTACAACCAGCTGACCGGCGGCCTCGTCATCAACAAGGAGGGCCCGGTCACGGTCATCGCGGACGGCAAGTCGTCCGAAGCGCCGAACGGCAAGCTTCCGGCGGCCTCCATCCTCGATTCCAAGGGCATCAACGTGGGCAAGGAGGATCGCGTCAGCGTCGAAGAGGACGGCGGCGAGACGATCCTGCGCGTCAGGCGCGTGACCCACGGCCAGGAGACGCGCACCAAGTCGGTGCCGTACTCCACGCAGACGATCATCGATTCCTCACTCGAATCCGGCCAGACGGAAATCCGCCAGCAGGGCCAGAACGGCGAGATCCAGCAGGTCTTCGACGTGACCTATGTGGACGGCGTCGCGGAGAGCGAGACGCTCGCCAGCGAGACGACGACGAAGGCCGCGGTCGACCAGATCATCGCGGTCGGTCCGGAGAAGGTCGAGGAGCCGAAGGAGGACACCGGCAGCGGCAAGGCCGATTCCGGTTCGAACCAGTCCACGAAGCCGAACACGTCGAACAAGAACGACGACAAGGACAAGTCCGACAAGAACGATTCCTCCGACAAGAAGAACGAGTCGAACTCCGGCAACAACTCGAACAACTCGGGCAACTCGAACTCGGGCAACTCCAACAATTCCGGCTCGAACTCCGGTAACTCGGGCAACAGCGGAAACTCCGGAAACAACAACTCCGGCGGCAACAACTCGGGGAATTCCGGCAACTCCGGGAACAATTCGGGCAACAGCGGAAACTCTGGAAATTCCGGCAACTCCGGAAATTCCGGCAACTCCGGCGGCTCCAGCTCCGGTTCGGGCCGCCTGTGGCACCCGAGCGTCGCCCAGGCGCAGACCTACGCGGCCGCGGCCGCCGCCCAGCGCGGCTGGACCGGCGCCGAATGGGACGCGATCGTCTGGCTGTGGAACAAGGAGTCCGGCTGGCGTTGGAACGCCGCCAACCCGTATTCCTCCGCCTACGGCATCCCGCAGGCGCTGCCCGGCTCGAAGATGGGCACCGGCTGGCAGGACGACGGCGCCGTGCAGATCGACTGGGGTCTGAGCTACATCGCCCAACGCTACGGCACGCCCACCAACTGCAAGCGCATCTGGGAGCAGCAGGGCTGGTACTGATATCGTGAATCCCATTTCGGAAGGTGTATTGAACGACGTGACGACTGAACCCACCGCAACCGCCGAGGAGACGGCCACGGGCCATCTGCTCGGCGCCGCCGACATCCGCCGCATCGCCGCCGAGGCGGGCGTGAGCCCCACCAAGAAGTTCGGCCAGAACTTCGTCATCGATCCGGGCACCGTGCGCCGCATCGTGCGTGAGGCGCACGTCGGCCCGGAAAGCCACGTGCTCGAGGTCGGCCCCGGTCTCGGCTCGCTCACCTTGGCGATTCTCGAGACCGGCGCGCGCATGACCGCCGTCGAGATCGACCCGCCGCTGGCCGAGCGTCTGCCGGACACGATCGCCGAGTTCATGCCGGAGGCCGTGGACCGGTTCGCCGTCGTCAACCGCGACGCGCTCACCGTCAATCCCGCGAACCTGCCGGACTTCGCCGGAGACGAGCCGTTCACGCTCGTCGCGAACCTGCCGTACAACGTCGCGACGCCGATCATCCTCACACTGCTGGAACGGTTCGCGAACCTCGAATCGTTCCTCGTGATGGTGCAGAAGGAGGTCGCCGACCGTCTCGCCGCCACGCCCGGCAGCAAGATCTACGGCACGCCGAGCGTGAAGCTCGCCTGGTACGGCGAGGCCTCACGCGTCGGCACGATCGGACGCAACGTGTTCTGGCCGGCGCCGAACGTCGACTCCGCGTTGGTCGCGTTCACGCGCACGCGGCACGACGGCGTCGCCGGCGACGAGGTCGCGGCGCACGCCGAGTCCCTGCGCAAGGAGACGTTCCGTCTCATCGACGCGGCCTTCGGCCAGCGTCGCAAGACCCTGCACGCCGCGTTGAAGAAGACGGTTCCCGCCGGCACGTTCGAGGCGGCCGGCATCGATCCGACACGTCGCGGCGAGACCCTCACCATCGACGAGTTCACCGCGTTGGCCGAGGCGGTCATGCGGCTTTCCGGCGATGGCGACGACGCGCATGCCGACGACGTCGCGGCGGAGGCACGCGCATGAGCACGCCCGTCACGGTGAGCGTCGACTGTCCGGCGAAGACGAATCTCACGCTCGAGGTCGGCCCCTCCCACGCCGAGTGGGGCGGACGCCACGAGCTCGACACGATCTACTGCGCGGTCAGTCTGACCGACACGGTCACCGCCACGGCGAAACCGGCCGGCGCCGGATTCTCGCTCGACCTGGGCGGCGAGCATCTCGGCGATCTCGCGTCATCGTCGGCGGACATGCGCCGCAATCACGCCGTGCTCGCCCTGTTCGCGATGGCGGAGGCGGCGGGCCGCGAACCGGACGTCGCGCTGACGATCGAGAAACGCATTCCGGTCGGCGCGGGTCTCGCCGGCGGATCGGCGGACGCTGCGGCGACGATCCTCGCGCTGAACGCGCTGTGGGAGCTCGACTGGCCGCTCGACCGACTGCGCGAGGTCGCGGCGACGCTCGGCGCGGACATGCCGTTCTGCGTGGCCGGCGGCTACGCGCACGGCACCGGATACGGCGAGATCATCGAGACGATTCCCGACGATTCGGATGCGGCGCGAGGACTGCGCGAACAGGGCTACGCGGGATCGCTGCTCGTCGGCGCCTACCAGGCGCAGCTGAGCACGCCCGAAGTGTACGGCGAATTCGACGTGGTCGGTGCCGGCGAAGGCGACCGGAACCACCTGCAGAAGGCGGCGGTCAGCCTGCATCCGCGCTCCGGCGCCGCAATCCGCGAGGCGTTGGCGGCGGGCGCGAGCCACGCGTTCGTCTCCGGATCGGGCCCGTCCGTCGTGGCGTTCACGCCCACGCCGTCCATCCGCCGCGACGTGATCGCCGCATGGGAACGGTCGAAGGCGGTGGACCGCATCATCGCGGCCGAAGCGCCCGCCGTCCCGTCGGTCAGCGTCACGGTTGCACGCTAAGGTAAATAGGCACTGCGTAAGTCAGGCAGCGAAGGAAAGGGAACCGAATGGCCGAAGAGTATGACGAGCGCGAGGCACGCAAGGCGTATGTGCTACGCCGTCAGAAGATCGTGTTCTCCATCACCGGCGCGATTCTCGTGGTCGTGCTCATCGTCGCGACGCTGTTCTTCACCGGCGTGATCCAGGTCGACCAGCAGGCCAAGAAGGCCACGAAGCCGAACTACGGCGTGGCCGTGCCGTGCGCCGCGAAGAACGAGGACGGCACCGCGATGAAGTGGGCGGACAACAATTCGGTGATCCTGCGCGTGCGCAACGGCACCGAGTTCACCGGTCTGGGCGCGGCCGTCGGCGAGGCGCTCAAGGACCGCCAGTTCGACGTGCGCACCATCGACTCGTACACGAGCGCCAAGGTGACCCGCACGACCATCTACTTCGGCGTGAACGCGATCAACCCGGCGTACACGGTCAAGGAGTACATCCCGGATGCGGTGCTCGTGATGGACGACCGTCAGGATCGTCTCGTCGACGTGGTGATCGGCGCCACGTTCAACAACCTGAACTCCGAGAAGGAAGTCAAGAAGCACGGCGACACGATCAAGGACTTCGACGGCTGCAAGACCGTCGAGGCCATGCAGCAGGCCGGCCTGAGAAAAGCCGACAAGCACACCGAGATCAACTGATCGATTATCTGCCTCCCTCTGATGAGGGAGGTGGCCGCCGCAGGTGGCCGGAGGGAGAGACACGAGCGGCCGTAGGCCGCGGGGAAAACGCATCGGCCAAAGGCCGATTCCATGTTTCCCGCGGCCTACGGCCGCTCTTCTTTCTCTCCCCCACCCGGCTCCGCCGGGAGCCCCCTCGTCAGAGGGGGCCGAGTCTACTCACTCGCCCATCGTTTCAATTCGGCAACGGCGACATCGTGGTCTACGGGGCCGTTATCGAGGCGGTATTCGAGCATGTGGCGGTAGGCTTGGCCGACCATCGGGCCGGGCTCGAGGCCGAGGATCGACATGATCTCGTTGCCGTCCAGATCCGGGCGGATCGCGTCGAAGTCCTCCTTCTCCTTGAGCTCCTTGACGCGGGCCTCCATCTCGTCCATCGCCTCGGCGAAGATGCGCGCCTTGCGGCGGTTCTGCGTGGTCGCATCGGCGCGGGTCAGACGGTTGAGCCGCTCGTACAGATGGCCGGCGTCCTTCACGTAGCGGCGCACCGCGGAGTCCGTCCACGGTTCGTCCACGTAGCCGTGGAAGCGCAGGTGCAGGTTCACGAGCTCGCTCACGTCGTCGACGATGTGGTGGTCGAAACGCAGCGCCTTGAGGCGCTTGCGCGTCAGCTTCGCGCCGACGGCGTCGTGATGGTGGAAGCTCACCTTGCCGCCCGGTTCGAACCGGCGCGTCTTCGGCTTGCCGACGTCGTGCATGATCGCGGCGAGACGCAGCGTCAGGTCGGGGCGCGGCACCGGGCCGTCCTCGCCGGTTTCGAGCGCGACGGCGCGGTCGAGCACGATCATCGTGTGCTCGAACACGTCCTTGTGGCGGTGATGCTCGTCGATCTGCAGTTCGAGTGCGGGGATCTCCGGCAGGACGATGTCCGCCAATCCGGATTCGACGAGCGCTTCGATGCCGGCGCGCGGGCGGTCGGAGAGCAGCAGCTTGGTGAGCTCGTCGCGCACGCGTTCGGCGGACACGATCGAGATGCGTTCGGTCATCGCGCTGATCGCCTCGGCGGTCTCCGGTTCGATGGAGAAGCCGAGCTGGGCGACGAAGCGCACGGCGCGCATCATGCGCAGCGGATCGTCGTCGAACGACTGTCGCGGGTCGACCGGCGTGCGCAGGACGCCCTTCGCGAGGTCGTTCGCGCCGCCGAACGGGTCGACGAATTCGAGGTCGGGCACGCGCAGCGCCATCGCGTTGACGGTGAAGTCGCGGCGGGACAGGTCACCTTCCAACGTGTCGCCGTACTGGACCTCCGGCTTGCGCGAATCCGGATCGTACGTGTCGGAACGGTAGGTGGTGACCTCCACCTTGACCTCGGTGCCGTCGTCGCGGCGGCGCATCGCGCCCAGCGTGCCGAACTTGCGGCCCATGTCCCAGAAGCCGTCGTGGCCGAAGCGACGCAGGATCGGCTCGAACTGCTCGGGGCGCGCCGACGTGCAGAAGTCGAGGTCGTGGCTGCGGCGGTGCAGCAGCAGGTCGCGCACGGGTCCGCCCACCAACGCCAGCTCGTAGCCTTCGGCGGCGAACATGCGACCCAATTCAATGGCTTCAGGCCAAACTTCGAAATCCACGCCAATCCTTTCGGACACGGTTCATACGCCGCGCATCGGTCACGGTGCATCGTCTTGGTATCTGTCGCTACCAGCATACCGTTACTCGACATGCACAGGGACTTGAGTAAGGTGGAAGGCATGATTACGCCCGCGGACCTTGCGCGCATGCTGGAGCATGCCGACGATGCCGCGGTCAACCATGCCCAAAACGGCCATGACGACGACGTGCTCATGTACACGTCCCAATCCCGTCCGAAGCCCGTTCCCGCGCCCGTCACACCATCACCGAAACCCGCTTCCGCGACCGCGCGGACCGAACCGGCAGCCGTGCCGAAGCCGCCGATGGTGAGCGACATCATCGACACCGCCGGCACGCTCGACACGGCGCAGACGGTCGCGTCGGTGGTCGCGCGGGAGGCGGCGAAAGCGACGCCGATGTCGACGCCGACTCCGGCGACCGTGTTCGCGCGCGTGCGCGTCACCGGTTCCGACACGACGCCCAGCGGCCAGCGCATCACGACGCGCGTCGAGACGTCGGTCACGGCGTCCGTCACGGTCGAGCCGGCGGGCGGCGTCACGGTGACCACCGTGGACGCCGCGACGCCGGGCGCGGCCGCGACGAACCCGCGCATCCCGACGCCGGCGATGATGCCGCGCAAACGCACGTCCGACGGCCCGACGACGTTCGCCTCGCTCGACGCGCAGGAGCTGCCCGTCGTGCGCGAGTATTCGGCCGGCGGACTCGTGTTCGACGAGCGCGGCCGGGTCGCGATCATCGCCCGCCACTCGCGCAGCGGCCACCTCGAATGGTGCCTGCCGAAGGGCCATATCGAGAAGGGCGAGACGCCGCAGCAGACGGCCGTGCGCGAGGTGCACGAGGAGACGGGCATCCTCGGTGAGGTGGTCGAGTCGATTGCGACGATCGACTACTGGTTCACCGGCACGACGCAGCGCGTGCACAAGCTCGTCCATCATTTCGCGTTGAAGCAGATCGGCGGCGACCTCACCGTGGAAGGCGACCCCGACCATGAGGCGGAGGACGCGATCTGGGTGGATTTCAAGGACTTGGACGATGTGCTCAGCTACCCTAATGAGCGCAAGATCGCATGGCTCTACTCCCGGAAACTGAACAGGCAGGCAAACGAGTGATTCCATACGCCCCCCTACGACGCATCCAGGCATGGCGCATTCTGACGGGTCTGCTGATCGCCGTGGCGGTCGTGGCAGGTGCCGTGCTGCCGCCGGCCACCGCCTTCGCCGCCGACGGCGACAACGGCACCGCAACGCAATCCGCACAGTCGACGAGCACCGGCACGACCGACGACAACTCCGACGCGACCGCCACGCAGACGCTCGCGCTGACCGAGATGACCGCGGTCGTCACCGACACGTCCGGATTCCACCTCAAGGCGACCGTCACGAACACCGGCGACTCCGCGTGGGCGGCCGGCGAGGTCACGCTCGAGACGAATCCGATGTTCACGTTCACCTCCCGCACCGACATGCAGGAGTGGGCGCAGTCCGACAGTCCGATTCCCGCGCCGGCGAGTCTCGGCTCGGCGTCCGTGCCCGCGCTGCAGCCGAAGCAGAGCGCGACGGTCACGATCGATCAGGACGCCGGCGCGGACGCCCTCACGCAGATGCTCAACTGGGGTCCGAAGCCGCTGCTCGTCACGTACAGCCACGACGACGCGAACGTCGAGGTCCACACGTTCCTGACGCGTTCGGCCGCCGGACTCGACAACGCGAACACGCCGGCGATGAACATCACGATGGCGATGCCGCTGACCAGCGACCATTGGACCGCCGACGCAGACACGCTCACGAAGCTCGTCACCGACGCGGACGCCGACACCGACGGCTCCACGAACTCCTCCGCCACCTCCACCGGCGCGGCCGTGCTGGACGGCGACCACACGCGCTTCGACCATGCGCTCGAACAGGCCATCTCGAAGCACTCCTCGCTGCAGACCATCGCCGACCCCACGTATCTGGACGCGCTGGCGATGCCGCCGCAGACGAAGGCGATCATGCAGCCCGCGAGCTTCGACATCACCGCCTACGCGGCGCAGGAGAACGCCGCGGCACGCTACACGAACGCCGGCATCACCGACGACGCGTGGAACGCGGACGCCGCCCTCGCCGACTACCGTGCGGCGCTCGGCGACCAGAAGGCCACGTCGCAGACGATCGCCTGGCAGGGCCAGGGCCAGTGGACGCTCGACGCGCTCACCGCCGCCCGCCGCCAGGGCTACACGACCGTCATCTCCACGCATGACTTCGAATCGTCCGAAACGGACACCGTGCACACGGGCACCGCGATCGTGCCGACCGACGCCGGCGACGTGACCGTGCTCGTCGAACAGCGCGAACTGAGCAACCTCGCCAAAGGCAAGGCCACGAACGCGAAGGCCACGGCCGAGTCGACGATGGCGGGCCGTCTCGCCCGCTTCGTCGCGCAGAGCGCGTTCTACCAGATGGAGCAGCCGTACAACGAACGCAACCTGCTCGTCTGCTTCTCCGCCGACACGGACGCCTCCACCGTGGACGCGTTCATGAGCGCCGTCGAATCGGCGTCCTGGCTCAAGACCACCGACTTCGACGCGCTGGAGCACGCCGATCCCTACGTGACCGGCGACGACGCGCGCGCGGCCGTGCCCGCCGAATCGGGCATGTCCGCGGCGGACTCCTCGGACGTGACGAACGTGATCGCCTCGCTGTCCGCGGGACGCGGCGACATCACGCGTTTCCGCGACAGCATCCTCGACGGCGGCGACGCGACGGACGACGCGCAGGCGCTGGCGCGGCAGGACGCGAAACGCACGGCCTCACGCGCGGCCGCCGGCGGCACGGCGGCCAACGCGTGGGTCAAGCGGCTGCTCGCCGCGCACGCGGAACTCGCGCTGCACGCCCTCTCCATCGACGGCGGCTCGGCAGGCGTCGACACGACCACATCGATGACGGCCGTGGGCGGCGCGCAACAGCTCGCCAACGACGTGCTCGGCGGCGTGAGCCTCACGCCGTCCGAGACGGTGACGATGGTCTCGGAAACCGCGACGATGCCGGTGACCGTCAGCAACGCCACCCCCTATCCGGTCACGATCCGCGTCTTCTCGATCACCGATTCGCCGGAAATCGTCACGTCGCGCCGCAACACGGTGACGATCCCGGCGCGCGGCGAGGCGCAGGTGACGTTCACGCTGCGCGCCGCAACCTCCGGTTCGGCCACCGCGCACGTCTCGCTGCAGGACCGCAACGGCGGCACGTTCGGCGGCTCGCAGGACACCGCGATCAACTGCGTGCTCAAGATCAGCGACAAGACCGGCTTCATCATCATCGGCCTCGCCGTGGCGCTCGGCGCGCTCGGCCTGTGGCGACAGTTCAACCGTAAGAAGGACCCCGACGAATGAGTTCCAACGTCGGCCGCAACTCCCTGATCATGGCATCGGGGACGATGGCCTCACGCATCACCGGCCAGATCCGCACGATCCTGCTCGCCGCGTGTCTCGGCACGACCGGCATCGCGGCGAACGCCTACCAGACGGGCGCGATGATCCCGCAGGTGCTGTTCACCGTGATCTCGGGCGGCATCTTCAACGCGGTGCTCGTGCCGCAGATCGTGCGCACGCTCAAGGAGCATGACGCGCAGGACCGCCTCAACAAGCTCATCACCCTGGCGATCGCGATGCTCGCCGGCATGACCCTGCTGATGATGCTCGCCACCCCGCTGCTCACGATGCTGTACCTCGACAACAGCTGGGGCCCGGCGGAGCGCGCGCTCGTCAACGCGTTCACGCTGTGGTGCATGCCGCAGATCTTCTTCTACGGCCTGTACACGGTGCTCGGCCAGATCCTCGCCGCGAAGGACAACTTCGTCACCTACGCGTGGAGCTCGGTCGGCGCGAACGTGATCAGCTGCGCCGGCTTCACGATGTTCCTGTTCCTGTTCGGCCCCGCCTCCCGCGCGCCGCTCGAGTTCTGGACCACCGGCAAGGTGATGCTCACGGCCGGCACGTGGACGCTGGGCGTCGCGTTCCAGGCGGTGATCCTGTTCGTCCCGCTGATGCGCCTCGGCCTGCACTACCGTCCGCAGTGGGGCGTGAGCGGCATCGGCCTCAAGGCGATGGGCCCGGTGGCCGCGTGGAGCGTCGGCGTGATGGGCGTGCAGGAGCTCGCGAACATCGTCAACGCGCGCATCACCAACGGCGCCCCGTTCGCCGGCAACGACCTGTACGGCATCGCCGGCAACGGCTCCTATCAGAACGCGTTCACGCTGTACATCCTGCCGTATTCGCTGATCGCCGTGTCGGTCGGCACCGCGATCTTCCCGAAGATCTCGCGCGCGGTCGCCGCGCACAACCTCGACGAGGCGCGCGAGGACCTGAGCGGGGCCCTGCGCAACGTCGGCGTGATGATGATGTACTTCACGATGGCGATCGTCGTGATGCCGGTGCCGATCACGATCGCACTGCTGCCCAGCGTCAACGTGCCCGAGGCGAAGCTGATCGCCGGGCCGATGGTCGCGCTGGCGCTCGGCCTGCCGCTCACGAGCGCGTACCTGCTCATCCAGCGCACGTTCTTCGCGTTCGAGGACGGCCGTCACCCGTTCCTGTTCCAGCTGCAGGTGAGCGTCATCCAAGTCGTGTTCGAGATCGCCGTGATGCTGCTCGCGCCAGCCCGCTACTGGACGGCCGGCGTGGGCCTCGCGATGACGGTCGGCTACCTGCTGAGCTTCCCGTCGCTGGTCATGATGCTGCGACGCCGCTTCGCCGGCAGTCTGGACGGCCGGCGCATCGCGGTCACGTATCTGAAGGCGCTGCTGGCGGCGGTCGTCGCCGGTCTGGTCGCGTGGCTGCTCACCGATCCGGCCATGGCGCTGCTGGGCGCGTCGATGCGCGACGACCGTCTCAACTGGTTCCAGGCGTTCGGCTTCTGCGCGCTGACGACGGTGGTCACGGCGGTCGTGTACGCGGTGATGCTCGTCGTGCTACGTTGCGAGGAGTTCACCGCGATCGTGCGGTCGGCGTCCGCGCGCGTGCTGCGTCGCCGGTGATGGTCCGGCGACGTTGCGGCGATGGCGACGGCGACGTGATGCGATGATGCCGTGATGACGCCTTCCTTTTCGACCATCCCCATGATTAGAATGACAGCAGCGCCATCGACTCGTATGGTGGCGTCGAAGCGCTTACGCATTACGGAGTCGAAGAAACTATGAAGCCTCAGCTGGGAGACACGCTTTTCAACCGCTATACCCTGGTCACGCTGCTTCGTGACGAGCCCGGTGTGCAGGCTTGGAGGGCCAACGACCGCGTGCTCGCCCACGATTGCCAGCTGTTCGTGCTCACGGATCCGGGCACGCTTGAGGACGTGTCGTCGCTGGCCACGCAGCTCGGCCGCAAGAGCGGCATCACGCCGGTGCTGCAGTTCCGCCGTTCGGGCGACGCCGCCGTGCTCGTCACGCGCGTGGAAAGCGGCCTGTCCCTCACCGAATATCTGAACGGACCGGCCCGCGGCACGATCAGCTTCGAGGCGATGCGCTCGATCATCGCCGAAACCGCGACCATCGCGACCGCGCTGGAGCAGCCGCGTCTGTCCACCGACACGATCCGCATCTCCGTGCAGGGCATCGAGATCGCCGATGCGCCGCTGGCCGGACTGCTCGTCGAACCGACGAAGGCCCCCAAGACGATTCAGGGCGAACAGCTCGCCATCCGTCAGCTGGCGTCCGTGCTGTACGCGATGCTGACGCGCCGCCCGACCTCGCTGAACACGACGTATGATCTTGCGTCGATCGGCGACATCCCCGGCGAATTCCACGTGATCCTGTCCCGCGGCCTGGAGCTCACCAAGGAGGACGGCCGCCGCAGCGAGCCGATGCTCACGCTGAGCGAGCTGACCGCGCTGCTGGGCGAGTGCAAGCCGCTCACCGACCTGACCGATCAGGACATCGCGCTGCCGTCCGACGCCGGTGCCGGCTCGATTGCCACCGTGCACGTGCGCGACATGCGCAATGAGCATCTGACCAGCCTGCCGCATCACGTGGTCACGACGGAGAAGCTGCCGGACCTCACCATCCACCGCCCGCTCACCGAGGCGGAGGCCGCGCGTCACGCCGAACAGGTGGTGGCCGAGCAGAACAAGCAGACGTTCGCCGAAATGCAGGCCGCGTTCGACAACTATTCGCCGCGCGTGCTCGGCGACCAGCCGGGCCGTCTGCCCACCGACGCGAAGGGCAAGCCGATGCGCATGCCGGCGCTGCCCGAACGTCCGGCTTCCGACGACTCCGGTTATCAGAACGACCAGGGGTACCAGGGTTATCAGGGTTATCAGGGCGACGACCTGTTCCACGAGTTCTCGTTCCAGACGCAGGCGTTGCCGACGATGCCGTCCGGCGCGAATCCCGGCGAGGAGACCACGCGTATCCCCGTGTTCGTCGATCCGAACATGGCCACCGAGGCGATCGACGTGTCGTCGGTGCGTCACGAGATGAAGGCGAAGTCCGCTGCTCCGGCCGCCGGTACCGCTGGCGCGGGCGCGGCGTCCGGTGCGGCGAGTGCGGGAGCCCCGGTTGCGGGCGCTGGTGCGGCCGGTACGGCCGTCGCCGGCGGCCTGGGCGCTGGCGCGCCTGCCGCGGCGGGGACGTCCGGTGCGAACGGTGCATCCGGTGCGTCCGGTGCGAACGGTGCGAACGGAACGATCGGAACGCAGGCCGGGAACGGCGTTGCCGGCGCGAACGCCGGTGCCGTTCCGCCGAGCATTCCCGTTCCCGACGCCGACGCGACGATCGTCGACATGGCGCCGATCGGACATGATGGTGCGGCCGGAACGCCGGTGGCGTTCGCGCCTGCGCCGCACGCGCGCGGCGTCGCCATGCCGGACGCGTCGATGCAGCAGCCGCCGAGCTTCACCCCGAAGGAGTCTCCGGTGCAGGCCGATGCCGCCCAGGGCGACGGTGATAATCTCGCGAAGCAGCGTCTGTTCGGCAAGATGACCACGACGGTGGTGGTGGTCATCGTCGCCAGCGTGCTCATCGTCGCGGCACTCGTGTTCGCGGTGCTGACGTTCATGCACAGCAACACTAACCCGGCGGACAGCGGCGTCGACAAGAACAACCAGTGGCCGAGCCAGAAGAACCTGGAGAACGTGCCGTTCGGCGACACGTCCAACAACGAGACGTCCAACGACTCCGACGGCGCCTCCACCAACGGCTCCGCCGAATCCGACATCGAATACATCAACGTCACCGCCGCCTACTACCGCTGAGTGACCCCGTTTTCGGCCCCCTCTGACGAGGGGGCTGTCAGCCGAAGGCTGACTGGGGGAGAGACCGCGCCCGCAGGCCGCGAAAAACTAAATCGGCCTATGGCCGATACTATTTCTCCGCGGCCTGACGCCCGCTCTTCTTCTCTCCCTCCGTCATCGCTTCGCGATGACACCTCCCTCCTCAGAGGGAGGCTTTCTTTATCGGCTCCTCTTGGCCGACTGAGGGAGAGAACCCCCTTGGCTAGGCTGTCAGTATGACTGTGCATAACGTGATCATCATCGGTTCGGGGCCGGCCGGTTACACGGCGGCCATCTATCTGGGTCGCGCCGGCTTGCGCCCGGTGCTCGTCACCGGCGCCCTCGCCCCCGGCGGCCAGCTCGTCAACACCACCGAAGTGGAGAATTTCCCCGGGTTCCCGGACGGTATTCTCGGCCCCGATCTGATGGACGCGATGCGCGCCCAGGCGGAGCGTTTCGGCACCGAGTTCATTCATGAGGACGTCACGTCGGTCGAAGTGCTTGACGGCGATGACTCCTCGCCGGAATCCACCGTCAAGCGCGTCACGTTGGATTCCGGCGACGTGCTGGAATCCCGCGCGGTGATCGTCGCCACCGGATCGTCCTACCGCAAGCTGGGCGTGCCCGGCGAGGAGGAGTATTCCGGTCACGGCGTCTCCTATTGCGCCACCTGCGACGGGTTCTTCTTCAAGAACAAGCCGATCATCGTGGTCGGCGGCGGTGATTCCGCGTTCGAGGAGGCGCTGTATCTGACGCGATTCGGTTCGTCGGTCACGCTGATCCATCGTCGCGACGAGTTCCGCGCCTCCGCGATCATGGTGGAACGCGCCCGCGCGAACGACAAACTCACGCTTCTCACCAACACCGTCGTCACCGCCATCCACGGCGGCACCACGGGAACCGATAGTGCTGGTGCCGCCGGCGCGGGCGCCGCGGCCGTGGACGTCACCGGTGCGAACGCCGCACCCTCCGCGACGTCCTCCCTCCCGACCTCGCTCTCCCTCAAGCCGATCGGCGGCATCACCCTGAACGCCGGCAAAACAGGAGGCCTCGGTCTCGCCGATGGCGCGGACAAGACCGCCGACGCGAACGGCGCGAGCGCGGCAGGTTTCCCGCTCAAGCTGGGCAACGCGCTGGGCGGCGTGACGCTGCCCGCGGCCGCGCCGGCGGCCGGCAGCGTCACGTCCGTCGACATCCGCGATACGGTGACCGGCGAGACCGGCACGTTGGACACGGCGGCCGTGTTCGTCGCTATCGGGCACTCCCCCGCGACCGCGTTCACCGGTGACGTGGTGAAGAAGGATGACGACGGCTACATTCTCGTGGACGGCGCGAGCACGCGCACGTCCACGCCCGGCATCTTCGCCGCCGGCGACTGCGTCGACCGCACCTACCGCCAGGCCATCAGCGCCGCCGGCATGGGCTGCCGAGCCGCCCTCGACGCCCAAGACTACCTCGCCGACTGAGGCAAGAACCGAACCACTTGGCCCCCTCTGACGAGGGGGCTCCCGGCGAAGCCGGGTGGGGGAGAGACCGCGGCCGTCAGGCCGCGAAAACGGAATCGGCCTACGGCCGATACAATTTCCCCGCGGCCTCACGGCCGCTCCCCTTCTCTCCCTCCGTCATCGCTTCGCGATGACACCTCCCTCATCAGAGGGAGGCATATCGGATTACGCGTGATGGATAATCCTCTCCTGCTTGCTGAGAATGACTACGCTGGAATCGTGTGAAGGAATGCAATCGCGGCAATGTAGCCAATGCACGCTCCTTGCGCCGTAACATGACGCCATGGGAACGGAAACTATGGTACGAGTTTCTACGAAACCAGCCTGTACGATGGCAACGGCAGAAGCCAATTGGTGATTTCATCGTTGATTTCTACTGTGCCAAGGCCCAGTTGTCCGTCGAACTGGATGGCGGTGGACACTACGAGCAAGCCCAACGTGATCAAGATAATCGACGTACGGCATTGCTGAACCAACAGGGAATACAGGTCGTCAGATTCAGCAATCACGATGTGGACACACGATTCTACGAAGTATGCACGGTAATCGACCGCACGACAAAGGAGCGTCTTGCCGCATTAGGAAGATGCTAACCCGATTGCCTCCCTCTGACGGGACATCGCCGTAAAGCAAACGCCGGAGGCGTTTGTAGGCGATGTGCGAGCCGACAGGCGAGCCGATATGAGGCCAGCCGCAGGCTGTCCGTTGTTACGGACGAGGTGGCCGCCGCAGGCGGCCGGAGGGAGAGAAGAAAAGCGGCCGTAGGCCGCGGAGAAATAGTATCGACAGAAGGCCGATTCAGTTCTTTGCGGCCTACGGCCGCGGTCTCTCCCCCAGTCAGCCTTCGGCTGACAGCCCCCTCGTCAGAGGGGGCCAAGAATGCTGTCATGCGCCGTAGGCGCATGTCCGGGGGTTAGCGCCAGTCGTCTTTGTTGTTGTCTTGGGGCATGAGGAGGCCTAGGATGCGGTCCATGTCTTCGGGGGACGAGAAGACGATCTCGATGCGGCCGTGCTTCGGGGTGCCCTTGATCGAGACCTTGGTGTCGAAGCGGTCCTCGAGGTTGCTCTTGATCGGCGAGCCGGCCCACGGATCATTCTTGCGCGCCTTCGGCTTCTTCGGTTCCTTGTCGTCGAGGTTCGCCATCGCGACGATCTCCTCGGTGCTGCGCACGGACAGGCCTTCCGCGATGATGCGGACGGCGAGCTTGTCCATCGCCTCGGGGTCGTTGAGTCCGAGGAGGGCGCGCGCATGGCCGGCGGTGAGGATGCCGGCGGCGACCTTCTTCTGTACGCCGGCGGGAAGGTTGAGCAGTCGGAGCGTGTTGGCGATCTGCGGGCGCGACTTGGAGACCGACTTGGAGAGCTGCGCCTGCGTCAGACCGAACTCGTCGATCATCTGCTGGTAGGCGGCGGCCTCTTCGAGCGGATTCAAGGCGACGCGATGCAGGTTCTCCAGCAGGGCGTCGCGCAGCATATCGTCGTCGGCGGTCGTCTTGACGATGGCGGGGATCGTCTCGAGTCCGGCGAGCTGGGATGCGCGCCAACGGCGTTCGCCCATGATGAGCTCGTACGGGCTGTCCATGCGGCCGTCGAACTGGTTGGCGGGCTCATGGCCTTCCTGCGCCTTGCGGGCCGCCTCGATCTGGGCGGCGGGACGCTTCCGCACGACGATCGGCTGGAGGACGCCGACTTCCTTGATGGAGGCGGACAGTTCGTTGAGATCGTCCTCATCGAAGACGGTACGCGGCTGGTGGGTGTTCGGGCCGATGTCGGACAGCTTGAGCTCGGCCAGATAGCCGCCCTCGACCGGCTTCAGCTCCGGCTTCTCGTCGCTTTTCTTCTTCGCGGTTTCACGTGAAACATGCTGTTCGGTCGCCTTCTCCAACGGGGACTGGCGGGAGGTAATCGACGACTGGATCGGCTTCTCCACGACGGCGCCGGTGACGGTGTCGTTGAAGAACATGTCGCTCGGGTGGGCGATGTCGCTCAGCGCCGGCATCGCGGCGCGATGCTGCTTCTTCGGCTTGGAGGAGGATTTCGGCTCGCTCTTCTTCTTGGTTTCACGTGAAACAGAGACGGGCTTCACCTCCAGCTTCCTACGCTGGGGAATGTCGTGCTTGGGCTTCTCCTCCGGAGAGTCCTCCCCCGGCAGTTCAGGGAACAGCGCGCCGAGGCCTTTGCCGAGACGGGATTTCGATGACATATCAGGCCTCCTTCATCCTGGTCGCGATGGCTTCCAATACGTTTTCGGAACGGCGGGTGATCTCCAGCGCGGCCTCGCCGTAGGAGATGGCGCCCATGCCGTGCGGGTCGTAGACGATGACGCTCTTGCTGAAGCTCGGCGCCTCTGAGATCTTCACCGTGCGCGGAATCGTCGTGTCGAGCACGATGGACGGGTAGTGCTTCTTCACTTCGTTGTACACCTCGCGGCTCAGCAGCGTACGACGGTCGAACATCGTGATGAGCATCGTGGACACGGTCAGGCTCGGGTTGAAGTGGTCCTGGACCAGGCCGATCGTGTTGATGAGCTGGCCAAGACCTTCGAGCGCGTAGTACTCCGCCTGGATCGGGATGAGCATCTCGTGCACGGCGCACATCGCGTTGATGACGAGCAGGCCGAGGCTCGGCGGGCAGTCGATGAACACGTAGTCGTAGTGATGCTCGGATTCCCCGAGGAACTTGTCGACGGCCTCCTTGAGCAGGGAGTTGCGATTCGGCAGGTCGGCGACCTCGAGTTCCGCACCGGACAAATCGATGGAGGCAGGCACCACGTCTAGGTTGTCGAAGTCGGGGCACGGCTGCATGGCCTCGGCCAGCGTGAGACGGCCTTCGAGCACGTCGTACACGGACGGCTCCCCCGAGGCATGGCTCACACCCAAGGCGGTGGAGGCGTTGCCCTGCGGATCCATGTCGATGACCAGGACGCGCATCCCGTGCTCGGCCAGCGCGGCCGCCAGGTTCACCGTCGACGTGGTCTTGCCGACGCCGCCCTTCTGGTTCGCGATGGCGATCAGACGCGTCCGGGACGGCTTCGGGAACTTCTGCTGCTGCAGCTTGGCGTAACGATTGGACTCCAATGCGATCTCCGCACCGACCGGCGACTCCCCCTCGGCGAAGATGCGCCTGATGGTCTGTTCGGCGGACTCCATCGGATTCTGATTATCGGCCATGACCTCTCCTTGACAACACAACATGCCGGAATCCGACCCCATTCGGGATCGGATTCCAGTACTGCCCACTTATCCACAAAAATGTGGATAAGTGTGGATAACTCGATTCTCTGGCTGTGGACGGACTGTTTTCGTTGGTTTCAAATCCTCAATATATCAACGTTCTTCGGCACAGCCACCGTTCGGTTGACAATGTGGATAACTTTGTTCGACCTGTGGAAATGTGGAAAACCGCACCCCTATCGCTTATCGACCAGCACCACGTGCGTCGGCTCCAGACCGGGCCCGACCTGGGCCTCGACGACCCTCGGATTCACACCGCGGCGCTTGCCGATCTCCTTGGCGGCCTTGTCGATCTCCGCCTGGGCGGAACGTCCCTTGAGCGCGACGAGCCTGCCGTGGGGCTTCAGCAGCGGCAGCGTCCACCCGGCAAGCTTGGTCATCGGGGCGACGGCGCGGCAGGTCACCACGGCGTACGGATGCAGGTCACGGTCATGGCGCATGGCGTCGATGACCTCTTCGGAGCGGGCGCGGAACACGCTCACGTTCTTGAGCCCCATCGCGTCACGACATTCCTTGAGCCATTCCACGCGACGTTCCATCGGCTCGATCAACGTGAACTCATGGTCGGGCAGGCACGCTGCTGCCACCAGACCGGGGAATCCACCGCCACTGCCGACGTCGGCCACGGTCTTGAACCGCTCGTCTTCGGTCGCCTCGCGCACGAACGGCACAATCGCCGCCGAGTTGAGGATATGCCGCTCCCAGATGATGTCGACGTCGCGCGGGCCGATGAGCCCACGCGGCTCCCCTTCCTCGGCGAGTTTCACGTGAAACACGCGCAACGGCTCATAGGCGTCGCCAAGCACATCGCGCAGCACCGGCGAACCGTCCAGCTGGTCGGCCATACCACTCCCCTCTTCTCTCTACGGTTTCCTGCAGTCTCAATCGATCGTCACACGGACCGGACGGGACGTCACTCCTCGTCGGAGTCGTCCGCGTTGGCACGCAGGTAGATGGTGACGTAACGATGCGGCTCCTCACCATGGGAGCGGGACTTCAACCCCTCCTCGCGCACGACGTCGTGAACGACCTTGCGTTCGAAGGAGTTCATCGGCTTGAGATCGACCGGCTCGCCGGTCTCCTTGACCTCGTCGACGGCGTCGAGCGCGATGTCGTGCAGACGCTGGCGCTTGCGCTTGAGGAATCCGTCGACGTCGACGATGAGACGGGAACGCTCGCCGGTCTTCTGCTGCACGGCGAGACGAGTGAGCTGCTGGAGCGCATCGACCACTTCCCCGTTGCGGCCGATGAGATGCTTGATGTCGGTGTCGTCGTCGGCGACGATCTGCACCATCGGGCGGCCGTTGCGCACGCCCATCTCGATGTCGCCCTCGTAGTCGGCGATGTCGAGCAGTCCTTCCAGGTAGTCGGCGGCGATGTCGGCTTCGTCGTTGAGCTGATCCACCGTCTTGTCGTCATTCTGGGCCATGAGGTCCTCCTTCGATCATGGGTCTATGGGAATAGTCTAAACCAGCCATCCGCTCCAGCCACGTAGGCGAGCCGGGATAGCTCGGCCCGGTGCTTCACGGTTTCACGTGAAACACCGGGCCTTACTTACTCGTCATTTCTTTTTGTTCTTGTTCTTGCGCTGAGGCTGCTGGCGCTGATAGCCGCGCGATTCCTTCTGCTGCGCCTCGACCTTGGCCTTCTCCAGCGCCTCATCCTCGAGGGACAGCTGGCCGGCCTTGGCGCGGCGGGCGTTCTCCTTCTCGTGATCGCGGACTTCCTTGGCGTCGGCCGCGGGCGATCCGGGAGTCGGGAAGGCGTACATCTGCCAGAAGGTACGCAGCAGGTTGCACACGTTGTTCGTCAGCCAGTAGACCAACACGGCGAACGGCATCGTGATGCCGGAGAAGATGTACATGACCGGGAAGATCCACAGCATGGTCTTCTGCATCGTGGCCGCCTGGCCCTGCATGGTGGCCGGGTTCATGTTCTTGTTCATGTTGATCCACTGCATGAAGAACATGCAGCCGCACATGAGCGCCACGAACACCACGATGATCGCCTTGGCCGTCATGTCGCCGTTGCCGAACGTGCTGGTGGTGTTCACCAGGCCGAGCACCTTGGATTCGGAGAACTGCTTCGCGGTCTCCACGTCGAAGGCGCCGAGCGCCGCACGCTTGCCGCGCGCGATGTACGGGATGGCGGACAGCACGTAGAACATGCACATGAAGACGGGGCCCTGGATGAGCATCGGCAGGCACGAACCGGCCGGGTTCGCGTCGTTGTCCTGATAGAGCTTCATCATCTCGCGGCTCAGGGCCTCTTTGCTGGCCTGGTCCGTCTTGCCCTTGTACTTGTTCTGGATCTTCTGCATCTTCGGCTGCAGCGCCTGCATCTTGCGCATCGACAGCATCTGCTTGTAGAAGATCGGGAGGATGCACGCGTGCACGACGAGCACGAGCACGATGATGGACAGCACCCATGAGACGCCGACCGGGTTCATGCCGAGCATGACGAAGAAGTCATGGACGACCTTCATGATCTGCGTCATCAGCCACTCGACCGGGGTCAGGATCTTGTACAGCCAACCCCAGAAGCCGCTGTCCAGCAGGAATTGATTTTGGTTCATGGTAAGGGATTCCCCCATTCGTCAGTCGGCAACGGCGTCAATCGAGGTTCCTCGTGAGCCTTCGACCATCGGAAACGATAGAACAACGAGAAACGTCGGGGCACGTCGTCGATGCCGCCGCGACTCCACGGCCGACACCGCAGCAGGCGCAGCACGGCGAGCGTTCCCCCACGCAGGGCGCCGAACCGCGCCACCGCTTGGATGGCATAGTTCGAGCAGCTCGGATAGTACCGACAACACGGCACCGCACGATGCGCGGAGAACGTGCGCTGATACCAGCGCACCCCGCGGATCATCATGGCGGCCATGCCGTTCATCGCGTCACCGTTCCCGGATATCCCGATCGATCCGTTCGGCGATCTTCGCGAACGCCGAGGCCACCTGCCCGTCCAAGGACTCGAACGGAGCCGAAGCCGCGCTCGGCTTGGCGCGCATCACGATGTCGCACCCCTCGGGCAGCCGGTCCTCATACGCGCGCGCGAGCACGCGGAAACGACGTTTGACCGTATTGCGCGTGACGGCGTTCCCGACCGCTTTTGATACGGCGAGACCCATGCGCCGCGCTTCGGGCGCCACCAGGGTACGCGTATGCGAATCGTCGCGCACCAGATAGTGCACGACGATGTCGTTGCGCGAAACCTTGTGACGGCGTTTCAGCACGGCGACGAATTCGCTGTGGCTTTTCAGCCGTTCCACGACCGTCTTGAAAAGTCTAAGACGCCGACCGTCTGAATCAGGCGGCCAGGGTCTTGCGGCCCTTGGCGCGACGACGGTTGATCAGGGCGCGGCCGGAACGGGTGCGCATGCGCTGACGGAAGCCGTGCTTCATGTGACGACGGCGGTTGTTGGGCTGGAAGGTCCTCTTCATAGTTGTGCTCCTAAGTCTTTCGGCCACGCTGACGCGCGGCTCCCACGTGAGTCAAGCTATACCAAACTACCCTCACCCCTCCCCCAACGTCAACACAGGTGCATTTCATTCACAATTCACCGTTCCGACACGACACGCCGCGACACGCCGAAAGCGCCATATGACGCCGTTCCGAAGCCGCGAGTTATCCACAAATTACAGGAATGTTATTCACAATCCAATGATTGCAACACGCAAGCCTGTGGATAACTTCCAAGCTATGAGTAACAATGGTGTGCGCACTTTATTCGTTCGAGCAGTGGAAGGAGGACCGGCATGGCCGATGAACCCCGCGACCCGGTGACCGAGGCCAACCATATCTGGTCCGACACGCTGACGCTGCTCAAGCACAATTCCTCGCTTTCCCCGCGCGACAAGGGATGGCTGGAAGGCGTGTACCCGGAGGGCGTGTTCGGCACGACCATCGTGCTGTGCGTCGAGAACGCCGGAACCCGCCAAGCGCTGGAGAACGAACTGCGCCGCCCGCTGCTCGAAGCGATGAACATGGTCACCGGTCAGGACATGACGCCGGCGTTCAAGATCGCGCCGCGACGACCGTCCACGCCGAAGACGGAGACCGTCACGCCGTCGCGCCGCGCCTCCGCATCGAAGCGGGGAGGCGCGATGGACGCCGAGAACCCGCCGTCCATCGCCGATCTCGGCAAGGAGCCGTTCGGTTCGCGCGGTCCGGTGCCGAACGTGCCGACCTCGATGCCGGCCACGATTCCGACCCCGGTCGACATGGCGACCGCCGCCGGATACCCGATGAGCCGCAACAAGGTGGCCCGCGATCCGGAGACCCACCTCAACAAGAACGCGACGTTCGACACGTTCGTCCCCGGCGATTCCAACCGTTTCGCCCGCACTGTCGCCCTCGCCGTGGCCGAGGGATCGGGCCGCGACTTCAACCCGCTGTGTATCTACGGCGGTTCCGGTCTGGGCAAGACCCACCTGCTCAACGCGATCGGCAACTACGCGCTCGTCAAGGACCCGAGCCTCAAGGTGCGGTACGTGAATTCCGAGGAGTTCACGAACGAGTTCATCGAGGCGCTGCAGAACACGACCCAGAACCAGGGCCAGATTGCCGAATTCAACCGGCGCTACCGCGAGGTCGACGTCCTGCTCATCGACGACATCCAGTTCCTGGGCGGCAAGGAAGCCACCCTGGAGCAGTTCTTCCATACGTTCAACGCGCTGCATCAGGCGAACAAGCGCATCGTCATCGCCTCCGACGTCGCGCCGAAGAACCTCAAGGGCTTCGAGGCGCGACTGATCTCGCGCTTCGATTCGGGTCTGACCGTCGACGTGAAGCCGCCGGACCTCGAGACCCGCATCGCGATCCTGCGCATGATGGCCTCGATGAACCACAGCAACATCCCCAACGATGTGCTCGACCTCATCGCCGAACGCTTCACGGAGAACATCCGCGAGCTGGAGGGCGCGCTGACCCGCGTCACCGCCGTCGCCAGCTTGAGCAACCAGCCGGTCACGCGCACGATGGCCGAGCAGACGCTGCAGGATTTCTTCACCACCGACGTGGAGGTGAAGCCCACCGACATCATCAGCCAGGTGGCGAAGTACTTCCATCTGTCGTTCGACGACATCGTCGGCAAGTCGCGCATGAAGAACATCGCGATCGCGCGGCAGGTGGCCATGTACCTCACGCGCGAGATGACCAGTCTGAGCCTCGTCGACATCGGCAAGGTGTTCGGCGGTAAGGACCACACGACGGTGATGCATGCCTGCGACCGCATTTCCAACGGCATGCAGGACCGTCAGGAGATCTACAACTACGTGATGGAACTGACCGTCAGGCTGAAACAGGGAAACACCGACTTCAAGCAGAAGTAGAGGGTACATGGGGTCTCTCCCCCAGTCGGCTACGCCGACAGCCCCCTCGTCAGAGGGGGCCACAACTGAATAGGCTCCCCTTGTCAGGGGAGCTGTCATGCGCAGCATGACTGAGGGGTAGTCACGCAGCGAATCGAAGGTCATCGTCGACCTTGGCCGTGTCGATCGCGTGTGGCGAACGAATCCGCGCTCTTCCGAAACCCGTCCGAAAATCACCCTGAAAACGTTCGCCAGAATCGATTCTCCCGGCCGAAATCACCCCGCGACACTCCGTGGAACGAGAAAAAGTGGGGTAAAGTTATCCACATACTTATTCACAAATGTGGGTAACCTCAGTGGAAAACCGGTGGATGACCGCCCGTTTTCATGTGGATAACCAGTGGATGAACCCGCATCGAATGTGGAAAACCGAAAAGAGACCCGAAGCCTGTGGATAACTCGCCGATTTATCCACAATATCTCGATGGGTTATCCACATTTTTCCACTGCCGCCGAAACGAGACGCCACAAGCCCTCAGCGAGGGTTTTCCACACTATCCACAAGCCTTATTACGACTACTACTTACGTGTTCTCTTGACTCACCATAGTGGGAACGTCACCTTCCGCGCGAGCGAAGCGAAGCGCGGGGCGCAATCGCCTAGAATGAATCCCAGCTCAGGAAAAAGCCGAAAATCGTTCGCCACAACGCATCGTGCGGGATTCGCGCAAGGAGCCGTCCGGGAGAATCGCGTGTGGCGAACGAAAACGACGAAAACGAAACGAAAGCAGGCACCATGAAGGTCGAAATCAACTCCTCCGCGTTGGCGGACGCCGTCGCGTGGACCACCAGGGTCATCGACGCCCGCCCGTCGAACCCGATCCTCGCCGGCATCAAGCTCGAAGCGGTCGACGGAACGCTGCAGCTGTCGGCGTTCAACTACGAGATCTCCGCCCGTCACCACATCGAGGCCGGCGTCGACGAGGCCGGTTCGGTGCTCGTGCTCGGCAAACTGCTCGCCGACATCACCAAGTCGCTGCCCGGCGAGAAGACCTACCTCGCCACCGACGGCTCGACGATGACGATTACCTCCGGCAAGTCGACCTTCACGCTGCAGCTCATGCCCGAGGCCGAATACCCGGATCTGCCCGGAATTCCGGGCAAACTCGGCCAGGTCGACGCCCCGACCTTCGTGCAGGCGGTCGCCCAGGCGTGCGTCGCGGTCTCCCGCGAGGAGAACCGTCCGGTCCTGACCGGTGTGCGCATGCAGTTCGACGGCGACAAGGTGATCATGACCTCGACCGACCGCTTCCGCCTGTCGCGTGCCAGCTTCACCTGGACTCCGAACGACATGGACGTGAACACGACGACGCTGGTGCGCGGTTCGCTGCTGCGCGACATCGCCCGTTCGCTCGACGAGCACCAGAACGTCGTCGTCGATTTCGACGTGGACTCCCCCTCGCTGCTCGGTTTCGAGAACGCCGGCCGCACCTCCACCTCGCAGCTCATCGACGGCGAGTTCCCGGCGGTCGACCGACTGTTCGCCGACGACTACCCGATCCAAGCGGTGGTCGATCGCCAGTCGCTGATCGCCGCGATCAAGCGAGTCGCGCTGGTCGCCGAACGCAACGCCCCGATCCGCATGGTGTTCTCCGGCCAGGAGGTCACACTGTCCGCCGGCGCGATCGACGAGGCACAGGCCACCGAGGTGCTCGACATCGACATGGACGGCGACGATATCACCGTCGCGTTCAACCCGTCCTACCTGATCGAGGGTCTGAGCGCGATCACCGAACCGTTCATCCGCATGAAGATGACGACCGCGGTCAAGCCGGTCGAGTTCAACGGCCAGCAGGAGGCCGACTCCGACGAGTCGATGGACTACCGCTACCTGCTCGTCCCGATGCGCTTCAACAGCTGATTCGGAACGGCGGCGCTTGCGGTAGCGTTAGCGATATCGCAAATCCGTCCGCCGTAACGAATATCATCATCGATACCACGGCCGGGGCTCCACGCTCCGGCCTTCCCAATCCGCACAAGTCCCCGCGAACCGCACAAAACCGAACATCCCGGCACGTGCCCCACTTCGCCCCACTCCCCCGTCCCCGCCAATCGCCCATTAATCACCCGCGATTCCAGCCGAATCCCCGTCGATCACCCCACACCGAAAGGCCGCAAACCCATGTACGTCTCCCGCCTCGCGCTCGACCACTACCGCTCCTGGGGGCAGCTGGTGGTCGACTTCGCGCCCGGCGTCAACGTGCTCCACGGCGCGAACGGTCTGGGCAAGACGAACATCGTCGAGGCGGTCGAGGTGCTGTCCACCGGAACCAGTCACCGCACGTCGTCGTCGCTGCCGCTCGTCGAGCGCGGCGCGACGAAGGCCACGATCCGCGCGAACGTGACGGACGGCGACGGGCGCGCGGCGGACGGCGACGGGCGCGCGGCGGACGGCGCGGCTGCGGCCGACGCCGGCACCGCCGCCGCGACGCCCGCGCGCACCGTCACCTACGAGGCGACGATCGCGGCGCGCGGCGCGAACCGCGCACGCGTCGACGCCGGTCCCTCCCGCTACCTGCGCGACATCGTCGGCGAGGTGCCGTCCGTCGCGTTCACGCCGGACGACCAGCGTCTCGTCGCCGGCGACCCGGCCACGCGCCGCAACTTCCTCGACCAGGCGGGCGCGCTGCTCGTCCCGCGGTACGCGGAACGCCAGCAGCGCTTCACGCGCATCGCCCGGCAGCGCGCGACGCTCCTCAAGCAACTCCAGAGCCGCGAGGGCGCGTTCGACGCGGCCCTGAGCGGCCTGGAGATCTGGACCGGCCAGTTCATCGACGCGGGACTCGAGCTCACGCGCGTGCGTGCGCACATCGTCGACCGTCTCGCCGGCCCGTTCGCCGCGATCTACGCGCGGCTCGCGTCCGGCAACGGCGAGGCGGGTCTCGCCTACGCGCCGTCGTTCGCCGAGGCGACGGCCGTTCCGGCCGGCCCCGACGGCGACGCCGCGTTCGACCCGCGTCCCGCCATCGCCGCCCACTTCCAGCGCCTGTACGCGGGCGAGGTGGCGCGCGGCGTGAACCTCATCGGGCCGCAGCGCGACGACCTCGCCGTCACGCTCGACGGCGTCCCGGCGCGCGAGTTCGCGTCGAACGGCGAGATGTGGACGATGGCGTTGGCGCTCAAGATGGCGTTGTTCGAGGCGGTCGCCGAGGATCGCGGCGTCAGGCCCGTCGTCATCCTCGATGATGTGTTCGCGCAGCTCGACGAGTCGCGGCGCGAACAGATCCTCGATTTCGCGATGCATCAGGACCAGGTGCTCATCACCGTCGCCGCGGCCGGCGACATCCCCGCGATGCCGCCGAGCGTGGCCGGACGCACGGTGAACGTCATCGACGTGGACGAGCTGCGGCGCGCGTCGGAGGCCGGCGACGGCGTGGATGCCGCCGCGCCGGAAGCGGCGGCGACGCGATGAAGCCGCCGATCGCCGTGACGCTGAAACTCGACCCGCGCGAACTGCCGGCGCAGGTGTTCGAGCGCTACGCGGCGCGCGAATCGTCGCGCAAGGCGCGCGCCGCACGCGCCGAGGCCGCGTGGGAGAGCTTCGGCAAGCCCGGGCGCGACCCGGCGCGGCTCGGCGGCGTCGCGAACCTGATCGCGCGCAACGGCGACTGGATTCCGCATTTGAAGCTCTCCGAACTCAACAACCACTGGGACCGCGTCGTCGGACCCGCCATCGCGCAGCACTCGCACGTGATCGCCCTGCGCGACGGGGTGCTCACGATCGGCACCGAATCGCAGGTGTGGGCGACGCAGCTCACCTACCTGATCCCGCAGCTGGAAAGCACGATCCGGCGCAATCTGGAGGGATTGACGGTCGAACGGATCCGCGTGGTCGGCCCGGCCGCCGGATACACGCGCAAGTGGGCGCGGCGGCGGTAGGCAAATCTCGGCCCCCTCTGACGAGGGGGGGCTCCCGCGAAGCGGGTGGGGGAGAGACCGGACAGGAAGGGACTTCGTCTCCGATATGCCCCTAAACGCGTTTCTACGGGGTGCTATGGCGTTCGTCGGCAAAAACGAGTAGAATTACCCGCAGTATGGCCGAAACGCTCCATGACCCCGTAACGGGCGATTTTGGGGCATAGGCCCGCGAAACAACCCTTCGCGTGAAGAACATGCAGGGAACATGTAGGAAGGAAGCCCTGTGGCGGATTCGTTGGACAATGCCGAGAGCAAGGAAGAACAGCTCAAGGCCGCGGACGAACACATCAACACCACCGAACTGCAGGAAGGCGAGCTCGACGAGTCGATGACCCCCGAGCATTACGACGCCTCCGACCTGAAGGTGCTCGAAGGCCTGGAGGCGGTGCGCATCCGCCCGGGCATGTACATCGGCTCGACCGGTCCGCGCGGCCTGCACCACCTCGTGTACGAGATCGTCGACAACTCCGTCGACGAGGCGCTCGCCGGCTACGCGAGCCACATCGAGGTGTCGATCCTGCCGGACAACGGCATCCGCGTCGTCGATGACGGCCGCGGCATCCCGGTCGACATCGTGCCCGGCGAGGGCGTCTCCGGCGTCGAGACCGTCATGACCAAGCTGCACGCCGGCGGCAAGTTCGGCGGCGGCGGCTACGCGGTCTCCGGCGGCCTGCACGGCGTCGGCATCTCCGTCGTCAACGCGCTCTCCACGCGCGTGGACGTCGAGGTGCGCCGTCAGGGCTTCCACTGGACGCAGACGTACATCAACCAGCACCCGACCGACCGCCTCGCCAAGGGCGAGCCGATGGCCGAGGGCGAGTCCACCGGCACGTCCGTCACGTTCTGGGCGGACCCGGCGATCTTCGAGACCACCGTCTACGACTTCGAGACGCTGCGCTCCCGCTTCCAGCAGATGGCGTTCCTCAACAAGGGCCTCAAGATCTCGCTGACCGACCTGCGTCAGGTCGACCAGGCGGGCGACGAGGTGGCCGGCGACGGCGACAACGTGGCCGAGGAGCTGCACCAGAGCGTCACCTACCAGTACGCGAACGGCATCAAGGACTACGTCGACTACCTCGTCAAGTCCCGCAAGGCGACGCCCGTCGAGGACGAGGTCATCAACTTCGACGCCGAGGACCTCAAGCTCGGCATCTCCGCCGAGATCGCGATGCAGTGGACCACCGCCTACTCCGAGGCCGTGCACACGTTCGCCAACACGATCTCCACCACCGAGGGCGGCACGCACGAGGAGGGCTTCCGCGCGGCGCTCACCTCGCTCGTCAACCGCTACGCGCGCGAGAAGAACAACCTCAAGGACAAGGACGAGAACCTGTCCGGCGACGACGTGCGCGAAGGCCTGACGGCCGTGGTGTCCGTCAAGCTCACCACCCCGCAGTTCGAAGGCCAGACGAAGACCAAGCTCGGCAACTCCGAGGCGAAGACCTTCGTGCAGCGCGTCATGACCGACAAGCTCGGCGACTGGTTCGACGCGCATCCGGGCGAGGCGAAGAACATCATCCAGAAGGCCATCGAGGCGTCCCGCGCACGTCTGGCCGCGAAGAAGGCGCGCGAGAACACGCGCCGCAAGTCGATCTTCGAGTCGGCCGGCATGCCGGACAAGCTCAAGGACTGCCAGTCCTCGAACCCGGAGGAGTGCGAGCTGTTCATCGTGGAGGGCGACTCCGCAGGCGGCTCCGCGATTCAGGGGCGCAACCCGATCACGCAGGCCATCCTGCCGCTGCGAGGCAAGATCCTCAACACCGAGCGCGCCAGCCTCGACCGCATGATGAAGTCCGACACCATCGAATCGCTGATCACCGCGGTCGGCGGCGGCTACGGCGAGGACTTCGACCTGTCGAAGGTGCGCTACCACAAGGTCATCATCATGGCCGATGCCGATGTGGACGGCGCGCACATCGCCACGCTGAACCTCACCCTGTTCTTCCGCTACATGCGCCCGATGATCACCGCCGGATACGTGTACGTGGCCATGCCGCCGCTGTACCGCCTCAAGTGGACCAAGGGCCCGCACGACTTCGTGTACACCGACTCCGAGCGCGACCGCGTGCTCGCCGAAGGCAAGGCGAAGGGACGCCAGCTGCCGAAGGGCGAAGGCATCCAGCGCTACAAGGGTCTGGGCGAGATGAGCTACCAGGAGCTGTGGGAGACGACCATGGACCCGGAGCACCGCGTGCTCAAGCAGGTGCAGATCGAGGACGCCGCCGCGGCCGACGAGACGTTCTCGATGCTCATGGGCGACGAGGTCGAACCCCGCCGCCTCTTCATCCAGCGCAACGCCCGCAACGCCGCCTGGATCGACGCGTAAGGGTGGTCGCCCGGCGGTTTCCCGGAAGCCGCCGGGCGACCACTCCACCCGCTTCACGGGAGCCCCCGCCGGCGGGGGCGGCATAACGAACTTGAACGATAGAAGGAACGACAAGTGGCAGATGAGAACAACAACGGCGACGGCCAGCTTGACGGCCAGGCCGACGGTCAGATCGACGGCCAGCCGACCGGCGACGGCTCGATGGAGCCGTTGAGCCCGCAGGAGGCCGACAACACCGACTACGGCCTGATGACCGGCGAACGCATCCAGCGCAAGGACCTGCAGGTCGAGATGCGCGAGTCCTACCTCGCATACGCGATGAGCGTCATCGTGGACCGCGCCCTGCCGGACGTGCGCGACGGCCTGAAGCCCGTGCACCGCCGCGTGATCTACGCGATGTACGACGGCGGCTACCGCCCCGACCGCGGCTACAACAAGTGCTCCCGCGTCGTCGGCGACGTGATGGGCAAGTACCACCCGCACGGCGACTCCGCGATCTACGACACCCTCGTGCGTATGGCCCAGTCGTGGTCGATGCGCTACATGCTCGTCGACGGCCAGGGCAACTTCGGCTCCCCCGGCGACGACCCGGCCGCCGCCATGCGTTACACCGAGTGCCGCATGGCCCCGCTCTCGATGGAGATGGTGCGCGACATCGACAAGGAGACCGTCGACTTCGTGCCCAACTACGACGGCAAGACGCAGGAGCCGACCGTGCTGCCCGCGCGCTTCCCGAACCTGCTGTGCAACGGCTCGTCCGGCATCGCCGTCGGCATGGCGACGAACATCCCGCCGCACAACATGCGCGAGGTGGCGGACGGCGTGCACTGGGCGCTCGACCATCCGGACGCGAGCCGCGAGGAGCTGCTCGACGCGCTCATCGCCCGCATCAAGGGCCCCGACTTCCCCACCGGTGCCACGATCCTCGGCCACAAGGGCATCGAGCAGGCGTACCGCACCGGCCGCGGCCTGATCACGATGCGCGCCGTCGTGAACACCGAGGAGATCAAGGGCCGCATGTGCCTGGTCGTCACCGAGCTGCCGTACCAGGTGAACCCGGACCGTCTCGTCGTCTCCATCCGCGAGGCCGTGCGCGACGGCAAGATCCAGGGCATCGCCGACATGCGCGACGAGACGTCCGGCCGCACCGGCCAGCGCCTCGTGCTCGTGCTCAAGCGCGACGCCGTGCCGAAGGTCGTCCTCAACAACCTGTACAAGCACTCCCAGCTGCAGCAGACGTTCGGCGCGAACATGCTCGCGCTCGTCGACGGCGTGCCGCGCACCCTCTCCCTCGACGCGTTCGTGCGTCACTGGGTCGCCCACCAGCTCGACGTGATCGCCCGCCGCACCGCGTACTTGAAGCGCGAGGCCGAGGAGCGCGACCACATCCTGCAGGGCTACCTGAAGGCCCTCGACATGATCGACGAGGTCGTGGCCCTGATCCGCCGCTCCCCCGACGCCGACGCCGCGCGCACCGGCCTGATGGAGCTGCTCGACGTGGACCAGGTGCAGGCCGACGCGATCCTCGCGATGCAGCTGCGCCGTCTCGCCGCCCTCGAACGGCAGAAGATCCTCGACGAGCACAACGAGCTCATGAGGAAGATCGCCGACTATGCGGACATCCTCGCCAAGCCGGAACGCCAGCGCAAGATCGTCGGCGACGAGCTCGACGAGATCGTCGCCAAGTACGGCGACGACCGCCGCACGCGCATCCTGCCGTTCTCCGGCGACATGACCGAGGAGGATCTGATCCCCGAGGAGAACGTGGTCGTCACCGTCACGCACTCCGGCTTCGTCAAGCGCACCAAGGCCGACGAATACCGCGCGCAGCACCGCGGCGGCAAGGGCATCAAGGGCGCCAAGCTGCGCGAGGACGACGTGGTGGACCACTTCTTCCTCACCTCGACGCACAACTGGCTGCTGTTCTTCACGAACAAGGGCCGTGTGTACCGCCTCAAGGCGTACGAGCTGCCCGAGGGCTCGCGCGACTCGAAGGGCCAGCACGTGGCGAACCTGCTGCAGTTCGGACCGGACGAGACCATCCAGGCCGTGCTGTCCATCCCGAACTACGAGGTCGCCAAGTACCTGGTGCTCGCGACGCGTTCCGGCAAGGTGAAGAAGACCGCGCTGTCCGAATACGATTCGCCGCGTCAGGGCGGACTCATCGCCGTGCGCCTCATGGCCGACGAGAACGGCGAGGCGGCCGACGAGCTGATCGGCGCCGCGCTGTGCAACGCCGAGGACGACATCATCCTCGTCTCCAAGCTCGGCATGAGCCTCAAGTTCGCCGCCGACGACGCCCAGCTGCGTCCGATGGGCCGCCAGACCGCCGGTGTGCAGGGCATGAAGTTCCGCGACGGCGACGAGCTGCTCGCCATGGACGTGGTGCCGTCCGAGACCGACAAGGACCTGCTCGTCGTCACGAACGAGGGCTTCGCCAAGCGTTCCGCGATCTCCGAGTACCGTCTCCAGGGCCGCAACGGCCTCGGCATCAAGGCCGTCCAGCTGGCCGAGGGCCGCGGCTCGCTGGTCGGTGCGGTCGTCGTCTCCGAGGACGACCAGGTGCTCGCCATCATGAAGTCCGGCAAGGTGATCCGCTCCGCCGTGGCCGAGGTCAAGCGCACCGGCCGCAACACGCAGGGCGTCACGCTCGCCAAGCCCGACAAGGGCGACGAGATCATCTCCATCGCGCGCAACGAGGAGACGGATGACGAGGAGCAGCCGGAGACCGTTACGGAGGCGACGGGTGCCGTCGCCGAAGCCCCCGCCGTGGCTGAGACCGGCGCGGAGACTGTGAACAACGAACCGGAGCAGGCGTAATCGTCTGCGAAGATTGCTAGTCTCTCTAGAGATTCAGCGAATCGTGAAGGAGCAACATGAGCGACAACCAAGAAGAGCTGCACGAGGAGCCCGTGCCGGAAGTGAAGCTGCCTGAGCGGCCCGAAGGCGAGGCCGCCCCGGCCGAAGCCCCCGCCGTCGCCCCGGCGGACGGGCATGCGCCGCGTGTGGCCCGTTCCGTGTCCAACAAGCCGCTGATCGACGAATCCCAGGCCCGCGAGCACGCCGAATCCAAGGCGAAGGCGTCCGGCGGCATCAAGGTCCGTCCGGCCGTGCGCCGCGGCACGCCGCGCGCCCGTCGTATGAACCTGTCTCTCACGCGTCTCAACGTGTGGAGTGTGGCGAAGGTGTCGTTCATGATGTCCATCGCCGGAGCGCTCATCCAGATCGTCGCCGCGGCCCTTGTCTGGCTGCTGCTCAACGCGGTCGGCGTGTTCGACCAGATCACGCAGATCGTCGCCTCCACCGGCCTCAACGCGGACGGCTTCAACCTGGCGCAGGTGTTCTCCCTGCCCACCGTGCTGTCCGCCGTGACGATCTTCTCCATCGTCGAGATCGTGCTGCTCACGATCCTCGCCGTGGTGGTCGCCGCGATCTACAACGTCGTCAGCTCGCTCGTCGGCGGCGTTCATGTGACGCTCGGCGACGACTGATCGCCATCGAGCGCATCGTGCAAGGCCCGCTTCGGCGGGCCTTCGTCGTATCCGGAGCTGTTTGGCGGCGGGGTCAGGCGGACTGACGTTTGACGATGGACGTGGGGAGGAGTTCCACGTGGTGAGGCTCGATGGCGGCGCCGTGCAGCATGTGCAGCAACGCCTCGGCCATCGCGCGGCCGTGCAGCTGCGAATCCTGCCGGACCGTGGTGAGTTTCGGGTTGACGAGCAGGGCGAGCGGCGAATCGTCGAATCCGGTGACGGCGATGTCGTCGGGAGTCGTGTACCCGAACCGGGCGAGCTGGTTGATCACGCCGATGGCGATGCTGTCGTTGGCGCATACGATGCCGTCGATCCGGTCGAGTTGCGGTTGGAACGCCACAGCCGCCATCTCGCCGCTGGTGATCTCCCAATCATCCGCGTAGTAGACGCGGCGTTCGTCGTAGGCGTCGCCCACCGCATCCCGGAAGCCGTCCAGACGGTTGCCGGACGTAGGCGAGTATCCAGGTCCGCACACGTAGGCGAGACGCGTTCTGCCGTTGTCGAGCAGGTACCGTGTGATCGCGCGCTGGCCGTCCCTGTTGGCGAAGTCGATGGCCGGGTATGGCAGGTCGCCGCGGTCGCTCGCCTCGGAGCGCACGACCGGGCGTCGGACGTCCAGGAACGCGTTGGCGAGACTGTCGTCCTCGCTCAACGAGAACAGCAGGTAGCCGTCGGCGAAATCGCTGTTGACGAGCTGGGTGATGCGTCTCGTCGACTCGTCGGAATTGGCGATGATGGTGACCATCTGGTATCCGGCGTCGCCGAGCACCTGGTTGGCGCCGACCATCGCCTCGGAGACGCTGGCCTGCACCATCGTCTCGTTCGACTCGACCTGGATGATGAGCGCCACGGTCTGCGTGCGCTGTCGCGCGAGCGAGCGGGCGGCCTTGTTCGGGGTGTAGTGCGACTGCTCGATGGCCGCGGCGATGCGTTCGGCGGCGTCCTGGGAGACATGCTCGTTGCCGTTGAGATAGCGCGAGACCGTGCCGTAGGAGACGCCGGCGAGGCGTGCCACGTCGCGGATGGTGGGTTTCTTCGGTGCGGTTGTCATAGTGGACATCGTAGGTGGCTGCTTCGTCGTCATAGGTCTTCCGTCCTTCGTGGCCGTCGTTCGTCTCGCCGGTGAAACGACACACAGGTTGTGACCGGTCACACACCAGTGTATACTATCGAAGCGTAACCGGTCACACGCCGATGATGGAGCGACGTGCGGCAGCACCCAAGGAAGGGACGGAAACCATGAAGTTCTCACTGAAGAAGACCGTGGCGGTGGTCGGAGCCGCCGCGATGCTCGTATCCGTGGCCGCATGTGGCGGATCGTCGAGCCAAGGTGCCGCGGGCGACGCGAACGGCGACGTCACGCTCAACCTGTGGGCGTGGGAGCCCACGCTCAAGCCGGTCATCAAGGCGTTCGAGAAGAAGTACCCGAACATCACGATCAAGTTCAACAACACAGGCAAGGCGGACACCACCGTCACCTCGCTCAACAACGCGATCCAGGCCGGCAGCGGCATCCCCGACGTCGTCCAGCTCGAATACATGACCGTCCCGCAGTTCGTGATCGGCGAGCAGAGCCAGCTTGCGAACATCAAGGACAAGACCTCCGGCTACGACAAGTTCTACACGCCGGGCACATGGAACTCGGTGAGCCTCAACGACGGCGTGTACGCGCTGCCGATGGACTCCGGTCCGCAGGCCATGTTCTACAACAAGGCCACGTTCGACAAGGCCGGCATCACCGAGGCCCCGAAGACGTGGGACGAGTACTATCAGGACGCCAAGAAGATCCGCGCCCTCGGCGACGACTACTACATCACCGCCGACGCAGGCGACATCAAGGTGATGACCGCGTTCCTGTGGCAGGCCGGCGCCAAGCCGTACGAGTCCAAGGGCGAGAACGTCACCATCAACTTCACGTCCGATCCGCAGGTGAAGACAGTCGCCGACTTCTGGCAGAAGATGATCGACGAGGACCTCATCAACACGAAGGTTGCCACGTGGGCCGACGAGTGGAACCGCGGCATCGGCGACGGCACCATCGCCACCATCTTCGAAGGTGCGTGGATGCCCGCCAACCTGGTCTCCAACTCCGCGGCCGCCAAGGGCAACATGCGCGTCGCCCTCCAGCCGAACTGGGACGCCTCCAAGCCGTCCAACGGCGAGAACGGCGGCTCCGCGCTGGCCGTGACCTCCGCCTCCAAGAATCAGGACGCCGCGTTCAAGTTCATCGACTTCGCGAACCACAGCAAGGAAGGCATCAAGATCCGCACCGACGGCGGTGCCTTCCCGGCCGACAAGGCCACGCTCAAGGACGCCGACTTCCTCAAGGGCTCCGATGAGGTGCGCGCCTACTTCGGCGACCAGGCCTACAACGAGGTGCTTGCCGAGGCCGCCGACCAGGTGACCGAATCCTTCCAGTTCCTCCCCTACGCCGGCCAGGCCAACAGCATCTACGGCGACTACGTCGGCAAGGCATACACGGACAAGTCCACCACGCTGGAGAAGGGCCTCGCGGCCTTCCAGAAGGCGCTCGCCAAGTACGGCAGCGATCAGGGCTTCACCGTCAAGCAAGGCTGACGCCGGTCACGCCCATCCAGTTCAACCAGAGCGGTGCCTCGGCGCCGCTCCCCCTCCAGACTTCTCCTGAAGCTCCTTCACATCAGGCCGGGTCCCATTCCTCCGGGGCCCGGCTTCCTTCGTTATCACGGTTCCCTCCTTGGTTGGTCACGGAACAACGAGCCAAACCAAGGAGGGAACCGTGTTGGTTGTGGAAGGAACCGTGACGGTTGTGGACCGTCTGTGATTGTCACGCGCGAGGCTCACGCGGATTCGCGGATTACCAGATCGGTAGCGAGCATCACGGTCTTCGACGGTGCATCGCCCGCGTCATCCGCGCTCGCGTTCCTGTCACCGTTCCCGTCACCGTTCTTGTCGGTGTCGCGGATCTGGTCGATGACCAGTCCCGCCATCACCCATCCGCGACGCTCCATATGCTGATCCACCGTGGTCAGTCGCGGCGTGATCGATGTGGCCGCCGAACTATTGTCGAACCCGGACACCGCCACGTCGCCGGGCACGTCGTACCCCAACCGGTGCAGCTCTTCGATCGCACCCAAAGCGAGCGTATCGTTCGCGCAGATGATCGCGTCACGCGTCGCCAACGTGCCGTCCTCCGCCCATGCGCGGACGGCCGCGGCGGCGCTCGTCGTCTTCCAATCCGCCGCGTAGTGGACGGGCAGGGAGTCGGCGCTGTCCGGCAGCAGCTCGCCGGTGACGGCTCGGAACGCGGCGAGACGCTCCGGCGCGCCCGGCATGTTCAACGGGCCGCAGATGTAGGCGGGGCGTGTGCGGCGCAATGCCGCCGTCGCGTCGCCGGCAGTGGTGGTGTCCGTGGTGTCCGCATCATCCGCGTCACCGCCGGCGGAGTGCGTCTCCCCCGTCAACACGTACCGGATGAGCTCGCTCATCGCGGCGACGTTATCGACATCCACCGACACGAACGGTGGCTGTTGACGGTATCCGGTGCCGGAGATCACCGCGTGCATCGAGCGGCGTTCGAACAGCGGGAGAAGCGGGTCATTCTCCTCCATCGTGTACAGCAGGTAGCCGTCCGCGAATCCGCCGGACACCAGCCGTTCGATATTGGCGCGTGACTCGCCGTCGTTCTCGCTCATCAACGTGACCATCTGCCATCCCTCACGCGTGACGCGCGCATTCGCGCTGGCGATGATCTGCATGATGTTCGGATCGGTGATGATGTCCTCGGACCGCGCGTGGATGATCAATGCGATGAGATGCGTGCGCTGCTGCGCGAGCGACCGCGCGGCCGCGCTCGGCGTGTAGTCGACATCCTTGATCGCCTGCTCGATGCGTTTTGCCGTGCTCGCGGCCACGCCGCTGCGCCCGTTGAGATAGCGGGAGACCGTCGCATACGAGGTTCCGGCGCGCTCGGCCACATCATAGATAGTGGGCCTGTGATTGAAATCATTCCGTTTCGCGCTCATACTGCTCCTCGCGTCTCGGTTGTCGTCGCGGCAGTCTCGGTCCACGTGGGCGTCGGTCGTGCGTCTCGCATACGGGAAATCATGCCGCTGCCGCCCATGATAACGATGGGGTGAAACCGTTGTCATCCCGCGCGTGTGGCCGGACGGTTCCCATCGTTCGAGGAAGCGGAACCGCTATAGTGGGGCGCGATGCTTGGCTATTTGGGTTATTTCTCCACGTCGTTCGCAATCGCGCTGCTACTGTGGCCGCTGGTCGCGCTTGTACTCACCTTGCCGATTCTCGCCGGCCTCTACCACCGATACCATCGCCTGCGCGCGCTGTCGGTCGGCGCGTCCTATCTGAGCGTGCTGTACTTCACCGGTCTTATCGCGTTCACGCTCTACCCGATGCCCGACGATCCGGACGCCTTCTGCGCGGCGCACGTGGGCGACTACGCGCCGCAGCTCAACCCGCTGCGATTCCTCGAGGACCTCCAGTACGGGGGCCTGTACGGGCTGCTCCAGCTCGTGATGAACGTCGTGTTCTTCGTGCCGCTCGGTTTCGTGCTCGCCCGCTGGCTGCGCTGGCGCTGGTGGGCGGTGGTCGGCGGCGGGTTCGCCATGTCGCTGTTCATCGAATCATCGCAGCTCACCGGATTCTGGGGACTCTACCCGTGCGCCTACCGCCAGTTCGACGTCAACGATCTGATGACGAACACGCTCGGCGCGATTGTCGGCCTCGGCATCGCGAAACTGTTCGGCGCATGGGTGCCGGCCACCGCGCTTCCGGGCCGCGACGAGGTGAATACGCGGCCGGGAGCGCTGCACCGCGCCGTCACGTTCGTCATCGACATGATGCTCGTTGTGGCCGCGTACTTCCCGCTCACGATGGCCGTCGTGCTGCTGTTCCACGCGCTCGCCACGCCGCTCGCGAACGGCGATTTCGCGCTGTTCGGCGGGCGCATCACGGTGGGAATCGGCTGGATGAACGCGATCGCGCCGACCGCGGCGGCGATGGCGTTCCTCGTGTTCGAGCTGCTCGTGCCGCTCGCGCACCGCGGAGCCACGCTCGGCGGCATGTTCACGCATATGACCATCGAGACGGTGCCGCGGCATGGCGGCCTTCGCGTGGCGTTCTATGCGGTGCGCACGGTGGTGCTCGGCGTGCTGACGGTCATGGCGATCACCGGGTTTGTTGCGGCCGGATCGGCGGACGCCGGGACCGGCGTGGTCGATTCAGGGGCGGCCGGTTCGGGGTCTGCGGGCGTCGTGTCGTCCGCGGTGTCCGCCGCGGCCGACGGCCCGCTGCGCATCGCCGTGATCGGCTTCATCGCGCTGTTCGCATTCGGTGTGGTCGCGCGCCGCATGCCTTGGGATTTCATCCCGGGCGAGCGGGATGCCTCCCGCGCCAGGGCGGCCACTTCGTGACCAAGGCGGTGGCGGCGCGCTTGACGAAGCTGAGAGTTGGGGAAAGCCGTGCAAAGACCGGAACCCCCTCAGTCCGGCGAAGCCGGACAGCTCCCCCTAAAAGGGGGAGCAAGAAGAAGGAGTGCATCTGTGACGCATGCGATTTTCCTGCTCCCCCTTCTAGGGGGAGCTGTCGGCGGAGCCGGCTGAGGGGGTATGGCTCCCCTTTTAGGGGGAGCTGTCGGCGAAGCCGACTGAGGGGGTGGGTTCCCTGACACCTCGTCCGCAACTGAGGGCAGCCTGTGGCTGGCCGCATGGTTGCCCGCTGCCGCTCGCCTTCGCCTACTCTCCTGCCGGGGTGAAGCTGCCCCGGACCACGAGCCTGGTGGAGAGGAACGTGTGGCGCTTGGTGTCGCCGCCGTAGCTCACCGATTCGACGAGTTGGCTGAGCGCGGTGTGCGCCATGGCCTTGAGGTCGATGGCATAGGTGGTCAATGGCGGTGACGTGTAGCGGGCGATTGACTGGTTGTTGATGGAGATGAGTTCCACGTCGCGCGGTACGACGATGCCGGCCTGCGTGAACTCCTGGAGCACGCCCACGGTGATCGGGTCGGCGCTCACGATGAAGCAGTCGGGCAGATTGGCGGCCAGTTCGCCGGGCTGATCTCCGATCTGCGCGACGACTCGGCGGCCGAGCTCGCGTCCGGTGTCCACGCTGGTCTTGCCGCCCACGAAATACAATCCGGTCGTGTCGAGTCCGAGCCGTTCGCACCAGTTGCGGTAGGCCATCGAACGGCTGTCTTCCGGGTACTCGTAGTCGCCCATCGAATAGCCATCGCCGCCGATGAATCCGATGCGCGTCATGCCGCGCCGGCGCGCCTCGGTGATTGCGTCGAGCACGGTCTGCGCGAGATCGGGCTGTACCGAATCGAACAGGTTCGGGGCCGGATTCACGTCGATGAACACGCCGTGCGGCAATGCGTCGTGCAAGCGGGAGAGGCTTTCGGCGGCGTGGATCTCCGGTCCGATGGAGATGAATCCGTCGTACTGGTCCGCCTCTTCGATGAGTCGGTCGATGTCGGAACGGAATGTGAGCGTGACGCGGCGCTGTTCGGCGGCGGTGAGGAGCGCGTCGCGCAGTTCGGCGAAGTAGGCGTTCTGCAGTTCTTCGTCGTCGGCGAGCGAGGACAGCACGGCCACGTCGCGCAGCGCCGGCATGCCTCCGCGGCGATCCTGCATGTCGTAGCCGAGGCGCTCGCTCACCTCGAGGATTCGTCGGCGGGTCTCCTCCTTGACGGAGAATGTCGGGTCGCCGTTGAGCAGACGGGAGACCGTCGCCGGCGAGAAGCTGGCCTGCTTCGCTATCTCCTTGATCGTGACCATGATGGTTGTTCAGTACGCTCCCTTGCGGAATCACAGGTAAATTCGTTTACTAATTCCATCATATCGCACGACGTCGCGCGCGGGCGCACCGGGCTCATCGGTTGTCATGGTTCCCTCCCTGATCTGCAACGGAAAACCGTAACAAACCGAGGAGGGAACCGTGCGCATCAAGGAGGGAACCGTGCCTGTCGAGGAGCCGTCACGCTGTCGTGACAGTAGGTACCTCGCTAGCCGAGCAGCGCGGCCTTGGCGATCTCCTTGCCGTATTCCGGCTCGCCGTCGCCGCCCATGCCGGCTTCGAGTTGGCGCACGATGCGGGCATGCGCCTTCTCGCTGAGCTTCACGCCGAACAGGAACGTGAGGAAGCTGATCACGATGAACGCGAGCGGCATGTAGAACGCGAACCCCTTGAATGTGGCGATGTTCGCCGGGGTCATGTCGCCGGCCGTGGCCGTGCCGATCATGCCGGCGGCGACGGCTACGAAGCCGACGAATCCGTTGGACAACGCGCCGGCGATCTTGTCGAGCATCGGGCGCACGGAGAGTGTCACGGCCTCGTTGCGGCGGCCGGTCTTGAGCTGCCCGTATTCGACGGAGTCTTCAAGGCACAGGATGCCGGTCATCTGGATGAGCGTCTGCGGCGCGTAGAAGAGCACCAGCGCGGTGATGACGACCGTGATGTTGGTCGGTGCGATGATGAACAGCACGTAGGCGCATCCCATCATCGCGATGCCCGTGAGGAACACGGCCTTGCGTGGGATGCGGCGCGTGACGACCGGGAACAGCGGCGCGAGCAGGATGCCCGCCACGAACGGGATGATGCCGGTGATCGAGAACAGGTCGGAACGGTTGACGACGTATTTGAACAGGTACACCATCACGCCGCCGGTGGCCACGTTCGCGAACGAGTAGAACAGGTAGGCGAGGGCGGTCCACATCAGCTGGTCGTTGCGTCCGAGCGCCTTGAACGCCTGCAGCGGGTTGCCGTTCGCCTCGGCTTTCCTGCGCAGCGCGCTGTCGTTCTCCTTGACGCCGAAGCCGACGGTCCAGCAGGTGAGAATGCCGATGAGCGCGACGATGACGCCGAACGCGGTCCAACCGCCCTGCGTCTGCGTGGTGTGGTCCATCGCGAACATCGTGGTGATCGGGATGACGGCGATGGTCAGGCCGTTGTAGCCGAGCGAGCCGAACAGCGTGCCGGCGGCGGTGTAGACGGAGCGTTCGTGCGAGTCGGAGGAGATGGCCGGCACCATGCCCCAATAGGAGATGTCGCGCAGCGAGTAGAACACGTCGAGCACGATGAACACGATGACGAACGTGATGATGAACGCGGTGGTGTTGACGTTCACCAGGCCGAACATGCCGGTGAAGATGATGAGCAGCAGGATGGCGGAGACGGTGCCGCCGATGAACTGCCATGGGCGGAAGCGGCCGATTCGCGTGGTGGTGTTGTCGACGAGGTTGCCGAGCAGCGGGTCGATGAAGATTTCGGCGATGCGGATGATCATCACGAGCGAGGTGATGACGCCGATGAGCTTAGCCGCGAGGGCCTTGTCGATGCCGGCGAACAGCGACGTGGTCGCGTAGACTACGAAGTAGGTGCTCAGCGCGTTGTAGAAGAGCGCTTGGCCGAAGTTGCCGAACGCGTAGGCGGCGAGACGCCCTTTGTGGATCGTCGGCGCGGTGGCCGCGGTGGTCGCGGTGGTCGCGGCGGATTGGTTCGGGTGCGGTGCTGCCGGTCGTTGCGGATCGGATTGCTGGGTTGGTGGCGTATGCGTGGGTTCCGTGGGCGTGGCGGACATCCTGTGCCTTCTTTCGACGGTGAAGCCGCCCGGACGTTGTTGTCCGGACAGGTGCGATTGAGTGTATCGCATTACTTAAAATAAGTAAAATCGTAACTAAATATCGTTATAAAAACGGCTGTCGGTAAGGCGTGTCGCGAGTGTGTTGGTGTGCTGCCGATGTGCTGTTGGAAGGCGGTGTCGGCGGTGCGGTGTGCGGCGTCGTGTGTGATGTTGCGTTGGTGGCAGTGCGGCGATTGAAATGCCCTGCCGTCGGAGTGGGCGCGTGTCGTGGTTGCGTTATCGTATTGGCGACGGTAAATTTAGTAAACGATTTATCCCGGTGGGAAATCACGAAGTCGTGGTGCACAACAATCAAGCATCGGCGCACCATCGGGACCAGCAGAAAGGCAATGATTATGACCAGTCTCACCACAGCCGGATGGACAGGCGGGCAATCATCCGCGCAACCGGTCGCCGCCGACCGCTTCGATCCGGCATGGCTCACCGACCCGCGCACGTTCGCCGTCAACCGCCTCGCCGCCCACTCCAGCCACCGCGCCTACGACCACGTCCCGGCCGCGGGTGAGGCGTCCGACCTCAAGCAGAGCCTCGACGGCACGTGGAAGGTCGAACTCGTGGACCTCGCCGACTACGGCAAGAGCACGCTCGCCGAAGCCGCCTTCGCCCAGCCCGCCTACGACGACTCCGCATTCTCCCCCATCGACGTGCCCTCCGCGCTCGAAGTCAAGGGATTCCTCAAGCACCAGTACGTGAACCAGCAGTACCCGTGGTCCGGCCATGAGGCCCCGGTTGCGCCCGGCATCCCCGAACACAACCACGTCGCCCTGTACCGCCGCGCGTTCGCCACCGCTCCGAAGACCGCCGCCGCGATCCGCGACGGACGCACCGTCACCCTCACCTTCCACGGCGCCGCCACCGCGATCGCCGTGTGGCTCAACGGCACGTTCGTCGGCTACGCCGAGGACTCCTTCACCCCCAGCGAGTTCGACGTCACCGGAATCATCCGCGAAGGCGCGAACACGCTCGCCGTCGCCTGCTTCGAGTTCACGTCCGCGAGCTGGCTGGAAGACCAGGACTTCTGGCGTCTGCACGGCATCTTCCGCAGTGTCGAACTTGCCGCGCATCCGCGCGTCCACGTCGCTGACCTCAAGGTTGACGCCGACTACGACGCCTCGACCGGCGAGGGCGTGCTCGACGTCGTCGCGACGGTGGACGGCCTCTCCGGCGCGGCCGGCATCATGGATGGTGTCTCCGGCGCGGCCGGCGCGACCATCGACCTCGCGCTGCGCGACGCGGCCGGCACAGTCGTGTGGGGCGAGACGAAGACCGTCGCCGACGTGACCGCCCCCGCCGCCGCGCAGGGCACGGTCACGTGGCACGCGAACGTCGGCCAGGTGAATCCGTGGAGCGCCGAGGATCCCGCCCTCTACACGCTGGAACTCGTCGTCGCCGGCGCGGACGGCGCGCTCGTCGAAGCCGTCCCGCAGCGCATCGGCTTCCGTCGTTTCGCCATCGAGGACGGACTGATGAAGCTCAATGGCAAGCGCATCGTGTTCAAGGGTGTCAACCGTCACGAATTCGATGCCCGCACCGGCCGCACCGTGCCCGAATCGGACATGATCGCCGACATCCGCTTCTTCAAGCGCCACAACATCAACGCCGTGCGCACCTCGCACTACCCGAACGAGAGCCGCTGGTACGAACTGTGCGACGAATACGGCATCTACGTGATCGACGAGACGAACCTCGAGACGCACGGCAGCTGGACCTCCCCCGGCGACGTGCTCACGCCCGACCTCGCCGTGCCCGCGAGCCGCGACGAATGGCGCGGGGCGTGCGTCGACCGCACGCGCAGCATGATGCGCCGCGACTACAACCATCCGAGCGTCGTCATCTGGTCGCTCGGCAACGAGTCGTTCGGTGGCGACGTGTTCCGTTCCATGTGCGACTTCGTGCATGCGAACGACCCGCATCGCCCGGTCCACTACGAGGGCGTGTTCTGGCAGCAGGAATACAACGACGTCTCCGACGTGATGAGCCGCATGTACGCGAAGCCCGCCGAGATCGAGGAACTATACCTCGGAGACGACGCCAAGCCGTACATCTCCTGCGAATACAGCCATTCGATGGGCAACTCCACCGGCGGCCTGCACCTGTACACGGCGCTCGAGAAGCACCCGAAGTATCAGGGCGGATTCATCTGGGACTTCGTCGACCAGGCGCTCGTCCAGAGGCTCCCAGACGGCACCGAGCGCCTCGCCTACGGCGGCGACTTCGACGATCGTCCGAACGACTACGAGTTCAGCGGCGACGGCATCGTGTTCGCCGACCGCACCCCCTCCCCCAAGGCCGCCGAAGTCAAGCAGTGCTACGCGAACGTCAGGCTCGTGCCGGACGCGCACGGCGTGACGGTCACGAACGACAACCTGTTCGTGTCCACCGCCGGTTATGTGTTCACCGCGCGCGTGCTCGTCGACGGCGTCGAACGCTGGCACGCCGACTACCGCTTCGACGTGCCGGCCGGCGAGACGCGCCGCGAGGCGGTCGGGTTCCCGTCCGTCACCGATCTGGTGGACGTGACGGCGGGCGGCGATTGCGATTGCGGTTGCGCGGTCGGCGGCCGTCACGAGGTCACATATGAGGTCGACCAGCGTCTCGCCGTCGCCACCGACTGGGCGCCGGCCGGGTACGAGCTCACGTTCGGCCAGCACACGGCCGTCGTGTCTGTGGACGGCGACGGTGCCGGTGCGGCGGGCGGTCGCGCGTGCGACGTCGCCGCGACGCGCGCGACTGTCGCCGCCGACGGCTTCAACGCGGGAATCCACGACGACCGCGACGAGATCATCCTGTCGAAGACGCAGGGCGGCATCGTGTCGTTCCGTCGCGACGGACGTGAGATGGTCATCCGCCGGCCGAACCTCACGACGTTCCGCGCGCTCGTCGACAACGACCGCGGCAACGGCTCCGGATTCGACCGCGCGCAGTGGTTCGCGGCGGGCCGGTACGCGCGCGTGACCGGCACGTCGGTGGAGCCGACGGCCGACGGTCACGGCCTGACCGCGCGCTACGACTACGAACTTGCCGACGCCGCGCACACGCCGGTCGTCGTGCGCTACGACGTGGACGCGTCGCTGCGTGTGCATCTGACGGTGGAGTACCCGGGCGAGGCCGGTGCGGCCACGCTGCCCGCGTTCGGACTCGAATGGAAGCTGCCCGCGCAGTACGATCGCCTGCGCTTCTACGGACTCGGACCCGAGGAGACCTACGCCGACCGACTGCACGGCGCGAAGCTCGGCGTGTTCTCGCGCACGGCCGAGGAGGATTGCGCGCCCTACCTCGTGCCGCAGGAGACCGGCAACCATGAGGGCGTGCGTTGGGCGGAGATCACCGATGAATACGGGCACGGCATGCGCGTTTCGGCGGGTGACGTGCGCGGGTGCGGGTGTGGTTGCGGTGCTGACGCCTCGCCGTTCGCGGTGAGCCTGCTGCCGTACAGCTCGCTGATGCTCGAGGAGGCCATGCACCCCGACGAGCTGCCGCCGGTGCGCAACATCTACTTGCGTCTGCTCGCCGCCCAGATGGGTGTCGGCGGTGACGACACGTGGGGTGCGCCCGTGCACGACGAGTTCCAGGTGCCGGCGGATCGGCCGCTCAAGCTCGACGTGACCCTGGAGCTGCTGTAGACGCGGTTCGGTCCGGGAAGGTAACGGGTCGGTCCCTATATGATGGAACCGGCCCGTTACTGACTTCGTACGCACATACCAGAACTTCGTATCAGCTTCGTATCGGTGGTAAGTAAGTACGAAGTTGATGCGAAGTGCATATTGTACTGCGGGGTGATCGTTATTCCCCTCCCGCTGGCGGGAGGTGGCGCGTGGCGCCGGAGGGTGGTCGTGGATTGGAATCCGATGCGTCGGCCAGCATGAGGCTGGCCGTTTCGGGCGCGGGGTCGGCTGTTTTCAGACGTGGGCCAGTTGGTCGTTCAGTGGCTGGTTGTTTAGACATGGGCCGGCCGTTTCGGGATGCGGGCGGCGGGCGCGTGCGGTGCGCGGCTCCCCATACCCCGCTCCCACACCCTATGCCCATACTTCGCGTCCCGTGTCCCGTGTCCTACGTCCCGTGTCCTATGCCCCGTGTCCTATGCCCCGTGTCCTATGCCCCGTGTCCTATGCCCCGTGTCCTATGCCCCGTGTCCTATGTCCCGCGTCCCGTGTCCCGCGTCCCGTGTCCCGCGTCCCGGACGGGGCTGCTCCACAACACGTGCCGGAGAGCCTGTTGTGGAGCAGCCTCCCGCCGCGACCCCCGCGAAAACCCCTGTTTCCAGTGTTCCCGGCCCATAAAGTGCGCCACGACTCCCCGGAATCCCGGCTCCCGCCCCCGTTGTGGAGCGGGCCCGCTCCACAACAGCCGCCGGTATCGCTCCCACCGCGCGTTGTGGAGCAGACGGACCCCCAAATCGCGCCACAATTCCCGCGAACCGCCTCCCACGACCAAGTTGTGGCGCACCAGCGCTCCACAACACCATCCCCGCACAGCGTTGTGGAGCACAGGGACATCCCCAGGCCCGAAGACAGGCTGTCCGCATCACCCCGGGAGGCCGCTCCCCGTCCGGCCGCTCCTCCCTAGCGTCAGAAATCCCGGACGGTGGGGCCGTTCTCCCGAATCCGGGACGCTGAGAAGGACTCAGCATCCCGGATTCCGGATGAAGCCGCTCATCTCCGGGATATGTGACGCTGAAAAGGGCTCAGCATCCCAAAATCCGGACGAAGCCGCTCATTTCCCGAAACCGGGACGCTGGGGGAGAAAGCCCGGCGTCAGGAATCCCGGACGAGGCCGCTTATCTTCGGGATTGCTGGCTGTGTCTGGCATCGGGGCGCATATATCGATGTGTGTCGTCCTGCCGGTGGCGGAGGCGGCGACACCCCCCTCGGGGAGGGAGTGGAATCCCGGCGTCTGCCCGCCCGCGGCCACCCTCCGGCGCTGCGCGCCACCTCCCGCCAGCGGGAGGGAAATGAAAATCCAACCGCACGGCCCATACACACCAAAATACGAAGAGCCCATATTGTGCGCGGCTCGGTCTGTGAGGGGCGCGGTTCGGTCCGGAAAGGTAACGGTTCGGTCCTTATAAGTAACGGTTCCCTCCTTGGTTTGCCGCGGGAAAGCGTGGCAAACCAAGGAGGGAACCGTGTGTGTTGGGGCGGGAACCGTGATGGTCGGGGAGCGGGCTCACCGAACCGTACCGCGGGTTCCTCGGCGGGTCCCTCAGCGGGTCCCTAGCGGGTCACAGGACGCCCTGGGCGACCATGGCGTTGGCGACCTTGACGAAGCCGGCGGCGTTCGCGCCGAGCATCAGATCGCCCTCGTGGCCGTACTCCTTGGCCGCCTTCAGCGACTCGGCGACGATCGACTCCATGATGGACTTGAGCTTCGCGTCCACCTCGTCGAAGGTCCAGCTCAGACGGTAGCTGTTCTGGCTCATCTCCAGGCCGGAGACGGCCACGCCGCCCGCGTTCGCGGCCTTGGCCGGGCCGTACAGCAGGCCGTTCTTCTGGTACACGGCGATGGCCTCCGGCGTGGACGGCATGTTCGCGCCCTCGCACACGACCTTGCAGCCGCCGGCGACCAGCGCCTCGGCCGACTTCTCGTCGATCTCGTTCTGCGTGGCGCACGGCAGCGCGATGTCGCACGGCACGGTCCACACGCCCGAGCATCCCTCATGGTATTCGGCGCCCGGCACGCGCTCCGCGTACTCCTTGATGCGGCCGCGCTCGACCTCCTTGATCTGCTTGACGACGTCCACCTTGATGCCTTCCGGATCGTAGACGTAGCCGTTGGAGTCGGACACGGTGACGACCTTCGCGCCCAGCTGCTCGGCCTTCTCGGTCGCGTAGATCGCGACGTTGCCGGAACCGGAGATCACGACGGTCTTGCCTTCGAACGAATCGCCGCGCAGCACGCGCAGCGCCTCGGCGGTGTAGTAGCAGACGCCGTAGCCGGTGGCCTCGGTGCGGGCGAGCGAGCCGCCGAACTCCAGGCCCTTGCCGGTGAGCACGCCGGAGTACTCACCGCGGATGCGCTTGTACTGGCCGAACAGGTAGCCGATCTCGCGCGCGCCCACGTTGATGTCGCCGGCCGGCACGTCGGTGAACTGGCCGATGTGCCGGCACAGCTCGGTCATGAACGCCTGGCAGAAGCGCATGACCTCGGCGTCGGACTTGCCCTTCGGGTCGAAGTCGGAGCCGCCCTTGCCGCCGCCCATCGGCAGCGTGGTCAGCGAGTTCTTGAGGATCTGCTCGAAGCCGAGGAACTTGATGACGCCCTCGTTCACGGTCGGGTGGAAGCGCAGGCCGCCCTTGTACGGGCCGATCGCGGAGTTGAACTGGACGCGGTAGCCGCGGTTGACCTGCACCTTGCCTTCGTCGTCCGTCCAGGCGACGCGGAACTTGACCACGCGCTCCGGCTCGACGATGCGCTCGAGCACGCCCGCCTTCTCGTATTCCGGATGCTTCTCGACGACCGGCTGCAGGCTTTCGAAGACCTCCTGCACGGCCTGCAGGAACTCCGGCTGGTCGCCGTCGCGCTTCTCGACCTGCGCATAGACGCGCTTGACGTACTCGTTCGTGAGCATAGTGAAACTCCCCTTTGGGTTGGACCATCAATAGACGGTTCCGATTGTAGGTGCGAAATCGAGAAACGCTCAAGAGGTTGGGATGATATTCGCCATCAGGTGGACATGTGGGAGTCTGGACGCGTCCGCGCCGTCCGCCGCGCTCACGTCAGTTCACGTCAGGTCGAGCGCCTCGACGACCTCGTCGACGATCGCGTGCATCGCCTCGCGCGCACGGTCCGGGTCGCCGCGCCACACCGCCTCGGCGACCGCGTCGTGCGCGTCGAGCGCCGCCGGTTCCGGCCGTTGCGGGTACATGTGCAGTTCGACGCGTCCCCTGAGTACGATGCCGATGATGTCCGCCATGCCGGCGAACAGTTCGTTGCCGCTGTTGAGCAGCAGCGCCGAATGGAAACGCACGTCGAGCTCGTGGAAGTCGGCGAGGTCGCCGGTCTCGCCGGTCCTGCGCAGTTCGCCCGCCATCACGGGGAACATCGCCTTCGCCTCCATCGTCGCGTTGCGTGCGGCCGCGGCGGCCGCCGCCGGTTCGACGGCGAGACGCAGCTCGGTGAGCGTGCGCAGCTGCTCCTTGCGCCGCGACGACATGAGTTTCCAGCGGATGACCTGCGTGTTGAGCGCCGCCCATTCCGCGACCGGCCTCGGCACGAGGCCGACGCGGCGGCGCACGGTCACGGCGTTCATCGATTCGAGGTATTTCGCGACTTCGCGCGCGACGGTGCGTGACGTGGAGAAACGGTCCTGGATGGCTTCCAACGTGAGCGGTTCGCCGGGGTTCCAGCGTCCGTCGAGGATGTCGACGGCGAGTTCGTCGGTGATGGCCTGATGCAGCAGTTCGCTCGGGGTGTCCAGATTCGGCTTCGCCTGCGCCGATGCCTTCGCCTGTGATGCTGGCTTCGGTCCGGTGGTGTCGTCGCCCATGATGCCCTCCTTGACTCGTCTCATCATACTAATCCGCGGAAAAATCGAACGATTTCCGAAAAAGTAGTACTTTTGACTTGACAAGTACGATTAAATCATCGTATAGTCATATCAACAAATCAACGAGGTAGTTGACCGACGGAACCAAAGGAGATTCACCAATGAGTATTCATGTCGTCGTGATGGGCGTCGCCGGATGTGGCAAATCCACCGTGGCGGAAGCAATCCGCGACCGACTGGGCTACACCATGGCCGAAGGCGATGACTTCCACCCGCAGGCCAACATCGACAAGATGAGCGCCGGCCACCCGCTGACCGACGAGGACCGCTGGCCCTGGCTGCGCGTCATCAACACGTGGATGGTCGCCCGCGAGGCGCTCGACCAGAACACCGTCGTCTCCAGCTCTGCCCTGAAGCGCGCCTACCGCGACCTGCTCGGCGAGAACGTGGACGTGTTCTTCGTGCACCTCGCCGGTTCCGAGGAGCTGATCTACAGCCGCCTGTCCGCCCGCAAGGACCACTTCATGCCGCCGTCGCTGCTCGCCAGCCAGTTCGCCGACCTGCAGCCGCTCGGACCGGACGAGAACGGCGTCGTCGTCCCCGTCGACGGCACCATCGACGAAGTCGTCGAACAGGCCGTCGCCGCCGTCAAGGCCTACCAGGACAGCAAGGTCCCGGTCGCGGCCTGAGCCTCGGCCGTATGACTACCCCTCAGTCAGCCTTCGGCTGCCAGCTCCCCTGACAAGGGGAGCCGAGAATACAGCACGTTCTTCCAATGAAGTCAAGGACAACATCATGAATCTCATCATCGCGGCCATCGTCGGCATCGCGGCCATCGTGCTGCTCATCGCCGTGGCCAAGGTCCACCCGTTCATCTCGCTCATGGTCGGCTCGTTCGTCATGGCCGTGTGCGCCGGCGTCCCGTTCGACGAATCGTGGAACAGCTTCACGTCCGGCGTCGGCTCGACCGTCTCCAACGTCGGCCTGCTCATCGGCTTCGGCGCGATCGTCGGCACCCTCCTGTTCGCCTCCGGCGGCGCCGACGTGATCGTCGACACGATCATGGAGAAGACGCCGCTGCAGATGCTGCCGTGGGCGATGGCGCTCATCGCGTTCATCGTCGGCATCCCGATGTTCTTCGAGGTCGGCGTCGTCATCCTCATCCCGGTGGTCCTGTTCGCCGCGCGCCGCGCCAAGATGCCCGTCGTGCTCATCGGCATCCCCGCGCTCGCCGGCCTGTCCACGCTGCACGCGTTCGTGCCGCCGCATCCCGGCCCGCTGGTCGCGATCTCCGCGCTCAACGCGAACCTCGGCGTCACCCTCGGCCTCGGCCTGCTCGTCGCCATCCCGACCGTCATCATCTCCGGCCCGCTGATGGGCCGCATCATGGCCAAGTGGGTGCCGATCCAGGCGCCCGAGCAGGCTGCCGAGAAGGAAGCCGTCAAGGACGAGTCCAAGCGCCCCTCCTTCGCCCAGGCGATGACCGTGATCCTCCTGCCCGTCGTGCTCATGCTCGCCGCCTCCGTCGTCGACCTGACCGGCCAGAAGGAAGCCCTGTGGGGTCGCGTGCTCGTCTTCATCGGCACGCCGCTCACCGCCCTGTTCATCACCGCCGTCGTCGCGATGGTCCTGCTCGGCTTCATGCAGGGCCGCACCCGCGAGTTCATCAACGGCGAGGTCGGCAAGTCCTTCGCCTCCGTGGCCGGCATCGTGTTCATCGTGGCCGCCGGCGGTGGTTTCAAGCAGACCCTCGTCGACTCCGGCATCGGCGACGTAATCGCCAACGGCATCACCGAATCCGCGATGAACCCGCTCATCGCCGGCTGGCTGGTCGCCGTGCTCATCCGCCTCGCCACTGGTTCCGCGACCGTCGCGACCGTGACCGCCTCCGGCATCATGGTGCCGCTCGCGCAGGGCATGAGCCCGACCCACCTGGCGCTGCTCGTGCTCGCCATCGGCGCCGGCTCCGTGTTCTTCTCCCACCTCAACGACGCCGGCTTCTGGCTCGTCAAGGAGTACTTCGGCATGTCCGTCTCGCAGACGCTGAAGACCTGGTCCCTGATGGAGACCGTGCTTTCCGTCGTCGGCCTCGCCTGCGTCATGCTCCTCTCCCTCGTCTTGTAACGCTCCCCCACTTCGGCCCCCTCTGACGAGGGGGCTGTCATCCGCAGGATGACTGGGGGAGAGAACACCCGACAGAACGCCTAATCCCCACCCAACCCACACCGCTGTGAAAGGAAACCTTGAAATGCAGATTGGAATGATCGGACTCGGCCGCATGGGCGGCAACATGGCCAAGCGTCTCGTCGCCGGAGGTCACCAGGTCGTCGGCTACGACATGTCCCCCGAATCGGGCCGCGACGTCGACTCGCTCGAAGCCCTCGTCGCCGCGCTCGACGCCCCGCGCGTCGTGTGGGTCATGGTCCCGGCCGGCAAGCCGACCGACGACACCATCACCCGCCTTGGCGAACTCCTCGAAGCCGGCGACATGATCGTCGACGGCGGCAACACCCGCTACGTGGACGACGCCCGTCACGCCGAGGAGCTCGGCAAGCTCGGCATCCGCTTCATGGACTGCGGCGTCTCCGGCGGCGTGTGGGGCATCGACCGCGGCTACGCGCTCATGGTCGGCGGCTCGAAGGAGGACTTCGAGTTCATGCGCCCGATCTACGAGACCCTCAAGCCGAACGACGACTACGGTCTCGTGCTGGCCGGCCCGGTCGGTGGCGGCCACTTCGCCAAGATGGTGCACAACGGCATCGAATACGGCATGATGCAGGCGTTCGGCGAGGGCTTCGCCACGATGGTCCGCTCCGAGCTCGTCGACGATCCTGCCGCCGTGATGACCTCGTGGAAGTCCGGTTCCGTCGTCGGATCCTGGCTGCTCGACCTGCTCGCCAACGCGTTCAAGGACGATCCGACGCTCGAATCGATGCCGCCGGTCGCCAACGAATCCGGCGAGGCGAAGTGGATGATCGAGGCGGCGCTCGAACTCGGCGTGCCCACCCCGGCCACCGCGGCCGCGCTGTACGCCCGCCAGACCTCGCGCGGCGGCGGCGACGACACGCTGCGCGTCGTCTCCACGATGCGCGCCCAGTTCGGCGGCCACGTCACCAAGGCCTGACGTTCGGTTCTCTCTCCTTTCCTTCAACCACCTTCAACCAACATGAAGCGCCCGAGACGGTTTTCCCATTTCCGGTGAAAGCCGTTCCGGGCGTTTCGTCGGTGTACGGTGGATGTCATTCAGCGCACCGGCGGCATGGTCACCGGTCTGACCGGTACCATGCTCCTGCTCGCCGCCGCCGGCATCAGTCTGACGATTTGGCGCAAGCGCCGCGCCTGATCACGCCTGTCTCGTGCCCCGCGCGGAAGCGGACCGGCGATTTGCGCCCCGCGTGGGAGCGGACCGGCGATTTGCGCCCCCTTCAGGGGGAGCTGTCCAGCGCAGCCGGACTGAGGGGGTATCCGCCGGGTATACGCGACCAGCTACCCCCTCAGTCGGCCTTCGGCCGCCAGCTCCCCCTGAAAGGGGGCGCAAACGACTAAATCACCAGACACACAATTTGGCCTATAACCCGGCGCGCATCAGTAGGGGCGCGGATGCGCGAGTAACGAAAAACCCTTGGAATCGATTTGATTCCAAGGGTTTTTCGTTCGGCAATCCGTTCGTTGCGATGGTGGAGCATACCGGGTTCGAACCGGTGACCCTCTGCTTGCAAAGCAAGACACAAATAAGCCTTGAACCCTTATAATACGCCATTTTTGGGGTGGCTTATGTACCGTCGTGCGATATACGTGCGATTAGCCGTGAAATTGGTAGTGCGACATGCCGTCAACCCATGCCCGCACATGCCTAAACCTTGGTATGTTGCAGGTATGACGAAACCATTGACGAACTTGGATGCGGCTAGGCGCTTGCATAGCGCAATGGCCGCGCATGGCGTTTCGTCTGTCGGCTCGTTTGATGATTATGTCAATGAACTGTCCGCGCAAGGATGCAACCGGGCTACACGTCGTCACAAGTTCGGCAATATGGGGATACATAGTAGATTTCCCGTGCTGTCCGCCAAGTCGCGGCTAGTTCGGGGCCATGTGGCACACGTTCTACGTGATTGCTTCAAGACCAAGGACTACAGACGGTTGGAAGCGTTGATGCTGGAAGCGATGGACGCTCAAGGCATGGATGCGCGGATTGCGGTAGAGCACGCGCGGCGATTGGTGGGTGTGCTCGAAAAAACGCCGGACGCGCAAGCGCTTGAGCCTGTGATGTTCGTGTTGTGTCTGGGAGTGGTGAGTCACGCGAACCGTCGCGCCGAAACATCAACCGAGTACATAGTGTTGATAGTCGAACACGGCGATGCCGACTTGCTCCACGCTAGTGCACAACTTGTTGCGGCTTTCGCGCTGTGTCTTCTGTTTCTTGACTGGTTAGGGGACTACCGTCCTGATAGCCCGCCCCCTGATGTCACGCCTGATGTCGCGTCTTTGGTTGCGGCGGCAATACTCATGCCGCGTGCTCCTCAGCTCGTGTCGGTATGGCGGCTTCGCATACGCGAGGGCCGTTTAGACCGGGCTCTATTGCTGGTTGTATTCCGCTAACTGACGCGCGCCCTTGTCTAGGCGGCCCCCTGTACCCGACATAGGGGGACACCATGGAGAACAATACGTATCGGCTGCTTGACCGTACCGAAGCCGCCGATTATCTCGGCATATCTACGACGGCGTTGGATAGGCTGACGCGAAAGGGACATATTGCCTATATCGATGCCCAAGTAGCGGCGAAGCTGGCCGTCCTACACGTAAATGGACGATAGGCGACCTGAACGAGTTTGTAGACAGTCGTCGTCGCCGTGCCACGCCGCAACCGAGAGAGGTTAAGGCCGCGCCGAAACGACGACGTTCCCGCACTCGTGCTGTTGATTTGCAGAACAGCAGCGCCGCCGACGTTCTCGCCCGTAACAAGGCGGGTGAACGATGACGCGTAAGACTAAGACTGTTAGCCGTACCACGGGTGAACTCAAAACATACATAGTCCGCCGCATACTTGCATATCTTGTTCAATCGTGCAACGCTGTGACGTTCACTCGCGTGGATTACCTCACCCTTGCCCGCCGTTCCGGTCTGCCTTGGATATGGTACGGCTCCGACAATGCGGAAACCATAGTGACGTTACGTGCCGGTCTTGCCCGCCTTGAACGCGCCGGAATGGTGAATGTGAAGGGACTGACCCATAACGATGTGCTGGTGAGGTTGCGACAGTCAAGGGGTGGGCGATGAACGAATTGGACGGCAACGCATGTAAGCGCCTGTATCTCTATATCGTCGAACGGCAAAAGAACAGGTGCGGATATTACGATATGGCCTATTACGATATGGCCCGCCATCTTGGCTTGCCATGGCATACCGGCACGGTTCACGCGCTGCGTCGCGCTTTGGAAAAACTCATGTCGCTTGGCCTTGTGCGTGTGAAGCCGAGCGAACGCCCCAACTCGGTGCGTCTGCTCTTGCGTATGAATCCTAGACGTGCCGCCGAAGAACATGGCCCGTGGTGGCTTGACGACTCGCTGGAGACCGGGGGCGTGTCTGACCCGTGGGCGGTGTTCGCCAATGGGTAACGGGTTGACGAAATGGGCGGGGCGGATATGCGGCCTGTACAGGCTCTCGCCATTGTCTCAATGTGTCTTACTACGCATGGCGAACACGGCAACCGACCCCGACGCGAAGGATAGCACACAACCGGGCGGACGGCGGGCGGTCTACTGGAAGTCGCGCGCTGCCCTTGCGATGGAGATATACGGCGATTCCGACAAGGCCCGGTACCTCGATAGGCCGATAGCAGACCTACGTCGCGCGGGTCTCATCGTCCCCGAAGGCGCACCGTCCCACAAAGGACATGTGCAAGAGTATCGACTATGTGTCTATGAGGCAGTGGCATTGCGGTATGACGAGTTGAAAACTATATATCCCAACGACGCGCAACACCTCGGGCGTATCCTCCGCATGTTCGAACGAAGATAGAGACTATGGGCGTGTATCTGTACATACATCATGTGGGTGCAGATACACGCCCTATGCACCTACATGATGTGTAGCGATGCACATACATCATGTGTAGCTGCACCTACATCATGTGTAGTAATGCACATACATCATGTGTAGATAGCACCTACGTCATGTATGTGCCAAAGGTAGTAAGGGATTAAGAAGGGATGATAAGGGATTAAGAAGGGAGGTCAGCTTTTTGAGAATCATGGTTCATGCGCAAGAGCCCGGCACCTTTCTGTTTTCTCTCTAAGGGTGTTTGAAAAAACGTTTTTTTTAACGATGATTCCGAAGGGACACCCCGCGCCCACCGTTTCACTTCCCCCAACTCAGAAAAATAAATTCCCCACTTTGGTATAGAAAAACACACTAAAACGAGTATGTTTCCCCACTTGAGTGCAAATAACGCCCTATTATAGGGATAGAACATCATTTGTGTAACGGTAGAGAGATTCAAGGGGCCGGCATCCCCCTATCGGAGTGACGGCCCCTGATTCATCCCGGCTAATCGGTCATATCGACATATCGGCTAGCTGATTCGTACATCTCGGCGCGCATGGTCTCAAGGCCGACCGAGATGTTTCCCGATATGGTGCCGTCGTTGGTGCTCCGCAACTCTATGAAGCCTCTCGCTTGCAGCAACCGCGCCCCGGCCCTTACCGTACTGCCGCGCCGCGCGTGGCCTTCGGGCGGAATGTGCCATGTCTCCGCGAACGCTTCGGCGGGGATGCGGAACGAACGCGGGTCGTCGCCGCGCACCATATCGACCAACGGCCCCGTCTCGCCTTGCAGCATGGAAACGAGGATACCGGCGATAAGCATATTCGCGCGTTCTACTGCGATGCTGTTCGTCGCCGTCCTGCGTGGTGCCTTGCGCCGCGTGCCGTGTCCATTCTCATAGCGGTAATGAATCTTGCCGTTCCGGTGCCGTCTCACTTGCGCCGTCGCGTCCTCCACCGGTTCCACGCTCGGCAGCGGCTCCGGCCGCTCGGGCTTCGGCGGCTCCGGTGTGGAAGGCTGCGCCGTCATCGTGGTGGCCGACACAAGGCCGCGTAGCCTGTCGTCCGGCAACGCCGTATACGCCATGGTGGTTTCCGTGCTCGCGTGGCCGAGCGCCTTGGACACGCCCAGCATGTCGTGAGATTCCGCGTAGGCGACCGTGGCGAAACGGTGCCGTAGCTTATGCGCCGTGTACCCATCCGGCAGCAACCGGCTGACGTGTTTCCCGATATAGGACACTTCCACATGCCCGCCGAAGCGGCCGGGGAACACATACCCGCGTGCGGCGACGATTGCGGCGGCTACATCGTTCGGCAACGGGATGATACGTTGCTTGTCGCCCTTGCCATGGATGATAAGCGACTTGCCGCCGCTGGAATCGTCCACCACGTCCCGGCTATGCACCTGTGCTATCTCGGCGCGCCTTAGTCCGCACTCGGCGGCTAGTAGAATCATCAACCGTTCCGAAGCCGTGGCGCGCTGCAATGCGTCATGTATCACGCTATCCGGGCACGGCATGGGCTTCGGCTTCGCCTTGCGCACGCTCGGCAGCGCTTCGGCCGGATTGTCCGCGCGCCCTTGCTCGATATGGCAATACCACTTGAAGAACGACGAAAACGAGTTCTTCACGCCCTTCTTATACTCACGACTGGGGCAACGCCCCAACGCCCGCACCAAGTCCTTGGTGGTGACTTCGGCCGGTGAGACACCGGCAGCTACCGCGAAACGCCGCATATGGCTACGCCGCGACGCTATCGTGTTCGGACTGTAGCCCATAGCCTCTAGGTAGTCGAAATAAGCTGCAAGCGGCTCGCGCCAAGCTTCGGGCAATCCCCGCGTCACTGTTCCACCCCCTTGACCGTCTGACGGTCTGCGACACTCGCCATAGCGTCCATGCGCGCGGCAAGCTGCAAGTCGTCTTCTTCGGTGGCATGCTGGTATATAAGCGCCGCCCGCATGCTGCTATGGCCGATGCGCTGCATGAGTTCCTTGGTGGTGGCCCCGGACTTGGCCGCAATCGTTGCGCCCGTATGCCGCAAGTCATGGAAACGCAAGTCAGGACGGCCCGCTATCTCACGCGCATGCCTGAACATCTTGCCTACGCTGTTGTTCATCATGGGCGTTCCGTTACGTGTGCCGAACACATACGCCGTGTTATCGGTTCCGGTGTACCGCGCCATATGCTCCATAAGAGTTTCCGTTAGAAACGCCGGTAGATACACCACACGACGCCCCGCATCCGTCTTCGGTGTCACGCCATCGTAAAGGATGCCGCCTATCTTATATGTCTGCTTATCGACGTTTAGCCGATAGAACGTCGCTCCGCTCTTGTCGGCCACAAGCACCACGTCGGCGCGTTTCAGTCCGGCTAGTTCACTGAAACGCAATCCCGACCACGCCGCCACATAGATAAGCGCCCGGTAGCGTTCCGGCATGTTCGCTGCGATTGTGTCCAACTCGGCAAGCGTGGCGGGCTTGCGCTCTGCCGCCTTGACCTGTGCCGCCCCCTTAAGGACGCAAGGATTGTGTCGTATCACCTCATCCCGCACGGCTTCGGCCATGATGGTGTGCAGCAATCGGTATGCCTGCGATATGCGTGTCTTGCCGGTGCTGCGTTTATTGGGCATATCGCCGGCGGCGGCGCGAAGCGCAAATTGCTTCACAAGTTCGTTCCGCCATTGCTTGACCGTCAAAGGCGTGATGTCGTTCATCGATATAGCCCCTAGCGTTGGGAACAACAGCTTGTCGAGCAAATTGGAGTACAACGCTTGCGTCTTCGGGGCTAAATCCCCCATGTGCCCCTCGAACCACGTCAGCGCGTACACCTTGAACGATTGTTCGGCAAGACGTGGATCTATCCACTCATTGCGGTTGATGGATACACGCACGTCGCTAAGCCATGCGTCGGCTTCTGTCTTGTTCGCGAATGTGTCGGGCGCGGTGAAACGTTCGTCGTTCATCATGTATGAAGCTTGGTATCGGCCCGAAGGCAATTTACGGACATACCCAAAACCTCGGCGTGCCATGTCATTGTCCTTTCAATCTCGGTCGTGCGATATCGTGCGATAACTCCGGCAAGAAACTTCTCAGCCCGGCGTGTCGTGCGATATACGTGCGATTACGTCTGATGAATAGGGCCTAAAAATGCCTAGATTTGCTTGGAGGGAGTTCAGCCACGAACACCGAAGGCGGTAACGAAAAACCCTTGGAATCGGCTTGATTCCAAGGGTTTTATCCAGTCGTTCACATCGTCGCGTTCGTGGAGCATACCGGGTTCGAACCGGTGACCCTCTGCTTGCAAAGCAGATGCGCTACCAGCTGCGCCAATGCCCCGAATGGGTCGTGCACAACGAATCTGAACTTGTCCGGATAGAAAAAAAGAGCGGCTCAAACATGGCCGCTGGTTTTTCCTGTGGGCCCGGGAGGACTTGAACCTCCGACCTCATCCTTATCAGGGATGCGCTCTAACCACCTGAGCTACGGGCCCGTCCATCGCGCTTCAGCAGCGCAACGAGTAGATATATTACATGCGATTCGGGTGGTGTCAAAATGGACCGCTCTTCGGCGTGTCGCGGCTTGTTTCCGCCGTTTGCGGTTCGCTCCATCCTTTCGACGGTTTGCTCCGGGGTTTGCAATGTTTTTCCGTAGCAAACCCCGGGGTGAACCGTGACTGTCGAGGAGGGATGCGGTGTGACTGCGGGGCTGGGGTGTGGGCTCCCTCTGACGAGGGAGCTGTCCGCCATAGGCGGACTGAGGGAGAGATAGCTGGGATGTGACGTCATGGCGGAATGTCGCGTTCGGAATGTCGCGTTCCAGCTATCTCTCCCCCACCCGGCTTCGCCGGGAGCCCCCTCGTCAGAGGGGGCCGGGATCGTCGTGACTTGCTTCGCCGGGAGGCCGACCGCAATCAAGGACGGCCTGCGGCCGACCTCATATTGGCTCGCCTGTCGGCTCGCACATCGCCTACAAACGCCTCTGGCGTTTGCTTGACGGCGATGTCCCGTCAGAGGGGACAAGACCGTAGTGTCCGGCTACGCCGGGAGCCGACCGCAATTGCGAGCAGTCTTCGGCGGCCTGTTGGGCTGTGCGGCCTTGTCCGTCTTTGCGGGACAATGGCGGTATGCCGTATCGCCGTCGTCCTTCCGCTGCTGCGCCGCGTCCTTCCGCCGTTCCGCGCGCTGCCGTTCCGCGTTCCGTTGCCTCCGTTCGCGTCATCGAGGTCGATGGTCTCGAGGTGGTGGTGACGCGCAAGCGCATCCGGAACCTGTATCTGCGTGTGAAGCCACCGACCGGGGCGGTCGAGGTGTCTGCGCCGATGCGTATGGCTGAGCGCCGCATCCGCGATTTCGTGCGTGAGCGCCGCGACTGGATCGTCGAACAGCAGGCGCGCATCGCGCAATCCCGTCGTCTCGTGGTCGAGGAGATGGCGGCGCACGGTGCGGCGGATGCCGTCGACGTACCGTTGGAGGGTCTCGACGATGCGTCGTTCGCGTCGCAGCAGCCGCTGTTCGACGACGCCGATGGAGTGGTCGGTGGCACGGACCGACCGTATGCTCCGAACGCCCAGAATCCCCCCGCCGTGGCACCCGCGTTCGAGTGGACGGACGAACGTCGTCGCGAGGCGGCGGCCGCGATCGAATCGCAGCTGCCGGCGCTGCTCGACAAGTGGGCGCCGATCGTCGGCAAACGTCCTACGCACGTCACGCTGCGTCTGATGACGTCGCGATGGGGGTCGTGCACGCCGAAGACCGGCCGCATCCGCATCAACCTGCAGCTGGGGCTGATGGAGCCGCGGTTCCTCGAATACGTGCTCGTCCACGAACTGACGCACCTGTGGGAGCATGGCCACGGGCCGCGCTTCCGCGCGCGCATGGACGCGTATCTGCCGGGATGGCGCGCGTTGCGCCGCGAGCTCAACCGTCGCGCGGTGCTGTAGCCCGTCATCGGCAACGTCGATGACGACGCTGGCGTGTTCCCCTCCCGAAAGCGTAATGTCCGTGGCGATTGTATGGTGATATGTCATCGCACATGTCGATTCGAGATATCACGAACGACCACGAGATATCGCAACCAACGGAAGCAACGGAAGAGGACCATCATGCGCACAGGACTCACGAAACGCATCACCGCCGCGCTCGCCGCGACGCTCGGACTCGCGCTCGCGCTGTCCGGCTGCGGCGCGACGGGCGACACGGATGCGAGCACCGTCGAACAGACCGACGGCAAGCAGGTGGTCGTCGTCAACGACGTCGAACCAGCGAGCGGGCTCATCCCGTCCGACACGAACGACCTCGCCGGCTGGAAGGTCGTGACGCAGCTGTTCGAAGGCCTCGTCACGTTCAGCGACACCGGCAAGCTGATCTACGCGGATGCCGAGTCGATCACGCCGAACGACGACGCCTCCCAGTACACGATCAAGCTGCGCGACGGCCTCGAATTCTCCGACGGCGAGAAGATCACCGCCGAGACGTACGCGAAGTCGTGGTCGTTCGCCGCGAACGCCGCCAACGGCCAGATGGGCGCCGCGATCTTCGCGACGATCAAGGGCTACGACAGGCTGCAGGACGAGCACGGCGACAAGAACGCGCAGCTCGAAGGCCTCAAGGTGATCGACGACCGTACCCTGCAGGTCACGCTCGCCGCGCCCGACTCGTCGTTCGACTACAAGGTGGGCGACGTGGCGTTCCTGCCGCTGCCGTCCAGCGCGTACAAGGACATCAAGGCGTTCGGTGAGAAGCCAGTTGGCAACGGCCCGTACCAGTTCGCATCGTGGAGGCACGACAGCGAGATCAAGCTCACGCCGAACCCGAAGTACACCGGCCCGCGCAAGGCGCAGAACGGCGGCGTCACGTACAAGCTGTACACGAACCTCGAATCCGCGTACGCCGACCTCACCGCCGGCAACCTCGACGTGCTCGACTCGATCCCCAACAGCGCGCTCGCCACGTACAAGAACGAAGGCTCGATCCAGTCGTTCAGCAAGGCGGGCCCCGGATTCAAGGCGTTCACGATCCCCTCGAACCTCAAGCACTTCACCGGCGAGGAGGGCCGTCTGCGCCGCGCCGCGATCTCGTACGCGGTGAACCGCGACCGCATCGTCGACAAGGTCCTGCGCGGCACCGCCACCGTCGCCACCGACTTCACCGCGCCCTCGATCGCCGGCTATTCGAAGTCGCTCGACGGCTCCGACGTGCTCTCCTACGACGCCGCGAAGGCGAAGGAACTGTGGGCGAAGGCCGACGCGATCTCGCCGTGGGACGGCACGTTCCGCCTCGCCTACGCCTCCGATTCCGGCTCGAAGCAGTGGGTGGACGCGATCGTCAACTCGATCAAGAACGCGCTCGGCATCGACGCGAAATCGTACCCGTTCCCCACGCAGAAGGACTTCTCCGGCGCCGTGCACGACCGCACGATCGACGCCGCGTTCACGCAGGGCCTCCAGTCCGACTACCCGCATCCGGAGGGCTACCTCGTGCAGGCGTACGATTCCTCCGCGGCTGACGGCAAGGGCCTCAACAACGGCGATTACAAGAGCTCCGAGTTCGACTCGCTGATTGACGAGGCCGCGAAGCAGACCACGCTCGACGGTTCGGTGAAGTATTACCACCAGGCCGAGGAGCTGCTGCTCAAGGACCTGCCGGTGATCCCGCTGTGGTACGGCAACGTCTCCGCGGGCGCGTCCAAGTCCGTCAAGAACGTGAAGTTCAACTACATGGGCCTGCCCGAGTACCAGAACCTGGTGAAGGAGTAAGTCGGGCTCCTATGTAAGCGTCCCGTAGTCCGGAAATTCGCCCATTGCTCCGGACTGCGGGACGCTGGGGACAGGTGCCCAGAACGAATGAGCGGCGGAACATACGGGGATGAGTCTCCGTATGTTCCGCCGCTCGGCGTCTTGCGTGGTGCTACGTGGTGCTACGTGTGGTGCGGCCTCACGCGAGGTGGGAGCGCATGAACCACTGGAACTTCTCGAGCTCCTGCACGTGGTCCTGGATAATGTTGGAGCTGATCACGTCGAGCTCGTCCAGCTCGGCGATGGCCTTGCGGTCGTCGGCGATGAACGCGTCGTAGTACTCGATGAGCGCCTTGAGGTACTCTTCGGTGCCGGCGCGGCCCTCGACGTCGAACGGCTTCCACGTGCGGTTGCGCGTGATTGCGTCGGCGCGGCCGTCCGGGGTACCGCCCAGCGTGGCGATGCGCTCGGCGGTCTCGTCCGCCTGCGCGAGCACGACCTCGACCTGCGGGTCGAGCATCTCGTGCACGGCGATGAAGTTCGGGCCGGTCACGTTCCAATGCGCGTGCTTGAGGACGAGCGCCGCCTCCTGCTCCTGGCTGAGACGGTTCTGCAGGATGGCGATGGCCTTCTCGGAGGTCGCTTCGTCGAGACCCGGGACGATGAATGCAAGTGTCATGGTGTTCCTTCCTTCCGTGATCGGAACATCTCCCCACGGGAATCTCCCGCAGGAAGTCTTGACTCCGAGTCTACCCGTTATGCCTCGGCATGGTCCGGGGCGCCGGCTTTGCGGACTTCAATCGTGTCGATGCGGCGGCCGTCGACCTTGGTGACGACCATGTTGTAGCCGTCGGCGTGCAGCACGTCGCCGACCTCGCCCATCTTGCCGGTGTGCGCGAGGAAGTAGCCGGCGACCGTCTCGTACGGGCCGTCCTCCAGTTCGATGCCGGTCAGATCCTCGAAATCCTCGAGCGTCATGCCGCCCTCGATCGTCGCCACACCATTGACGAACGCGGTGCGGCGGTCGCGACGCGCGCCGCCCGGCTCGCTCGGCAGATCGTATTCGTCGCGGATGTCGCCGACCAGCTCCTCGGTCATATCCTCCAACGTGACGATGCCATCCGTGCCGCCGTACTCGTCGATCACGACGGCCAGATGAATGCCGCGCTTGCGCAGCAGCTCGAGGCTCGGCAGCAGCTTCGACGTGCCCGGCAGCGAGATGCCCTCGCGCGTCACGTCGGACACGGTCTTCGCATCCGGATCGCGCACGTCGAGCAGGTCGCGCACGTGCACGAATCCGATCACGTCATCGAAATCCTTGCCGGTGACCGGATACCGCGAATACGGCATCTCACGCACGTACGCGGCGGCGTCGGGGATCGTCATCGCGCCGTCGAGGAAGACGACGTCGGCGCGCGGGCGCATCACCTCGGCGACGATCGTCTCCGACGCGTCGAACACGTCGTCGAGAATCGTGCGCTCGTCCTTGCTCAGGTTCGTGTTCGAGTTGACGAGCACGCGCAGCTCGTCGTCGCTCACCTCGGATTCGGTCTCGTTCGGGTCGAAGCCGAGCAGACGCACCAGACCGTTCGTGTTCTTGCCGATCAGCCAGATGATCGGGCTGCACACCTTCGCGAAGATGTCGATCGCGGGCACCACCGCGCGCGCGATTGCCTCGGTGCGCTGCATGGCGATGCGCTTCGGCACCATCTCCGAGATCACGATCGAGCAGTAGGAGATGATGAGCGTGAGGCTGATTGTGGTCAGCGGCGCGGCGATGTGCGCGGGCACGCCCCAACCCTCCACGACCGGCGTGATGTACGGGGAGATCGACGATTCGCCGAACGACGCGGACAGAAAGCCGCACAGGGTCACGCCGATCTGCACGGTGGACAGGAACGTGTTCGGGTCGCGGGCGATCTTGGCCACGCGGGCGCCGCGGGCGTCCTCCTGCTCCATCTGGTCGACCTGGGAGCCGCGCAGGCTCACCAGCGCCAGTTCGGTGCCGGAGAAGATCGAACCCAGCAACAGGAAGACGAAGATCAGCAGGATGTTCAGACCAAGTGACATGCCCCCCACTCTAAGGGGCCGGCACGTCAAATCGCGGCGGTCCGGGGCGGTCCGGGGGCGGTCCGGCGGCGGCTGGTGGTTTGCCGGGCGCTCACGAATACCGCGGGTCGTCCTCGAGCCCCACGTAGATGGGGCCGGTGACGGTGTCGTAGTAGTGAAGCAGCATGTGGTCGGAGTGGATGCTCAGCAGGTCACGCGCGATGCGGTTGTTCGCGCTGATGCTGCCGTCGTCCTCACACGATCCGGCGTCGAACGTCAGCGCCGGTGTGAACGTCATCGCGCACACCTGGTAGTCGCCGTCGTCGTCCGATTTCGTTTCGCACGTCACCGTCGGGCGTTCCACCGCCATCGTCTTCGGCCCTTCGGCCAGCGCGGTCGCATATGAACCTGTACAGACCAGGCCGTAGCCGAACGCTGCGACGGCGATCAGCGCGGCGATCATGGCCTTGAGGAATTTGTTCCGGCGATACCATCGGACCGTCAGCGCCGCGATGGCGAATCCTCCCACGATGCACAGCACCGCGATGCCCAAGCGGATGTAAATCGCGTTTGCATCATAGCTGCCGTTGATGCTGGAAGCCAGGAACGGCAGCGTGAAGGGAATGATGACCGCGAACAACGCCAGCGGATACAGGAAGACCCCGAAGAGAGTGAGGATTCCCTCGAGAACCATGAGGGCGACATGTCCTGCGCCTTTCAGCACACGCACAAGCAGGGAATCGGTATCGGCGACCTGGAGCGACTTCGGGCGCGTGAACATGGATGATTCGGATGATTTGTCATGCGAATCCTTGATGCGCGTATCGGCGCTTGCTCCAGCGTGTGCGTGCGCGCTGTGCCCCGTGCTGTCCTCCGTGTCGAGTCCGATGCCGTCGTCGAAGGGGACCTGCGCCCCGTCGCGTGAACCGTTCACTGTACCTGCCTTCGCCCGTCGTCGTAGCGTTTCCGGTGTTCCCACTTCAACGATACGTCCGCGGCGGGCCGTCACTCGTCCGCCCGCATGAACATTCGATGAAATGCGCCGGCAGGCGGGAACGGGGGAGCGGTGCTTCAGATGTCGTCCGGGATGCGGCGGTCGCGCCAGTAGTATTCGCGGTCGTGTTCGTCGATCTCTCGGATGACGCGCGCCGGCGTCCCCACCGCGACGCTGTTCGCCGGCACGTCCTTCGTGACGAGGCTGCACGCGCCGATCACCGCGTCGTCGCCGATGGTGACGCCCGGCAACACCGTCACGTTCGCGCCGATCCACACGTTGCGGCCGATGTGGATCGGCTCGGAGAACTGGGCGACGCGTTCGCGCAGGTCCGGGCGGATCGGGTGACCGGTGGTCACGAGCGTGACGTTCGGGCCGATCATCGTGTGGTCGTCGATGACGATCTCGCCGTCATCGACGAGCGTCAGGTTGAAGTTCGCGTACACGTGGTCGCCGAAATGCGTGCTGATGCCCCAGTTGGCGTGCACGGGCGGCTCCAGGTACACGCCTTCGCCGAAATCGCCGAACAACTGCTCGGCGATCTCGCGGCGCTTCGGGTCTCTCGGGCGCGTGGCGTTGAAGTCGTAGAGCAGGTCGAGCTGCTCCTTCTGCGCGGCGTCCATCTCCGGATCGTCGCAGAAGTAGATGCCCGGCGAGTGCATGATGTCGAGCACGCGCTGCGGCACGGTCATGGTGGTCTCCTTCCGTATACTCCGTGCGGGGATTGGCGGGCGGCGCGGGGCGCTTCGGCGGGCGCCCGGCGGGAGCGGAGCTCAGAACGACAGCACCTCGACCAGTCCGTCGTGCATCACGTAGCGGGCGCCGGCGATCATCAGACGTCCCTCGGCCAGCGCGAGACGAATCACTTCGCTGCCGTCGGCCAGCAACTCGATCGTGCGGGCCACGTGCGCGCGTTCGAAATCGGCGGCGTCCTCGAGATCGGCGTCCATCGCCTGCGCGACCGACGTGCCCACCTCGCGCACGATCGGCGAATCCTGCGCGGCGAGCATCGCCTCCAAGTGGTCGGCGTGCGCCTCGTCGCGGGCCGCGCCCTCCGGCACGTCGAAGCAATCGCAGTCATCGAACCGGGTCGCGAGTTCGGCGACGCCGTCCACGGCCGCCTTCACCGCGCCGCAGCCCTCATGACCAAGTACGACGATGAGGCTCACGCCCAGATGCTCCACCGCGTATTCGAGCGAGGCGATGACCGCGTCGTCGAGCACCTCGCCGGCCGTGCGGATGTCGAACAGGTCGCCGAGACCCTGATCGAAGATGATCTCCGGAGGCACACGCGAATCGGAGCAGGAGAGCACGGCCGCATCCGGGTGCTGGCCGTCGAGCAGGCGCTCGCGGGTCTCGCGGTCCTGCCACGGGTGCTCGGCCGCCCCCTCGGCGAAACGGCGGTTGCCCTGCAGCAGGCGGCTCCACGCGGCGTTCGCCTTCGCCTCGGGGGTGTCATGGGATTCGAACGGTTCGGTCGATTCGAACGGTTCGGTCGGTTCGCTGAACGCTTCGGACATGCGGGCTCCTCGGAGTATGCGTTGCGGATCGCGGCCACGATCCACCGGAATCCAGTGTAGAAGGTGCGTGGGCCGAAAGGCTTGTACGCGGTTGGGAGGGATTGGAGAGAAGAAGGGAGGAACCTGCGTGGTTGAGAGGTGAACCTGCATGGTTGCGGGGTGAATCTGCATGGTTGACAGATGAACCTGTAGGAAGCAGACGCGAACCTGCATGGTGTGGGTCTGAAGAGCCGCCACGTTTTGGAATGGCATGTGTTGGAAAACCAAGGTTTTCGGCGGATGCGGAAGCCCGGAGACGGGGGTTCTTGCCGGGGTATGCCCACAGGTTGCAGGTGGAATCATGCAGGTTCGGGTCGGAACCGTGCAAGTAGATACATGAATCATGTAGTTTCCATGCCGAACCGTGCAGGTCGCGGTCGGAACCGTGCAGGTTCGCGTCCGGTTTGCGCCAAGACCGTCCTCGCCGCTTGGCCCCCAATCCCATTCCCGGTGTGATGTTGTTCATACATCGCTCTGCGCGAGCCGCGGGATCGGGGGCGGGGGTTCCGGGATACGATGGACGAGGTTGCACAGATCGCGGGACGCCGCGCGAATCCCACGCGGGTCCGGAAAGGAACGACGATGACTCTTCTGCAGCATGAAATCACCGACTTCAAGGTCCAGGCCTTCCAGAACGGCGAGTTCAAGGAGGTGACCAAGGACGACGTGCTCGGCCACTGGTCCGTGTTCTTCTTCTACCCGGCCGACTTCACCTTCGTGTGCCCGACCGAGCTCGAGGATCTCGCCAACAAGTACGACGAGTTCAAGAAGATCGGCTGCGAGATCTACTCCGTGTCCTGCGACACCCACTTCGTGCACAAGGCGTGGCATGACGCCAGCGAGAAGATCGCGAAGATCCAGTACCCGATGCTCGCCGACCCGACCGCCCTGCTCGCCCGCGACCTCGACACCTACAACGAGACCGACGGCATGGCCGAGCGCGGCGACTTCATCGTGAACCCGGAGGGCAAGGTCGTGGCCTACGAGGTCACCTCCTCCAACGTCGGCCGCAACGCCGACGAGCTGCTGCGCCGCGTTCAGGCCTCCCAGTTCGTCTACGAGCACGGCGACCAGGTCTGCCCGGCCAACTGGACCCCGGGCGAGGAGACCATCGAGCCGAGCCTCGACCTCGTCGGCCAGCTGTGATCCGTATCGCCTAGACGATAGGCGACTCGCAACGTGGCCCCCTCTGCGAGGGAGCTGTCAGCGAAGCTGACTGGGGGGAGAGCGCGAGCGGAACGCAACATCCGCATTTTCCCTCCCCCACCCGGCTGCGCCGGGAGCCCCCTCGTCAGAGGGGGCTTGTTGCTATTCATCCCCATCCACCTCACCCGCTTTGCGGGAGCCCCCGCCGGCGGGGGCGAACGTACGCAAGGAGCTTTCATGACGCAACAATCCACCCAGAACGCCACCCAGAACACCGACGACCTCTACGACGTCGTCGTCATCGGCGGCGGTCCCGCCGGCCTCACCGCCGGCCTGTACCTCGCCCGCGCCCGCTACCGCGTGCTCGTGCTCGAGAAGGACGATTTCGGCGGCCAGATCACCATCACCAACGAGGTCGTGAACTACCCGGGCGTGGGCCGCACGACCGGCCGCGCGCTTACCCAGACCATGAAGAGCCAAGCCAAGGATTTCGGTGCCGAATTCCTCTCCGCCGAAGCGACCGGCCTCGACGTCGAGGGCGACGTCAAGACCGTGCACACCACGCGCGGCGACCTCAAGACCTTCGGCATCCTCATCGCCACCGGCGCCTCCCCGCGCAAGCTCGGCTTCGAGGGCGAGCGCGAGTACGCGGGCCGCGGCGTCGCCTACTGCGCCACCTGCGACGGCGAGTTCTTCACCGGCAAGGAGGTGCTCGTGGTCGGCGGCGGATTCGCCGCGGCCGAGGAATCCGTCTTCCTCACCAAGTACGCGAGCAAGGTCACCGTGCTCGTGCGCGAGGACGATTTCACCTGCGACGCGTCGGTCGCCGCCGAAGCGAAGAACAATCCGAAGATCGACGTGCGCTACGGCGTCGAACTCAAGGGCGTCACCGCCGGTCAGGGCGGCCTGCGCGAGGCGACGATCGCCGATCGCGACTCCGGCGAGACCGAAACGTGGAAGCCGGCCGACGGCGGCACGTTCGGCGTGTTCGTGTTCGCTGGCTACGTGCCTGCCACCGATCTGGTGAAGGGAGTCGTCGAGCTCGACGATCACGGCTACGTCGTCACGCACGATTATCTCGAAACGTCCGTGCCGGGCGTGTACGCGGCCGGCGATCTGCGCGTGAAGAACCTGCGTCAGGTGGTCACCGCGACCGCCGACGGCGCGATCGCGGCCGTCGAGCTGGAACGGTACGCGAAGTCGGTGAGCGAGCGGACCGGCCTCGTCCCGCCGCGGCCGACCGCCTCCGCCTACGAGAAGGCGGAGGCGCAGGCCGCGACGTTGGCCGCGTCGGGCGCCGGTGCCGCAGGCACGTCGCCCGCGCCGGCGCCCGTCAAGCGCAGCGCCGACGCGGCCGCCGCGAAGGCCGCGTCGCAGCGCAAACCGGGCGAGCTGTTCTCCGCCGCGATCAAGCAGCAGCTCGGCGTCGTGTTCGGTCGCATGGCGCGCCCGGTCACGCTCGCGTTGGAACTCGACGACACCCCGCTTTCCGCGGAATTGCAGGGATTCATCGGCGAGATGGTCGCGCTGTCCGGCGGCAAACTGAATTCGGTGGCCGTGGACGCGTCCGGGGTGATCACGGCGGTGGATGGTGCGTCGGCGCCGACCGGTCTGGTCGTCGGCGAGCCGTTGGAGATCGTCGCCTCGGCTGGCGGTGATGGTGATGGTTCCGGTGATGCCGGCGATTCCGGTGCTGTGCTGCCGGTGTATGGCACGCTCGACGATTCCGGTCGTGCCGAGTTCGACCCGGCCGGCGTGATGCCGGTCGCCCGTCCGGCCGTGCGCATCTGCGTGGCCGGTGACGGTGACGGTGATGGCGATGGTGACGGGGCTCGGCTCGTTTTCACCGGTCTCGCCTTCCATGGCGTGCCGTCCGGCCACGAGTTCAACTCGTTCGTGCTGGGCCTGTACAACGCGGCGGGCCCCGGCCAGCCGCTCGACGACGACTTGCGTGCGCGGGCCGCGGCGATCGATGCGCCGACCGACGTGATGATTCTCGTGTCGCTCACCTGCACGATGTGCCCGGAGACGGTGCTCGCCTCGCAGCGCATCGCCTCGCTGAATCCGCTCGTGCGCGCCGAGGCCTACGACGTCTCGCACTTCCCGGAGCTGCGCGACCAGTACGGCGCGATGAGCGTGCCCTGCATCGTCATCGACAAGGGCGGCGAACAGAAGGTCGAGTTCGGCAAGAAGAACATCGCCCAGATGCTCGATCTGCTGGGCGCCTGACGCACCCATTTCCCAACCTTCCCACTCCTAACCCCAGCCACCCCAACTCCCATGGTGCGGTAACGCGATTTCGCGGATTGGCGGAATAACGCCGTTTTGCGTGACCGCACCATGAGGGTTTTACCGCACCATGGGAGTGATGGTGGGGGTGAGGTGTGGGGTGTGAGGATGGTGGGGAGCGATGGTGGGTCAGGCGGCCTTGCCGATTGCGGGGGTGGGCGCCGGGGTCGGGACCGCGGAGTCCGCCGCGGCACGCTTGCCGGAGGCCTTGACCAGGGTGACGCTCACCAGCGCCACCGCGTACAGTGTGGTGAGCACCGGAATCAGCGCGGCGTAGCGATGCGCCTGATCCGGCGCGTGCGTCACCACGAACGAAGCCAGCTGGTTGCCGGACAGGCCGGCGAACGCCCACGCGCTAAGGGTGAGTCCGTGCGTGGTGGAAACGGTCTTCGTGCCGAAATGCTGGTCGAGCAGCACCGGCAGCGTGGAGAATCCGCCGCCGTAACCCGCGTTGACGAGGAACAGCATGGCGAGCACGGCCCACAGCAGGGCGTTGCCGATGCTGTCGAGCACGGTCTGCAGCAGGCAGACCGCGATCGACATGACGAACAGCACCTGATACACGCTCTCACGGCGCTTCAGGTGGTCGGAGAGCGTGGAGAAGCCGATGCGGCCGACCGTATTGAACACGGAGTCGACGGCCAGTACCAGACCGATGACGCCCGCGGATGCCGCGGCGAACGCGCTCGGACTCAGCGAGGAGTACCGGGGGAGCGCGGCCAGCACGTCGTGCAGGATGTCCTTCTCCTGGCTGATGAGCGCCAGACCGCAGGTGATGTTGAGGTAGAACGCGATCCAGATGCCCCAGAACACGGGCTTGCCGAGAATCGAACGGCGGCTCACATGCGAGGTGACCGGATCGTACGTCCAGCCGGCCGGACGGCGGATGAGCAGGAATCCGACGAACATCATCACCGCGTAGACCGCGGCCAGCACGTAGAACATGGGCACCAGGCCGATCGTGCCGATCAGGACCTCCATCAGCGGGCTGCCGATTGCCTTGGCGAGGCCGAATCCGGCGACCGCGATGCCCGTGGCGAGGCCCTTGTTGTCCGCGAACCAGAGCATCAGGTTCTTGACCGGCGTCAGATAGCCGACGCCGAGTCCCACACCCATGATCGCGCCGTAACAGATGAACACGCCCGGCAGGAAGCCCAACGCGATGCTCACGCCCGTACCGGCGAATCCGGCCACGAAGCAAATCATCGAGACGAGCGCCGACTTGCGGATGTCCTTCTCCACCATCGGCCCGGCGAATGCGGCGGACATGCCGAGGAAGAAGATGGCGAGCGAGAACGCCCATTCCACAGAAGCGGGGGCGACGTGCATCTGGTCGGCGATCAGCTGCTTGAACACGCTCCAGCAGTAGACGGTGCCGATCGGGATGTGGATGAGCAGCGCGGGCGCGATTGCGCTGGTCCAACGATTCGCGGTGAGCCTTGCCATGCGCGGGATTCCTTTCGTAGCGGGATACGATGGCCTGCCGGCATGCGCAGAGGGAGATTGGTCGCCGAGCCGTTCCGTGTGGAACGGTCATGCGAAACGATTGTGCACGCTGATCGTGCGATGATGCGGGATCCGCATGCCATAGGTCGTATGGCGTGCACGATGATTCCGCATCATGCGCATCGCGGATACCCGATAATCAACCGAACATCCCCGATGTGTGTTTCGCCGGCGTTCTTGCCCCCTGTCGACGCCGACAAAGAGCACTATAACGGGGATTCATACCGTGGCTCGCTGAAGGGCGGTGACGGACGGCGTGAGATTGTTCACACGCTTTCGCGGGGGTGGACGTGTCGGGGCCCGGATATCCATCTGGCTTACGAGGGGTGGTTGAACTGGTGATTTCCGGGTATGGAGGTTGATATCGGGCCGTACATACTCGGGATATGCGGGATTGGGCACCCCTTGTAGCGGAGATACGCGTAGGGGATGGGCGGGATGTACCCCTCGTAACGGAGATGCAGGGAAATCGAGGCCGGGGAGTGATGAGGCGGAGGTTGGAAGGGCCGGACGACGGGGGTGGACTCGCCTTCGGCGAGACTGTGCTGATTCGCGGCTTCGCCGCGGCGGCGGGAAAAGGAAAGCCTCCGCTCGGTCGCGGAGGCTTGCTGTATTGCGGGGTGTTCGCGCGCGCGAAGCGCATGAGCGCGAACACCCCGCTACGTTTCGGGCTGGAGAAGCCCACCGGGCTTCTCCAGCGTGTGTGGCGCGGCCTGCGCCGCGCCACACACGACCCGAAACGTCAGCCCGTGTTCTGCAGGCCGGCGGCGACGCCCGAAACGGTGCAGAGGATGAGATAGATGAACTCGGCCTGCTGGCTCTTCGAGAGCTCTTCCTTGTCCACCTTCTTACGCAGCGAACGCAGCGCGAGCACCTGGGTGACGGACAGCGCGTCCACGTAGGGGGAGCGGATTCGGATGGCCTGGCCGAGCACGTGGCGGTGCTGGAGCGGCCACTTGTCGCCGACGATGGCGAGCACCCACTTGCGGGTGAGCTCCATCTCGTGCATGACCTTCTCCGGCAGATCGGTGCGGTCGTCCAGCGCCAGGTACATCTTCGCGATGCGCTCGTCGGTCTTGGCGAGCGACATCTCGATGTTGTCGATGAACGTGGAGAACAGCGGCCACTCCTCGTAGGCCTGGCGCATCGTCTCCAGATCGCCGAACTTCTCGCACGCGGTGCCGAGGCCGTACCAGGCGGCCAGGTTGATGCGGGCCTGGGCCCAGGAGAAGATCCACGGGATCGTGCGCAGGTCGTCGAGCGACTTCGCGCCGAGGCCGCGCTTGGCCGGGCGGGAGCCGATCGGCAGCAGGCCGATCTCGGTCAGCGGCGTCACGGTGGAGAACCACTGCGCGAAATCGGGCGTGTGCAGCAGGTCGAGGAAGCGGTTGTGCGCCGCCTCGTCGAGCTCGTGCGCCATCTCCGCGTACTTGACGGTCATGTCCGTGTTGCGCTTCTCGACGCTCGGCGCGGACTGGAGCAGGGTCGCCGCCGCGACGGACTCGACGTGGCGGATGGCCAGCACCGGGTTGCCGTAGCGAGCGAAGATGACCTCGCCCTGTTCGGTGAGCTTGAAGCGGCACTTGACGGAACCGACCGGCTGGGCGAGCACCGCGCGGTTGGCGGGGCCGCCGCCACGACCGACGGCGCCGCCGCGGCCATGGAACAGGGTCAGGTCGATGTCGTGCGACTTCGCCCACTTGGCGATGCGCTCCTGCGCGGAGTGCAGGGCCAGCGTCGCGGAGGTCGGGCCGGCGTCCTTCGAGGAGTCGGAGTAGCCGAGCATGACCTCGAGCTTGTTGCCGGTGGCCTTGAGGCGAGCCTGCACTTCGGGGATCTTGATCATGTCCTCGAGCACGTCCACCGAGTTCTGGAGATCCTCGAGCTGCTCGAACAGCGGGATCACGTCGATGGTCGGCACGTCCTCCGGATGCGCGAAGGCGAGACGGTTCAGCTCGTAGACGTCCTTGATGTTCTGGGCGCTCTTCGTGAACGAGATGATGTAGCGGCGGGCGGCCTTCGTGCCGTTGCGCTTCTGGATGGAGCCGAGGGCGCGGAAGGTGTCGAGCACCTCCTGGGTCATCGGCTGCAGGTCGCCGCGCTCGCCGTGCAGGCCGTGCTCGCGGATGTCCGCGAGGGCGCGCGAATGCACGACGGAGTGCTGGCGGAACTCCATCTCGACCATGTGGAAGCCGAAGGTCTCGGCCTGCCAGATGAGGTCCTGCAGCGGGCCGTAGGCGGAGCGCTTGGCACCCGCGTCGGCCAGCGACTTCTGGACCGTCTTCAGGTCGGCGATGAAATCGTCGCACGTGTGGTACATGAGGTCGGCGTCGCGCTCGATCGTGTAGTGCAGGCGATCGGCGATCACCAGCATGACGGCGCGGTGCAGCTCCTTGGTGGAGATCAGCGCGGCCTTGTCGGTGAGACGCTCGCTCATCTCCTTCTGGTGGCTCCACAGCATCTTGAGCTCGGCGCTCGGCGGCGTGGTCTCGGCCTCCATCGTGAGGTTCTTGCCGACGGTGCGGGTGGCCTCCTCGAGGGCGGCGAGCACGTGGTCGGAGAACTTGCGGGCCACCTGGCGGCTCACCTTGGCGGTGACGTTCGGGTTGCCGTCGCGGTCGGAGCCGATCCAGCTGCCCGGGTGGAAGAACGCGGGGCAGACGGGCTCGACGAGTCCGGCCTTGTCGCCCAGCACCCAGTCGTCGAAACGACGGTAGACCTGCGGGATCGTGTGGAACAGCGTGTTGTCGAAGATGTCGAGGATCGTGTCCGCCTCCTCGACCGGGGTCGGCTTCTTCAGCGCGATCGGCGAGGTGCGGAACAGCGCGTCGATCTCGTTGTAGAGGCGGCGGCTGTTCTCCTTCTTGTCCGAGCCGCCGAGCGTCTTGTGCGCGGTGAGCAGTTCGGAGATGCGGCGGATTTTGCCTTCGACGGCCTTGCGGCGGGCCTCGGTCGGGTGCGCGGTGAACACCGGGTGGAACTCGAGTCGGTCGAGCAGTTCCTTCGCCTTCGCCGGGCCCATCTCGTTGATGAGCTGGTGGTAGGCGACGGTAAGCTCGTTGATCGGGTCCACGGCGCTGTCCTCGGTCACCTTGGCCTCACGCGCGTGCAGCACGGAGACGCGGTAGTCCTCCTCGCACAGGTTCGCGAGGTGGAAGTAGGTGGCGAACGCGCGGGCCAGCAGCTGGGCGTCGTGGAGCTTCATCTTGTCGATGACGTCCACGGCCTTCTTCAGTCCGTCGTGATCCGGGTCGGGATCGACCATGACGCCTTCGAAGTGTTCGGCGCTGGCCTCGACCGCGTACTGGCGCACTTCGTCGAAAGTGGCGAGCAGTTCGGGATCGAACTCGCCGAGCACGTCGCGCAGAATGCGCAGACACAGATCCATATCGCTGGCGAGTGATTCAGGCAGCTGACGCTCTTCGGGACCCTTGGTTCCGGTGCCGGTCGAGACTATCGTCGCGTCGGCGGGCGTGATCTGCTGATCGTTATCTGTCATCAGACCTCCTTCTGCCGCGTTGAGGGTTGCTCGGTCTGCCGATCGTCCATGGCTCCTCCATGGTTGTTGAGATCGGCCGTTGCGAGCCCACAGCCCTGCGCAGCGTTTGGTTGTGGTCGCCATTGTAGCCACGGGTAATCGCCGTTTACGTTACGAATCCCATTTTTCGCGCGGAATTGTGGGTGGATTTCGTGCGTTTGTCGAATCGTGACGCCGAAATGTCCGGTATGTGGGCAAAAAGATGGTCTCCGATGATTGCGGGGAGACTGCGCGGTAGTAATGGACACCGTGAGTGAGAGCCAAGAACAGAGCCAGCATCAGGACGGCGAGCCGCCGGTCCGGGGGCATACCGACATCAGAAACAGCCATGAGCACGGCGCGATCGCCGTCCAGCATTTCCACACCCACTCCATCCCGTTGGATATGGAGGACATCGAACGCGATTGGGACAAGCCCATCGCCGAGGCGGGCATCGCCGCGAAGGCCAGCGTGATCGTGCGCGTCGGCCTGCTCGACCTGTCGGCCGGCACCGGATCGTTCCGCGTGCGCGAGATGATGCATCGCATCGCGTACCCGCTCGGCGTGCACGTGCGCGCCGACGTCAACCTCACCGACATCGAGGCCGCGTGCACGGACGGCAAGGACCGCATCACCGAGGTCATCGACCTGCCGAGCACCGGCGTGAACACCGAACGCATCTGGCTGCTCGAGCATTTCGCCGACTGGTTCAGCGTGAACCTCGGCGAGGAGAGCATGTACCACGTGCAGCCCGAGGTCTCGCAGGGCCTCATGCAGCATCTCGACGCGAAGGACGCCTCGCAGGTCTCCGCCGACCTCTCCAAACAGCTGCGCAAGGAGGAGAAGGAGGAGAAGCGCGAGGAACGCGCCGCCTCCCGCCCCGGTCAGGACGCCGTGCTCGACGCGCTGGAGGAGGCCAACCGCCACAGCGATCCCGGCGACCCGCGCGCCCACCAGCTGCACGTGCACGAGGACGACTGGTCTCAGTCCGCGATGACCCAGTCGCTCGCCGCGCGCGCCGCCGACGAACAGGCCCGTGAAGCGGAACAGGAAGCGGAGCAGGAGGCGGCACATGCGGCCGAGGTGCGAGGCGTGGACGCGCCGGACGCGATGGAATCGGACTTCCCCGACCACGTCGCCGGCGGCACCGAGAAACCGGCCCAACGTCGCCGTCCCAAGGCCGTGAAGGCCGCGAACCGCAAGCCGCCGAAGGAATACGCCGAACACTTCGACGATCCCGCATCCGCGGCGAACGGCAACGGCGGCCGCGGCATCACCGTGCGGCAGGCGCACCACCGTCTCGACATGATCGAGCATCGCAAGCCGCTCTACTCGCCCGCCTTCGCCGGACTCGCCTCCGCGATCGCCTGCGCGTCCTTCGTGTTCCTGCTCGGCGGCGGCCCGTACGACATGGTCGGCGCGTTCTTCGGCGCCGGACTCGGCCACTGGCTGCGCCGCCGCCTGTTCAAGCATCACCTCAACCAGTTCTTCGTCACGTTCGTGTGCGTCGCGCTCGCCGCGCTCGTCTGCACCGGCACGCTGCGCCTCATCGGCCTGTTCGACCCGATCGCCCTGCAGCACGACACCGCGTACATCGGCGCGATGCTGTTCGTCATCCCCGGATTCCCGCTCATCACCAGCGGCCTCGACATGGCGAAGATCGACTTCCCATCCGGCATCCAACGCCTCACGTACTTCCTGTGCATCGTGCTGATGGCCACGCTCGCCGGCTGGATGGTCGCCTCGATCGTGCACCTCAATCCGACCGGATTCGAGCCGCTCGGCCTCAACGTGTGGGTGAACGGTGCGCTGCGATTCGTGTTCGCGTTCCTCGGGGTCTGGGGCTTCTCCGTGATGTTCAACTCGCCGCAGCGCATGTGCTTCGTCGCCGCGATCATCGGCGCCATCACCGATACGCTGCGCCTCGAGATCGTCGACATGGGCGTGCCGGCCGAGGCGGGCGCGTTCATCGGCGCCCTCCTCGCCGGCCTGCTTGCCACCGCATGGCGCTCGTCCGTGCGCAAGGGCTGGCTCGCGCCGCACTTCGGCTACCCGCGCATCTGCCTGACCGTGCCGTCGATCGTGATCATGGTGCCCGGCCTGTACATGTACCAGGCCATGTTCCACCTCGGCTCGTTCGACACATTGACCGCGCTCGACTGGGCGTTCAAGGCGTTCATGGTGATCATCTGTCTGCCGATCGGCCTCGCGATGGCCCGCGTCATCACCGACAAGTCCTGGCGCTACGACATCTGATTTCCTTCGCTCGGCCCCCTCGCCGCGTTCCTCCTGTCCGGCCCCCTCTGACGAGGGGGCTGTCCGCGATAGCGGACTGGGGGAGAGATAGCTGGAATGTCACGTTCGCGATATCTCTCCCCCACCCGGCTCCGCCGGGAGCCCCCTCGTCAGAGGGAGCCTTTTTCATAGGTGTTTCGCTCAGCATGCGAGACGTATTCGTGGGATTGTCCGCACTTTCGGGGAAGGTCGGCGAAAGCATTAGGAATTCCCAGAGAGAGAAACCCCACGGCCCTCGCGCGCAGGCGTCACGCGTCTGCGCGGCGTGCGGAGTCGTGGATATTTCGGATAAGGCGGTTAGCGTGGCGAACGATTTCTGGATTCTGCTGGCCATGGTCATCTACTTCGCGGCCATGCTGTCCATCGGATTCATCTACTCCAAGCGGTCCAACTCCTCCTCCAAGGAGTACTTCGCGGGCGGCCGCGGCGTCGGGCCGTGGCTGACCGCGCTGTCCGCCGAAGCCTCCGACATGTCCGGCTGGCTGCTCATGGGCCTGCCCGGCCTCGCCTACTTCACCGGCGCCGCCGACCCGCTGTGGACCGCGCTCGGCCTCGCCATCGGCACCTACCTCAACTGGAAGATCGTCGCCCGCCGACTGCGCCGCTACTCGGTCGTCGCCGGCGACGCGATCACCATCCCCGACTTCTTCGCCAAGCGCTTCCACGACACGAAGGGCGTCATCTCGACGATCTCCGCGATCATCATCCTCGTCTTCTTCTGCGTGTACGTGGGTAGCTGCTTCGTGACCGTCGGCAAACTGTTCAGCGCCCTGTTCGGCTTCGACTACCACCTGATGATGGTGCTCGGCGCGCTCGTCGTGTTCGTGTACACGATCGTCGGCGGCTACTTGTCCGTCGTGATGACCGACTTCATCCAGGGCCTGCTCATGTTCTTCGCGCTCGCCGTCGTGTTCGTCGGCACGGTCGCCTCCGCCGGCGGCATCGGCGAGACCGTCGCGTTCCTGCGCGCGATCCCCGGCTTCCTTTCCGGCACGCAGGTCGCCTCGCCGACGCTCGATCCCGAGACCGGCAAGCAGATCGTCGAAGCCGGCAAGGCCGTGTTCGGCGCTCCGACCGATTACGGCATCATCACGATCGTCTCGATGCTCGCGTGGGGTCTCGGCTACTTCGGCATGCCGCAGGTGCTCGTGCGCTTCCTGTCGATCCGCGACGCCGAGGAGGTGCGCAAGTCGCGTATCATCGCCACCTCCTGGTGCGTGCTGTCGCTCGCCAGCGCCGTGTGCATCGGCCTCGTCGGCCGTGCGATGATGCCGACGCACCTGCTCACCGGCACCGATGCGGAAACCATCTTCATCGTGCTCGCGCAGACTCTGCTGCCGAGCTTCGTGTGCGGCGTGGTCGTCTCCGGCATCTTCGCCGCGTCGATGAGCTCCAGCTCCTCGTACATGATCATCGGCGCCTCCGCGATGGGCGAGAACATCTTCCGCGGCCTGTTCCACAAGAAGGCCACCGACCGCCAGGTGATGATCGTCGCGCGCATCACGTTGGTCCTCATGTTCCTGTTCGGCTGCCTCGTCGCCTACGACCAGAACTCCTCGATCTTCCAGGTCGTCTCCTACGCGTGGGCCGGCCTCGGCGCCTCGTTCGGCCCGCTCATGCTGTGCGCGCTGTACTGGCGCCGCGCGAACAAGGTGGGCGCCGTCGCCGGCATGGTCTCCGGCACCGCCACCGTGTTCATCTGGCATAATCTCATCAAGCCGTTGGGCGGCGTGTTCGCGATCTACGAGCTGCTGCCCGCGTTCCTCGTCTCGTTGCTGTGCATCGTCGTGTTCTCGCTCGTCACCGAGAAGCCGAACGACCGGATGCTCTATGAGTTCGACCACTACATGGACGACCCGCTTCCCGGCACTCTCCCCTCCGGCTCCGTCCTCGTCGACGAGCCAATGGAGGCCATGGCCGAAGAGGTGAGTGGACAGCACGGTGTGCTGTCCACCGACTCGGCCGGAGAGAGGCGATAGCCGAGCGACGGCAGGAAACCGCCTCGCCGCAGGCGAGTCGTTCAGTCACCGGCAAGTAGCCTCGGCCCTTTCGGCCCCCTCTGACGAGGGGGCTCCCGGCGTAGCCGGGTGGGGGAGAGATATCGTCGACGTTACGTTCCGGCTATCTCTCCCCCAGTCTCACTGCGTTCGACAGCCCCCTCGTCAGAGGGGGCCAAGAAATCAGGTGCCTACTTCCCTCGTCAGAGGGAGGCAAGGCTGAACCCCCTCAATACGTCCGTCGTCCGGCGAGGAACGTCATCGCGACGTGGGTTCGCATCGCGCGCATCGCTTCCGGCGTCTCCATCGCGTACGGATCGGCGTCCAACAGCACGAAATCCGCATCATCGCCGGAACGCAGGTACCCGCGACCGACCTCAGTGGACGCCGCGAGCGCGACGCGCAGCGGCAGACGCTGCTCCGGCTGGAACGGTTCGCGTGCGGAACTCTCCGTCGCGAACACGGCCGCCGAAATCGCCATCCACGGATCGAGCGGCGCGACCGGCGCATCGGAGCCCAGACGCAGCCGCGTGCCCGCCGTGTGCAGCGAACGGAACGCGTACGGGACGCCGGCCGGATTCGCCCAGAACCGGTCGATCACGTCGCGGTCGTCCATCGCATGCTGCGGCTGGACGCTCGCCTCGAGGCCGAGCGCGGCCAGACGCGGGATGTCCTCGCGGCGCAGCATCTGCGCATGCTCGATCGACCCGCGTGCGTGCGTGAGTTCCGCCGCGTCGAGCACGATCGCGTTCGCCTCGTCGCCGATCGCGTGGCAGGCGATACGGAAGCCATGCTCGGTGGCGAGGCGCATGTAGCGCGCAATCTGGCTCGGCGTATAGCTGAGCGTGCCGTACGTGGCCGGTGTGATGCCCGAATACGGCGTGGAACAGTAAGCGGAACGCGTGTTGAGCGAGCCGTCGGAGATGAGCTTCATCGCGCCGACCTCGCCGAGCCCGCGGCTGCCGGGCAGCGGCTTGCCGGTATGCCAGCCGGCGCGGATCGCGGCTTCCATCCGTTCCGGGTAGACGCCCGCCTTCACGCGCAGTCCGTCGATGCCGGCGGTGAAGCGCGCGATCCACGTATCGATGTTCTCCGCCATCTCGTAGTCGCGGATTCCGGTGACGCCTTTGCTTGCGGCGTCCTTCTCCGCCTCACGCAGCAACCGGTCGGTCTCCTCGGCTGCGCCCGGTGCCTTGTCGAATTTCGTGTACGCGTCGAACCATTCGAGCTCGCCGACGAGCCCGGTCTTCGCGTCCGCGTGCACGCCGAGCCGGCGGGCCGCCGCCGAATTCACCCATCCGCAGTGCATGTCCGCGCTCGACAACGCCACCGGCTGCTCGCCGGCCACCGCGTCGATCGCGGCGAGCGTGGGCTGTGCGTCGTCGGCCCACAGCGAGTGGCGGAACCGCATGCCCACCACGAACGTGTCCGGGTCGAGCGTGCCGGCCGCGCGACGAGCGTCGAGATGCGCGCGCAGCAGCGCCATCGCCTCGGCGGCGGATTTCGCGTCGATGAGGTCGAGGCGGCCGAGCGTCTTCGACCATTGCGTGAAATGCGTATGGCAGTCGACGAGTCCCGGGATGACCCACAGGTCGGATGCGTCGATGGTCGCGTCGGTGTCCGGCCGTGCGACGGCGTGGCCGGCGGCCGTGATCTTCCCGTCGCGGACGACGAGGTCCACGCGCTCGTCGCTGCCGGGGACGCGTGCGTTGAGGATGTTCAGCGATGTGCTCATGACAGCCATCATGCCACCGGAGTGTGAGCGCGCACACCCGTTATCCGACCCATGGGCACGCAATGAGATGAACCATCGCAAGGGCGGATCGCTTCCCGTCATCCACCGGGTTCTCCACGATCGTCAACCGGTCGGACGGGGCAATGGTCGGGAAGCGGGGGCGCCGCATAGACTGGAGGCTCCGCGGGCACGACGGCGTGCTGGAAGTCGTCGGGAATCCGTTGAGCGGGAAGGTGACGGTGATGAGTGAATCGATGGCCTTGGCGGCATTGACCGAACTGAAGTACCGAAGGATGAGGGATTGCGCCGATCTGCAGAAGCGCAGCGGCTGGCGTCCACCCTATGCGTTGACAACGGCGTTGGAGCTCGAATCGATCGAGATGCCGCGGCTGCCGGCTGGCTGCGCAAGACTCAAACGGCGCATCATGGTCGCCGTGCCCCATGCGAATCGGAAATACCGGCTCGACGGCGTCGCCGCGGTGGTCTGGCGGTTCCCGTTGGACACGGTGCTCGTCGACCGGCGTTTCCCATGCGTATCACCGGCCTGCACGTGGGCGATGTTCGCCGCTTACCTGGATCTGGAGGAGCTGATCGTGCTCGCCGATTCGATGATGCGCCGCGACCGTCGTCTCCGCCGGACGATGATGGAGGAGCTGATCGCCTATCTGGATGGTGCCCGGTCATACGCGCAGGCCATGGCGGAGGAAGGCGGCAGCGGACGTCTGTTCCGGGGATACGCGAACTGCAGGCGTGCGCTGCGGTTGGCAAGAAGCGGCACGGACTCCTCGATGGAGACCCGGACGAGGCTGGTGATGCCGCGGTACGGCTTGGATACCCCTCATGTGAATTACCCCGTATCCATCAAGGGACGTTCGATATATCTCGATCTCGCCTACCCCGAGTTCAAGATCTGCATCGAATATGAGGGAGCGCATCATGCGGGGCAGTGGCTCAACGATATGACGAGGCGACAGCTGATCGAGGACGCCGGATGGAGGTACGTGCAGGTGACCAAATTGGACATCGGGGATGCGGATGATGAGGAGCGGCTTGCCGAAAGGGTCGCGAGGCATATGCGGGAGGTCACCGGCAAGACCATCCGTCTGACGAGGCGCAAAACCATCATGCAGATCTGCGATGCCAGATCGATGCGTCGGAAGCCGCTGTACGAGCGTCTGGGATTCCGCCCGCTGATGCCCATCGAGCCCGACGATGCCGCGTATGGCGGCGGGACCGACGAGTTGGAGGCCATCGCGTAGCCGTAACCCGTACGGTCGGAGTCCGTATGACCGTAATCCGTACGGCCGTCGTTCTGTACTGCCGGTGGCGTATCGGCGTATCTCCATTCGAAGGGGTACTCCAGTGGCCGTCCGGACACCTATCTTCGTTGCGAGGGGTGCCGCACCGGTGCCAATCCACGTCGAATACGCCCAAAAACCTCCGATATAGAAGGGTGCGAGCGAAGGCGATACCCCTCGGAACGGAGATAGCCTCCCGGCCGCCACGTAATGTACCCCTCGTAGCTGGGTTAGGCGACCGCCTCCGTCCTAGGCGGCCGTCTCCGTCTCGCAATCGTCACGCATCCGTCGCGTGCTCGTCATGCACCCAGCTCACTGTGGTCCTTGCCCCAGTCGTTCGTCCATCCGCGGCTCAATAGCATGGGACCCCGCTCGAAGCGGGGTCCCATGCGGCTTGCCGTGCTCGTTCGCGTCTGCGATCCGCGGCTCAGTATTTCATGCCCATCGCTTCGCGCACCTCGTCGAGGGTGGCGTTGGCGATCTCGTTGGCGCGCTCGTTGCCGTCGTGCAGCACGTCGCGGATGTAGTCCATGTCCTTGGCGAGCTCTTCGCGGCGCTCGCGGTGCGGGGCGAGGAACTCGTTCACGGATTCGATGACGTACGCCTTGAGAGCGCCGGCGCCGGCGGAGCCGATCTCGGCGGCGATGTCCTTCGGGTCTCGGCCGGTGACGAGGCCCGCGGTGGTGAGCAGCGCGGAGACCTCCGGGCGGTTGACCGGGTCGAAGGTGATGGTGCGCTCGGCATCGGTCTTGCTCTTCTTGATGAGCTTCGCGGTCTCGGCCGCGGTGGCGCCCAGCATGATCGAGTTGCCGTAGGACTTGCTCATCTTGCGGCCGTCGAGACCCGGGATCTCCGGGGCGTCGGACAGGATCGCGGCCGGCTCCGGGAACACCGGGTGCTTCTTCGCGTAGCGCTCGTTGAAGCGGCGGGCGATCGTGCGCGTGATCTCGATGTGCGGCAGGTTGTCCTTGCCGATCGGCACGACGTTCGCCTTGCAGAAGAGGATGTCGCACGCCTGGTGCACCGGGTAGGTGAGCAGCAGGCCGGTCAGCGCGTGGCCGGAGGCCTCCATCTCCGACTTGACGGTCGGGTTGCGGTGCAGCTCGGCCTCGGTGACGAGGGAGAGGAACGGCAGCAGCAGCTGGTTCTCGGCCGGCACGGCGGAGTGCGCGTAGATCATCGTCTTCTTCGGGTCGATGCCGGCGGCCATGTAGTCGAGCACGAGGTTGAGGACGTTGTCCTGGATGTGCTCGGTGGTGTCGCGGTCGGTGATCACCTGGTAGTCGGCGATGATGATGTTCGAGTGCACGCCCTTGTTCTGCATGGCCACGCGCTCGCGGATGGAGCCGAAGTAGTGGCCGAGGTGCAGGCGGCCGGTCGGGCGGTCGCCGGTGAGCATCGTGAACTTGCCCGGGTCGGCCTCGAGCTTGGCGAGCGTCGCGTCGGAGCGCTTCTTCGCCGCCAGGAAGCTCGCGCTCATCTCGTTGCCGGCCGCCGTGACCTGCGGTTCGGTGGTCTGCGCCTGCGTGGTCTGCGCCTGCGTTTCGTCCGTCATGCTCATCGTCCTTTGATTGATGGAGGCAGCCCGATCGGGCGCGTGTCGCCGTCGCGGGTTGTGTCAAAACCGTGCAAAATATCGCTTTTATCGTAAAAGCGCGAGCCGACAAGCCCGCATCGGAAAACAAGTGGTACTCTTCTTAGTTGATGAATCGATAGCAAGCATTATTTTCAGGGGGTCACATGGGCCGCGGACGTCAGAAAGCCAAGCAGCAGAAAATTGCCCGTAAGCTCAAATATCTGACAACCGACACCGATTACGACGAGCTTGCCAAGGAGTTGAGCGGCCAGGAGCCAGGCACCGGTTCGGTCGACCCGTTCGCCGATCTCGACGATCATTACGATGACCACTATGCGGACGTCGCTTCGGGCGATTCCGCCCGCGACGCGGATGACGCCGCCGGCAAGTCCGCCGCCCCCGCCGAGGACGACCTCGACGAGTACGCCAAGTGGGCCGCCGAGGCCGCCGCGAAGGCGACCAGCGGCGAATTCCCGAAGACGTCGGCCAAGCCGGCCGCGCCGAAGCCGATGGCTCCGCACAAGCCGATCCCGATGCCCGTCCCCAGCGCCCTCAAGCCCAAGAAGGCCTGAGCGCAGGGTCTGAGCTCACGCCTCCAGCGGCAGCAGCCATCCCAGATCGTCCCGTTCGCCGACCGCGCTAATGCGGCCGGCGTCCTTTTCCTCCGCCCACGTGGTCACGCCGGTCGCGACGCGCAGCCACACGTCCGGGTCGAGTTCGACCACGTCCGGCGGCGTGAGATTGTGCGGATCGGATTCCGGCCCGTCGAGGATCTTCACCGCGCCCCACGGTGCCACACGCACCTCCACGCCCGGCCCGGGGGCCTTGCGTTCCAGCAGGAACAGCGAGTAGCGCACGGCCATCGCCATCGTGGGCCGCGCCAGTCGCGGCGCGATCGCCAGCCTCGCGTCGCGCGTCGCGGCGGCGTCCCCCGCCGCGCGCGCATCCGCATTGTCGGCGGCGACGCCCGCCTCCCGCATCATCGCGGTCGCCGCGTCGCGCCACTCGTCGAACGCGCGTCGTCCGCGCGCCATATCCTTCTCCAGAATCACTGCCATACCGCCATTGTGCCGCGACCCCTGCCGCGCCGCCCGTGCGGCCGCGGCGGGGAGCGGCGATGGCGGATGATGTGACGCGACGATTGCGCGGGCTGCGTCCTTGCGCGTGACGACGCGTCGCGACGAACACGCGCGTCGCCGGTCTCGTTGGGGCTACGTAGTAGAGTGACGATTGTTGACCGATGAAAACGTATGCACGACGCCGTGCGAATGTAACGCACTGTTCATGTATGTGTTGGGGTGCGCCCCCGTGACGCGCCTTATGATGGTCAGGGAAGTCCCTCCCCGGAAGGAAAACGAGAATATGACCGAGATTACCGCTCCGAAATCTCCTGTCACGGCAGAGCAGTTCGCCGACGAGATTCGTGAACAACTGAAGTACACGCAGGGCGTCACCGTCGAGCAGGCCACCGCCGCCGACGTGTACGTCGCGGCCGCCAAGGCCGTTCGCAATCATCTGCAGGACGCCTGGTTCACCACCCAGGCCGACACCGTCAACGGCAGCACCAAGGCCGTCGGCTACCTGTCCGCCGAGTTCCTCATGGGCAAGCAGCTGGAGAACGCGCTGCTCAACGCCGGCCTGACCGACCAGTTCGACGCGGCCGTCGAGGCCCTCGGCTTCAAGCCGAAGGACATCGTCGACGCCGAGTACGAGCCGGGCCTCGGCAACGGCGGCCTCGGCCGTCTCGCCGCCTGCTTCATCGACTCCCTCGCCTCGCTGGGCGTGCCGGCCTTCGGCTACGGCATCCAGTACCGCTACGGCATCTTCAAGCAGCAGTTCGACAAGGACGGCAAGCAGGTCGAGACCCCGGACTACTGGCTCTCCAACGAGGAGCCGTGGGGCCACATCGACTACAACCGCGACCAGAAGGTCTCCTTCGGCGGCGAGGTCGTCGAGGAGAACGGCAAGAAGGTGTGGAAGCCGGCCTGGTCCGTGCGCGCCGTGCCGGTCGACTACCTGGTGCCCGGCTACAAGTCCCAGCGCGTGAACACGCTGCGCCTGTGGACCGCCCGCAGCTACGACGAGTTCGACCTGCTCGCCTTCAACCGCTCCGAGTACATGGAGGCCGTCGAGCCGAAGGTCAAGGCCGAGAACATCTCCAAGATCCTCTACCCGGAGGATTCCACCAAGGTCGGCAAGGAGCTGCGTCTCGAGCAGCAGTACTTCTTCGTCTCCGCCTCCCTGCACGACGCGATCCGCGTCTTCTACCCGGGCCAGGACAAGCCGGATCTGACCACCTTCCCGGACAAGATCACGTTCCAGCTCAACGACACCCACCCGGTGATCGGCATCCCCGAGCTCATGCGCATCCTCATCGACGAATACGACTACGACTGGGACACCGCGTGGTCCATCACGCAGAAGACCTTCAACTACACCTGCCACACGCTGCTGCCGGAGGCCCTCGAGGTCTGGCCGGCCAGCCTGATCGGCGAGCTGCTGCCGCGTCACCTCGAGATCATCGAGAAGATCAGCGACCAGTTCAAGGCCGAGCTCAAGGACAAGGGCGTGGCCGAGTCCACCATCAACGACATGGCGATCTACACCGGCGACGCCGTGCGCATGGCCTACCTCGCCACCTACGGCGGCTCCCACGTCAACGGCGTGGCCGAGCTGCACTCCCAGCTGCTCAAGGACGTCACGCTGAAGAACTTCTCCGACGCCTACCCGGACAAGTTCACCAACGTGACCAACGGCGTCACCCCGCGTCGCTTCATCAAGCTCGCCAACCCGGCGCTGTCCGACCTCATCACCGAGGGCCTCGGCACCGACAAGTGGCTGTCCGACCTTGAGCTGCTGCAGGGCCTCGTCCCGCTGGCCCAGGACGACGAGTTCGTCAAGAAGTTCGCCGCCGTCAAGCAGACCAACAAGCACGCCTTCGTCGGCTTCGCCAAGGACCACTACGGCATCGACATCGACGAGAACACCATGTTCAACACGATGGTCAAGCGCCTGCACGAGTACAAGCGCCAGAGCCTGAAGATCCTCGCCGTCATCTCCCGCTACGCCGGCATCAAGAACGGCACCATCAACGCCGACGACGTGCTGCCGCGCACCGTGTTCTTCGGCGCGAAGGCCGCCCCGGGCTACTACCTGGCCAAGATGACGATCCAGCTCATCAACAACGTTGCCCGCGTCGTCAACAACGATCCGGACGTCAAGGGCAAGCTGGCCGTCCACTTCCTGCCGAACTACAACATCGAGATGGCCCAGAACCTCATCCCGGCCACCGAACTCGACGAGCAGATCTCCCAGGCCGGCAAGGAGGCCTCCGGCACCGGCAACATGAAGTTCGCCCTCAACGGTGCGCTCACCGTCGGCACCCTCGACGGCGCGAACGTCGAGATTCGCGAACGCGTCGGCGCCGAGAACTTCTTCCTCTTCGGCATGAACGTCGACGAGGTCGAGTCCCTCTACGCGTCCGGCTACGATCCGGCCAAGTACTACGAGGCCGATCCGCGACTCAAGCAGGCCATCGACCTCGTCGCCGGCGGCACCTTCTCCGAGGGCGACCGCAACGCCTACGCGCCGCTCGTCTCCGACTGGCTGACCAAGGACTGGTTCATGACGCTCGCGGACTTCTCCTCCTACGCCAACATCCAGGCCCAGATCGAGGAGCTGTACACCCACCAGCTCGACTGGAACCGCAAGGCCATCCTCAACGTCGCGAACTCCGGCTTCTTCAGCTCGGACCGCTCCATCGAGGATTACCTCGAGCGAATCTGGAAGACCGGCCCCCTCGCCTGACCTTTTCCTTGGCTCCCCTTGCAGGGAGCTGGCCGCCGCAGGCGGACTGAGGGGTAGACAGCGCCGGAACGCAACGTGGTTCCGTCGCCGCCCCCAGGCCGCTTGCGCGGACAGCCTCCTCATCCGAGGGAGCCAGCTGGCCGGCGCAGGCCGATGAACGCGAAAGCCCCGCAACCTTCATCAGGTTGCGGGGCTTTTGCATTGCTCACGTGGTTCACAGGCGCGCGTCACGGCCGCACGCGCCCGCTCGAAGAAAAGAACTCAGGCCTCGGCAGCGGCTTCCGGAGCTTCCTCGGCGGGAGCCTCATCGGCCTCCTCGTCCTTGTCCTTGCCCTTGTTCAGGCCCAGATCGACCGGAGAGGAGCTGTTCTCCCACGGTTCCTCCCACGGATCGTAATCCGGGTTCTGCTGCTTGTAGATGTACAGGCCGACCAGACCTGCGAGCAACGCACCGAACAGCAGCGCAAAGAACTTCCAACCGTTCGAAGACTTGTTCTCCATGACGGCTCCTTTCCCATTCTCGTCGGCCTGTCCGTCCAAGCCAACCCTGCAACCCATCATAGGCGTGCTTATGTGTGGATTGGGTGGAACGACACCGGGATTCTCCCCGCCCGCTACGATGGCAGCATGCGTATGAGCTTCCCGACGAAACGGCAGATCCAGTACGAGTGGAGGAACGGCGGACCCGTCGTCACGTGGTCGATCATCGGCCTGTGCGTGGCCGTGTGGGTGGTCGAGATTCTGCTGCGTCTCGTCGCGCCCGCCGCGTTCCAGACGTTCGTCGGCGCGGGCATGGTGATGCCGCTGACGATGCTCGCCAAGCCGTGGACGATCCTCACGTCGATGTTCCTGCATGCGCCGAACCTCATGCACATCCTGTTCAACATGATCGCGCTCTGGTCCGTCGGCCCGGTGCTCGAACGGCTGATGGGCCATTGGCGCTTCCTCGCGCTCTATCTGATCTCCGGGTTCGGCGGCGCCGTCGGCATGCTCGTCTGGTCGCGCGTGACCGGCGACTGGATGACCGCCGCCTATGGCGCGTCCGGTGCGTTGTTCGGTTTGTTCGCGGCCGTGTTGATCGTGTACCGTCGCGTCGGCGAGGACATCCGTTCGATGATGATCTGGATGGCGGTCAACTTCCTGCTGCCGTTCGTGGTCGGCGGCATCGCATGGCAGGCGCACGTCGGCGGGTTCGTGGTCGGCGGCGTGCTCACCTGGCTGCTCGTCGCCGGTATTCCGGCGCTGCGGCGTCGCTCCTTCACCCAGCGCATGTGGCTTTACGGCGGTGTGATGGTCGTGCTCCTGATCGCGGTCATGCTGCTGTGCGCGCCGATGTGGTGAGCACGGTGATGCGGTGAGTGCGCCGATGTGGTGAGCACGGTGATGTGGTGAGCGGTGATTGTCTATCGGTGATTCCCGTATTCCCTATATGTGGATGATTCAGTGGGTAATCACACATATGTAGTTTTCCACAAATGTGGAAAAGAGTGTGGATAACTTGGGGATAACCAGTTGATAACCGGTGGACAACAGTGGATATATCCCGTGGGTAAGTCGCACAATCGTTGATTTTGCAACGATTGTGCGCTGTGGACAATGTGGGGCTGAAGTTATCCACAACGTTGCTTTCCACCGTGGATTACGCCGTTGTGGATGCGTGTGGACGCCGCACGGTGGATAACCTGTGGATTTCGGTGGATAACCAGTGGATAAGTTGTGCACAACTGTGGATAACCTGTGGATAACCCCGTGAACATCGTCCACAATCCCAGTATTTCCAATATCTGAGGTCCTGTGGATAACTGTGGACAACTTTCCACATCCGTTATCCACAGTCGTCCACCGCGGTGGGGGTCTCTCCCTCCGTCAGCCTGCGGCTGACACCTCCCTCGTCAGAGGGAGGCGAGTACCTCAGTCCCCAGTCCCTCGGCCCCGAACCCCCCTCAGTCCGGCGAAGCCGGACAACTCCCCCTGAAGGGGGCGCAGGGGAGTGGCTTGTGGACGGCGTATCGGGGCATATGCAGCTCCCCCTGAAGGGGGCGCGGAGATATGACGAAGGGGGATGTGGCCTACAGCCGCATCCCCCTTCGGGCACTAGCACGCTGGGCGCGCGTCGCTCTGCGCTCAGCGCCACCACATGGTCATGAGGAAGCCGATCATGATGATCACGAAGCCGATGAGCAGGTTCCAGGCACCAATGTTCGGAATCGGGTAGTTGCTGGTCAGGTAGTAGCAGACGACCCACACGAGGCCGATCACCATGAGGATGCAGAACAGCGGCACGAACCAGCGCGGGTTCGACTTGGTGCCCTTGATCGTCTCCTCGACGCGCTTCGTGTTCTCCTCCTGGCGGGCCATCATGCGCTTCATCTGCGGCGTCATGGCCGACTTGTCGGCGGTGGCGTTCAGAACGGCCTCGACCTGATCCATGTCCACGGTGAACCCGTTGTCGGTGGAATCATCGGAGGAATCGGACTTGGCCTTCGTGTCCGCCTTCGTGTCCGCAGTCGTTGCGGTCTCGGACTGCCAGTCCTTCTGGTCCTTCGCGTCGTTCTCGTTGAGCTCTTCGTCAGCCATCAGCGTAGTCTCCATTTCAATAGGCTAGGAGTCATAATAGTGGCTACACTCGAAAGCGGCGAACAATGCCCGCCATGACGTTCGCAATCTGGTGAAATCCGGGTGGAGCCATGGCCGGAACAGCCGGAATGACCGGGAACAGCCGGAACACAGACGAAAGGCGCGCGTATGGCCAGACATGGCGGCAAGCATATCGCGAAACGTTCCCTGTGGGGCAGCGTCACCATCATGGTCGTCGTGGCGCTCACCGGCTACCTGTTCGCGACGAATCTGCGCGCGAACCGCACGACCGTCGTCAATTCGGATACGGCGCAGCTCGTCGAACAGCGCGTCAAGGAGGTCGACGGCCTGTCCGCCGACGTGAAGAAGCTCAGCTCCGACGTGAGCACGCTCACCGAGCTCACCGCGAAGAACAGCGACACCCCGTCCACCAGCGAGGATTCCGGCACCGGCACGACGCTGCCGAAGGTGGAGGGCCCCGGCATCACCGTCACGCTCAACGATTCGCCGATGTGGGAGCAGGCGGTCGATTCGTCCGGTTCCAGCAGCGACATCGACAAGTACGTGATCCATCAGCAGGATCTCGAGGCGGTCATCAACGCCCTGTGGGCGGGCGGAGCCGATTCGATGCAGTTCATGGACCAGCGCATGCTGTTCAATTCGGCGGTCATCTGCTCCGGCAACGTGGTCTCGTTGCACGGCAAGAAGTATTCGCCGCCGTTCACGATCTCCGCGATCGGTGATCCGGACCAGCTCATCGAGGCGCTCGACGAGTCGCCGGCGATCGCCATCTACAAGCAGTACGTGAGCGCGTTCGGCCTCGGTTGGAAGGTGGAGCGCAAGAAGAGCCTCACGTTCGACGAGACGCCGTCCCTGCTGCAGCCGCTCAAGTACGCGGCCGTCACCAAGGGCAGCGGCACCGATACCACCGATACCACAGACGCCACCGATACCACGAACGATACGCAGTCGACGACCGGCTCCACGACCGGCCAATCCGCGACGGAAGGGGAATGACCAGATGAAGCACAGCGCACAGCACGGACGCGCCTCACGCAACGCAGGCATGCCGCCGGTACCGATGCCCCCCGGCGCCGCGGCGAATCCCGCGGCGAATCCCGCAACCGCGACGCCCCCCGCCCGCCGCAACGGCCCCGTCTGGCAGGCGGTCGGCATCCTCGCCGAGATCTTCATCACGCTCGCCGCGATCTGCGCGCTCTACATCGTGTGGCAGATGTGGTGGACCGGCGTCGAGGCGGAACGCACACAGGTCGAGACCCGTCAGAAGGTCTCCTGGTCCGACCCGTCCGCGAGCGGCGACAGCACGAAGATCGCGCAGGCGCAGCAGGGCGACGCCCCCGTGCAGCCGGAATCGGCGAGCTACGGCGACCTGATCGCGCAGCTGTACGTGCCGCGTTTCGGCGCCGGCTGGCAGCGCAACGTGGTCGAGGGCACGGACGCCGCCCAGCTGGCCCGCCACGGTCTCGGCCACTACGAGGACACGCAGCTGCCCGGCCAGGTCGGCAACTTCGCGATCGCCGGCCACCGCAACGGCTACGGCGAACCGCTCGGCGACGTCGACAAGCTCAAGGAGGGCGATCCGATCGTCGTGCGCACGAAGGACTACTGGTACGTCTACACGTTCACGAAGTACAAGATCGTGCTGCCCGAAGACGTCTACGTAATCGCCCCCGACCCGTTCAACAGCGGCCAGCAGGCCACGAAGCGCATGATCACGCTCACCACCTGCGAGCCGAAATACTCGACGCCGACGCATCGCTGGATCGTCTGGGGCGAGCTCAAGTACTGGGCGAAGGTGTCCGACGGCATCCCGCAGGAGCTCGCCACCACCGACTCGTCCGGCAAGGTGAAGTTCGCGAGCAACAGCACCACCGCCATGTCGCTGCCCGCGCGCATGGGCTCGATGAAGCCGGTCGTGATCGTCGCGCTCGTCGCGTGGCTCATCCTGTTCATCGCCGCCGCGGTCGCGTGGCGTTGGCCGGCGCGCGCCGCGATCCGCGCCGGCCTCCGCCCGCGCCCCGATGCGAGCATCTACGGCGGCCTGCTGCGGCTTCAGCCGGGCGTGCTGCCGGTCCGTCTCGTCCTGCTCGGCCTGCTGTGCGTCGCCGCCGCGGCGTCCCTGTTCGAGTGGACGTTCCCGTGGGCGGCCACCAACATCCCGTTCCTCCAGCAGATGAGCAATTTCGCGGTGTCGTCGTGACGTCGTGACGTCGCGCTCGTCGCGCGGCCGTGGCGTCGCCACGCGCCGGCCGCGCACGATGCGCGCGTCGCGTCCGTGGCGCGGGAAGCCCGCGGCCACGTCGCGCGCGCGGCGGTAGACTGGCGGTCAGTACGTCCCTATTTCCCGCGACGGGAGTCTGCGACAGGACGCCCGTGAGGATGCCGTAAAGGAGCCATCGTGACCGATTCCGCGCATATTCTGGTGATCGATAACTATGATTCGTTCGTCTACACGATCGTCGGCTATCTGAAGACGCTCGGCGCGACCGTGGACGTGGTGCGCAACGACGCCATCGACCCGTCCGACGAGCACGTGACCGACGGCTACGACGGCGTGCTCATCAGCCCCGGCCCCGGCGCCCCCGCCGATTCCGGCGCCAGCGAGGACATGATTCGACTGTGTGCCAAGCAGGGCAAGCCGATGTTCGGCGTGTGCCTCGGTCTGCAGGCGCTCGCCGAGGTGTACGGTGCCACCGTCGACCATGCACCGACGATCATGCATGGCAAGACAAGCCTCGTCGAGCATGTCGATGACGAGATCTTCGCCGGCGTCGCGAATCCGATGACCGCGACCCGCTACCATTCGCTCGCCGTCGAGCCCGATTCCGTGCCGGACACGCTCGAAGTGACCGCGTGGACGCAGGGCGACCACATCGTGCAGGGCATCCGCGTGAAGGGCAAGCCGATGTTCGCCGTGCAGTTCCACCCCGAATCGGTGATGACGCAGGACGGCTACCGTCTGCTCGCCAACTGGCTCGCCGTCTGCGGCCAGACCACCGCCGTAGCCAACGCCCAAGGCCTCCAGCCCAAAGTAGTGAAGTAAATAGGCCCCCTCTGACGAGGGGGCTGTCAGCCGAAGGCTGACTGGGGGAGAGTAGAGGAGCGGCCGCAGGCCGCGGGAAATACTGCATCGGCTGAAGCCGATTCCATTTCCTGCGGCCTGCGGCTGCTGTCTCTCCCCCACCCGGCTTCGCCGGGAGCCCCCTCGTCAGAGGGGGCCTAGTGTCAGAGGGAACCTACTTGGTGACGGGTTCGGCGGTGTCGCCGTTGCCGGAGCCGGTGCCGCTGTCGGAACCGGAACCGGAGCCGGTTCCGGAGCTCGAGCTGGAGCTCTGCGTGGTGAGCGTGATCGTCGCGCCCTTGTCAGCCTGGCCGGCGGCCGGGTTCTGCGAGGTCACCTTGTCGCTCGTGCCGGTCGAACCGGACTGCGTGACAGTGAAGCCGAGCGCCTCCAGCTGGGCCTTGGCGGCCGAATACGTCTGACCGGTCACGTCCGGCACCGTCACCTGCTCCTTGCCCCTCGACACGACGACCGTGACCGCGGAGCCCTGCGCGACGGACGAGCCCGAACCCGGGTTGACGCTCATCACCGTACCGGCGGCGATCGTGTCCGAATACTCCTCGGTGATCGTCACGGTGAAGCCGAGCGACTGCAGCGAGGCGACCGCGGCGTCCTTGGCTTGGCCGACGATGCCGTCCGGGACCTTCGTCATGCCGGAGGAGACGTACAGCTGAATCGCCGTGCCCTTCGGCTGCGAGGTGCCGGCCGCCGGATCGGTGCGCGTCACCGCGCCCTGCTCGATGTCGGCGCTGTTCTCGGACTGCACGCTGGACAGGACCTTGAACCCGGCCTTCTCCAGCGCGGCCTTCGCCTCCGACTGGGACATGCCCTTCACGTCGGGCACGGTCACGCTCTGCGGGCCGGCGGAGAACCACACCTTCACGGTGGAGCCCTTGGTCGCCTTCGTGCCGCCCTCCGGGCTCTGCTTGGTGAACGTGCCCTCCGGCTCGGTCGAATCGTTGTCGATCATCGCCTGGAACTGGAAGCCGGCCGCCTCGATCGTCGACTTGGCGCGGTCCTTCGTCATCGCGGAGGTGATCGTCGGCACGGTCGCGGTCTGCGAGACCGTCTTCTCGCCGCCCATCGCGAAGAACACGGCGATGAGGATCGCGACGACGACCAGGCCGCCGATCACCGAACCGAGGATGATCTTCTTCTTCCGCTTCGCCTTCGCGGCGGCCTCGCGCTGCGCGGCGCGCGAGCGGGCGGCGGCCGCGGCGGTCTGCTGGCCGGCGCCGACGGCCGCCGGCACCTGGTCGAACTGGCCGGTCACCGGATTGAACGCCTGCGTCGAATTCTTGTCGTTCGGGTTGAGCGGCACGGTGGCGGCATCCTGCTCGGCCTGCTTGCGCGCCTTCATGTTCGCCAGATCGGTGAGCGGGTTGAACGCGGCGGCCACCGGCACGCCGCCGTTCATGTACGTGAGGATGTCGTTCTTGAAGTCGGCGGCCGTCGCGTAACGGTTCTGACGGTCCTTCGCCATCGCCTTCGCACAGATTGAATCCCACATCTTCGGCAGGCCCGGAACGACGGCGGACGGCGGCGTCGCCACCTCGGAGACGTGCTGGTAGGCGATCGCCACCGCCGAATCGCCGGTGAACGGCGGACGGCCGGTGAGCATCTCGTACAGCACGCAGCCGGCCGAATACAGGTCGGAGCGCATGTCGACGGTCTCGCCGCGCGCCTGCTCGGGGGAGAGATACTGCGCGGTGCCGACCACGCCCTGCGACTGGGTCATCGTGGCGGCGGAATCGTCGAGCGCGCGGGCGATGCCGAAGTCCATGACCTTGACCATGCCCTGCTCGGAGATCATGATGTTGCCGGGCTTGATGTCGCGGTGGATCACGCCCATGCGGTGCGAGTACTCGAGCGCGTTGAGCACGCCGAGCATCACCTGTTCGGCGTCGCGCTGGCTCAGGGCGCCGTTCACGCGGATGATGTCGCGCAGCGTCTGGCCCTTCACGTACTCCATGACGAGGTACGGCAGGCGCTCGGGCTGGCCGTTCTCGGAGATCACCGTCTCCTCGCCGGAATCGTAGATGTTGACGATGTTCGGATTGTTCATCTGCGCGACCGAATGCGCCTCGCGGCGGAACCGCTTGAGGAAGATCTCGTCGTTGGCGAGGTCGGCGCGCATGATCTTGATGGCGACGGTGCGGCCCAGTCGCGTGTCCGTGGCGACGTGCACCTCGGCCATGCCGCCACGACCCACCAGCTGTCCCAGCTGGTAGCGGCCCTGGGCGAGAGAAGAGGGCATGTTGCTCATTGCTGCTCCTTCCAAAGCGTCTGCTGGTCCGTGCCGGCGGCACGCCTGTCAGGCGACGAGACGAGGGGAATGTGCGGGGTGCTGGCGATCCTGCGCGGCAGGCGCCTCCCCGTGGTGATGGTGGCGTCGTTGAGCTCGGTCTGCTGGTCGAGCAGGCGGCGTTCGATGCGCGCGAGCGTGCGCGAGACGACGAGCGCGTCCTTCGGGCGGTCGAGCGGGTCCTTGGCGAGCATCGACATGACGAATTCGCGCAGCTGCACGTCGACCGTGTCCGGCAGCGGCGGCACCGGGTCGTTCACATGCGCGGCCGCGATGTCGACGGGCGTCGCGCCGGTGAACGGGCGGTGCCCGCACAGGCCCTCGTAGGCGACCACGCCGAGCGAGTAGATGTCCGACTGCGGCGTGGCCTGCTGGCCCTGCGCCTGCTCGGGGGAGATGTACTGCGCGGTGCCGACGACCATGCCGTCCTGCGTGATCTGCTCCTGGTTCGTCGAATAGGAGACGCCGAAGTCGGTGATCTTCACCTCGCCGTTGTCCGCGACCATGATGTTCGCGGGCTTCACGTCGCGGTGGATCACGCCGTGGCTGTGCGCGACGAACAGGCCGCGCGCGGTCTGGATGAGGATCGGCAGCAGCTCCAGCGGGTCCATCGCGCCCTTCTCGTGGAAGATGTCGGCGAGGGACTTCGACGGCACGTACTCCATGATGAGGAACCCGATGCCGTCATGCTCGTAGTATTCGAACAGCGCGGCGATGTTCGGGTGCGCGAGGTTCGCGGAATTGTGCGCCTCGGCGCGCAGGCGGCGAAGCTTCGCCTCCGCGTTCGTCAGGTCCGAGCGCAGCGCCTTGATGGCGACCGGGCGGCCGAGCTGGATGTCCCAGCCCTTCCACACCTCGCCCATGCCGCCCTTCGCGATGCGCGAGTCAAGGCGGTATCGGCGATGGATCAGCTGTCCTTCGATCAGTTTCATTGCTTGAGCGCCTCCTCGAGTACGGAGCGGAAGATCGGGCCGGCGGAGGTGATGCCGTATCCGGTGGTGTTGTGGACGACGACGGCGATCGCGATCTTCGGGTCGTCGGCGGGGGCGAAGCCCATCACCCACGCGTCGATCGCGCTGTTGTCGGCGCCGATCTGCGCGGTGCCGGTCTTCGCCGCCACGCTCACGCCGGTCGGGGCGAGCGTCGGGGAATCCTTCGTGACGACCGCCTGCATCATCTGCGTGAGTTTGTTCGCCGTGTCCGAGCTGAACGGTTCGGACATCGTCGAGGCCTTCGTCTCGGACAGCACGGACAGGTCGCTGGCGCGCACGCGGTCGACGAGCGTGGGTCGCATCAGCGTGCCGTCGTTCGCGATCGCGGCGGCGATCATCGCGTTCTGCAGCGGCGTCTCGGTGACGTCGCCCTGGCCGATCGAGGCGAGTGCGAGCTTGTCGTCGGTCATCGACGTCGGGAAGTTCGAGGCTACGGCCTTCATCGGGGAGCCGGTCGATTCGGTGCCGTCCACGACGATCGAGCTGCCGAAGCCGAGCTTCGTGGCCATGTCGGCGATCTTGTCCTGGCCGAGCGCGACGCCGAGCTGGGCGAACGCCGTGTTCGACGAGTAGGCGAGGGCGTCCTCGAAGCTGATCGTGCCGTTCGAGCCGTTCGCCTGGTATTCGACGTTGGTGAGGTCGGTGACCGTGCCGGGCAGCGTGTAGCTCGCGCCGGCCGGGATCTGCGTGTCCGTCTGGTACTGGCCGGTCTCGAGCGCGGTGGCCGCCACGACGGTCTTGAACGTCGATCCGGGCGGGAACAGCTGGCTGGTCGCGTTGTTGAGCATCGGATTGTTCGGATCCTGCGTGAGGTTCGCGTAGTTCGTGGTCAGCGTCTTGCCGTCATGCGTGGTGAGCAGGTTCGGGTCGTAGCTGGGCGTCGACACCATCGCGAGGATGCGTCCGGTCTTCGGTTCGATCGCGACGACCGAGCCGGACTGGTTGCCGAGCGCGTTGTACGCGGCCTGCTGCAGGCCCGTGCTGATCGACGTCTCGATGTTCGCGCCCTTGTTCTCGGACCCGGTGAGCGTCGACTTGATGCGCTGCCAGAACAGGCTGTCCGATTCGCCGGAGAGCAGCGAGTTGCGCGACGCCTCGATGCCGCGGTCGGCGCGCTGGCTGATCGAGAAGTAGCCGGTCACGGGCGCGTACAGCGGGCCGTTCGAGTAGGAGCGCTGGTATTTGAACGCGTCGTTCGACGGATTCGATTGCGCGAGCACCGTGCCGTCGGAGGCGAGGATCGAGCCGCGCGGCGCGCCGAACTCATGGTAGAGGGCGCGCGAGTTGCGCGTGTCCGTGTTGAGTTCGGTCGCGCGGATCGCGGTGATGATCGTCGTCGACAGGCCGAGGATCGTGAACAGCACGATCACGGCGGTGAACAGCTGGCGGAGGGTCTTGTTCATCGGGCACCTCCCTGCGTGGCGCGTGCGGCCCGCTCGGCGCGCGAGGCACGGCCGCCGCGGCCGGAATGTGCGCCATGGGCGGCGTGCGAGGCGTGGCGTTCGCGCTCGGCGTCGGCCTCGTCGGAGGCCGCGCGCTCGACCTTGCGCTCCTTGAGCTCATGGTCGCGCAGCACGGCCATCGCCTCGAACTGGAACGTTTCGGAATCGGTGTCCGGCGCGGGCTTGTTCGCCGAGTTCGAGATGATGAGCAGCAGCGTCGCGAGGATGTAGTTCGCGATGAGCGACGAGCCGCCGGCCGCCATGAACGGCAGTGTGAGGCCGGTCAGCGGGATGACGAGCGTGATACCGCCGACCACGGTGAACACCTGGAACGCCATCGTGAACACGAGACCGGAGGCGAGCAGCTTGCCGAAGCCGTCCTTGATCTTCATCGCGGTGATGAAGCCGGAGGCGATGATGATGATGTACAGCACGAGCACGCCCATGCAGCCGACGAGACCCATCTCCTCGCCGACGGAGGCGTAGATGTAGTCGGAGTTCGCGAACGGCGTGAGATTCGGATGCCCCTGGCCGAGGCCGGTGCCGAGCATGCCGCCGGAGGCGAGGCCGAACAGGCCGGTCACGATCTGGTAGGAGCCGCCGTACGCGCGGTTGTACAGCGCGTTGTCGAACGGATGCAGCCAGGCCTCCACACGGGCGCCCACATGGCTGAACAGGCTCGCGGCGAGCACCGCGCCCGCGGCGAACGCGATGAAGCCGATGACGATCCAGCTCAGACGGCCGGTCGCCACGTACAGCATCGCGACGAACATCGCGAAGAACATCAGCGAGGTGCCGAGATCGTGCTGCATGATGAGCACGCCCATCGCGGCCACCCACACGATGATGATCGGGCCGAGATCCTTGATGCGCGGCAGCTGCAGGCCGAGCACCTTCTTGCCGCCGACGGCCAGCTGGTCGCGGTGGTCGAACAGGTACGCGGCGAAGAAGAACGCGAGGAACAGCTTGGCGAACTCGCCCGGCTGGATCTGCCCGAGGCCGGGGATGCGGATCCAGATGCGCGCGCCGTTGATCTCCTGGCCGAGGCCGGGCAGCATCGGGGAGAGCAGCAATACGAGGCCCACCACCATGCTCACATACGAGAAGCGGCGCAGCACGCGGTAGTCGCGCAGGCCGATGACGAGCGCCGCGCACAGCACGATCGCCACGCACACGAACATGATCTGGCGCAGCGCCACCGCGGACTCGTTCTCATGGTCGATACGCGCGATCATCACGACGCCGATGCCGGTGAGCAACAGCACGCACGGCTGGATCACCTGGCTCGCATACGGCTGGAACCGGTCCACGAGAATCCAGAACACGAGCGACAGCACGCCGGCCACGCCCAACGCCATCAGATACTCGGACGGGAACGAGCCGTCGACGCGCATGAACATCTGGTAGAACGCGATGCCGCAGATCGCGAACGACGCGAGCAGCAGCGCGATCTGACGGAGACGGAGGACGATCATCACTGGTCCCCGCCTTCCTTCTCCATCGTCTTCAACTCGTCACGGATCAGCTTGACATGGTCCTGCGCCTCGCTCAGGCTGTCGCGGACGATGCCCTGCTGCAGCTCGGTGCGCCACGTGGCGGGCAGCTTGCTCACCTGGATCGACGTGCGCTCCACCTCATGCGACAGTTCGAGACCGGCGAGGTTCGTGGGCACGCCCTGGTAGATCGCGACGACGCCGTCCGCCTCGCCGACGTAGTACTTCGACTGGCTGTAGCGGTACGCGCCGTACACGCCGCCCGCGATCGCGGCGAGCAGCGCGACGATCGCCACGACGAGCGCGACGCGACGCCGCCGGCGGCGGTCGTGCTCGGTCCTGCGCTGTTCGACCTTCTCCTCGCGGATCGCCTGCTTGACGGCCGGATCGTTCGGATCGGTCGTGACCTCGCCATCGCTCTTCTTGACGACCGGAATCTCGCCCGTGTCCGGATTGCGGCGTTCGCCCGCCTCCTCGCGCACGATGGACGGCTGGGCGACGCGCGGCGCCTCCTCGCGCTGGCCCGCGCCGGAGGCCGCATCGTGCGCCTCCTGCGTGAGCGCGGCCGCGCGACGGGCCGGAGAGCCGTCGTCGCGCAGCGCGGGGGCCGTCGCGACCGGCTCGTTGACGATGTCGGCGAGCGGCTCGAGGCTGGCGCTCGCGGCGCCGCCGACGAGCGGCGTCTGCTGGGGGAGCGCGAACGCGTGCGCGTCGAGCGCGAGTGTCGCGTCGCCGATCACGGCGGTCACGTTGTCGGTGCTGCCGGCGCGCAACGCCATCGAGACGAGACGTTGGGCGCATTCGGCCGGATCGGACAGTTCCGTCATCGTCTCGGCGATCGTGGAGTCCTCGAGCACGCCGCACAGACCATCGGAGCACAGCATCCAGCGGTCGGCCGGATGCGCCTTGAGGATCGCGATGTCCGGATGCGGGTCGATGTCGAAGTCGCCGAGCACGCGCATCACGACGTTGCGTTGCGGATGGTTCTTCGCCTCCGAGGCGGTGATGCGGCCCGTGTCGATGAGATGCTGGACGTAGCTGTGGTCCTGCGTGGCGCGGCTCAGCACGCCGTCGCGCAGCAGGTAGGCGCGGGAGTCGCCGATGTGGGCGAGCACCCACCAGCCGTCGACGAGCGCGACGGTGGTCACGGTGGTGCCCATGCCGGCGAGCTTGCGCTCGCGGCGGGCCTTGCCGACGATCGCGTCGTGCGCGGCCATCACCGAGGTCTCCATCATCGAGGCGACGGAGGCGACGTCGTCGGTCACGTCGTCGCGTTCGATGTGCGCGAGCGAGCGGATGGCGATCGTCGAGGCGGTGTCGCCGCCTGCGTGGCCGCCCATGCCGTCGCAGATCGCGATGAGATGCTCGCCGGCGAACGAGGAATCCTGGTTGTTCGCGCGCACGGTGCCCACGTCGGAGACGGTGGTCGAGCACAGGAAGAGCTTCTGGTCGGCGGCGTCGGCGTCAGTCGCGGCGGAGGTGCCGGTGCCGGTATCGACGGTGTCGGGGTCGCCGGAGCCGTCGGCGTCGCCGATCAGGTCGTCCATGTCGTCGCCGGCGGGGGCCGCATAGCCGTCGTCGGCGACGCCCGCGTCCGGGGTCGGTTCCGGATTCGGGTTCACGACGATCGGCGTGGTGGTCTGCGTATCCCGTGCGCTGACGGGCATCGCCTGGGTGGCCTGCTCGTCCTGCTCGGGCGCGCGCCCGGCGGACTGCTGCGGCAACGGCGTGGTGGGCGACTGGTCGGCGGATCCTGTCATGGATGCATCACCTCAGCTCGAAAGTAGTGGCGCCGATGCGCACGGGCACACGGGCGGGAAGTACGGTTGGCACGGTCAGACGCTGGCCGTTGACGACGGTTCCGTTGGTGGAGCCGAGATCCTCGATCGCCCACTGGCCGGACAGCGGATCGGCGTACACGCGGGCGTGATGCGAGGAGACGAATTCGTCGTCGAGCACCACGGTGTTCGACGCGGCGCGGCCGAGGGTGATCGCCTCGCCGGTCAACGGCACCGAGGAACCGGCCAACGGGCCGTCGATGATGACCAGCAGCGTCGGCCCTTGGGACGTGCCGCCGGCGGCGGCGGGGGTGGTGGCACGCGGCGCGGCGGGCTTGGGCGTGCTCGTGCGCGGCGTCTCGCCGGAGGGCGCCACGACGGGCGCGCCGCCCGTCACCGGGACGGCGGGCGCGGCGGCCTTGCGCGCGGCATGGCGCTCCTTGCGACGACGCGAACGCGAGGGACGCGGACTGAAGGACTCGATGTCCTTGTGCAAAGAACGCACGGCGAACCACGCGAACACCCACAGCAGAATCAGGAATCCATACTTGAGCAGTGCGAATGTCAGTTCGGTCATGCGGTTTCGACCTTAACCTCTACGGAGACCCATGCGGGGCCTCCACGGATCTTCACGCCGTGGGGCGCGTCACTCCTGCTCCTGGGAGGACGCCCAGTAGAGGATGCGCGTGCGGCCGATCGTGATGGTGTTGCCGTCCAGCAGCGTGGCGGCGGGCACCTGATGGCCCTCGACGTACGTGCCGTTCGTGGAGCCGAGATCGCGGGCGATCACGCCGTTCGGGGTGATGTCGATCTCGAGATGCTTGCGGGAGATGCCCGGGTCGTCGATGACGATGTCGCAGCCGGAGCCGCGGCCCAGGATCGTCTTGTCCTTGGTGAGCAGGTACTGGCTGCCGTTGATCTCCAGCAGCGGGCTGTCCTGGTTCTGGTCGGTGGTGGTGACCGGCACCGCGTTGCCCTGCACCGAGGCGGAGGTCAGCTTGAAGCTGCCCTTGCTCAGGTCGAGGTCCTCCTCGAAGATCACGACCACCGGGCCGACGAACGCGTAGTGCTGGGTGCGCGCGTAGTTCGTCAGGTTGTCGGCCAGTTCGTCGGCGAGGGTCTCGCTGCCCCACTGTTCGATGCGGTCGAAGTCGGGCGTGCTCAGCTTGAAGCGGTATTCGTTCGGGGCGACCGTGCGGTCGCGGCCCACAGGCATGGCCTCGTTGTCGATCTCGCGCTCAAGTGCGCTGGACAGGTCGACGGGCTGCAGATCCTTGGAGCCGAACTTCGAGAACACTCCGTTCACTGCGCCTTCCACGCTTTTCTCAAAACGGTCGAGAACGCTCATAGTCATCCCTTTCTATCCTTGACTAGTGTACGCAGGGGTTGGAACGGGCCATATTTCACGCGTCGATACTTGCAAAAGCAACAAATCACGGCGTGTTCCGGGCTCGACGCCATGCCATTTTAGGGCTGATTCCCCACTTGGTCGCCTGCCGGGGCCTCCGCGTGAAGACGGGTATCGTGGGCGGCATGAGTGTTATCGATGATTTCCCCCGCGCGAAGGCGCGCACCCTGCGGTTCACCTGCGGCGCCCCGCGTTCCGCCACGGCGATCGGCGACGGTTCCGAAGCCCTGTTCCTGCGTTCCGACGGCCCCGAGGATCTGGTGACCGCCCTGTGGCTCAGCTGGTTCGACGCGGACGGCCGCCACCACGAGACGAAGCTCGCCGACCCGCGCGACCTGCTCGGCGCGGGCGCGGACAGCGAGGACGTCCCGGCCGAGGAGAAGGCCCGCCGCGAGCGCGCCCGCGAAGGCGGCGCCGGCATCGTCTCCTATTCGGTATGCGCCGACGGCGACCGCGTCGTGTTCACGATCAACGGCCGTCTGTATCTCACCGAAATCGACTGGGGCGACGATGCGGAGGAAGGCGACGCGGAGGAGACCGACGGCCGCGCCGCCGCGCCGGACGTCGCCACGCGCGAGCTCGCCGGCGCATGGCTCGACGAGGACCCGGCGCTGTATACGCCGGTCCTCAACCCGCGCATCAGCCCGGACGGCGAGCACGTGCTGTACACCACCGGCGAGCGGCTCATGCTCGTCGACATCGGCGACTGGCCGGATGAGGACGTCGTCGACGCCGCCGAAGTCGTCGACGAAGACGACGACTACGAGCCGCTCGACGACCGCGTGACCGCGATCTACGGCGTCTCCGTCGAGGACGAGGACGGCAATCCGGCCGAGAACACGTGGCGGATCGGCCTCGCCGAATTCGTCGCCGGCGAGGAGATGGACCGCTACGACGGCTTCTGGTGGGCGCCCGATTCGCGCCACGTGCTTTTCGAATCCTTCGACACCGCCGACGAACCCACCTGGTACATCGCCGATCCGGCCGACCCGGAACAGCCGGCCGCGGGCCGCCGCTACCCGCGCGCGCTCACCCGCAACGCCGACGTCTACCTGACCGCGCTCGCGCTCGACTTCGACGCGGACGGACGCTACACGGGCATCCTCGCGAACGCCGACGTCGACTGGGACAACGAATCCTACGAATACGTGGCCGCCGTACGCTGGACGCGCGGCCACGACCCGATCGTGCTCGTCCAGAACCGCCGTCAGACGCGCGACCAGGTGCTCCAGGTCACAGTCGCGCGCCCGACCGCCGACCATCCGTTCGGCTCCACCCACGTGATGGAGGAGCACGCGAACGACCAGTGGATCGACCTCGTCGCCGGCACGCCCGCGCTCACCCCCGACGGACGACTCGTCAGCGCGTGGAACGACATGGCCGGCGACACGAACCGGCTCACCGTCGACGGCCACGCGTTCACGCCGCTCGGCTGGAACGTGCGCACCGTGCTCGACGTGACCGACGACGACGTGCTTGCCGTCGTCCAGCACGACGCCCGCAGCTTCGACGTGGTGAGCCTCGGCTACGACGGTTCGATGACGCCGGTCACGACGACGACCGGCGTGTGGACCGCGTCGCGCGCCGGACGCGGCATCGTCGTCACCGGCCGTTCGATGGCCGCCCCCGGCGTCACGATGGAACACGCGCTGACCGCCGGGCTCCCCCTGACGAGGGAGCTGTCGGCGAAGCCGACTGAGGGAGAGGCCACGGTCGGAGCCGCCTCCGCCCGCCTCGCCGCGACCATCGCGAACCACGCCGCCGAAACCGGATTCACGCCGAACGTGACGTTCACGCGGCTCGGCGAGCATCGCCTGTACACGGCGATCGTCGCGCCGTCCGCCGGAAGCCCGTACGCGCACGCCGCGCAACTGCCCGTGCTGATGAAGCCGTACGGCGGCCCCGGATTCCAGCAGGTCGTCGCCGCGCAGTCCTTCTACTGGGACGCGCAATGGTGGGCCGACCAGGGCTTCCTCGTCGTCACCGCGGACGGCCGCGGCACCACCGGCCGCGGCCCGCGCTGGGATCGCGAGATCTTCGAGAATATGAAGGACGTGACCCTCGCCGACCAGATCGAGGCCGTGCACGCCCTGCCCGAAGCCGTCGCCGCGCTCAACGCGGCGCAGCAGGTGGATGCCGCGGCACCGATCCCCGCGCCGGACCTCGACAAGGTCGCGATGATCGGATGGTCGTACGGCGGATTCCTCTCCGCGCTCGCCGTGCTCGACGCCCCCGACGTGTTCGCCGCCGCCTGCGCCGGCGCGCCGCCCACCGACTGGACGCTCTACGACACCCACTACACCGAGCGCTACCTCGGCCTCGACCCGGCCGTGTACGAACGCAACTCGATCATCGCGGACGCGCCGAAACTGCGCCGTCCGCTCATGATCATCCACGGATTCGCCGACGACAACGTGACCATCGCGCACAGTCTGCGCCTCTCCCAGGCGCTGATGGCCGCCGGCCGCCCGCACACGTTCCTCCCGCTCACCGGCATCACCCACATGACCAACGACGAGACCGTCGCCGAGAACCTGCTCACCCTCCAACGCGACTTCCTCAGGAACGCCCTCGCGTAGGTTCGCGGGCACCCCTCAGCCGCGCTTCGCGCGACAGCTCGTCCGCAATTACGGACAGCCCATGGCTGACCTCCTGTCGGCTTGCCTGTCGGCTCGCACGTCGCCTACAAACGCCGCCGGCGTTTGCTCTACGGCGACGTCCCATCAGGGGGAGCTGGCCGGTCATGGGCCGGACTGAGGGGGTGGGCGACGGACCGGACCGCGCTATCACGTCGCCGCTCGCGTAGGATGGGCGGCATGACGCAGCTGAACATGATCGACGAATGCCGGTACGCCGAGACGATGCGCGGGACCGTGATCCCCGCGCTCGCCGCCTGCCGCGACGAAGGCTGGTTCGACCCGTCGGCCGCCGAACGGGCCGCCGGGCTCGAACCGCTGCCCGGCAACATGGACACCGGCGGTCGCGGCGGCCAGCTGCACTACCTGTGCTACGACGCGGCCAAGTTCGACTCCCAGCGCGAGGCCGGCGCCACCGCGGCCTTCCGTGGTGCGATCGTCATCAGCCATGGGTTCACCGAGTTCGCCGAGAAATACGACGAACTCGTCTGGTATTTCCTGCTCGCCGGCTATTCCGTGTGCGTGCTCGACCATCGCGGGCACGGCAAGTCCGCGCGCGACGTTGACAATCCGTCGCTCGTCTGGATCGACGATTGGCGCCGCTACGTCGCCGACCTCGCCGGGTTCGCCGAAACGATCGGACAGTCGTATGCGGATGGCCGCCCGCTCAACCTGTTCTGCCATTCGATGGGCGGCGGCATCGGCGCGGCCGTGCTGGAACGCTACCCGTCGCTGTTCGACCGGGCCGTGCTGTCCGCGCCGATGATCGCGCCGCAGACCGGCATGCCGATGTGGCTGACGCGCGCGCTCGTCGGCGCGTTGTGCGCGTGCGGATTGGGCCGCCACCGCGTGTTCGGCCAGAAGGACTTCGACGGCGTGCTCGACCTGAGCTCCTACCAGCTATCGAGCGAGCCGCGCGAACGCTGGTACCACGAACTACGTTGCGCCAATCCCGAATATCAGACGTACTGCGCCTCGTTCGAATGGGTGCGGCAGGCGATGCGCATGAACCGGGCCGTGCTCGCCCCGGCCGCATGCGCCGAGATCGAGACGCCGATCCTGCTGTTCCAGTGCGGGCGCGACATCTGGGTGCGCAACCAGCCGCAGACCGAGTTCGTGCGCCGTGTCAAGGACGGCTCCGGCCAGGCCACGCTCGTGCGCATCCCCGAATCCGAGCACGAGGTCTTCTCGATGCCGAACAAGGTCGCCGGGCCTTATCTGGAACGTATCCTCGCCTTCTACGGCGAAAAAGTGCTCGCCGAAGAGTAGCGGACGGGCTTCGTGTGGCTCGGTCCTTGACCCCCTCAGTCCGGCCTACGGCCGGCCAGCTCCCCCTGAAGGGGGCGCAAGGGAACCCGACATCATCGGTTGCTCCCCTCCCTGGGGCGCCAACAGCACCGACTACTCGGCCACCATCACCTTTGCTCCCCCTTTCAGGGGGAGCTGTCCGCGAAGCGGACTGAGGGGGTTGGGTGAGCGGAGGCGAAGCAAGTTCCCTACGTAGGTGGGTGTTGTTTTTCATGCATTGTTCACTTTGATGTCGCTTGGCGGTATCGGCGGCGCAAGAAGCGCGTTCGACAATGGAATCATGGATAGGAAAGTTGGGTTTCGCCGTCGAATCGCCGCAGCGGCGGCAGTGATCTGCGCCGCCGCCATGATGCTCACCGGATGCGCGTCGGGCGGCAACGGATCGAATGGTTCCGGCAACGGGTCGAACGGCGCGGACGGCAAAGGTTCCGCCCCCGCCGGCACCTCGTCGACGAGCAACAACGGCACCACGCAGACGTTCAAGCCGGGCTCCGGCTCCGCCGGCGACATCCGCATCGCCTCCGGCTCCGAGAACAAGGAGGTGGCCGGCGCGATCCAGAAGGCCGCCGACGCGTCCGGCGTGACCGTGACCGTCGACTACATGGGTTCGCTCGACATCATGAACGTACTCGAATCCGGCGCCGCCGAGTACGACGCCGTCTGGCCCGCCTCCTCGATGTGGATCTCGATGGGCGACACCAAGCACCTCGTCAAGGACGCGCAGAGCACGTCCACCACGCCGATCGTGTTCGGCATCGCGAAGAAGAAGGCCGAACAGCTCGGCTGGGCGGACTCCTCCGGCAAGACGAAGGCCGTCTCCACCGCCGACGTGCTCGCCAAGGTGAAAAGCGGCGACCTCAAGTTCTCGATGACCTCCGCCACGCAGTCCAACTCGGGCGCCTCCGCGTACCTCGCGTTCATGACCGCGCTGCGCGGCGGCACCGGCCCGCTCACCGACAGCGACCTCGCCGACGCCTCGCTCACCTCGTCGGTCGCGCAGCTGCTCAAGGGCGTGGACCGCTCCTCCGGCTCCTCCGACTGGCTGAAGGACATGGTCGTGGCCAACCCCGACCGCTTCGACTCGATGGTCAACTACGAGTCGCTCGTCATCCAGGCCGATAAGACGCTCACGAAGAACGGCCATGACCCGCTCCTCACCATTTACCCGTCCGATGGCATCGCCGTGTCCGATTCGCCGCTCGGCTACGTGGACCGCGGCCAGGCCTCCGGCAAACGCAAGGCGTACGACGCGTTCGCGAAGGCGCTGCACTCCAAGGACTCCAAGCTCGAATTCGAGCGCGCGGGCCGCCGCACCGGACTCGGCGGCGCGCTCACCTACGCCTCCGACAGCCAGGTCAAGCAGTCGTTCCGCGCCGCCTGGGGCATCGACACGAACGCGAGCACGCTGAAGGCGATTCCGCTGCCCACCGCGAAGACCATCACCAAGGCGCTCGACGTGTACCAGAACGGACTGCGCAAGCCCAGCTGGACCGTGTGGGTCGTCGACTACTCCGGTTCGATGGATGGCGACGGCAAGAACGGCGTCGTCAAGGGCCTCAAGGCGGCGCTCGACCCGACCGAATCGGCGGCGGCACACATCCAGCCTTCCGGCAACGACGTCAACATCCTCATCCCGTTTGAAAGCATTCCGCACGATCCGATCCGCGCCAACGGCACCGACACCGGCAACCTGCTCAACACAGCCGAAGTCACCGCGGCCGACGGCGGCACCGACATCTACGCGGGACTCGAAGCCGCGTACCAGCAGCTGCCGGGCGCCGACCAGAAGAACGACTACACGACCGCGATCGTGTTGATGACCGACGGCCAGTCGCAGGTCAACAACCGTGACGCCGCGCTCGCCCAGTACAAGGACGACAGCCTCGACGTCCCGATCTTCTCGATCATGTTCGGCGACGCCGACTCCTCGCAGCTCGACCCGATCGCGCAGATGTCCAACGCGAAGGTGTTCGACGGCCGCACCGGCGACCTCGCCGACGTGTTCCGCACCGTCAAGGGATTCAACTGATGCTCCAGATCATCTGCGGAATCATCGCCGGCGGCGTGCTCGCCGCACTCGGATTCGCCGTCTCCGGCGGCGGCGTCATCGGCCTCGGCGTCTCGCTCGCGCTCGCCGCGCTCGGCTATGTCGCCGGATCGTCGCTCACCGAGCCGGAACGCCGCATCGGCCACATGCTCGCCAGCGCGCTGCCGAACGGGCAGAAGGCGGCCGACGCGATCGACGCCGCCAACTCGCGCCTCAACGCGATCGCCATGCTCGCCCGGCAGGTGCACGACGAGCAGGTGAAGGCCGAGGCGGACGACTTCGTCGCCGCGACCCGCAGCCTCGTCGACTACGTCGCCAAGGACACGTCCGCCTACGCGATCCTGCGCCACTACATCACCGTGTACGGCGAACAGACGCAGAAACTGCTGCGCGCCTACGTGGACGTCGAATCGTCCGGCGCGCATGACCAGGCCGAGAAGGCGAGAGTCGAGACCATCGAGGCGCTGCAGGTGCTGGAACGCACCGCCGCCGGCGAACTGAGCCGCGCCGTCAGTTCGAAGACGCTCGGCATCGCCGCCGACTCCGACGCGATCCAGCGCCTCGCCAGCATGGACGGCTACCAGACGGCGGCGCCCGCCTCCACCCCCGCCGGCGGGGGTCGGCAGGCTTTGCCGGCCGGGGGGTGGTCCGGCGAGTCACCAGAGCAGCCAGAGCAGAAAGTCGAATCACAACAATGAAACTGTCGAAATCGAAGATCATCGGATTGGTGGCGCTGCTCGCCATCGTCGCCATCATCGGCGGCACGCTCGTCTGGCGGCAGGCGCAGCCCAAGCCGGCCGCGCCCGTCGAGACGGTGAAGGTGAACGGCTACCTCGGCGGCGAGAAGATCGGACTGTTCGACGATCCGGACTTCCAGAAGGCCGCCGCCGCGCAGGGTCTCAACGTCGACTACCGCAAGGCCGGCAGCCTCGCGATGATGACCGCGGACACGAAGGGCATGGACTACCTGTTCCCCTCCTCCCGCGCCGCCGTCGAATACGGCGCGGACAAGGGTGTGAAGGCCACGCAGAGCGACATCGTGTTCAACTCGCCGATCGTGCTGTACACGCACAAGGCCGTCGCCGATGGTCTCGTCTCCAGCGGACTGATGAGCAAAAGCAAGGACGGCGTCTACTCGATGGACATGGCCAAGGCCGTCGACGCGATGGTGCACGACAAGACGTGGGCGGACGTCGGCTACGCGGCCGGCTACGGACAGTTCCGCATCGACTCCACCGACCCGGTCCAGTCCAACTCCGGCAACGAGTACGCGGCGCTCATCGCCAACGTGCTCAACGGCGGCCAGCCCGCCACCACCGATTCGCTCGCCCGCGACAAGGAGACCATCAAGTCGATCTTCGCGAAGTCCGGATGGATGGAGAACTCGTCCGAGGATTCGTTCAACCAGTTCCTCACGCTCGGCGTCGGCTCCAAGCCGATGATGGTCGGCTACGAAGCGCAGATCCTCGACCTCGCCGTCAACCAGCCGGACGCGTTCAAGCAGATCAAGGACGATGTCGTCATCGTCTACCCGACGCCCACCGTGTGGAGCACGCACACGCTGATGGCGCTCGACAAGAAGGGGGAGAAGCTGCTCACCGTGCTCAAATCGCCCGCGATCCAGAAGCTCGCCTGGGAGCAGCACGGGTTCCGCGCCGCCAACTTCACCGGCACCGACTCGATCAAGCGCTTCAAGGTGAACGGCACGCTCGACCAGATCCCCGCCGTCTCCGAACTGCCCCGCAACAGCGCCATGCAGGAGCTCATCGAAGCCCTCAAAGGACTGACGCCGCAGCCGCAGTGACGCTGCACCGGGCTCCAATAGGCCCCACTCTGGCGGAGTTGCTATTCTTCGGCCCCCTCTGACGGGACAACGCCGTAAAGCGAATGCCGGAGGCATTCGTAGGCGGTGTGCGAGCTGACAAGCGAGCCAAGGTCAGGTCGGACCGTAGGCCCGTCCGTAATTGCGGATGGGCTCCCGCGAAGCGGGTGGGGGAGAGACCTGCGCCCCCTTCAGGGGGAGCTGTCGCCGAAGGCGACTGAGGGGGGGCAAGTCGCAGAACACGAAAGGAACACAATCATCATGGCAAAACAGATCTCACTCGCCGACCTCGCCGGCGGCAACACGGTCACGAATCCCGCACTCGCCGGGCTGAACGGCGCCGGAACGGGCGCCGCAGCCGGCGAACTCGTCCCCACCGCCGCACAGGCCGTCGCCGACGCGACCCAACTCACACCCGACCAGCAGATCGCGAAACTGCCGCCCGCCGACCAGCAGACCGTCGCGCAGATGGCCGACCAGATCGACTTCACCCGCGACGGCATCGAATCCAGCTACGGCAAGGACGCGCAACGCGCCACCAGCACGTTCGCCGACGAAATCCTCTCCGAAACCCGCTCGAAGGACACCGGCGAGGCGGGCGAACTGCTCGGCACGATGCTCGTCACCATCGACGAGGCCGAACTCAGCGGATTCCGCAAGATCCCGATCCTCGGCCAGGTGGCCGTCTCGATCGACAAGCTGCGCCGCCGCTACCAGAAGGTCGACGCGCAGATCGACGAGATTATCACCAAGCTGGAGGCCGCGCAGTCGCGCCTCGTCGCCGACATCTCCATGTACAACACGATGTACGAGCAGAACGCGCAGCAGTACCGCGAACTCAAGATCACCGTGCTCGCCGGCAAGAAGGCGCTCGCCGACTTCCGCGCCACGCAGCTGCCCGCGCTCGAGGCGGAGGCGACGAAGAGCGGCGACCCGATGCAGGCGCAGCTGCTCAAGGACTTCAAGGCGAAGCTCGACCGGTTCGAGAAGCGCCTCGACGACCTCGACCGCATCTCCGTCGTCACGCTGCAGACCGCGCCGCAGATCAAGATCATCCAGAACGCGGACCAGACCATCGTCGACAAGATCGACACGACCATCTCCACGACGATTCCGGTGTGGAAGTCGCAGATGGTGATCGCGCTCGGCCTGTCCAACCAGCGCAAGGCGCTCGACCTGCAGAACAAGGCCGACGACGTGACCAACAAGCTGTTGCAGCGCAACGCGTCGGCCCTGCACAAGGGCGCGGTGGACGCGGAGAAGGCGAACCAGCGGTCCGTGGTGGAGATCGAGACGCTGGAGAAGATCAACTCGGAGCTCATCGCCACGCTGAAGGAGACCGTGCAGATCCAGAAGCAGGGCAAGGCGAACCGTGAGGCCGCCCAGGTCAAGATGCGTCAGATCGAATCCGACCTCAGGAACGCCCTCATCGAAAACGCCCAGGCCATGTGACTCGTTTCATGCCTCCCTCTGACGGGACGCCGCCGTGAAGCAAACGCCAGAGGCGTTTGTAGGCGACGTGCGAGCCGACAGGCGAGCCGATATGAGGTCAGCCGCAGGCTGTCCGTAATTGCGGGGGAGCTGTCGCCAAAGGCGACTGAGGGGGTGTAAGGAGAGCCCTACTTCCGCTTCCCCGTGAACGGTTCGAGCAGCGTGTTCGGATTCGAGACGCCGAGCATGCTGCGCCCACCCGTCTTCTCCGGGTGACGCGCGACGATCGCCATCGAGATCGCGCCCGGCACCATGATGATCGCGAAGATCGCCGCGAGTCCCCAGTGCACGAAGAAGCCCAGCGCGAGGAACACGACGACCAGGCCGATTACGGTCGCGACGATGGTGACGGTGCGCGTCTTCGCGCTCACCGGCTTGAGACCGTCCTCGTCTTCGCCGGACCGCGACCGGCTCTGTGACTGCTTCTCGGATTCATGTGCTTCGCTCATACGCCCCAGCATAGTGCCGTTCGGCCGTGGTCCGGCCGTGGTTCTGCCGCGGTTCGGGAATCGTCCGGTGCCATACTGGTAGCCATGAGTGAGAAGAGCACCCCCACATTCGAACGCACGCCGCGCGACATCCTGATCGGCGCCGGCCTCGTCCTGTTCGGCGGACTGCTGTGGGGCTGCAACGCCACCGTGTCGAAGGTGCTGATGGGGCCGTACCACGTCGATCCGCTGTGGCTCGCCTGCATGCGCGAACTGTTCGCCGGCGTCCTGTTCCTCGCCGCGGCGGGCATCCGCACGCCGAAACTCGTCGCCGGCGCGGTGCGCGACCGGAAATCGTATCTGTCGTTCTTCGTGTGCTCGCTCGTGTGCGTGCTCGCCGTGCAGGTCGCCTACCTCTCCTCGATCGACTGGACGAACGCCGGAACCGCCACCGTATTGCAGTCGCTGAACCTGCTGTTCGTGCTGCTGTTCGTCTGCATCCGCGGGCGGCGCTTGCCTGGACTGCGAGAAAGCGCGGGCGTCGCACTCGCGTTCGCCGGCACCGTGCTCATCGCCACCGGTGGCGACCTGTCCACGCTGAAACTGCCGGCCATGGGCCTCGTGTGGGGGCTCATCAACGCGGCGGCGACCGGCGCGATGTCGATTCTGCCGATGAAGCTCGTGCAGCGGTGGGGCAACATGGTGGTCAACGGCGTGATGTTCGTCATCTCGGGGCTGGTGCTGCTGCCGATTGTGCGGCCGTGGGCCGGGTCGCCCTCGTTCGACGGGCTCGGCTGGGCGCTGATGGCGTTCACCGTGGTGCTGGGCACGTTCGGGGCGTTCGGACTGTTCCTCGCGGGCGTGGTGCGGGTCGGCGCGATGCGCGCCACGATGCTCGGCACGGTCGAGCCGGTCGCCGCCACCGTCTCGTCGGTGCTGTTCCTCGGGGCCGTGTTCACGCCCACCGACCTGGTGGGCTTCGTGCTCATCCTCGCCATGGTGTTCCTGGTGCGGTGACGGGCGCGTGCCTAAGGCCCTCCCCCTTGGCCCTTTCCCCTTACTTTCTCGCAGTCTCTCCCGGTCCCTGTCTTCTTTGTCTTCCCGTTCCCGTCCTTGCGAAGGGGACGCCGACCTATCGAACGATTGGAATGAGTAATGATGAGTGATGAGATCATCCGTGTGCATGCCGTGGTGACGGGCATGGTGCAGGGCGTGGGATTCCGCTACTTCGTGGTGACGAAGGTGCGCGCGATCGGCGGACTGTCCGGATGGGTGCGCAACCGCTATGACGGCTCGGTGGAGGTCGAGGCGCAGGGGTCGCGCGCCGCGGTCGCGCAGCTGATCAGCGCGCTGAAGGTCGGCCCCCGCTGGTCGCAGGTCGAGCATGTGGAAGTGCGCGAGATCCCGGCGGAAGACGGTGCCGGGATGCGTGCCGGCATTGGCTCCAAGCGAGGTTCCCGTGCCGGGGACGGTTTTCGCCGTGCGGCGGAACGGGCCGATTCCTTCCGCGTCTATCCCGATGCCTGAATGGCGTTGATCGCGCGGTGCTGCTCCGCTTCGTTGCCCTTTGAGCCGCGTTATATCCCGTATGCGGTAGGCGCATAGGCTGGCCGTATGGCGAATGTGTATGGTTTGCGGGGCGTTGTGTAGGGTTTCTGACTGGTTGTGTATGGTTCCGGGGCGAACGTGCATGATTGCGGAACGAACGTGTAGTCCATCTGAGCGAACCTGTGGGGTGGCGGCGTGAAGAGCCGCCTGTTCGCTCTGTCGGCCGGTAGGACGTTTGGCGGAATTCCGGGCTTTTGCGTAGGCGCTTGTGCCTGTGCCAGGTCGTTCTTCGGCACCACACCGTACACGTTCGGTCCGGAGGACTACACATTGCCCCGGGAATCGTGCAGGTTGCTCCGGAAACCATGCAGGTTGCGTTCTGAACCATGCACACCGCCCTCCAAACCATGCGCATTCGCGGGTTCGCGTCCGTATTCGCTGATTCCCGGGCATGTTCACTGTGGGTAAAACCGTGGAATGATTCGGGCTCTCGGGAATTGAGTGAAGTGAAAGGCGAAGGTGAGAGCCCCGGAAGGGGTTCCGGAACCGGCCACGATATCCGCTTCCGTTCGCCGCCTATGGCAGGGCGGCGGGCGGGACGGTAGCCAAGCCGTGTTCTCTCCTTGTTGAAGGAGTACCGATTATGGCGATGTTTCCGGCTTTGATGAATGACACGATGTTCTCCGATCTGTTCGATGACCCGTTCTTCGAGGGTTGGCGCAACATGGACTCTCAGATGGGCTCCATGATGCCGGCGAACACGATGGCGAACATGATGACCACGGATGTGCGTGAGACCGACAAGGGCTACGACGTGGACATCGATATGCCGGGCTTCAAGAAGGACGACATCAAGCTCGAGCTGAACAACGGCTACCTGACCGTGTCCGCCTCGCGTTCCAGCGAGCATGAGGACAAGGCTCCGGAGTCCGCGAACGCCTCCGACGCCCAGGGCAAGGGCGAGCAGTGCGCCTGCGGTTCCGACGAGTCCGGTCGTTGGCTGCGTCGCGAACGCTACATGGGTTCCTGCTCTCGTAGCTTCTACGTGGGCGACGAGGTGAAGGAATCCGACATCCACGCCAGCTACAACAACGGCACGCTGTGCATCCAGGTTCCGAAGATGCAGGCCCAGCCGCAAGTCGAGTCCAAGCACCAGATCGCGATTGAAGGCTGAGCCGTTAAGCAGACAGCCCGGTGGGCTGTCTGTAGGCTCAGCCTGAGCGAGGCGAAAGCCGAGCGAAGGCAGGTCTGGGCCCGGCCGTAGGCCGGTCCGTAATTGCAGGGCCGGAGGAGACGCCGTTAAGCAGGCAGCCCGGTGGCTGTCTGTAGGCTCAGACTGAGCGCATCTGACGGTACGCCGTCCGCCCCATACGTCCCCCTTCCTTGGGATTGAGTAGACGGGCGACGCGGAAACAATGCCAGCCAACAAGAGGCCGGCGCATCGAGAATCATCCCCGATGCGCCGGCCTCTTTTGTCGTTGTACGGGGGTTGCCGCCTTCCTTATGGCTCCCTCTGACGAGGGAGCTGTCAGCCGCAGGCTGACTGGGGGAGAGATAGCTGGAACGTGACGTTTGCAACTATCTCTCCCCCACCCGGCTTCGCCGGGAGCCGACACCCCGCCCGCAATCAAGGACGGGCCTGTGGCCCAACCTGAGTGAATCATGGGAATCGTCGGGGAGAATCTTGGGTTTTCTCGGCTCTTCCTGAATCGCGTGTTAGGCTTACGTGCGCATTGTGAAGCGCATGGTGAGTATGTCATGGGGATGATCGAGATGGGTTCTGCTTCGGTCTCAACATTGGATATGGCGTCATCGGCATGGTTGATGCAGATGTCGCTGGTCCGGGGCGTATTGCCGCGGACCGTGTTCATAGTCACCGCATGCGCCGCGGTCGCACTCGTCATATCGCTCGCCGTCGCGCTCGTCCGCCCGACTCAGGTTTTCAGCCAGGTTTCCAGCCGGGCTCCCAGCCAGGCTTTCAGCCCGGCTCCCGGCAAGCCCGCGGATTCCGCCGCCACACCAGCCTCCGCAACCCCGCGCGCCGCCTTCCTTCCCGCGCTCGCCATCCCCGCCGCCGCGCTCGCCGCCGGCCTCATCGGCCTGCTCCTCGCATGGTTCATCTCCGACGGCATCATGGTGTTCGGCGTCTCGCTCGGCTGGCCGGTCATCATCGCCGTCGCCTGCGGGTTCGCCGGTCTCGGCGCGATCGCCGCCGCAATCGTCGTCGCGAACCGTCGCCGCGCGCCCCGCGCCGTTGCTCGCCGCATCACCCGCGCGATCGCGGTCATCCTCATCCCGCTCACGCTGCTCGCCACCGCGCTGCGCGTCGACGCGATCTTCGGCGAATACCAGACCGTCGGCAGCGTCGTCGGGTACACGCCGTACGCGTCGATCGACTCGGTGACCATCCACCGCGCGGCGATGACGGTCGCGCAGTGGCGCGCCGCCGCCGCGCGTCACGACGCGCCGGACCATCCCGCGCACGGCCGCATACTGTCCGTGACCATCCCGAACACGAAATCCCATTTCGCGGCGCGCAAGGCGATGGTATACCTGCCGCCGGCCGCGCTCGCGAAGCGGCCGCCGCGGCTGCCGGTCATGGAGCTGCTCGCCGGGCAGCCGGGCAGTCCGGGGCGGCTGGTCGCGGCCGCCGGCCTCGCGCGCATGATGAACGCGTACGCCGACGCGCATGACGGTCTCGCGCCAGTCGTCGTCGTGCCGGACCAGAACGGTGCCGACACGCACAACAGCCTGTGCGCCGACACCAGCCAGGGCGACGCGGAAACGTATCTCACGCGCGACGTCGTCGCGTGGACGAAACGCACGCTGCCCGTCGCGACCGACCCGCGCATGTGGGCGATCGGCGGATTCTCGCAGGGCGGCACGTGCACGACGCAGATCGCGCCGCGCCACCCGGAACTGTACGGCGCGATGCTGCCCGTCGACGGCGAACTCAAGCCGACCAACGGGTCCGTCGCCGACATGACGAAGAACTACTTCCGCGGCCGTCGCGCCGACTACGACGCGCAGGTGCCGGTCAACGCGCTCGCCGCGCTCGACCCCGGCGAGGCGCGCGGCCTCGCGCTGTTCGCCGGCGCGGGGGAGCGCGACAAGGATTCGGTGCGCAACATGCGCACGATCGCCGCGGCCGCGCGCAAGGCCGGCGTGAGCGACGTGACCGAGATCGTCGTGCCCGGCCACGGCCACGACTGGCATGCGGTGCAGGCCGTGTGGAAGCCCGGCGTCGACTGGTTCAGCGCGCGCACCGGGCTCGGCGCGATGACGAAGGCCGTCAAGGATTACCCGCAAGTGGAGGTGCAGGAATGAGCGGAGAGCAGTCGCAACGGAACGGAACGGCCGGGCAGTCGCAACGGAACGGAACGACTGGGCAGTCGCAACGGAACGGGATGGCCGGACAGTCGTCGCAGTCCGGGCAGTCGCAGTCCCGGCAGTCGGGCCGGCCCCGGCAGACGGCCCGGCCGCAATCGGGCAAGACCCGGCCGACCACCCAGGCGTGGCAGGCGCTCGCCGGCGACGCACGCCGATGGGCGGACGCGCACCGGTTCGCCGTCGGCGCGACGCTCGCGTTCGTGGCGGTGAATCTCGTCGCGTGGATCGCGGCGGCCGTCACCGGATTCGACTTCCCGCTGCGCCTGCACACCAGCATGGCCGAATTCAGCTTCGGCAAGCTCCTGTGCTCGCTGTTCCTCGCACGCGGCGTCATCCAATTGGTCTTCGACGCGTTGCTGTGGCTCGTCATGCTGTCCATCGCCGAACGATGGCTGGGCCGCGCGCGCACCGTGCGCATCGCCGTCGCATGCGCGCTCGGCGGCGTGATTGTCGGTCTGACATTGTGCGCCGCGACCGGGTCGCTGCTGCATGACACCCGCATCATCGAGCGCATCTCGTTCGTGCTGAGCCCGCTCACGCTGCCGGTCGGCGCGCTGATGGCCGCCAGCGCGTACTGCACGCACCTGTGGCGGCAGCGCATCCGTCTCGTCGGCTACGTGGCGATTCTGGTCACGCTGCTGTACAGCGGCAATCCCGGCGGCTACTGCATCCTCGCCGCCGCGATCATCGGCCATGTCGCCGGCGTGGTGATGCGGCAGCGCGAACGTCGCGTCGGCGCGCTCGACGCGACGCACGACGCGACGCGCGCCGAAACCGACGCCTCGGCCGGAACCGAATCCGCCGAAACCCGCTGGCACTGGCTGCGCGGCACCTCGTACGAAATCCGCCGCCTCTACGCCGCGATCGCCATCGTGCTCGCGCTCGGCCCGGTGCTCGCCATCACCGCGCACACGCACGCCGGACCGCTGAGCACGCTGGGACTCATCATGAGCCCCGCCGCGGCCGACGACGGCACGCTCGCCCGCTGCATCGCCGGCTCCACGCGCACCGACTGCTTCCTCCAGTTCGACCTGCTGCGCACGTCGATGCCCGGCGCGGTGCTGCGCTCGCTGCTGCCCACCGCCGTCACGCTCGTGCTCGCGTGGGGCCTGTACCGCGGCCGTCGGTTCGCCGCGATCGCCTCCATCGCCGTCAATCTCGTCACGGCGGGCGTCGCGGTCGCCTACTATCTCGTCGTGCCGCTGCGGTTCGCGCCGGACGGCGTCTACTCGCTCGTCGACCATGGCGCGTTCGCCGCGTGCGTCGCGAACGCGCTGCCGCCGTTCGCGTTCGCCGTGGCGCTGCTCGTCGGTCTGCGCCGGTTCCCGGTGCGCGTCGGATGGCGGCGTCTCGCCGGCGGCGTCACGGCGTGCGTGCTCGCGCTGCTCGCATGCACGGCCGTGTACCTGCTGTACGGTCTCGCGCTTCCGGGCGAGTTCGCGCCGCGTGCCACGGCCGCGACGCTGCTCGCCGAGCTGCCGGGACGGTTCCTGCCGATTGGTTTCCTCAGTCACGTGCGACTCGCGTTCGTGCCGGTCACGCCGCTCGCGTCGATCGTGTACCAGGGCGTGGGACTCGTGTTCTGGATCGTCGTGCTGGTGGTCGTCGTGCGGTGGATGGGCGACGTGACGGCGGTCGACGAGCGTGCGCGCGCCCGTGCGGAACGGCTCGTCGAGGCCGGCGGCGAGTCGATGAGCTTCATGACCACGTGGGAGGGCAACGAGTATTGGATGTCCGATTCCGGGCGGTCCGCGGTCGCGTATCGTGTGTGGGGCGGCGTGGCGCTCACCTGCACCGGGCCGTTCGGCGATCCGTCCGAGTGGGATGATGATCTGATCGCGTTCTCGAAGTATTGCGCGTCGCGGTCGCTGACGCCCGCGTTCTACGCGGTGCATCGCGAACAGCGCGACCGGCTGCTCGCGATGGGATGGCAGTCGATCGAAGTGGGCGGCGAGATGGTCGTCGACCCGCGGCAGTGGAAGACGACCGGCAAGAAGTGGCAGGACATCCGCACCGCGATCAACAAGGCGAAGCGGCAGGGCGTCGTGGACGTGTACTCCACGTTCCTCGACGCGCCGCTCGACGTGCGCGAGCAGATCGAGGACATCTCCGAGGAGTGGGCGCAGGGCAAGGCGCTGCCGGAGATGAAGTTCACGCTGGGTGGCGTCGAGGAGCTGCGCGACCCGCGCGTGCGGCTGTTGTACGCGATGGACGCGGACGGCCGCGTGCTCGGTGTGACCAGCTGGCTGCCCACGTGGCGCGACGGGCGGATCGTCGGATGGACGCTCGACTTCATGCGGCACCGTCCGGACAGCCCGAACGGCGTGATGGAGTTCCTGATCGCGCGTATGGCGGAACGGTTGCGGGATGAGGGGGCTTCGGCTGGTTCGGATGGGGCTGGCTCGGCTGGGGCTGGGTCGGCCGTCGAGTTCATGAGCCTGTCCGCCGCGCCGCTGGCCGGCATGAATCCGGAACGGGACAACACGCTGCCGGGCGGCGCCGGTGACGGCATCGAGGTGCTGCAGCATGCGCTCCAGCTCGTGGCCGACTGGATGGAACCCGCGTACGGATTCCACTCGTTGTTCAACTTCAAACGCAAGTTCCAACCGAGCGAAGAGCCCGTGTACGTGTGCTACCCGGATGCGGCGAAGCTCGCGCAGATCGGCCTGGCCGTCACCCACGCCTACGTGCCGTCCGTCACGCCCGGCGAGATAGCCGGCATGCTCAGGACGCTGCGCAAGTAGTCTTGGGGACATGACTGATACGAACGAGACCAAGAGCAATGCGACGGATGCCACGGGCGTGACGGGCGGGGCTTCCGCGCCCGAGACGAACGTCGCCTATTTCGCGGGCGGCTGCTTCTGGGGGCTGGAACGCTACTTCCAGAACGTGGACGGCGTGACCGACACGACCGTCGGCTACGCGCAGTCCACCGTCGAGAACCCGACCTATGAGCAGGTGTGCGCGGGTCAGACCGATGCCGCCGAAACCGTGAAGGTGACGTTCGACCTGTCACGCGTGACGTTGCGCACGCTTTCGCTGCTGTTCCTCGAGGTCATCGACCCGTTCTCCGTGGACCGTCAGGGCGAGGATTCCGGCCGCCAGTACCGTACCGGCATGTTCTTCACGTCCGATGCGCAGCGGTCGACCTACATCGCCGCGATCGAGCAGCTGATCGACCGTCAGCCGCAGCGTCCGGCCGTGCTCATCGAGCCGCTGCGCAACTTCTACCCGGCTGAGGCGCATCATCAGGATTATCTGGTGAACAATCCCGGCGGCTACTGCCATATCCCGCTCGCCGCGATCGCGAACGTGAAGCGCCGCCAGAAGTACGTGGAGAAGATTTGGGACCTGACGCTCGAACAGTTCGCGGTGACGCAGAACGCCGCCACCGAGCGTCCGTTCGTCAACGAGTACGACCACACGTTCGAGCCGGGCATCTACGTGGACATCGTGAGCGGCGAGCCGCTGTTCTCGTCGCGCGACAAGTTCGATTCCGGCTGCGGCTGGCCCGCGTTCTCGAAGCCTCTGGACGCCTCCTCGCTGACCGAGCATGCCGACGACCGCGTGCCCGGCCGCCCGCGCATCGAGATCCGCACCGCGGACACGCAGATTCATCTCGGCCATGTGTTCGAGGACGGTCCCGCCGAGCGCGGCGGCCTGCGCTACTGCATGAATTCGGCCTCGCTGCGGTTCGTGCCTCGCTCCCGCATGGAGGCCGAAGGCTACGCCAAGTGGATCCCGGCGGTCGACGGCGATGCCGACGGTGACGGTGTGGATGGTGCCGGTGCGGCTGGTGTGGCCGGTGTGGCCGGCGAGTGACGGCGCGGCTCGGCCAGCATCCGTTCTACCAAATCAATCATCACGTCCTTTTCGTCAGGGTCGCTTACCGCTACGAGTAACGTGATGGCCGCAAGATCGTTGTTGGTGATTTCCGGCGTATGGCCGCCGGCGAAGGCGTCGGCGTTTCCCTCAAGGAATCGCACGAACAGTGCGGCGGCCATACGTTTGTTGCCGTCGGCGAACGGATGGTCCTTGACCATGAAATACAGCAGATGCGCGGCTTTCTCCTCGACTGTCGGGTACAGGTCCTGGCCGTCGAAGCTCTGATAGATGGCGCCGATGATGCGTTCCACGGATTCGCCCCGTTCCCGTCCGAGCAACGAATCGGCGGGGTACGCCTGTCGCAGGCGCATCGCCAGAGCATGGACGTCATCGGCTCCGAGTTTCCAGACCGGATGTGTTTGCGGTTCAGGAGATAGTTCGCGCGCATCGTAGTCGCGCAGCATGTCCAATCCCGGCAGGTAGCTTGATACCACATCCGCGATGCCGGCCGCCAGCTGGTTGTCGCTGCGGGCAAGCACGTTGACGATTCTTCCCAGTTGTTCCAGACGTCGCTTGTTGGCCGCATAGCCATCGATGAGGTATCGCCTCAGCACGGTGGTGGCCCAGCGGCGGAATTGCACGCCGCGTTGCGATTTCACACGATAGCCCACGGAAATAATGACGTCGAGATCGTAGTAGGTGACGGGCTTGTCGGAGTGGGCAATTTGCACTTTTTGCAAATTGCTTTCTCCGTTGATTTCTCCTTCCGCGATGGCGTTGGCGATATGTCGAGAAATCGACGCTACGGAACGGTCGAACAGTTCCGCCATCTGGGCCTGAGTCAGCCATACCGTGTCGCCGTTCACATTGACTTCCAGTTGTATGGTGCCGTCCTCGGAACGGTACAGTTCAATGTTCTTGGCTGATTCGTGGGGCGGCGTGTTCGTGACGATGTCTGATGATGCGGCCACGTCGGGCTCATCATCGGCATCGGGCAAGATGATGCCGGTGAGGCTCGCCGTGGCCGGTGTGAGCGGGCTGGTGAGGGCGTCGAGCGCCTGCTCGTACCGCTGCAGGAAATCCTGCGTCGGATTTCCCTCGCGTTCCGCGCGCGACAGCGCCGACTGGGTGGTCCCCATGGCCTTCGCCACCGCGCCCTGCGTGACGTGCAGTCGCCGGCGCTCCTCGCGCAGCTCCTCAATGCTTTTCATACCTCTAATATAGCATATCTGCTATATACGACACGTCGAGACGGTCGTTTTGCCGCCGGCGCGGCGCGATGCAAGGGGTGAACGCGGGGTGCGATGGTCTTGCGGCGGTGTTTCACGTGAAACGTCATTGCACGTGCGGCATGACGCTCCACGCGCCGCCGCTGGTGCGGTCGTACAGCAGCAGTGAGTCGTCGCCGATCGGCCGTCCGTTGCGATACAGCGAATGTGTGTCGCAATACCACAACTCCGCGCGATGGCGCCCCGACTGGCGTCCGGCTGCGGCAGGCTCACCCGTGCCGATGCCACAGCGGCGGTAGAGCGTCGTGGCGACCGGCGTGTGGCCGACGATCTGCCGGTATCCGACGAGCGGGTCGAGCGCCAACTCCTCCATGCCGGTCCAGACCGGCGACGGAATCGATCCGGGCCAGCCGCCGCGCTCATATCCGACCATTACGCCGAACGGCCGGATGCCGCCGGCGATATGCCCTTGCGCGAACGCGTCGATCGCATCGGCTACCTGCGCTGCGCCGGGGATGGGGGAGCGGGCGCCGGTCTTTTCGGTGGAGCCGCCGCCCGGCAGTATCTCATCCGGCAGCGGCTTGTTTGACAATGGTTCTCCCGGCAATGGCTCGCCCGCATCGGCGAGTTTGCCGATCATCCACTCCCACCATGCCTGCGTGACGCCGGCGTGCGAGGCGAGTGCCTGATTCCCGCGCGCATCCGCGAACCCGTAGGCGAGCCGCGGGCGCATCATGTGCAGCAGATAATGCACGTCCGGATAGGCGGCATCGTTGTAGCCGGGGCAGGTGTCGCGGAATGCGCGATGGTCGGCCATCGCGGAATCCGCCCAGTAGGTGAGGTCGTGATTGCCGAGCAACACGATCACCTCGCGCTGCTCGCGTTGCCGATTCACCCACTCCGCAAGCCGTTCGAACGCGGCGACCTCGCCGGCGGCGCTGATGCCCCACTCGTTGAGCAGGTCGCCAAGCAGGACGATCGTGCCGGCGTCGGTGCGATCCGCCGTCTCCTCGATGATCGGGCAGATCTTCGCGCTCTTGCAGTGGATGTCGCCGGAGAAGAGGATGCGGTCGGCGCGCGAACCATCCTGCCCAAGCCCGCGCCGCCATCGTTTCGCGCGCTGCGGCGGTTCGGGCAATACGCGTGCCCTGGCGATGGCCGCAGACCCGTCTTGGTCGTCGGCATCGTACGTGCCGAAGATGAGATCGTCAATCCGCATGATTCCGTTCCTTTCCCGCTTGCCGTCTTACACGATGCCCGCCATATATAGCGGCATGTCCTTGATGGCGCCGCCGTCGTGGTGCTTACGGGTGGAGAATCGGAAGGCGGCGGGGAAGTCGTACTTACGTACGGCGGCTATAAGCGATTTGGCTTGCGTGTGATTGCCTGCCTTGACCTCCACGGGAATGATCTCACCGGATGTCTCATAGAGAAAATCAAGTTCTCCGCTGGAGTTCGATGCGGACCAGTAGCAAGGCGTCGATTCGAGTTTCGCCGTCAGATGTTGGCAGACGAATTGCTCGATGAGGGCTCCTTTGAACTCTTGGAACAACCGATCCCCTTCGATGAGGGTCTTGACGTCCAGCTCGCTCATGGCGCCAAGCAGTCCGACGTCGAGGCTGTAGAGTTTGAAAGCCGCATCATCTCTATAGGCGCGTAGCGGATGCATCGGGGCGCTGACGCGCGGCACTTGCAGTACCAGAGAAGAATCCTTGAGCCATTGGATCGCCAGTTCGAAATCCTTGCCTCGGCCTCCGGATCGTACCGCCCCGTAAATGAACTTTTTGTTCTCGCGTGCAAGTTGGGAAGGCAATGAATCCCAGACCTGATTCAGTCGCAGGGTAAACGAGGCTCCGCGCTCACCGGTGCCGGTATGTTTGGAGAAATCATCCCGGTAGTCGGCCAGCAATGTGTTCTGAATGGTGCGGATGGCCGTGAAGTCGACGTTCGGGAACGTTCTGACGAATCCAAGTACGGCGTCGGGCATGCCTCCCGTATACAGATAGTAGCGGAACCACGTCATGATGTTGTCGTGCATGACGTCGATGAGGTCGAAGTTCTGCGAGGTGAGCAGATCGGCCATGGCATCCTGACCGGCCGCATCGAGGAACTCCAGGAATGTCAGTGGATAGAGTTTCAGCCGATGGACCTTGCCTACGGGGAACGAGGTGCCGGGGTGCAAGGCGATGCCGAGACTGGAACCTGTGGCGAGTACGTGATATTGCGGTGCTGTTTCGGCAAAGGTCTTCAGCGAAAGCAGTGCACGAGGAACCTCCTGCACCTCATCGAAGATGATGAGTGTATCTTCGGGGGTGATCCGAGTCCCCGATTCGATGGATAGTGCCGGGATCAGCCGCTCGACGGTGATGCTTGACTCGAAGAGGGCACGCATGGTGGCGTTGTCGTAGAAAGAGACGTATGCGACTTTGTCGTAATGGGTGCGCCCGAATTCGTTGGCCAGCCAGGTCTTGCCGACCTGACGGGCGCCTTCTAGCAGCATCGGCTTGCGGTTGGGGGATTTCTGCCATTCCTCCAGACGGTGCATCAGAAACCGCTTCATTAGGCCATTCCTTACATTTTCATGCGCACTTTTTAATGTTTATGCTACATTTTCATGTGGACTTTTTGCGTAAATAGGCACATTTTCATGTGGACTTTGGGTAGGGGACGACGAGGGCACGCACTGCCCGGTTTGTTTCGCTGGGCTTGTCGGCCTGTCTCCCAGTTGGCCTCGGCCACAATCACCTTGGCTGTTTCAGCTGGTCAGATGACGGTAGAGTTCCGGGTCGAGTGGTTTGGCGAGCCGCAGCGTGGAGAGCGTCACGTTCACGCGTCCCTCGCCGGACGCGGTGGGCTTCGTGGTGAGCGTCGGATGGTCGAACGCGGCGACGTGGCCGACGTAGTAGTACCGCCCGTCGGCCTCCTCCGCCTTGCGCATGACGAACAGCGGCACGAAATGCGTGCGCTGCCAGTCAGTCGCGCCGGCGGTGACATCGGTGGTGCCGGCGCCACTGCGCGGCGAACCGTCACCATCCATTTCGCTCCGCACCCACCGGAATTCCGGCGACTGCGGCGTGCGCCCGTTCTTGCTGTAGTACCGCATCTCCTGCGCGTTGAGGAATTCGTCCTCGTACTGGCTGGCCGCGTATTTCACGAAGATCGGCATCGTGCCCGTCTCCTTGTCGAGCAGATACCCGCCCACGTTCTGCGGCGTGTTCTCCTTCCGCCATCCACACAGCCGCATGACGTCCGCCATCGAGTATTTACGTTCGTACAGGAACGCGCGGTCGAACGCGCGCCGGTTCTCGCGCGCCTCCCGGAACAGGTCACGGCAGTTGACGAGTCCGGTGCGCAGCGTGTCCGCGAAGAAGATGCGGAACGTGCGGTTCTGGGCGAGCATCGCGGCGAACGTCGCGTTCAGCCGGTACGCGGGTTCGCCGCTGCCGCCGGCGACATCCGTCGCGTCGATCAGCGGCTGCCCGCCGAAGCGTTTGCGATTCGGCCCGGTGAAATACGAGTAGTCGAGCACGCCGATCGCCGAGTCGAATTGCACGCTGGACAGGTCGGCTTGCGGGAAGTCCGCGCGGATCGCGTCGATGAGTGTGCTGCGGGAGATTGGTGCCGATGGTGCCCACTCTGCTTCAGCGGCAGCGTCGCCACCTGGCCGTTCGTCCGCGAACCGGCACAGCCGATCGAGGATGACGAGCTCGTGCGGACGGATGCCCGGCAGCAGCAGTTCCGTCGCCATCTTGAGGACCGCATCCTCGACCTCGCTCACCGGTTCCAGCTGATCCGCGAACGACATTTCCTTGGTTTTGCCAGCTTTGGCCGTTTTCCCGCCGCCGAGACTCTTCTCGCGTGACCGCACGAAATCAAGATAGTTGCTGCGCTTCGAAGCCAACGTGTACGGCAGCGAGGAGTCATAGGCGTAGATATCCATGAGCATCGGGATACGACCGAGCTCGTACCTCACCTGACGATACTGCTCCGACAGCTTCTTCATCTCGGACCAGTCGGCGGTGTCCAACGACTTCAGCACGCGTTCCTTGGCGATTCTGTCGAAGCTGATCGACGACAATCCGATCGACTTGCGTTGCAGGTTCCTGCGCGCCCGGTCGCGGTCGCCGGTATTGCCGTACAAGGCGACCGGAATCAGGTAGTTGTTGGTGTAGTTGCCGATGAAGTCGATGACGACGACGCTTTCCTTATGCGGGAACTTGCGCAGACCACGACCCAGCTGCTGGGTGAAGATGATGCTGGATTCCGTGCTGCGCAACATCACGATCTGGTTGACCGCGGGAATATCGACGCCTTCGTTGAACATGTCGACGGTGAACAGATAATCGAGTTCGCCCTTGGTGAGTTGCCGCACGTACTCGTCGCGCTGCGCTTGCGAGACTTGCTTGCCGTCGGCGTCCGTGCTGGTCACGGCGGCCGTCCGGTAGAGGCGCTCCGCCTGCTGGTTCCACTGCTGGTTGAACAGGCGCGACAATTCGTGCGCCTCCTCCTGACGGCTGCAGAACACGAGCCCGGTGACGGGCACGTTGAACTGCCCGTACTCCTGCAGTTTGTCGATGATGTAGCGCACGCGCTTTTCCGATGCGAGCTGTCTGATCTCGTACTTGAGCTGCTTCGATTGTTTCGCGTCAAGGCCTTGCGTGACGTCCAGGCGATGCGCGGCCTGATCCGGATCATCGTCGGAACCGAGGTATTCGGCGACGCCGTAATAGTGGAACGGACAGAGCATGTTCTCGTCCAGCGCCTTCTGCAGCCGGATTTCGTAGGCGATATTGTGGCCGAACAATTCGAAGATGTTGATGCCGTCGGTGCGTTCCGGAGTGGCCGTCATGCCGAGCATGAAATCGGCGTCCTTGAAATGGTCGATGACGTCCTGATACCCCTTGGCACCGGCATGGTGCACCTCATCGACCAGCACATAGTCGAATTCGTCGGAAGCGAACTGCGACAATACTTCCGGCTGTCGCATCGTCTGCACGGTGGCGAACACGTATTTGCGATCCTGCTGCTTGCTGGTGCCCGAATAGATGCCCAGTTCCGATTCGTCGCAGCCGAGCACTTTTTGATAGGACTTCTTCGCCGCTGCGAGGATCATCTGCTGCTGCGCGATGTACAGCATGCGCTTCGGCTTGTACGCGCGCACGTCGAACGCGGACAGATAGGTCTTGCCGGTGCCGGTGGCCGACACGATGATCGCGCGATGCTCACCTTGCTCACGGAGCTTCCTGAGGTTCTCCAGCGCCTCCTTCTGCATGGTGTTCGGCTGGATGTCGCGGCCTTCGAGGGATTCGAGGATGTCGCGACGTGGCGGCGCGTACTTCTTGAAATCCTCCTCGTACTGTTTGATCCACTCCTCGGTGAGCGGCACCGAATCGGCCACCTGCGAGTCGATTTCGTCACGCACCTGTTGGACCAGTTCGCCATCGGCGAGGGAGGAGACCTTCAGGTTCCATTCGCGTTGCGTGCTCAGCGCCGCACCCGTGAGATTCGAGCTGCCGATGAACAGGTCGTAATACGGGGTGCCGTTATGCATACGTCGTGCGAAAATGTAGCCCTTCGGATGGAACGGTTGGCCTTGCGATTCGGTGGCCGAATCGTTGTCGGAACCTTCCCAGACGCGCACGTCGATGTCGGCGGTGCGCTTCAGATGCAGCAGTTCCCAGAAGGCGCGGGGATCGTTGAAATGATTCTTCGTTGAAGTGATCAGACGGCTGGGGTGCCGAGGCTCGCTGTCGTGATGATCGACGAAGGATTGCAGCAGACTCTGAACGGCGCTGGCCGAGACGAACGCGACGGAGATGTCGAAGGAATCGCTGTTCGCGAGGGCATCGCTGAGCTGATCGTGCATAGTAAGTCCGCCGGGACGATTGGAGATGAGCGCGGGCTTATAGGTGACGGGGGCATCCGGCCGTGGTTCGATGAGACCGGCGATGGCGCCTTCGATCACGGAGTGTCTGGCGTCATTGTCAGATTCCATTGCGGTCGTGGTTGCGGTTGCGGTCGTGGCCGAATGGCCGAGGCGCAGGTTGATGTCGAAATCCGCGTTCGTCATGTCGTCTCCTGATTACTTGATTACTGCCGATTGATTGTGCGACTGGTTACTGGTGGCTGTGGATGGTCGTGTCCGGTCGCACCCGGTCGCGTCTGGCTACTTCGCCAGCGATTGCTTCTTCGCGATGATGCCGACCGCTTCCCGGTCGACCGGTGCCCAATCCAGCTGTGGCATTTCCGCCGGTTCCAACCAACGAATATCCGTGTGCTCGGTGAGATGCGGTGTGCCCGCGGTCAGGTGGCAGATGAACGTGGTGAGGCGCACGGTGCCGAACTCATAGGCGTATTCGCTGGTGCATACTTCCTCCGCCACGTCGACCTCGCACAGCAGCTCCTCTTCGATCTCGCGGTGCAGCGCCTGACGCGCGGTCTCGTGTGGTTCGATCTTGCCGCCGGGAAACTCCCAATACCCGGCGAGCGATTTGCCCGGTCCGCGCCGCGCGCACAACACCGCACCCTCGCGGACGATCGCCGCGCCAACGACATTGATGACCTTGGTCTTGGAACTGCCTGCTTCCATGCGGCCAGGATACAACGGCTACGCTGGAATCGTGGAGGACACGCAGCGGTGCGGATACGCGGATCGTAGATCACTCGTGGATCTGTCACGGTTCACCTTTGGAAGCGCGCGCTCATCGATCACGATGAATGGCATCCGACAACGATTCGTAAGGAGACTGATGATGAGTGTGCATATCCCCGCATGCGCGACGTTCGTGATGCCGAACGGCGAACGAATCCGCTGGTACAGCAATATCGTGAACGCCTTGGAAGCGGACGGCGAAACCGAAATCACCACGCGCGAGCGCTTGGCGGATGTTCTGGCCGACGCTGTTCCGTTGGCGGTCTCAGTGATGCTGCTGTCCGATGATTGGCTGAGCGGAGACGATGTTGACGATGGTGCCGACGGTGGAAGTAGCGAACCTGCTTTCTGAATAGGGCCGTGTGCTACGTTTTCCTACTCTTGGAGATTTGCCTTTCATTTCCCCCTAGCATTTACCTTAGGATTTCTCAGCCCGTAGCAGGTTGTACCGGCCCGCAAACACGTATACGGTTTTGATGAGTTTCTCGCGCAGCTCCTTAGGCTGTTGGATGACGATTGGAATATCGGCGTATTGCAGTGTCCACCAGTAGGCGGCTTTGATGGGACTTCGCACGGTGACCTTATAACGGTTGGACAAATTCGGTCCGACGATTTTCGGATTGTCGAACCATTCGAACAGGGGATTGAATGCTGACGGTGGGACCGTCATGACGATGGTGACTGGCTCATCGGTCACGGGATACGGGCGTTCCCGCATGTAGGTGATGGCGTCGAACTTCAAGCCGTTCATATGAAGTGGAATATCGGTGACTTGAAGGTTGACGATACGGTCGATGCAGAACATGCGCCGCTGAGTGACATCATCGTGCAGTGCGCAGACCAAGTAATATCGGCCATTCTTGAATACCATCTGGTAGGGGTCGACGTGATATTGCCGGGGTTTGCCTGTGTCACCTTCCAGACGCGGACGAAGTTGGCCGTCCGCATCATAATTCGTGTAGTTGAAAATTGCGGAGCAGTGTTGTGTGATGGCTTCATTGAGCAGCCCGATGTTGCGGAGGAATTCCTTGCTGAAGTCGTCTTTGGCACTGGTAGTGGTCAGGTAGTCATTGCCGATCGATATGCCGCCTACCAATTCATTGAGTTTGATGATGATGTCTCTGATCGAGTCTCGGCTGATGCGGGATAGAGCCAGGCCATCAGTGAGTAGACGCGCTTCGGATGGTTCGAAGAATGTACTCATGCGCCAGCCGGGTTGCGGATCGGTGGCTCCTTCGATTTCTCCGGCATCCTCCTCGTTGTTCTTGGGATCGAGTTTATGGATCTCCCTTCCTAGGAAGGTTTGCCCTTCCAAGGCGCTGAGCTGATTGGCGACCGTGCGAAGGGACGGTGCGGAATCCCCGAGTCGTTTTGCTAGGGCGTCGTGGATTCTGCGGGTGCTGAGCCCATGCCCTGAATATGTGTGGCGCCATAGGATCTCGAGAATTGCCGGAGTGCTGTTACTGGCATAATGCTGTCTGGATGATGCTTTTGCAGATGCTTCTCCGTTGGCTGCTATCTGGCTCATAAGATCTGATGCTACGAGGAAAGGTAAGGTGCTCGTGGCGCGATCTCAAATATGGTCTCTCTCGGCCAATGGTTACCTCGGCAAAATTCTGCCGAGGTAAAAATTCGGGTGTTCAATGTGAGTCAAGAGCTCGGACGGGCTCTGAAAAATGGCTGCTTCACAGGGTGTGGGCAGCGAAGTGGACTCTGGAAGGAGTTTGGAACATGACTCAGAATTCGAACGATGGCAATGGCGGCATCATCATCCGTTTCGAGAAGTCGGTGAAGCAATCTGTCGGAGGGACCACGAAGATCGTGGGTCTGGTCCGTGCGAAATATCTGATTCCCGTCATCGATAATCTCGACCTTCAGGCTAACCCGCGTAATTCCAAGACAGGCCCGGTGACGAAGGCCATTCAGCGGTCCATTGATGAGGATCCGATGCTGTTCCCCTTCAAGACCAAGGGCCTGCTGCTCGCCGCATCCGACTATGAGATGATGAACAGGGGACGTATTCGCATTATCTTTAACGATCCGTCCACCGAAGGAATCCTTGATGGCGGCCATAACACGCTGGCCATTGGCTTGTTGATTTTGGAGCGTGCTCTGGGATATGCCCGGTCTACGGGAGTCGCGCGCGTCAAGCTGCCGACAGGCTCGAAAACGTGGGCCGAATTCAAGGATCTATGGAAATCCAATCGCAAGCTCATTCAGGACTATCAGGAGGCGATTCGTAAGGACGAGACACTGAACTCCGAGGAAGAGCCGCAGGGTGATGATCTGTCCTTCTACGTTCCTGTCGAACTGCTGGTGCCGACTGACTCGGCTGATCCCATCTGCGTCGAAGATTTTAGTAATAATCTTCTGGAGATCTGTGTGGCTCGCAACAACAACGCCGAGCTGAACGCCAGCGCCAAGGCCAACCAGAAGGGTTATTTCGACGCATTGGCCGATGCGTTGGGCGAGGTTAACCCGGAAGTTCACGAGCGTATCGAATGGAAGACCAATAACGGCGGCGACATCAAGGTTCAAGACATTATCGCTTTGACGTGGATCGTTCTGCGGTGGATGTGCCCGATCGAAGATGGTGACGGTAAGAAAGTCGAAGCTCCTGCTCCTACCAAGCTGTACGCAAGCAAGGGCGGCTGCCTGGCGCTATTCGAACGTTTCATGAGCTCGCAAAAGGTCACTAGTCAGGACCACAGAAACTATCGTCGCGCTTTGAGGAACACGACCGTTCGTAAGGCATTCGTTTTGGCCGCGCAAGTTCCCGCGTTGTATGACAAGATCTATGCTGAGTTCCCGGGACTGTACAACCGTGCGGGCGGCAGTTATGGCCGTATCACGGCGGTGAAGAATCTGAATGCTCGCACCACCGACAAGGTCACACCGTTCGCCGGTAATCCTGTGGAAGCAGTCAGTCCTGATGGATTCATCACGCCGCTGGTGTACGGTCTGACCGTTCTGGTCGATCCAGAGAAGATGGAATGGCGTACTGATCCTGTTGCGTTCCTTGATAAGTGGTTGCCCGGTATCGTAAAGCGTTATGCGCAGGTATTCGTGCCGTGCGACTATGACCCGCAGAAGGTCGGCAAGTCGGTGGTAAGCTACAACACCGTCGAAGACGCCTACAAGATGGCGCTCGCCGGAATCCTGTGATGTAGCAAATATTGTGCGCTGTCCGCGACGCTTCGCAACCCGTCGCGGACAGTACACATGCGGCGGTAGGCGGTGTCGATATCCACGCCGTCGTCCAGCATACCGGTCACAACGGCCGTCGGATCCATCACGTCGTCCGCGATACGGCGCACCTCGCGGGCGACATCGTCGGGCGTTTCGGCGCGGAACGACCACTCGCGGCCGGACGGCTCTCCGTCCACGGTTGCGCCGTCGCGGATGAACAGAATCAGACTGCCGTCGCCAGCGTATTCAGTAAGGCCGCCGATTCTTTGCGTCTCCAGCAGCGTGTTCAGCGCCTTGAGTCGTGTAACCATGGTGACTTTCTCTCCGTTTCCCATTGCCGCCGTGTCGTTACTCTTCTAGACCTGCGTTCAATCGGATGTAGGCCGCATGCTCGCGCAGGCGCTCGAACGGGTGAGCGAGCAAAATATAAAAAATTATAAAACTTTTCAAAAGATTAATAAAATCTTCAAAAGGGCCTGAGCGTGCGGGACATCTACCATAGTCTTACTGATAGTTTGCTGTCAGTTCTACTGGGGATTCGGCACGAGACGACATCGTCCAGATCGCTCGCCATCAACGGTCGCGCCGTCGCGGATGAACAGAATCAGACTGCCGTCTCGCCAGACTTCACATGTTGCGGTGACGTCTATAGCGCCGAGGATCGGGGCTTGAAGCGTGCGTTGGGAGCGCCGACGATGAGGGCTTTCGCATCAGCGTCGTACCGGCCGCCTGAGATGCAGGCGATTGCGCCCTTGTTCTTGAATTCCATCTGCTGACCTGCTGTGCTGAGGGGGTCGATATCGGTGACCGACGCTCTTCCGTTCGCGATGCGCAGCGTGATGTAGGTGATATGCAGGCGCTCGCAGTCATTCAGGCTCTTGACGATGATGCGTTGAATGCTCGCCGTCGTCTCGGATGCCGCCAGCTGGTCGAGTTGGTTGTCGATATCGGTTTTCGCAGGAGTGGAACGACGGTTCAGCCGCCAAAGATGCGAACTGATGGAAACGGGAAACCGTAAAGTCGCAGCCGTCATAGGAGGGAACAGAACGCGGTCGATGTGATAGGGGTCGGGGTGGTCGTCCGAATCGTAGTGTTGCATCTGCAACGATTTGACACCGAGCTCGGAAGCGATGTCTTTCCCGTCAACGCCGACAAGTCCTGCGTAGGGATTCGCGTCATGATGCATCTCGTAATACTGGTGGAACAGGCGAACGGCGATTACGGTGGTGATGATCGCCGGAATGCCGAACAGCAACGCCGGCACGATGCTTCCATGCTGATCCAGCTCCATCGCGGCCCCCATAATGGCGAACACCCAGCAGAACAAGGCGAACATGGCGTAGAACCACGCCATGTTGAACTGCTGCGCTCTCGCCGCTTTCTCGGCGTCCGCGCGAGGGGCGTCGGTGCCGGTCCAACTGGTGGTACGCCACGATTGTTCGGGAGGCTCCGGGGCGGGAGACTCCAACGACGCCGGCATGCCGATGCCGGCTTGCTGGATGCCGGTATATTGCGTGCCGTCCTGGTCGTCGAATGGCTGCTGGAACTGTGGCTCGGGAATGGCGCTCACGATCCTCCTCGGTCGATGCTCATCGGTTCGTCCTGCCACCATTGTCCTACTCGGAGAGGGCGTATGGCCGTGAATATCGTTCGTGGGGAGGTGATGTTCAGATACGTTTCTCCCTTTGTTCCGCTGCCATTTAACTGTCGAAAGGGCAATGTCGTTTGCGAACACGTCTGGTCATGCATGCGGGAGTAGTGGGACATCCATCGCGGAACGGCCGCTTGTGGCCGGACGGCTATCTGCCCACGGTCGCGCCGTCGCGCACGAACGACATCAGGCGGTTTTGTCGTTTGCTCTGCTTATTCCACCAATTCGTGTAGCTGCCGCACACTGATGACCCGCCCATGCCGTGTCATGAACGAATCATCACCGCCGTAGACCAGCACTTTTTGATTGGCATCACATCCCATCAATTCTCCTAGGGAATCCAACGTGGCGAACACGTGGGGATCATAAGTGGAGGACGCCTTGATTTCCACGAGATACCGTATACGCCCCGCCTTTTCGACAATCAGGTCGGCTTCCTTCTGATTGGAGTCGCGCCAATAGTAGACGTGCGGCGTCTTGCCGCGCGAGTAGTGCTCCTTGACGATTTCCGAAACGACCATGTTCTCGAATAGGTGCCCACGGAACGCATTGTTCGAACGCAGGTCTTCCACACTCTCCAGTCCAAGCAGGTGCGCGGCCAGACCGGAATCGTAGAAGTACAGTTTCGGCGTCTTGGTCAGGCGTTTGCCGAAGTTGCGGTAATACGGTTGAAGACGGAACGTAACGAAGCTCGCTTCGAGAATCGACATCCAATCACTGGAGGTATTTGTGCTGATGCGAGCGTCGGTGGCAAGGGAACTGTCGGAGGTGAGTTCTCCGATGCGGTAGGCGCACAATCCGAGGAATCGCCTGAAATCGGCGAGCTTGCGCACTCCCAGTTCGCCGCGCACATCGCGTTCCACATAAGTGCTGACATAGGTGTCGAAGAAGCGGTTCGGGGACAGGCGGCTGGAATATAGACGGGGGTATCCGCCTCGGAGCAGCCATTCGTCGAGATTGCCGGGCTGAAGCCCGGCCGCCAGGATTTCGGAATAGGTCAAAGGAAGCAGATACGTGAGCCCCACTCGTCCGGCCAGTGATTGCGAGATGGACTTCAGCAGCAGGAAGTTCTGGGAACCGGTGAGGATGAACTGCCCCGGTTCGTTGGTGGCATCGACGATGCCTTGGAGATACGAGAACAGCTCAGGAACGCGTTGTGCTTCATCGATGATCGTGTGCTTCGGGTACATGGTGAAGAACAGGCGCGGATCATCCTCGGCGAGATGCCGAGTGTCCGTATCTTCCAGGCTGACGTATCGGAATTCCGGATGTAGCTCTCTTGCCAGCGTGGTCTTGCCGCTTTGCCTTGGGCCTGTGATGGAAACCACGGGAAATCCGGCGAGCAGTTCATCGATATCCGTGGCCAATGTCCTAGGTATCATTATCTTCCCGTCATTTCAACGATTATCGACTCCTACTGAGAGTTTAACATAACTTCTACTGACAGTTTTGCATAGGAGCTACTGGCAGTTTGACATAATGCCTACTGAGAATTCTGCATGGAATCGTGACTGGTTGCTTCGCGCATGGCGCGGGTGTCACGGGAGGCACCGTCGCTGCCGTCAGGCGTGGTTCCAGCGCTCTCGATGACAGCGCCGCTGCTACCTGTTGCCGCCGACGATCTCGTCGTAGAGGCGGGCGAGGCGGTCCTCGCGCTTGGACTTCACGAGCTCGCACTCCCACACGTCGATCACGCGCCAGCCGGCCGCCCGGAGCTCCGCATGCTGGCGACGGTCGCGCTCGCGATTGCGCAGCAGCTTCGCCGTCCAGAACTCCACGTTCGACTTCGGCGTGCTATGCCGCGCGCACCCCTCATGCGCATGCCAGAAGCAGCCGTTCACGAACACGATCGTGCGCCACTTCGGCAGCACCACATCCGGGTGCCCGGGGTAGCGCTTGTCGTTCTTGCGGAACCGCAGTCCGCGGCGGAACAGGTAGCTGCGCACCAGCATCTCAATCGACGTGTCCTTGCCGCGGATATGCGACATCGTGTACGACCGGGTGCCGCGCGCGTATTTCTCCGGGGGCTTCGGGGTCACCACGGGATCTGCGCCTCGTCGCCCGAGAACGGGCTGTTGTTCGAGAACGGGTCGCCGCCCGAACCCGAGGCGGAGGGGCGCACGCCTGCGCCGCTGCCCGCCGTTGTGCCGTCCGTCGTCACGCCGTGGGCGAGCTCGTCCAGGAACCCATCCACCTCGGCGACGTCGTATCCCTCCTTGAAGCGCACGGTCTGGAACGTCCGGGCTGCGAGTTCGGTCGCCGTCATCGGGTTGCCAGCCTTCAGGCGGGCGATGACCTCGTCGAGAAAATCATCGACCTCGTCGACGTCGTACCCTTCCCTGAAGCGCACGGTCTGGAACGTCTTGTTGCGGATATCATCCACGCTGACCATCGTCATCCTCCCGTCTGGCGACCGGTGGCCGGCGGCCGGGCTCATGCTTCGGGCGGGGCCGGCTGCGGCTGGTCGTCTTATAGCCCTTCAGCTTAGCCTGGGTCGTTGAGACCCGGCGGCGCCGCAGGGAACGAGCCATCGGGCATCGAAGGGTGGGGAGCGGCGACGAATGTGCGGAGCGCAGGGGCCAACCTGTAGGGTTTGGGCGGCAACCTGCGGAGTTTCGGCACGAACCTGCAGGGTTTCTGAGCAGATGTGCAGTCCCTGACGGCGAATGTGCAGGGTGTCCCCTTGAAGAACTTCCGACCGCTGGTTTTTCCGTTCCGGAGAATCCGCATGATTCTGCCGATTCCGGATACCGCCATCGGCGGGTAGAGGCTCTTCTTTACGGGATGGCCCTGCAGGTTGCTAGTCGAATCATGCAGGTTGTTGTGGGAACCGTGCAGGTCGCCTTCCGAACCGTGCAGGTCGCCGCCCAAACCCTGCAGGTTCCGCGCCGAATCCGGCGCCTAGGGCTCAGACGGTCTCACGCAGGCTCAGGTAGTTGTCGATGTCCTGCTGTCGTACCGCGCGGTCGGCGTAGATTCTGCGCGACGCGGCGTCGGCGGTGAAGTCGACGTCACGCCGCACCACGACGAAGCCGAGCTTGTCGGCGATCATGCAGGAGGCGTAGTTGCGCGCCAATGCCGCGAGGAATATGGGCAGCGCCGCATCGTATTGCGCGGCGATCTTCTGCCCGCTCGCCGCAAGGTATGAGCCGTACCGGAGATGCCAGAGCCGTGGCGGTATGTAGTAGCGCATGTTCAGAATGTCGCCGGCGCGACGGATACCGCCCGTGCCGAGGAAGTGCCCGCTGTGGTCGCGCATGACCCAGTAGCCGATGCCATGGCGTTGCCAGTCGTGAATCCAGTGCTCCAGCATCGTCTGCGTCTGGTCGATGCTGGTGTGGCGATGGTTCGGCATGTTCCACCATATGCGCGGGTCGGCGAACAGCGTGTGCAGGTCGTCGAGGTCGTCCATCGTCGGCTTGGACAGGTGCGGCGCCGGCCCGCGCCGGCCGCGGCGTCTGGCTCCGGCGCGTTTTCTTCTGGAGCGGCGTGGCTTGACGATGACGGCTTCGTCGTCGGCGCTGGGATCGGTCGCCGGTTCGTCCGTCGTATAGAAGCCGCCGCTGCGGATGTCCTGACGGACGGCGACCTGCGGGATCGACACGATGTGGATGGGCGCGCCCGGTGAGGGCGCGGTCGTGGCGGTGTCTTTGATGACATGGCGTCGCCCGGCGGTGGAACGTCCTTGGACCGGTGTGGCGATGTGCTGGTTGAAGGTGATTGCGTTGCTGGCATCCGAGCCGGTATCGCATGGCATGGTGCAGAATCCTTCTTTCCTTCTTGTTCCTTCCTTGATCCCACCCCCGAAAACTAGGTAGTTGGGCCCCTCGTATACACCCCCTATTCAATATGTGGCCGCGGGGGATGAGGATTGTGGTCTTGTTCACAACTACGTTCCGGCAGGGAGGGGGGGGCTTGGCGTATCGGCGGAGTTCTGCCGGCGGAGTCCCGTCGAGGGCGTACGGCCGCGGTGCGGGAATGCGCGACGAGGCAGGGGAAGATAGGGGGTGTACAAGGAGAATAAGGGGGTAAGGGGGTGCGGCAGCGGTGTGCGCCGACTCGGTCGCCGCCGGGGCGCGCACGCCGCGGGGGTATGCACGCCGCGGACCATGTGCCGGTCCTCGTCGCTATGATGGTCATAACGCGCGTGCGCGAAGCGGCGTATGCGGGTTCGAATGGAACCGAAAGCGGAATCGGATATGAAAGGCCAAGGAGGGCATCATGATTCTCGTCACCACTACGCCAACGGTCGAAGGATACGTGATTACGAATTATCAGGGCATCGTGTTCGGCGAGGTCGTCGCCGGCGTGAACATGTTCAAGGACATCGGCGCCAGCTTCCGCAACATGTTCGGCGGACGCAGCCAAGGCTATGAGGAGGAGCTGATGAAGGCGCGCAACGAGGCGATCGCCGAGATGCAGCAGCGTGCGGAGGCGCTCGGAGCCCATGCCGTCGTCGGCGTGGACGTCGATTACGAAGTGCTCGGCACCGACGGCTCCATGCTCATGGTCACCACCTCCGGCACCGCCGTCCAGCTCGCCCGCGCCCGGTGAGAGGAGTTGCCGGGCCAAGTCAAAGCAAAAGGGCCGGAACCTTTCGGTTCCAGCCCTTTCTTGCTGGTGCGAGTGGGGGGAGTTGAACCCCCACGAGCATACACTCACTGCCACCTGAAGACAGCGCGTCTACCATTCCGCCACACTCGCAGACAAGTGGATAACTTAGCACCACCTCGGCGCGAGACGCAAATCGAGCGTGTCTTCGGCGTGTCGCGCCGAGGATGCCGCGTTTCGACGCACCTAGGCTACGCGCCACTCCACCGCGTGCGGGGCGGCACCGATCTCGAAGTGGTATTCGGCACAGCCGAGACCCACGTGCGCGAACAGGCCGTCCAACGCCTCCGCGGTCACCGAGCCATCCTCGTTGAGCGTGAAGTGGAACGGCTGCTGGCTGAGCGACGTGGGCGCGGCCATCGCCGCTTCCATGCCGCGCACGAACCAGTCCGGCCAAGTCCCGGCGTCTCCGCCTTCCGTTGTGCCTTCCGTCGCACCGTTCGTCGCACCGTTCGCCACGCTCGCCAGTTCCTCGATCGGCTTCGTGCGGCGCCGCCCGCCCGGGCGCGCGCCATGGCCGAACGCAATCACCCACACCACGGATTCGCCATCGTCCAGCGTCCACCATGCATCGGCCGCCGGCACGGTTTCGGTGCCGTCCAGCACCGCCCAGGACGTCGCCAATCCCAGCTGCACGGCGCGCAGCACGAGACGTTCGCCGTAGTATCCGACCCGCTCTTGCAGCGCGGCGGCAGCCGGCGAGACCGGCGTGCCGTCCGCGTCCTTGAACGCTTGCAGCGTGGCACCACCCGCGTTGCCCGTGCCATTCACGTCGCCGGCGTCACCCGCACGCCCGATCAGCGCGATTGCGTTGTGTACGCCCTTGAACCGGCCGTAGTGCGTCTTCAGCCCGAGGAACGCGTCGTTCAGTCCGGCGGTCATCTGGATGTGCAGGCCGCTCGCCGCGTTGCACGCGTCGATTTCGGCCTGCAACGCGGCGAGCACGTCGGCCGCGACCGGTTCGTCCGTGTAGGCGCGGATCGCGTGGCGCGCGTCGATTGCTTCGAGAAGATTCATCATGATGCCTTTGCGGTGATTGATTGAGGTGATGGGTGGGGTGACGGGGTGATGGTGCGGATGGGACCCCCTCAGTCCGCTTCGCGGACAGCTCCCCCTGACAGGGGGAGCCAAGTCGGGTCAGGGATTCGCTGCTAAAAATCGTTGGCTACTCCCCTGTCAGGAGGAGCCAAGGATGGCCGGGGTCTACTTGCCGTAGAAATGGGCCAGGGATTCGTCGCGGAATTCCTCGAAGTAGCCGCCGTCGATCGAGGCGCGGATGTCGTCGAGGAGCTTCACGAAGAACCGCTCGTTGTGGATCGTGGCGAGCGTGAACCCGGTGAACTCGTGCGCGCGCAGCAGATGGTCCACGTAGGCGCGCGAGTAATGCGCGCACGTGTAGCAGTCGCAGCCATCCTCCAACGGCCCGAAATCGAACTTGTGCTGCGCGCGCTTGATGTTGTAGCGGCCATGACGCGTGAAGATCGCGCCGTTGCGGGCGCATCGAGCGGGCGCCACGCAGTCGAACGTATCGCCGCCGTTCTCCACGCACGCGAAGATGTCGTCCACGGACGCGATACCGAGCACGTGGCGTGGCCGGTTCTCCGGCATCGCGTCGCAGATCCACGCGCACGTCTCGCCGATGATGCGCTTCTCGATCGCGCCGCCGATGCCCACGCCGTCGAAGTCGAGCGAGGCGATCTGCTCGGCCGCGTGCCGGCGCAGATCCTCATAATTCGCGCCCTGCACCACGCCGTACAGCGCCTGGTACGGCTTGCCGAGGCGGGCTTCGGTGAGCCGCTGGTGCTCGGCCACGCACCGCTGCGCCCAGCGGTACGTACGTTCCACCGACTCCTCCTGGTAGGAGCGCGTGTTCATCAGTGTGGTGAGCTCGTCGAATGCGAACATGATGTCGGCGCCGATCTTGTGCTGGATGCCCATCGAAATCTCGGCGGAGAAGCGGTGCTCGTCGCCGTTGAGCGGCGATTTGAACGTCACGCCGTCCTCGTCCACCCAGGCGAGGCGCTCCTTGCCTTCCGCGATGATGTCGTCCGATTTCATGCCGGTCACGTCCATCGCGAGCGTCTTCTTGAAGCCGACGCCCAGCGACATGACCTGGAATCCGCCGGAATCGGTGAACGTCGGGCCGTGCCAGTTCATGAACTTCGCGAGGCCGCCGGCCGCGTCGAGCACGTCCTCGCCGGGGCGTTCGAACAGGTGGAACGCGTTGGCGAGCAGGCATTGCGCGCCGAGATCCCGCATCGATTCGGGCAGGACCGCCTTCATCGCGGCCTGCGTGCCCACCGGCACGAACGCGGGCGTGCGGATGTCGCCGTGCGGCGTGTGGATGATGCCGGTGCGGCCGTAGCGCGCGCCGTCCTTGCCCTTGCCGTCGGCCGCGTCCGGCAGGCGCGTGGTGGTCTCGAATGAGAACGCGGCACGGTCGCCGGGTTTGCCGGGGGCGGCACCGCGCGGATGATCGTTGAGGTCGACTACGGCGGTTGCGTCGGTGTTCGCCGTGGCGTCGGCTGTAGTGTTCGTGGGGTTGTCGGTCATAGCTTCACTTTAGGCGGACAAGCGGATTGCGGGAAGGTCGATGGGGCGGGCGGAACCGCTGGAGATGCGTGCGGCGGAGCGGATGGAAGGACGACGTAGGGCTGTCTCGCTTATGAGGGGTACTTCGGAACGTACGTCGATGTGTATCTCCGTTGGGAGGGGTGCCGGAGACGGTGTACCCGGGAGGTTTTGGAGAAATTCCGACGCCCGGCGCAGGTTTCCCGTCGGCGGAGTACCCCTTGCAACGGGGATAGCGGTTCGAGGCCCGTCACATCCACCCCTTGCAAGCGAGATAGGCGGTGGCGTCGGACGAGTGCGCGCAAAAGGCTCGGCCGGGCGACCCCGCCTAGGCGAACCGGGCGGGCATCCCGGATGGGCGCATGCGGGAAGTCGGTAGAAGATTCACTCGGCACTTCCAACGAACATTCAGGAAACATCCAGAGCTACTGCCTTTACTCTTAGGTAGCAATACGAACCGGCGGCGAGATTGCTGAAGTGCAGACAACGATATGAAGCCGCCGTTCCTATGAAGGAGCAGACGATTATGGCTGATGAGCAGAACAGCTGGAACCCGCAGGGTGACCAGAACACGCAGCCGCAGGAGGAGCAGACCTCGGCCACGCAACCGCTGACGCCGCAGACCAGTGCCGATACCTCCGACCAGCGGGATGCGCAGGCCACGCAGAGCTTCGCCCCCGCATACGGCGGCGAGCCCGCGGACAACGAGCAGCCCACCGAGACCATCGATCCGTCGGCCGTGCAGGGCGCACAGGCGGCCGCCGCATCCGGCTCCGCCGCGACCCAGACGTTCCCGACCGCGCCTGTGGCCCCGATCGCCTCCACGCCCGCCACGGCGTCGAACACGCCCGAAGCGGTTCCCGACTACGCCGCCGCCAAGGGTGAGCAGACCGTGGTCTCCTCGGCGCCGACCGGCTCTGACGCGCCGACGGCCCCGGCCTCCCAGCCGTCCCAGCCCGCATACGGCCAGTACCGTCCGGCCCCCGAATACGGCGCCTACGGCCCGGTGCCCACGCAGACCGGTGCCCAAGGCACCCAGTCCGGCGCATCCGCGGGCCAGACGCAGCCCGCGCCGGACCGCAACCCGTACGCCGGCGTACCGGGAGCCTCCAACAATCCGTTCGCGCCGCAGGGCGTGCAGAATCCGCAGAATCCGCAGAACCCGCAGAACCCGCAGCAGAACCCGTTCGGCCCCAACCCGTCCGCCCCGGGAACCCCGGGAACCCCCGGGACCCCGAACAACGGCAATCCGTTCGGTCTCAACCCGAACAACCCGAACGATCCGAATACCCCGAACCTCAACGCCCGCCCGAAGGCCGCCAACGGCACGGTGCGCGGCGTGGTCATCGGCGTGGTCGCCGCGCTCCTGTCCGCCGGCCTGTGCCTCGGCGTCGGTTACGCGGCCATCACGAGCGGCGCGGTCAGGGTGCCGACCACCAGCTCGCTGGCCAACGTCAACTCCGGTTCCTCCGGCTCCGGCTCCGCCACCGCGAAGTCCGGCGAGGCCCCCGACTGGAAGGCCGTCGCCAAGGAGGTCTCCAACTCCGTGGTCTCCATCCAGACCCAGCTGTCCGATGGCTCCGCCCAAGGATCCGGCGCGATCCTCGACACCAAGGGCCACATCGTGACCAACAACCACGTGATCTCCGGCGCCCAGAAGATCCAGGTGACGCTCTCCAACGGCCAGATGTACTCCGCGCAGGTCGTCGGCACCGACACCACCACCGATCTCGCGGTCATCAAGCTCGACAATCCGCCGAGCGACCTCAAGGCCGTCGAATTCGCCGATTCCGACAAGCTCGCCGTCGGCGAGGACATCATGGCCGTCGGCAACCCGCTCGGCTACGACGACACCGCCACCTCCGGCATCGTCTCCGCGCTCAACCGCCCGGTCACGGTGATGGACGACAACAACAACGACATCGTCACCAACGCGGTCCAGATCGACGCGGCCATCAACCCGGGCAACTCCGGCGGCCCGACCTTCAACGCGGCTGGCCAGGTGATCGGCATCAACTCGTCGATTGCCTCCACCTCCAGCTCGTCGTCCTCCAGCACCGCCGGCTCGATCGGCATCGGCTTCGCGATCCCGTCGAACCTCGTCAAGCGCGTCGCCAACGAGATCATCGAGAACGGCTCCGTCAAGCACGTGGCGCTCGGTATCACGATCACCTCCGACACGGTCGAGGCCGACGGCGTGACCCGCGCCGGCGCGAAGATCACCAAGGGCTCGTCCGGCTCCGCGGTCGTCTCCGGTTCCCCGGCCGCCAAGGCCGGCCTGAAGGAAGGCGATACGATCGTCGCCTTCAACGGCAACGCGGTCGGCAGCAACGCCTCCCTGCTCGGCTTCGTGCGCGCCTCCGCCCTCGGTGACAAGGCGACGCTCACCATCGTGCGTGACGGCAAGACCATGGACGTCGATGTGACGCTCGACCAGCAGGAGGAGAAGGTCAACGGCTCCAACCGCTCCGACTCCAACAGCCAGAACGGCAACGGCTCCGACGGCTCCGGTTCGGATGGTTCCGGCTCCGGCTCCGACGGTTCGGACGGTTCCGGCAGCAACGGATTCCCGTTCAACATGTGGTGATCGGCAGCGTCCCGCCCCGGCATTCGCTTCGCGCGAGTGCCGGGGCTTTCCCGTTTCCGGGCCGGCCGCAGGTGGGGGACGTGGGCGCGCAATGCGTGTGGCCGCGCCCACGCCGTGGGTTGCGGCGCTCGTGGGCCGCTGTTAGAATGGCAGCGCAATAACCGAATATCGATTCTTTACGCCGTGTATCGAGCGATGCATCATGCGGAAGCGCAGGGTCCGGCCCCGCTCCCGCCCCGATGCCGCCGATGGGTTAACAAGGCGTGACCGCACCAGCCGTGCGTCACGTTTTGCATACCGTCAAGGCCAAGCGATTGCAAAGCGGCACGCCCGGCCCGTACCAGCGTAAGGAGCATCAGATGAGCCAGCTCATCCCATCCCTCACCACCGATTCAGTCGACCAGGCCACCTCATCGAAACGCCGCGGCACCATCCCCGCGCTCGCCGACCTGTGCCGTCGCCTGCCGATGCTGCCGGTCGTCGTCCTCTCCGCGATTCCCATCGCCCTGCTGTGGAACATCTGCCTGTGGGGCGCGCTCCCGTCGCACGCGTCCGTGCTCGCCGCACTGAGTCATCTCTCGCTCGGCCAGTGGATCGTCGTCGCGCTCGTCGCATACACCGTGATCGACACTGTCATCGGCATGATCGACGACATCCGCCACGGCCAGGTCGGCATCGACCTGCTCGCCGTCCTCGCCATGCTGTCCACGCTCGTCGTGGGCGAATACTGGGCGTCGTGGGCGGTCGTGCTCATGGTCACGTCCGGCGAGGCGATCGAGGAATACGCGCAATCGAAGGCGGAACACAGCCTTACCGCGCTGCTCGACGCGGCGCCGCGCACCGCACACGTCGCGAACCTGCCCGGCGTGGGCAGGGGAGCGGCGCGCAACATCGCGCCGATCCGCGACGATGGCTTCCGCCGCGCCACCCGACCGACGGACGACGTGTGCGCGATCACCGGCCGTGACCCGGAATCCTGCGATCCGGCCGTCGCGCGTGCCGACGCGCGCGTGCGGCCGGGCGCGGACGCGCGATTCGACACCGTGCCTGTCGACCAGGTGCGGCTCGGCGACGTGATCATCGTGCTGCCCGGCGAAACCGTGCCGGTCGACGGCGAACTGCTGTCCGGCGCGGCCACGCTCGACCTGAGCGCGATCAACGGCGAACCGGTGCCGCGCGAAGTGTACGCGGGCGCGCGCGTCATGTCCGGCGCGGTCAACGGTTCGACGACGCTCGCCATGCGCGCCGTCGAAGTCGCCGCCGACTCGCAGTACCAGCGGATTCTCACGATGGTGAGCCAGGCGCAGGAGTCGCGGCCGGCGGTCGTGCGGACCGCGGATCGCCTCGCCGTGTCGTTCACGCTGCTCTCGCTGCTCATCGCCGGCGTCGCGTGGGCGGTGGCCGGCACGCCGCTGCGGTTCGCGCAGGTGCTCGTGCTCGCGACGCCCTGCCCGCTGCTCATCGCCGCACCGGTCGCGTACATCGCCGGCACGTCGCGTCTCGCCGCCGCCGGCGTGCTCATTAAGACGCAGGATGTGATTGAGCAGCTGGGGCGCGTCACGCAGGTGTTCTTCGACAAGACCGGCACGCTGACCGTCAAGCAGCCGCAGGTCGTGCGTGTGGAGATGGTGGATGGTGACGGTATCGCGGGTGCCGGTGTTGCGGGTGCGCGCGTGCCGAGACTCGACGAGGACCATGTGCTCATGTTCGCGGGCGTGGTCGAAAGCTATTCGGTGCATGTGCTCGCCAAAGGCATCGCGGCGGCTGGGCGCGAGGCGCTCGGACGGCTGCATGCGCGGTACGCGGCCGGGCGGCGCGAGTGCCCGGAGAACGCGGCGGCCGTCGCGGGCGGCGGTGCGGCGGGCGCCGGCAATGGCGGATACGGGCGTGACTATCCAGTCGTGACGAACGTAAAGGAGGAATCCGGCAAGGGAATCTCCGCCGAAGTCAACGGTCATGCGGTGCGCGTCGGGCGGCTGGCGTTCGCGGCCGCGGGCGAGGACGGGTTCGTGACGGTGGCTGGTGCCGGACGGACGGGCCGGGGCACGGGAGACCCCCTCAGTCCGCTGCGCGGACAGCTCCCCCTGGAAGGGGGCGCAAAGGGGAGGCAGGGACGCGACGAGCTGGAGCGGCTTCCCTTGGAAGGGGGCGCAAAGGGCGCGGGGAGTGTGGTGCCGGCGTCGGGAATGCGGCCCGCTCAAGAGGGCGCAAAGAGTGGGGCCCGGTTCGGGATGCTGGCGGCGGACGAGATGGCGTCGTATGTGGCGGTGGACGGGCGGCTGGTCGCGCGCATCGTGCTGCGCGACGTGCCTCGCGCGAACGCGAAGGCCGCCCTCGCGAAGCTGCACCAGCTGGGTGTCGCCAAGCTCACGATGCTCACCGGCGACAAGCGGGCCTCGGCCGAGATCATCGCGCGCGAAGTCGGCATCGACGAGGTACACGCCGAGCTGTTCCCCGAAGACAAGGTGGCCGCGGTGCGTGTGGCCGCTGGTGGAGACAGGGAACGCGGGAACGGAGGAGCCGGCGAGATCGTCCGTTCCCATGCGGTGGCCAATCCCGTCACGATGATGGTGGGGGACGGGGTGAACGATGCTCCGGTGCTGGCGGCCGCGGGCATCGGCGTCGCGATGACCGACGGCACGTCCACCGCCGCCTCCGAATCGTCGCAGGTCGTCGTGATGAACGACGACATCGCCGCCGTGCCGCGCGCCATCGCCATCGCGCGGCGTACGAAGCGGGTGATGCTCCAGGCCGTGATCGTGGGTCTCGCGCTCGCCGTCGTCGGCATGGTCGCGGCCGCGTTCGACCTGATCCCGGTGGTCGTCGGCGCGTTCCTGCAGGAGGGCATCGACGTGGTGAGCATCCTGTGGGCGCTCACCGCCGTGTTGGACCGGGACTAGTGGCATCGCTGTTCGCGCTGCGCCGGTACTGTGGTGGTGACGCGTCGGTGCTGCGTTGCGGTGTGCGGGTTTCGCGCGGTCGCAGTGCTTGCCCATGGCGCTTTCTCGTTCGGGAGGGGTACCTCGTCGTCCTTGCGCGGAGGCAACTGGCCTACGAGGGGTATCTGACAGAGGGCATAACGGGCTTGAGTGGCTCCATGCCGCTCTCCGTGCCCGGAATGACCGTGATTGAGTACCCCTCGTAACGCGGATACGCCTCCGGAACGGTCAAAACGTACCCCTCCCAAGCGAGATGCCGTTAAGAAACGGGGTGGACGCCGTAATACGCGGCATCCACCCCGTTGCGTCGCCTGCGCGGCGGCCAGCAGACTCACACGGTGATCTCGCCGGCGATGGATCGGGGGACCCAGGCGGCGAGATCCTTGCCGGTCAGGCCCTGCGAGAGCAGGAACACGATCTTCGCATAGGCGGCCTCGAGCGTCATGTCGCCCGTGCCGACCGCGCCCGCGCGCGCGATCGCGTCGCCGGCCTCGTAATGGCCGAGCAGCACGGTCGCCTGCTGGCACTGCGAGGCCACCACGACGGGCACGCCTTCGTCCAGCACCTTCGCGAGCACGTCGGTCAGACCGGGCTCGGTGCACGGCACGTTGCCCACGCCGTACGCGCGAATCAGCACCGCCTCGGGGCGCGGCGTGAGCATGGCGTCGAGGCGCGCGGCCGTGATGCCCGGCGCCATGTCGATCACCGCCACGTCATGGCGCGTGTACGGCAGCGGGTCGTACCAGCCTTCGCCGCGGCCCTCGTAGGACTCCCAGTGCCAGGGCGCGCCGGTCTGCGCGAGCAGTCCGGCCGACGGCGCGTCGAAGCCCTCGAACGCCCACGACGACACCTTGCTCACGCGGTTGCCGGCGATCAGATGATGGCCGAAGAACAGCGAGACGCCGTGCGCCCGGCCGCTGATGACCGCGTTGAGCGCGCCGGTCACGTTGGCCGTGGCGTCGGTTTCGACCATGCCCAGCGGATACTGCGATCCGGTGAACACGATCGGCTTGCCGAAGCCAGTGAGCGCATACGACACTGCGGCCGACGAGTAGCTCATCGTGTCGGTGCCGTGCAGCACGACGAACGCGTCGGCGTCGTTGCGGTGCGCGCGCAGGTCGTCGATGATCGCCTGCCAGCTGTCCGGCGTGGCGCACGACGAGTCGATCAGCGGGTCGAGTTCGGTGTACGAGACCTCGTCGGTGCCGATCTGCGTGCCGTCGAGCAGTCCGCGCAGCCAGCCGAGCATGTCGGCGCCGGGGGCGAGCCCGTGCGGCGAGTTGACCATGCCGATCGTGCCGCCCGTATACGTGATGTGAATGCGCATGATGATTGCTCCTCCTACTTGGCGGCTTCGACCTCGTCCACCGCGTCGGCGTCGAGCATCTCGTCCAGCAGGTTGCCGTCGATGCGCCCGCGCACGTAGTACCAGCCGATGACCATGGCGATCACGACGACGACGAACAGGGCCAGCGTCCAGCGGCCGGAAGCGCTCGTCAGGTTCGAGATCACGACGATCGCGAAGAACACCAGCGACACGTAGTTCGTGTACGGGGCGCCCGGCATGCGGTATTCGGGGCGCGTCTCCTCGCCGGCCTTCACCTTCTTGAGGAACGCGAGGTGCGTGACGAGGATGGAGGCCCACGTGCCGGCGATGCCGATGCCGGCGAGGTTCATGATGATGTCGAACGCGTCGGACGGCAGCACCGCGTTGAGCACCACGCCGATCAGGCCCAGCGCGGACGTGATGATGATGCCGCCGTACGGGATGTGGTGCTTGTTCATGCGGGCCGCGAACTTCGGGCCGGAGCCGGCGATGGCCATCGAGCGCAGCGTGCGGCCGGTGGCGTACAGGCCGGCGTTCAGCGACGAGAGGGCGGCGGTGAGCACGACCACCTGGATCACATCGCCCGCGTGCGGGATGCCGATGCCGGAGAAGAACGTGACGAACGGGGACTCGTTCGACGAGTACGCGGTGTACGGCAGCACGAGCGCCATCAGGATCACGGAGCCCACGTAGAACACGAAGATGCGGATGATCATCGAGTTGATGGCCTTCGGCAGGACCTCCTTGGCCTCCTGCGCCTCGCCGGCCGCGACGCCCACCATCTCGGTGCCGCCGAACGCGAACATGACGCCCAGCGTCAGCGCGAACACGGGCGCGATGCCCATCGGGAAGAAGCCGCCGTGCTCGGTGATGTTGGCGATGCCGGCGTGCGTGTCGCCGACCGGTGCGCCGGTGACGATCGCCCAGATGGCGATGACCATGAACGCGATGATCGTGAACACCTTGATCGCGGCGAACCAGAACTCGGCCTCGCCGAACATCTTCACGCTCATCATGTTGAGCACGAACACGAGGGCCAGCGCGCCGAGCGCGAGCAGCCACTGCGGCACGTCGGCGAACGCCTTCCAGTAGTGGAAGTACACGGCGACGGCGGTGATGTCGGCCATGACGGTGGTGGACCAGTCGAGGAAGAACATCCAGCCGGTGATGTACGCGCCCTTCTCGCCCAGGAACTCGCGGGCGTAGGAGACGAACGCGCCCGACGACGGGCGGCGGATCGCCAGCTCGCCCAGCGCGCGCACCATCAGGAACGCGAAGATGCCGCAGATCGCGTAGGCGATGGTCAGGCCAGCGCCGCCTTGCGCGAGACGTCCGCCCGCGCCGAGGAACAGGCCGGTGCCGATCGAGCCGCCGATGGCGATCATCTGGATGTGGCGGGGCTTGAGCTCCTTCGCGTAGCCGGCGTCACCCTTGTCCCGCACGACGGTGGCGGTTTCCTTGGCGGTCTCCTTGCCGGTTTCCTTTCCGGCGTTCGCAGGTGCGGCCTCCGGCGTGGTCGTCTTCTCTCTCTCACTCATGATTCCGTCCTTTTGTTCGGTGGATTCTCCGATATCGCGGCATCGTGGCGCGCAATCGGTGAACATGATATGACGCTCGATAACCAATCAGGTGAACGGATCCCGTCGTAGCTCACAACCAAGGGGCGGATCTTCGAACGGGACGCCGGAGTGCGCGTGGACGCCGAGGCGAGCGGGAATGTGCGGGCGAATGTGCGGAATGTGCGAAAAGCGTTGCAATGCGTGGAAAATGGGGGTACCGCGATTCGGCGGCTTGCGATAACCTGTTACGCGTGACTGAATCTTCGAATACTGCAAACGAACTCCGCATCGCCGTGATCGGCGCGGGCCCCGCCGGCGTCTACTCCTCCGACATCTTCCTGCGCCAGCTCAAGAAGCTCGGCGAGGAGCTGGGCCTCGGCACGAAGGCCCGCATCGACCTGTTCGAGAAGCTGCCCGTGCCGTTCGGCCTGGTCCGCTACGGCGTGGCCCCCGACCACCCGTCCATCAAGTTCATCGCCTCCGCGCTCGAGAAGACGCTCGACAACCCGGACATCCACCTGTACTGCGACGTGGAGTTCGGTAAGGACGTCACCCTCGACGACCTGCTCGCCCGCTACGACGCCGTGCTGTTCGCCACCGGCGCCGTCAAGGACAAGCCGCTGCGCATCCCCGGCGCCGACCTCGACGGCGTGTACGGCGCCGCCAAGTTCGTCGAATGGTACGACGGCTACCCCACGGGCGCCCGCGAATGGCCGCTTACCGCCGAGAACGTCGCCGTGATCGGCGGCGGCAACGTGGCGATGGACGTCGCGCGCGAGCTCATGCGCAACGCCGACGACCTCAAGGCCAAGACCGACATCCCGGACAACGTCTACGAGGGCATCCAGAACAACAAGGCGAAGGTGCTCCACCTGTTCATCCGCCGCGGCGTCGCCCAGGCGAAGTTCAGCGTGCAGGAGCTGCGCGAGATGGAGAAGCTGCCCGGCGTGCAGCTCATCATCAACGAGGACGACTTCGAACTGGACGACGACACCATCGAGGTCGCCGGCAAGGACAAGCTCACCCGCCAGATGGTCGAGGAGCTGTTCGCCATCCGCGAGATGGCCGAGGACATGGAGGACGACGGCGACGTCGACTACGAGGGCAACCCGGCCGACCGCAAGTACTACGTCCACTTCAACTCCGCGCCCACCGAGATCGTCGGCGAGGACGGCAAGGTGAAGGCCATCCGCGTCGAGCGCACCGAGACCGGCGCCGACGGCGTGATGCACCGCACCGGCGAGTTCACCGACTACCCGGTCGAGGCCGTCTACCACGCAATCGGTTACCAGCCGGCCGAGGCCCCCGGCATCGCCTACGACAGCCACGGCGCCCACCTCGCCAACGCGAACGGTGACGGCCGCATCACCACCGAGGCCGACGGCGGCGAGGTGCGCGAACGCCTGTACGCCACCGGTTGGGCCAAGCGCGGCCCGGTCGGCTTGATCGGTTCGACCAAGTCGGACGCGCTCGCCATCGTCACCAACATGCTCGAGGACCTCGCCAAGGCCGCCGAGGGTGGCCGCGTGGCCGCCGACCGCGACCCCGAGTCCATCGACCGCCTGCTGGAGAGCCGCGGCGTCAAGCCGATCGACTTCGCCGGCTGGAAGAAGGTCGACGCCTTCGAACGCGCCGAGGGCGCGAAAGAGGGCCGTGAGCACAAGAAGGTCATCGAGCCCGCCCAGATGCGCGAGCTTGCCCACGCCGAGTGAGTCGCGAGTCGGTCGGTCGCATTCCGGCCAGGTGTTTCACGCCGCGTTTCACGTGACACGTCGTAGCATGGCGTGAAACACCCGCCGGGAGTGCTCGGCCGCGCGCCACATCCGTGCGTCACACAGAAGCCGCGATCGGCGGAATCGGATCCGGGTCCCACCGGAATCCCTGCCGATCGCGGCTTCGTCATATGCTTCGTCCTATTCTCATACGTACACGTGCGCGCGTCGGCATACGCGGGCCCGTGCGTCAGTCATCATCATGCGGTTCGATATCACGTTCGTGATATCCCATGACCGTGATATCGCAGACGTGATATCGCGTATCCGCATAATCGGAAGGTGGTCCGTCATGAAGCAGTCGCGTGGCTCCTCGCATAGGGGGAGGGGAGCGCATGGCGGCGGACGGCCGTCGCGCAACGGCCAGGCGCGCCGCCACCACACGACGCAATACCAGCATGCGTCACGGCGGATGCGCGCCGTCTACCGCCGCCGGCGCATCGTCGTCGGCGTGGCGGCGCTCGCCGTGGTCTGTCTCGTCGTCGGCGTGATCGCGCACGTGCCCGGCTGGGTGGCGGGCGCGGGCGACGTGGTGGAGGCCGCGTCCGGCCATCCCGCGCTGCACCGCGCGTCGACGGCCAAGCCGCGCGCGCTCACCGCCGCGGAACGCGCGGTGAACGCGATCGGCGGCCTCGACGGCGCGGCCGACGTTTCCACGGAAGGTTTCACGCTATCCGACGACGACCGCGCGGCGCTCGACCAGGCCGTCGCGACCGTCACGTCGGCCGGATACGGCGTATCCGCGACGATGGTCGACATGACGACCGACCGTGCGCTCGCCGTGCACGGCGGCGACGCGCGCTACTCGGCGTCCGCGATCAAAGGCCCCTACATCATCTCCCTCGCCGCGACCGGCACGATCGACCTCGACGCGGTCCAGCAGTCGTCGGATGCGAACCCGACCGGCGTCGGCACCGACGGGCAGCCGGTCTCCTCCGCCGACGGCGACGCGACGGGCGCGTCGGCCGCGTCGGAGGAGGACGAGTCGGCGATTGCGTCGGACATGGCGCTCACCTCGACCGGTGCGGGCGTGAACCAGCTCATCGCGCAGACGATCTCCGTATCCGACAACAGCAGTTTCGCCGCGCTCCACCGCACGTACGGTTCGGGGGCGTTCGCCGCGTGGGCGACGCGCGCGCATGTGGGCGTCGACGTGACGGGCGGCGCGTACCTCAACATCTCGTCGATGGACATGGCGCGCATGTGGGCGATGGGGTACGGCTACCTGTTCGATGGCGATTCGGCGCTCGCCGTGCGCGGGTCGAAGCCGGCCACGTCCGATGCGGCGCGGCAATGGCTCGCGGGCGAGTTCACCGATACGCTCAACTCGAGCATCCACAACGCGCTCGGTGATCAGGACGGCTATGCGGTGTACACGAAGGCGGGGTGGATTGACGAGGACGACTATCACGCGTTGAACGACGCCGGCATCGTCACGAACGCTTCCGGCGGGTACGTACTCGCGGTGATGACCGATGCGGTCGAACAGTACGACTTGGTGGCCGGTCTGGTCTCCGCGCTGGACGGCATCCACTCGTCGGCGATGGCGCAGTAAGCGGGTCATCTTCTCGGGCCCGCCGGTAGTGCCGGGGTCTCTCCCTCCGTCACGGCTGCGCCGTGCCACCTCCCTCGTCAGAGGGAGGCGAGGCTGGTGTCGTCTTTGGTGGTGGCATGTTGGCCCCCCTCTGACGAGGGGGCTGTCGGCGGAGCCGACTGGGGGAGGGATTTCGGGATGCATGCAGGCGGTGTTTCACGTGAAACATCGCACGGTCCGCTCGGCTGCCGTCCAGCGAAATTTCAGATAGCCCCGTTAGCGTGAGCCGTATGGACGGCAAAATGCGTGTGCACGGCCATTGCAATGGCCTGAAGACAGCCCTGCTTTTCGGAGTGATGTGGGCCGTCGTCATGCTGGTCTGGTGGGCCACGGGCGGCAGTAGGGGAACCCTCGGCATCTTCATTCTCATCGGACTTGGTTCCACGTTCTTCTCTTACTGGTTCTCCGACAAGCTCGCTATCGCGTCGATGGGGGCGCAGGAGGTCAGCGAGGCGGAGGCGCCCACGCTGTACAGGATCGTCCGCGAGCTGTCCGCCAAGGCCGGCAAGCCGATGCCGCGCATCTACGTAGCGCCGACGATGAGTCCGAACGCGTTCGCCACCGGGCGCAACGAACGCCATGCCGCTGTCTGTTGCACGCAGGGCATCCTCAGGATTCTCAACGAACGTGAGATCCGTGGCGTGCTCGGCCACGAGCTGATGCACGTGTACAACCGCGACATCCTCACCTCGGCGGTCGCCTCCGCGATGGCGACCGTCATCACGTATCTCGGCTATTCGCTCATGTACTTCGGCGGCGGTACGTCGCGCGACGAACGCGACAACGCGTCCGGCGGGCTCGGCCTGATCGGCGTGCTGCTCAGCGCGATCCTCGCGCCGATCGCCGCGTCGCTGCTGCAGCTGGCGATCTCCCGCACGCGCGAATACGACGCGGACGAGGACGGCAGCATGCTCACCGGCGATCCGGAAGCGCTCGCCTCCGCGCTCAATAAGATCTCGTACGGCGCGCAGACCACGCCGATGCGCAAGACCGCCGGCACGCAGTCCGTCTCCGCGATGATGATCGCCAACCCGTTCTCCTCGGTGGGATTCTCGAAGCTGTTCTCCACCCATCCTCCGACCGAGGACCGCATCAAGCGCCTCATGCAGATGGCCCAGGAGATGCGCGCCGCCCAGGTGTACGGCGGTGCCGGTGGGGTCGGCGGTCCTGCGCAGGTGCGCTGGTAGCGTCTCGCCGTCCGCCGATTCGGCCGATGTGAGTCCCCGATGATTGAGGTCATCGGGGACTCACTTGTTATGAGGCGGGGAAAACGTTGGAATCATTGGGGACACGCCGTATGCGGCCTATTAAGTTCATTCGTTTGACAAACATTGTTCGACCATTTAACATATTGAATCGTCAATCGGAAACGGATGGCGGCGCACAGTGATGGGACGCCACGCGGATTCGACGAAGAACGCAGTGAACACGAACATCAAAGGAGACTGCAATGGGTCTGTGGGATATCGACAAGATCGAGTACGTCGGTCGCAAGGGCGAGAAGGAAGGCCTCGGCTTCCGCTACTACGACGCCGACAAGGTCGTCGCCGGCAAGAAGATGAAGGACTGGCTGCGCTTCGCGGTCGCCTACTGGCACACCTTCGACCAGCGCCTCGTCGACCCGTTCGGCGACGGCACCGCCGAGCGTCCGTACGACAAGTACACGAACCCGATGGACCTCGCCCTCGCCAAGGTCGACTACGCGTTCGAGTTCTACACCAAGCTGGGTGTCGAGTACTTCTGCTTCCACGACCGCGACATCGCGCCGGAAGGTGACACCCTGCGCGAGACCAACGCCAACCTCGACAAGGTCGTCGACAAGATCGAGGAGAACATGAAGTCCACTGGCGTCAAGCTGCTGTGGAACACCCAGAACCTCTTCACCAACCCGCGCTTCGTCTCCGGTGCCGCCACCTCGCCGTTCGCCGACATCTTCGCCTACTCGGGCGCGCAGGTCAAGAAGAGCCTCGAGATCGCCAAGCGCCTCGGTGCCGAGAACTATGTGTTCTGGGGCGGCCGTGAAGGCTACGAGAACCTGTGGAACACGCAGATGCACCGCGAGCAGGCCCACATGGCCAAGCTTTTCCACCTGGCCGCCGACTACGCCAAGGAAATCGGCTTCGAGGGCCAGTTCCTCATCGAGCCGAAGCCGAAGGAGCCGACCTCGCACCAGTACGACTTCGATGCCGCCGCCGCGCTCGCCTTCCTCAAGACCTTCGATCTGGACGACGTGTTCAAGCTGAACCTCGAGGGCAACCACGCCAACTTGGCCGGCCACTCCTACCAGCACGAGGTCCGCTTCGCCCGCGAGAACGGCATCCTGGGCTCCCTCGACGCCAACCAAGGCGACAAGCTCATCGGCTGGGACATGGACGAGTTCCCGTCCGACCTGTACGACTGCGTCGCTGTGATGTGGGAGGTCCTGGCCAACGGTTCCATCGGCCCCCACGGCGGTCTGAACTTCGACGCCAAGCCGCGCCGCACCTCCTTCGCCGCCGACGACCTGTTCCGTGCGCACATCGTGGGCATGGACTCCTACGCCGCCGGCCTGCTGGTCGCCGCCAAGATGCACGAGGACCACTACATCGAGGATCTGCAGGCCGACCGCTACAGCTCCTACGAGTCCGGCATCGGCAAGGACATCGAGGACGGCAACGTCACGCTCGCCTCCCTCGAGGAGTACAGCCTCGACAAGACCCAGGCCGAGCTGCGCGCCGCCACCAAGTCCGACCACCTCGAGCAGGTCAAGGCCACCATCAACAACTACATCATCGACGCACTGGCCGAAGCGTGAGCCGAAAGCCCGGTGGGCTTTCGGGTAGCCTCAGGCGAGGTTGAGGAGGGACGGCCGGCGACGGGGCTTTATTCGGATCGCAATCGCCCCATTGGGTAACTGGAGGCGATATATGGCAAACCCCCGGAATGAAGAACGGCTTCATTCCGGGGGTTTGCCATATGCGATGGCGGCTGATGCCGGCGGTGATTGCCACCGAACAGGAACCACATGAAGGCAAGTTCCTGCTCCCGCTGGCGGGAGCTGGCCGCCGTAGGCGGTCTGAGGGTGGTTCGGCGCCGAACCGCGACCACCCCCAGTCGGCTTCGCCGACAGCCCCCGCCGGCGGGGGCGTGAACATCGGTATCCGGTGGGAGGTCCATCGTGATGCGACGGCCCCTCGCCGGCGGGGCGGCGGCTCCTTCTTCAGCCGCGGGCCTTCACGTAGGCCTCGTATACGGCCTCGGTCGGCTCTCCGGTCTCCACGCCGTCGATGGTGAGCGGCCACTCCGGCGGCTCGGCCTTGCCGGACAGCACCCACGCGGCCTGACGCGCGGCACCGATCGCCACGTACTCGTCGGTGGCCGGGCGGGTCACGTCCATGCCGAGGATCGACGGGGCCAGCGTGCGGATCGCCACCGACCTCGCGCCGCCGCCAATCAGCAGGATGCGGTCGATCCGCGCGCCCAACGAACGGATCAGCTCCAGGCAGTCGCGCTGCGAGCACAGCAGACCCTCGACGAATGCGCGCGCAAGATTCTCCTTCGTGGTGTTGTGCAGGGTCAGACCGGTGAGCGACGCGGTGGCGTCGGGGCGGTTCGGCGTGCGCTCGCCGTCGAAGTACGGCACGAGCGTGATGCCGCCGGCACCCGGCTCGGACTTGAACGCCAGTTCGGCCAGCTCGTCGTAGTCGACGCCGAGGGCCGCGCGGCCGGCGTCGATGATGCGCGAGCCGTTGATCGTGCAGGCGAGCGGCAGGTAGTGGCCGGTGCAGTCGGCGAAGCCGGAGACCGCGCCGGTCAGGTCGTAGACCGGGTCCTCGGCGATGGCGGCGGCCACGCCGGACGTGCCGAGCGAGATCGACACGTCGCCGACGCCCATGCCGAGGCCGAGCGCGGCCATCGCGTTGTCGCCGCCGCCGGGGGCGAGGACGCAGCCGCCGTCGACGCTCTTGCCGGCGATAGTGGGGGAGGCCTTCACCGCGGCCGTCTCGCGCGGGCCGAGCACGGTGGGCAGCACGATGGATGCGGCGTGCGCCTTGGCGGTCTCCTCGCCTTCGGCGACGGCCAGCACCATCGCGATGAGGTCGCGGCGGTATTCGCCGTGCGCGGCGTCGTAGTAGATGGTGCCGGACGCGTCGGAACGGTCGGTGAACAGCTGGTCGAGGTGCGCGTCCTCGCCCTCCGCGACCGGGCCGTAGCCGGCGATGCGCCAGCTCAGCCAGTCGTGCGGCAGGCAGATCGCGGCGATCCGCTTCGCGTTCTCCGGTTCGTGCTCGGCGACCCACGCGACCTTGGTGAGCGTGTAGGAGGCGACCGGCGAGGAGCCGACGGCCTTGATCCAGCGCTGCTTGCCGCGCGCGACGACATCCTCCGGTTCGCCGTCCGCGGCCGGGGTGGCCTCGCCGAGCTTCTCGATAAGCGCGGCGGCCTGCGGGGCGGAGCTGGTGTCGTTCCACAGCATCGCGTCGCGGATCACGTTGCCCTGCCTGTCCAGGATCACCATGCCGTGCTGCTGCCCGCCGACGGCCAGCGCGGCCACGTCGTCGAGTCCGCCAGCCTGTTCGGCGGCGGACCGGAACGCCTCCCACCAGTATTCGGGATTGACCGACGTGCCGTCCGGGTGCTTGGCCTGGCCGAAACGCACCTGTTCGCCCGTGGTGGCGTCCGTGATGCGGACTTTAGTTGATTGGGTTGATGTATCGACTCCTGCGACCAATGTGCGAGTCATGTTTCCTCCTCGATGAGGGCCGCGCGCAAGGGTTCGACGCGCCGCACCTAATAAGTTAGACGATTAAACTATACTGTATTCCGGCATGAAGATGCAAGTGAGGTCGCGTCGTACGTCATACGACATGCGACGGCCGGCCGGCACGCGCCGCGCGGCGTCTACTATGAAAGTCTACGTCGCCACACGGCCCGAAGACCAAGACAACAGAGAAGACAAGACGAAGACGACAGCACGAAGGGACAGGTACCATGGCCGCTTTGAGGAAGATCAATCAGGACGACCTGCGCAACCACAACCTGTCCGTGACGCTCGACGCGATGCTGTGCGCGAACGACCCGCTGAGCCGCGCCGACCTCGCCAAAGCGACCGGACTCACCAAGGCGACCATGTCGCTGCTCGTCTCGATGCTGCTCGACTCCGGCGTGGTCGCGGAAGGGGCGCCGGTCGCCGCCGCATCCTACGGCCGCCCCAGCACACCGCTGCGCATCCACGGCGGCCGCATCGCCGGCATCGGCCTGCAGGTCAACACCGACGGCTACGGCTGCCTCGCACTCGACATCAACGGCGACACGCTCGGCCGCGAATGGGTGAACGACGACATGACCGACTGCGATTCGCAGGACGTGTTCACGAAACTCGACACCATGACGGCATCGCTGGAACAGCAGCTCGCCCGCCGCGGCTGCACGGTGGCCGGCACCGGCCTCGCCCTGCCCGGCGTCATCACCGGCAACCGGCTGACGCTCGCCCGCAACCTCGGCTGGACCGACCTCGACCTCACGCGCTTCGACGTGGTGCGCCGCCTCGACGCCATCCCCGGCAACGAGGCGAAGATGGCCGCCATCGCGCAGATCCCGGGCTACGCCACCGAACGCGCCGACTTCCTGAACGTCGTCGACCGACGCGACTCCTTCATCTACGTCTCCACCGACGTCGGCATCGGCGGCGCCATCGTGCGCGACGGCGAAGTGGTCCGCGGCTCGCACGGATTCTCCGGCGAAATCGGCCACCTGTCCGTCGCGATGGACGGGCCGCGTTGCACGTGCGGCCGCCGCGGCTGCCTCGAAATGTACGCGGGCCGCCGCGCCATGGTCGAAGCCGCCGGACTCGCCGACGGCGGTCTCGCCACCAAATCGGACGCCGTCAAGCGGCTCCTCGACGGCTGGCTTTCCGGCGATCCGCGAATCACCGCGGTGATCGACCAAGCCGTCGACGCGCTCGTCTCCGCCATCGCCTCCGCCGTCAACCTCATCGACGTGGACACCGTGCTGCTCGGCGGTCTCTGGACGCACTTCGGCGACGAACTCACCATCGTGCTCGAAAACCGACTGCGCGAGGAGATCGTCGGACCGGACGGCATGACGGTGCGCGTCGCCACGCCGCCCGTCGCGGAACACCCTTCGCTGTACGGCGCTGCCGAACGCGGCCTACGCCGGTTCATCGACGATCCGCTGCGGTTCATCGGCGCGTGAACGGTCGGCGGCGACGGCGGGCGATGTGAGGACCGGTGCGGTGATTGGCGTGAGAACCGGTGGGATGGCCGGTGCGCTGGCCGCCCGAGTAGTGAGACGGCGTGGTGCCACGTCGGGCGGCGCGTTTACACTGGTGGCTCGCGTCCAAAAGACGCACCCTTGCGGATGTAGTTCATCGGTAGAACGAAAGCTTCCCAAGCTTTAAAGGCGGGTTCGACTCCCGTCATCCGCTCCAGTGATTCAGTGATAGCAAGAGGACCGTTGGGAGACCAACGGTCCTCTTGCTATCAGGGTTTCAGGGTTATGGACCCGGGCCGGTCAGCGGTCGGCGTAGCGGCGGCGGATCATCGCCAGCGTCACACCGGCACCGGCGATCAGCGCGAACATGGCCGCGATGCCGGCGACGTCGGTGCCCGTCTTGGACAGCGGGCCGTTGGCGACGGACTGCTGACGGCTGTCGCCGGGTTGCGGCTGCGGCCCGTCGCTTTCCTTCACGACGGAGGCCACGGCCTGACCGGGCTCGACCTTGACGACGGTCTTGCCGTCCTTGCTCAGGGTGACCTTCGCGCTGTAGACGGCGGCGAGGTTGACGCGGGCCCAGCCCTCGGAGGTGGCATCCAGCGGGTAGCCGGAGTCGCCTTCGGTGGCGGCGATGACGGCCTTCTTCTGGTCGTCGGTCAGGACCTTGAACGCCTCGACGTTGTCGAGCAGGCGAGCGGCTTCGGCCGGCACGACGGCGGCCTGGCCGGCCTTACCGGTCTGCTTGAAGCCGTAGGTCATGCGGGCCTTGTAGGCGACGAGCGCGGAAGCACGGTCGGTGACCGGCTTGGTGGACACGTCATCGGTGAAGTCGTTCTGGTAGCCGTTGGTGGTGTTGGCCTTCGTGTTGGCGATGCAGGCTTCGAGCGTGTCGCCGTGGTTGTCGGCCTTGCACTGGGCGGTCAGGTAGTCGACGAGCTCCTTGCGGGCGGCATCGCCGGCGGCCTTGGTCTTCGGATCGGTTACGGCGTTGGCGACGCCGTACTGGCCGGCGACGTGACCGCCGAGGATATCGAGCGGGTAGTGGACGCCGAGCACGATGCGGTTGTTGCCGGCTTCGGACACGCGGGCCATGATTTCCGGGCCGAGTTCGGGCAGCAGGTAGGACAGGCCGGCACCCTGCGTGAACGCGAAGGTGGTGTGGCCGGACGGGAACGAGCCGGAGTCGTACAGGCTGTCGTACTCGTTGTCGGGAGCCTGGCCGTCGCCCCAGTCGAAGTTCTCGTAGCCCGGGACCTTCTTGATGCGGTCCTTCAGCGTGTTGTCGATGTTCAGCGTCTTGCCGAGGTAGTTCACGCGGTCGATGTACGGGCGCGGGTGCTGATAGTACTTCTTGGCCGTGCCGGTGCTCGCCGACTTGTTCATCGTCGCGAGGAACGCCTTGGTGTCGGGCAGCTGGCCGTTGTCCATCGCGTCCTTGTAGTACTTGCCGAGCACCGGGCCGAGTGCGTCGTACAGGGTGTTGGTGGAGTTCATCTGGGCGTCGGAGAGGGCGCGCTGGTCCTGCTTGGTCCGGCCGTCGGTGCCGAACGCCTTGTTGTTGATGGAGGCGGTCAGGTCGTCGTCATGCTTCACGGTGGCCTTCGCCACATCGGTGTTCTGCACGCCGTTGGCGTTGTAGAAGTCGAAGTACTGGTTGAAGTCCTTGAGAAGGTCGGTAATCTTGTCGGCCTGCGGCTGGGTCGGCGTAGCAGCGGGCTTCTGGGTCTCGACCTCGGGGGTGTGGTGCCCGAAAGTGATGCTGACGATCTTGCGGGAGGCCTTGTCGCCGGAATCGAAGGTCACGCGGGCGCTGAACGCCTTGGCCAGGTTGATGCGCTGGTAGCCTTCGGAGCTGGCGTCCAGCGGGTAGCCGGAGTCGATTTCGGAGGCGGCGAGAATGGCGGTGCGCTCCTCGTCGGTCAGATCGGGGAAGGCGGTCAGCAGCAGGTTGGACGCGCCCTCCGGCACGACCGGGGCCTGCTTGGTGTCACCGACGGGCTGGAAGCCGTAGGTCATGCGCGCGGTGTAGGCGTTGATGGCGCTCTTGCGGCCGGTGACCGGCTTGGTGGACACCGCGTCGACGAAGGTGTTGGTGTAGCCGTTGCCCTGGGAATCCTTCTTGGCGTTGGCGTTGAGGTTGGTGGCGCACTGGAGCACGGTGTCGTAGTCGTTGTCGGCACGCTGGTCGACGTTCTTGTTCTCCACGCACTTGTCGGCAAGATACTTCTGCAGCTCGTTGTAGGCGGGCATCAGCTTGTCGTCGCGGAACTGCTTGTTGCTCCACAGGGCGGTGTTGGCGGCCTCGCCGTCGATGCGGCCGCCCATGATGTCGAGCGAATAGTGCACGCCGAGCACGATGCGGTTGTTGCCGGCCTCGGAGGCGCGGGTCACGATCTCGGTGCCCAGCTGCGGCAGCAGGGTTGCCAGACCGATGCCGCCCGAGAAGGCGTACGTGGTGTGGCCGGACGGGAACGAGCCGGACGCCACCATGCCGTCGTAGGAGGCGTCATGCTTGACGCCGTTCTCGTCGGTCCACACGGGGACCTTCTTGATGCCGAGCGCATTGTCGCCGGCCGCATAGCCGCCGTTGGCGCGGTCGACGTACGGGCGCGGATGGTTGAAGTAGTTCTTGGCGGTGCCGGTATCAAGCCAGTTGGAGACCAATGCGGTGTCGTAGCCGCTGGCAGACTTGTGATCGCTGATCAGCAGGCTGTAGGTCTTGGCGAGCGGGCCGTTCGGGTTGGGCGTGCTGCCATCGCCGGCGGCGCTGGCGTCGAGGCCGTCGGCCAGATACTTGCCGAGCACCGGGCCGAGCGCGTCGGGCAGGGTCTCCCGCATCTTGTAGTCGGAGTCGATGAGTGCGCGCTTCTGCTGGGCGGTCGGCGTGGTCGTTCCGTCGCCTTCGGCGTCGGCCGTGGCGGCGGCGTTGTTGATGGCCTTGGTGGAGCTGTCGTTCCAATCGGTCACGGTCTTGTCGACGATGTGGCCCTTGCCGAAACCGTCAGGATCCTTGCTGTTCGCATCCGGGTGCCAGTAGTCCGTATAGCTGCCGAGAAGCTTGACCAGGTCAGGCTGCTGCAGGTCGGCCGGATACTGATAGGTGGCGTCGGCCGCGTTCGCGGTCAGCGCGCCGCCCGCCAACAACATGGCCGCGGCGGCGATTCCCGCCACCGCACCTCGCATCATCGGTGATTTCCTTGTCATTTCCTATCCATTCCTCATTCCACAACGATGATGCCGATGCGCGCTATGGGCGGCATCGGCATCAGCGGTTCCAGTATGAAACCGTTTGCAGTGGCACGCTCCGGAGGCGCGAAGAAGTCGCCGTCCGGTCAGCTACAATTCACTTTGCGTGCGGAATGATTCCCTGATTTTCAACCAATGTTCATTCACGGCGCCTCTCGCCGCGTCGTCGTCGCATAGATGTTCCAACAGCGCGTGATTTACGGCACATTCCCGTCGCGAATGCCGCATCCGCGCGCGTTCCGTCCGCCGTCTGGCGCGATAATGGCCGTATGACTATCGCAACTCCCGAACGTTATGCTGAAATGCTCGACGCCGCACGTCGCGGCGGATACGCGTACCCCGCCATCAACGTGACGAGCACGCAGACCCTGAACGCCGCGTTGCAGGGCTTCGCCGAAGCCGAATCCGACGGCATCATCCAGGTGTCCGTCGGCGGCTCCGCCTACTTCTCCGGCCAGAGCGTGAACGATCGCGTCACCGGTTCGCTGGCGTTCGCCGCGTTCGCGCACGAGGTCGCGAAGAAGTACCCGAACATCACCGTCGCGCTCCACACCGACCACTGCGCCAAGCAGTACCTCGACGAGTGGGTGCGTCCGCTGCTCGCGCACGAGGCCGACGAGGTCGCGCACGGCAAGGAGCCGACCTTCCAGTCGCACATGTGGGACGGCTCCACCGTGCCGCTCGACGAGAACCTCGACATCGCCGAGGAACTGCTCGACAAGTCCGTCAAGGCGCATACCGTGCTCGAGATCGAGATCGGCGCGGTCGGCGGCGAGGAGGACGGCCACAGCCACGAGATCAACGACAAGCTGTACTCGACGCCGGCCGACGGTGTGAAGGTCGCGCAGCGACTGGGCCTCGGCGAGCGCGGCCGCTACATGGCCGCGTTCACGTTCGGCAACGTGCACGGCGCGTACAAGCCGGGATTCGTGAAGCTGCGCCCCGACCTGCTCGGCGACATCCAGCGCGAGGTCGCCACCGCCGTGGTCGACGGCCGCGTGGCCTCCGCCGCCGGCGCGGTCGACTTCCCGGCCGGCAAGCCGTTCGCGCTCGTGTTCCACGGTGGCTCCGGCTCCCGCCCGGAGGAGATCGCCGAGGCGGTCAGCCACGGCGTCGTCAAGATGAACGTCGACACCGACACCCAGTACGCGTTCACGCGTGCGGTGGCCGGCCACATGTTCGAGCACTACGATGCGGTGCTCAAAATCGACGGCGAGGTCGGCAACAAGAAGTTCTACGACCCGCGTTCGTGGGGCCGCGAGGCGGAGACCTCGATGGCCGCGCGCGTCGTCGAGGCCTGCCAGGAGCTCGGCTCCGCCGGCAAGGCGCTCAAGTAGCGCTCGAGTAGCGGTTTCGCGGGGAAAAGAGGAGGCCGATGCCGTCATGGCACCGGCCTCCCGCCGTTTGAGCTGTTTGGCCCGCTTGGCCCGTTTGCGGCCCGCTACATCACCTTCGTGCTTTCGAGGTTGCGGATGACCCAGTCGTTGAGGCGGATTACGGGCTTGCGCAGCACCAGACCGAGCACGAGCGAGGGCACGAGGAACAGCGCGAGCTTGCCCATCGCCACCCAGTACTCCATGCCGTAGGCGCCGGCCATGGCCGAGTGCATCGCGTCCACCGCGTACGGGAACAGCAGCCAGTGCGAGACCACCTGGAAGAACGGCGGCAGCGTCTCGATGGGGAACGTGCCGCCCGAGCCGGCCACCTGCATGACGAGCAGCACCACGGCGATCGCCTTGCCGATGTCGCCGAACGAGACGGTCAGCGTGTACACGATGTTCGAGAACACGATCGCCGCCAACCATCCGACCATCATGAACCGGATTGGATGCTCGCACTGCACGCCCAGATACAGCAGGTCGCCCAGGCAGACGAGCGTGCCCTGCATGAGCGCGAGCACGCCGAACAGCATGTAGCGCCCGAAATACTCCTGATGCATGCGCAATCCGAACCGTCGCGCGTTGCCGGGCGATTCCGAATGCGGCTTGCGCAGCACGTCGAGCATCGCGCCCGGGCCGGCCGTGCGCCCGATGATCACCGCGTCGCGCAGACCCACGTCCTCGCCGAGCGGCAGCACGTTGCCGAGTCCTAGGATCTTCGCCTTCTCATGGTCGGAGATCGCCACCTTGAGCATCGCGACGAGGATGATTGCACCCACCCAGATCGCGAGGATCGTGTAGAACGGCGCCATTGCGGACCCGTAGTTCGCGATCGGGTAGATGGCCTCGCGGTCGAGGGAGACCGGCGCGGAGAGGATCGTGGCGATCGTGTCCGGATCGGAGGACGCGACCGCGGACAGGTCCGCCTTGGCGCCAGAACCGGAACCACCGGAACCGGAATCGCCGGAATCACCGGAACCGCTGCCGCCCCCGCTCACCGCGCTCGCGAACTTCGCGTTCAGATCGTCGAGCTTCGCCGCCGCCTTGTCGAGCGTCGAGGCGACGTCGCCCAGGGCGGTGCGCACGTCCGCCAGACTGTTCGAGATGCCGCCGGACAGGCCGCGCACGCTGGCTGTGGTCGCGGCGAGGCCGTCGACCACGCCGCTGGCCTGCGAGACCATGTCGTCCATCGACGAGGTGAGCGCGTCGATCTGCGGCTTCAGCGTGGACCGGTACGTGTCGGCCGCGTCGGTGACGGACTCGCGCGCGGCCGCGATCTGCGCCTGCAAATCGTGGCGCGTCGCGTCGAGTCCGGCTTTGCCGTCGGACGCCTGTTTCGCCGCCTCGCCGAGCGTGTCGGCGGCGGCGTTGAGCGCGTTCTGCGTGTCGACCGCCTGATCGGCCGCCGCGTTGAGCGCGTCCTGCAGCGCCTTGCCGTCGGCGTCGCCGCTCGCGCCGGCCGTGTCGGCCATGGCGCGCAGCGCGGTCGCGTAATCGCCGTACGCCGCGGCCTGCGCGCTCACCTGCTGCTGCAGTTTGGTGAGCGTGTCCGCGACCTTGCCGTTCTGCGTGTCCTCGTCGTCGAACGCCTTGTCGATTTGTTCGCTGATGGAGTCGTAGGCGCCGCCGGCCTGCTTCAGCGCGTCGGCGACGCCGCCCGACGCGCCGTTCATCGCCTTGACGAGCGACTGCGCGCCTTGCGAACCCTGTTCGAGCGCCTGTTTCGCGGCGTCGCCCTGCGTGCCGGCGGAGCCGAGCATCCGGTCCGTCGAGTCGATGATGCCGTCGGCGGCGGCGAGCAGCTGCGCGTAGGAGTTCGCCTGCGCGGATGCGGTCTTCAGTCGCGCGGACATCGTGGTGATGTGCCCGGTCGCGTTCTCCACGTACTGCTGCATCTGCGGGCTGTCCGCGTAGCCGGCGACGTTGGAGGCGAGTCCCAGCGCCACCTGCCCGAGGGTCTTCGCGAAGGTCTGGTCGATGGTCGTGGCGACCGTGCCCGCGCCCTGATCGGTGATGTGCGGCGCGATCGGGTTGATCTTCGCGTTGAGGTAGTAGTCGAGCCGCGCGTGGCGGATGGTCGGCGAGAACAGCGTCATCATGTCGGCGCTGAACGATTTCGGGATGACGAGCGCCGCATAGTATTCGCCGGAGTACACGCCGTCGATGGCCTTGTCCTTGTCGACGAACTGCCAGTCGAGCTGGTGGTTGGCCCTGAGCGCGCTCGTCACCGTCTCGCCCACGTTGATGCGCACCGGCATCAGATCGGACTTGTAGCCTTTGTCGGTGTTCGCGACGGCGACCTTGAGCGCCTTCGTGTTGCCGTACGGGTCCCAGCTCGCCGCGATGTTGTACCACGCGTACAGCGCGGGCACGATGACGAGGCCCACCGCCACGATGATCGCGATCACGTTGCGCGTGGCCTGCCGCACGTCGCGTGCGAAGATGCGCCAGATGTTCCTCATCGTTCGTCTCCCTTCGCGGAGTCGGAGTCGGTTGCGTCGGTCGCGGTCGCGCCGGCATCGCCGCGCGTGGCCGCGCCGGCGCCGCGTGCCGTGCGCTTGCGCCGCCACATGTAGCCGTCGAGCATCACGTCGCGGAACTGTTCGGACGTCATCGCGCCGACGCCCACCTGCTGCGCGTAGCTTTCGCGCGTGTATTCGACGACGATGAGATACACGTCGATGACGATGATCGACAGGATCCACGCCGACAGCATCGCGATCTTCGCCTGCGTGAAGAACAGCAGCATGAGGAACGCGATCGGCAGCACGGTGAGCAGCACGAGGCCGGTGACGATCATCCGCGGGTAGCGGTCGAAGAAGCGGTGCGCGCGGCGCTCGATCAGCTCGCGCATGCCCTGCGAGGAGTCGGAGGCGACGCGGAACGCGGAGGAGAGGCTCACCCGTTCGTTGACCATCGAATCATGCTCGGTGATCATCAGGTCGGTGTCGCCGAGACGACGGTCGAACAGCGCGTTGAGGTTCATCGCGTACCGGCGCACGACGAGTCCGACGAACAGCGCCGCCGGCACGTAGTAGAAGAGGTGCAGCATGTCGAGCCAGTAGTGGTTCGCGTACATGCCGCCGATCGGGCCGCGCATCGCGTTGATGCCGTAGGTGAACGGCAGCCACGGGTGCAGTTCGCGGAAGAAGCTCGGCATCAGCTCGATCGGGTACAGGCCGGACGCGCCCGGGATCTGCACGATGACGAGGATCACCGCCACCGCCTTGCCGATGTGGCGGAACGCGACCGCCAACGCGTAGATGATGTTCACGTACACGAACGAACACCAGACGCCGGCGAGGACGAACAGCAGCGGATGCGCGCATTGGATGCCGATCACCAGATTGCCGACGGTCACGATCAGCGCCTGCAGGAATCCGATTGCGACGAGCAGCAGCCACCGGCCCAGATACGCCTGCGTGGAAGTCATGCCGCGCAGCTCCTCGGCCGCGGCACCGGCCGCCGCGCCGGTCGCTTCTCCCGCCGCTTCTCCGGACTCGCGCGACTCGCGGTCCACCTCCAGCTTGTAGATTGCGATGAGCACGAAGCCGCCCACCCACAGGGCGAGGTTCGTGTAGAACGGCGTGACCGACGAGCCATAGTTGTCCATCGGATACACGGTGCGCGTGTTGAGCGTGACCGGCGATCCCATGAACTTGCCGAACTCCTTGTCGTCCAGATGCAGCGCGTCCTTCACGGCCGTGTACGCGGCGGAGCTGTCGAGCGCCGCCACGTCGGTGCGGACGCCGGTCACGTCGCCGATGAGCTGGTCGAGCGAATCGTGCGTGCTCGTCACGGTCTGCTTGGTCTGCGTGAGCGTGCCGGACAGCTGGTCGAGCAGGCCCTGGGTCTGCGTGGCCGTGTCGGCGAGCGAGACGAGCGTGCCCGACATCGTGCCGTTGAGTGCGCCGAACGAGTTCAGCGACGTGTTGAGGTTCGGCATGACCGTGCCGGTGAGCGTGCCGCGCGCGTTGGACAGTCCGGTGATGCCGTCACCCACGGCCTTGCCGGTCGTGTCGGACAGGGAGCCGGCCGCCTTCTTGCCGCCGTCGATGAACGCGGTCGCGTCCTTCTGGAAGTCGTCGGCCTGCTGCTGTTGCTTGGCGACCGCGTCGCCCAGCGCGTTCACCTGCTGCCAGATGCGCTGCCCGTCCGGATCGCTGGTGTTCTCGTCGATGCCGTGGTCGCGCAGCGTCTTCTTGAGCGCGTCGACGGCGGCCGACGCCTGGTCGAGTGAGGCGGAGACCGAGGTGTGAATCTGGTTGACGGCCTCCTGCGTGCTGTTGAGCGTGCCGGTCGCGTCGCCGGCCGCCGTGTTCACCTTCACGCCGATGCCGCTCAGCCCGGCCGACCCTTGGTCGAGTGCGCCGACCATCGTCGTGGAGAGTTGCTGCGAGGAGGTCTGCGCCTGCGCGAGCAGCGTGCCCGACTGCGAGGACGTGCGTTGCGCGGCGGCGATCGACTGCTGGAGCGAGGCGAGCGTGTCGTTCGCGCTCGCGATCGTGCCGTCCGACTGGTCGAGCGTCGTCGCGATGTCGTCGAGCGCCGCGTTCACGTCGCGGATGTCGCCGGCCACGGTGTCGAGCGTCGCGATCACGTCGCGCTGCGTCGAGCCCGTCGCGTCGCTCAGGTCGCGCCCCGCGTCGGTCACGGCCTTCGCGACGGTGTTGCCGACGGTCGTGACGAACGTCTGGTTGATCTGCTCGTCGATCGTGGTCGCGCCCGAATCGGTGATCTTCGGCGCGATCGCGTTCTTCTTCTCGTTCACGTAGTACGTGATCTTCGGACGCTGCTTCGGATTGGCGAGCGCGCCGACGAGCTTCGCGCTGAAGTCCTTCGGCAGGACGATGGCCGCGTAGTAGTCGCCCGTCTGCATGCCGTTGAACGCGTCCGTCTCGTCGACGAACCGCCAGCCGAGCTGGTGGTTGCGTTTGAGCTGCGTGACGACCTGCCTACCCGCGTTCAGTTCGCCGACGAGCGGCGAGCTGGTGCCTTTGTCGTTGTTCACGATCGCGACCTGGATGTTGCCGGTGGCGGAGTATGGGTCCCAGTTCGCGAGGATGTTGAACCACGCGTACAGCGATGGGATGATCGCCACGCCCAAGGTGACCACCACGGCGACCGGGTTGCGCAGGATGCGCGTCAGGTCGCGGGTGAACACGCGCCATATCGTTCGCACTTTCGACGACTCTCTTTCTGTTCTTCGCTCTTCCGGCGTGTTTCGGTTCCGTGATGCACATTACTCAGGGCGGTGGCATTGGGCGGAGCATGCGTCCGAGGGGGTGGGGGATACTGGAGGCATGACCAATGCAGCGGATGTGAACGTGAACGAATCGACCGAGAGCGCAGGCACGGGCGCGGCGGACGCGGGTGCCGTCGCCGTCACCATCCCGGCCGGCACCGTGGTGCTCGCCGCCACCCCGATCGGCAACGTCGGCGACGCGTCCGCACGTCTGCGCGCGCTGCTCGAGCACGCCGACATCGTCGCCGCCGAGGACACGCGCCGCCTCTACGATCTCGCGAACCGTCTCGGCGTGCACGTGAACGGCCGCGTCGTCGCCTACCATGACCACAACGAACGCGACAAGGCCGACGGCCTGCTCGACAACGTGGAGACCGGCGCGACCGTGCTCGTCGTCTCCGACGCGGGCATGCCCACGATCAACGACCCGGGCCTCGCGATCGTGCGCCGCGCCATCGAACGCGGCCTGCCGGTCACCTGCGCGCCCGGTCCGTCCGCCGTGCTCGACGCGCTCGCCCTGTCCGGCCTGCCCACCGACCGCTTCTGCTACGAGGGCTTCCTGCCGCGCAAACATTCCGAGCGCGTGCAGCATCTGCGCATGCTGCAGGGCGAACGCCGCACGATCGTGTTCTACGAGACGCTGCACCGCATCGACGATTCGATGGACGACCTGCTCGACGCGTTCGGCCCGGACCGCCGCATGGCCCTGTGCCGCGAGCTCACCAAGGACTACGAGCAGATTCGCCGCGGTACGATCGCCGAAATCCGCGACAGCGTGCACGACGATCCGCCGCGCGGCGAGATGGTGCTCGTCGTCGCCGGCGCCTCCGACGAGGAGGCCGCCGCCGTCGCGCCGAGCACGCTGTCTGTCGAGGATCTGGCCGTGCTCGCCATCGACCGCGCGCTCGAGGACGGTCTGCGCATCAAGGAGGCGATCACGCAGGTCGTCGGCGAGCACCCGCTGCCCGACGGCACGCTCGCCAACCGCAAGCAGGTCTACCAGGCCGTCCTCGCCATCAAGCAGTAACGTTCCGCGCCTCCAGCTCCTCCAGCGATTCCAGCAGGACGGTGAGCGCGCGCTTGACGCCCGGTCCGCCGGCCTGCGAGACGTATTCGAGCAGCGCCGCGTCCGCCTTCGGATTCGCGACCAGCCATCGCCGCAGTTCCGGCGCGGTGCGCGCGATATGCCACAGCACGTCCATGTCCGTCGCCGGGTCGGCGGCCACCATCGGCGTGAGCACGAGCGGCGGTTCGGGCGGTTCCAGCGCCGTCGCGCGGGCGGCGTCGGCGTCGGCCGCCGCCCGCGCTAGGCGCCTGAGCCGGTCGGCGCGGTCGAGCGAGCGCAGTCGCCGCGACGGTCGCGCGCGGCTCATGGCGCGACCTTGACGCGGCGATGATCGTACGAATGGCGCACGCCGGTGAAGAACGCGCGTGCGCGCGGCGTGGTGGACATGCACGGATTCTCGTCGAGAATCGTGATGCAGTCGTCGGGAGTGAAATCGTAGGCGTCCATGAAGTCGACGACCTTGTCCGCGTATTCGTTCGGATGCGTGGCGGTGACGAGCAATGACGCGACGTCGCAGGCGGTGCGCGTCGGATCGGTGACGCGCAGATTGCCGATCGTGACGAGATGGTTCGGCAGGACCTTGCGCGTGAACGCGCGGATCCGGTGCCCGAAATGCCGCATGCGGAAATGCGACCGCGACAGCACGTCGAGCGTGCGCGGGAAGTCGCCGCCCATCCACACCCACATGGCGGTGAGCGCGCACGCCACCGTGGAATGTGGGATGAGACGGTGCACGATCGAGGCGCGGCCGTACAGGGTGGACGCGTGCTCCGACCAGTAGCCGCTCTCCAGGTCGTCCAGCGTGGTGATCGTGCCGTCGGTGGCGAGCCGGCTGAGGCTCATCGGCCCGGGCAGGTCGCGTTCGCGCAGGATCGCCGGCACGAGCGGGGTGGTGCGCAGCGCGGGCGGCGGCGAGGGTGCGGATGATGGCGGTGGGGTCGTCGTTGAAGGTTCCATGACCATACGGTAGGGCGTGCGCGGCGTGCGCGCCAATCGTGCGCGACCGTACTCGCGCGAGGTGGATGATCCGGTGGATGGGCGGACGGTTGTCCACAGTCCGCAGGAGTCCCCCTCAGTCGGCTTTGCCGACAGCTCCCCCTCGGAGGAGGCGCAGGGACGGTACACCGTTGCTTTGCTCCCCCTTGAGGGGGAGCTGGGCGGCCGAAGGCCGGACTGAGGGGTGGCCGGCGTGTCCCCGGCGCGCCGGATAATTCGGTCTTATGAGTCATATTCTGGTGAATGTTGCATGGCCGTATGCGAACGGCCCCCGCCATATCGGTCACGTGGCCGGTTTCGGCGTCCCCTCCGACGTGTACGCCCGCTACGAACGCATGAAGGGCAACGACGTGCTGATGGTCTCCGGCACGGACGAGCACGGCACCCCGATCCTCGTCGAGGCGGAGAAGGAGGGCCTGACCGCGCAGGAGCTCGCGAACCGCTACAACCGCGTGATCGCCAAGGATCTGTGCGACCTGGGTCTGAGCTACGACCTGTTCACGCGCACCACCACCGGCAACCACGAGCACGTGGTGCAGGAGATGTTCACGCAGTGCCTGAAGAACGGCTACATCTACAAGGGCACGCAGCAGGTGGCGATCTCCCCGTCCACCGGCCGCACCCTGCCGGACCGTTACATCGAGGGCGAGTGCCCGATCTGCCATGCCGAGGGCGCGCGCGGCGACCAGTGCGACGCCTGCGGCAACGAGCTCGATCCGGACGAGCTCATCAACCCCGTTTCCAAGATCAACGGCGAGACGCCGCGCTTCGAGGAGACCGAACACTACTTCCTCGACCTGCCGGCGCTCGCCGAGGCGAACCTCGCCTGGCTGAACACCCGTGAAGGTTGGCGCACCAACGTCATCAACTTCTCCAAGGGTCTGTTCAAGGAGGTCAAGCCGCGCGCCATCACCCGCGACATCGACTGGGGCATCCCGGTGCCGGTGAAGGGCTGGATCGACAACCCGAACAAGAAGCTGTACGTGTGGTTCGACGCCGTGATCGGCTACCTGTCCGCCTCGATCGAATGGGCGCGCCGCCAGGGCGACCCGGAGCTGTGGCGCCAGTGGTGGAACGACCCGTCCTGCCCGGCCTACTACTTCATGGGCAAGGACAACATCACGTTCCACTCCCAGATCTGGCCCTCCGAGATGCTCGCCTACAACGGCCAGGGCTCCAAGGGCGGCGAGACCGGCAAGCTCGGCCCGCTGAACATGCCCGAGCAGGTCGTCGCCTCCGAGTTCATGACGGTGGAAGGCAAGAAGTTCTCCTCCTCGCGCGGCATCGTCATCTACGTCAAGGACATCCTCTCCCGCTACCCGGTGGACGCGGTGCGCTACTACATCTCGATCGCCGGCCCGGAGAGCTCCGACTCCGACTTCACGTGGGCCGAGTTCGTGCGCCACAACAACGAGGAGCTCGCCTCCTCGTGGGGCAACCTGGTCAACCGCGTCGCCAACCTCATCGCCAAGAACTTCGGCGAGATCCCGGCGCTCGACGAGGATTCGATGACCGACGAGGACCGCGCCCTGCTCGACGAGACGCGCGGCGCGTTCGCCACGGTCGGCGGCTTCATCGAGAACCACCACCAGAAGGCGGGCCTCATCGAGGCGATGCGCGTGGTCGGCGACATCAACAAGTACATCTCCGCGACCGAGCCGTGGAAGATCAAGGACGACGAGAAGCGACTGGGCACCGTGCTGCACGTGGCCGCGCAGGCCGTCTCCGACGCGAACCACCTGCTCGCCCCGTTCCTGCCGCACGCCTCGCAGAAGGTGTGGGAGGCCCTGGGCGGCAAGGGCGTGTTCTCGCCGCTGCCGCGCCTTGAAGAGGTCGAGGACCTCGACAAGCCGGGCTTCAAGTACCCGATCATCACCGGCGACTACAAGCTCGGCGAGACCGTGCACCCGTGGGAGAGCGAGCCGATCGAGGTGGGCGCGCCCGTCGCCAAGCCGACGCCGATCTTCGCGAAGATCCCGAAGGAGGCCGTCGAGGAGGAGCTCGCCCGCTTCGACGAGGCGCTCGCCGCCCGTCGCGCCGCCGAGGCCGAGCGCCTCGCCGCCGAAAAGGCCAAGCTCGCCGCCGAAGAAAAGGCCGAGTAACCCCGTTTCGCGTGGTCCCCTCGTCAGAGGGGGCCACGCGTCTGTGTGCCGATTCGCTGTTAAGCGGTTACAAAATCGTCACATAGTGCTCAGAGGTTTCTCAGGAACGCGCATCGTTCCTCCAAGGGAGGGACGGTTTACTAAAACATGTCAGCGGTTGGGAGTCCTTCCCGAAGTGAATATCACTGGCGAGGTTCTTCCCGAACCCCATAACTGAACCCTTCTTCTCTCTTCTCTCTCACCCGGCGGTTTCTCCCCGCCGGGTTTCTTTTTTGGTTTTTGCATGTTTTTTGGTTTTTACATGTCTGCGGAATCCAGCCCGTCCCTGCCCTGCCTCATCAAGTAGTCACCAAGTAGCACGGTTCCCTCCCGGGCCGTCACGGTTCCCTCCTCGGTTTGCGTCGTTTTTCCATGGCGAACCGTGGAGCGAATCGTGATGATCCCGGAGGGAACCGTGACGGTCATGGACCGACCCACGGGCGACCGTGACGTTCACGGACCAAACCGTGGCGATCCCGGACCGACCCCATCACGGCGGACGCCGCACGAACTAGGCTGGATGATATGGCGAGAGCAGCGAGTGGCGCGAGCGAATCGAGCAACAAGAACCAGAAAGGCGCACGTGACCTCGTGCGCAAGATCACGATGCGCGAGGCCGTCGGATTCGGCGTCGGCGACTTCTACGGCGGCGGCCAGCTCACCATCATCGCCACGTATCTCGCCCTGTTCTGGACGCGCTTCTGCGGCATGAACATCGCCGCCGCGCAGGCCGTGATCGGCGTGAGCGCACTCGTCAGCGCCATCGCCGCGCTCGCGTTCGGCGTCCTCGACGACAATCTCTACCGCTACCCGATCGGCCTCAAATACGGCCGCCGCCGGTTCCTCCTCATGATCATCGGACCGCTCATCCTCGTCGGCGTCCTGCTGTGGATCCCCGGACTCCCGTTCGCCGCCTACGTGGCCGCCTACGTGTTCTGGGTCGTGCTCGCGCAACTGTTCCAGACCGCCTACAACCCGCTTCCCGGCGAGATGACCGCCGACTTCAACGGGCGCACCAAACTGTCCACCGTGCGCCTGTTCATCTCCACCGGCGCGGGCACGGCGATTCCGCTCGCCGGCGCCGCGACGCTCGCCGTGTTCGGCGAGACCGCGCCGACCGGCTACATGGCGTTCACGATCACGACGACCATCCTGTTCGCGCTCGCCGTGTTCGCATGCTGGCGCAGCACGTGGGAGATGACGCCCGAGCGCGCCGGCTTCGGCGCGTACGCGCGCGGCGAACGGCGCGACGGGCACGTCGGCGTGCGTCGGTGGATGCGCCGCGCCGGCAAGGTGCTCGCCGAATACGCGACCACGTTGCGTATCCGCGAATTCCGCAAGCATCTCGCCATCTACCTGCTCGTGCAGGTGACGATGGACGTGTTCGGCCAGACGTTCGTGTTCTTCGTCGTCTACGACTGGAACCGCACGGCCGCGTTCGCCTCGCTGCTGCTCGGCTGCGCGGCCGTCTCCCTGCCGCTCATGCCGCTGTTCGGTTTCGGCATGACCCGCCTCGGCCCGCGCCGCATGTACGCGCTCAACTACGCCGGCTGCCTGCTCGGCGTGGTGTGGTTCCTTGCGTTGTGGCTGTGCGCCGGCCGCCTGCCGGGCGCGGCGTGGACCGCGCTCGCCGTCGCGGCCTCGCTGTGGTTCTTCGCGTTCAAATCCCTGTGCGGGTATCTGCCGTGGGCGGTGTTCCCGTATATCGCGGACATCGATCAGATCGTCACGCGCCGGTACCGTTCCGCCACGTTCTCCGGCATCCAGGCGTCGTTCCGTCAGGTGGGTTCCGGTCTCGCGACGATTCTCGTCGGCGTGATTCTCGGCGCGGTCGGGTTCGACGCGACGCGGGCCGTGCAGACGCCGGCCGCGCGCGTCGGCGTGGGCGCGTTGCTGCTCGGATGGTTCTCGTTCGCGATGATCGCCGGCTGGATCGTCTCCACGCGGCTCGTCATCGACAAGCGCACCGACGGCGTGGTCCTGCGCGAAGTGACGCGACTGCGCAACGGCGGCGCGAAGGCCGACGTCGCGCCCGCCACACGCCAGGTGGTCGAACGCTTGACCGGCGTCGACTACGACGATTGCTGGAAGTAGGCGGTGGCGCGCGGCTCGCTAGACTGGGCGGTTATGAGCAAGCATCATCACCGCGACCGCAGCTGGGCCCCCGCACCGGACGCGCTGCCGGAGGACGCCCACGTCATCGACAATCACACGCACGTCGCATCCGTCGTGCCGTTCGCACGCGCGATGAGCTACGAGGCCGTCGCGAAAGGGCAGCCGGAAGTGCCCGTCTACGACGTCGACGAACTGCTCGCGCAGGCGGCGGCGGTCGGCGTGACCGGAATCATCGACTGCGGCTGCGAGCTGCCGAACCTCCAACGCGCGATCGACATGGCCGTCGCGCACCCGGGCGTCGTGCACGCGGCCATCGCCATCCACCCGAACGAGGCCGTGCGCCACGGCCACCGCGCGGTGGCCGGGCCGGACGGACTGGCCGTCACGTACAAGCCGTACCACGACGTGCCGTTCGACGAGGCCATGGCCGAGGTCGAACGCCTCGCACGCGCATACCCGGACCAGGTCGTCGCGATCGGCGAGACCGGCATGGACCTGTTCCGCACCGGCGAGGGGGCGCTGGAACTGCAACGCGAGGCGTTCCGCGCGCACATCGCGCTCGCCAAGGAGCTGAACCTGCCGATGCAGATCCACGACCGCGACTCGCATCGCGAAGTGATCGAGACGCTGCTCGCCGACGGCGCGCCCGAACGCACCGTCTTCCACTCGTATTCCGGCGACGCCGAGATGGCCGCGATCGCGCGCGAGAACGGCTGGTACCTGAGCTTCTCCGGCACGGTGAGCTACAAGGGCAACGAGGGAATCCGCGAATCGTTGCGCATCGTCGGACTCGACCACGCGATGGTGGAGACCGACGCGCCGTACCTCACGCCGATGCCGTACCGCGGGCGCACGAACGCGCCGTACATGATTCCGTACACGTTGCGCGCGATGGCCGATACGCTCGACATGCCGCTCGCGGCGGTGGCGCGCGGCACCCGCGCCACCACGCGCGCGGTGTACGGCGTGTGAGTCGCGTGCGAGTGTGGCGGTGGCGCACGGTGCGGTGACGGCACGGTGAATATCAGGCGAAGTGGGGGAGGAATGGTGGATTTCCGCTGATTTCGCGGCGATGATTGGTGCCGCTGGTGAATTTGTGGTGATTGCGGTGGCGGACTACGATGTGTGTCCGAAGAAAAGCGAGTGTGACGCAAGAGACGAAAGAGCATCGAGAACGGCAGGCAGTGTGAGGCTGCTCCGCATGGAGGATTGAGCGTATGGCTGACCGCAATCAGCAGACCAAACGCGCCCGCAAGGTGGTAGGCGGCACCGCGACCGAAACGAATACGAAATCCGGCAGATCGGCCCTGGACGGGAAACGGCGGGAACGCCGGGAATGGCAGGAGCGCCAGGAGAAGGCCAAGGCGGAGAAGGAGGCGCTGCTGAGGGCCGACACCTTCACCAACGCCCCGAAGGTCTCACGCCGCACCCTCACCAAGGAGGAGCGCGAGGTCCTCGCCAAGCAGGCCGAGGCCGAGAACAAGGAGGCCGCCAAGCTCGCCACCACCGCCGCGAAGGGACGCTTCGGCCGCTGGTGGGCGCGCCTGCAGTCCGGGCCGAACAAGGTCAGCTGGGGCATGATGATCGTCGCGCTCGGCGTCGTCTACGGTGACATCGGCACCTCGCCGCTCTACACCGCGCAGACGTTCCTCTCCGGGCAGGGCGGCATCGGCAGCGTCGACCGTGAGGCCGTGCTTGGCATGCTGTCGCTGGTGTTCTGGTCGATCACGCTGATCACCACCGTCAAATACGTGCTCATCGCGATGAAGATCGACAACAACGGCGAAGGCGGCATCTTCGCGCTGTACTCGCTGATCCGCCGCCGCGGCGCGTGGCTCGCCATCCCCGCGATGGTCGGCGGCGCCGCGTTCCTCGCCGACTCGGTGCTCACGCCGGCCGTGTCGATCAGCTCCGCCGTCGAGGGCCTGCAGACGCTGCCGCCGCTCGAGGAGCTGTTCGACGACAATCCAAGCCTCACGCTGATGATCACCGTGGTCATCATCGTCGTGCTGTTCATGGTGCAGTCGCGCGGTACGGAAAGCATCGGCCGCGTGTTCGGCTCGATCGTGCTCGTCTGGTTCAGCTTCCTCGCCGTCGTCGGCCTCGTGAACCTCGCGCAGGACTGGACGGTGTTCGCCGCGCTCAACCCGGTGTACGGCGTGCGGTTCCTGTTCAGCCCGCACAACGACGCCGGCATCGCGCTGATGGGCACCGTGTTCCTCGCGACCACCGGCGCCGAGGCGCTCTACTCCGACATGGGCCATGTGGGCCGCGGCAACATCTACTTCACGTGGCCGTTCATCAAGGTCGCGCTCGTGTGCTGCTACTTCGGCCAGGGCGCGTGGATCCTCGCGCACAGCCGTGACCCGCACTACACGACGATGAAATCGTTGAACCCGTTCTTCCAGATGATGACGCCGAACGTGCGCTACGTGGCGGTCGTGCTGTCCGTCACCGCCGGCGTGATCGCGTCGCAGGCGCTCATCACCGGCGCGTTCACGATGGTCTCCGAAGCGACGCGACTCAACTGGATGCCGCATCTTCAGGTGCGCTACCCGGCGCGCACGCGCGGGCAGCTGTACATCCCGGTCGTCAACGCGGTGCTGTGCGTCGCGACGCTGCTCGTGCTCGCGATGTTCAAGGATTCCGAACACATCTCCGCCGCGTACGGACTCGCGCTCACCATCACGATGATCACGACGACGATCCTGCTCGCCGTATACCTGTGGTACGCGAAGCGGCGGGTCGGCGCGATCGTGTTCCTCGTGCTGTTCCTCGCCATCCAGATTCTGTTCTTCATCGCGTCGATGGCGAAGTTCCTGCACGGCGGCTGGTTCACGATGCTGCTCACCATCGCGATCCTGTTCGTCATGTACACGTGGAACGAGGGCACGAAGCTGGAACGCGCGCAGCGCCGCCACATGCGCCCGAAGGACTTCCTGCCCACGTTGGAGAAGCTGCACGGCGACTTCCGCATCCCGTACTTCGCCGACAACATCGTGTATCTCACGTCCGACAGCGAGACGAAACGGCTCGACACCGACATCTTCTTCTCCATCTTCGCCGACCATCCGAAGCGCGCCCGCGCCTGGTGGGCGGTGAGCGTGGAGACCACCGACCAGCCGTTCACGCGCGAATACGAGGTGCAGGACTTCGGCACCGACTTCCTGTTCCGCGTGCGCATCCGGCTCGGATTCAAGGTGTCGCAGTCGATTCCGGCGTACCTGCACCAGATCATGCACGACCTGTCGAAGACCGGCGAACTGCCGCAGCAGAAGTCGCTGTACCCGAAGGTCGACGCCGATCCGAACATCGGCACGATCCGCTACGTGCTGATTCACAAGGCGCTGATGCCGGAGTCGAAGGTCTCCGCGCGCGGGGCGCTGTCGCTGCAGACCAAGTACGCGATCCGCCACGTCGCCGGATCGCCGGTCAAATGGTTCGGACTCGCGCCGTACAACCCGCTCGTCGAAGTGCAGCCGCTGTTCGTGTCCACGCGCAGGCCGCCGCGGCTGAAGCGGATCGAACGCGCCGCCGGGAGCGAGCCGGTCACCGGGGATTTGCCGCCGGTGCGGTGAGGCCGCGGTGTGGACGAGACGCGTGGGTGAAACCTATAAGCAACGCTTATAGCACCGGCCGCGCGTCGAATCGTGTGCGGGTTATGGTAGCCAACTATGTGCAGATTACTGGGTTACGCGACGGCAGGGTTCAACCTGAGTCTCAACGCAATCCTAGGCACGGAGGGTGTGGACGCCTATCGTGAGATGAGCGAGATCCACAACGACGGCTGGGGTTGCGCGATGCTCTACGAGCCGATCGAACGACCCGGCACACTCGACGGCGGCGCGCCTTCGCCCGAGACCGGCACCAAGTTGTACAAGACCACCGTGGCCGCGCGCCTCGACCCGGTCTTCCCCGAACTCGCCTCCGAACCGGCGCGAGGCGGCCTGTGGCATCTGCGCCTCGCCTCCTCGAACCTGCCGCTCATCCTCGAGAACCAGCAGCCGTTCTTCGCGAACGGACTGAGCTTCATCCACAACGGCGACATCTCCGATTCGCACGGCCGCAACATCGTGACGAACCGCCAGTACCCGGTGAACCACAGCGTGTTCCTGTCCACCGGCGGCCGCTCCGACTCCGCGATCTTCTTCGCCGTGATCCTCGAATACATCGGCTTCGGCTACGACCTCGACGAGGCCGTGGCGCAGGCCGTGCGCGAGCTGCGCCAGGCGTACCCGCGCTCCAGCTACAACTGCATGATCCAGTCGCAGGACCAGTTCATCGCGTTGAACGCGGCCGGCCGCGAACGCACGTCGTCGCGCATCGTCGAGATCTACGACCAGTACGGCCAGGGCGAGAAGGCGCAGGACTACCGTGTGATGCGCTACCGTGCGCTCACCGACGAGGAGGGTGCGCCCGCGGGCATCGTCGTCGCGTCGTCCGGTTTCGACCAGACCGAGGCCGACGGCTGGGAGGAGCTCGAAAACGACCAGATGATCGTCGCCTCCAACCGCACCGGCGAATGGTCGATCCGCTCCATCGACTGATCGTGCGGGGATTGTTTCATCTCATACGATGACGATCGGTTCGCGGCCGGGGAGGGTGGCGCTGACGTGCAGGATGCCGCCGAGTCCCTCGACGTAGCGCTTCAGCGTGGATACCTGTGTATGGTCGATGTCGCCGCGTTCCAGCTCGCAGACCCGCTTCTGGCTGACACCCATATGGCTGGCGAGCTGTTGTTGCGTCAATGCGCAGGCTTTGCGCGCCTCCTTGAGCTCATAGATGCGTACGCGCTCCTGCAATTGTTCCTTGTATGGCTGTAGGTTCCGCTCGGTGAGTCCGCGCTTGGCCATGTAGTCGTCGAATGATGTGCGTTTCATCATGCTTCCTCCTGGTCGATGGCATCGAGATGCACTGAATAGATATACCTTTTAACGTATATCGAGTATGCGTTTCTGTTGTGTTGGTTGTTTGGAGATTCCGTTGGGAAGTGGCTTGGGGGAGTGATTGGGCGCTCCGATTTAGAATCGGCTTTATTCCGCGGTTTTGCAACTGAGGGTGTTGTCATTTTCTGACTGTTTCCGACGTATGGTTTCCAATGGAATGCGGAAACCGCCTACGGAAAGGCGCGTTCCGAGGCCGCCATACAATGGCGGTATGGTTCCTACGCTTGAGCAGATCGAAGAGCTTCACCACAAGATCGCGCCTTCCGAAGAGGCGTACGACCTGATTCACACGCATTGCGTGATCGTCGCGCGCATCGCCCGCATGCTCGCGCATCGTCAGAACATGCTGTTCGCGCGCCGCTGCACCCTGCCGAAGGATGCGGCGGAGCTGGCCGCGCCGTCCGCGGCGGGTGCGGAGGCGGTGCTCGCCGGAATCGAGGCGAGGGAGGGCGCCGCCGCCGGGGCTGGTGTGTCCGGGGAGTCAACCGCGCGCGATCTTCTCGCCGTGCCGCCGTCCGACGGGGTGACCGGCGGGCATGTGCCGCCGCGGCTCATCGACGAGCATCTGGTCACGATCGGCGGACTGCTGCACGACATCGGCACGTACAAGGTGCTCAAGCATGACGGCACCGACGGCGAACCGCTGAAATTCGCCGGCAAGAAATACATCAAGCACGGCCTGCTCGGCTACGAGTACCTGCTGGAGAACGGCGTGGACGAGGAGATCGCGCAGTTCGCGCGCAACCACACCGGTGTGGGATTGACGCGCGACGACGTGATCCGCCAGGAGCTGCCGCTGCCGCCGGCCGACTACGTGCCGGTCAACCTCGAACAGGAGACCGTGATGGTGGCGGACAAGTACAACAGCAAGTCGCTACCCGCCAAGTTCGTCACCGCGGAAAGCTACACGAAGCGCGCGGCCCGCTTCGGCGAAGAGAACAAGCGCCGCTGGCTGGAACTCCTCGACCAGTACGGCGTCGTCGACGTGCGCCCCCTCGCCAAGGAATACGGCATGGTCATCGTGTGAGGGCTGTGCCTACACATGTGGCCCCCTCTGATGGGACATCGCCGTGGAGCAAACGCCGGAGGCGTTTGTAGGCGATGTGCGAGCCGGCAGGCGAGCCGATTTGAGGCCAGCCGAAGGCTGCCCGTAATCGCGGTCGGGCTGTCAGCCGAAGGCTGACTGGGGGAGAGTAGAGGAGCGGCCGCAGGGCGCGGGAGATACTGCATCGGCCGAAGGCCGATTCTATTTCCTGCGGCCTGCGGCCGGTGTCTCTCCCCCACCCGGCTTCGCCGGGAGCCCCCTCGTCAGAGGGGGCCGATTCGAATTGGTCTCAGTCGGCGAGGGGGAAGGTCTGGTCGGCGGCCTGTGCGACTTCGTCGGACGACGTCACGATGATGACGGCGCGCTTCGGGTCGCGGGCGTGCGCGATCGAGGCGAGCAGCTGCAGAATCACAGCCGCATCATCCGAATCCAAGCCCTTCGTCGGCTCGTCGAGGATCACGACGTCCGCCTCACAGCTGATCGCACGGGCGATCGCCACGCGGCGCTGTTCGACGAGCGGCAGCTCGCCCACCGGACGCCCGCTCGTCGCCTCGGAGAATCCGACGCGGTCGAGCAACTCGCGCGCAATCACCGGCTTCGGCTTCAGGTACGTGCGCCCGGACGCGTCCATCGCGTACCGCACGTTCGCTTCCGCGTCGAGGTCGCCGCGCACCGCGTAGCGCTGCGGCACGATGCCGAGCCGATGCCCGCGCAGTTCGTTGATCTCCAGTTCCGCGAGGTTCGAGCTCTTCGTCATCGCCGTGCCGGAGGTGGGCAGCTGGTAGCCGCCGAGCACCTCCATCAGCGTGACGCGCTGCTCCGGATCGTCCGCGTCGGGCAGCACGCGGATCGCGTACAGCGAGCCCGCGTAGCAGGCGATCGACACGTTGTCGAGCACGTGACGCCCGGTCTTGCGGTTCGTCGTGGTCGCATGGTTGAGCGAGAACGTCGGGTACGACTTGAGCAGCACGCGGTCGCCGACCTGCTTGTCGAGCGCGCGTTCGGAACGCTTCACCGACGCCTTGATCTCGTTCGGGTCGGCGGTCGCGTCGAGCGTCGCGTGCTTCGCGGCCAGCGCGAGCGTCTCGTTGACGCGTCGCGCGTTCGCCGCCGTGGCTGCCGCGCTCGTCTCCTTGGGATTCGCGTCGGCCGCCTTGTCCTCGGCGGTGTCTTCGGTATCGGCGGTTTCCGCGGGTGCCGTGGGTGCGTCGGTTTCGTTGACGGTTTCGTCGTCGTCCGTGGCGGTGTCCGTTTCGCCGGTATCCGTCGCGTCGTCGGCGTCCGCGTCGGGCTCGCCCGCGGTGGCCGTTTCACCGGAAACGGCCACCGGCGCGGCGTCGCCTTCCGCGGTGTCATCCGTCTCGTCGGTTTCGTCGATATCGTCGGCATCATCGGCATCGTCGGCATCGTCGATGGCGTCCGGATCGAACGCGATCTGCGCGTCGCCGTCCTCGTCGTAGACGATGCTGAATTCGACCGGCTGCGCGTTGATGTCGGCATCCGTGATGCCGTCGTCCGCATCCGCGTCAGCGGCTTCCGTGGCTTCCGAGGACGACTCCGTGGAGTCCACGTCCGTTTCGGCGGATTCGTCCGTCTCAGCGGAATCATCCTTCCCGGCGGTCTCCGCGGTCTCGTCGATGGCGGTCTCGTCGGCGGCCGTCTCGTCGGTCGCGGCGTCGTCCTTCTTCTCGACGATCGTCTCGTTCTTGTCGATATCCTTCTCGCTCATGCCTTGTCCTCCGAAATCTCCGATGCCTTGAACAGATTCGCGTTGGGGAACGTCGCCGGACGCAGCATCGCGACGATCGCGAGCACGACGACGATGCCGATCGACTCCCAGACCAACGGCCAGACGATGCCGGACGTGACGGGCGTGGCGTGGCCGCCGGCCAGCGCGGCGCCGATGGCGCCCGCGCCCAGGCCGCCGGCCACGAGGCCGACCGCCGCCGGAACCACGGTGAGCATGAACGTCTCGACCATGAACTGCCAGCCGAGGCGCGGCTTCGTCACGCCGGAGACGAGCGCCATGCCGATCTCGTCCGTGCGGCCGGACCAGGTGCGCGCGATGGTGAGCGCCGCGAGCACGATGCAGCCGCCGAGCGCGAACGCCCACAGGGCGACGCGCGCGCCGGACGCGGCAGAGGCGAGCGGCTCGATCGACTTCGTGTAGGCCTCGAGCGAGGGGGATTCGAGCGTGTAGCCCTTCGGCAGCTTCGCCTTCTTGACGAGCGTGACGAACTTGTTGTAGGTGGCGACGTCGCTGAAGTCGAAGATGATGTCGAGCTTCGGCATCGACCAGGTGTTCTTCGCCTTGGAGTCGTCGAGCTTGTCGAGGCCGAGCGTGTACGTGGTGGCGTACGCCGTGTAGATCACGTTCTCGCGGTTGTCCTTCGCGTACTTGCCGCCGGTGCCGGTGGCGCTGGCGGAATCGTCGTTGTACTGGTAGATGCCCTGCACGGTGAGCTCATAGGTCTTCGACTTGTCGGTCGGATCGGCGACCTTGAACTTGTCGCCTACCTTGAGGTTGTTCTTCTCGGCCACGGACTTGGAGATCAGCGCGCCGGTGAACGAGGTGTCGGTGAACTTGAGCGCTTTGCCGTCGACGATCGTGTACTGGCCGTAATCGTTGTCCTGCTTGGTCTTGCCGTCGTAGAAGGAGCGCAGCTGGAACTCGCCGCCCGTCTTGTCGGCGGAGGAGTCGGTGTCCGCGGTGCCGGCGATCGCCTTGAACTTCGCGGTCTGGCGCACCGGAATGGTCTCCATGAACGTGTACGTGAACGAGACGCCCTTCTCCTGGGCGGCGACCGCGTACGGGGTGTAGTCGTCGAACGTGAGGTAGTGGGCGGTGGTCGCCTTCGCGTCGTCGGACTTCATCGCCGCCTGCGTGGCGGCGGTCGGGCGCAGGACCGCGTTCGGGGTCTGCGCGTCGTAGGCGCTGCCGTGCGCCGTGTCGTTCTCCTGCACGATGGCGAGCGAGGCGATCGTGCCGAACGATGCGAGCAGCGTGACCACCACGGTCAACGCCGAGATCGCCCAGCGGCGCGTCACGGCACGCCAGGCGTTGGTGAGAACGAACATAAGCTGCTTCTCCAGTCCTCTATATCCCTATGCGCGCGGGGCGGGATGCCAGCGGAGGCCGGCCGGTGTGGCCGAGATACCGGGCATGGTCGAGGCCCGCGCGCGTTTCGCTATAACAGTAAGACAGTATGTCGGCAAATGTGGGGGTTCTCTTGCCTGATGCTGTGAGGTGGCTGGGAACGGTCCGGGTTTCGGGGCCGGCAGAACCCCCTCAGTCGCGCAAAGCGCGACAGCTCCCCTGAAAGGGGGAGCAAAGAATATATCGCGAGCGGGTCTGCTCCCCCGTCGCTGTTCCTCCTGAGGGGGGCGCAAAAGGGCCATTTCCTTGCGCCCCCTTCAGGGGGAGCTGTCGGCGAAGCCGACTGAGGGGGTTGGCGAGCCGGGAAACCACGGCCGAAACCACCACCGAAAACCCTGCCCGAACGAATCGGCGAGTGGGACAATAAAGAGAGGTGTAGAGGTATAACGAGGTACTGAGAGACATAGGGAAAGGGAAGGAGTCCATCATGATGGAGCCATATGTGAGGCCGGGCATCGACGATCGCCCCGACTATGAGAAGGCGCTGAGCGCCGAGGACAAGGCCTCGGTCTCCCGTCTCGCCGCCGACCCGCACCGCATCGCCCCGGAGGCGTCCGCCGAACAGCCGACCGCGCAGGCCGCCCGCCTCGCCGCCGACGGCACCGCGTCGGTCGTCGCGGCCGCCAAGGTCGATGCCGCCGTGCCCGACTACGCGTCGTCGTTCCTCGACATGCGCGACCCGATGGTCGCCGCCGACGGCGAACGCCCCGACGTCGTGCAGCTCTCCCGCCTCAAGTGGGGGTTCGCGACGGGCGCGCTGCTCATCACCGCGCCGTGGGCCGCGCTGAACCTCGTCGCCGTCCCGAACCAGATCGCGCACGCGGTCGGCCTGTATGCAGTCGTCCCCGCCGTCGCTTCGGGCAACGGCAGCGGCAACAGCGTGACCGCGCCCCTCGCCGATGCCGCGGCCGCCCTGCCGCCCGCCGACCTCGTCTGGCCGCTGGCCGCGCTGCTCGCCGTCGGCGCCCTGTTCGGCCTCGTGTTCATGCCGCTGGTCGCCGCGCTCTCCGACCGCACGCGCGTGACCTTGGGCCGCCGCACGCCGTGGCTCGTGGGCGGCGGCATCCTGTCCGCGCTAATCGCGCTCGCGCTCGGAGCCGCCACCGCAGTCTCCCTGCTCGTCGTCCTGTGGGTCGCGCTGCAGTTCTCCTACGCGATGCTCGTCGCGCCGCTCGCCGCCGCGCTCGCCGAACGTGTGCCGGACAAGTTCCGCGACGGCATCGAACGCTGGTATGCGATCGGTGTGATCGCCGGCCAGGCGACGGGCGGCGTGGTCGGCGGCCTGGCCGTCGGCTTCGGCGCGTTCAACCCGTTCCTGTGCGCGGCCGTCCTGTTCACCGTGTCCGGCGTGGGCGCCGTGGTCGTCTGGCCGCAGGAACCTTCCAGCGTCGAACAGCCGCACAAGCGGTTCGACTGGCGCGAGGTGTTCGCCGCGGCGTCGCTGCGCCTGCCGCACGGCGCGGAGGCGAAGACGTTCCGCCGCCTGTTCTGGTCGCGCGTGTTCGTCAGCGCCGCCGTCGCGATGACCGGCGCCTACCTGTGGTACGTCGTGCGGTTCTCGGTGTACGGCGACCAGCCCGTGTTCACGTCCGCCCCCGTCACGCTGCCGTCCGGCGTGCTCATCGCGCTGCTCGCGCTCGCCTCGTTCGCCGGCATGCTGCTCGCCACGCAGTCCGCCGGCGCGATCACCGACAAGTTCGTCGAAGGATTCGGGCCGTGGTGGCGTGATTCGCGCGCGGCCGTCGTCTGCACGTGCGTGCTGTACGCGATCGCGCTGGCGGTGGGTTTGGCGATTGCCGTGATCGGCGGCGAAAAGAGCCTGATGGTCTTCTCGTTCCTCGCCGGATTCGCCGTCGGACTCTATGACGCGCTCGTCCAGCCGCTCGTCATCGAGGCGCTGCCCGATGCGCGCGACGCGGGCCGTACGCTCGGCGTCTACGGCAACGCCCGCCCGGTCGGCGTGGTGATCGGCGCTCTTGCCGGCGCGCTCGCCATCGTCGTGGCGCCCGCGTCGCTCGGCTACGTGGCGGTGTTCCCCGCCGCGATCGTATGCGTCGCGCTCGCCGCGTTCTTCCTGCGCAAGTAGGACTTCCTTATCCCCGCGCCCCCTTGAGGGGGAGCTAGTGCGATTCGGACAGGCGGTGGGACCGCGGCTTCTTTGCGCCCCCTTGAGGGGGAGCTGGCGCGCGAAGCGCGACTGAGGGGGTTGTCGGCGGGAACCGACTGGATGTGGTTTGCGGGTACGATAGTCGCCATAATGGCGATACGACGAAAGGGGAGTGGTGCATGGTCGGTATGCGCGACGTGGCCCGTCGGGCCGGAACCTCGGTGAGCACGGTGTCGCTCGTCGTCAATGGCACCGGATACGTGTCCGACGAGATGCGCAAACGCGTGCAGGACGCGATGGACGCGCTCGGCTACATCCCCAACGAGCTCGCGCGCAACTTCTACCGCGACCGCACCAACATGGTCGGCGTGATCGTGCCGACCGTCCGTCACCCGTTCTTCGCCACGTTCGTCGCCGCCCTCCAGCGCGGATTCTCGGCGCGCGGCATGCGCGTCGTCCTGTGCTCGGTGGCGGACACCGGCAAGGACGAATCCGAGTACATCGACATGCTGCGCCGGCACATGATGGACGGCATCGTCATGGCCGCGCACACGCGTCATCCCGCCGACTATTGGACGTCGATCGGCCGTCCGGTCGTCGCGTTCGACCGCTATCTCGGCGAAGGCGTGCCGTCGGTGCGGTCCGACCACGAGCAGGGCGGCCGCATCGTCGCGCGCGAGCTGATCGCGTCCGGCGCGCGTCACGTCGCGCTGGTCGGCGGTCCGCGCGCCCAGTTCCACGATCTGACTGACGATGATCCGTCGGACGGCCCGCATCCGGAATCCACGTTCCCCACTGTGCGCTACTACCTCACGCTGGAACGCGAGCTGGACGCGGCCGGCATCGCGCACGAGTACGTCGAGTCGGGCGGCGTCGACGATTTCGCCGGATACGTCGCCGCCGTGCGCGGCCTGTTCGACCGTCGCGGACGCGCGGTCGACAGCGGCGATGCCGGTAACGTCGACGGCGGTGACGGCGGCGTCGCGCCCGTCGCGACGGACGCCGCCGTGCCGCCCGTCGACGCGATCGTCGGTAACGACGTCGTCGCCGCGCTCGCCGTGCAGGAGGCGGCGAGGCGCGGCATCCGCGTGCCCGACGACCTCCAGATCGTCGCGTACGACGGTACGTATCTCGTCGACGCGGCCGGCGTGCGGCTCACGACCGTCGCGCAGGATTTCGGTACGATTGCCGACGCGATCGTCGACCGGATGATCGCGCTGATCGGTGGTGGTGGTGAGGATGGCGCGGCTGTCGGTGCCGGTGGTGCCGGTGACGCTGCGATTGTCGATGATGGCGATGATGACGGAGCGGGGGAGCGCGGCGTCACGCTCGTGCCGCTCGTCCTGCGCAAGGCCGACTCGACGCGGTGACGGCGGCGCGGTGGCCGCGGTGGTGGCTGCGACCTGTCCCGCAGGTTACGGGAATGTGATGGGAAAATGCGACGAATTCGCATGGTTCACATAGTGAACATCAGTGGCCGGCGGCGGAACGGCGCTCCTATGGTGTGGAACCAGTTCGAGCGATAACCGCTCGGAGGACAAACTTCTAGACCGAAAGGAGGCCGCCGCGATGACTGGATACACTGCCGATACCACCGTTGATGAGTCCGTTCTGACCCTCGTCAACGTCGCTCTGCTGTCCGCACGAATTATTATTCCGTCTTCGCTGGCGGCATGATCGGCTTACAAGCTTGAGCCCCGTCAGCGAAGGCAGGGCGAGAGCGATTGATCACGTTTCAAGCCCTGCATGAGATGCGGGGCTTTTTCATTGCCCGCCCGCCACGATCCACAAGATCAGGGCGTGCGATGGAATTCCGCGAAATAGAGAGAGAAACCCCATCCAATTCAGGAGACAATCCCATGAGTGCAGTCGAGGAAACGGCTGAAAACGCAGCTGAAGGCAAGCTGCAGGCGATGGCCCACGATTCCGTGAAGACCGTCATCGCCGCCTCCATGGTCGGCACGGCCATCGAGTTCTACGACTTCTACGCCTACGGCACCGCCGCGGCGAACTACTTCCCGCACATCTTCTTCTCCGCGAAGGACAACCCGACCGTCGCGCTGCTGATGAGCCTGCTGACCTTCGCGATCGCGTTCATCGCCCGCCCGCTCGGCTCCCTTGTGTTCGGCCACTTCGGCGACCGCATGGGCCGCAAGACCACGCTGGTCGTCTCCCTGATGACGATGGGTATCGGCACGTTCCTCATCGGCTGCCTGCCGACCTACAACCAGGCGGGCGTCTTCGCCGTCGCCATCCTGTGCCTGCTGCGCTTCATCCAGGGCATCGGCCTCGGCGGCGAATGGTCCGGCGCGGCCCTGGTCGCGACCGAGAACGCGCCTGAGGACAAGCGCGCCCTCTACGGCTCCTTCCCGGAGCTCGGCGCCCCGATCGGCTTCTTCCTCTCCAACGGCACCTACTTCCTGCTTGAGACCTTCAACGACTCCGACGCGATGCTCGCCTGGGGCTGGCGCGTGCCGTTCCTGCTCTCCGCGGTGCTCGTGATCATCGGCCTCGTCGTCCGAGTCCACATGGAGGAGACCCCGATCTTCCGTATGGCCCAGGAGCAGAAGAAGGTCGTCAAGTCCCCGCTCACCGAGGTGTTCCGCAAGTCCTGGAAGCAGGTCCTGCAGGCCACGTTCCTCGTCGCCGTCACCTACACGCTGTTCTACACGCTCGCCACCTGGTCCCTCGCGTGGGGCACCAAGGAACAGGGCGAGGGCGGCGGTGGCCTCGGCTTCACCAACCAGGAATACCTGCTCATGCTCATGATCGCCATCTGCGTGTTCGCCGCCTTCATCGTGATCTCCTGCGTGAACGCCGACAAGTGGGGCCGCAAGCGCGTCATCATCACGTCCTCCGTGCTGCTCGTCGTGTTCGCCGCGCTGTTCCCGTTCCTCCTGAACGGTGAGATCGTCGGCCAGCGCAACTTCTTCGCCAACATGGTCTTCCTGTGCGTCGGCTTCGCCCTCATGGGCACCGCGTTCGGCCCGATCGGTGCCTTCCTGCCCGAGCTGTTCGACGCCAACGTGCGCTACTCCGGCTCCGGCATCGGCTACAACCTCGCCGCCATCGTCGGCGCGGCCTTCGTGCCGACCATCGCCACCTGGCTGAGCTCTCACTGGGGCGTCCACTCCGTCGGCATCTACCTCGGTGTGATGGCCCTGTGCTGCCTCGTCGCCGTGCTCTCCTGCCATGAGACCAAGGACGTCGATTTCACGAAGTGACGTCTTCCCTTGGCTCCCTCTGACGAGGGAGCTGGCCGCCGCAGGCGGACTGAGGGAGAGATATTGCGGGCCGTCACGTTCCAGCTATCTCTCCCCCACCCGCTTCGCGGGAGCCCCCTCGTCAGAGGGGGCCGGAGAAAGCCCTCGCCACTTCCCGCCAGCGGGAGGGGCGCAGGGAATGAGAATCCCCCAAACTTTCCAGCTGTAATCGCGTTTGATTTCGGCTTGATTCCATAACTGAAAATTCAATTCAATATTTGGACGCGGGCGACCGCGCCGCCCACTGCGGGACTAGAAATAGTCCCCAGTGAACCGATGACTTTCCCCGACACAAGGACACAATCCTTCTCGCCGAAGGCCGTCAGCAATCTCACCGATTGTCGGACGTGCAGTTTCGTTCGGCACACTGAACAACATAAAGGAGTGCCTATCATGGCAGCAACTATCTGGTACGAGAAGGACGCCGACCTCTCCGTGTTCGAAGGCAAGAAGGTCGCCATCCTCGGCTACGGTTCCCAGGGCCACGCCCACGCGCTGAACCTGCGTGACTCCGGCGTCGACGTCGTCGTCGGCCTGCGTCCGACCTCCAAGTCCGTCGAGTTCGCCAAGGAGCAGGGCCTCGAGGTCAAGCCGGTCGCCGAGGCCGTCGCCGAGGCCGACGTGGTCATGGTGCTGCTGCCTGATCAGTACCAGGCCGCCGTCTACAAGAAGGACATCGAGCCGAACCTGAAGCCGGGTGCCGCTCTGGCCTTCGCCCATGGCTTCAACATCCACTACGGCTACATCAAGCCGTCCGAGGATCACCCGGTCTTCATGGTCGCCCCGAAGGGCCCGGGCCACATCGTGCGTCGTGAGTACGCCGCTGGCCGTGGCGTCCCGGTCGTCGTGGCCGTCGAGCAGGATCCGGATGGCAAGACCTGGCCGCTGTGCCTCGCCTACGCCAAGGCCCTCGGCGCCCTGCGCGCCGGCGCCATCAAGACGACCTTCACCGAGGAGACCGAGACCGATCTGTTCGGCGAGCAGGACGTCCTCATGGGCGGCATCAACCACCTGTGCGACATGGGCTTCGACGTGCTGACCGAGGCCGGCTACCAGCCGGAGATCGCCTACTTCGAGGTCTTCCACGAGCTCAAGATGCTCGTCGACCTCGCCAACGAGGGTGGTCTGAACAAGGCCCGTTGGTCCTGCTCCGACACCGCCCAGTACGGCGACTACACCTCCACGGTCATCACCGAGGAGACCAAGAAGCGCATGCAGTACCAGCTCAAGCGCATCCAGGACGGCTCCTTCGCCAAGGAGTTCATGGATGACCAGGCCGCCGGCGCCCCGAAGTTCAAGAAGCTGCAGGAGGAGTTCTCCCACCCGCACCTCGAGACCGTCGGCCCGAAGCTGCGCGCCATGTTCTCCTGGAACAACGGCCCGGCCAAGGATCAGGACGAGGCCGAGTCCTTCAACGGCAAGATCGCTCGTACCCAGGTTCAGTGAGCTTGTCCGCCCCGGCTCCCGTCCGATGAGGACGCGGCCGGGCGACCATATCGGTCGGTGAAAGGCCGCCATCCGTTTACCACGGGTGGCGGCCTTTTTGGTTGTTTCTGTTGTTTCTGTTGTTTTGGTTGTTTGGGTCTTTTGGGTTTCGTTTCTTTGCCGGCGGTTGTCGGCCTCGATTGCCGGTCGGCGGCTGTCGTCTGCCCCGTATCGGTCGCCCCGTCCTCGGCGCGATAAATCCCGGGAATTCGGCCTATGCTCCGGGAATCTTTGTGCTGACTCGGTCTCAGCGCAAGGATTCCCGGGTGATGGGGCTGTTTTCCGGGATTTCTTGTGCTGGTGACGGTTCAGTGCAACAATTCCCGGATGACAGGGGTGATTCCCGGGAAAAATTGCGCTGGGAATTTGCGTTGGGGAATGGGGCGCAAGGATTCCCGGGTGATGGGGATGATTCCCGGGGAAAGTTGTGCTGGAGGTGTTTCAGCGCAACGATTTCCGGACGACAGGGGTGTTTTTCGGGAAAAGTTGCGCCGTGTCTGTGGTTGCGCCATGGTCGGTGGGGCGACGCGATGAGATGAGGTCCCGGCTGTCCACGATGCGGGGGAATGGGTCGGATGATGGCCCGAATCATGGACGTGGGCCACTATCCGACCGCAATATCGCTAGGATTGAGCGCAGTTCACGGGACACAATCCCGCACGATCGAGGTCATCCGGTCAACGCACAACGCACGCGTCACCACGCACGCGCGACCGGCGGACCACCTACCCGCGCAACATGCGCCAACGCATAACGCGCAACCACATAACGACACCGTGTGCCGTTCGCACGAATGGTCGAACCGGTTGGACGCGACCGACGGCGGCCCCGCAGGGGCGATGCCGGCGGGCGTCGTCGGACCGGCGCATCGACCGCCGCCGTGCGACGGTACGCAAGTAAAGGAGTGCCACCATGGCTGCACAGATCTGGTATGAGAATGACGGTGATCTCTCCGTGCTCGAGGGCAAGAAGGTCGCGATCATCGGCTACGGCTCGCAGGGCCACGCCCACGCGCTGAACCTGCGTGATTCCGGCGTCGACGTCGTCGTCGGCCTGCGTCCCACCTCGAAGTCCGTGGACTTCGCGAAGGAGCAGGGCCTCGAGGTCAAGTCCGTGCCGGAGGCCGCCGCCGAGGCCGACGTCATCATGATCCTCGCGCCGGACCAGTACCAGCGCAACATCTGGAAGGACGACATCGAGCCGAACATCAAGCCGGGTGCGGCCGTCGCCTTCGCCCACGGCTTCAACATCCACTACGGCTACATCAAGCCGTCCGAGGATCACCCGGTGTTCATGGTCGCCCCGAAGGGCCCGGGCCATATCGTGCGTCGTGAGTACGCGGCCGGCCGTGGCGTCCCGGTGGTCGTCGCCGTCGAGCAGGACCCGCGCGGTGACGGCTGGGCGCTGACCCTGGCCTACGCGAAGGCCCTCGGCGCCCTGCGCGCCGGCGCCATCAAGACCACGTTCAAGGAGGAGACCGAGACCGATCTGTTCGGCGAGCAGAACGTCCTCATGGGCGGCGTGAACAAGCTTGTCGAGATGGGCTTCGAGGTCCTCACCGACGCCGGCTACCAGCCGGAGATCGCCTACTTCGAGGTCTGCCACGAGCTCAAGATGCTCGTCGACCTGATGAACGAGGGCGGCCTCAACAAGGCCCGTTGGTCCTGCTCCGACACCGCCCAGTACGGCGACTACACCAACACCGTCATCAACGAGGACTGCCGCAAGCGCATGGAGTACCACCTGGGCCGCATCCAGGACGGCTCCTTCGCCAAGGAGTTCATCGACGACCAGGATGCCGGCGCCCCGCACTTCAAGGAGCTGCAGGAGAAGTACTCCAACGAGCGCATCGAGACCGTCGGCCCGAAGCTGCGCGCCATGTTCTCCTGGAACAAGGACGGCGTGAAGGACGCCGACGAGGCCAACTCCTTCACCGGCAAGATCGCCCGCGCCCAGGTTCAGTGAGCCTGTCGCGGTGAGCGCATCGTATTCCGCTCCCGCCAGCGGGAGCAAGTAAATAGGCCGCCGTTCCCCCCGATACGTGGGGAGCGGCGGCCTTTCGCGTTATCGCGTTGCCGCGCTACTTGGTCCGCCGCAGGTATTCGCGGAGGAAGGGAACGGCGAAATCGACTTCGCCGCGTTCGGTCTCGCGGATGACGTAGGCGTCGAGCAGTCGCTTGCGGTAGGTGGCGGCGTAGTTGTCGGTCCGTCCCATGCGCCGTGCCACGTCGGCGGTGGCGGAGGGGCCGTCGGCCTCCGCCATCGCCTCCAGATACGCTTTGTCGTTGCGTGACAGTCCGTGCAGTTCGGGGATGCACACGGCGTTGTCGAGATCGTCGCGTGCCTCGGCGATGCCGTCGGCGACGTCCTGATCGGTGATGACGTCGGATTCGCGCAGGTCGGCGGCGTCCCACACGTAGTATCCGACCAACTGGATCATGTACGGGTATCCGGCCGTCGCTTCGGCGGCGGTGCGCAGCTGATCGTCGTCGATGGTCATGCCGGACGACCGGAACGTGGTCGCGAAGGCGTCGCGCACGTCGTCGATGGGCACGTCGGTGAGCACGTTGGTCTTCGCCCGTCGCAGGAAGGTGATGACCTCGTCGTTGAACAGGTCGGAGACCATCTGCGGAAGCCCTGCGAACACGATGGCGATGTTGCGACGTTCGCGGATTTGATGCTGGATGGCGGTCGCGATGGCGATGAGATCGTTGCGGTCGGCGGCCTGCGTCTCGTCGATGGTGATGAGGAGGCCGCGATGATGCTTCTCCAGCACGTCGAGTCTGCGGGACATGGCCTTGCGCAGGGTCTCCGGCATGCGTTTCGGTGATAGTTCCGCCTCGCCGAGGCTGACGCTCGCCCCAGCGAAACTCACCGACGGCTTCACGGAGATGCGGTCCAGCATGCCATCGTGATTGTGCAGTTCGTTGGCAAGCCGTTCGCACAGTCCCATGGACGCGGTCTCTTCGATGACGTCCCATTTGCGGGCGCGCGCCTTGTCGCCGAAGACGGTGAGCATCACCGTCTTGCCGGTTCCGCGCGCGCCGGTCACCAGCATGATGCGTCCGGGGGCGCCGACGCCGTTGTCCAGTCCCTTTTCGAAGTCGCGGATGACTTTGGCGCGGCCGATGAGCAGGGGCGGTTCGCCTCCGGCCGTGGGCTTGAATGGATTCTCCGTAGCATGCATGATGCGTCTCCCGTCATCGGAATGATCGTCACTGCCACGGTATCAAAGAAATCAAAAGAATCAAAAATATCAAAAGAATCAAAAGCTGGGGTCGGGGAGGGGGAGTCGCGCGCTTGCGGCGCACGGCGTCGGTTCTGCTCCATGCTTGGCGTGGAAACGACGCTGACGGCCGTTTTAGCGGTGGTTCCGTGCCAAGGGTGGTGCGGGGGCGACGCATTTGGCACGGATGCGATGCTGATGTGGTTCTCAGAGGTGGTTCCGTGCCAAGGGTGGCGTGGGGGCGACGCATTTGGCACGGAGCCGATGGAATCGGGGGAGTCAAAAGCGGCAAAGTGGGGGTGGGTGGGGGTCTCTCCCTCAGTCAGCCTTCGGCTGACGGCTCGACCGCGATTATGGACAGCCTTCGGCTGGCCTCATATCGGCTCGCCTGTCGGCTCGCACATCGCCTACAAACGCCTCTGGCGTTTGCTTGACGGCGATGTCCCGTCAGAGGGAGGCAATACCCCCTCAGTCCCGCTTTGCGGGACAGCTCCCCCTGAAGGGGAGCAATTGGCAAATTCACCTGAGGCGCAGATGGGTGGGGCGTATAGCACGTCTCGGCTGGGAAAACAAGTCTTGTGTTCTGGGAATTTGCGGCGTAAGTTGACGAATGGACTGTGAGTGTTCGACGGCGGCACCGGGAACGGGAAGATAAGGTGCCGTGTCCGGGGGTGGCGTCGGCGCTCGTCGTAACCGATTACGGGATTACGGGCAATCAGCATGGTCGGCCATCACCGATGGTCGTCGTGCGAAGTCGTCGTGCGAAGTCGTCGTGCGAGGCCGTCGGTCGAATGACCGTAGTGCGTACCGTGCGTGCCCCGTGCCCCGCGATCGGCAATCATCGACAGACCGATCAGATATGGATATGAGAGGGAACACCCGTATGGTTTCAGGGCATCATCATGCCGGACCATGGCGGTCGATCACGGCGCTTGCCGTGACGGCCGCCATGCTGCTCCCGGCCAATGTGGCGATGGCCGCGCCGGCTGCGTCGCAGCCTGCCGCGGCATCGCAGGATTCCGCCGTGGCCGCCGCGTCCAACGGTACCGGCAACAGCGCCAGCAGCAACAGCACCACCGCCAAGACCGCCGACAAGACGGACGGAAAGGACGCCGACGCGCTGCTGCGCGCGGTCGGCGAGTCCGCGGACAAGTCCGGCAAGAACGACAAGTCCGGCGACAAGGGCCTGCTGTCCGGCTCCGGCGACACCACGACCGGCATCGCGACGATCATCGTGCAGCTTGACGACACCACCGCCGGCGTGCCGTGGTACCGTTCGCTGTTCGGCGTGAGCAAGCAGACGCGCCACCGCGAGATCAAGAACGACATCCGCGATCTGGCCGCGAACCAGCCGTCGCTGATGTCCACCGACGGCGCCAAGTCCAACGGCAAGGCGAAGTCCGTCCAGGTCTCCGACGTGCAGGACTACTACCACGCGATCGACGGCTTCGCGGTCAAGGCCCCGGCCGCGCTGCTCGACGGCATCCGCGAGCTGCCGGGCGTCAAGCGCGCGTTCATCGAAAGCAAATACAGCATCCCGGACGAGAAGTCCGCGGCCGACGATTCCACGCCCGACCTGAAGAACCAGTCGTCGCTCGACATGACCGGCGCCGACAAGGCCGCGCAGAAGGGCGACGGCCAGACCATCGCAATCATCGATTCCGGCCTCGACACCGACCATGAGGCGTTCCAGGGCGACCTCGACGACGCCAAGGTGAAGATGAGCAAGTCGGACGCCGAATCGAAGATCAAGGAGCTCGGCCACGGCACGTACGTGTCCGAGAAGATCCCGTTCGCGCGCGACTACGCCGACAACGACGACAACGTGAACCCGAGCGACCTGTCCGGCATGGAGCACGGCACGCACGTCGCCGGCATCGCGGCCGCCAACTCCGGCGACCAGATCCGCGGCACCGCGCCCGACGCGCAGATCATGCCGATGAAGGTCGCCGACGATTTCAGCGGCGCCATCTACGATTCCTCCCTGCTCGCCGCCATCGACGACGCGAAGGCGCTCGACGCGGACACCGTGAACATGTCGCTCGGTTCCGACGCCGGCTTCTCCGAGGAGTCCACCGCCACCTACGGCGACGCCATCAAGGCGCTGCGCGACGGCGGCGCCACCGTGAACGTGGCCGCCGGCAACGCGACCACCGCCGCGCTCGGCAACGCCTCCGGCGCGAACCTGCCGTATGCCTCCGATCCGGACAGCTCCGTGATCTCCTCCCCGTCCTCCTTCCCCGACTCGCTGTCCGTGGCGAGCGTGAACAACGCGCAGCGCCAGTCCGCGTTCCTCGGCCCCGACGGCACGGCCATCGGCTACCTGCAGCTCGGCTTCGCCGACGAGAACGGCCAGGCCACCGGCGACAGCACGCCCGGCCTGTCTGACAAGGACAAGGGCCTCAAGGACGGCGAATACGAGTACGTGGACGGCGGCATCGGCTCCACCGAGGACCAGACCCGTCTCGCCAATGCGTACAACTGGGACCTGTCCGGCAAGATTGTTGTCGTCAAGCGCGGCGGCACCGAGCCGAGCGACGGCCACGCCCTCACCTTCGGCGACAAGCTCATGAACGTCGGCACCGCGCTCAACGCGGCCGCCGTCATCTTCTACAACAACGCGGACGGCGCGATCACCGGCGCGGCCATCAAGACCGGCATCGTCGTCAACATCCCCGTCGTCTCCATCTCCGGCAAGGACGGCGAGAAGCTCATCGCCGCCGCCGACAAGAAGCTCACCGTCAAGGCCGACGCCACCGCCGCGCCCGCCGGCTACTCGATGAGCGACTTCACCAGCTGGGGCGTCACCCCGGACCTGAAGCTCAAGCCCGAGATCACCGCCCCCGGCGGCAACATCTGGTCGTCCATACCGAACGACAAGTACGAGTACATGTCCGGCACGTCGATGGCCACGCCGCAGCTGGCCGGCATCTCCGCGCAGATGCACGAGTACGTGGACGGCGATGCCAAGTTCTCCGGCATGTCCGACTCCGAGAAGGCGAAGGCCGTCACCCGCCTGCTGATGAGCACCGCCAAGCCGGTCGCGTCCGGCGACTCCTACGCCTCGCCGCGCCAGCAGGGCGCCGGCCTCGCCGACGTGCCCGCCGCCACCTCGACCGACGTCTACCTGACCGTCGACGGTGCCGACGACGACTCCCGTCCGAAGGCCGACCTCGGCGACAGCACGGACGGCACGTGGTCGTTCACGCTCACCCTGCACAACCTCGGCGGCAAGGCCCGCTCCTACACGCCCGACGCGCAGGCCCTGTCCGAGGCGGTCGCCGACGGCCTGTTCCAGAACACCGACACGAACTGGACCGGCAAGGGCATCGACGTCGCCTACTCCGGCAACGGCTACGACGCGAAGACCGGCAAGGTGACCGTCCCGGCGAACGGCAGCGCGAAGCTGACCGTCACCGTCGCCACCGCGCAGGCGTTCAAGGACTTCGCCGCCGCGAACACCCCGAACGGCACGTTCGTCGAAGGCTTCGCCCTGCTCAAGGCCGCCGACAAGAACGGCGTCGACCTGTCCGCCCCGTTCGTCGGCTTCTACGGCAAGTGGAACCAGGCCTCCGTGTTCGATTCCGCGCTGTGGGAGAAGGGTGACAAGGCCTACCACGTGTACGGCACCGCGCTCGCCAACCCGAACAACGGCCTGCCGCTCGGTGTGAACCCGCTCGACGGCGACGCCACCGCCGGCCCGGTCTACGACATCGACCCGAACCGCATGGTCGTCTCCCGCACGAACTACAGCGCCTCGCCGATCGCCGCCTGGCCCGTCACCGGCCTGCTGCGCAACGCGAACAAGCTCAAGTACGAGTACACGGACGCGAACGGCAAGGTCGTCAAGAGCTACTCCTACGACTACGTGTCGAAGTCCACGCTCAACCAGACGACCGGCAGCGTGCTGTACGCCGAAGCGCGTCTCGGCAACGGCTCCGGCGCGTTCGACGGCAAGTCGGACGACGGCGCGAACCTGCCCGACGGCACGTACACGCTGCGCCAGACTGCCACGACCGCCGGCCCCGGCTCCACCGAGCAGCAGAGCGCCGCCTACCAGGTGACCCTCGACACGAAGGGCCCGCGCATCACCAACATGCAGCTCACCGGCGAAGGCGACGCGAAGACGTTCTCCTTCGATGTGACCGACGAGTCCTGGCTCTCCGCGATCGACTTCCACGATCCGACCACGCTCGCCTACTTCAAGCGCATCCTCGCGCCCGCCGACTACACGACGAACGCCGACGGCACCCGCACGTGGCACTTCGACGTGAAGGTCGCCGACGTGGCCGCCGCGTGGACCGCGTCCGGCCTGTCCGGCTCCCTGCCGAACACCGTCCCGCTGTACGCGTGGGACTACGGCCTCAACGCGAGCGATCGCACGGCCGCCGTCATGACCCCGGTGGCCGCCACCGGCATCACCGTCACGCCGGACAAGCTCACAATCGCGCCCGGCCAGACGGCGAAGCTCAAGGCCGCGGTCCAGCCCGCCGACTCCACCGAGCAGGAGCTGACGTGGACGAGCGCCGACCCGGCGAAGGTCAAGGTCGACGCCGACGGCACGCTCACCGGCGTCGCCCCGAGCGACGGCAAGCCGGTCGCGGTGACCGTCGCCTCGAAGATCGATCCGGACGTCAAGGCCGTCGCGCAGGTCACCGTCGCCGACGTGACCGACGAGACCGGCATCGCGATGGCGCAGGATTCCGCCACGATCGAGCCGGGCAAGACGCTCGACGTCGCCGCGATCGTCGCGCCGTCGCTCGACGGGAAGAAGATCGCGTGGTCGAGCTCCGACGAGAAGGTCGCCACCGTCGCCGCGAAGGACGGACAGTCCGGCAAGGCGATCGTCACGGCGGGCGAGCAGGTCGGCACGGCGACGATCACCGCCACCGTGGCCGGCAAGTCCGCCACGATGACCGTGCGCGTCCAGCCCGCCGACTTCGCCCAGTTCGTGTTCGACAAGGACGGCACGACGCTGCTCGGCTACACCGGCAACGCGCGTGACGTCGTGATCCCGAACAACACGAAGGCGATCGACTACAACGCCTTCGCCAACACGCAGGCCGTCACGATCACCGTGCCGTCCAGCGTGGAGACGATCGGCAAACAGGCGTTCGCCGGCTCCGGAAAGCTGACCACGGTCACGTTCCAGAACGACGCGAAGCACCCGAGCCACTTGAAGTCCATCGGCGATGAGGCGTTCACGCAGACCCTCGCGCTCGACACGGTGAACCTGCCGGTCGACGTGAAGGACTTCGAGCTCGGCGTCAACGTGTTCTACAGCTCGACGCTCCGCCATGCGACGCTGCCCGCCTCCCTCACCGAGATTCCGGACGGCACGTTCAACGGCGACGCCCAGCTCGCCGACGTGACGATCTCCGCCGATACCACCGTGATCGGCGACAACGCGTTCAATGCGAACCAGTCGCTCGGCGCGCTCAAGCTCGTCGACCGGAAGGGCGACGTGACCACCGGCTGGCCGCAGAAGCTGAAGACGATCGGCGGCTCGGCGTTCGCCGGCGCCGCGTTCTCCGGCGTCATCGAACTGCCCGCCAGCGTGCGTTCGATTGGTGACAGCGCGTTTGCCCTCGTCGGCGCCGACGTGCGCCTGAACGACGGACTGGAGTTCATCGGCGCGACCGCGCTCTCCGGCACCACCGGCACCGAACTCGTCATGCCCGACTCGCTCGACGAGGTCGGCCACGGCGCGTTCTCCAACATGCCGAACCTCGCCAAGGCGACGGTCGGCGCGAACGTGCCCGACAAGCAGCTGGAGGCCGCGTTCGTCGGCGACGCCAAGCTCGCCGAGTTCACCGTCGGCAAGGACGTGAAGCACTACAGCGAGTTCGGCGGCGTGCTGTTCAACAAGGACCGCACGCGCATCATCGCCTACCCGAACGCCAACGCGCAGGGCCCGAAGGACGGCGTCTACGCGATTCCGGCCAAGGGCGAGAACGGCTTCGATGCGACCGTGACCGACGTGGCCCAGTACGCGTTCTACGACAACTCCACGCTCAAGGGCGTGAAGTTCACCGAAGGCCTCAAGACCATCGGCGACTCCGCGTTCCTGAGCACCGACTTCACCGAAGTCGTCCTGCCGAAGACCCTGGAGACCGTCGCGCACGGCGCGTTCATGAACATGGCGAACCTCAAGTCCGTCGACTTCGGCGGCACCATCACCGTGGGCGGCAGCGCCTTCTACAGCGATCCGGTGCTCACCGACCTCAACATGCGACCCGAGTACAACAGGCTCAAGTCGTTCGGTTCGCTGGCGTTCGGCCAGTCGCCGGCCATCACCGCGCTCGACTTCCCGGATTCGGTGACCGACCTGGGCGATCTGGCGTTCTCCAACATCACCTCGCTCAAGAAGGTCCACCTCGGCGCGGGCATCACGTCCGGCGTGGCCGGCGTCTTCACCGGCGCCAACGGCCTGAGCGAGATCACCGTGTCCGAGAAGAACCCGGTGTACTCCGCCAGCGGCAATGTCCTCTACCAGAAGCAGGATGACGGCCTCCACCTGGTGCTCTCCGCGCCGGGCAACCCCGTCACCGACTACACGGTCAAGGACGGCACGGTCGCCATCGAGGCGCAGGCGTTCCGCAACAACCACCAGTTGAAGCACATCACCCTGCCCGCGAGCCTCAAGACCACGACGACCGGCTCGTTCAACTCGACCGACGGGCTCACCGAAGTCGTCTTCCCGGACGGCTTCGAGAGCACGAAGTCCTCGTTCCTGTTCGCCTCCGGCCTCGAATACGTCGAGTTCGGCACGAAGACCAAGAACATCGACCAGGAGTTCTGGGGCCACCGTCCGACGCATCTCGTGGTGCGCGGCGGCCAGGACGGCACGTACACCGGCGGCATCATCGCCGGCGGCATGCAGACCGCGTACTTCGGCGAAGGCATGACCACGCTGAACATCTCCGATACGCCGAGCATCGTCGTCGTGCCCGCCAGCCTGAAGAAGCTGAGCCTCGCCGGTGACGGCACGGTGTACGCGCCCGCCGGCTCGGAAGGCGAGAAGGTCGCCATCGCGGCCGTCGGCGCCGACCGCGTCAAGGCGTACACGCCGCTCACCCTCACCGCCGACATCGACGGCGAGGTCAAGGCCGGCGCCAAGGTGACGGTCAAGGCCGAAGCCGAGGGCGGCGTCGACGGCGCGAAGCAGTACCGCTTCGTCGCCGTGGCCGCCGACGGCGCCGAGACCGTCCTGCAGGACTGGTCCGACGCCGCGCAGGTCGAGTGGACCGTGCCGGAGCAGGCCGGCGGCGTGAAGGTGCGCGTCGAAGTGCGCGACGCCACGTGGTACAGCGTCGCCGCGACCGCGACCGACGCCACGCTCGACGCCGCCCGCGCGGCGCTCGACGAGTCCATCGCCGCCGCCAAGGCCGTCAAACAGGGCGACAAGGTCGATTCCGCGTGGAAGACGCTGCAGGATGCAATCGCCGCCGCCGAGAAGGCGCGCGACAACGCGACCGCGACCGCCGGCGACCTCCAGCAGGCCTCCGCCACGCTCGACGCCGCCGTGACCGCGTTCGGCAAGGCCGACGCCAAGGCGACCGACGCCCAGCGCGCCGCGCTCGCCGAGGCGATCGCCGACGCCAAGGCCGTGACGCAGGGCAAGAAGACCGACGAGGCATGGAAGACGCTCCAGGATGCGATCGCTGCCGCCGAGAAGGTCGCGTCCGACACGAGCGGCGACCTCTCCGGCCGCAAGGTCGCCTCCGCGACCGCCGCGCTGAACGCCGCCGTCAAGGCGTTCCAGCAGTCCGCCGACAAGCCCGATTCGGGCGATAACGGCGGCAACGGTTCCGGTGACAACGGTTCCGGCGATAACGGAAACGGTGGTAATGGTTCCGGTAATGGTTCCGGCGATAACGGTGGTTCCGGTAACGCCGGTGGTTCCGGAAACGCTGGTAACGGCAACGGTTCCGGCGCCGGCTCGGCTGCCGGCAACGGCCAGTCCGGCCAGTCCGGCCAGAACGCCGCCGACCGCGGCGGACTGTCCGCCACCGGTTCGACGATCCTCCCGCTCGCCGTCTTCGTGACGGTCTGCATGGCGATCGCCGCAGCCGCCGCCATCGCCCGCCTCCGCCGCAAGGAGTAAACGGCATGCGATGACGGAATGCGCCTCTAGACGCAAGGCGTTTTGTGGCCCCCTCTGTCGAGGGGGCTGTCCGCGAAGCGGACTGGGGGAGAGTAGAGGAGCGGCCGCAGGCCGCGGGAGATACGGCATCGGCCGAAGGCCGATTCGATTTCCCCGCGGCCTGCGGCCGCTCCTCTTCTCTCCCTCCGTCATCGCTTCGCGATGACACCTCCCTCGTCAGAGGGAGGTTGTTTTTGTTTCAAGCGGTTTCGCGGGTGTCGGGCGGGGGTGTAATAATAGGCGGCAGTTTTCTATGAGAACGTTCACATTACAGGCGGACGTCGTTGAGGAGCGACGGACGGCGACCGATGCGAACGGGTATCGTGGAACGTCACGTGCGCGGGTGACGGGACGAACCGGAACCGGCGTGCGGAACGTCCGGCATGGCCGTGGTGTGGCGTAGCACCGTGGTACGGCGATGGCGGGGGAGAACGGAAGGAAGAGGCGCTGCGTCGCGCCTGGACGAAAGTGCATAGCAGCATATGAAGAACTGGAAGAAAGCAGTCGCGCTGATCGCGGCCGTGCCGATGTTCGCGGCGTTCGTGCCCGCGGCCACCGCCGCCGACGCGACGACCGCGGCCGCGCAGTCCGCGCCCGCCGTCACCGCCGCGGCCGACGCCGCACCGACCCTGCTCGCCAGCTGGGACTTCACCGGCAAGAACGGCACCAGCAGCGGCTCCATCGCCGATTCGACCGGCAAGTACAACCTGACCCTCAACGGTGGCGCCAAGGTCGAGCAGTACGGCGACCGCAGCAACAACGAAGCCCTGTCGCTGCGCGGCGACGGCCAGTATGCGCAGATCGACGACCAGCTGTTCAAGGACGCCGGCGACTCCTTTACGATGGAGTTCGCGACCAAGACCCGCCACGACGACAGCGGCAAGTTCTTCTCGCTCATCGTCGGCAAGGACGGCTCGAACGATTCCAACACCACCGATCAGGCGAACGCCAACAAGTACCTGATGTTCTACAACAGCAAGACCGCTGTCAAGGGCGTCATCTCCAACAACAACTGGGGCAACGAGCAGGGCGCGAAGGTCAACGTCGCCAACAACGACAACGTGTGGCACAACTTCAAGATCGTCGTGGACGGCACCCAGCTCGCCGTGTTCCGTGACGGCACCCCGATCATCTTCAAGGCCGACACCGGCATCAAGATGAGCGACCTCGGTGCCTACACCACGTACATCGGCAAGTCGTTCTACAACGGCGACGAGTACTGGAACGGCGCGATGGACGACATCAAGGTGTACAAGGGCGCCGAACTCGCCTCGCCGACCGGCGTGACCATCTCCGGCGACGGCGTGGTCGACGGCAAGCTCGCCCTGACCGAGAAGTCCACCGCCAAGCTCACCGCCACCGTCACCCCGGACGACGCCGTGAGCAAGAACGTCACCTGGTCGTCCTCCGACGAGGGCGTGGCGAAGGTCTCCGACGACGGCACCGTGACCGCCGTCAAGGCCGGTTCCGCGACCATCACCGCGACCACCGAGATCGGCGGCGTGAAGGCCGAGCTGCCCGTCACCGTGAACCCGCTGGACGCGAAGAGCGCCGCCACCGAGGACCTCGACTCCGCGATCAGCGCGCTCAAGACCACCACGACCGAGAACCTGCCGCTCGTCGCCGAAGGCACGAAGAACGGCTCCGCGATCACGTGGACGTCCTCCGATCCGAAGCTCATCACCGGCACGGACGCCGACTACAAGGCGCCGGCCAACGGCGCGGCCGCCGACCCGTACCAGGGTGCCGGCGTCGTGACCCGCCCCGCCTACGGCGACGGCGATTCCAAGCCGGTCACGCTGACCGCCACCGCCAGCTACAACGGCGGCGAGAAGGTCACCAAGACCGTCGAAGTCACCGTCAAGGAGAAGACGCGTTCCGTGCCGGACGGCGCGTATGCGTCCGTCACCTTCCTGTCCGACTCCGCGACCACCAACGGCAAGATTGGCGAGGCCCTGTACGAGTCCGCCACCGACGGCAACAACTTCTTCTCGTTCAAGGAGATCAACGGCTCCGACCCGGTCATCGTCTCGAACACCGACACCAAGGGTCTGCGCGACCCGTACGTGCTCAAGTCCCATGACGGCGACAAGTTCTACATGATCGCCACCGACCTCAAGGTCTCCTCGCAGGGCTGGGACAAGAACCAGCAGTACGGCTCCCTCAAGCTCGAGGCGTGGGAGTCCACCGACATGGTGAACTGGACCCGCACCAACGCCGAGGACGGCGACACCGGCATCAAGGTCAACGCCGACAACATGGGCATGACTTGGGCGCCGGAGGCGTTCTGGGATGACGACCTCAACGCCTACGTCGTGTTCTTCTCCTCCCGCGAGTACACGGACGGCACCCGCTCCACCGCGGTGAAGAGCTCGAAGACCGGCGGCGCGTACAACATCGTGATGATGGCCATCACACGCGACTTCAAGAACTACACCCCGGTGCAGAAGTGGCAGGACACCCAGTACTCCCGCATCGACTCCACCGTGTTCAAGATCGGCGATATGTACTACCGCCTCACCAAGAACGAGGAGAACGGCAAGGCCGGCGACTACATCACCACCAAGAAGTCCACGTTCCTCGAGCGCTCCAAGTGCCTGACCTGCGAGACGACCTCCGCCGATCCGAACGCCGACGTGACCAAGACCTGGCAGCTCGTCGACCAGAACATCCTGCCGTTCGAGGGCCCGGAGTCCATCAAGCTCAACGCGGGCGACCCGAACCAGAACGAGGCCGGCGACGCGATGATCATCATGGCCGACTCCGGCGGCTACAAGCCGTACATGACCTCCGAATCCGCGATCGCCGCCTCCAGCTGGGCCAACCGCCTGTCGCAGACCGACGGCTGGAACACGGAGAAGCAGTGGGGCCCGGGCGTCACCGGCAAGGTCACCCCGACCAACATGCCGACCCCGACCCGCCACGGCGCGTTCGTGAACGTGTCCGCCGCCATCGCCGAGAACATGCACCAGTGGACGACCGCCAACCCGACGAAGCTCGCCGCCGTGGACTCGACGACCACGCTCAAGTATGACAAGGACTCCCGCGTCCTGACCGCGACCGTCGCGGCCGCCGACAAGGGCACCGTCGCCGGCTCCGTGAAGTTCGCCACCGCGGACGACAGCTGGACCGAGACCGTCAAGCTCGACGCCGACGGCGTCGCAGCCGTGACCGTCCCCGCCGCCGTCTCCGGCGACATCACCGCCACCTACGACGGCTACACCGACGGCCTCGTCAACGGTTCCACCAGCGAGTCCGTCACGGTCGCGCAGGGCGAGAATCCGAACCCGGATCCCGACCAGCCTGACCAGCCCGGCGCGACGGTCGACAAGGACGCGCTGAAGAAGCTCTACGACAAGGTCAAGGGATACGAGGCGTCCGACTACCAGTCCGGTTGGGCCGCCTTCGCCGCCGCCCGTGCCGCCGCCGACGCTGTGCTGCGTGATGACAACGCCAGCCAGCAGCAGGTGGATCAGGTTCTCGCGAAGCTCCAGTCCGCCGTTGACGGTCTGGTGAAGAAGAGCTCGTCCGGCAAGCCGAACGGCACGAACACGACCGCCACGAAGAAGCCGGTGCTGTCCTCCACGGGCAGCGCGATCGCGGGCGTGACCGCCGCCACCGCGCTGGTCCTTGCCGCCGGCATCGCCCTCACCGTCTGGCGCAAGCGCCAGGCGTGAGCCGCTTGCTCCCCCACGAATGTGGGGGAGCAAAAACAGAATGCGCCGAAGGCGCATGCCGATTTCGGCCCCCTCTGACGAGGGGGCTCCCGGCGAAGCCGGGTGGGGGAGAGATGCCGCGAACGTAACGTTCCAGCTATCTCTCCCTCAGTCAGCCTTCGGCTGACAGCTCCCTCGTCAGAGGGAGCCACCCCGCTCGCCCCCCCCCCAACAACGTATGCGCCTATGGCGCATTTCGTTGGTGCATCGGTGCATCAACAGCTGCATCACTGGTGATGCGGCATCACAGTAGATGTGCGTGGGACTACGGAAGTTCTGCGCGAAGGAGGAAACAATGACCACCCAACCATCACCGATCGGGCGGCTTTCGGCCGTGCGGCGATCGGCCGGAGGGCACGCGATCCGCAGGCGTCTCATCGGCGCCGTGATCGCCGTGCCGATGGCCCTGTCCGGACTGGCGCTCGGCGCGACCACCGCGGTCGCGGCCGACGGCGACACGGCCCAGACCATCGCCGCCAAGGCCGCCACCGCCAACGCCAACGCGACCACCAAGGCCGCATCGATCCCCACCCCGCTTGCCAGCTATTCGTTCGCCAAGGACGACGGCAACGGCGCCGTGGCCAACGAGGCCACCGGCTCCACGTTCGGCGCCGCCCAGGTCAAGGACACGAAGGACGCCGACAAGGCCGGCACCTACGCGGACGGCGCGCTCCAGCTCACCGGCGACGAATACGTGAAGCTCCCCGACGATCTGCTCAAGGACAAGACCTCCGCCACCGTGGTCACGATGGTGAAGAACAGCGACTTCAGCATCAGCGACTCGAAGTGGACGTACTTCTTCACGTTCGGCGGCTCGCGTCTCAAGGCGGAAGGCAACTGGGCGGTCTCCACCCACAACGGCCTGTACACCTCGATCACCGCCACGCAGAACGGCGAGAACGAGAACTACTTCAGCGCCTCATCCAACCTGTCCACCGAGAAGTTCCAGCTGCTCGCCGCCACCATCGACGGCGCGACGAAGCAGGCGAACCTGTACATCAACGGCCGACTAGTCGGCTCCGGCACGTTCAATACGCTGCCGAACCAGTTCAAGGCGCAGAACTGGAACACGATAGGCAACTCCACGTATCCGGGCGTCGGTGACGCGATGTTCCACGGCGCGATCAAGTCGTTCGCCGTGTACGACACCGCGCTCACCCAAAGCCAGATCGTCACGATGCTCGACTCCGACGGCGCCGCCGACCTGCTCAACGGCGAAATCGGCAACCTCACCGTGCCGGCCACCGCGAGCGCCGACTTCGCGCTGAAGACCGCCACCGACAACGCCGCCGTCACGTGGACGAGCGACAACGACAAGGTCATCAGCGTCGACAAGGCCGGCAATGCGACCGTCACGCCGTCCACCGCGAGCGACGTGACCGTGACGCTCACCGCCACGCTCTCGCCGAACACGGGCGTGCCCGCGCCGCCGCAACCCGTCACGAAGACGTTCACCGTGCTCGTGCCGCAGAAGCTCGGCGACGAGGAGATCGTCGCACGTGACGTCAAGGCGCTCTCGATCGAGAACGCGACCGACATGCGCTCCAACTTCTCCGTGCCCACGAAGGGCGCCAACGGCGCGACCATCTCGTGGACCGTCAAGGACGCCGGCAAGGCGAACCCGACCATCGCGAACGGCGTCAACGCGACCTCGAAGACCGTGAGAATCGCCCGCCCGGCTGCCGGCGCGAAGGCGACCACCATCACGCTCACCGCCGCCGTGACCAGCGGCAGCGTCACCAAGACCTGCGATTTCGCGGTCAAGGTGCAGCCGATGCCGTCCAGCAAGACCGACACCCAGGCCTACGTGTGGATGTACTTCACCGGCGAAGGCGGCGAATCGCAGAAGGTCAGCATCGCCGCATCCAAGGGCAACAACGCGCTCGACTGGAACGCGCTCAACACGAACGCCGAAGGCAAGGCCGAGCCGATCATGACCTCCACGTTCGGCGAGAAGGGCCTGCGCGACCCGTTCATCATGCGCTCGCATGACGGCGACAAGTTCTACCTGCTCGCCACCGATCTGAAGGTCGTCAACGGCGACTTCTCTACCGCCCAGAACAAGGGCTCCAAGTACCTGGAGATCTGGGAGTCCACCGACCTCGTCAACTGGTCGAAGCAGCGCCACGTGAAGGTCAGCACCGACTACGCGGGCAACACGTGGGCGCCCGAAGCCTACTGGGACGACGAACTCGGCACCTACGTGGTCTACTGGGCGTCGAACCTGTACGACACCACCGACGAGAACGACCGCACGTCGCTGACCTACAACCGCATGATGTATGCGACCACCGACGATTTCATCACCTTCTCCGAACCGAAGGAATGGATCAACGTGGACCGCCGCGGCCAGGCCGGCGCCGGCTCGATCGACGCGACCGTGCAGAAGGTGGGCGACACCTACTACCGCATCTACAAGGACGAGAACTCGATGACCCTGCGCGAGGAGAAGTCCACCGACCTGACCGCCTCCATCGGCGCCGACGGCGTGACCGACTACGCGACCGCGCTCAAGGGCTCCAAGTGGACCGAAATCGGCGTGAACATCGGCAAGGGCCAGCCCAACGGCTACGGCGGCACGTTCACCGCCGGCGAAGGCCCGTCCCTGTTCAAGGCCAACAAGGGCGATGTGAACGGCTACCAGTACTACCTGTTCGCCGACCAGCCGAACTACCACGGCGGCCCGAACCACTACGTGCCGTTCGCCACGACCGACATCACCGACGCGTCCAAGTGGACGTCCGTTGGCGAGAAGATGCCCGAATCGCAGATGCCGCTCAACTCCGACGGCGGCCGTCCGCGCCACGGCACCGTGCTCGGCGTCACCCGCGCCGAATACCAGGCCGTGCTCGAAGCGTACGAGCCGAGCATCGCCGTCAAGTCCGTCGACGCGCTCGACGCGACCACGAAGCCCGGCGAGGCGCCCACGCTGCCGCAGTCCGCGCACCTCACCATGGCCGACGGCACGTCCAAGGACGTCGCCGTCGTCTGGAACGAGATCAAGGCGAGCGATTACGCGAAGGAAGGCACGTTCACCGTGTCCGGCGTCGCGCAGGACGCGTCGCGCATGCCGGTCGAGGCGACCGTCACCGTCGCCGCGAAGGCCGCGACCGTCACCGACGTCAAGACCGACGCGATGACGGTCTCGACGAACGGCACCGTGACGTTCGCCGAGCCGGCGGCGGTGAAGGGCCACGCGAAGCGGGCCCTCACCAAGGCGCCGGCGCAGGGTGTCGTCACGCTCGCCGACGGCGGCGTGCGCTACGACGCGCTGGACGTTGCGGCCGGAACGTTCGCGTTCACCGTGCGCTACACGATGAAGGACGGCTCGATCGTCGACGTGACGTACACGGCCGACGTGACCGCCTCCCGCGCCGACGACACGCACCAGCGCGGCAGCGCGCACGACCCGAGCATCGTCAAGGAAGGCGACACGTACTACGTGTTCGGCTCCCACCGTGCATGGCTCAAGTCGAAGGACCTCCAGAACTGGGAGCCGTTCCAGAACAACCTGAGCACCGACTACAAGACCGTGCTCGGCGGCATCTGGAACGAGTGGTCGTCGAAGAACGACGCCGGCAACGGCGAGATTGACGGCAACATGTGGGCGCCCGACGTCTCCTGGAACGCGACGATGGGCAAGTGGACGATGTACCTGTCCGTCAACGGCGGCGGCAAGGGCAACTACCAGAAGACCGTGATCGTGCTGCTCACCGCCGACCATCTCGACGGCGACTGGACGTACGTGGGCCCCGTGGTCTACTCAGGCTTCCAGGATTCCGACGTGGCGGCGACCGACGTGGCCAAGGTGCCCGGCGTGCTCACCACGGACGGCAAGGTGCCCGCCCGCTACAAGAGCCTCGACGACACCGGCATCAACGCGATCGACGCCGACGTGCACACCGACGACGACGGCCAGCTGTGGATGAGCTTCGGCTCCTGGTTCGGCGGCATCTGGGCGATCAAGCTCGACCCGGCCACCGGCCTGCGCGACTACGGCGCGACCTACGCGACCAAGGCGGACGTCTCCGACGCCTACTACGGCGTGAAGCTCGCCGGCGGCCACAACAACTCCGGCGAAGGCGCGTCGTTCGTCAAGCACGGCGACTGGTGGTACATGTTCGTCTCCTACGGCAACCTCGGCGTGGACGGCGGCTACCAGATCCGCGAGTTCCGCTCGAAGAAGCTGACCGGCCCGTACGTGGACCAGAACGGCAACCCGGCGATCTACACGTCCGTGTACGGCAACCCGGGCTCCGGCGCGAACAAGACCATCAACCGCGGCCTGCGCGTGCTCTCCACCGTGGAGCAGAACGGCTCCACCGAGATCCGCACGTCGCAGGGCGGCAACGAGGTCTACGTCGGCTCCGACGGCGCGATCTACAACGTGTACCACACGCGTTTCGTCGACAAGACCGCCTCCGAGACCGCCACCAAGTCCGACAACGAGCTGCGCGTGCAGCAGATGGTCGCCACCGCCGACGGCTGGCTCGTCTCCACCCCGTACGAGTACTCCGGCGCGTTCCGTCAGAAGGCCTCGTACAAGGTCGCCGACGTGGCCGGCGAATACCAGATCGCCGTCAACGATCCGACGCGCAGCTACGCGACGAATACGGAAGACGCCGATCTCGCGACGCGTCTCGCCGATACGGGCATCGTGCACGCGGTCACCGTGCGCCTCAACGAGGACGGCACGGTCTCCGGACGCGCGCAGGGCACGTGGGAGCTGTCCGGCAACACGGTCACGCTGCACGTGACCGCCGCCGCGCCCGGCAGCGACCTGATGGGCGACTACACCGGCACGCTCGCCGGACAGCCCAACGAGACCGGCGGCTACGCGCTCGTGTTCGGCGCGGTCGGCGGCAGCGTGTTCACCAACGCCGGCACCGACGTGGCCGCCGCCACACCGGGCGCCGTCTCCATCTGGGGCGCCAAGCAGACCGCCTGGCCGTCCGACGAGGATCCGGACAACCCGACCGGCCCGGGGGACAACGGCAACGGTGAGAACGGCAACGGTACGGGCGATGGCTCCGGTGCCGGCAGCAACGGCGGCAACGGAGCGACCAACGCCTGCAGGAAGCCCGGCCTGTCCGCCACCGGCGCGTCCGTGACCGCCGCCGCGACCGTTGCCCTCGCGACGCTCGCCGCCGGCATCGCTCTAGCCCTCCGCCGCAAGCGCGCATAGCGGTGAGAGCCGGGTATGGCATTGCACCCGGCTCTGGCCCCCTCTGACGGGACATCGCCGTGAAGCAAACGCCGGAGGCGTTTGTAGGCGATGTGCGAGCCGACAGGCGAGCTGATATGAGGCCGGCCGCAGGCCGTCCGCAATTGCGGTCGAGCTGTCCGCGAAGCGGACTGGGGGAGAGATAGCTGGAACGCAACGTTTGCGGTTGTCTCTCCCCCACCCGGCTTCGCCGGGAGCCCCCTCGTCAGAGGGGGCCGAACAATACATCAATTTCGAAGGAGAAACACGTAATGTCCATGTCAACTACCAGGCGCTGGGGGAAGAGGATCCTCGGCGCGGCGCTCGCGGTGCCGATGGCGCTCGCGGGCATGGCGCTCGGCGCGACCACGGCGGTCGCGGCCGACGCCACCATCCCCACTGACCATCTCGTCGCCGCCTACGACTTCACGTCGAAGCCGGCCGACGGCAAGACCGTCGCCAACGGCGCGCCCACCGCGAACTCGAGCCTCGGCGCGGCCGAAGTCCAGAACGCGGCCGACACCCTCTGGTCCGACAGCGCCCTCACCCTGTCCGGCGGCGCGAAGACCGGCTCCGGCGACTGGGTGAAGCTGCCCGCCGGCCTGCTCGCCGGCAAGGACGCGGCCACCGTGCAGATGGAGGTCAAGGCCGACAAGAGCATGCTGAGCTCGTTCCACTTCCTGTGGAACGTCGGCAACGACAGCTCCGACACTGAGTACTTCTTCTCCACGCTCAACTGCGGTTCCGGCCGCAATCCGCTCGTCGGCCTCAAGTCCGGCGGCGCCGAGACGCTCGTCCAGGCGAAATCCTGCGTCGCATCCGCCGACCGTTGGTTGTCCGTCACCGCGACGATCGACGGCAACACGACCAAGATGTACATCGACGGCGTGCAGGTCGCGTCCGGCACCGTGCCGGCGAAACTGTCCACCGTCAAGGACCAGTCGCTGAACACGATCGCACGCTCGCCGTGGCCGGACGCGCTGTTCAAGGGCGCCGTCTCCACGTTCCGCGTGTACGACGCCGCGCTGAACGCCGACCAGGTCGCCGCGATCAGCACGGTCGACGCGAAGATCCACGCCGACGAGCTCACCGGATCGGCGCTCGACGGCATCAGCGTGCCGGGCGAGATCAACGCATCCTACGTCGCGCTGCCCACCGCGAACGGCGTCACGTGGACGTCGTCCGACGAGAGCGTCATCGCGACGAACGGCACCGTCACGCAGCCCGCCAAAGGCGAGGCCGCGAAGACGGTGACGTTGACGGCGACCGTCACCGTGCGCGGCGTCACCGCGACGAAACGGTTCACGGTGACCGTCAATCCGACCGACAAGACCGCCGCCGAAGTGCTCAAGGAAGCCGCCGATGGCTACGCGATCCCGGCCATCGTGCGTTCCGGCGACGCACTGCCCACGCCCGGTGACGGCACCACGGCGACCGTGAAGGCGACCACCGGCGGCGTGACCGCGGCCGACGGCGTCATCGCCGCGGCCGACGGGAACGCCGACAAAGCCGCGGAAGGCACCATCACCGTGACGTTCGCGAAGGATGGCACCGCCGGAACGCTCGACAAGACGTTCGCCGTGACCGTCCTGCCGAAGTCGAAGTCCGCGACGATCGCCGCCTACGACCGCAACGCCACCAGCGTCGACGATGCGAACAACGGCGACATCGCGTACAGCATGCACCTCGCGCGACTCGCCGACGACGGCTCCTACGCGCCGTACAACGAGAACTACGGCATCTTCTTCCCGCTCGGATACAAGTCCCAGCCGCTCAACATGAACACCGAGGATGTGGCCCGCAACCTCAAGGACCCGAGCCTGTTCCGCCTCGCCGACGGCACGTTCGCCGTGATCGCCGTGCGCACCAACCGCGGCACCGCGAACGGCGACTCCACCGCCAAGTCCAGCGTGCTCATCGCCACGTCGAAGGACCTGCTCGCCTACAGCGAGAAGGCGAACTCCGGTTCGATCGTCGACCTCGGCGAGACCAACGGCGTCAACGAGCCGTACGCGGTCTACGACACCGCCGCCAAGCAGTACCTCGTCGGCTGGAAGGACGACAACGGCGTGGCCAAGCACACGACGTTCGCCACGCTCTCCAACGACGGCAAGGCCGCCAAGCACGGCGACGTGATCGTCGGCGCCTACGCGACGTCCGGCAGGCTCGCCGCATCCGGCGCGGGCGCGGTCACGGGCATCGCCGACTTCCGTTCCGGCGCGACGATCGCCGTCGACGCCGCCACCGTGAAGGCGCTCGAAACGCGCTTCGGCCGCTCCACCAACACCGGTGCCAGCAACCTGCCCGAGACGATCACCGTCAAGCAGGGCGCGTCGATGGACGAGGTGACCAAGCAGCTGCCGAAGAATGTGGACCTCACCTACTCCGACGGCTCCACCGGCTCGCTGCCAATCTCGTCGTGGGACACTTCGGCGGTGGACACGTCCAAGGTGACGGGCGAAGCGAGCGGCAACGCGGACGGCTACACCGTGACCGGCACCGTCAAGCAGACCGAATACCAAATCCCGTTCGCCGAGGACCGCGCCGACCCGTCCATCACCAAGTGGGAGTGGACGCATCAGGTCGACGGCAAGGAAGTCACCGAAACCAAGTTCCTGATGATCGCCTCCAACGACATCCAAGGCGACGTGACCTGGCAGCACGGCACCCCGCACATGCCGTTCCGCATGGCCGACTCGATCGCGGCGCTCGCCGACGAGCCGGGCAACCCGGACGCGCTCATCCAGTCGAACGGATACAACAACAAGGAGGTGTCGCTGCTCACCGCCGGAGTCAAGGATTCCGAAGGCAAGGCGATCATGCACAGCTTCTGGGCCCCGGAGTTCCACGAGATCAACGGACGCCTGACGATCCTGTTCATGGCCGGCTACGGCAGCACGTGGTCGAACGGCAAGTCCGTGTACATGCAGCTCAAGCAGGACGCGAACGGCTACGACCTCGACCCGAGCGTGCCCGCCAACTGGACCACGCCGACGCCGATCTACCGCGACGCCGCCTCGCAGGTCAACGGCAAGAAGGACCTCGCGCTCGACGCGAACGGCAACGTGGGCATGTCGCTCGACATGACCTACTTCAAGGACGCGAACGGCAAGTCCTACTACGCGTGGCAGCAGCTCGGCGCGACCTACATCGCGACGATGGACCCGTCGAACCCGGGCCTCATCACGTCCAAGCCGGTGCGCATCGTCTCGCCGGAATACCCGTGGAACGTGACCATCGCCGAAGGCCCGAACGTGACGATGCGCGACGGCAAGCTGTACCTCATGTTCTCCGGCTCGTCCGTCGGCAAGACGTACACCACCGGCCTCGCGGTGGCCGATGCCTCCGGCAGCGACCTGACCGACCCGGCCAGCTGGACCGTGCTCAACTACCCGATCCAGAAGTCCGGCCCGTTCAACGGCGAGATGCAGCTCGGCACCGGCCACGGCATGTGGAGCGAGGACGAGGACGGCAACATGATCTACGTGTTCCACGCCTACGCGACGAAGAACCTCGGTTCCGTCAACGCCACCGGCCGCGACACGTTCGTGCGCCGCGTCCACTGGGCCGCCGACGGCATGCCCGTGTTCGACATGAGCTCGTCCGAAGAGCTCAAGGCCTCGCTGAAGACCGTAACCGTCAAGGTGAAGGTCGTGGCGGATGACGGCGACACGACACCGACCGACCCGGACAAGGGCGACGGCGATGGTGACGCGACCAAGCCGGAGACTCCGTCGGCCAAGCCGGGTGCTGGTGCTGGTGCTGGTGCTGGTGCGAACGGGGCAAACGGCTCGAACGGGGCGAAGAAGCCGGGCCTGTCGAGGACCGGCTCGTCCGTGGCCGGTGCCGCGGTCGCCGCGGTCACGCTGCTCGTGCTTGCCGCCGGCGCCGCGCTCACCCTCCGCAAGCGCCGCGCCTGACGGTCGCGTGCATCCCCCCTGCGCCCCCTTCAGGGGGAGCTGGCTCGCGCAGCGAGACTGAGGGGGTGACTGAGCTGATGTCGATATCGGCTAGCCGGTCACCCCCTCAGTCGGCTTTGCCGACAGCTCCCCCTCAAGGGGGCGCAAAGGGGAACGGATGTGCTGCTTGCGGCGTGGCATTTCTTGGCCCCCTCTGACGAGGGGGCTGCCGAACGAAGTGAGGCTGGGGGAGAGATAGCTGGAACGTTACGTTCGCGGTATCTCTCCCCCAGTCCGCTTCGCGGACAGCCCCCTCGTCAGAGGGGGCCGGCATATGTGGACCCTGTGAAAATCACCTGTGCGCACACGCCGCTGATTGTGGCGTGGCGTAATGGGAGCGTTCACAGTACACTGAACACTGTATGGCGTGCGCGCGGTCGAGGTTGGTCGTGCGCAACGGAACCGGCGGGGACCACGACAGGTCGCCGCGTGGGCGTCGTGAGGAAGGGCGGCGTGCGGTTCACCCGGCGCGATACGAGGAGATACAGACGATTCCCTTTATCGAAGGAGCATTATGGGGATGTGGACAAGAAAGGCCGTTGGCATCGTGGCGAGCGTCGCCACGCTGGCCGCCGGTCTCATGCTGCCGATGACGGCGGCCGCGGCGAGCGTGCCGAAGCCGCTCATCCATTATTCATTCGACACCGCGCCGAGCGGCAAGACCATCGCGAACGAGGGTACCGCGGCGAACAGCGACGCCACCCTCTCCGGTGACGCGACCGTCGCGAACGGCCAGATCAACCTGACCGGATCGCAGACCATCAGCGTGCCGACCACCGCGATCAAGGGCCAGAAGGACGTGACCGTCTCCATCTGGCTGAAGAACAACTACGGTAACGGCAACGTCGCCGCCGCGTACATCGGCAATGGCGCGACGAAGAACGGCTACTTCCTGCTCAATCCGGCGAACCCGTCCGGCTACGTGAAGTCCGTGATGACCACCGCCACCGCGGCCGCCCCGAACAACAGCCCGTGGGGCACCGAAGTCGGTCCCGCCGCGACCAACGCCGCCACCACCGGCGCGAAGGCGACGAACGCGCTCGCGCTCTACACCACCGTGATCGACGGCACCGACGGCACGATGAGCTTCTACCTGAACGGCCAGCCGGTCGGCGACAAGACGTACACGATCCCCGCCGGCGGCCTCACGAACTACGGCGACCTCGTCGCGTACATCGCGAAATCCTCCTACGCCGATCCGAACACGAAGATCGACGTCGACGACTACGCGGTCTACGGCACCGCGCTCACCGCCGATGACGTCGCCGGACTCTACAGCGCTGAAGCGCTCGACAAGGCCGCCGCGGCCGTCGCCGCCGCCGTGCCGTCGAGCGCGACGGAGGACTTCACGCTGCCGGTCGCCGCCGCAGGCGCGACCGTCGCGTGGAAGTCCGACAACGCGGCCATCGCCGTCGACGCCGCGACCGGCAAGGCGACCGTCACGCGTCCCGCCGCGAACGCGGCCGACGCGACGGTGACGCTCACCGCGACGTTCACGCTCGACGGCGCGAGCAAGACCGCGACGTACACGGTGACCGTGCCGAAGCAGCCGTCCGACGAGAGCAAGGCGCAGGCCGACCTCGACGCGATCGCCATCGAAAGCGCGGACGACGTGCGTTCGAACATCTCCATCGCGACGAAGGGCGACAACGGTTCCGCGATCACGTGGAAGATCGTCAAGGGCGGCGACTACGCCACCGTCGGCGACGGCGTGAACGACAAGTCGGCGACCGTGACCGTCAAGCGTCCCGCCTCCGGCAAGGACGCGGTCAAGGTCACGCTGGAAGCCACCGCGAAGAATGGCGCCGCCACGCTCACCAAGGACTTCGAGATCACGATCCAGCCGATGCCGGCCGCCGAGGAGAAGGACGAGGCCTACGTGTGGGCGTTCTTCACCGGCGAAGGCGTGGGCGGCGAGAAGATCAGCCTCGCGGCCTCCAAGGGCGACAACGCGCTCGACTGGAACACGCTCAACAACGGCACCCCGCTGTTCACCTCCGAATATGGTGAGAAGGGCCTGCGTGACCCGTTCATCATGAAGTCGAAGGACGGCGACAAGTTCTACATGCTCGCCACCGACCTGAAGATCTCCGGTCGTGCCAACGCCAACGGCATCAGCAGCCTGAACGGCTTCGCCGGCGCGCAGGTCAACGGCTCCAAGTACATCGAGATCTGGAAGTCCGACGACCTGGTCCACTGGTCCAAGCAGTCGCACGTGAAGGTCAGCTCCGACTACGCGGGCAATACGTGGGCGCCCGAGGCGTACTGGGACGACGAGATCGGCAAGTACGTCGTCTACTGGGCGTCGAACATGTACGACACCGAGAACTCCGCCGACCGCAAGGCGATGACCTACAACCGCATGATCTACGTCACCACCGACGACTTCGTGAACTTCTCGGAGCCGAAGGTGTGGATCGACTCGCAGCGCGGCAACGGCAAGGATGGTAAGGGCTCCATCGACGCGACCGTGCAGAAGGTGGGCGACACCTACTACCGCGTCTACAAGGACGAGAACTCGATGAGCCTGCGTCAGGAGAAGTCCACGAACCTGCTCGCCACCGTGAAGGGCGACTACCCGGGGACCACCGGCGCGGCCGACCAGTGGACGTTGGTCGCCGAGAAGATCGGCAACGGCCAGCCCAACGGCTACGCCACCGGCAGCGGCAAGTTCACCTCCGGCGAGGGCCCGTCCCTGTTCAAGGCCAACGACGGTGACGTGAACGGCTACCAGTACTACCTGTTCGCCGACCAGCCGAACTACCACGGCGGTCCGAACCACTACGTGCCGATGGCGACCAACGACATCGCCAGCGGCAAGTGGACGGTCATCGGCGACAAGATGCCGGAAGAGAACTTCCCGACCAACTCCGACGGCGGCAAGCCGCGTCACGGCACCGTGCTGCCGGTGACGCGCGCCCAGTACCAGAAGGTGCTGGAGGCGTACGCCCCGGCCGTGGCCGTCAAGTCCGTGGGTGCGCTGGACGTCGTCGAGACGAAGGTCGGTGAGGATCCGACCGCCAAGCTGCCGGCGACCGTGCACCTCACGCATGCGGACGGCTCCGAGGCGGATGTCGCGGTGAAGTGGGATGCGGTTCCGGCTGATTCCTACGCGAAGACCGGCACGTTCACCGTGAAGGGCGTCGCGCAGGATGACTCCCGCATGCCTGTCGAAGCGACCGTGACCGTCACCGGCATCGATATCTCCGGCGCGACCGTGAAGCTCGCGCAGACCGAGTACACGGCCGACGGCGCCGCCAAGGAGCCCGCGGTCGAGTCCGTGACGCTCGCCGACGGCACCGTGCTGGGCGAGGGCGACTACACCGTGTCCTACGCGAACAACGTCGAGCCGGGCACCGCCACCGTGACCGTGACCGGCGCGGGCAAGTACTCGGGTACGGTGAAGGTCACGTTCACGATCAAGGAGGCCGAGACGCCGACGCCGACGCCGTCCACCAAGTACGGTGTGGCCGATTTGAAGAATGTGACTGCGAACTATGCGGATAACGGTGCTCAGGTGGCGTCGTTCCGTTACGATCAGTCCGGTCCGTTCAGGATCGCTGCTGGTCGTAGGGTGAAGCTGCAGGGCGTCCCGGTTGCGTGGAAGTCCGCGGATGTGACTTCCGATGCGTCGAAGGGTCAGGTGTTCCGGGTGACGAGCCCGGATGGCAAGTTCACGCAGACGTACACGTTCGCGTACGATACGGCGAACCTGCCGGCTCCGAAGCCGACTCCGGCTCCGAGCACCGGTAGCGCCTTGTCCAGGACGGGTGCCGCCGTGGCGGGCGTGCTGGGTGTGGTGGCCGTCTTGGCCGCCGCCGGCGTCGGTCTGACCATCTGGCGCAAGCGCCGCGCCTGACGGTATGCGCCTCCGGCGCATGCTGGTTTTCCGGCCCCCTCGTCAGAGGGGGCCTATGTTGGCTGGCCTTATATCGGCTCGCTGTCGCTCGCACATCGCCTACAAACGCCTCCGGCGTTTGCTTCACGGCGATGTCCCACCTCAGTCCGCTTCGCGGACAGCTCCCCCTGACAGGGGGAGCAAAGGGATGGTATGCGCCGTGGCGCATTCCGTTATCTTGCTCCCCCACGGATGTGGGGGAGCTGGCCGGCCGTAGGCCGGACTGAGGGGGTACCCTGCGCGGAAGGAAGGTCCGAGAAATCCCGTCCCCACGTTGCCATCGCAAAATTGAAGCGCTACAATGAATCGTGTTTTGTAAGCGCTCACATTACTGTGGGCAGTAAGGCGCATGCGGTGTGGACTGGGTGCGCTGGAGCACGGCGGGGAGGCCGTGCCGATCCAATCGAAGGAGAATCATGGGACGATGGAAGGCGGTGGTGGCGGCGTTCGCCGCCATACCGATGATGCTGGCGATGGCGCCGGCCGCGACCGCGGACACACCCAGCGACGTGCGCGAAAGCTCGATCGTCGCCACGAGCGACACGTTTGTGGCCTCGTGGAAAAAGCAGAAGCTCGACAACTACAACACGGCCAACGACCTGGTCGTGCAGAACACCGCCGACGGCGGCCGGAGCCAAGGCGAGCTGGGCGAGCAATTCGTCTCCACGAACACGAACGACGCCACCGATCTCAAGATGACGTTCCTCGCCTTCGACCTCTCGTCGCTGGGTGGTCAGAAGCCCCTGTCCGCCGATCTCACACTGACGTTGATCGGCCGCAAGACCGGCGTGACCAGTTCGACCGGCACCCTGCGCGTCGCCGCCATCGACCCGTCCACCGCGTGCACGACCGACGCGCAGTGCGACTTCTCGAAGATCACGTGGGCGAATCGCCCGCAGTTCACCGCCGACGCGAACGACGTCGTCACCTCCGAATCGTTCGCCATCGACGGCACCGACGTACCGTCCGTCACCGCCGACGTGACCATCAGCGGCACGCAGGCCACGGCGGACGTCGCCGGGCTCGTCGACGCGGCCATCGCGCGCGGCGACTCCACGCTGCTGCTCGCCGTGAACGATACGGCCGCCGAACAGCTGCATTTCGTCAGCACGGAGGGCTCCCGCAACCTCACCAACGCGAACACCGGCATGGCTCCCGCATTGCGCGTCACCCGCAGCGCGAAATCCGTCGGCGTCTACGGCCAGAGCGCGATGAGCGTGCTCGCCGGGTACGCGGCCACGACGTCGCCCGCCTTCGACGTCACCGGTGACGGCGCGACCGTCACCGTGACGGACGCCGGCGACGGCACCACGGGCGGCGACGGCACGGCCGCCGGTGCCGTGGCCGCCGGCAAGGTGACATGGGACGCGGCGGCGAAACGACTGGACATCGCCGCCGGACTCGCCGCCGGCACGTACCCGATGCGCCTGACCGCCACCGACGCGACCGGCGCGCATGCCAGCCTGACGTTCACGCTCACCGTGCAGAAGGCCGCGCCGTCGGCGAAGCAGGCGGGCATGGACAACCCGCTGATGGACTACCAGTACGGCGCCGACCCGTGGGCCATGGAATACGACGGGCGACTCTACGTGTACATGAGCTCCGACGCGATGCAGGTCACCAGCGACGGGCAGGTCGTGCAGACCTACGAGACCAACGGCGACGGATCGCTGAAGAACAACACGTACCGGCAGATCAAGACCATCTCCGTGATCTCCACCGACGACATGGCCAACTGGCGCAACGAAGGCCAGATCCGCGTCTCCGGAACGGGCGGCGCGAACCCGAACGGCCGCTGGTCGTGGGCGCCGGCCGTCGTGCACAAGACCATCGACGGCGTGGAGAAGTTCTTCATGTACTACACCGACAACAACGAAGTGCACGTGCTGACCTCCGACTCGCCGGTCGGCCCGTGGACCGACCCGCTCGGCGGCCGCGCGCTCGTGAAGAAGAGCACGGCCGGCGTGAAGCTGGACGGCGCCACCACGCCGGAATGGGTGTTCGACCCGGCGGCGCTCGTGGACGACGACGGCACCGGCTACCTCTACCTCGGCGGCGGCCAGGGCAACGAGGGCGGCACGGGCGCGAACGCCGCGCATCCGAAGTACACGCGCGTGTTCAAGCTCGGCGACGACATGATCTCCCTGACCGGCGACGTAAAGGCGATCGACGCGCCAGGCATGTACGAGGACTCCGGAATCATGAAGATCGGCGACACGTACTACTACTCGTACTGCTCGAACCTCAGCTACGACGTGACCACCGACGGCCTGACCCTGCCTAAGGGCGACATCCACGTGATGACCTCCAAGGACCCGATGGGCCCGTACACGTACCAGGGCGACGTGATGCGCAATCCGGGCGACTTCTTCGGCATCTTCGGCAACAACCATCACGCCATGTTCACGTTCAAGGGCAAGACGTACATGGTCTACCACGCGCAGACCGTCATGAAGTCGCTGATTGACGCGGGCGTCGCGCCCAGCGGCGGCACCACCGACGACGGCGTCGAGAAGGGCTACACCTACCGTTCCACGCACATCGACGAGATGACCGTGAACGCCGACGGCACGATCGAGCCGGTCACGATGACGATGACCGGCGTGCCGCAGACTCAGCGCCTCGATCCGTACGCGTCCGGCGGCGTCGCGGCGACCACGATCGCCCGTTCGTCCGGCCTCCAGACGCTCGACCGGAATTCCGGCGTGCGTGTGAGCGACTACGGCGTGAGCAATGCGGACGGCGTGCGGCTCACGAACGTCAACGCGGGGGAGTGGACGTCGCTTTCCGGCGTCAACTTCGGCGCGGATGGCGCGACCGGTGCCGCGAGCGTCGCGGTGCGCGCCATCGGCAAGGCGGGCGGCACCATCGCCATCCACCTTGATTCGGTCGACGGGCCGCTCGCCGGCACCGTGACGATTCCCGCCGGCGACGGCGCGTCCGCCACGGATTTCAGCGGGTACGCCACGTATGACGCCGACCTCGCCGGCGCCACCGGCGTCCACGACGTCTACTTCGTGTTCGACGGCGATTCCGCCGATGAACTGTTCGACGTCGCGTCGTACACGTTCACCGCCGCGAAGCACGATGGCGGTGATGGTGATAACGGCGGTCCCGGCGATAACGGTTCCGGCGATAACGGTTCCGGCGGTGATAACGGTGACGGTGACAACAGCGGTGACAACGGTTCCGGCGACCAGGGCGGCAACGGTTCCGGCGACAACGGCAATGGCAACGGCGGCAATGGCGGCAATGGCGGTGCCGACGGCAACGGTGCCGGCGCCGGTTCGGATACGAACGGCACCGTGACAGCCCCCGGCAAGCAGCCGTCCGGCGACTCCGCGCAGCAGTCGGGCGCCGGCACCGCCGGTTCGGCGCTGTCGGCGACGGGTGCGGGAATCGTCGGCGCGACCGCGTTCACCGCGATCATGCTGTCCGCCGGCATCTCCCTGACGATCTGGCGCAAGCGCCGCGCATAACGGACCGCCACGCGCCTCCGGCGCATGCCGATTTCTTGGCCCCCTCTGACGGGACATTGCCTACAAACGCCGGAGGCGTTTGTAGGCAATGTGCGAGCCGACAGGCGAGCCAACGTGAGGCCGGCCGCAGGCCGTCCTTGATTGCGGTCGGGCTGTCCGCGAAGCGGACTGGGGGAGAGATACCGCAAACGTTACGTTCCAGCTATCTCTCCCCCAGTCGGCCTGTGGCCGACAACCCCCTCGTCAGAGGGGGCCTATGTGCGCGGGATACCCCCTCAGTCCGCTTCGCGGACAGCTCCCCCTGACAGGGGGAGCAAGGGGATGGTATGCGCCGTGAGGCGCATTCCGTTATTTTGCTCCCTCACGCATGTGGGGGAGCTGTCCGGCCATAGGCCGGACTGAGGGGGTCGAGTCTGTGCCCATCAGGTGCTCCGTCGAATCAGCGCTTTCGCCCGGCCGTGCTTTCGCGGATCAGCAGTCGTGAGGGGATCGCCACTTGGGCGTGCGCTGCGTGGCCCCGTCCGTCCGCATCCTGCCGGGCCTCCGCACCCGGCAGGCTTCCATCGCTCTGCCCGTCTGCCCCCTGCCGGATCTCATCGATGAGAACCCGGATCGCGGCGGCACCCATCTCGTAGCCGTGCGGCTCGATCGTCGTCAGCGGCACGCTGCCGCCCCATGCCAGCGGATTGCCGTCGCAGCCCATCACCGCGATGTCGTCGGGGATGCCCAGTCCGCAACGCCGTATCCCGTCGATGCATCCCGCCGCCAGCACGTCGGTCAACGCGATGACGAAGTCCGGCCGTTCCGCCGCGGGCCGCCCGGCGAGCCGCATTCCGGCGTCGAGCCCGGCGCGCGGCCCCCGCCAGTCGGCCGCGGTCACGATTTCGGCGCCGTCGCCGAGCACCGACCGGACACCGGCGATGCGGTCGGCGAGCGATTGGATGTCGTCGTCCGCGGTCAGCACGGCGATGCGCCGCCGCCCGAGCTCCAGCGCGTGACGGGCCGCCTCCCGCCCCGCCTGCACGTTGTCGGCGTACACCTGCCCGAATTCCCGACGCTCGTCGTGATAGTCGACGAGCACCATCGGCAGGTCGTCCGGCCATTGCGGAATCCACGAGGCGCTGGGACGCGGCTCCATCACGATGCCGGCCACGTGAGCGCCGCGGAAGAAATCGACGTAATGGTTGGCGAGCAGCTGGTCGTTGTCGGTGCTGGTGATGAGCAGGTCGTATCCGGCCGCGCGGGCCGTATCATGAGCGCCCTGCGCGAGCTGCAGCGAGAACGCATGGTCGAGCCCGGTGAGCAGCAGCCCGAACGCCTGGTTCGTGCCTCCGGCGAGCGCCCGCGCGCTGCGGTTCGGCACGAAGCCGAGCCGGTCGATGGCCGCTTGGATGCGTTGACGGGTCTCCGGCCGGACGCGTTCGGGGTGGTTGAGCATGTTGGACACGGTTCCCAGCGAGACGTGCGCCTGCCGTGCGACGTCGCTGATGGTCACTCGTGCCATGAATCGTCCTTTCGTCGCGTCGGTACGGCTATCCATAATACGGAAAACGGCGTCGCCGCAGTGGAATCACCGCGGCGACGCCGTCGTCATGTCGTCGCCATCGTCAGGTCAGACGCGACGTTTGCGCCAGACGGTGAGGCCGACGCCCGCCGCGGCGCATAGCGCGGTCGCGGCCGCGGCGACGGCCACCGCCGCGCCGCTGTGCGACAGCGTCGCCGCGCCGGTGCCGTCGGCGGCGTTCGCGCCGGAACCGGCGTTGCCGTTGCCCGTGGTGCCGTCGCCGGTGCCGTTCGCGCCGTCGCCGTCGCTGTTGCCGCCGTCACCGGAATCGCCCGGTTGGTTCGGATTGTTCGGATTGTCCGGCTGATTCGGCTGATTCGGCTGATCCGGATTCGTCTCGCCGGACGATGCCGTGTAGCCGTCGGCGATGGCGGCGGACAGCACGCCGTCGCGGACTGCGAACGTGTAGCCGCCGGACTGCAGCTCGAAGCGCGCGGCCGTGACGCCGTTGTGCTCGGTCATGCCCTTATAGGTCACGCCGGCGATGTCCTTGAACCCCTTGGCCGCGGACTCGGCGACGGGCAGGTACAGGGTGGCGGTCGTGTTCGCCGGAACCGTCGCCTTGTAGGTCTTCAACGTGGAGGCCGCACCCTTGCCGGTGCTGGTCCATTCGGACGCGATCGTGCCGTAGTAGGAATCGTAGGTGCCCTTGGCGTGGGAGATGCGGCTCTCGTCGTTGTACTGGTCGCCGGTGTCGATGGTCGGCTGCAGCACGATGTGCTTGAAGCCGGGGGCGTCCTCGGAGGAGGCGATGCCCGCCATGTAGCGGTACATCCATTCGACCACCGCGCCGTACGCGTAATGGTTGAACGAGTTCATCTCGGAATCGCCGAAGCCGACGCCCGGCGTGTAGGAGTTCCAACGCTCCCAGATGGTCGTCGCGCCCGCGTTCACCTCGAATAGCCACGAGGGCTGCGCGTCGTTGAGCAGCAGGTCGTACGAGACGCTGGACTGGCCGGCGTCGGTGAGCGTCGGGGCGATCACGTTCGCGCCGAGGAAGCCGACGGCCAGCGAGTTCTTCGCCATGCTCGCGCGCACCGAGCCTTCGGCCGGGTTCTCGTTGCGGATGTTGTCCACCAGCAGCTTCGTCGCGGCCTCGCGCATCGCGTCGGAATCGTAGAAGCCAAGCTTGAGCATCCACAGCAGCGCGGTCTGGGAGTTGTCCTCCCACGTGCCGCCCTTGCCCAGGTTCATCTGGAACTGGTTCTTGCTGCTCGCGGTGTCGCCGGACTTGATGGTCAGGGTGCCGTCCGTGAACGTCACGTGCGTGGCGAGGAACTTCGCCTTGATCGCCTCGAACTTGGCCGCGTAGCGGGCCTCGTCGTCGGACTTGCCCAGCACGCCGGCGATCTTCGCCATGAGCTGCGCGTCATAGCCGTAGTAGTAGTCGGCCATGATGTTCACGTTCGTGCCCTGGAACGACAGCCAGTCGCCGAAGTTCTTGTCGCCGGTCACGCGCGCCTGGTCGGGGCCGCGCTCGCCGGCGATCATGAAGTCCATGTACTTGGTCAGGGCCTCGTAGCTGCGGGAGAGGATGGACGCGTCGCCGGTCTGCTGGTACATGACCCAGGCGTCGATGATGAGCGCGTCGCTCCAACCGGCCGCCTGGTTGCTGAAGTAGCCGCTCAGCTGGTCGGCGACCGAGGGCGTGTACCCCTTGATCATCGTGTTCTCGTCGAGGATGTCCTGGATGTCGTCGAGGAACGCGACCGAATCGAAGTTGTAGGTGGCGGTCTGCGCGAACGCCTGCAGGTCGCCGGTCCACAGCAGGCGTTCGTCGCGCTGCGGGCAGTCGGTGGACGTGGTGTAGTAGTTGCTCAGCTGGCCGTGCAGCGTGTTCGAGAACAGCTTGTTCACGTGCGCGTTGTCGGTGCTGATCGTGCCGGTCTGGCGGCTCACGGACGAGAGCGCGTTCGACTTCGCCGCGTACACGGTCATGTCGGCGGTGGCCGTCAGCTCGATGTACTGGTAGCCGAAGTACGACATCAGCGGCTGGTAGGTCTCCTTGCCGTTGCTGCTGTTGCTGCCGCCGCCGTCGAACACGTAGGTGGCCTGCGAGCGGGCGTTGCGCAGGTTCTTCTGGTACATCGAGCCCTTCGGCCCGTCGGCCTGCGTGTTGCCGTTGCCGACCGCGCTGCCGTCGTTGAGCATCTCGCCGAACCGGACGGTCGCCTTGGTCCCGGAGGCCGCGGCGAAGGTGAGCGTCGGCACGGCGGTGAGGTTCTGCCCCATGTCGATGATCATCGTCTGTCCCTTCTTCAGGGTGAGGCCGTTCCTGCCGAAGAGGCTGTCGCCTTTGGCGACGTTCGTGTACGCGGACTGGTACAGGGCGTCGGAGGGCTTCGCGTAGGCGCGGTAGTCGACGACGTTCACCTGCCCGCCGGCGAACTCGCTGGTCGCGGCGTCGCCCTCGTACACGGTGGCTGACACCGGTTCGGCGGAGAACGCGTCGACGATGCGCCCGGTCAGACCCGGCTTGGCGACGATCTTCCCCGCGTAGGTGGTCGTGCCCAGCGCGAGCGCGCCGGCGAGCACGGTATTGCGCACGCTGCCGGCGTCCACATTCCTCTTGACGTCGGTCCAGGTCTTGCCGCCGTCCTTCGAGACCTGCACCGAGTAGGTCTGCGGGTAGTTCGCCGCGGTGCCGGAGAGGATGGAATCGACCTTGGTGCGCGGGGTCATCGTCAGTCCGGCGATGGAGACGGCCTTGTCGAAGTGGAAGTCGAACGTGATCGGCTCGTCGATGTCCTGTGTGACGTTCCCCTTGCCGAGGATGCCGCTGGACCAGCCGGCGTCGCTGGTCTCGCCCAGGTCGCTGTCGGTCAGGTTCGCTGGCTTCCACTGGTCGCCGCCGGTGAACGTGTCGGACACGGTCGGCGTGACGCCACCGGACACCACGTCGCCGTCGGCGTCGGTGAGCTGCATCTCCATGATCTGCAGGCGGTTCTCGTTGTCCTGCGCGTTGGCCGGGCCGGATTGCGAGACGCTCACGCGCACGTCCTTGGCGGTGGTCTCGTCGAGCGAGGTGGTGACGGCCGGCATCGCGGTCTCGGGGTGCAGCACGGTGTTGCGCAGCGAGTCCACGTGCTTCGTGGTCACGTCGGTCCAGTGCTCGCCGTCGTCGGAGATCTGCAGCGTGTAGTCCTTCGGATAGTTGGCCGCCTGCACGCCGTCGATCGAATCGGCCTGCACGCGCGGCTGCAGCGTGAGCCTGTCGAATGATTTCGCCTCGCCCAGGTCGAAGGTGAGCGTGATGGGCTGCGTGAGCGCGACCTCGCTCTGGTTGTTGGCGAGCACGCCGCTGGAGTAGCCGGCGTCCGATTCGACGCCGTCGTCGCCGTCGGTCAGCTTGGCCACGCCCCACGTGTCATCCCAGTCGAAGGTGTCGGACGCCTGCGCGGTCAGGCCCTTGAGCAGATTGGTGGTGCCGGAGCCGGTACCGGTGCCGTCGCCGTCGGCGTACAGTCCCATCTCCATGATCTGCAGGCGGTTCTCGTTGGTGTCCTCCTTGATGGCCGGGCCGGTGGCGCTCACCGAAAGCCGCACGTAGCGCGCCTTCGCGGTGTCGAAGGTGTCGGTGAGCTTCGGCACGACCGTCGCGGCGGTATTGTCCGCGCCGGTCCAGTCGCCGTCGTCGTAGCCGACCTTGGTGAAGTCGCCCAGCCGGTCGGCCACGCGCGCGTCGTAGTCCTCGCCGTAGTAGACGCCGTTCTTGAGGATGCCGCCGCTGAGCGTGCCCTTCCAGTCGGTGGTGTTGGTGGGGATGTACGTGACGTCGCCGTCCGTGCCGGTCACGGCGAGCAGCGCCTTGACCGCCGGCTGCGCGGCCGTCGTGTTCAGGCCGAACTTCCAGCCGTTGCCGGCCACGACGGACAGTGCGATGTCGCGTTGTCCCTTGAGATAGCCGGTGACGTCGTAGGTCTGGTAGCCGAGGGATACGTCGCCGTTGCCGTATCCGGGGTTCATATGATCATGCGTGACGGTGCCGTCCGCTTGGGTCTCGCCGACCTCCTTGCCGTTCAGATACGCCTGGTAGGCGCCGAGCGCGGTGATGTAGAGACGGGCGGAGACGATGTCGCTGCCGACCTTGCGCTCGGTGCGGAAGATCGGGGCGCTCGACGACTTGTTCATGCGGATGAACTGCGCGTCCTGCCATTGCTTGGTGTCGGTCACGCCGGTCTCGAACGTGGCGGGGGAGGAGACGGCCTTCGCGCCGTCGCCGTCCCAGACGGTGACGGTCCACGAGTACGCCGTACCATCGGTCAGGTCCGGTCCCGCGTAGGGGATGCCGACGGACGTGCCGCCGTCCGTCTTGCCGCTGGACCATACCGTGCCTTTGCCGTCGGCCGTGACGTCGATCTGGTAGGCGGACTGCGTGGCGCCGATGACCTTCGAGTCCATCCGCCAGCCGAAGGTCACGCCGTCGGTCTCCACGCCCACCGGATTGGTGAGGTAATCGGTGGTGAGACCGGTGATGGTCGGGGCGGGGCGCGCGGTTTCGGCGGCGGTGGCCGTCATCGGCGCGATGAGCATGCCCGCCGCGGCGAGCAGGGCGCAGAGGACACGCGCCGGCGTCCTGGCCTTGCCTGTGTTCCGGATGATGCTTGTGTTTGTGCCTGTGCCGGTGTCTTGTCGCGGGCGTTCCGTTGCCCGCGTGATGACGTGATGCATGAGCTACCTCGTTGTAAGTGTGTTATCGTTGACATGCAAATTGAAACGCTTCAATTATAAACCAAGGGAGGACACGTGATGACAGCAATGTGACCGCTTACGCAAAGCGTTTTCTTACGAGGTGCCGGCTAACGGAATGCACCTTACGGCGCATGCCATTACTTTGCTCCCCCTTTCAGGGGGAGCTGTCGGCCGTAGGCCGACTGAGGGGGCATCGCCGTCAAGCAAACGCCGGAAGCGTTTGCAGGCGATGTGCGAGCCGACAGGCGAGCTGATGTGGGGCCGGCCGCAGGCCGTCCTTGATTGCGGACGAGGTGTCATCGCGAAGCGATGACGGAGGGGAAGAAGAAGAGCGGCCGCAGGCTGCGGGGATATCGCATCGGCCGAAGGCCGATTCCGTTTCCTGCGGCCGCTGTCTCTCCCCCAGTCGGCCTGCGGCCGACAGCCCCCTCGTCAGAGGGGGCCTATGCGTGCGCAGGTACCCCCTCAGTCCGCTTCGCGGACAGCTCCCCCTGAAAGGGGGAGCAAAGGGATGGTGTGCGCCGTGAGGCGCATTCCGTTATCTCGCTCCCCCACGTATGTGGGGGAGCTGGCCGGCCGTAGGCCGGACTGAGGGGGAGTGGAGCGCGCTTGCCCCCGGCGCGATTCCCGTCACTGTAAGCGCTTAAGTAAAGTGAGCGTTCACAGTATAATGAGGGGCACAAGAGCCGGGGAGCCGGCCGTGCGAAAACGTTGTTCCGGGAAACGTTGTGGTGACTGGGATTGCGGGTGCGGCGGGCGTTTCCGGCGAAGGAGACCGATTGCGGCGTCGCGTGCGCCGTGAAGGAGGGCGACGGCGAAACACGCCACTTGAGGAGGATTGGCGGCCGGTCGTCGATAACGATTTGGTAACAAAATTACAAATCGGGTGTTCGTTTGCCAGACATCGAGTCCCCCTCAGCCGCGCTTCGCGCGACAGCTCCCCCTGAAGGGGGCGCAAAGGAATGGTTGTGCTGCGTGGCGCGTTCCATTCCCTTTGCTCCCCCACGTATGTGGGGGAGCTGGCCGGCCATAGGCCGGACTGAGGGGGCAGGCGCGCGGTAGACGAACGCAATCCAACGAAGGAACTTGAGGAAATCCGAGGAAGGAATCTCAGTGAAGAGAGCCACACGACTCGCGGCCATCGTGGCCGCGGTATCGACGCTCGGCATGGGACTGATTCTGCCCATGACCGCGTCGGCGGACGACGCCGTGGCCACGGCCACGCAGTCCGCGACGGCATCCACTGCGCAGCTGCGCGCCGCGCAAGCCCAAGCCCAAACCCAGGCGCAGGCCGCCGCCGATACGACCAAGTCCGCCAAGGCGGCCGCCGCAACCGCCGCCGACCCGATCGCCAGCTTCGACTTCAACGCCAACCCGGCCGCGCAGGACAACGGAACCGCCGCGTTCACGAGCGCGAAGGGCGACGCGAAGGCGACCGTCAACGGCACCGCGAACCTCGTCGCCGGCCAGAACGATGACGCCGGCAAGGCCGCCCAGCTCGGCCAGAACTTCTGGCTGAACGTCACCAAGTCGGACGGCAGCCCGCTGCTCGCCGGCCTCAACGACGTGACCATCAGCTACGACTCCAAGGCCAACGCGACCGGCGGCGCATGGACCGTGTTCGCCGCGCCGAACGCGAACGGCGTCAACGGCAACGCGCCCACCTATCTCGGCGTGCTCGACCAGACCAACAAGACGCGCGTCGAACGCTACCTGAACGGCCGCAACAGCGACGTCGCCACAATCGACCAGAACGCGGGCACCAAGGACGCGTGGAAGCACGTCGACCTCGTGATCTCCGGCAAGACCGCGAAACTGTACGTCGACCGCAAGTTCGTCGCGAGCAACGTGAACGGCGAGGAGCTCTCCACTATTCTCGGAGGCTCCGGCGGCGTGCTGCAGATCGGCAAGGGCAACTGGGGCAACGGCGAATACTTCACCGGCCTGCTCGACAACCTCACCATCTACGGTTCCGCCCTCTCCTCCGCGGACCTCGGCGTCGCTTCGCCCACGAAGCTGCACATCGGCGGCTCCGCCGTGGCCGACGACGGCACGCTGACCCTCAAGGAAGGCTCCTCCACCTCGCTCACCACGACCGTCGAACCGGCGTCCGCCGAGCCGACCGTCACGTGGGAGTCCGACAACCCGGCCGTCGCCACCGTCGACGCGAGCGGCAGCGTGACCGCCAAGAAAGCCGGCACCGCCACGATCACCGCCACCTCCACCGCCGCCGCGAACGTCACGGCGAGCATCAAGGTGACCGTCAAGGAAGTCAAGGCCGACGATCCGTACGGCTACGCGATGGTCCACTTCATCGAGAACAACAAGGGCTACGCGGAGAAGATCTACCTCGACATCTCCCGCGGCGACAACCCCTACCAGTGGGATACACTCAACGGCGGCGAGCCGATCCTCGCCAGCAACGAATCCACGACCGGCGTGCGCGACCCGTTCATCGCCTACAACCCGCAGGCGAAGACCTACTACATCCTCGCCACCGACCTGCGCGTGTTCGGCGGCGATAACGCCAACTGGACCGCGTGGACCAACGGCTACAGCACGAAGCTGCACGTGTGGGCCTCGAAGGACCTCATCCACTTCGACGACATGACCGAACTCGACACCGCGGTGGACGAGAACGGCAAGCATGACACGACGCTCACCGACAGCGTGACCGGCAAGACCATCTCGGACATCGGCATGGCGTGGGCCCCCGAAGCCACGTGGGTCCCCGACTTCTACGACCTCAACGACGACGGCAAGGACAACGGCTCCGCCAAGGGCGGCGCGTTCGTCATGTACTGGTCCGTCTCCGCAAGCGTGGACGGCGGCTCCAAGAACAACAACGTCGTGTGGGGCTACACCAGTGACTTCACGCAGGACACCTACCACTTCGGCGGCGTGTTCGTGCCGAACAGCGCGGTGAACCGCAACACCATCGACACGACGATGACCCAGAACAACGGCCGCTCCTACCGCATGAGCGGATCCGGCCGCATCTTCATGGAGTACACCGACCGCGCCGACTGGTGGCGCGGCGACCAGGGCGCCACCAATCCGGCCAAGGGCTGGGTCATGGGCCAGAAGAACATCGGCAGCACGTTCGGTTCGTCCCAGGAAGGCCCGAACGCGTTCAAGGTCAACGGCGAGAACAAGTGGATCCTGTTCGTCGACAACTACGGCTCCGTCGCCTCCGGCGCGCGCTACGGCTACAACCCGCTGATCGCCACCGACCTCAACGCGGAGAACCCGTGGACGCCGCTCAACGTGAGCGAGACCAACTTCTTCCTCACCGCGAACACCAAGCACGGCGGCGTCGTCTCCCTCACCAAGGCGCAGTACGACGCGATCCGCAACGCCGACGCGAAGGCCTCCGACAACCAGAACCTCGCCGTCTCCGACGAGGTCACCGTCGACAAGAACGCCGACGCGAAGGACGTCACGTCCAAGCTCCCGAAGACGCAGCAGGTCACGCTCTCCAACGGCTACGGCACCGCCGACCGCGACGTCACGTGGGACGTCTCCGGCGTCGACACCGCCAAGCCCGGCGAGTACACGGTCACCGGCACGGTCGACACGATCGGCGCGAACAAGAACCACTGGAAGTGGACCAACGCGGCCGGCGAAGCCAAGACCGACGAGGACGACCTCATCAACAGCGGCGCGAACGCGAACAACAGCTGGAAGCAGACCGGCGGCTTCGTCGACAACGCAACGGCCGACAAGAACCGTCCGCTCTACAGCTCCACCGCGATCACCGTCACCGCCAAGGTGAAGGTCGCCGGCGACGGCACCACCGAGCCCACTGACCCGGACCAGCTCGCCGACTTCACGTTCGACAAGGCCTCCGCCGACGGCACGTTCGACGGCGGCAACGCGACCGGTGCCACACAGGGCACCGCCGCGCTCGCCGACTCGAAGGACGCGAAGGACGGCAAGGCCGTGAAGCTGAGCAAGGACTTCTGGCTGAACGTCACCGCCAAGGACGGCTCCCCGCTCCTGAAGGGCAAGACCGACGTCACGATCTCCTACGACTCCAAGCCCGACGCGGGCAACGCGAACACCGGATGGACGTTCTTCGCCGCCTCCAACGTCACCAAGCAGGAGTACGGCAAGGAGCACTACGTCGGCGTCCTCGACAAGACCACCGGCATCACGGTCGAACGCTACAACAACGCGAGCGGTCGCGACTCCTCCGGCAACCTCTCCACCACCGCGAAGAACGAAGGCTGGAAGCACGTCGACATCGTCATCGCCGGCAAGACCGCGAAACTGTACGTCGACCAGCAGCTCGTCGCCGTCAACACCAACGGCCAGGTCCTGACCGACATCCTCGGCGCCGACGGCGGCATCCTCCAGATCGGCAAGGCGAACTGGGGCAACGGCGAATACTTCACCGGACTCCTCGACAACCTGACGATCACCGGCCGCGCGCTCACCGCCGACGAACTCGGCGTCGAAGGCGCGAAGACCGACTACGCCGCCGCGCTCGCCATCCCGTCGCGCATCACCGGCGACCTGCCGTCCACCGTGCTCGGCAAGACGGTCACGTGGAAGGCCGCGGGCGACGGCGCGAAGCTCGTCGCCGCGGACGGCAAGGTCACGCTGCCTGCCGCCGGAAGCGCGCCCGTGAAGGTCGCGCTCACGGCGACGATCGACGGCGTCGCGACGCCGGTCACGGCGGACGCGACGATTCTCGACGACGGCGGCCAGATCGCGTCCTACGTCAAGGACGTCGATCGCAGCGATCAGAACGGCGCGAAGTACGATCCGCTCGCCTACAACGACGATCGTCGCGCGGACTCGCTGTATGTGGCCGACAAGGCCGCGGGCGAGGGCGCGTGGACGACGCTGAACCGTTCGCAGTCGATCCTGTCGGTCAAGTGGGACGGCTCGCAGTCCGCCAAGCCGAACGCGCAGATGGGTTCGCCCACGTTCTACCGCGCCGCGGACGGCACGCTCGGCGTCGTCGCGTCGCAGAACAACGCGACCGGCGCGATCTACGTGTGGGACGGCAAGGGCGACGGCGCGACGTTCACCAACCAGCGCGCGATCACGCTGTCCTCCTCCGATACTGTCACCAACCCGCGCATCGTCTATGACGCCGCCGCGAAGGGCTACAAGGTGTTCTTCACCGACGGCCTGACCGGCGAGGGCCGCGTGGCCGTGCTCTCCGACCTGACCGCCTCCGCGAAGGTCACGGGCCTGTACAAGGCCGACGCCGCCCAGATGGGCGTGTCCGGCGCGACCGACGGCCTGCCCGCGTGGGCCGGCGAAGGCCAGACCAGCGCGTTCACGGTGAGCCAGACGGAGTTCGCGAAGTTCCACAAGAACTACGTGGACCTCCAGAACACCGGCGTTTCCGTGAAGGGCGTCGAGGCGGACGCGAAGGACGCCACCGCGGAATCCATCGCGAAGGACGTCGCCAAGACCAAGGCGACGATGACCTACAACGATGACTCCACGAAGTCGTTCGACGTGGACTGGAACACCGACTCGATCGCCGATCAGCTCGCATCGCTCGACAAGTCGAAGGGCGGTTCGATCAAGGTCCAGGGCACCGTCAAGCAGACCGACGAGGCCATGTATAACGACGCCCGCGCCGATCCGGACATCTTCTACAACGAGGACGACGGCTACTACTACCTCACCGGTTCCACCTACGAGGTGAAGTCCACCGATCCGAGCACGTTGCAGAAGAACAGCTACCGTTCCATCGGACTCAAGCGCGCGAAGACCATCAACGGCCTCAAGAGCGCCGAGGAGCACATCATCATCAAGCCGGAGAACGGCACTCCGGGTCACAAGGACCAGTACCCCGACTCGTTCTACGGGTGGAGCGCGTTCATCTGGGCCCAGGAGTTCCACAAGATCAACGGCAAGTGGTGGATCGTGGCCGGCTTCCATAAGGGAGTCTCGAGCGTGAACGGCGGCTGGTGCAACAACACCATCCTCATCCCGTACACCGGCGACGAGCAGTCCATCAAGGACGGCGGCTTCCTCAAGGCCGAGAACTGGGGCGAGCCGACCGTGCTCGAAGGCGCCGCGTTCGACGTGACGTACTTCGAACGCGAAGAGAACGGCAAGACCCAGGGCTACTGGCTGTTCCCGAAGAGCGCCGGCCTGTACCTCGCCAAGGCGAAGATGGGCGACGGCGTCACCCCGCTCGTCGACGGCTCGCTCAAGCACATCTACCAGGTGAGCCAGCAGTTCGAGTACGGCAAGCAGTCCCCGACCCCCGGCGACAACACCGAAGGCTCGGACCAGGCGATCGTCGAGGCGCCGTTCATGTTCGCGCACGGCAAGTACGTGTACATCGCGTACGCGGGCGCCACGGTGGACAAGTACTACAACACCAACGTGATGCGCGCCTCCCTCGACGCCGACCTGACCGACCCGGCCAGCTGGACGACCGCCGACTTCCCGTCGATCGACACGAACGACACCTACACCGGCAAGTACGGCGCCGACGAGACCTCGTACGAGCGCAAGCAGGCCGGCCCCGGCCACATCTCGCTCGTGCACGACGAGGCCGGCAACATCGTCATGGCCTACCACGCCCGCCCCTACCCGGAGCCCCACTCCGGCAGCGCGGCCGGCGGCCTGTTCGACCAGGACCGCAACACGTGGGTCAAGTCGGTGAACGTGCGCGCCAACGGCATGCTCGACATGTCGCTGAGCAAGGACCAGGAGGTCGCGCCCGCCAACCGCACCGTCACCGTCACCGTGACCGTCAAGGGCACGGGCGAGACGCCGGTCGACCCGGACAAGCCCGGTGAGAGCGTCGTCACCGCCGTCACGGTGAGCGGCAAGCAGCAGCTCACCGTCGGCGACGTCGCGCAGCTCGCCGCCGACATCACGTGGTCCGGCGACGCGGGCGACGCCGCGGCCGCCGGTCTCGTGTGGACCAGTTCCGACGCGACCGTCGCCTCCGTCGACCAGAACGGCGCCGTGACCGCGCGCGCCGCCGGCGACGCGACGATCACCGCCACCGCCAAGAACGGCGTCTCCGGTTCCCTCAAGATCACCGTCAAGGCGAAGGATTCCGGCGACAACGGCGGAAACGGCGGAAACGCGGGTGACAACGGCGACGCGGGTGATAACGGTGGTGCCGGCAACGGCAACGCCGGAGCCGGTTCCGTGAACGGCAACGGTTCCGCGACCAAGCCGAACGGCAACGGTGCGGGCTTGTCCGCGACAGGCACCGCCGTGGCCGGTGTACTCGGCGTGACCGTCCTGCTCGCCGCCGCAGGCATCGCCCTGACCATCCAGCGCAAGCGCCAGGCCTGAGCCGACCGTGCGAATTGGCCCCCTCTGACGAGGGGGCTCCCGGCGAAGCCGGGTGGGGGAGAGACTGCGGCGTGAGCCGCTGAGGAAACGGCATCGGCCGAAGACCGATTCGATGTTCCCGCGGCCTACGGCCGTGGTCTCTCCCTCCGTCATCGCTTCGCGATGACACCTCGTCCGCCATTACGGACAGCCTGCGGCTGACCTCACATCGGCTCGCCTGTCGGCTCGCACATCGCCTACAAACGCCTCCGGCGTTTGCTTCACGGCGATGTCCCCTCAGAGGGAGGCAGTTTTACCCAACACACTTCACCACATAACTGAATATCGAAGGAAGAAATCCCCTTACCGAAGGAGCATCATGGGGAATTGGAAGAAAGCGGTGGCGGCCCTTGCGGCGCTGCCGGTCATGCTCGCGGGGCTGGCCTTGGGGCCGAGCACCGCGATGGCGGCGGACCCGGCCGACGGAGGCCTCACCGACGCAAATCTGCTCGCATCCTATGATTTCGAGGATGAGAACGACAAGGGCAAGGACGTCTCCGGCCACGGCAACGACCTGACCATCAAGGGCGACAATGTCGAGTACGGCAAGCCCGGCGACTTCACCAGCAAGGTCGTCCAATTGCGCGGCAACGACGGCCAGTACCTCGAGCTGCCGAAGGGCCTGCTCAACGGCACCGACTCGTTCACCGTGCAGTTCGACTCGAAGTCGCGCATGGCGGACAACGACAACTTCTTCTCGTTCGCGATCGGCAACGACAATCAGAAGTACTTCTTCTCCCGTCTGCGCCCGAGCAGCGTGTACACCGCCATCACGAAGGGTTCCAACGGCGGCGAACAGGGCGTGACCGTGAACACGAACACGTCCAACGTGTGGCACACGTACCGCATCTCCGTGAGCCCGAGCTTCATCGCCGTGTTCCAGGACGGCGCGCTCAAGGGCATCAACAGGAACGTCACCACGAAACTCTCCGACCTCGGTGCCGATCTGCCGGTCACGTTCGGCAAGTCCACGTGGAACGGCGACAAGTACTACAACGGCGGACTCGACAACATCAAGGTGTGGAAGGCCGCCTACGTCTCCGACGCGATGATCTGGGACGGCGTCACCGTGCCCGGCTCCACCGAGACCGGCGTGACGCTGCCCGCGACCGACGCGCTCGGCAACCCGCTCGCGTGGTCGTCGTCCGACACGACCGTGCTTGGCAATGACGGCAAGGTCGTGAAGGCGCCTGCCAAGGACACCGAAGTCACGCTCACCGCGTCCTCCACCGTGAACGGCGTCGTCTACACGAAGCAGTTCACGGTGGTCGTCACCGCGGCCATCACCACCGCTGACGCGGCCGCGGACCGACTGCTCGTCGACTACCAGCTCACCGCGGGCGCGACGTTGCCGGCGACGATCGCCGCCGCTCCCGGCGCGACCGTCGCGTGGAAGTCGTCCGACACGTCGCTCGTGAAGGACGACGGCACGGTGGTCGGCGTTTCCGGTGATGCCGAGAAGACCGTCGACCTGACCGCCACCATCACGCTGAACGGCAAGACCGCGACGAAGACGTTCAAGGCCGTGCGCGTCATGCCGAAGAGCGCCGAGACGCTCGCTTCGTACACGCGCGACCATTCCATCAACGGTGGCGCGCGCGTCGGCGACGCCCTCCATCTCGCGCTCAGCGCGGATGGTTCCTCCTACGCCGCACTGAACAGTGACTACGGCGTCGCGTTCGCCGAAGCGCAGATCACCGTCGGTCCGAAGAACGACAAGGGCTACCCGACGCAGACCACCGATGTCCGCGGACTCGTCGACCCGTACCTGTTCCAGCTCAAGGACGGCAAGTACGCGTACGTGGCCGTCTTCACCGACGTCAACGGCAACCGCGTGGATGGAGGAAAGATCGCCTTCTCCACGTCCGGCGACCTGACCGAGTGGTCCGGCAAGCCGAACGACGACGAACGCGGCGACATGGTCCAGGTGACCGACGATGCCACGCTGTTCGACGCTGGTACCATCGCCGCCGGCTACGACGCTTCCACCGGTGAATACCGTATCTCCTGGAAGACCAGCGGCGTCAGCCGTTACGTGACCACCAAGGACTTCAAGACGTTCTCCGACGTGAAGACCGGTGTCGGCTTCGCGCGTACGCAGGCCGACCTGAGCGGCGTCGCCAACGCACTCGCCGGCAGCGGCAACACGATCGCCCTGACCAAGGCCGCCGCGGCTGCCGTCACCGAGCGGCTCGGCCGCGTCCACAACACGGGCGTCGAAGCCCCGAAGACCGTGACCGTCGAAGCGGGCAAGACCACCGAGCAGGAGCTGCTCCAGCAGGTCAATGGCGGCACGACGCTCGACAACGGCCTGCTCTCCAAGGGCGCGACCGCGACCGCCACCTACTCCGACGGTTCCACCTTCGACTTCCGCGTCAACTGGAACCAGGACGAGCTGAAGAACATCGACCTCACCAAGGCCGGCGAATACACGATCAGCGGCACCATCAACCAGCAGAACTACTCCGAGCAGTTCCCGATGATGAAGAACCGCGCCGACCCGAACATCGTGTACTGGAAGGGCAAGTACTACGCGATGGGCACGTCCGACGCGGGCGGCATGCACACGCTGTTCATCCGCTCCTCCGACACGCTCGCCGGGCTCAAGGACCAGAAGGCCGGAGTGGTCGCAGACGGCGGTTACAAGGTCGAAGGCCAGGACACCTACCTGTTCGGCGACAACGACGGACTCGGCCACAAGGGCTACCACTGGGCGCCGGAGCTGCACGTCATCAACGGCAAGCTGTACTGCTTCTACGCCACCGTGCCCGACAAGGCCTACGGCGGCCCGAACTGGGTCGGCACCGCACCCGTCGCGTACATCATGGAGCTCAAGGACGGCGGCGACCCGACCAAGACCGCCGACTGGATCGAGCACCGTGTGCAGCGCCAGCTCGCCGACGGCAGCCTCGACAACCTCTCCAACCTCGGTCTGACCATCGACATGACCTACTTCGAGGCGGGCGGCAAGTCCTACATCGCCTGGAGCCAGGGTGACGAGGAGCGCGCCGGCGCCAAGGCCAATGTCTCCATCGCCGAAGTCAATCCGGACAAGCCGTGGGTGGCGCTCACCACGCCGCAGCGCATCATGCGCCCCGAATGGGGATGGGAGCTCGACGGCGTCAACGAGGGCCCGAACGTGCTCGTCTCCGGCGGCAAGGTGTACATGGTGTTCTCCGCCCAGCTCGTCACCCCGCAGTACGCGACCGGCATGCTGATCGCGAACGTGGGCTCCGACCTGACCAAGGCGTCCAGCTGGACGAAGTCGAACTACCCGTGGCTGCACAACGGCACCTTCGCCGGCCAGTTCGGTCTCGGCCACAACTCCTACTTCACCGACCCGTACGGTGACGTGTACAACGTGTACCACGCAATGACCAACGGTTCGCGCAACACCGCGCGCGACGCCGGCATCCTCCCGGTGCACTTCCGCGCAGACGGCACGCCGATCATCGACATGACCACCAGCGAGGAGCTTGACCAGTCGAAGAAGGACGTCACGCTGAAGGTCGTCGTGGCCGACAAGCCGGTGTCCACCGATGCGTCGCTCAAGTCGCTCACGGTGGCGGGTTCCGAGGTGTCGCTCGATGACGCCGCGTCCGACAAGGGCGCGTCGCTGAAGGTCGACGATCCTGCCGCGGTGACCGTGGCCGACGTGGCCGCCGAGACCACCGACGCCGGCGCTTCGGCCGATGTGGCCGTGGCCGACGGCGTGGTGACCGTGAAGGTCACCGCCGCCGACGGCACCACCACGAAGACCTACAAGGTCACCCTCGTCAAGAAGGATTCCGGCGAGAACCCGAACCCGGGCACTGGCGACAACAACGGTAACGGTGACGGTTCCGCGACCAAGCCGGGTGCTGGTGACGGTGCTGGTAATGGTGCCGTGACGAAGCCGGCGGCCAAGCCGTTCGGTAACGGTGCGGCTCTGTCGAGGACGGGTGCCGCCGTGGCGTCCGTGCTCGGTGTGGTGGCCGTGCTCGCCGCCGCGGGTGTCGCCCTGACCGTCTGGCGCAAGCGCCGCGCGTAGCGGTAGACGCCATCCTCGGCCCCCTCTGACGAGGGGGGGGGCTGTCAGCCGCAGGCTGACTGGGGGAGAGACAGCGGCCGCAGGCCGCGGGAGATACGGCATCGGCCTTCGGCCGATACTATTTCCCCGCGGCCTGCGGCCGCTCTTCTTCTCTCCCTCCGTCATCGCTTCGCGATGACACCTCGTCCGCAATCATGGACGGCCTGTGGTCGGCCCGAGTTCTGCAACCGCTTTCGGCGTGGCTTTGTGACCGCTCACATGTATGATGGGAACGAACATTTCCGATGGTAGGTTCGGTCATCGGCTCCTTGGGGAAGATGGTGAGGTCTTCGATGGGCGGCTGGTGCACAGGCGAATCCCGGCATCGCAAGGTAGGCGGTGGTGGGCGAGGAGGAGACCGTCGGAAGAACATGATTCCCTGATTGAAGGAGCATTATGGGGAACTGGAAGAAGGCGGTGGCGCTGGTGGCCACAGTGCCGATGCTGATGGCGTTGGCGCCGGCCGCGAACGCGGCCGATGCGACGACGTCGGCGGCGAACACGCCGGCCGCGCAGCAGGCGCTCGCGGCCGCCGTCGCGCAGAACGGAACGATCACGGCGGACGATACCGCCGCCGCAGCCGCCGATACACCCACCGAGGGTCCGAGCGACCTCGCGAACTACGAGAAGGACGCGAACCTGCTCGCCAACTACGACTTCAACGACGTCAAGGCCGACCAGACCGGTACGCTGAACGACAAGACCGGCAAGGCCAAGGCGACCATCAACGGCAAGGCCGCGACCGCGACCAACGCGAAGGACAGCACGACCGCGCTCACGCTGGGCTCCAGCAACTGGCTGAACCTGACCAACGCCGACGGTTCCGCCCTGCTCAAGGGCAAGCACGCCGTCACCATCAGCTACGATTCCAAGGCCAACGCGACCGGCGGCGCCTGGACGGTCTTCGCCGCGCCGAACGCGAACGGCGTCAACGGCAACGCGCCCACGTATCTCGGCGTGCTCGACCAGACCAACAAGACGCGCGTCGAGCGCTACATCAACGGCCGCAACTCCGACAAGGCCACCATCGACAAGAACGCCGGAACCGCCGGCAACTGGAAGCACGTCGACATCGTCGTGACCGACGAGTTCTCCGCGCTGTACGTGGACGGCAAGCAGCAGGGCGTCTCCACCGACACCGCCGATTCGCCGCTGACGTCGATCCTCGGCGCCGAGGGCGGCGTGTTCCAGATCGGCAAGGGCAACTGGGGCAACGGCGAATACTTCACCGGCGACATCGACAACCTCAAGGTCTACGATTCCACCGCCGCGGCCATCGCCGACGCGCTCGCCAACGCGGACGTGCCGGAATCCGTGACCGCCGACTTCACCGTGCCGGTCAGCTCGAACGGCACCGCGATCGCGTGGACGTCCGACAACGACGCCGTCAAGATCGACGCCGCGACCGGCAAGGCGACCGTCACCCGCCCGGCCTCCGACCAGGCGGACGTGAAGGTGACGCTCACCGCCACCGTCGTGGGAACGAGCGAGTCCAAGACCTTCGCCGTCACCGTCGAGCATGAGGAATCCGCCGCCGACAAGGCGCAGGCCGACCTCGACGCGATCGACCTCGGCAACCTCAACGCCGTGTACTCGAGCATCACGCTCCCGACCACCGGCTCGAAGTTCGGCAGCCCGATCACGTGGACCTCGTCGGACCCGTCCGTCATCTCCGACAAGGCCGACGGCAAGGTCGCGCCGGGCGTCGTCACCCGTCCGTCCGACGGCGACAAGACCGTCGTGCTCACCGCCTCCGTCGAGGGCGCGACCGCCGTCAAGCGTTTCGTCGCGACCGTGAAGAAGGCCGTCAAGCAGGAGGCCACCACCGACTACCTGTTCGCGCACTTCACCGGCTCCGAGCGCAACGTCACCGACGAGCAGATGTACTTCGCCACCAGCGAGGACGGTCTCAAGTGGACCGATACGCATAAGGACGGCGACCCGGTGCTCACCTCCGACGTGGGCGAGACCGGCGTACGCGACCCGTACCTCGTGCGTTCCCCGGAGGGCGACACCGTCTACCTGATCGCCACCGACCTGAGCGTCAAGCACTACGGCTGGCACTTCCGTCCGGGCGCGGGCGGCAGCACCAAGCTCGTCATCTGGGAATCCCATGACCTCGTCTCCTGGTCGAAGCCGCGCCTCGTCGACGTCGCCTCGAAGATCCCGGGTGCCGGCTGCGCCTGGGCGCCGGAAGCCTACTGGATTCCGGAACTTGGCGAATACATGGTCTACTGGGCGACGACCACGAACGGTGCCGCCAGCGACCCGCTGGGCAACAAGTACGGCGACCAGATGAACATGTACTACGCGACCACGCGTGACTTCGTCCACTTCTCCGACCCGGTCAAGTGGATCGACCGCGAGCGTTCCGTCATCGACACGACGATGCTCAAGGCGGACGACGGCTACTATTACCGCGTCTCCGGCGACACCTACCTCGGCATCGAGCGCACGAAGAACCCGCTCGCCGTCACCGAAAGCGAGACCGCGCCCGGCTACAACACCGGAAACGACGACCAGCAGTGGACGCTCGTCGGCACGTTCGGCGACCTCACCGGCACCGGTCTGACCGGTTCCAAGCTGGAAGGTCCGGAGCTGTTCCGCTACAACTCCAACGACATTCCGACCAACACCGCCGGCAAGCAGATGAAGTACGGCCTGATGTGGGACCAGTACGCGGAAGGCAAGGGCTACCTGCCGTTCTACTCCGCGGACCTCGGCAGCACCGACAAATCCGACTGGTCGTCGGCCTCCTCCGTGAACTTCGGTTCGCTCAAGAAGCGCCACGGCACGATCCTGCCGATCACGAAGACCGAGTATGACGCGGTGATGAAGGCCTACAACGGCACCACGCTGCAGAACAACTACTCCGAGGACGCCGCGGCCGCCAAGTCGCTCACCGTGCTTGACTCCGCGAACGCGTCCGTCGCCGGCACGACCGTCAAGGTCAAGGCCGGTGCGACGGCCACGTTCAGCGCCATGACCAGCGGCCTCGCCGACAGCACGCAGGTCACGTGGACTTCCGCCGATCCGTCCGTCGCCTCCGTCGACCCGGCGACCGGCGACACCGCCACGTTCACCGGCGTCAAGGCCGGCACGACCACGGTGACGGTGACGGCCGGCGACCAGACCGTCGAGTTCACGCTCGAGGTCGAGAAGTCCGGCGACGAGCCGGCGACCAAGTACGGTGTGGAGGACCTCAAGGCCGTGACCGCGAACTACGTGGACAACGGCGCTCAGGTGACTTCGTTCCGTTACGACCAGTCCGGTCCGTTCAAGATCGCTGCTGGCCGTAAGGTGAAGCTGCAGGGCGTTCCGATCGACTGGAAGATCGCGGAGATCACGCCCGACGCCACGAAGGGCCAGACCTTCACGGTGACCAGCCCGGATGGCGCGTTCACGCAGACCTACGCGTTCGCGTACGCTGGCACCCCCGCGCCGAACCCGAACCCGGGTGCGGGTAATGGCACGAACCAAGGTAACGGCGCGAACGCCGGTAAGGGCGGCCTGTCCGCGACGGGTTCCGCCGTCGCCGGCCTGATCGGCGTGACGGCGATGCTCGCCGCCGCCGGCGCCACCCTCACCCTCCGCAAGCGCCGCGCCTAACGCGATCGGTGTCCTTGGCCCCCTCTGACGAGGGGGCTCCCGGCGAAGCCGGGTGGGGGAGAGACAGCAGCCGCAGGCCGCGGGAGATACGGTATCGGCCGCAGGCCGATTCGATTTCCCCGCGGCCTGCGGCCGCTCTTCTTCTCTCCCCCAGTCCGCTGCCGCGGACAGCCCGACCGCGATTACGGACGTCCTGCGGCCGGCCTCACATCGGCTCGCCTGTCGGCTCGCACATCGCCTACAAACGCCTCCGGCGTTTGCTTCACGGCGATGTCCCGTCAGAGGGGGCCTAATTGTATGCCCCATGGTTTTTGTTACCGCTCACAGGTATGATGGGGGATTGTACATGGCCGATGCTGGTTTGTTCGGTCGTGGGTACCTTGGGGGAGTGGTGGAAGAGCTCCGATGGGAGCCTGCGAACGGGGACGATGTCGCAAGCGGGCATCGGATGTGCGAGGAAGCAATCCCCTTACCGAAGGAGCATTATGGGGAGTTGGAAGAAAGCGGTGGCCGCAGTCGCGGCGCTGCCGATGCTGATGACGATTGTGCCATCGGCGACGGCCGCGGACGCGTCATCATCGGCCGCAACCGCGCAATCACAAACCGCGCAACAGGCGCTGCAACAGGCCGTCGCGCAGAACGCCGCGGGCGCGGGCGGCAGCGCGACGCCCGCAGCGGACGCCGCGGATACCGACCTGCTCGCGAACCTCGACTTCAACGACGTGAAGGCGGGCGCGACCGGCAGCATCACCGACGCGACCACCGGCGTGAAGGCGACGATCAACGGCAAGGCCGCGACCGGCACCGGCAAGGACGGCACGACCGCCGCCCAACTGGGTTCCGGATTCTGGCTGGACGTGACCAAGTCCGACGGTTCGGCCGTGCTCAAGGGCAAGGACGCCGTCACGATCAGCTACGATTCGAAGTCGGCGAGCACCGGCCAGGGCTGGTCGTTCTACGCGGCGCCCGACGCGAAGGCACCAGTCTACAAGTCCGAGCATTACCTCGGCGTCATGGATCTGACCACGTCGCTCACGTTCCAGCGCTACAACAACGACGGCTCCGGACGCAACGAATCCGGCAGCGTCGCGGCGAAGGACCTGAAGAACGACTGGCGTCACGTCGACATCGTGCTCGCGCCGACCTCGTCCACGCTGTACATCGACGGCGAACAGGTCGCGACGGCCACGCCCGACGGCGCGGTCAAGCAGGGACTCGCGGACATCCTCGGCGCGGACGGCGGCGTCCTCCAGCTCGGCAAGGCGAACTGGGTGAACGGCGAATACTATTCCGGACTGCTCGACAATCTGAAGATCTACGGTTCCGCGCACACCGCCGACCAGATCAAGAAGGACTACGAGGCCGGCACGCAGCAGACCAAGCAGGCCGAGGCGGATGCCAACGCGCTCACCATCCCGAACGCCGACGACGTGCGTTCCAGCATCACCCTGCCGACCACCGGTACCGTGAACGGTTCGACGATCAGCTGGAAGTCGAGTGACGCGAACGTCGTCACCGACCATGCCACCGGCGGCAACGGCGAGATTCCCGCCGGCGTCGTCACCCGTCAGAAGGCGGACACGAAGGTGACGCTCACCGCGACCGTCACCGGCAAGGACGGCTCCACCGCGACGAAGACCTTCGCCCTGACCGTCAAGGCCGCCGTCGAGAAGCCGAAGACCACGGATTACCTGTTCGCGCACTTCACCGGCACGGAACGCAACGCCACCGACGAGCAGATGTACTTCGCGACCAGCAAGGACGGACTCACCTGGCATGACACCCGTTCCGCGGGCGACCCGGTGCTCACCTCCGATCTGGGCGAGAAGGGCGTGCGCGACCCGTACCTCGTGCGCTCCCCGGAAGGCGACCACTTCTACCTGATTGCCACCGACCTGAGCATCTACCATCGCGGCGGCTGGGGCGACAACCCGGCGCAGAAGTACAACGGCAGCAAGGACCTCATCGTCTGGGAGTCCGACGACCTGGTGAACTGGGGCGAGCCGTACGCCGTGGACGTGGCGTCGAAGATCCCGCACGCCGCCATGGCGTGGGCGCCGGAAGCCTACTGGATTCCGGAACTCGGCCAGTACATGGTCTACTGGGCGACCACGTCCGATCAGGACGACAAGGATCCGAACGCCGCCGACCCGACCAACATGTACTACTCGCTGACGCGTGACTTCAAGACGTTCAGCACGCCGGTCAAGTGGATCGACCGCCCGCAGTCGGTGATCGACACGACGATGCTCAAGGCGGACGATGGCTACTACTACCGTGTCTCCGGCGACACCGAGCTCGGCGTCGAGCGCACGAAGAACCCGACCGCGACGACCTTCGTGGGCGAAGGCGACGGCTACAACCACGGCAAGGACGACCAGCAGTGGGAGTTCGTCGGCTACTTCCGCGACCTCGTCGGCAACAGCAAGTGGACCGGCAAGAAGCTGGAAGGCCCCGAACTGTTCCGCTACAACGACGACGACGTGCTCACCGCGAACGGCAAGCAGATGAAGTACGGCCTGATGTGGGACCAGTACGCGGAGGGCAAGGGCTACCTGCCGTTCTACTCCGCGGACCTCGGCAGCACCGACACCGCCGACTGGGCGGCCGCGAGCAAGGTCAACTTCGGTTCCCTCAAGAAGCGCCACGGCACGATCCTGCCGATCACGGCCTCCGAATACGAGGCGGTCATGAAGGCGTTCGACGAGAACCAGCCGCTTGAGCCGGTCACGCCGGACAAGTCCGGTTCCAAGCCGATCGCGTCCTACGATTTCGAGGACGACAACGATCTGGGCAAGGACACGACCGGCAACGGCAACGATCTGACGCTCAACGGCGTCAAGGAGTTCGGCAAGCCGGGCGACTGGGGCAGCAAGGTCATCCAGCTGCGCGGCGACGGCGGATACGCCGAGCTGCCGACCGGCCTGTTCGACGGGCGCAACGAGTTCACGCTCGAATTCTCGTCGAAGTCGCGCCAGACCTCCGGCAACTTCTTCTCGTTCGCGCTCGGCCAGGACAACAACAAGTACCTGTTCATCCGCCTGCGCGGCAACGAGGCGTACGTGGCCATCACGAAGGGCTCGTACCAGAGCGAGGAGAAGATCTCCGGCGCGATCGACACCCAGACGTGGCACAAGTACACGCTCACCGTCACCGCGAAGCACATCGCGCTGTACGTGGACGGCGAACTCGCTGGCCAGGTCGACACCGACGTGGCGATCACCGATTTCGGCAGGAACACGAAGGCGTACTTCGGCAAGTCGTTCTACTCGGCCGACGGCACCTACAACGGAGGTATCGACGACGTGAACGTCTACAACTACGCGAAGTCCGCGCTCGACGTGCAGGGCCCGGCCGCCGCGCTCAAGGTGAAGAAGACCGACCAGATCCTCTCGCAGAACGCGACCACCGCCACCGACGGTTCCGGCGCGGTCACGAAGACGATCGTGCTCGACTACTGGTCGGACGCGAAGACCGGCGCGAAGTCGGACAAGTCGAAGGTCTCCTTCGACTATGAGATCCCCGACGGCGTGACCGTCGCGGACGAGTCCGGCAAGACGCTCACCGCCGCCGACCTGAACAAGATCGCCGACTACTCACAGCCGCTCAAGCTGAAGCTCACCTACGACGGCAAGACCGTGGACTACACGGTCGGCGTCGAGGTGCTCGTCACCCCGGTGCGCATCAGCGGCGACGAGGCGAAGGCCTCCGGCATCGGCGAGAAGGATCCGACCGGCAACGAAGGCTGGAAGTTCTTCGCCGACCCGCAGGTCGTCGCTTATGGCGGCAAGTACTACATCTTCCCGACCACCGACGGCTACTCCGGCTGGGCCGGCCACTCGATCCACGTGTTCGAGAGCTCCGACATGGTCAACTGGGAGGATAAGGGCACCGTCGTCGACCTGTCCAAGGACTACAACGACATGATCGACGGCCGCAAGGAGAAGGCGTGGGCCCCGGGCTTCGCCGTCCGCAACGGCAAGTTCTACCTGTACTTCTCCGGTGGCGGCATGACCAACGTGGCCATCTCCGACCCGGCGAAGGGCGGCACGATCACGTCCGGCTACAAGATCCAGAAGGTCAAGGTCGAGTCGAGCATCGACCCGGCCGTGTTCCAGGACCCGAACGAGCCCGACAAGTACTATCTCGCGTGGGGCCAGTCCCCGGGCAAGTACGCCGAGCTCAACGACGACATGACCGGCATCAAGGCGGGCACCACGGTGACCACCAACGCCACGAAGGACATGCGTGAGGGCTCCTACATCACGTCCCGTCCGGATCCGAACAAGCCCGGCAACACAATCTACTACTACAGCTACTCGTGCTGGGACACCAACGAGCCGCGCTACAGCGTCGGCTACGCGTACGTCTCCGCCAAGAAGCTGAGCGACGTGAAGGGCGCGGATTGGCAGTACGGCGGCTACATCCTGTCGAAGGACGACGCGAAGGGCATCCTCGGCACCGCACACCACTCGTTCGTGCAGGTTCCGGGCACCGACGACTGGTACGTCGTGTACCACGCGTTCCTCACCGACGAGATGCGCCCGCGCGGCTACGATTCCACGCACAACAACGCGCAGCTCGCCAACGGCAACAAGCGTGAGATCCGCATCGCCCGCGTCACGTACGACAAGGACGGCAAGATCGAGACGATCCCCGTCACGTACGAGGGCGTGCTGCCGGAGACCACGCCGTCCGTGTCCGTCACGGGCGCGGTCGCCGGTGATTCCGCGGATGCGACGACTCCGGTGGGTACGACGCTGACCGCCGCGTTCAACGATGGCTGGAAGCTCTCGTCCGTCCAGTGGTATCGCGCGGATTCCGCCGATTCCGCGGACGTCGCGAAGGCCGTCGCCATCGACGGTGCGACCGCCGCCGAGTACACGCTGACCGATGCGGACGCGGGCAAGACCGTGTTCGCGAAGGCGATCGGCGAGAACACGACCGGCGTCCTCCAGAACGCGCAGCCGGGCACCGCCGGCGCGTCCCCGTCGAAGACGTTCGAGCTGACCACCGTCAACACCGTCAAGGTCGCCGCCAAGCCGGCCACCGTCCCGGTCGAGTCCGTCACGATCACCGGCGACGGCGTCGCGGACGGCAAGGTGACGGTCAAGGAAGGCGCGTCCGTCGCGTTGAAGGCGACGGTGACGCCGTCCGATGCGTCCGATGCGGATGTGGCGTGGACGACGTCGAACGCCGCTGTCGCGACGGTCGACGCGAACGGCAAGGTGACCGGCGTCAAGGCCGGCACCGCCACGATCACCGCGACCGCGGGCGGCAAGACCGCCAGCGTGACCGTGACCGTGACCGCCAAGGGCGATTCCGGTGACAACGGTGCGGGTGACAACGGTGCTGGTGATAACGGCTCGGGCAACGGTTCCGCGACCAAGCCAGGTGCCGGCAACGGCTCGGGCAACGGTAGTGGTGCCGTGACGAAGCCGACGGCCAAGCCGTCCGGCAACGGTGCGGCTCTGTCCAAGACGGGTGCCGCCGTGGCGTCCGTGCTGGGCGTGGTGGCCGTGCTCGCCGCCGCGGGCATCGGCCTGACCGTCTGGCGCAAGCGCCGCGCGTAGCGCGACGTCGTCTTGGCCCCCTCTGACGAGGGGGCTCCCGGCGAAGCCGGGTGGGGGAGAGACAGCGGCCGCAGGCCGCAGGAAACGGAATCGGCCTTCGGCCGATACGATATTCCCGCGGCCAGCGGTCGCTCCTTTTCTCTCCCCCAGTCGGCCTGCGGCCGACAGCCCCCTCGTCAGAGGGGGCTTATTCGTCTCGTGTCTGAATCATCCGTTTCCCTGTAACCGCTTTCGGCGTGGCGTAATGGTAGCGTTCACAGTACAATGGGAACGTACATCTGCGGGTTCGTGGCCGTTGTCGACTGCGGAATCGCGGGAATCGCCGGGGAACGGTGGGGAACAACGTCACAGCGGAAGGGTGACGGCCGCCATCGCCGGCGATGTGAGGAAAGCGAAGTCCCCTCATCGAAGGAGCATTATGGGGAACTGGAAGAAACTGGTGGCGGCGCTGGCGTCGTTGCCGATGATGGTCGCGGGGCTCGCCCTGGGGCCGAGCACCGCGATGGCCGCGGACGCCACGTCGCTTGAGGAGAACGGCGGCATCACCGTCGCCTCCGGCGATGCGAACGCCACCATCGCCGACGACGCCGACTACGGCAAGGTCGTCAACATCTCCGGCAGCTGGGTCAACGGCAGCGCCACGGACGGCGTGCCCACCAAGGCCGTCGCCACGTTCAAGGACGCCACCGTGTTCAACAAAGTGGCATGGACGCTCAACGCCGACGTCAAGCTCGCCGGCGACGCGAACGAGAAATCATCCGCATTCACCATCGGCACCAAGGGTGAGGCCGTCAACCTGCTGCTCGGTACCGGCAAACTCGGCTACGGCGCGACCGCCGGCGGCAACAGCGGCAAGACCGCCGCCCTCTCGAAGACGCCGGAAGTCGGCCAGTGGGCCGCGTTGTCCGTCGTCTACAACGAGAACGATACGACCGGCAACGTGGCCGTCTACATGGACGGCGAACAGATCCTCGCCCCGACCGCGCTCGGCTTCAAGCTCAGCGCGCAGCAGGGCACGCAGGCGTACATCGGCCACGGCTACGAGACCAGCTTCGTGCTCAACGGCACGTATGACGGCATCACCGTCGCCGATTCCGCCGCGACCGCGGACGCCGCGAAGAAGGACACCGCCGACCGTCTCGCCGCCAAGAAGCAGTCCTCCGTACTGCCCGGCGCCGGCGAACACGGCAACAACGGCTACCTGTGGCTCAACTTCAAGGCCACCGATTATGAGAAGGTGAACCTCGGCTACAGCGCCGACGGCTACAAGTGGACGGCGCTCAACGGCGGCAAGGCCGTCATCACGTCCACCGTGGGCACCAAGGGTCTGCGCGACCCGCACCTGCTCAAGCTCGAATCCCCGGACAAGGACGGCAACAAGTACGTGATGATCGGCACCGATCTGCACGCCGAGGGTTCCGCCTCCGGCGGCGGCTGGGGCCAGATCAACGCCAGCAAGTACCTGGTCGTCTCCAAGTCCAAGGATCTGGTGACCTGGACCACGCCGAAGCTCGTCTCCACCGGTCTCGAGGGCAAGGTCGGCAACGCCTGGGCTCCCGAAGCCATCTGGGACGCCGAGTCCAACGACTACCTCGTGTACTGGTCCAGCCGTGACCTGTCCACCGGCGGCAACGACCCCACCACCTCCAACACCGCGCTGAAGGTGTACAAGGCCCACACCAAGGACTTCGAGTCCTTCGAGAACCCGACCGTCTGGATCGACCAGAGCTCGCAGAGCCTGCACAACATCATCGACACCACGATCGTCAAGGGCGATGACGGCGACTACTACCGCTTCTCCACCTCCGACTGGTTCACCACCGTGGATGTCGCCTCCTCGCTGGAAGGCAAGTGGACCCGCCTGGTCGAGCGTGATTCCGACATCAACGCCGACGGCACCTCGAAGATCACCGGTGACAAGGTGATCTCCACCTCCGCCTCCGGCCTGAGCAACCACATCGAAGGCCTCACCGCCTACCAGCTCAACAGCGGCGCGTGGATGGTCATGGGCGACAACGGCGGCTACCGCGGCTTCACCATCGACCGTCTGTCCGACCTGAAGAAGGGCCGCACCTTCTCCGCCGCCTCCGGCGTGAGCTTCAGCGAGAAGTTCCGTCACGGCACCGTGGTCGAGCTGACCGCCGACGAGCAGAAGGCCGTCCTCGACGCCTATGGCGAGGACTCCGGCACCGTCAAGCCGGTCGACCCGGACAAGGCCGGTTCCGCGCCGATCGCCTCCTACGACTTCGAGGACGGCAAGGGCACCGACACCACCGGCAACAAGCACGATCTCACCTTCAACGGCAACGCCAAGGTCTCCGAGGACTCCGCGAAGGGCAACGTGCTGACGCTCGACGGCGCCTCCGGCACGTACGCCGAATTCCCGCAGGGCCTGTTCGACGGCCGCAACAAGCTGACCGTGCAGATGGACGTCAAGTCCGAGATCAACGCGAACCAGTTCACGTTCACCTTCGGCCAGGACAACCAGAAGTACTACTTCCTCAAGTACAACAACTCGGGTGAGCTCGCCAGCCGCATCACCACGAACTCGTACGGCGCGGAGGACGCGGCCAACGCCTCGCTCACCGGCAACGGCGCGTGGCACAAGGTCACCGTCACCCTCGACGACAACGTGATGACCGTCTACGCGGACGGCGCCCAGGTGGCGCAGAACGCGGCGACCAAGAACAAGGTCACCGATCTGGGCAAGAACCTGCTCGCCTACCTCGGCAAGTCGTTCTACCAGGATGACTACTTCAAGGGCTCGTTCGACAACGTGAAGATCTGGAACCGCGCGCTCACCGCCGACGAGATCAAGGCTTCCAGCCCGGTCGCGCTGCAGAGCATCGCCGTGGGCACCGTTCCGGCCGATCCGTCCGCCGCAAGGGGCACCGACGACCACTCGCTCGTGCGTTCCGCGCTCGACTGGTCCACGAAGACCGTCACCACCGTGCTCAACCGTCGCGGCGACCCCGCCAAGACGCCGGTCACCGTGACGTTCAACCGTGACGCCGACACCGTCAAGCTCACGCTCGACGGCAAGTCGTTCACGAACGGCGGCACCGCGGACCTTACCAAGGACCGCACGCTGGTCGTCACCTACGCCGACGGCACGTCCGAGACGTGGACGCTCAAGGCGGCCACTGTGGGCAACAACCCGGTGCTGCCCGGCCAGTACGCCGATCCGGACATCGACTACTTCGACGGCAAGTTCTGGATCTTCCCGACCACCGACGGCTTCTCCGGCTGGAGTGGCAACTACTTCCACGCTTGGTCGTCCACCGATCTGGTGAACTGGAAGGACGAGGGCGTGATCCTCGACGTGGACAAGAGCCACGAGGGCCAGAAGCAGGACTACTGGACCGAGCAGACCACCGTCTCGCCGTGGTCCGTGGGCTCCGCGTGGGCGCCGACCATCGAGAAGAAGAACGGCAAGTACTACTTCTACTACTGCGCCAAGTACCCGAACGGCCAGTCCGCGATCGGCGTCGCCGTGGCCGACAACCCGGCCGGCCCGTACAAGGCCGCCGACCAGCCGATCGTCACGCGTTCCATGGAAGGCGTGACCGTCGGCCAGGCCATCGATCCGTCGATCTTCACCGATCCGACCACCGGCAAGTCGTACATCACGTACGGCAACGGTTCGCCCGCCATCGCCGAACTCAACGACGACATGGTCAGCGTCAAGGCCGGCACCGTGCGCAAGCTGGAAGGCCTGCGCAACTTCCGCGAGTCCGTGGTTGTCGCCTACCGCGACGGCAAGTACCACTGGACCTGGTCGTGCGACGACGCCAACTCGCCGAACTACCACGTCGAGTACGGCGTCTCCGATTCGATCGACGGCGCGATCACGTACAAGGGCGTGCTGCTCGAGAAGGATTCCTCCAAGAACCTTCAGGGCACCGCGCACCAGTCCGACGTGCACGTGATCGACAAGAACGGCAACGAGCGCTGGTTCATGGCCTACCACCGTCACTACACGCCGCTCGGCGTGTTCACCTCCGGCCTCGGCTACCACCGCGAGACCGCCATCGACGAGATCCACTTCGACGCGGACGGCCTCATGGAGACCATCCATCCGACCGATGAGGGCGTCTCCGTTGAGATGGCCGACGTGACCGCGCTCCAGGGCGCGATCGAGGCGGCCGACAAGCTCGGCGACGATGGCGCGAAGTATACGGAGGCCAGCTGGACGGCGTTCACCACCGCCCGTGACGCCGCCAAGAAGCAGCTCGCCGCGTTCGAGGCGAACGGCCTCGCCCAGAAGGACGTGGACGCCGCTGTGGCCGCGCTGACTGAGGCGCAGGGCAAGCTCGCCGAGAACACGCCCGAGCCGGAGCACCCGGCCAAGGGCACGCTCCTCGGCATCGAAGTGACCTCCAAGCCCACGAAGACCGAGTACAAGGTCGGTGAGCAGCTCGACGCCACCGGTCTGGTCGTCACCGCGACCGTGGCCGACGGCAACGGCGGCACCACCACCCGTGCGCTGAGCTCCGACGAGTACGATCTGCTCGGCTTCTCCTCCGAGAAGGCGTCCGATGCGGTGACCGTCACCGTCCAGGCCAAGGCCGATCCGAAGCTGACCGCCACGTTCACCGTGTCGGTCAAGGAGGCGGAGACCCCGACCCCGACGCCGGACACCAAGTACAGCGTGGCCGACCTCAAGGCCGTGACCGCGAACTACGCGGACAACGGCGCCCAGGTGACTTCGTTCCGCTACGACCAGTCCGGTCCGTTCAAGATCGCGAAGGGCCGCAAGGTCAAGCTACAGGGCGTCCCGGTCGACTGGAAGGTCGCCGATGTGACCTCCGATGCGGCCAAGGGCCAGGTGTTCAAGGTGACGAGCCCGGACGGCAAGTTCGCGCAGACGTACACGTTCGCCTACGACACCACGAACCCGCCGACCCCGAAGCCGCAGCCGACACCGAACCCCGGTAACGGCCTGTCCAAGACCGGCGCCGCCGTGGCGGGCGTGCTGGGTGTGGTCGCCGTGCTGGCCGCCGCCGGCGTCGCCCTGACTATCTGGCGCAAGCGCCAGGCCTAACGGTTCTCTAAGCCCCCTCTGACGAGGGGGCTGTCGGCCGTAGGCCGACTGGGGGAGAGACAGCGGTCCCCAGCCGCTCCTAGTCTTGCGCACAACACCACAACCCCAAGGGGCCGTGAGCGAGAATTCCATCCCAGAATCCCCGCCCACGGCCTCTTGTCGTATCCATGGTGCCTGCTCGCTGGTTTTGCCCGCCGTAGGCGTCGGCGCATGCCACATAAGCTCGTAAGAGCGGAGTTGTGGCAGAGCGGCTGCCACAACTGGGGGAAATCGCGCTGGGAGAGACTTGCGTGGCTCGGTATCGTGCCACGCAAGCGTTTATGAAGGGGTTATCGGGGTTGTGTGGCGGGATTATCGAGCCACGTAACCCGGAATCGCGTCGGATTCGCGGGTTGTGGCACGTCGCCGTGCCACAACTCCGCTCGCGGCCGCTTGTGTGGCGCGCTGTGACTGCGTGCATCTGGGTTTTCGGATGCGCTGCCTCGTTTCTTAGGCGCATTGCGTGTTGCTTAGGTTGATGTGCCGTGGATCGGGCGCGGGGCCTCGATGAGGCAAGCGCCGGAGGCGTTTGTAGGCGATGCGCGAGCCGACAGGCGAACCGACATAAGGCCAGCCACCATTGCCTCCCTCTGACGAGGGAGGTGTCATCGCGAAGCGATGACGGAGGGAGAGAAGATGAGCGGCCGTAGACCGCGGGGATATTGCATCGGCCGCAGGCCGATTCCGTTTCCCGCGGCCTACGGCCGCTGTCTCTCCCCCAGTCGGCCTTCGCCGGGAGCCCGACCGCAATCAAGGACGGCCTACGGCCGACCTCATATCAGCTCGCTGTCGCTCGCCTTCGCCTACGGAGAGCCCACCGGGCTCTCCGCTTCACGGCTCAGCCCGTCAGAGGGGGCCAAAGACCGTTTTGCATTTCGTCGTTTCACGGCTCAGCCCGTCAGAGGGGGCGTCGTGCCCGGACATGTGTGAACCGCACATCGCTGTTGTGCGAAAACGTTGTCACGCACTTTCGTCATTCCGCCCGGTGAACGCTAACGATATAATGCTGTAAGCAGTTTGACTGTGCCGTGATGCCGCGCGCAGGCTTCGCGAAACCGTTGTGTTTCGTGGGTTTGGGCACGGCGTCACCCAGCCTGCAGCGATGCGGGTACAACGTCGGATCGGGCGGTAAGAGGAGCCGCCGCGCCCGTGTGCGGTTGTCACGGCGGGCGATTCGATAACGATTCGATAACAATCGACAACAACGAAGTGCATTGAAGGAGAGGCTCTCAGCGTATGAGAACTACCGATAATCACGGAAACGAACAGAAGGGGAAGGGCGTGTGGCGCAAAGGCGTCGCGGCCGTGGTCGCGCTGCCGATGGTGTTCACGTTGATGACCGCGGGCACCGCCGTGGCCGCCGACGCGACATCGATGATCGCCCCCGCCACCAACAGCGAGAATAACGTGCTGAATCTCGCGTTCGACGGCAACACGAACGACGCATCCAACGCCAAGAACAACGGCACCATCGTCGGCGACGGCTCCAGCTACGTCGACGGCGCAAAGGGCCAGGCCCTGAAACTCACCGGCAAGCAGCATGTGAGCCTCGGCACCGCCGACACCCTGCAGTCCGGCAAGCTCACGTTCTCGTTCTGGCTCAAGCCGGACGGCTCGATAGGCGGCGGCGAGCAGCTCATCGCCTGGAACAAGGCCGCATGGTACGGCGACGGCTGGTACCTGACCACCACGAAGAACAAGGCGCTGCAGCTGTCCGCCGGCCCGGCGAACGCCAACAAGCAGCCGTACATGATCTCCGTGCCGACCGCGCGCGACGACTTCTTCCCGGCCGGCCAGTGGACGAACGTCGTCGTCACCTACGATTCCGACACGAAGGCCGCCGCAATCTACCGCAACGGCGTCAAGCAGACCACCGAAGTCACCTATAACTACGGCGCGGACGGTGCGACCGGCGTGATCGGCACCACCGCGGACGAGAAGGGCCTCGGCTGGAACGGCGCCCAGTACAAGATCGATTCGCTCAACGCGACGATCGACGAGGTGCGCCAGTACAGCACCGTCGCCACCACCGCCGACGTCGAGAACCTCGTCAAGGAGGGCGACGCCAAGTTCGACGCGAAGACGCTCGCCCAGGCGGCGCTCGACAAGGTCGACATCGCCAGCGAGGCGACCGCGAACCTCACTTTCGCCGCCGACGCCGCGAACGGTTCGACGCTCACCTATGCCTCCGACAACGAATCCGTGATTTCCAACGATGGCGTCGTCACCCGCCCGGCCGTGGGCGAGAAGGACGCGACCGCGAAGATCACCGTCACCGCGAGCTACGGCTCGGCGGCCGTCTCGAAGACGTTCACCGTGACCGTGCCGGCGCAGACCGAGAACGGCGGCGACCATGACGTCCAGTACCTGAAGAACTACCTGTCCGAGCAGGGTATGGAGAACGTGACCGTCTCCGACTCCTACCTGCAGAACGCGGGCAAGAAAGAGGTCGAATACCTCCTGAGCTTCGAGCCGGACCGACTGCTCACCGAATTCCGCGCCAACGCGGGCCTCGACACCAAGGGTGCGAAGAACTACGGCGGCTGGGAGAACGGCCCGTCCGCCTCCCGCAACCCGGACGGCTCCAGCAACCCGACCCGATTCACCGGCCACTTCGTCGGCCACTGGATCTCCGCCGCGTCGCAGGCGCAGCGCTCCACGTTCGCCACCCCCGAGCAGAAGGCGCAGCTCGCCGAGAAGCTCAAGGCGGTCGTCACCGGCCTGCGCGAGGCGCAGGAGGCCTACGCGAAGAATGACGCCACCAACGCCGGCTTCTTCCCCGCGTTCCCGGTGAGCTACGTGCCGAACGGCGGCGGCGGACTGCTCGTCCCGTTCTACAACCTGCACAAGGTGGAGCAGGGCATGGTGCTCGCCTACGAGTACGGCACCGACCAGGACACGCGTGACGCCGCCAAGGCGTCCGCCGTCGACTTCGCCAAGTGGGTCGTCGCCTGGAAGAAGGCGCACGCCTCCACCAACATGCTCAAGACCGAATACGGCGGCATGAACGACGCCCTCTACCAGGTCGCCGAGATCGCCGACGCGAAGGACAAGCAGACCGTGCTCGAGGCCGCGCATCTCTTCGACGAGACCGCGCTGTTCGAGAAGCTCGCCAACGGCCAGGACGTCCTCAACGGCCTGCACGCGAACACCACGATTCCGAAGCTCACCGGCGCCATGCAGCGCTACGTCGCCTACACCGAGGACGAGGACCTGTACAACAGCCTCTCCAAGGACGAGCAGGACAAGCTCACCAGCCTGTACCTCAAGGCGGCCGAGAACTTCTTCGACATCGTCGTGAAGGACCACACGTATGTGAACGGCGGCAACTCGCAGTCCGAGCACTTCCACGTGGCCGACCAGCTGTGGCATGACGCCACGCAGAACGGCGACCAGAACGGCGGCTACCGCAACTTCTCCACCGTGGAGACCTGCAACGAGTACAACATGCTCAAGCTCGCCCGCCTCCTGTTCCAGGTGACGAAGGATTCCAAGTACTCCGAATACTACGAGCACACGTTCATCAACGCGATCGTGGCCTCGCAGAACCCGGAGACCGGCATGACCACGTACTTCCAGCCGATGAAGGCCGGCTACCCGAAGGTGTTCGGCGTGACCGGAACCGACTACGACTCCCAGTGGTTCGGCAACGCGATCGGCGAGTACTGGTGCTGCCAGGGCACGGGCATCGAGAACTTCGCGAAGCTCAACGACTCGTTCTACTTCACCGACAAGAACGACGTCTACGTGAACATGTTCTGGTCGTCCACCTACACGGACAAGCGCCATGACCTGACCATCACGCAGACCGCGAACGTCCCGAAGCAGGACACGGTCACCTTCTCCGTGGCCGGCTCCGGCTCCGCGAACCTCAAGCTGCGCGTGCCGGATTGGGCCATCGCCTCCGGCATCAAACTCGTCGTCGACGGCCAGCAGCAGGCCCTCACCAAGGACAAGAACGGCTGGGTGACGGTCGCCGTCAAGAACGGCACGCAGATCGCCTACACGCTGCCCGCGAAGCTCCAGGCCATCGACACCGCCGACAACAAGAACTGGGTCGCCTTCCAGTACGGCCCGGTCGTGCTCGCCGGCGCGCTCACCGAGACCAACTACAAGACGAACTACTCGTACGGTGGCGTGAAGGTCCGCGTGGCCAACTACGACTCCGACGCGAACGCGAAGGCCGCGGTCATCCCGACCAACGGCCAGACCGTGACCGAGTGGCTCAAGGGCATCAAGGAGGACGGCCTGTCCGGCAACCTGGTGCGCACCGACGACCCGAACACGGGCGCCCGCGAGACCCTGAGCTTCAAGTTCGCCAACGTGGACGGCGACGCCGCGAACCTCACGCTGCAGCCCTACTACTCGACGTACAAGACCACGTACGCGATCTACTGGGATATGGCCGAGGTCGACTCCGACGCCTACCAGCAGAACATCCTCAAGAAGAAGAACGACGCCGCCAACGCGGATCTCGTCTCCGACGCGGTCGACGCGTTCGACAACGAGTTCCAGCAGGAGCTCGCCCACAACGCCGCCAAGTCCGACGATTCCACCGCCGGCACGTGGCAGGGCAAGCAGTACCGTGACGCGAAGGCGGGCGGCTGGTTCAGCTACGATCTCGCCGTCTCCTCCGACAAGGACGAGTATCTCGGCGTCCAGTACGTCGGCGCGGACAACAGCCGCAGCTTCGACGTCTACGTCGATCCGACCCCGGTCGCCGACAACTCGAAGGGCGAGCTCTCCGCCAACGCGGTCAAGCTCACGCGCAAGACCCAGTCCGTCGGCAACACCGAGTTCTACTGGGATGTCCAGCAGCTGCCCGCCGACCTCCTCGCGAAGGTCAAGGACGGCAAGGTGCGTGTCATGTTCAAGTCCAACGGCGGCCTCGTCGGCGGCGTCTACGGCGTGCGCATCCAGAACGCGAAGGCGCTCTCCTCCGACGCGTCGCTCGAATCCCTCAAGTTCAGCGCCGGCACGCTCGCGCCCGCGTTCGACGCCGCGAAGCACCAGTACACGCTCACCGTTCCGGCGGACGCCAAGTCCGTCGAGGCCGTGATCGGCGTGAACAAGCCGGGTGCCTACGTGAAGGTGAACGGCATCGTCATCGACGACACGAAGGCCCGCGCCATCGCGCTCGACGGCGACGTCACCACCGTGGAGATCGCCTCCGTCGCGCAGAACCACGAGGCGACCGTGTACTACTCGGTGCAGATCGTGCGTGAGGGCGCCGTCGTGCCCGCCGCGACCGGTCCGGTGCTCAAGTACACCTTCGACAAGGACACGATTGCGAAGGGTGGCACGATCGCCAACAGCGGTTCCGCCGGCTCCAAGCTCGACGGCAAGGTCGTCAACGACGGCGCGTCCGCGTCCGACCACGCCGACAACGGCAAGGCGCTCACGCTGACCGGCGGCGCCAAGAGCACCGCCTCCCCGTACGTGCAGATTCCGGCCGGCGCGATCACCGCCGACCAGAAGGACGTCACCATCTCCGCCGACTACCAGTGGGATGGCAACAACACCTGCATCTACCCGTGGGCGCTCGGCCAGAACAACAGGAACTACCTGGTGAACATCGTCTCCTGCGGTTCCAACACGCGCGTCGAAGCGTCGAAGAACGGCACGCAGACCCAGCTCGCCGGCACCACCCCGGCCAAGGGCGCGTGGGTGCACGTCGACGTGGTCGTCAAGGGCGGCAAGTCCATCGACTACTACCTCGACGGCGCGCTCGTCGCCACCAAGTCGACCACGCTCACCGCCGCCGACTTCATCGGCACGTCCGACATCTCCGGCTACCTCGGCAAGTCGTTCTACGACGACCCGTACTTCGGCGGCCAGGTCGACAACTTCCAGATCTGGAACCGCGCGCTCACCGCGGCCGAGCTGTTCAACCCGGACACCGACGAGCCGACTCCGGCCCCGTCCGATGACGCGACGCTCAAGTCGCTCACCGTCGCCGGCCAGACGGTCGACCTCAAGGCCGCCGCCTCCGCTGACGGCGCGTCGATCACCGTCGACGATCCGGCCGCCGTCAAGGCGTCCGACGTCGTCGCCGAAGTCAACGATTCCGGCGCGAAGGCCGTCGCGACCATCGCCGACGGCGTCGTGCTCGTCAAGGTGACCGCCGCCGACGGCACCACCGTCAAGACCTACACGGTCAATCTGGTACGCAAGGCCGTTCCGGTCCAGTCCGTCACCGTGTTCGGCGACGGCGTCGCGGATGGCAAGATCGCGCTCGAAACCGGCAAGACCGTGCAGCTCAACGCGACGGTCGCGCCGGAGAACGCCGACGACAAGACCGTCACGTGGAAGGTGAGCGAGGGCGAAGGCGTCGTGACCGTCGGCGCGACCGGGCTCGTGACCGCCGTCAAGGCGGGCACGGCCAAGGTCGTCGCCGTCGCGGGCGGCGTCGAGTCCGCGCCGGTCGAGATCACCGTGACCGATCCGACGCCGGTGCCGCCGGCGGCGAGCGTCGATTCCGTGACCGTGACCGGTGACGGCGTCAAGGACGGCAAGCTGGCGCTCAAGGCCGGCGAAACCGCCGCCTTGACCGCCGACGTGAAGGTGACCGGCGACGCGGCGAAGACCGTCGCGTGGACCTCCTCCGACGCCGCGGTCGCCACGGTCGACGAGAACGGCAAGGTGACCGCCGTGGCCGCCGGCAAGGCGACCATCACCGCCACCTCCACCGTCGACAACACCAAGTCCGACGCGATTGCGGTGACCGTCAGCGCGAAGGATGACGGCAAGCCGGATCAGCCTGACCAGCCTGAGCAGCCCGCTCCGGCCGAGAAGGATCTGACCGACGCGAACAAGGTGACCGGCCTGATTGGCGTCGACTCCGTCGCGCCGGGCGCCAAGCTCACGCTCAACGCGGGCAAGGCGTTCGCCGGCAAGACCGTGAACGTGTACGCGATCGCGGGCGGCAAGACGGTGCTCGTCGCCTCCGGCGTGACCGTGGGTGAGGACGGTACGGTGGTCGTCACCGTGCCGGCCGACCTCGCGCAGGGCGCGACCAAGTTCGTCGTCCAGTTCGCCGACGGCGCGCTCATCTGGGATGCGGTCAATGTCGCCAAGACCGCCGCCGAACAGCCGGGCGCCGGCAACGGTTCCGGCCTGGGCGGTGTCTTGGGCGGCGTGACCGCCTCGACCGGTGCCGCCGTGGCCGGCGTGCTCGGCGTGGTGGCCGTACTGGCCGCCGCCGGCATCGGTTTGACCATCTGGCGCAAGCGCCGCGCGTAGCGGCTGACCGGCTGACTGGTCACACTGATCGAAGGGCCTCCGCACTCACCCGGGTGCGGAGGCCCTTCCGCATCCCACGGCTATAATCGGGGCGTAATCATCCGCAGGCAACCATCGACGTGGAAGGAAACCGACATGCGCGAACTCAAGTGGGCGACGCTGGGATGCGGCGTCATCGCCAACCAACTCGAACAGGCGCTGGAACAGGGCGGACGCACACTGTACTCGGTGGCGAACCGCACGCACGCGAAGGGCGTCGCGTTCGCCGAGAAGTACGGCATCGGCAAGGTCTACGACGAGATCGACGACGTGTTCGCCGACCCGGACGTGGACGTCATCTACATCTCCACACCGCACAACACGCACATCGGATTCCTGCGCAAGGCGCTCGCCGCCGGCAAGCACGTGCTGTGCGAGAAATCCATCACGCTCAACTCCGATGAGCTCGACGAGGCGATTGCGCTCGCCGAAGCGAACCACGTGCTGCTCGCCGAGGCGATGACCCTCTACCACATGCCGCTGTACCGCGAACTCGACCGGATCATCGCAGGCGGCGAACTCGGCAAGGTCAAGCTCATCCAGATGAACTTCGGCTCCTACAAGGAGTACGACATGGCCAACCGCTTCTTCAACCGCAATCTCGCGGGCGGCGCGATGCTCGACATCGGCGTGTACGCGCTCTCCTGCATGCGTTGGTTCATGAGCTCCAAGCCCGACCGGATCGTCTCGCAGGTCAAGGCCGCGCCCACCGGCGTGGACGAGCAGGCCGGCATCCTCCTGACCAACCCGGACGGGCAGATGGCCACGATCACGCTCTCGCTGCACGCGAAGCAGCCGAAGCGCGGCACCATCGCGTTCGAGAACGGCTACGTGGAGATCTTCGACTATCCGCGCGGCGAACGCGCCACGATCCACGACACAACCGGCGCCGTGGTGCGCGAGGTCGAGGCGGGCGATACCGCGCACGCGCTCGCCTACGAGGTCGCGGATATGGAGGCCGCGATCGCCACGTACGAGGCGGGCCTGTCCGGTGAGATTCCGGCCGATGAGGCCGCGGCGAAGGTCGAGGGCCTCCTGCACATCGGTTACACGCGCGACGTGATGGACATGATGACCGAGATCCGCCGCGACCAGTGGCACATGACCTACCCGGAAGAGGAGTAGGGGGAACTGGACGGTTCGCTCCCGGATGCGTACGATTCGCTCCGGGGTTTGTCGCACTATTCCGTGGCAAACCTCGGAGCGAGCCGTGATGATCGGGGAGTGAACTGTGATAGTCGGGGAGCGAGACAGACGGTCAACACGTGTTGACTGAAGTCGACAAGCACGGTCCGGCGGCGGATTCGCGGCCGTAGGCTGGGAAGCGTAATCGCACGGTGACGTGAGAGGAGCGGACCATGACGGCGAAACAAGGCGGTTCCGGTGGCGGTGCGGCCGGTGGCGGTACTCGGTCCGGCGGCGGTGCGGCCGGTGGCTGGGGCGGTGGCATCGCCGCGGTCGGGCGGAGCATCCGCGAGACGTTGGGATGGCGGTGCTGGACGGTACCGATCGCATTGGCGGCGCTGACGCTGTCCGCATCGCAGTGGCGCGTCGAACTGATGGGCGCGCAGGATTGGGCATGGCCCAAACTGCTGATGCAGCTCGTCATCATCGCGTCGACCGCGCTGTTCGCGGTCACGCCGTCCGTCTCCAGCGTGCTGACCATCGCGGCCTACTCGGTCGACGTGCTGCTGCCGTACCCGTATCTGGAATCGAACGGATGGTGCCTCGCCATCGCGCTCGGATACATCGCCTACCGGGCGCGCGTGCCGCTCACCATCGGCGTGTCGGCTATCTCGTCGGGATGAAATGGCTGGAGATGGCGACGTGGAGCGGCGGCATCGCCCTGAACATGCTGATTCCGCTCAACTCGACGTACATCGCCGCCGTCATCATCGGACTGATGGCGCGCCGGCAGACCGAACTCGCCACATTGCGCCGGCAGGCGATGCATGTGCGGCAGGTCGAGCGCAATCTCGACGTCGCTCACCGGTTGCACGACGCCACTAGCGGCGAACTCACCTCCATCAGTCTGATGGCGCGGCTCGGCGTGCAGGACGCCGTATCGGAACGGCAGCGCGACCTGTTCGCCGACATCATGGCGCGCGCGGGCGAGGCGCTCGAACATGTGCATTGCATCATCCGCATTCTTGCGGAGGATGGCGGCGGTGGGCGTAAGGATGAGGACGGTGGCGGTGTCGGCGACGGTGGCGGTGTCGGCGACGGTGATGTCGCATTGGGGGAGAGCGGGGATTCCGGTGCGGGGCGTGCCGAGGACGGGATTACGGGGACCGCTGATACCGCCGATGTGGTCGCCGCCGTGCTGCGCGAGCTGACGGCGAACATCGTCCGATATGGTGGCGAGGACGGCAGGCGCTACACGTTGGACGTCGACGCGTCCGGTCGGGGAGTGGACATCGTGCAGACCAATCCGATGAATGGCTTCGGGAACATCGATGAAAAGAGGAATCCGGCGGATGCGAGTGCCGGCTGGGGTGGGAGCGCTGGCGGGAATGCCGTCGGGGCTTCGGTCGCATTGCCCCAGGGGCATGGGCTCGCACTGCTGCAACGCCGCGTCGAGGCGTGCGGCGGCGTCATGACGGTATCGGCGGAGGGCGGCATCTGGCGGGTGCGGGTCCACGTGCCGTTTGCGGGGGAGACAGGGCGGACGCTCCCCCAGTCGGCTCCGCCGACAGCCCCCTCGTCTGAGGGAGCCGGGATGGGTGCGGAGGCTTGGGAATGAGCGTCATCACCGTCGGGATCGTCGACAACGACATCATCACCGTGAAGGCGCTCGCCGCGTTGCTGGAACGCAACGACGACTTCCACGTCATCTGGACCGCATCATCGGGGCGGCAGGCGCTCGTCAACTGCCTTGAGGACGAACGATGGCCGGACGTGTTGCTCGTCGACGCGGAACTCGGCGACGAGCTCGGCACGGAGGTATGCCGACGGCTGCGCGCCGGCAACGGTACGTGCGCGATGCTCGTTATCACCGCGTACCCGCCCGAACGCTACCGGCGGGACGCCGCGCGCGCCGGCGCACAGGGCATCGTCGGCAAAGCCGACTACCCGTGGCTGGAACGGGCCATCCGGCTCGCCCGCGCCGGGCGCGTATTCGCCGTGCCGACGCCGGTACCGGCACGGGAAGGGGCCGATATCGGAGGTGCCGATGGCTCGGGCGAAGCCGATGACGCGCGGTTCCTGCTGCCGCGGGAGGCACGGCGGCGGCTGCTTGCGCGGCTCGACCGATCTGCTGGTGCTGGTGCTGCGTCGTCTTCGTCACGGTTGAGTTTTCAGGAATCGCAGGTGTTGGCGATGTCGGCGGACGGACTGACGCAGAACGAGATCGCCGACCGGCTCGACATCACCCCGGCGAGCGTGCGCACGCATTCGATGCGAGCCCGCCGCAAGCTCGGTGCCGCCACCCTCACCCAGGCCGTGGTGACCTGGCTGCGTCAGATCGGTCGGCGGTAGTGGCCTTGGCGGCTCTTCGCCGTCGGTGCATGTTTCGGTTGCATGTTTCTTCGCTAGAAGGGGTACTTCCGCCGCTTCGTGAAAGGCCATCTGCGTTACGAGGGGTACTCGGATGGGGATATTCCGGGCGCCGAGGGCGATTTCAGACCGTATATCCCCGGGATGCCCCTGTTGGGATACCCCTTGCAACGCAGATAGGTGTAAAGACGACGGAGAATGTACCCCTCGTAACGGTATTAGACGCCAAGGTGCTGGGGCGTGCGGCGCGGCAGGCATCGGTGAACCCTGCGCTGTCGCATCGGGTATGCGGTGTCGGGTCGCGGTGTCGGGCGTGCGGTTGTCGGGCTGCGGTGTCGGATACGCGGGCCAAATACGCGAAACGGGGTGCCGACATGACTGCCGGCACCCCATTTCGGTTCGCTCGGAATCCTACTTTTTCGCTTGGGTGAGCTGGTAGGCGACGAAGAGGATCGCGAGCCAGATCACGCCGGCGATGACGGCGACGCGATAGCTGGGGGAGAAGCACATGAGCACCACGACCAGCGCGAGGAACGCGAGCACCACCCACGGCGTCACCTTCGCGAACGGCAGCTTGAAGTGGATCGCGGCCAACGCCTCGGCACCCGACTTGCCCGCAAGATCGGTGTCGTCCGGTGCGCCGCCGGCGGCGACCACGCGGCGGAACTTCATCTCGGTGACCATGATCATCGTCCAGTTGATGATGCCGGCGATCGTGGCGATCGACATCAGGTAGTTGAACGCGAACTCGGGCCACACGAACACGACGACCACGGCGATCGCGGTGATCACCGCGGAGGTGAGCACGCCGGCCACCGGCACGCCGTGCCTGTTCAGCTTGCCGAGGTAGGCGGGCGCGTTGCCCTGCTTCGCCAGCGAGTACAGCATGCGGGAGTTCGCGTACAGACCGGAGTTGTAGACGCTCATCACGGCGGTCAGGCACACGAAGTTGAGGATGCCGGCGGCCGCGTGCACGCCCACCGAATCGAAGATCTGCACGAACGGGCTGGACTTGCCGTCGATCTGGTTCCACGGCACCACGGCCATGATCACGCCGAGCGCGCCGATGTAGAACACGAGGATGCGCCAGATGATGTCGTTCGTGGCGCGCGGGATCGTGGTCTTCGGATCCTCCGTCTCGCCGGCCGTGATGCCGATGAGCTCGGTGCCGCCGAAGCTGAACATGACGACGACGAGCGCCATCAGCAGGCCCGTCCACGAGCCGTCCTTCGCCTGGCCCATCAGGCCGTTCGGGAAGAAGCCGCCGCCCACGGTGAACCAGTTCGCGAACGTCGCCTTCGCGCCCGACTCGGTCGGCAGCGCGAACACGATCACCGCGAGACCGCCCAGGATCATCGCGATCACGGCCACGATCTTGATGATCGCGAACCAGAACTCGAACTCGCCGAACTTGCTCACGCCGAGCAGGTTCGCCGCGCAGATCACCACGAGGAACACGGCCGCCGACACCCACGTCGGAATCGCCGGGAACCAGTAGTTGACGAAACTGCCCACCACGGCCAGCTCCACCATCGACACGAGAATGTAGTTGAACCAGTAGTTCCAGCCGGAGATGAAGCCGGCGCGCTTCGACCAGTAGCGGGTCGCGTAGTAGCTGAACGCGCCCGCCTTCGGATCCTCGACCGACATCTCGGACAGTGCGCGCACGATCATGAAGATCGCGAGGCCGCCGATCAGGTAGGCGAGCAGGATCGACGGGCCGGCCAGCGCGATCGACTCGCTCGAGCCGTAGAACAGGCCCGTGCCGATCGCGCCGCCCAGCGCGATCAGCTGGATGTGGCGGTTCTTCAACGATTTGCGCAACGTCGCGGGCACCGGCACATCGTCGGTTTCGCGCGGCTTCGTGGCCGTGTCGCCGGCCTTGTTCTCGGAAGCCATATGTTCTTCTCTCTCTTGTCTCATATCTCACGTCGTGTCTCACGGGCGGCTTCGCCGTCCGCCCGCCGCGGGAGACCTTGTGGGCCGTGCGCGACGGTTCGCAACCACGGTATTGTATGCCGTTTCCCCACGGCGATCGCGTTTGCGTCCGCGGACCGGCGCGAAGACAATGGAAGAGGACAAGGAGGTGCGTGATGTCGCAGGCGTTTCTCAAGGACATGCTGCGCTGCTGGCGGCGGTCGTGGAAGCGGTTCGTCTCCATCGCGCTGATTACCCTGCTCGGCGTGGCCGTGCTCACCGGCATCTACGCGGGCTGCCGCGACGCGTTCCTCGCCGCCGGCCGCTTCTACGAATCGCAGGGGTTGCGCGACATCCAGGTCGTCTCCACCGCGGGCCTCACCGACGACGACGTGGCCGCGCTACGCAAGGTGCGCGGTGTGGAATCGGTGCAGGCGGAGCGCTCGCAGACAGTGACCGTGAGCGTGCATGGTTCGGACAAGACCGCGGTGATTCGCGAAATCGGGGGAGCCGGCGGCGGCGCGGATGATGGAGGTACGTCCGGCGATTCCGCGAGCGCCGATTCTTCGGATGGTCTCGACCGCCCGTACCTCACGGAGGGCCGGCTGCCGCGGAAGACCGGCGAGATCGCCGTCACGAAGCGGTTCCTCAACGACAGCGGCCTCAAGATTGGCGACCGGTTCACCGTCAAGTCAGGGCAGTCGGAGAAGACAGAACAGTCGGAGAAGACGAAGCTCACCATCACCGGCGTGGTCATCGACCCGCAGGACCTCGCCAATCCGGATGGGTACGCCTCGAAGAATGCCTTCCGCTCCACCGCCTCCGACGACTACGCGTTCTTCGTACCGGCGGGCGGCGTGACCGACAGTACGGCCGGCAGTACGGCCGACAGCCCGACCAATAGTGAGACCGACAGCACCACCGCCATCGCCTCCGAGACCGCCGACGACCTCTACACATCAATCAGCCTGCGCGTCACCGGCACCTCCGACCTCGACACGTTCTCCGACGACTACGACACCGTCGTGCGCACGGTGGCGAGCCGCATCGAGAACACCATCCAGTCCAAGCGCGAGAAGGCCCGCCGTCAACAGCTCACCGATGCGGCCCAGGCGAAACTCGATAAGGCCCGCGCCGAGACCGAACAGCGTTTCGCGGACGCCCAAGCCCGACTCGACCAGCAACGCGCGCAGTTCGACGCCCAAGTTGATGGGTTGGCGGCGCAATCTGCAGGGTTGATGCCCCAATCTGTAGGAAATTCCGCCCAACCTGCAGAACATTCCTCCCAACCTGCATACGACCCCGCAGTAGTCCGGCAATCCGTCATCGTGAAAAGCCCGGAATTGCAACAGGCCCAATCCCAGCTCGACCAGGCGCAGGCGGACCTCACCGCACAGAAAGAGGCCGCGATTCAGCAGATCGACTCCCAAACCATACAGGTTGCCTCCCAAATCCCGCAGGTTCGCTGGTATGTGACCACCCGCGCCGACATCGGCGGCTTCAGCGCCTTCAAATCGGACATGACCTCGATCGAATCGATCGGCCGCGCGTTCCCCGTCGTGTTCCTGCTCGTCGCCGTGCTGATGAGCCTGACCACGATGGCCCGCATGGTCGAGGAGGACCGCGGTCTCATCGGCACCTATCTCGGTCTCGGCTACCGCGGCATCGCCGTGGCCTCCCGCTATCTGCTGTTCGCGCTGCTCGCCTGCCTGATCGGCGGCGGACTCGGTCTGCTCGCCGGATTCCTCGGCATCCCCGCGTTCCTGCTCGTCGTGATCGAAGGCCTGTACACGCTGCCCGGCGCGCGTCTCGAATACGACTGGCTGTACGGCTCAGCCGGCATCGCGCTGTTTGTGGTCGGCGTGCTCGCCGCCACCGCGTTCGCCTGCCGCCGCGACATTCGCCACATGCCCGCCGAACTCATGCGCCCGAAGGCGCCGAAGGCCGGCGCGCGCATCCTCCTCGAACGCATCCGCCCGGTCTGGAGCCGCATGGGCTTCCTCAACAAGGTGACCGCGCGCAACATCTTCCGTTTCAAGTCGCGTCTCGTGATGACGGTCGGCGGCGTGGCCGGCTGCACCGCGCTCATCCTGTGCGGCCTCGCCATCAACGACACGGTCGCCGCGATCGGCCCGAAACAGTACGACGGCATCTACCGGTACGACCTCATGGCCGTCTCCGCCGACGCCGATGCGCCAGCCCTGCGCGCGCGGCTCGACAAGGACGGCAAAACCACCGCCACGTTGCGCATCCGCGTCGAAAGCGGCGAGCTGTCGACCTCCACGACATCCGCCGCGGCCGGCACCGCCACCACATCCGGTACCACCCAGCCCACATCCGCTCCCGCCTCCAGCGAAACGATTCAGCTCATCGTCGTCCCCGAACGGTCGCTGAAACGCCTCAACACGATGATCGACCTGCGCGAGGCGAGCGACAACGACCTCTACCGTTACAGCGGCGGCATGTTCGGCCGCTCCGGCGGCGGCGAGGTCACGCTCGACGACTCCGGCGCGATCGTCAGCCAATCCGCGGCGAACGCGCTCGGCGTGCGCGCGGGCAACATGGTCACGTTGCGCGGCGGCGACCTGACGCGCGCGAGAACGCGCGTCGCCGCCGTCACGCGCAGTCTCGTCGGTTCGGACGTGTACGTGAGCGAGTCACTGTACCAGCGTCTGTTCGGTGATTCGGGTGATTCCGGTGGCTCCGTCACCCCCGTCTGGAACGCCGTCTACGCGACGCTCAAAGGCGACGACGCCGCCCAGACCGCCTACGTCGACAAGCTCGCCGACGACCCCGCCGTCGTCAGCGCGGTCGGCACCGCCGAACTCGCCGACGGCTTCTCCTTCGACCTGATGGGCGCGGTCGTCGCCCTGATCGTCGGACTCGCGGGCGCGCTGTGCCTCGTCGTGCTGTTCACGCTCGCGAACACGAACATCTCCGAACGCGTGCGCGAGATGGCCACGCTCAAGGTGCTCGGATTCCGCAAGCGCGAGATCCACCAGTACGTGAACCGCGAGATGCGCGTGCTCACGTGGATGGGCGTGGCGGTCGGTCTGCCGCTCGGCCGCTGGATCGGTGGCCTCCTTACCGCGGCGCTCGGCATGCCGTCCCTGTATTTCGAAGTGGATCTGCGCCCGACCAGCTATCTTGCGGCCGCGTTCGCGACGCTCGTCTTCGCCGAGTTCGTCGCCTGGCTCACCAAGCCGGTGCTCGACCGCATCGACCCGGTCGGCGCGCTCAAGAGCGTGGAGTAGCGTCGCCGGCGCCCGCGCCCGTTGCACCGTCCGTTCCGGCGTCCGTGTCCGTCCCGGTGCCCTCGTCCGCCCCATCCTCGTCGATGTGCATGTCCGCCGTCGTCCACGGCTTCCGGTCGCGCTTGAGCAGGTCCGCGCGCATCCAGTACACGCGATGCTCCAGCCGCCGGATCAGCTGCGTGGTCGTGCACTTGACGCGCTGCGCCGGCGTGAGCCGCCCGGTCATCTCCGACAACGCGAGCAGATCGTCCTGATACGCCTCCTGATGCGCCTCGCGCGTCGCATCGTCCGCGTCGCCGTCGGCAGCCGCATCGGAATCCGCCGCCGCCTCCGCGTCGCACGCGCTCGACATCGCGTAGTAGCTGCGCGCCGGCAGCACGCCGTGCTCCATCGCCAGATCGAAGTTGTGCGCGGCGGCGACCGCCTGGTCATGCTGGTAGTCGAACTCGCGTTCCGGCGGCTCGTCGCCCTCATGCTGCAGCTGGTGGTAGAGCGTCACGTCGATGTCGGCGACCTTGCGCACGCGCAGATACAGTTCACCCGCCACCATCGCGACGTGCGCGCGCGTGCCTTCCGGGAACCGCAGTCCCTCCCACAGTTCGCGCCGGTACAGCCGCCCCCAGCAGGAATCGTTGAAATACCGGGCTTCCGTGTTGCGCCCGAATTCGGTGCCGACAAGCCGCAGACTCTTGCAGAACACGTTCTGGTACGCCTTGAGCGCGTCGGTGAACACGGTCACGCGTTCCGGCTCGCGCGCGCCTTCCGCCGTGGCCTCCGCCACGTCGTACAGCCGCGCGACGCCAAACTGCTTCCAGCGTGCCTTGGCGAGGTCCGCGCCGGTGCGTTCGGCGGCGTGCAGCAGCAGTTCGACGTATCGGCGGTCGAGAATGTCGTCGCTGTTGGCGAACGTCACCCACTCGCCGCGCGCGGCGTCGAGGCCCGCGTTGCGTGCCTTCGCCGCGCCGGCGTGCGTCTGGTGGATGACGGTCACGCGGTCGTCGCGCAGCGTGTATTCGTCGAGGATGGCAGCGCTTGAGTCGGTGGAGCCGTCGTCGACGAGGATGATGTCGAGCCGCGGGTGCGATTGCCTGAGGATCGAGTCGACGCAGTAGCGCACGTAATCCTCGGTGTCGTACACGGGCACGATGACGGAGACCAGCGGCGTGGTGCTCGGCGTGCCCGGCGGCGTGGTCAACAGCATGTGATGTGTGGTCCCCGGCTTTCTGTGGCGTTACGGGCCGTGACGGTTCGTCCGGTCCGTTGTATCGGCTCCAGTATGGCACGGGGACGCTGAACGTCGGCTGGACGCTTCCGGGTCTCACACGACCATCACGTTCGGTTCCTGTTCGGTCGTGTTTGGCCGTGTGATTCCGGAAGCACGATCACTCGGCGTCGCCGCCGAGGGCCTTCGCCGCGGCGTCGAGGCCGCTGGTCGCGTTGCGCAGATCGTCCGAGTAGTCGCGGATCGCGGCGATCGCCTCGTCCACGTCCTGCTGGGAGCCGTCGGACGGGCAGGTGGGCGCGTCGCCCAGCTTGTCCACCGCGGCCTGCGCGGCCTTGATGGCCTTGAGCTGGTCGGGGTCGGTCTTGCCGTCGGCGTTCTTGACGGCTTCGTCGGCCTCGGCCTTCACGGTCTTGAGCGCGTCCTGATGCGCCTTGAGCGCGACGATCTGCGTCTCGCAGTTCTCCACGGATTCGGCGCTTGCCTTGCCGCCGCCCCATGTGAAGGCGAACGTGGCGATCGAGGCGATCACGACCACGATGGCCACGATGATGCCGATGCGCATGTCCTTCTTCGTGCACTGGGCCGGGGATTCGGCGGTGGCGGTGTTGGCGGTTTCGGGGGATTCGGTGGTGTTGGTGGTGTCAGGGGTGTCGGTGGCGTGCTGCTGGTCGTTCGTCATCTCCGCTCCTTCGTGCGTATGCCCGTGTGAGGTTGTGTCCGGTTCGTGTGTGATATGCGCGATCGTGCGCGCTCGTTGCCGTCGCCGCCCGCGGATTTCCGCCGTCTTCGGCGAATCAGGCCGGAATAATCTTACTCATGTTCCGCAGCCGCGCAATCGTAAGGGCCTGATTGCCCGAAAACCGTGGAAAACCGTGAGACGGCTGGGTTATGCGGTGAACAGCGTGCCGGGGAACCCGCCGGAGACGATGGCCGTGCGGTCGGCCTTGAGTACGGCGCACTCGAACGTGATTCCGGGGTGCAGCGCGGTCAGCCGCGCGTGCAGCGTGTTCGGGTCGGCGACGAACAGCGCGGTCGCCAGTCCGTCGGCCAGCGCGGTGGGGTAGAGGGGAAGCGCGGCATGGCGGGGGAGCGCCGCGGTATCGTCCGTCCCGCGGGAATCATGATTCGTGCCCGCGGTCGGTACGTACACCCAGGTCGCGGCCACGTCGTCGACCGGGAGACCGTCGACCGCGTTGAGCAGATGATGGACCGTCATCGTCGTGCGTTCGTCGGGGGTGTGCGCGGTCCAGCGGCGGCGGCTCGGCGCGCTCGCGCAGAACGCGCCGCGGGTGACGCTCGCCGTGCCGATCGCACGGGAGTCGTCGGACGGGTCCTCGAGGGCGATGGTGACGGGGGCGGGGGAGCAGGTGCGGAGGTCGCCGCCGGCGTCGATGACGAAGGTCGGGGTCGAGGCAGGGATAGGCGCGGGCTCGGGGACCCCCTCAGTCGCGCTTCGCGCGACAGCTCCCCCTGAAGGGGGCACGGGGGAGGTGGTGGCGAATGTGGGGTTTGCTCCTTCAGTCGGATTTCTGTCGCCGGTTCCCTCTGAAGGGGACGCAGGGGCGGGGGATGAAGGGGCGGTGAGGCGGGCGGCGAGGAGGTCGACGAGGTAGCCTTTGCCGCAGGCGCCGAAATCAAGGGCGACCGGGCGGTGGGTGACGAGCGTCGTGCCGTGTTCGCCGGTACGCGTCACGTCTCCGCGCCACGTCGGCCGTCCGTGGATTGTGCCGAGTGTGCTGCCGCGCGCGTCGGATTGGCCGTGGATTGCGCTGAGTGTGTTGTCGCGCGTGTCGGGTCGGCCGGTCGGGGCGAGGATTGCGCGGGAGCTATCGGCGGAATCCATGGTGGTGGGAATCGCGGTGGCGGAGTCCGCGGTGGTGGGAATCGCGCCGGGGGAGAGGGTGAATGAGTAGCGGGCGTCGTAGCCGAGGCGGATGAGGTCTTCGCCGACGCACGGGTCGATGGCGCCGTCGGTCGCCTCGCACAGCAGATCATAGAGGTCGAACAGCGGCCCCGCCCAATCGGGGAACGCGAACGTGCCGCCACGCTCGGCGCGTCGCATCGCCGATACGAGGGAATCGTCGCGGAACCGCGACAACACGCGTTCATACTGTTCGATGAACCCGTCGATCCGCCGTCCGTCGCCGGCGGTTTCGGACGACTGCACGATGATTCCGGTGCCCAGGGCGTGCGGAAAGGCCATCGTATACGGCATGCGTTCGGCGAGTGACGTCATACCGTCCAAGTGTAGGAGCGCACTCCTCCGGACGTCCATCCGCCGGCTTGCTCCCCCACGGATGCGGGGAGCTCAAGGCGGGTACCCCCCTCAGTCGGCCTTCGGCCGCCAGCTCCCCCTGAAGGGGGCGCAAAGTGACGGATGTACCTTTGCTCCCCCACGGACGTGGGGGAGCTGTCCGGTCGAAGACCGGACTGAGGGGGAACGGGGCTGACCTCGGAGGGAAGCGCATCGATCGGATATATCCCGATGCTAGGATTGACGCGGTGTCAATGAGGTCACGGAGGTTGCATATGACGGATGACGCTGTACGGGGCAAGGCCGCGCTGGTCAAGGACCTGCCCACCCCGAAGATCTGGGCGTTCGCGATCGGACAGTTCGGCTGGGCGCTGCTCTCCGGCATCATCTCGAACTGGCTCGTGTACTTCTACCAGCCGGACAACGAGACCATCGCCCAAGGCCAGACCGTGTTCGTGCCGCAGGGGCTCGCCGTGCTCGGCGTCGTCACCGTGGTGGGCGGCATCACCGCGTTCGCCCGCTTCTTCGACGCGTTCATCGACCCGGCCGTCGCCTCCCTGTCCGACCGCTGCGACGCGAAGGCCGGTCGCCGCATGCCGTTCCTCAAGTTCGCGGCCCTCCCGCTTGCGCTCGTCACCGTGCTTGTCTTCTGGAGTCCGGTCGACGGCACGAGTTGGGCGAACGCGGCCGTGCTGTTCGTCACCGTGATCGGCTACTACATCGCGCTCACCTTCTACTGCACGCCGTACAACGCGCTCATCGCCGAACTTGGGCACGATTCCAAACAGCAGCTCGCCATCTCCACCGCCATCTCGTTCACGTGGGTGTTCGGCACGGCCGTCGCCTACGTCGCGCCCGTCATCTGGGGCGGATTCGTGCCGATGTTCGGCCGCGTGGACGCGATCCGCGTCACGTTCACGATTATGGCGGCGGTCGCGTTCGTGTGCATGCTCGTGCCGCCGCTCGCCATCCGCGAGAAGGACTACGTCGATTCGCAGCCCACGTCCGAATCGACGGTCGCATCGTTGCGGCAGACGTTCGGCGACGGCGAGTTCCGCAAGTTCGTCTGCTCCGACGTCGTCTACTGGGTGGCGATCACCACGTTCCAGACCGGCCTGCCGTTCTTCGTGACCTCGCTGCTCAAGCTCCCCGAGACCACGACCACCGTCTACTTCGTGCTGATGACCGGCGTTTCCGTGCTGTTCTACGTGCCCGTCAACCTGCTCGCCAACCGGGTGGGCAAGAAGCGGCTGCTGCTCGTCGCGTTCGTGATCTTCACCTGCGCGTTCGCGTTCGCCGGCGCGCTCGGCTCCGGCGCGGTCTCGTTCCTGCCGCCGATGGCGCAGGGCGTGCTGCTGTCGGTCGTGGGCGCGGTGCCGATGGCCGCGTTCGGCATCCTGCCGCAGGCGATCGTCGCCAACATCGCCGACGCCAGCTCGAAGACCACCGGCCAGGACCGTCAGGGCATGTTCTACGCGGCCCGCACGTTCGCGATGAAGATGGGCCAGTCCGTCGCGATGCTGCTGTTCACCGGCGTCTCCACGATCGGCATGGCGTCCGGCGCCGGCTACCGCATCGCCGCCGTGAGCGCCGCGATACTGTGCGGCATCGGTGGCGTGGTCTTCGCCTTCTACGACGAACGCAAGGTGCTGCGCGTGCTGGAGGGGTGACGGGTATGGAAGGGTGACGGCTATGGAAGGGTGACGGTCATACCCCCTCAGTCGGCCTATGGCCGACAGCTCCCCCTCAAAGGGGGAGCGAAGAGGATTGCGCCCCCTTGAGAGGAGGATTGTCATGCGTGTGACGCATGGCGGATTGCGCCCCCTTCAGGGGGAGCTGGCCGGCGAAGCCGGACTGAGGGGGTGCGGAGGGTCCGCAATATGGAATGAGACATGGGCGGCGGTATGTCCAGTTCGCGATGTGAGACGCGGCGAATGGCGTCTTCCCGGCATGGACGTGCCAAAACCGTGACGAAACAAGGATTTCCACCCCGAAAACGTCGCTCCGCATGCCGACTACCTCAATAATCCGCAAAAATCAAGACTGTTGTTCCGGGAATTTTTTCTCTATCGTTCTGATGGATTGTGAAATTAGAGAGGAAGACCCTGGAATGTCCGCGTTGCTCAAGCGCGTTCCGGTGAAGCTCGTCGCGTTCGCCGGTGCGTTGATGATGATCGTGGCGATGGCCGTGACCCCGTTCGCCGCCGTCCCGCAGACCGCGCTCGCCGCCGGCTCCTCGTCCGGACTGTCCTCCGCCACCAGCAAGGCCACGGACTACAAGACGTGGTCCGCGGTCTCCGAGGCGATGGCCGAGCAGCTGCAGGACGGCCAGCAGGAGTACGAGGACGGCAACACGTCCGGCGCGACTTCCGACTTCATGGCCGCGTACAACTCGATCTACGTCGCCTCCAACTTCACCGCCGTCGTGAACTCCACGATCGGCGCGGACAAGCAGACCTCCCAGCAGCAGGCGTTCCAGGACATCCAGAACCTCTCCTACGTGCCCGGCAACAACGATGAGCTCGATCAGAAGATCACCGCGCTCGTCGCCGACCTCGACGCCACCGCGCAGCAGCTCGATGCGAACACCGGGCTCGCCAAGCCGAAGGAGTACGCGAAGGCCCTGCAGGCCGAGCTCGACAAGGAGCGCAAGGAGCTCGACGCCAAAAAGAAGAAGAACCCGGGCAAGGGCAACCGTTCCTGGACCGACGTGGCCAACGAGATGACCCCGATCCTCGACAACGCGTACAAGGCGTACGAGAACGGCGATGGAGCCAAGGGCGCCACGCTCGTCAACGACGCGTACTACCAGTACTACGAGAAGCTCGGTTTCGAGAAGAACGTGATGAACGCGATCTCCGGCAACCGCGTCTCGCAGGTCGAATACCAGTTCAAGATGACCCGTTCCGCGATGAACAAGGGCAAGGACCTCAAGTCCACGAAGAAGCTCGTCGACGACCTCAAGGCCATGCTCGTCAAGGACGCCGGCATCCTCGACGGCGGCGCCGCCGACAAGGAGGGCGGTTTCACCAAGTTCATCACCAGCGCCGTCGGCCAGGCGTTCCTCATCCTCATCCGCGAGGGTCTTGAGGCGTTGCTCGTCGTCGCCGCCGTGATCGCCTACCTCGTCAAGTCCGGCAACAAGCGTTTCACCAAGTGGATCTACCTGGGCGTCGTCGCCGGCCTCGCCGGCTCAGGCATCATCGCCGTGATCTTCACGCTCCTGTTCGGCGGCTCCGGCCCGCAGCAGGAGATCATGGAGGGCGTGTGCGCCCTGATCGCCATGGGCATGCTCCTGTGGACCAGCAACTGGATGCTCAACAAGTCGAGCGTCGAGGCGTGGAACCGCTACATCCGCACCAAGACCGAGGCAGCCGTCAAGTCCGTCTCCGCACAGGTCGAGGCCGGCGAGAAGGTGGCGTTCGGCACGATCGTCTCACTCGCCATGCTGAGCTTCCTCGCCGTGTTCCGCGAGGGTGCCGAGACCGTGATTTTCTATCAGTCCATCTACTCGATGAGCCAGGATTCGAAGGGCATGTGGACGGGCGGCATCGCCGCGGCCGTCGTGCTGGTGATCATCTTCCTGATTATCCGCTTCACCTCCGTGAAGATCCCGATCGGCCCGTTCTTCCTCGTCACGTCGATCCTGATGTCCGTGCTGGTCGTCGTCTTCGCCGGCGGCGGCGTGCACGCGCTCATCGAAGGCGACCTGCTGCCCGCCATCTATCTGGACGGCGTGCCGACGAACGACTGGCTCGGCTTCTACCCGTACGTCGAGTGCATCGTCGCGCAGGTGCTCGCGGCCGTCGCCGTGATCGCGCTGTTCGTGGTCGGTTTCGCCAAGCAGCGCAAGCTCAAGGCGTCCGCAGCGAAGGCCGGTTCCGCGAAGGCCGGTTCCGCCAAGTAAGACTTTCCCGAGTAATCGATAATTCAACCAACAAGCTGTGAAGTCCCTGTTGTGGGGTTCCTTCACTCCCACAAGAAAAGGATAGAGAAATGATGAAGAACAAGAAGATCGCCGCCCTGCTCGGCGTGCTGCTCGCCGGTTCCATGGCGTTCTCGCTGGCCGCCTGCGGCTCCTCCGACAGCTCGAACACCTCCGCCAAGTCAGACTCCTCCTCGCAGTCCTCCGACTCGAACTCCGATTCCTCCGCCTCCGATTCCGGCACCGGCTTCGAAGAGGTCCCGGTCGGCCCGTCCGGCACCGCCGAGGAGCAGGATCAGGAAGTCGGCCCGCTGACCGTCGGCGCCGTCTACTTCCAGCCGATCGACATGGAGCCGTCCTCCATGGGCCTCAAGGCCGCGGACGCCTCCTTCCACCTCGAGGCCGACATCCACGCCAACAAGAAGGGCACCGAGCTCGGCTACGGCAAGGGCGACTTCATCCCGGATCTGACCGTCAACTACACGATCATCGACAAGTCCACCGGCAAGGAAGTCGAGGGCGGCACCGCCACCTCCGGCACCTTCATGCAGATGAACGCCTCCGACGGCCCGCACTACGGCGCCAACGTCAAGCTCGACAAGGCCGGCACCTACCAGCTGAAGCTCTCGATCGAGTCCCCGGCCAAGAAGGGCTGGATGCTCCACGTCGACCCGGAGACCGGCGTCAAGGGCCACTTCTGGACCGAGCCCCTCGAAGTCACCTTCGACAACTGGGAGTACACTCCTCGCCAATGGTAATGACTTGTTGAAAGCCCCCTCCCAGGGAGGGGGCTTTCGGCGTTTTCGCCGGTTGCGGACACCCCCTCAGTCAGGCTTCGCCTGACAGCTCCCCCTGAAGGGGACGCAGACGCTCCCCCACGGATGTGGGGGAGCTGGCCGCCGAAGGCGGACTGAGGGGGCATACGGATATGCAGATAAGGAAAGGGCGCGAATGCTGGAACAATTCGTTGCGGTGATGCCGGGGACGCTGGCACCCGCGTTGCTGGTCATGTGCCTGAGCGTGACGCTCACGGTCGGCGAAGGCAAGGACAAACCGTTCAGCGCCCACTGGCGTCTCTACGGCCTGCTGCTCGGCACGGTCGCGGCCATCGTGTTCGCCGCCCTCAGGGCCACCGCCGTCATCAACCAGCGCACCTTCGTCAACCAGCCGGTGCTCACCGTGGCCGTCGTCGTCGACGTGCTCGCCATCGTGGCCGTCATCGCCGGGCACTGGATCACCACGGACTGGCGCAAACACGCGCCGCTCATGCACGCGGCCAACGCGGTCGGCACCCTCGCCATCGCGCTCACCGTCTTCTACGCGCTGCCGGACGTGATCCTCCAGCTCACGATCTGGGTGGAGCCGGGCGAGACCGCGTTCACGTCCGCGATGCTGCTGCGCGCGCTCGGTTTCGTGCTCGGCGTCGTCATGTCCGTCATCGTCGCGGCGATCTTCCGCACGATGCGCAACACCGCCGTGCGGCCCGCGTTCACCGCGGCCGCCGCGCTGATGATGGCGATCCTGTTCATCCAGCACGCGACCGGACTGCTGCAGATCATCCAGGCGCACTCGCTCTTCTTCCCGCACTTCCTGTTCCAGCCGCTCGTCTGGTCCATCAACCACAACACGCAGATGATCATCGCGCAGGGCGTCGTGTTCGTCATCCCCGCCATCGCGTCGATCGTCGCCGGCTTCCGCACGCCGACGAAACCGCGCGACGGCGAGAACGAGGCCGACGTGCGACGGCACAAGGCGTTCCGCCGTCGTGCCGTCGCCGCGGCCGTGTGGAGTCTCGTCGCCGCGATCGGCGTGACCGTGACGCTCACCGCGGGCGTCGCCGCGACCACGCGCACGATCACGCTGTCGCCGCCGGAAGCGTATTCGCTCAAGGACGGCGTGGCGACGATCCCGTTCAGCCAGGTCGAGGACGGGCATCTGCACCGCTTCGAATACAAGGCGAAGGACGGCACCTCGATGCGGTTCATCATCATCAAGAAGAACGGCGGCGCGTACGGCATCGGCCTCGACGCGTGCGAGAACTGCGGCGACGCCGGCTACTACGAGAAGGACGGCAAGATCATCTGCAAGAAGTGCGAGGTCGCGATCAACCTGGCGACCATCGGATTCAAGGGCGGATGCAACCCGATCCCGTTCCCGTACAAGACCGGCAACGGCAAGATCACGATCCACACCGCCGACCTGGACGCCCTAAGCGCCCACTTCCAGTGATTATGCATGCGCCCCCTTCAGGGGGAGCGGGGTGGAACGTGAGATGGTCTCCCTCGTCAGAGGGAGGCAACAACGGAACAAGGAGGAACAATGTTCTTTCTGCGAATGATCGCGCGGTCGTTCACGCGCCAGCTGCGCAGGCGGCTGCTCATCGCCCTCACCGTGTGCCTGTCGGCCACGGTGAGCGTGGCGATGCTCGGCGTCGTGTTCGACGTGGGCGACAAGCTCAACGCCGAACTATCGACGTACGGCTCGAACATCACCGTGCAGCCGAAGTCGGACGCCGTCGTCTCCGATCTGTACAACACGGAGGGCGCGACGGGCGGCGCGGCCGCCGAATCCGACCCGACGTCGTTCCTCAAGGAGTCCGACGCGGCGAAGATCAAGACGATCTTCTGGGCGTTCAACATCACGAACTTCGCGCCGCAGCTCAACGTGCACGCCGAGGTCTCGGGGGCGGACGGTGGCGCCAAGGCCACCGCGCCGATTGTCGGCACGTGGTTCAACAAGAAGCTGAAGCTCGAATCCGGTGAGACCACCGTCGTGGGCGTCGAGGGCATGCGCTCGTGGTGGACGCTCGACGGCACGTGGCCGAAGGACGATTCCGATCAGGGCGTGATCGGCGCGACGCTCGCGCAGCAGCTCGGCGTCAAGCGCGGCGACACGGTCACGCTCACCAAGAAGACCGCGTCCGGGCAGACGCATACGCAGAAGATCAGGCTGACTGGCGTCTACGATTCCGGAGACGACGAGAACGGTTCGCTGTACATCGCCTCGTCCACCGCGCAGGTGCTCGCCGACCTGCCCGATTCGATCGACAAGATCGAGGTGAAGGCGCTCACCACGCCGGAGAACGATCTGGCGCGCAAGGCCGCGAAGAACCCGGCCGCGTTGAGCCAGGACGAGTGGGAGACCTGGTACTGCACCGCCTACCCGAGTTCGATCGCCTACCAGATCGAAGAGGTGATTCCGGGGGCGGTCGCCAAGCAGGTGCGTCAGGTCGCCGCATTGCAGGGCAACGTCCTGCAGAAGACGCAGGCCGTGATGATCCTGATGACGGTGCTGAGTTTGATCGCCGCCGCCGTGGCCGTCGCGAACCTGATGGTCGCGTCGATCGGCGAGCGTTCCAGCGAACTCGCGTTGCTCAAGGCGATCGGCGCGACCGACGGCGCGGTCTCCCGCCTGATGATGGCGGAGACGGCGACCGTCTCGCTGCTCGGTGCCGTGGTCGGCGCGGGGCTCGGTTCGGGCGTCGCGCAGATCATCGGGCAGGTGGTGTTCGGTTCCGGCATCACGATGCGTCCGATGGTGTTCGTGCTCGTGTTCGTGCTGCTCGCGCTCACGGTCGCGCTGGCCAGCGCTTCGTCGATCCGCTCGATTCTGAGCCTCAAGCCCGCGGAGGTGCTCCATGGTCGCTGATCGTCAAACTATGCGGCCCCCTCTGACGAGGGGGCTGTCAGCGAAGCTGACTGAGGGAGAGACGAGTGGTATGGTGACTACCCCTCAGTCGTCTGTCGACGACAGCTTCCCTGACAAGGGGAGCCAAGAAGAAGGAGGGTTGCGATGACGAATACCGGCATGTTCTTCCGGATGCTGTTCAGTGCCGTGTTCCGCCGCCGTTCGCGTGCGGTCATGGCGGTCATCGCGTCGATGGTCGGCGCGGCCACGCTGTTCTGCCTGGCGATGATCTGCATCGCCGTGCCGCAGCAGATGAACCAGGAGATGCGCGCGTACGGCGCGAACCTCATCGTCACGCCCACCGGTGATTCCGGCTCGAGTACGGAGTCCGACGCCTCGACGTCCGGTGATTCCGATGCGAAATCCACCGGCATCGACGCGGCGATGGTGCAGCACACTACCGAGATGGTCGCGGCGAAGGGCTCGCAGAAGCACGCCACCTACCGTTACGAGAACGTGCGCGTCAACGCCGCGCCGTACGTGATGGCCGGCGTGGACGCCGCGCAGGTGAGGAACCTCAACCATCATTGGGTGGTGGACGGCTCCTGGCCGACCGCCGGCAAGGTGCTCGTCGGCCGCGACGTCGCCGACGCGATGGGTTTGAAGGTCGGCGGCTCGATCACCATCGGCTACCGCGCCTCCGACAACGCCTCTTCCTCTTCGGCCTCCACCGCCGAATCCCCCGAATCCGACGCCGCCTCCCAGTCCTCGCAATCGTCGCAGCAGATGCGCGACGGCCGCGTCAACAGCGACATCATGGACACCACCGGAACCGAGTTCCGCGTGGCCGGCATCGTCGACACCGGCGGTAGTGAGGACTCCATCATCTACGCGACCAACGCCGACGTCGACAAACTCACCGGCGTGAAGCGCGGCGTGGACGTCATCGAATACTCGTCCGGTGCGAGCGATCTGAACGCGCTCGTCGCCAGCATCAACGACATGACGTCGATGCACGTGAAGGCGCAGCAGGTCACGAAGATCACCGCGTCGGACACGCGCATCATCACGATGCTGCAGACCCTGTTCTGGATCGTCTCGCTCGTCGTGCTCGTGCTCACGCTCGTCGGCGTCGGCACGACCATCAGCTCGATCGTCTCGCAGCGGCGCAACGAGATCGGCCTGCGCAAGGCGCTCGGCGCGAGCTCCGCCGCGATCGGCGTCGAGTTCTACGTCGAATCCGCGATGTACGGCCTGATCGGCGGCCTCGTCGGCACGGCGATCGGCTACGGGCTCGCAAGCTGGCTGTGCGTCGCCGTGTTCGAACGCGCGATCGCGTTCAACTGGGCGCTCGGCGTCGCGTCCGTGGTACTCGCCGCGCTCGTCGCCGTCGTCGCCTCCATCCCGCCCGTCCACCGCGCCACCCGCATCGACCCCGCCATCGTGCTCCGCGAGGAATAAGAGGAGTAAGGAAAACCACCATGTTGCTTGAACTCGACCATATTTCGAAGATCTACGGCGACCTGCATGCCGTGGACGATCTGAACCTCACCGTGCCGGAAGGCGAATGGCTGGCGATCGTCGGCTCGTCCGGCTCCGGCAAGACCACGCTGATGAACATGATCGGCTGCATGGACTCCCCGTCGAAGGGCTCCGTGAAGCTCGAAGGCCGCAAGCTCGAGGACCTCAACGCCTCGCAGCTCGCCGACGTGCGCAAGAACATGATCGGCCTCGTGTTCCAGAAGTTCTACCTCGTGCCGCATCTGACGGCCGTAGAGAACGTGATGGTCGCCCAGTACTACCATTCGGTCGTCGACGAGGACCAGGCCATGAAGGCGCTGGAGCGCGTCGGCCTCAAGGACCGCGCCCACCATCTGCCGAGCCAGCTGTCCGGCGGCGAGCAGCAGCGCGTGTGCATCGCGCGCGCCCTCATCAACGAGCCGAAGCTCATCCTCGCCGACGAGCCGACCGGCAACCTCGACGAGAAGAACGAGAAGATCGTGCTCGACCTGTTCCGTCAGCTGCACGAGCAGGGCACGACGATCATCGTCGTCACCCATGACGCGCTCGTCGCCAGCTGCGCCCAGCGCGAGATCATGCTCAATCACGGCGTGCTCGTCGGCGAGAAGTGGAATGACGAGGCGGCGCGCGAGGCGTACGAGGCCGCCGGCGGACGCCCGGCCTCCACCGGCGCGCAGGTCGAGGGCGCGCAGACCGGCGAGACCGCCATCGGCTTCGCCGACCCCACCAAGGCCGCCAAGACCGGTGGCGAGGACTGAGCGGCCGGCGGCTAGGATGGTCGATATGCACGAACAGAGGAACGACAACACACGGAAGGCCGTCAGGACGGTCGCGCTGACGGCCGCGACGTTGGTGCTGCTGGGCGGCGTCGCCGGCTGCGCCGAGTCGAAGGCCACGCCGATGGACGACCAGTACGCCGGCAATTCGGGCGAGACCGAGAAGTCGCAGGAGGAGCAGTCGCAGTCCGGCGACTCGTCGTCCGATTCGTCGTCCGGCTCCGGCGATTCCTCCGCCGCGAAGGACACCGGCAACTACAAGGACGGCACGTATTCGATCAACGGCCAGTACGGTCCGGTGGGCGAGGACTCCATCGACGTCCACATCACAATCAAGGACCAGAACGTCCAGACCGTCGAGGTGATCGGCCACCCGTTCACGTCGATTTCGAAGAAGCATCAGACCGATTTCGCGAACGCGATCAACGGCGTGGTGGACGGCAAGCCGCTCAAGGGCCTCAAGGTCGACAAGGTCGCCGGTGCCAGCTGGACGTCCGACGCGTTCAACAAGGCCCTCGACCTGGCCCGCGAACAGGCCTCCGTCCAGTAGCCATCCAATAGCCATCCAGTAGCCGCCGGTCTTCGGTCTCTGGCCACCGGTCTCCGGGGTTTCAACAGCGTCCCCGTCGCTTTTCGGCGCGACTATTCCCGGGAATACGCGGCTTCGTCCGGGAATCTTTGCACTGATTGGTCCTCAGCGCAATAAATCCCGGAAGAAAGTCCCATTTCCCGGGAAAACTTGCGCTGACCGTGTCTCAGTGCAACTATTCCCGGACGATACCTCAGTTTTCCGGGATTCCTTGCGCCGAACGATGTGCAACCGTGAAGCCGCGTCGCCGTGAGGCCATGTCGCCGTGAAGCCGCGTACACTGGTGGGGTGTCTGAATGGGATACATGGTCATCCGCCGCGCGGACTCGGTCCGCCGCCGCGCGGGCCGGCTCCGGCATCATCTGCACTTGGCTCGCCGCCGCCCGCACTTGGCTCGTCACTGCCCGTCTCTGGTTCGCCGACCGCCGGCCGTCGGCCTTCGCCGTCGCATTGCGCGAGCGCTTCGTCCTCTACTTCGCCCTGATCGTTGTGTGCTGGCTGCCGTGGATCGCGCTCACGTGGCCCGGCGCCATGCGCGACGACACGATGGCCCAATACCTTCAGGCGATGGGCCTGCACCACTACTACACGCAGCATCCGCTGTTCGACACCCTGATTTTCGGGCTCTTCTGGCATCTCGGCGCCGCGGTCTTCGGCTCCCCGCTCGCCGGCCAGGCCGTCTACACGATCGTGCAGGCGCTCGCCCTCGCCGCCGGCATCGCATTCATGCTCTGCTACATCCGCAAGCTCGGCGCGCCCCTGTGGCTCGTCACCCTCGGCCTCGTCTACACCGCGACGAGTTACGTGGTCGTCGCCGCCTCGACCACGATGGGCAAGGATTCCCTCCACACGGTCTTCTTCCTCCCGATGGCGGTGATCTTCGCCGAAACATGCCTCACGCGCGGCCGCGTGTTGCGCTGCATGCCGGTCGCCGTCGCGTTCACGTTGCTCACGTTCGCGTCCGTCGCGTCGAAGCGCACGGCCTTGCCCATCGTCGTCTGCGCCGGCATCGGATTGCTGTGCGTCTGCGCCGGGAAGCCCCGTCGCGATGATTCCCCCGTCGGCACCGCCGCGCCGCGCCTCTCCGACCGCGTTCGCGCCGCTATCTGCCTTGTCGTCGCCGTCCTCCTCGCGCAGACCGTGTTCGCGCCGATCGCCGCCGCCGCGACCCATGCGACCCCGTCACCCGGTCGCGAGGTCTGGGGCATCGTCACGCAGCCGGTCGCGCGTCTCGCCCACGACGACCCGTCCGCGATCGACCCCGCCCAGCGCCGCGCATTGGACGGCATCATGGATCTCGACAAGGCCGCCGCGACCATCAATCCGCACCGGTCCGACGAGACGTTCCACACGCTCAAGGAGCCGCGTCGCGCCGACGACGGCACCGTCGTCGCGCCCGGCCCGACGACCATGCAGAAGCTCGCGGCCGTGCGCGCGTGGGCGCGGCTCGGCCTCGCGCATCCGCTCGTCTACGCGCGCACATACGCCGCCCAGACGCGCGGATGGTGGGATCCGCGCGTCAACTTCGCCTACCCCACGGACTCCGACTACCTGCTGCGCGGCGGCTATCTGAAGCAGTGGTCCACGTATCTGACCGCCGCCGAGGTGCGCCGCGCGGGCGGCGGCACCGGCGGCTCCGGCACGTCCGCCGGGTCCGCGCGCATGGCCGCCATCGCGCGCGACCTCGCGCCGCTCGCCGGCACGTCGGATAAGCCACGGTGGCAGCGTGGCACGTTGCGTTCGGTCCGCGACTGGGTGCGCGGCACGGGCGCCGGCACGGTCGCGGCGGCCTCCGGCACCGCCGCCGGCAATCCGTTCACGTCGATGGCGCTCTATGTCACGTGGATTCCGTCGGCAGCCGCGATCGCGTTGATTGCGGAGTCGGTGACGCGACGTCGTCGTCGCACCGTCATCGCCGGTTCCCGTGATTTCCGTGATTCCTATGATTCCCATGATGATGGGGGAGCGCTCGCGGGCGTCGACGCGTCGATCGGCCCGCGTGTCGCCGCGTTCGGATTGCTGGTCTTCACCGTGATGTCGCTGTACGCCTCGCCCGAGGCACTGTTCTGGTATCCGATTCCGGTGTTCTATGGTCTGCCGCTGTTCACGGCCCTGCCGTTCCTCCGCGATGCTCACGGCTCGCTCCATGCCTGATACGGTTCGCTCCGGGATTCGGCACAGAAAACCGTGACAAACCCCGGAGCGAACCGTGACGATGGGGGAGCGAACCGTGACGTTCCCGGCGCGAACCTACGCCACTACGCCATGATCTTCGTGCTCTCGACTTTGGCCACGTACCACTGGTTGAACCGCACCAAAGGCTTCCTCAGCACGAGTCCGACGAGCAGGATCGGCGGGACGAACAGCAGCAGCGCGCCCAGCGCCTTCCAATAGTCCATGTCGTAGATGCCGGCGATGGCCGCGCGGATCATCGTCACCGAGTGGGTGACGGGCAGTGCCGGACTGATCGCCCCGATCCAGTCGGGCAGCATCTGCAGCGGGTAGGCGGCGTTCGAACCGGAGATCTGCACGATGAGCATGAGCACGCCGATCGCCTTGCCCACGTTGCCGAAGCTCACCACCATCGTGTACGTGAAGAACGAGAACACCAGCGAGCTCACCCATCCGGTGAGCATGAACAGCAGCGGATGCACGGCCTGCACGTGGATGAACAGCAGCGCGCCGCCCAGCGAGAACGTGCTCTGCAGCAGCGCGATCAGCGCGAAGATCCCGTAATGGCCGAGGTACATCTGGTGCGGCCGCGGGTCGCCGAGCTCCTTGCGCGTGCGGCGCGACACCGTGGTCTTCAACGTGACGACCATGAGCAGCGCGCCCACCCACAGCGGCAGGAGGATGTACAGCGGCGCGAGCGACGAACCGAAGTCGCTCACCGGGAACAGCGCCTTGCGCGTGAGCTGGACCGGCGCCGCCAACGTGGCGGCCAGCGTATCCGGATTATTGCCGAGTACCGCCCGGACCGTGCTCATGTCGCCGCTGTCCAACGCGGCCGCCAGCTTCTCGTCGAACGAGCCGAGCTCCTCGCCGGCCTTCGCGAGCTTGTCGGACACCGATTCCAGCGTCTCGCGCACGTCGGCCAGATTGGCCTGCGCGTCCGTCGTGGTCGTATCGAGATCGCCGAGCGTGCTTCTGAGCCGCGTGGCACCCGCGTCGAGCACCTGCGTGGCGTCGGTCACCGAGGCGTTCAGCTGCTTGAGCTGCGGCTTGACCTGCGTATCGAAATCGGATTTCACGCCGGCGATCGCCTGCTTCGCCTGCGTGGCGAGGCTCTTGACCTGCGCATGCTGGTTCTGCGCGTCCGTGTTCTTCGCGCGCACGGCGTTCGCTGCATCGGTGAGCCGCGTCTGGATCGTCTGCTGCAGGGCGATCGCCGTGTCGAGACGGTCGAGCATCGGCTGCAGCGCGGACTGCAGATCGGTGGGCAGTTTGGCCTGCAAATCGGCGATCGACTGGCGGATCGTCTGGTAGTCGGCAATCTGCGTGCCCACGTGCTTCGCCTGCGTGTCGAGCGCGGCGGCCGTGTCCGTGGCCTGCTTGCCCGCGTTCGCATACAGGTCGTCGACCGAATCGGCGACCGCGCCGTAGCTGTTCGCGCTGGCGGCGAGCGCGCTGGCGAGCGTGTCGGCGGCGGTGGTCATCGCGCCGGAGAGGTCGGTCGCGCCCTGTTTCGCGGTGTCGAGCTGCGTTCCGGCGGCGTCCGCCGCGTCGGAGGCGGTGTCGAGCAGCGCGTCGGATTCGGTGAGCAGCGAGCTCGCCGATCCGGTGATCGTCGCGTAGCTGGACAGCATCGACGACGTGTCGTTCAGCGTGGTCGCGAAGTCGCCGATGTTCGCGCTGAACCGGTCGAGCGCGGTCTTGGCGTTCGGCGAGGAGAGGTCGTCGGCGAGCTGCGACGCGATCGACAGGGCGGTGCCGGTGAGCGTCTTGGCGAACATCTGGTTGACCTGCGTGCTCACCTCGTTCGCGCCCTCGTTGGTGAGGTTCGGGGCGAGCGCGTTCTTCTTCTCGTTGTTGTAGAAGTCGATCTTCACGTGGTCGACGTCGGCGGAGAAGAAGGTCATCATCTTCTTGCTGAAGTCCTTGGGGATGACGATCGCCGCGTAGTATTTGCCGGATTTCGCGCCGTCGATCGCGTCGTCCTTCGTGGTGATCGTCCAGTCGAGCTGCGAGTTGGCACGCAGCGTGTTGACGACCGTGTCGCCGATGGTGATCTTGATGGGAATCAGGTCGGACTTGTAGCCTTCGTCGACGCTTGCGACCGCGAACTTCAGGTTCTTGAGGTTATCGAACGGGTTCCAGCTGGCCGCGATGTTGAACCAGGTGAACAGGCCGGGGATCGCGACCAGGCCGATCGTGATGATGATGGAGACGACGTTGCTGGTCATGCGCCTCACGTCGCCGGTGAACAGTCGCCAGATCGTCCTCATCGCGCGGACCTCCCCTCGTGGTGTTGGTTGCCGTTGTGCTGGTCGCCGCCGCGCGTGTCGAACGGTTCGAACGTGTCGAACGTGTACGTGAGCGGCTTGGCGAGCTTCTCCTTCACCCGCCGCCTGTTGCGCTCCCGCAGCCGCTCCTTGTCGCGGATGTACGCGCGGATCGCCTCGTCGTCCAGGTTGCCGAGCTCCACCTGCCGGCGCAGGCTGTCGTTCATGAACTCGATGGTGACGAGGAACGCGATGATCAGCAGGATCCAGACGATCCACGTGAGCAGCGCCTCGAGCTTCGTGTTCGTGGTGAGCGAGAACGTGACGGCGAGCACGATCGGCACGACGATGCCGGCGACGAGCGCGCCGCGCTTGAGCCGCGGGTAGTGGGCGGCGAAGCGCGCCGCCTGCCGCTCGATGCGCTCGCGGTAGCCTTCGTGGCTGGAGAGCATGCGCACGGCCGTGGAGAGCCGGTATTCGGTGCCGGGCATGTGCACCGGCTCGCCGATGATCATGTCGCTCTCCTCGATTTCGCGCGCGAACAGGCGGTTCACGTTCGCCATGAGCGGGCGGACGATCAGGCCGAGCGCGAGGCCGATCACGGCGAACAGCAGCAGGCGCGCGATCCGGGTGAACCAGTGGGCGCCGTAGAATCCGCCGATCGTCTCGCGGAACGCGTCGATCGAATACGTGAACGGGAAGAACGGGTACAGGTTGCGGAAGAAGTCCGGCATCATCTCGATCGGATACAGGCCGGACGCGCCCGGGATCTGCAGGATGATCAGCGCCACGCACACGCCCTTGCCGACGTGCAGGAACGTGGTAGACAGCGCGAACACGAGCGAGGCGTACACGAGCGACGTGATCATGCCGGTCAGGACGAACGCGAACGCGTTCACCGTCTGCACGCCGATGACGAGGTCGCCCACCGTCGTCACGAATCCCTGTGCGGCGGCGAACACGGAGAACAGGGTGAAGCGGCCCAGATAGCCCTGCGTGATCGTCATGTTCTCGATGCCCTCGTCGTCGGTCTCGAGCTTCAGGATCACGGCGAGCGCGAACGCGCCCACCCACAGCGCCATGTTGGTGAACAGCGGCGCCATGCCGGAGCCGTACGCGTTCACCGGGTAGAGGATCTTCGTGTCGAGCACGGTGGGGGAGAGCATGAACTCGGCGATGCGCTTCGTGTCGAGCGTGATGCCGCCGTCCGCGCCGCTGGTGCCGAACAGTTCGCCGAGCATGCTGGACGTGTCGAGCGCGCGCAGGTCGGTGGCGACCGTGTCGAGCCGCGTCTGCACGCCGGCGAGCGCCTTGTCGGTGTCGCCGAGCGCGGTGACCGTGTCGGCGGCCGCGCGGTCGATCTGGTCGAGCACGACGTTCGTCTGGCTGATGAGCGTGCCCTGGCCGGCGAGGCCGCCGGCGAGCGTGCCGGTCGTGCCGGCGAGCGTGTTGAGTCCGCTGTTGAGCTGCGGCAGCGCGCCGGTGGTGAGCGTCTTGCGCGCGTTGGTCGTCGTCGTGAGCGTCGACTGGGTGGCCGTGTTGAAGGTCGTGGCGAGGCCGGAGACCGACGTGACGGTCTTCGCCGTGTCGTCGTTGAGGGTTTTCGCGTTGGCGAGCGTTTCGGCGGTGGCCGCGTTGCGTTGTTCGAGTTTGTCGATGACCTGCTGCAGCGCGGTCGTGTCGAGTCCGGCCGGCGGGTTCGCGACGATGGCCTTGAGCTGGTCGAGGACCTGCTTGTTCGTCTGGTTGACCTGCGTGAGCGTCGTCACCGCGTCGCCGACCGCGCCGTTCGCGACGGTGATGCCGCCCGCCACCCGCGTGACGCCGTCCGTCGCCTGCTGCGAGGTCTGCGACAGCAGCGACGTGCCGGTGTCGAGCGTGCCCGACGTGGTCGCCACGAACGTGTTGAGCGTCGACTGCGTGGTGCCGATGAGCTGCGACGCGCTGCCGAGTCCGGTGCTCGCGTCGGCGGCGAGGCGCTGCACGTCGGCCAGCGCCTCGCGTGCCTGTTGCGTCTTCTGCGGCGTCGCTTTGAGCGTTTCGGCGAGTTCCTCGACCTTGCCGCGCGTGTTCGTCACGTCGCGCAGCGCGTCGTCGAGGGATTGCAGGGTCTTCGTCTGGAGCGTGCCGGCGGTGGTCTCGACCGTGTCGGTCGCCTTGTTGACGGTTTCGGAGAGGACCTCGCTCACCGTGGAGACGAACGTGCCGTTGACCTGCGTGTCCACCGTGCTCGCGCCGATGTCCGTGATCTTCGGGGCGATGGCGCTCGCCTTCTCGTTCACGTAGTATTCGAGTTTCGGTCGCGCGCCGCCGGTCACGACGCCGGCGAGACGGTCGCTGAAGTCCTTGGGGATGACGATGGCCGCGTACGCCTTGCCGGATTGGACGCGGTTCATCGCCTCGGCCTCGTCGGCGAACGTCCAGCCGAGCTGGTGGTTCGCCTTGAGCTGTGTGATGATCTGGTCGCCGAGGTTCTGCTTGCCGATGAGCGCGCTGTTCGTGCCTTTGTCGTTGTTGGCGACGACCACTTGGATGCCTTGCGTGTTGCCGTACGGGTTCCAGAATCCCACGATGTTGAACCATGCGTACAGCGGGGGGATGAAAGTCAGTCCGGCGGCGATGACCCATGCGGCCGGCACTTTCAGCATGCGGATGAGGTCGCGTTTCACGATCGCGAGAACGTTGCCCATGCCTGTGATTCCTTCTACTTGCCGTCGTTCGATGCTGTTGCTCGAAACGATTTTCCAGTGTTCACCCTAGTGGAGGGTGATGAAGGAACCCCGCCGATTGCCGTGTCGCTAGTCAATCTGCCTAATTTGTGATGGCTGATGTGTGCTTATTTTTGGCTCCCTCTGACGAGGGGGCTCCCGGCGAAGCCGGGTGGGGGAGAGATAGCTGGAACGTGACGTTCGCGGTATCTCTCCCCCAGCCAGCCGTCGGTCAGGAGGCGATGGAGTCGCCGGAGGCGGTGGAGCCAGATTCAGTGTCGGACGAGCTGCTGGACGAGCCGGAGCTGCTCGAACCGGAGGAGCCCGAGCCGGACGAGTCGGAATCGCCGTTGGAGGAGCCGCCCTGGCCGTTGGACGAACCGCCGGGGCCCATGCCGCCGCTCGGCGGCTCGCCCATCTGGCCGCCCATGCCGCCGCCCTGGCCGTTGCCGTTCGAGGAGCCGCTGGGCATCTGGCCCATCTGGCTCGTGCCTTCGCTGCGGCCGGAATCGGAGAACGCGGTGACGACCGCGCCGCCCGCGATGCCGCCGAGCAGGCCGCACACCAGCGTCACGCCGGCGATGATCGCCACCGTCTTGCCGCCCAGCTTCGGATGCTTCGCCTTGCCGTCGCCGGGTGCTCCGGGGGTGTCGGCGCCGGGCGTTCCCGGCACGCCATTGGTGGGCGTGGCACCGGCCGGGGCACCCGGTGCATACGGTGCCTGCGGTGCGCCCGAAGCGGCGAATCCGTTCGGGGCGGCGGTGTTCGCTCCGGTGCCCGCGCCCGTTCCCGGGTAGCCGGCGGACTGGGTGAACGCGCCGGTGGAACCGGTGCCGTTGCCGGCCGGGGCGCCGGCGTATCCGGCGTAGCGGGACTGGTCGCCGATCGGCTGGTAGGCCGGCTGCTGGGCGGACTCCCACGCCGGTTTCGCGCCGGCGGTCGCCCGGGCCGAGTCACCGGTGGCCGAGTCGCCGGCGGTGGTCGGGGTGCCGGCCGCGCTGCCCGTCGGCGGCAGGGTCTGCGTCGCCGCGGTGGCGCGTGCGTCGGCGGACGCCGGGCGCTCCTTCTCGGGGATGACCTGCGTCGCATCGGTCGCGGCGGTGGTCTTGGCGGTGTCGAGCACCTGGGTCTTGTTCGTGTCGTTGGTGGTCATGGTGGGGTCCTTTCGCGGGAAGTGTGGGTGAAGTTGTGAGGTGGTCTCTCCCCCAGTCATCCTTCGGATGACAGCCCCCCTCGTCAGAGGGGGCCGAGTCAGAGGGGGCCGAGTTGGAGAGGCCGAGTTGGAGAGGCCGAGTTGGAGGGGTCACATCGTCCAGGTGGTGGAGGTGTTGAACTGGGTGTCGTAGTCGGAGCGGTCGATCAGGTCGGTGGCGAGCGTGGTGTCGTCGCCGGTGGCCGTGTCGGGCAGGGTCGTCGCGTAGTCGCCGGTCACGGTGACCGTCACGTCGGAATCGCCCTTCACGACGGTCTTGCCGTCCGCCTTGATCGTCACCGTGTTCCCGTCGGCGTCGACGACTTTGCCGCCGTCCGCGACGTTCAACGCGGAGACGGTCGTGCTGTCGGTCACGACCCACGTGGAGGAGCCGTCCACGTTCACCGTGATCGGCGCGTCGCTCGTCGTGCCGTCGCTCGCGTTCGCGTTCTCGGTGATGCTCGCGGCGCCGGTCCACGTCGACCCGTCGAGCAGGTTCAACGTGACCGACGAGATCGTGTCCGCGCTGACCGTGCCGGCGAGCGTCTGGCCACGCCCGGTGAACGTGACGGTCGCGCCGTTCGATCCGGCGGACCCCCAGTTGTTCGCGTCGTTGCCGGCCGCGGTGATGAGCGCCGCCTTCGACGAATCGAAGTCGAGCGTCGTGTTCGAGAGGACCACGTCGGCGGTGGTGTTCGTGAAGTAGAACATCGAGCCGGATTCGATCGACGATTTCAGCGTCGAATCGGCGGCCTGGAACGTCGCGTGTTCGCCGGTCGAGGCCTCGGCGTCGCCGGAGGTCGACTGGTAGATGATCACGCCGTTGGCGACCGGGTCGCTGGCCGTCTTGTCCGTGATGGTGCTCGTCAGCGTCGAATCCTTGATGAGGATCGTGTTGAGACCCTCCATGCCGGCGATCTGCGAGCCGGTGGACGTGCCGGTCACGTTCGTCACCTGCACGTCGCCGGTCGAGTAGAGGAGCGGCGAGCCGGAGCCCGCGGTCTTGAGGTCCGCCTCGTTGAGCGAGATCGAGCCGCCGCCGCGGTCGGTGGCGACGGTCGCGCTGTGGTCGCCCTGCGTATCCGCGGTGATTTCGCCGGCGAGAATCGTGCCGGAATAGGTCGCGTCGAGGGCGCGCGAGTTGTCGCCGGTCGTCGAGATCGTCGTGTCGTGGACGAGCGCGGTGCCGGAGTCGGTCACGAACACGCCGTTCGAGCCGGACGAGTCGGCGGTGAGCTTCGAGCCGCCGATGACGGTCTTCGACTTCTTGCCGACGGTCAGGCTGACCGAGTTCGTGCCGTAGAAGTTGTTGTTGTCGGCGCTGTCGGAGTCGCCGGATTTGGTGAGCGTCGCTCCGGTGAGCGTCAGCGTGCCGCCGTTCTGCGCGAGGGCCGCGTTCTGGTCGGCGTTGGTCGCGGCCGTCGTATCGGACGACGTGATTTCCTCGCCGTCGGCGGTGAGCGCCGCCGTGTATGAGCCGGAGTAGTCGTAGGTCATCGTGTTCGCGCCGCCCATGCCGGCCATCTGACCGGAGACGATTGTATTGTCGCCGCGTCCCGCGGCACCGCGCAGGATCGCCGTGCCTGCCGCGCCGCCGCCGAAGCCGACGATGAGCGCCGTGCCCGCGGCGATCGCGGCGAGCTTGCCGGTCGTGACCTGTGCGGTACGCGCGCCGCGGGGGTCACGGGGGCGGCGCGTGCCGCGGCCCGTGGCCGATTCGTGCGATTCGCGGAAGCTTGTGGAGGTGGTGCCGCCCCGCCGCTTGCCGGAGGTGTTCCTGATGCCCATGATCGTGCCTTTCGTCGTGCCCGCCGCGATGCTTGCGGTGGCGGGCCTTTCGTGCTTGCTGATATCAGTACACCGCCGGTTCCGGGGAGCGCCCTTGCGCAAACGTTCAGGTCGTCTGCGACCTTGCAAAGCAACCTCTGAATAATTCTTGACCGTTACCTGAAAGCCCCTCCGCCTTGGCCCCGTTCGCCTTGGCCCCCTCTGACGAGACATTGCCGTGAAGCAAACGCCGGAGGCGTTTGTAGGCGATGTGTGAGCCGACAGGCGAGCTGATGTGGGGTCAGCCGTAGGCTGTCCTTGATTGCGGTCGGACTCCCGGCGAAGCCGGGTGGGGGAGAGATAGCTGGAACGTGACTGTTCGCGGTATCTCTCCCTCCGACCGCCTTCGGCGGCCACCTCCCTCGTCAGAGGGAGGCAATTCGGGGCCGGACGGGTCGCGTCGTCCGCCGTGGACCACTTCCCTCGTCAGAGGGAGGCACTGCTCCCCGCTCAAAAAAGGGGTGCCAAATGGACGATATTCCCGATTTACAGCGTCAAACACCCGTTTCGATGGGGGTGAAACGGGTGTTTAGCGCTGTAAATCCAGGAGAACGGGGGTTTGAGCCGGGGGTTTGTGATGTCTGGGGCCACCCTCAGTCCCGCTTCGCGGGCCCCGCAATCACGGACGGCCTGCGGCCGACCCCACATCGGCTCGCCTGTCGGTTCGCACATCGCCTACAAACGCCTCCGGCGTTTGCTTCACGGCGATGTCCCGCCGGCGGGAGCGCGTAGCCGGCATGTTAGCCTGTTGGCATCGTGCGTGGGAAGGAGTCGTCATGGGGAGGTCATCGAGGATTGGACCATCGGGGACCGAGTCATCGCGATCGCCGAAGGCCGAGTCATCGCAAGCCTCATCGTCACAATCGTCGCGAAACAAGTCATCGCAAACGGAATCATCGCGAAACGGCGCCGCGACGGACGGACGCACGGCGACGGACGGACGCACGACGACAAACGGACGCACGGCGGCGGGCGAGGAGGCGGCGGTGACCGCCGACCTCGTCGCCGCCGAACTTGACGAACAAAGCCGTCTCGACGCACGACGGCTGCCGTGGCTCATCCGCATGTACGGCGTGCTGGTGCTGCTCGACGGCCTCGTCACGCTGCCGGTCGTCGTGCTCGCGTCCGTCGACGCCGTACGCGCGATCATGCGCGGCGAACTCACGTTCCACGCGGCTAGCCTGACCGCCATCCTCACCGGACTGCAGGCGCTCGTCCTCATCGCCAACGCGGCCGCGCTCATCGTGTTCGGCGTGCTGCTGCTGCGCAACCGGCGACGCTACGCGGCCCGATGGGCGTACGTGCTGATGCCGGTCACGCTCGCCGAAGGCATGCTGTCGCTCGCACTCGACGGCCTCGGCGCGAACCTCATCGCGCCGGCCGTGCGCATGGCGATCCTCGTCGCCGTGTCCATCGCGTGCGATCCCGGGCTCGCCGAGGAGCGACGGCTGCAACGCACGCTCAAACGCATGGACGACCGCGACGACTACGAGCGCGCCGTCGAAGCGGGCATGCTCGGGCGCGACCCGTCCGGCAAAGGGTACATCGCGTTCGACTTCTTCAACATCTTCTGGCTGTTCACCGTGGCCTGCGTGTTCGGACTCGCCGTCGAGACCGTGTACCACTTCGCGATGTACCACGGCGAACTCCAGGACCGCGCCGGGCTGCTCTGGGGCCCGTTCTCGCCGATCTACGGGTGCGGGGCGGTGCTCGTCACCGTGGCGCTGAACCGCTTGTGGAAGTCGAACCCGTTCCTGATCTTCTGCGCGAGCGCGGTGATCGGCGGCACGTTCGAATACGCGACCAGCTGGTTCATGGAGGTGGCGTTCGGCATCACCGCATGGGACTACACCGGGCAATGGCTGTCGATCGACGGGCGCACGTCCGGCAAATACATGGTGTTCTGGGGGCTGATCGGCGTGGTATGGGTGCGGTGGATCCTGCCGCGGCTGCTGCGGCTCATCAACCGGATCCCGTGGAAGGTGCGGTATTCGCTCACCGCCGTATGCGCCGTGCTGATGCTCGTCGACATCGCGTTCACGCTGATGGCGCTTGATTGCTGGTACGGCCGCATGGCGGGCCTGCCGCAGGATTCGCCCATCACCCGATGGTTCGCCACGCACTACGGCGACGCGTACATGGCGAACCGCTTCCAGACGATGACCATCGACCCGTCCAAGGCCGGCAGGGTGTAGGGGTCGGCTGCCTTCATTTGGCCCCCTCTGACGAGGGGGCTCCCGGCGAAGCCGGGTGGGGGAGAGACGGCTGGAACATGGCTGTTCGCGGTATCTCTCCCTCCGACCGCCTTCGGCGGCCACCTCCCTCGTCAGAGGGAGGCGATGGAAAAGGAGCATCAGCGTTCCGTCACAGGCCGTACTGTTCGTGGGCGAACTTCTCCAGCGCGGGGATCGAGCGCTTGACCTTCTCGGTATCGATGCAGTAGGCCATGCGGAAGTAGCCGGGCACGCCGAAGCTCTCCGACGGCACGAGGATCAGGTCGTACTCCTTCGCCTTGAGGCAGAACGCGGTCGCGTCCTCCTCAAGCGCTTTCGGGAAGATGTAGAACGTGCCGCCGGGGCGCACCACGTCGAAGCCGATCGAGGTGAGCGCGTCGTACAGCAGGTTCATGTTCGTCTCGTACACGCTCAGGTCGCTCGTCTCGTCGAGCACCTTCGCGACGCCCAGCTGGATCGAGCTCGGCGGGCAGTTGTGGCCGGTGCCGCGCGAAATCTGGCCCATCATCGGCACGAGCAGGTCGGCATCCGTGGCGGTCGGGTTCACCGCCACGTAGCCGATGCGCTCGCCCGGCAGGGAGAGCGACTTCGACCACGAGTAGCAGGTGAGCGTGTTCGCGTAGAAGTTCGCCGGGTACGGCTGGGTGCCGCCGTCGAACACGATCTCGCGGTACGGTTCGTCGCTGATGAGGAAGATGTCGTGGCCGTATTCGGTCTGCTTGGCGGTGAGGATCGCGGCGAGACGCTTGAGCGTATCGGCCGAGTAGACGGCGCCGGACGGGTTGTTCGGCGTGTTGATGAGCACGGCCTGCACGTTCGGGTTGAGGGCCGCCTCGAACGCGTCGAAGTTGATCTGGAAGTTCGCGGTGTCCGCGGGGATGACGGTCAGGTGCGCGCCCGTGCCGTTCACGTACGGCTGGTATTCGGGGAAGTACGGCGCGAACGTGATGATCTCGTCGCCGGGCTTGGTGACGGCGCGCATCGCGTGCGCGAGTGCGCCGGCCGCGCCGGTCGTCGGGAAGATGTGGTTGCCGGTGTAGCTGGTGCCGAAGCGGCGGTTCAACGAGTCGGCGATCGCCTCCTTGACGGACGGGATGCCGAGCGACGGGGAGTAGCCGTGGATGGCGACCGGATCGCCGTGCTCGTACAGGTCGACCATCGTCTTCGCGAAGTCCGGCGGGGCGGGCACGCTCGGATTGCCCAGCGAGTAGTCGAACACGTTCTCGTAGCCGATCTCCTTGCCGCGGGCGGTCGCGTACTCGCTCAGCTCGCGGATGACGGACTTGCCGCCCAGCATCGCCTTGTATTCCTCGTTGATCATGGGTCGCTCCTTGTTCGAAGTCAGATACCCCTATTCAACCACCGTTGCGTCCGATTCGTGGTGCTCCCTCCACGTATCAGCATGACGCGTGATGAATCGGCCGAGCCCGCCAACGGCCCAAAGAGGCAGGTTGGCGACCCATGACTCATCACGGTAGTCGGCGAGACTGGTTCGTATGGCATGGACGATCGGGAATCGCGCATACGCCACTTTCAGACTTCTTGCCCGCAGATTCTGCTCCGCCTTCACCTCGATGGGATACACGGCGCCGTCTTTCTCGATGGAGAAGTCGATTTCCGCGTGCCCCTGCGGATTCGACCAGTAGGTCGGCTCGTACCCTTGGGCCACCAGCTGTTGGCAGACGTATTGCTCGGTCAACGCCCCCTTGAATTCGGTGAACACGCGGCGGTTTTCGGTGACGACGGACGGGTCGAGGCCGGCCAGCGCACCGAGCAGGCCGATGTCCGACGTGAACATTTTGAACGTGGAGGTATCGATGTAGCCATTCAATGGTTCACGCAGCGCCGTGACGCAATGCACCTGTTGGATGATGCCATAATCCTTCAGCCACATGATGCTCTCCTCGAAGTCGCGTGCTCGCGCTCCGGGGCGTACCACGCCGTATACGAACTTGCGGTTCTCCTTGGCGAGTTGGGTCGGCAGGGTGCGCCATACCAATCGGATTCGTTCCAGCATCCGTGGTGGTGCGTGCTTGGAGAAATCCAGATCGTATGCGTCGAGAATCTCCTGTTGGATAGATCGGATTTTTTGCATCGGTGAACCTCCCAGATGAGCGGATACGGCGGCCGGCATGCCGCCGACCACCGTGTAGCGCTTCAACAGGTCGGTCAGGCGCGTGGTGAACGTCGGGTTGATGCGTTCGGGTTCTCCGTTTCTGATCAGATCCGCCAATCGTTGTTGCCCGGCGTTGTCCAGATACTCAAGAAAGGACAACGGATGGAGGGTCATCATATTGACCTTGCCTACGGGGAACGATGCGTCCGGATGCTTGGACACGCCCATATAGGAGCCGGTCGCGATGATGTGTTGCTCCGGAGTCTCCTCGCTCAGGTATTTCAATGCGGTGAGCGCTCGCGGACATTCCTGGATCTCGTCAAGGAAGATCAAGGTCCTGCCCGGCTGTATGTCCTTTCCGGCATAGATGGATAGATTGTCGAGGACGGTGTGAGGGTCGAGGGTGTGGTCGAACAGGCCGATGGCGTCGATGTCGCGCATGAAGTCGATGCGCAGGATGTCGTCGTAGAATCGTCTGCCGAATTCGCTGACGATCCATGTCTTTCCGGTTTGGCGGGCTCCCCGAAGCAGCAGGGGCTTGCGATTCGGCTGCTGCTTCCATGCCGACAGGTCGTTCATCAGGCCTCTGCTGAGTCGCTCACCCATGATTATCCTCCTGAAATGTGGCTGACTCCCACATTTTATCATCTAAAAATGTGGCTGACTTCCACATTTTTAGATGATAAAATGTGCGGCGCTCCGTGGTCCACGATTCCCCGGGTGAAAATCGTGAACCGGAATCGGGGGTATCACTTTACTTTCATGCAAGTAAAGTGATATACTGGGCATGTCGACATCGCCATCTCCTCCCGGTCGAATCATCATTCGCTTGTGTAATCAGACAGCCCATCGCACGGAACGTTTCGCGCGCGCCGCCGGCGCGCCGTCATCAACGCAAGGAGTCCCATCATGGCCACGACACCTCTGAGCACCGTCGGAATCACCGAAGCGACCCATGCCGCCGCCGGAACCGTCAAGACCGTCGGCCTTGCCGGCACCGATGCATCAAGCGCAGCCGCCGGACCCCCGGACCGGACCGACAGCCGGACCGGCGCGCCGCAACCCGCCATCGACCCGGCGGCGGCCGCGGCGGCGCTGAACCAGATAGCCGCCGACCGCGACGGCAACGCCGAACGGCTGATGCCCCCGAAATGGTGGTATCCGGTCAACGGCGTGATCGCCGGGGTCATGTACCTGCTGTGTGCGCAATTGTTCGCACAGTTCGCCGTCATCGAATTCGATGCGGACGGCTGGCTTGTGGAAGCCCGATTCCCGTTGCTCGAATCGGTATCGTATATGGCCGCGGCCGCAGCGCTGTGCTATGCGCTGTTCGAGCTGGGAGAGTGGCGCAAACGCCAGATCGGCTCCGACTACAGCGTGTTCATGGGCGAACTGCGGCCACGGAACGTGTTCATGTGGGTCGTGCTGATTGCGCAGCTCATCGTCCAGATCGGCGTGTTCGTCCTGCTGCTCTGGTGGATGCTCCATCAATCGGCGATGCCGGAGATGCCCATGGTCGTCGGCGTTGTGATGGGCGCGGTGCTCGCCCTCTGGGATTACCTGTACGATCGATACTTCGTCGCGACGATCAAGAAGGAGGGGCGGTGAGCGCCATGGGCGGTGATGCAAGCAAAGCGCCGGGCTTGGGCAAGGCTCCAGGCATCCGCGGCTTCGGTGCCGTTGAGCCCCGGTTCGACGCCGTCATCCACGAGCCGACGCGCCTGCGCATCTGCGGACTGCTTTCCTCGGTCAGGGAGATGCGTTTCGCCGACATCCGCGAGGCGCTCGGGCTGAGCGACGCGATGTGCTCCCGCCACCTCAACACGCTCGCCGGCGACGGGTACATCGCCCTGGTCAAGCGGCCGGGCGAATCGACCCGTCACATGGTCACATGGGCGGCCATCACGCCGGAGGGCCGCCGGGCGCTCGCCGGGCACCTGGCCGCGTTGCAGGCCATCGCCCAAGGGGCTGTTCTCTAGGGCCTCCGGTCCACGGTTCCGAGCTGGAGGGAATCGTGAACCGGAGGCCTGCCGATCGGGAATCAGAAGTCCCAATCGTCGTCGTCGGTCTCCTCGGCCTTGCCCATCACGTAGGAGGAGCCGGAACCGGAGAAGAAGTCGTGGTTCTCGTCCGCGTTGGGTGACAGGGACGCGATGATCGCCGGGTTCACGTCGCAGATCTCCGCCGGGAACAGCGCCGGGTAGCCGAGGTTCATCAGCGCCTTGTTGCCGTTGTAGCGCAGGAACTTCTCCACGTCGTCGGTCAACCCCACGCCGCCGTACAGCGACTCGGTGTACTCCACCTCGTTGTCGTACAGCTCGTTCAAGAGGTCGTACGTGTACTCGCGCAGCTCCTCGCGCTTCGCCTCGCTCGCACGCTCGAGCCCCTTCTGGTACTTGTAGCCGATGTAGTAGCCGTGTACGGCCTCGTCGCGGATGATGAGGCGGATTACGTCGGCCGTGTTCGTGAGCTTCGCATGGCTGGAGAAGTACATCGGCAGGTAGAAGCCCGAGTAGAAGAGGAACGATTCGAGCAGCGTCGAGGCGACCTTGCGCTTCAACGGACTGTCGCCCTCGTAGTAGTCGAGCACGATCTGCGCCTTCTTCTGCAGGTACTCGTTCTCCTCGCTCCACGCGAACGCGGCGTCGATCTGCTCGGTCGAGCACAGCGTGGAGAAGATCGACGAATACGACTTCGCGTGCACGGACTCCATGAACGCGATGTTCGTGTACACGGCCTCCTCATGCGGGGTGAGCGCGTCCGGAATCAACGACACCGCGCCGACCGTGCCCTGGATCGTGTCGAGCAGCGTGAGACCGGTGAACACGCGCATCGTGAGCGTGTGCTCCTCCTCGCTCATCGCCTGCCACGAGGGGATGTCGTTCGAGACCGGCACCTTCTCCGGCAGCCAGAAGTTGCCGGTCAGGCGGTCCCACACCTCGAGGTCCTTCTCGTCCTCGAGTCGGTTCCAGTTGATCGCGGAGACGCGGTCGATGAGCTTCAGCGGTTTGCGCGGCACGGAAATCGGCGCCATGGTTCTCTCCTTTTCGGTTGGTTCGTTACGTTTCGGTGATTCGGTGGTGCGTGTGTCCGATTGTTCCGAATACACCTGCCGGTGCATGCGTATCTCTTGCTCCCCCTGAAGGGGGAGCTGGCGGCCGAAGGCCGACTGAGGGGGGTGATTCGGAAGATCCGGGATTCAGTCGGTTTCGCTGTCGCGATTGTCGCGGTCCGCGAACTCCTCGGGCGCGGTGAGCCGCAGGATCATCCGGTACACGGTTTTCGACATGATGTTCCCCTTCTGATGTGGTGATGTGTGGTGCGATGACGTAGGTAAGTGGGCCCGGTGTCTGTATACCCCCTCAGTCCCGCTACGCGGGCCAGCTCCCCCTAAAGGGGGCGCAGAGACGGCGACGGTTCTTGGCCCCCTCTGACGGGACGTCGCCGTGGAGCAAACGCTGGAGGCGTTCGCAGGCGGTGTGCAAGCCGGCTTATTTCTTGGCCCCCTCTGACGAGGGGGCTGTCCGCGTAGCGGACTGGGGGAGAGATAGCCGGAACGTAACGTCGGCGGTATCTCTCCCTCCGACCGCCTTCGGCGGTCACCTCCCTCGTCAGAGGGAGGCAAGATGGCACCCCCATGGAATCGTGCGTGACGTGTGCGGCATCAAGGTGCACCGAGCGAAGGCGTACGAAGGTACGTCGACCGAGGAGCAACGCGGACGACGCTCCATCAGACTGATGTGTGCGGAGACCGCCGTCCGAGACCGAAGGCGTACGGAGGTACGTCGAGTGTCGAGGAAAGGCGGTATACGCTCCATCAGAGCATGCAGGAGACGCAGCCGGCCACTTCGGTGCCTTCAAGCGCCTGCTGGCGGATGCGGATGTAGTAGAGGGTCTTGATGCCCTTGCGCCAGGCGTAGATCTGGGCCTTGTTCACGTCGCGCGTGGTGGCGGTGTCCGGGAAGAACAGCGTGAGCGAGAGGCCTTGGTCGACGTGGCGCGTGGCGGCCGCGTACGTGTCGACGATCGCCTGCCATCCGATCTCGTAGGCGTCCTGGAAGTATTCGAGATTGTCGTTGGTCATGTACGGCGCCGGGTAGTACATGCGCCCGATCTTGCCTTCCTTGCGGATCTCGATCTTCGAGGCGATCGGGTGGATCGACGACGTGGAGTGGTTGATGTACGAGATCGACCCGGTGGGCGGCACGGCCTGCAGGTTCTGGTTGTACAGCCCATCGCGCAGGATCGCGTCGCGCAGCGCCTCCCAATCGGCGACGCTCGGCACCGCGACCCCATAGCGCGTGAACAGCTCGCGCACGCGCTCCGTGCGCGGCGCGGCGGGCGCGCGGCCGTCCGTGTACTTGTCGAAGTAGTTGCCCGCGCCGGCCGGCTTCGCGTAATCGGAACGTTCGAATCCGACGAACGCCTTGCCGCGCTCGACCGCCAGATCATGCGACGCACGGTAGGCGTGGTAGGCGACGGTCATGAAGTACATGTCGGTGAAGTCGAGCGCCTCGTCGGAGCCGTAACGCAGGCCCTCGCGCGCGAGGAAGCCGTGCAGGTTCATCTGGCCGAGACCGATTGCGTGGCCTTCGTCGTTCGCGCGTCGGATCGACGGCACCGCGTCGATCGACGTGTGCTCGGCGACGGCCGTCAGCGCGCGGATCGCCGTCTCGACCGTGCCGGCGAGACCGCCGTCCATCGCCTTCGCGATGTTAAGCGAGCCGAGGTTGCAGGACACGTCGCGGCCCACGTGCTCGTAGGAGAGGTCGTCGCGGTAGACGCTCGCCTCCTGCACCTGCAGGATCTCCGAGCACAGGTTCGACATCGTCACGCGGCCGTCGATCGGGTTCGCGCGGTTGACCGTGTCCTCGAAGACGAGATACGGGTAGCCGGATTCGAACTGCAGCTCGGCGAGTGTCGTGAAGAACCTGCGCGCGTCGATGTACGTCTTCCTGATGCGGTCGTCGGCCAGCATCTCGTCGTACTTCTCGGTGACGGAGATGTCGGCGAACGGCTTGCCGTACACGCGCTCCACGTCGTACGGGCTGAACAGCGCCATCCGCTCCTTGCGCTTGGCGAGTTCGAACGTGATGTCCGGCACGACCACGCCCAACGCGAGCGACTTGATGCGGATCTTCTCGTCCGCGTTCTCGCGTTTCGTGTCAAGGAAACGCATGATGTCCGGATGATGCGCGTTGAGGTACACGGCGCCCGCGCCCTGGCGCGCGCCCAGCTGGTTCGCGTACGAGAACGAGTCCTCGAGCAGCTTCATGACCGGCACGACGCCGCTCGACTGGTTCTCGATGTGCTTGATCGGCGCGCCCAGCTCACGCAGGTTGGACAGGAGCAGCGCCACGCCGCCGCCGCGCTTCGACAGCTGCAGGGCCGCGTTGATGCCACGCGAGATCGACTCCATGTTGTCCTCGATGCGCACGAGGAAGCAGCTCACCGGCTCGCCGCGCTGCGCCTTGCCGAGGTTCAGGAACGTCGGCGTGGCCGGCTGGAAACGGCCGGCGAGCATCTCGTCGAGATAGGCGGTGGCGGCGGATTCGTCGCCGGCGGCCAGGTCGAGGGCGACCGCGGCGCAACGCTGCGGGAAGTCCTCGAGATACGTCTTGCCGTCGAACGACTTCAACGCGTAGGAACGGAAGAACTTGAACGCGCCGAGGAACGTCTCGAACTCGAAGCCGGCCTGCGCGGCGTGCGTGTAGAACGATTCGAGGAAGTCGGCGCTGTAGCGGGCGAACACGTCGCCGTCGTAGTAGTCGTGGTCGATGAGCCAACGCAGGCGCTCGCCGGCCGTGGCGAAACGCTTCGTGTTCGGCTCGATCTCGCTCGTGACGTAGGCGCGCTCGGCCTCCTTGTCCTTGCCGAACTGGATGAGCCCGTGCTCGTCGTACAGGTTGAGCATCGCGTTCAGCGCATGGTAGTCGGTCGACGGATCGTAGGTGGTGGTCATGGAATACCCTTCAGGAGATTGTTCGGTCACGGTTGGGCGTCGGTGGCTTTCGCCACGGTGAGATGTCGGGGTCTCTCCCTCCGTCACGGCTGCGCCGTGCCACCTCCCTCGTCAGAGGGAGGCTGCGTCGTGTCGTGTTGGGGAGGCGGCGTCGTTATGCCGGTAAGGTGCTTGGCCCCCTCTGACGAGGGGGCTGTCGAACGGAGTGAGACTGGGGGAGAGACGGCGGCGCATGTCGCCGATTCGGCGGACTTACCTCACCGCGTGAAGAACCTGACGAGGCCGTCGCGCACTTTGCGGGAGTCCTCGCGCGTGCCCATCAGTTCGAAGCGGTACAGGTACGGGACGCGGCATTTCGCGGCGATGATGTCGCCGGCCGCGCCGTATGCGGTGCCGAAGTTCGTGTTGCCGGAGGCGATCACGCCGCGGATCCACGCGCGGTTGCCCGCATGGTTGAGGAATCGTTTCACCTGCGGCGGCACGGCCTTGCGCGCGTCTCCGCCGCCGTATGTGGGCACCATGATGACGTACGGTTCGCGCACGTTGAGCATCGCCGCGTTCGGTTTCAGCGGAATCCGGTACACGTTGATCCCCGCCTCGCCGAGCTTCAGTCCGGCGACGAACCGTGACGTGTTCTCCGATGCGGAGGAAAAGTACACGAGCGCGCCGATCGCCTTGGCGCGTCCGCCCGCCGCCGCCGTTTCCGGCGTGCCGGGCGTCGCATCGTCATGGTCCGGCGTCTCGCTCATCCCGTGCAGCGCGACGGGCGCGCTACGGCGTCCCGCGCGCGTCGCGTCGCCGCCGTCCGCGTCGTCACGTCGCGCCGCGGCGGCGCCGTGACGACGTCCGCCCGCCGCGACGCCGGTCAGTGCGGACAGATTTCCCGCGCCTCCCGCGCCTCCCGCGCCTCCCGCGCCTTGCGCGCGACGGACGGGCGTCGCCCCGGTCAGGCCGGACAGGTCCCCTCCCGTGCCGCCGCTCACGTTCGGTGTGACGTTCATGCGGCGACCGTGTGCTGCTCGACGTCCTGCGTCGCGTTCGCCGCCGCGGCTTTCGCGAGTTCGCGGATCAGGTCCGGACGATAGCCGGTCCACGAGTTGTCCGGGGTGATGACGACCGGTGCCTGCCGGAACCCCGCCTGCTGCAGCTGTTCCAGCGTGGACGGGTTCTGCGTCAGGTCGACCGTCTCGAACGGGATGCCGAGCTTGTCGAGCTGGCGCTTGGTGGCGTCGCACTGCGGGCAACGCGGCTTGGTGAACACGGTGACGGTCATGGTGGTCTCCGATCGGACGGGTGTGATGTGGTGCGGGAGACAGCCTATCGAGGATTGATTGACGAGTAAACACTATCCATAGTGGCGTGTCGTCGATGATTTCGCTAGATGTAGTGTCTGCGTCTGACGTCGGCAAATCATTGGAATCCCAAAGGACACGCCGTGGGCGAGGTCGGCCCGGCCGCGGCCGGAATCGCCGCAAAACGGAAAATGTCGTCTTCCTCACATCGCCTCCCCACCCAGGCTCCCCTTGCAGGGGAGCTGTCATGCTTCGCATGACTGAGGGGTAGTCCCCGCCACCCACGCGGTTCATCCGGCGTAAGATGCTGCTCGCCCGTCGGTATGCCCCTCACCCCGGCTCCCCTTGCAGGGGAGCTGTCATGCGCAGCATGACTGAGGGGTAGTCCCCGCCGCCCATACGGCCGCTTGACATAAGATGCCACTCGCGCATCGGCCCTGAGCGGGATAGACTTTTCTCGGAACAAGCTGAATCGACTGAAAGGCAAGGCAAATGGCCGAAGCTACGGCAAACATCGGTGTTATCGGACTTGCGGCGATGGGTTCCAACCTGGCCCGCAACCTCGCGCACCACGGCAACACGGTGGCGCTGTTCAACCGCCACTACTCGCGCACCGAGAAGCTCATGGAGGAGCACGGCTCCGAGGGCGCGTTCGTCCCGACCAAGACGCTGGAGGAGTTCGCCGCGTCCCTGAAGCGCCCGCGTACCGCGATCATCATGGTCAAGGCCGGCGGCCCGACCGACGCGGTCATCGAGCAGCTCGAGCAGGTGTTCGAGCCGGGCGACATCATCGTCGACGGCGGCAACTCGTTCTTCAAGGACACCATCAAGCGCGAGAAGGAAGTGCGCGCCAAGGGCTTCCACTTCGTCGGCTGCGGCGTGTCCGGCGGCGAGGAGGGCGCGCTCAACGGCCCGTCCCTGATGCCCGGCGGCACCGCGGAATCCTGGAAGACGCTCGGCCCGATCCTCGAATCGATCGCGGCGAAGGTGAACGGCGAGCCGTGCGTGACGCACATCGGCACCGATGGCGCCGGCCACTTCGTGAAGATGGTCCACAACGGCATCGAATACGCGGACATGCAGGTGATCGGCGAGGCGTACGACATCCTGCGCCGCGGCCTCGGGATGGACGCCGAGGAGATCGCCGGCGTGTTCGACGAGTGGAACAAGGGCGACCTCGACTCCTACCTGATCGAGATCACCGCCGAAGTGCTGCACCACAAGGACGCCGCCACCGGCAAGCCGTTCGTGGACGTGGTCGTCGACCACGCCGGCATGAAGGGCACCGGCACGTGGACCGTCCAGACCGGTCTCGAGTTCGGCTCCCCGGTCGCCTCGATCGGCGAGGCCGTGTTCGCCCGCGCCCTCTCCTCCCACGGCGAGCTGCGCGAGGCCGCCCAGCAGGAGAACCTGGCCGGCCCGAACAAGACCATCGATCTTGACGGCGAGGAGAAGGCCGCGTTCATCGAGGATGTGCGTCGTGCGCTGTTCGCCTCCAAGGTCGTCGCCTACGCGCAGGGTCTCAACGAGATCCAGGATGGCGCGAAGGAGTACGGCTGGGACATCAACCTGTCCGAGGTGGCCCGCATCTGGCGCGGCGGCTGCATCATCCGCGCCCAGTTCCTGCTCGACCGCATCACCGAGGCGTTCAAGGGCGACAACCCGCCGGCCTCGCTGCTGTTCGACCCGTACTTCGAGAAGATCATCGGCGAATCGCAGGACGCGTGGCGTCGCGTGATTGTCAAGGCCATCGAGGCGGGTATCCCCACCCCGGTGTTCTCCAGCTCCCTGGCGTACTACGACGGCCTGCGCTCCAAGCGCCTCCCCACCGCCCTCACCCAGTCCCAGCGCGACCTCTTCGGTGCCCACACCTACGGCCGCGTCGACAAGCCCGGCGTGTTCCACACGTTGTGGGCCGAAGAGGGTAAGCCTGAGATTGAGGAGTGAAACTCCTCAATCTCAGGCTTAGGACGGCCCGGTGGGCCGTCCGGCCCTCTTCGGTGCGAGGCGGTTTACCGCCGAGCCAGATTTGAGTCCGGCCGTAGTCCGGTCCATAATTGCTGATCGAGCCGGGCAACCCAGCATCCGAAGAGCAAGAAGCTCTTTTTCGGTGCAAGAAATCCCGGACGACACACCACTCGTCCGGGATTTCTTGTGCTGGTCTCGTCTCAGCGCAAGTAATCCCGGAGAATAGGGTCGTTTTCCGGGAATCATTGCGCCGACCACAGTTCAGTGCAACAAATCCCGGACGAAGCCGTCTATTTCCGGGATTACTTGCGCTGATATCGTCTCGGTACAACAAATCCCGGAGAACGGGGCTGTTTTCCGGGAATCATTGCGTTGAGCTGGAGTCAGTGCAACGATTCCCGGACGAAGCCGTCTATTTCCGGGATTACTTGCGCTTGGAAAGACGGGGAGACTCGGAAGGGAAACCAGGGGAACGGGGAAGACTCGGAGACTCGGAAGCCCCGGAGACTCGGAAGGAAGCCTCGAAGCTTCGGAGAGCAGCCCCGAAGCTTCCCCGAGTAGCCCCCGAGAAGCTCCCTGAGGCTACAGCTTCGTCACCGTCTCCTCGGTGGTGAACCAGGTGAACTCGTCCACACCGTAAGCGAACGAAGACGGGTATTCCGGGTCTCCCTTCGGCACGACGTCACCACTTGGTACTTCGCCGCCTGCGGCGAACACGTGCGCCAGCGACTCCGCCTTGCCCGCTCCGGCCGCGAAGAACCACGTATGGCGGGAGCGCGCGATCAACGGCGCGGTCAGGGAGACGCGCAGCGGCGGCATCTTGGGGGAGTGGGTCACACCGACCGTGAGCCGGTCGCGCACCTGCACCTCCGCGTGCCCCGAGGAGGCCGGGAACAGCGAGGCGTAATGCCCGTCAGGTCCCATGCCGAGAATCATCAGGTCGAACACCGGTTTCGGGCCCATCCCACGAACCAATTCGTCCGCGTAGACGCGTGCGGCGGCGTCCACGAGCGCCTCGTTCTCCACGTCGGCGGCGGAACGCACGAACTCGTCGGGACTGTCCGCATCGCGCGTCACCTTCGCGATCTCCGCGGCCGGACGCGTGTCCGCCGGCATCTCGTGGATGTTCGCCTCGGGCAGCTTCCCGGACGCCACGAGCCCGTCGAGCAGCAGTCGGCGCGCCTCGACCGCGTTGCGGTCGGGGGAGTCGGCGGCGACGAAGCGTTCGTCGCTGAACCAGAAGTGCACGCGCGACCAGTCGATCGACGTGGCCAGCGCGGCGATCGAAGCGTCGGTCGCAATCAGTCCGAGCGGCTGCGCGGCCGAGCCGCCGGAGAGCGCCACGTCGACGCGCGTGCGGCGCGAGCCGTCCGGCAGACGTTCGTCCAGCGCGTCGAGCAGCGCCAGCACGAGACGGGTCGCTCCGGCCTTGATCATCACGTCTTTGTCCGGATAGACGACGAGTGTGCGACTTGCCATGTGAAACTCCTTAGTGACGAATCAGGTCCCAGCCTTCGTTGATGACGTCGGCGTAGATCTCGTCCGGGTCGATGCGGCGCAGTTCCTCGGTCAGGCAGTCCTCGATCGTGCGCGGCGGCACGGAGATCGCCTGCGGCGCCTGCCCCGGCATCGAGATCACGGCCTGGTCCTCGTGCGGGCGTTCCAGCGACACGACGCCGTCCGCGCGCGTGAACGCCACGCCGGTCACCGCCGTCGCGCCGTCGACGTATTCCACGTCGACCGGCACGTCGAGCGTGAGTCGCAGCCACGCGCACAGCAGGTCCATCGGCAGGAATTCGCGCGGTCCCGTCACCTTCACCGCCGTGACCGGCAGGTGCGGCGGCTGGTCGAGCATCGAGGCGAGCAGTCCGCGCCACACGGTCAGGCGCGTCCACGACAGGTCGATGTCCTCCGGCGTCCAGCTGCGGCGCAGACGTTCGATCGTCGCTTCCGGATTGTTGGAGCGCAGCGCATCGGTGATGCGGCTGCGTGCCATCGCGCCCATCAGGTCCTTCGCCGGGTTGGACGGCGGCGTGGTCGGCCACCATGCGACGACCGGCACGTCCGGCACGAGCAGCGGGATGACGAGCGTGTCCGGATGGTTGATGAGCCCGTTGCGGGGGCGCAGGATGATGATCTCGCCCGCGCCGGCGTCCGCGCCGAAGCGCACCTGCGCGTTGAGGTTCGATTCCGCGGGGCCGTCGGTCAGGTCGATGGCCGGGTTGTCGGTCTTCTCCATCGCCTTCGCGCCGCCGTCCGCGCCGTCGGTGTCGCCGTCGCGGCGCGACGTGTCCGGCACGATCGCGATGACGCGGCACGGGTGCTCGCGGCTCGCCGCGTTGGCGACTTCGAGCGCATGCTCGAGTTCGCCTTCGTCGGTGGCGATGAGCAGCGTGAGCACGCGGCCGGTCGCCGATTCGCCGCGCTCCTCGTGCAGCTCGTCGATCTTGTGCGCGATTTCGCGCGTGCGGGTGTTCGGCATATCGATGATCATGGCATCCTCCAATGGCGGCCTTCGCGCGCCAGCATCTCATCGGCCTCGGCCGGGCCCCACGTGCCCGCGCGGTACGGCTGCGGCTGGCCGAGCGTCGACCAGAACTCCTCGATCGGGTCGAGAATCTTCCAGCTCAGGTTCACTTCCTCGGTGGTGGGGAACAGCGGCGGGTCGCCGAGCAGCACGTCGAGGATCAGTCGTTCGTAGGCTTCCGGCGAGTTCTCGGTGAACGAGCGGCCGTAGCTGAAGTCCATGTTCACGTCACGGACCTCCATCGTGGTGCCGCCCGGCACCTTCGCGCCGAAGCGCATCGTCACGCCCTCGTCCGGCTGCACGCGGATCACGATCGCGTTCTTGCCGAGTTCGCGCACGGCGGTCTGTTCGAACGGCAGGTGCGGGGCGCGCTTGAACACGACGGCGATCTCGGTGACGCGCTTGCCGAGACGTTTGCCGGTCCTGAGGTAGAACGGCACGCCCGCCCAGCGGCGCGTGTCGATGTCGAGGCGGATCGCCGCGTACGTCTCGGTGGTGGACTTCGGGTCGATGCCCTTCTCGTCCAGGTAGCCGACGACCTCGTGCGAACCCTGCCAGCCCTTCGCGTACTGGCCGCGGGCCGTGTTGGCGGCGAGGTCCTTGGGCAGGCGCACGGCGGAAAGCACCTTGGTCTTCTCGGCCGTCAGGTCCTTCGCGGTGAAGCTCACCGGCTCCTCCATGGCGGTGAGGGCCATGAGCTGGAGCAGATGGTTCTGGATCACGTCGCGTGCGGCACCGATGCCGTCGTAGTAGCCGGCGCGGCCGCCGATGCCGATGTCCTCGGCCATCGTGATCTGCACGTGGTCCACGTAGTTCGCGTTCCACACCGGCTCGTACATCGCGTTGGCGAAGCGCAGGGCCAGCAGGTTCTGCACGGTCTCCTTGCCAAGGTAGTGGTCGATGCGGAACACGGAGCTCGGGTCGAACACTTCGGAGACGACGCGGTCGAGCTCCTTCGCGCTGGCGAGGTCATGGCCGAACGGCTTCTCGATGATGACGCGTCGCCACGCGCCTTCGGAGGAGCGCGACAGTCCGGACGCGGCCAGCTGCTTGGAGACGATCGGGAACGCACTCGGCGGCACCGACATGTAGAACGCGTGGTTACCGCGCGTGCCGCGGTCGCGGTCGAGCTCCTGCACGGTGGCGCTCAAGCGCTCGAACGCCTCCGGATCGTCGAACGTGCCCTGCACGAACCGGATGCCGGCCGCGAGGTTGTTCCACGTCGACTCCTTGAACGGCGTGCGGCAGCGCGCCTTGACGGCGGTCTTGACGAATTCGATGAAATGCTCCTGCGTCCAGTCGCGGCGCGCGAAGCCGGTCAGGCCGAAGCTCGGCGGCAGCAGTCCGCGGTTGGCCAGATCGTAGACGGCGGGCAGCAGCTTTTTCTGCGCCAGATCGCCGGTCACGCCGAAGATGACCAGACTGCACGGGCCCGCGATGCGCGGCAGGCGCAGGTCGCGCGGATCGCGCAACGGATTGGTCCAATTGGTATTCCCACTCATACCAATAAGAGTAATAGCCGTCGGCGGGGTATCGCCGACGGCTAAGGGAAATGTTCGGATAGTGGGCCCGTGAGCTGCACCACTATCCGAGTGGGTATCCGGGTGGGCTACAGCGGCTTTCGCGCCGGCCGGGTGGCCGGTCGTAACGTCTACGGCGCTACAGCACCTTCGACAGGAACGACCGCAGGCGCTCGCTCTTCGGATGGTTGAAGATCTCATCCGGCGTGCCCTGCTCGTCGATCACGCCGCCGTGGGTGAACACCACGCGGCTGGAGACCTCGCGCGCGAAGCCCATCTCGTGCGTCACGAGGATCATCGTCATGCCCTCCTCGGCGAGCCCGCGGATCACCTCGAGCACGTCGCCGACCATCTCCGGGTCGAGCGCGCTCGTCGCCTCGTCGAACAGCATGATGTCCGGGTTCATCGCGAGCGCGCGGGCGATCGCCACGCGCTGCTTCTGGCCGCCGGACAGGGACGCGGGACGCGCGTCGATCTTCTCGGCGAGGCCGACCTGCGCGAGCAGTTTCTTCGCGAGCGCGCGGGCCTCGTCCTTCGGCATCTTGTGCACGAGCGTCGGCGCGAGCATGATGTTCTCGGCGACGGTCATGTTGGGGAACAGGTTGAAGTGCTGGAACACCATGCCGATCTGCTCGCGCACCTCGTCGATGTTCGTGTCCTTCGCGCCGAGGTCGTGGCCGTTGACGACCACCGTGCCCGACGTGGGCGTCTCCAGTCCGTTCAGGCAGCGCAGCAGCGTGGATTTGCCGGCGCCGGACGGGCCGATGATGCACACGACCTCGCCCTTGCGTACCTGGAAGTCGACGCCCTTGATGACCTCGGTGCCGCCGTAGCTCTTGTGCAGGTCGCGCACGTCGACGACGAACTCGTTCGCCGTGTTCTCAGTCGATGCAGCCATTACTTGTTCAACCTCCTATCGGCGATGTTCGCGAGCCAGGTCAGCAGCGTGATGGCCACGAAGTAGATGACGCCCACCATGAGCAGCGTCTCGGTGACGCGGAAGTTCGCCGCGTACAGCTGCTGCGCCTGGTAGAGCAGGTCGGCGAAGCCGATGGTGAGCAGCAGCGAGGAATCCTTGAGCAGGATGACCAGCTGGTTGATGACGGCCGGCGTGCCGATTTTCACGGCCTGCGGCAGGATTACCCTGCGCATCGTCTGCGCGTAGGTGAGGCCGAGCGAACGCGCGCCCTCCGCCTGGCCGGGGTCGACCGACTGGATCGCGCCGCGGATGATCTCCGTCAGGTACGCGCCCGAGTTGAGCGACAGCGTGAACAGGCCGGAGAACCAGATCCAGTTCGGAATGGCGTGGCCGACGAGCTGCGGCACGCCGAAGTAGAAGAAGAACGCCCACACGAGCACCGGGGTGCCGCGGAACACGGCCACGTAGGCGCGGGAGATCCACGCGAGCGCCTTGTTGCGGCCCACGCGCATCAGTCCGAAGCCGAGGCCGAGCAGCAGCGCCACGATGAACGAGAGCGCGGTGATGATCATCGTGTTCTTCAGGCCCTGCATGAGCGCGGGCAGCGACTGCACGGCCAGCTGCCAGAAGCTCACGCGCTCCACCGTCTTCACGCTGTTCGTGTCCGCGTCCGTCGAGGCGTTCGCGCCCAGGTACTTGACGAGGATTTTGTCGTATTCGCCGGAGTCCTTGAGCTCCTTCAATCCCACGTTGAACGCGGCCAGCAGCTCGGCGCTCTGGCCCTTGTTGACGGCGAAGCCGTAGTAGCCCCGCGGCACCTTCGGCGTCACGGTCTTGAGGCCGTTGTTCTGCGAGATGCCGTAGGCGAGCACCGGGTAGTCGTCGAACACGGCGGCCGCGTTGCCGGCCTTCACCATCTCGTACATCGTGGCCGACTGGTCGACCGACTTGATGCTGAAGCCGTACTTCTTCGCGATGGACTTCGCGTAGGCCTCACCTTCGGAACCGGTCTTCGCGGTGACGGTCTTGCCCTTGAGGTCCGCGTAGCCCTTGACGGCATCATCGCTCTTCGCGATGGCCATCTGCACGCCGGACTGGAAGTACGGGTCGGAGAAGTCGTACACCTGCTTGCGTTCGTCGGTGATCGACATGCCGGCGATCACCGCGTCCGCCTGGTTCGAGCTCAACGCCTGCAGCGCCGCGTTGAAGCCGAGCGACTGGATCGTGACCTTGAATCCCTGCGACGCGGCGATCTTGTTGACCAGATCCATGTCGATGCCGACCATTTTGCCGTTCTCGCGGAATTCGAACGGCGCGAACGTGGTGTCGGTGGCGATTGTGTAGGTCTTGCCCTTCGCCTTCTTTGCGAGCGCGCGCGTCGCGTCGTCCACGGTCGACATGCTCTTGGTCGTGTCGCCGGCCTCCGTGCCGTCGGCGGCGAGCGCCGGCGACGCCGACAGTCCGGCGACCATCATCACCGCGGCGAGCAGCGCCGCGACCAGTGCCGTCAGCGCCCGCAGACGGGCCCGCAGCCCGGCGGTCAGCCCGGAGTCGCCTCGTGCTGTACGCATGCGTGTCCTCCCTCATCTCGTCTCATCTCATTGTCTCGTTCAGATTACGAACGGTTTCAACCTATGAACGGTATGGGAGGTCTTTTTCCGGGCTGTTACGGAATTGTGCGGCTCACGCCCAGCGATCGGACATCGCGAACGCGTTGTGCATCAGATTGCTGGACGTGTAGAGCACGTCATTGAGCAGCGTCGTCGTGTGCTCGCGCAGGTAGCCGGCCATCCGCTCGTTCGCGGCTTCCAGCGTCGCCGCGATCGTCGCGTCGTCCGCGCGCTCGGCGGCGGTCGCGTCGGCGGCGTCGGCTCCGCCGCGCCCGCCCGCGACCTGCGCCGTGACCGTCGCGTCCGTCTCGTCGACCAGACGATGGCCGTACGCGCGCACGCCTTCCGCATATCCCTCCACCAGATTGTTCGTCTCGTAGAAGTGGGCGTCGGCGATCACCGCGATGAGACGGTTCGTCCAGTACAGGTTGCCGGTCGAGACGATCGGCGTTGTGTCGCGCAGATAGACGGGCGTGTCGCGCACGTTCGCGTAGAACGGCGCGACCGTCGTGAACGGGCCGGAACCGAACGACGTCCACATGACGGCGCGCGCCGATTCCGGCACGTACGGGCGCACCTGGATCGCGACCATGTGGCCGGTGCGGTTGACACCGATCGGACGGTAGCGGTGACGCGACTCCGGCGTGCCGAGCGTGCCGTACGGGTCGTACGGCGTGCCTTCGAAATGCGAGGCGAGGATGCGGTCGACGTCCTCGATCGTGATCTTGTTCTCCGGCACGCGGCACCACGGGATGTCGTCGGATGTGGGCGTGTAGCGGGCGGCCGGGGAATCCCAGTCCTCGCTCGGGTTGAGGCAGCGCTGCATGTACCAGGCGCGCGGCGTGTTGTAGATGTGGTCCTTCGCCGTGGACGTGCCGAACGCGGTGCGCGGGTTGAAGCGGTCCGGCGTCTCCACCGAGCCGTCCGCCGCGAAGCCGACCACGCCGCGCGCCGCGCCGAGGCCCGCGCCGCGCGTGGGCACCGCGGACGTGTGCGCCGGCATCGTGCGGTCGAGGCGGTGCGCGGCCATCCACTCGCGCAGGTCGGCGCTGCACAGGTACTCGCGCTGCGGGCCGAACGCGTCCTTCAGATCGAAGTCGTCGATGCCCAGCTGGTTCGGGATGGTCGCATAGCAGTCGTCGGGCACGCGGCGGGCGATCCAATGATGGCCGCCGATCGTCTCCACGTACCAGATCTCATCCACATCGGAGATGATCACGCCGTTCGACTCGTACGTGCCGTATTGCTCGAGCAGTTCGCCGAGGCGCTGGACGCCCTCGCGCGCCGTGTGCACGTACGGCAGGACGAGCGTGATGATGTCCTCCTCGCCGATGCCGCCCGGCTGCTCGGGGCGGTAGTCCGGGTTGGACGTGCCGTCCGGATTGGTCGGCTCGCCCTGGGCCGGGCGCAGTTCGACCAGCGGATCGGCGGCGAGCACGCGTTCGTTCACCGCGATCGTCTCCGTGGCGCTCATCGCCACGTTGCGCTCGCTCGCGCCCGCCTCGGCGAGGATGCCGCGATTGTTGAGCACGTTCGGGGCGATCGTGTACCGGCATGGTTCGCCGGCGTCCGTCAGATCGATCTCGACGTGGGAGAGGACGGCGCGGTAATGGCGCGGCTGGTCCTTGGGGTTGACGGTGACGAGTCGTTTCGGATCGTAGCGGCCCGAACCGGAGTCGTCATCGCGCGCGATGATCGTCGATCCGTCGATGCTGGCCGCTTTTCCTACAAGAAGTGTGGTGCAAGACATGCTGCCCACTGTAGTAGGTGCGGTGTGGTGGGTGCGGCAGCTGGAGAATGCGCAGGTGGAGGCGGTTGCCGGGTGCGCTCGCCCCCGCTGGCGGGGGCTGTTGGCTATGCCGACTGGGGGTGGTCCCTAATCTGGGTGCAGGTCTCCGGCCGCTACCGAATCGCGGCGGATATGCGAAAGCCCCGGAACCGTTGAAATCATTGGTTTCGGGGCTTGCCAGCGGTGCCCCCCGTGGGATTCGAACCCACAACCCACGACTTAAAAGGACGCTGCTCTAACCGTTGAGCTAGAGGGGCAACGTTTCTAAAATACACACGCCGCGCGGACATTGCAACCCTGCGCCGCCGGTTTCCGTGTCCGTCGGCTACGTTGGCCTGCTCGTGAGCGAGGCGCGGGCGGGACACAAGTGAGGCAGGGGCAAGACACAGGGCAAAGAGAAAGCCCGGTGGGAAGACCGGGCTTGAGAGAGAAGAGAGAAGAAGGGATTCAGTTATCGCGGCTTTTCAACCGTGATTCCCAGTAAACCCCCGCCTCTTCAACGTGTTGTGTGCAAATGCTGGGAAAATCATGGGAATCCTGTGGCGTTCCGGTGCGGCCGCCCCCGGTCAGCCGACCCCAATCAGTTGAACCCGACCACGCGTTCCGCCACGCGGTATCCCCACCGGATCACGGACCTGCCCGCCGACCCATGCAGGTTCAGCGCCCGCGACATCGGCTTGCGGCGCACGTCGTGGTAGATCGACGGCGAATACGTCTTGATTCCGGCCCACAGCCGCTTCTTCTTCGCATAGTTCTCCGGATCGCGCGAGAGGATCAGGAACACGCTCGCCACCGAGCTTTCGATTGCGAGGAAGTGGATCATGTACCGGTACAGCCCGTCCGGCACGGTCCCGCGTTCCGGCGTCGCCTCGACCATGCACTGGTTGACGTGGATCAGCTGGTCGACGCGTCGGATCATCACGTCGGTCTGCACGCTCTGCCCGTCGCGTCCGATGAAGTAGTGGTAGAACGGCGTGTCCAGGTAGCGCAGCGACTTCACCCACGGGAACGGCTGGTACGCGTAGATGAAATCGACGTAGAACGTGTGCTCGGGCAGCCGCATGCCGGACGCGCGCACCACGGACGTGCGGAAGATCAGCGCGTGCATGAGGATGTACTCGGCGAGCCCGAAATGCCCCATGTCGTCCCACGTGAGGCGCTCGCCGGCCTTCATCGCATGACGGAAGTTGACCACGTGCTTGCGGCGCTTGCCGACCTTGTCGTACACGTAGTTGGTGACGAGCATGTCGACCGGGTCGCCGCCCGCGATCTCGTCGCGCAGCGCGGCCATCACCTCTTCGAGCGAGTCCGGGCCCACCCAGTCGTCCGCGTCCACGACCTTCACGTACGTGCCGCGCGCCGCCGCGATGCCCGTGTTCACCGCGCCGCCGTGGCCTTTGTTCTCCTGGTGGATGGCGCGCACGATGCCGGGGAAGCGGCGTTCGAACGTGCGCGCCACCTCCAGCGTGGAATCCTTGGATCCGTCGTCGACGATGAGCACCTCGATGTCGTCGTTGCGCCGCGCCGCCGTGAGCGACAGCACGCAGCGCTCCAGATACTCCTCCATGTTGTAGGAGGGCACCACGAAGGTGAGCGTCTTGCCGGTGGCGGCCTGTCCGTCGGCCGTCGTCGATGCCGGTTGCGTCATAGTCACGATCCTCGAAATCACATCTGGTTTGTTCGGTTCAACGCCTCACCCTAGCACCGGGCCCACTCGGACGGGACTTATGCGCATATCCTGCACATCCGGTTCATGTTCCGTCACGCCACGTGCGTCGCGCCGGTTCCGGCGTCGCCGCCATCCGCCGCGTCGTCCGGTTCCTGCGGAACGGACGACTGCGGCGTTCGCGCCGAGCCGTCGTCCGGTCGCGTGTCCGGTCGCGTGGTTTTCCGTGATTTCGCGGTTTTCGCGGATTTGCCTTCGAAGATGAGCTTCGGTTTCGAGTCGAGTCGGCTCAGTCCGTGCCATGCGAGATCGACGATGTATGCGGCGAGCTGCTCCTTGCTGACTTTCGGCCGGTCCGCCCAGTATTGTCCGGTGAACACGGTCATGCCGACGAGCATCTGCGCGTAGTACGGCACGCCTTTGGGGGAGAGTTTCTGCCGTTTGAACGCGGCGATGAGCAGGTCCTCGACGCGCATCGAGATGTCGCCGAGCAGCGAGCTGAACGATCCGGACGGGTCGGTGCTCGGCGAGTCGCGCGACAGCACCTGGAACCCTTCCGCGTTCTCCTCGATGTAGGTAAGCAGCGCGAGCGCCGTGCGTTCGACGATTTGGCGCGGATGCATGTCCGGGTCGTCGAGTGCGGCGGTGAGTGCGGCGGTGAGCGCCTGCATCTCGCGGTCGACGATCACCGCGTACAGGCCTTCCTTGCCGCCGAAATGCTCGTAGACGATCGGTTTGGAGACCTTCGCGGTGCTGGCGATCTCCTCGACGCTCACCGATTCGAATCCTTTCGATGCGAAGAGGGATCGTCCGATGCGGATGAGCTGTTCGCGTCGCTGATACGACGTCATGCGTGAGGAATTGGCCATGCCCCTTAGCTTAGCCGCCGTCGCGGGACGTGCCGGCGTGGGTGACGGCCGTCGTTAGACTGGGGGTCATGGATAGCAATACATTGGCCATGGTCGGCGTCGCCGTAGTCGCGATTGTCCTGATTTTGTTGGCAGTCTGGTTCTCCAAGTCGCGCAAGCGCGATCTTGACAAGACGATCGAGGAGCGGGAGGCGCGCCGCGATCTGCCGGAGGCTGCTTCGGAAACCCCCTCCGGCGCGGAGCGCCACCTCCCCCTGAAGGGGGAGGAAAAGAAGGCTCCCGAACCTGAATCCGCGGACCACCCCCAGTCGGCTGCGCCGGCAGCCCCCGCCAGCGGGGGCGAGAACGAGGAGCCGGAGCCGGCGGCGGAGGTTGCGCCGGCACCTGAACCGGAGCCGGCGCCGAAGGCGGAGAAGCCGGAGTCGGTGGGCGGGCGTCTCGCCCGGCTCAAGGCGAAGCTCGCCAAGTCGAGCAACCCGTTCGGCAAGGCGCTGTTCGACATCCTCGCGAAGGACAACCTCTCCGAATCCGATTGGGAGGACGTCGAGGACACGCTCCTGCTCGCCGACGTCGGCGCCGAAGCCTCCGAACAGCTCGTCGACGAGTTGCGCACCGACGCGCGTGTCACCGGCAAGGCCGATCCGGCCGAGGTACGCGCCGCCCTGAAGGAGAAGCTGCTCGACCTGGTCGGCCGCGATACGGACCGCCGCCTCAACGCGGACAAGCCGGGCGCGAACCGTCCGGGCGTCATCATCATGGTGGGCGTCAACGGCACCGGCAAGACCACGACCGCCGGCAAGCTTGCCCGCCTGTTCGTCTCCGAAGGCAAGAGCGTCGTGCTCGGCGCGGCCGACACGTTCCGCGCCGCCGCCGCCGATCAGCTCGAAACGTGGGGCGCGAAGGTCGACGTGCCGGTCGTCCGCTCCGACAAGGACGGCGCCGACCCGGCGTCCGTCGCGTTCGAGGCGAGCGCCAAGGCCAAGGAGCTGGATGCCGACGTGCTCATCATCGATACGGCCGGCCGTCTCCAGAACAAGGCGAACCTGATGGACGAGCTCGGCAAGATCCGCCGCGTCACCGAGAAGAACCTTCCCGTGGACGAGGTGCTGCTCGTGCTCGACGCGACCACCGGCCAGAACGGCATGACCCAGGCGAAGGTGTTCGCCGAGGCGATCGGCATCACCGGCGTCGTGCTCTCCAAGCTCGACGGTTCCGCCAAGGGCGGCATCGTGATCAGCGTGCAGAAGGAGCTCGGCGTGCCCGTCAAGCTCGTCGGCCTCGGCGAAGGCCCCGACGACCTCGCCCCCTTCGACCCGGAAGGCTTCGTCGACGGCATCCTCGCCTGACCCCCGTGCCTCCCTCTGACGAGGGAGGCGACCACGGTCCCGGATCATGTCATGGAACATGGTCCGGGACCTTTGCGTTTTCGTCACGTTTCGATCCGTCCTCGCCGAATCCCCGCGAAATCCCCGAGGAATCAACGCGAACGCACCCCGCATCGCCACCGCGATTAACAAGCGCGTAACCTGCCGTAACGAAACGAAAACCATCCGGGCGTTCACTATCGAACCGTTAGCCCCCGCTGGGGGGACGACGAAAGAACGAATGGCCCCGCCCGAGAAGCGGGGCGAAAGATGTGAAAGAGAGGGAGGTAGACATGGATTCCGGAAACACCGCATGGATATTGACTTCCGCGTCCCTGGTTTTCCTCATGACGCCGGGCGTGGCGTTCTTCTACGGTGGCATGGTCCGCGCGAAGGCCGTGCTGAACATGTTCATGCTTGAGGCGGCCGCGCTGTCGGTCACGATGATCATCTGGACCCTGTGGGGCTGGTCCATCGCCTACGCCGGCACCGACGTCGCCGGCATCTTCGGCGATCCGGCCTCCGGCTTCCTGCTGAAGGATTCGATGGTCGCCAAGGACGGCGTGTTCACCACGACCGGCCTGAACTCCAACAACTACCCGGTGTCCGTGGACGTCGCCTTCCAGGTCGCGTTCGCGATGATCACCGTCGGCCTGATCTGCGGCGCCATCGCCGAACGCGTCAAGTACAGCACGTGGATGATCTTCGTCGCGCTGTGGGTCACGTTCGACTACGCCCCGATGGCCCACATGGTCTGGAACGGCGGCCTGCTGTCCGGCTCCGGCGCGATCTCCACCGCCATCGGCGCCGCCGCCCACGATTTCGCAGGCGGTACCGTCGTCCACATCAACGCCGCAGTCGCCGCCTTGGTGATCGTCCTCATCATCGGCAAGCGCAAGGGCTTCGCCGTGCAGCCGTTCCGTCCGCACAACGTCCCGTTCGTGATGCTCGGCGCCTTCCTGCTGTGGTTCGGCTGGTTCGGCTTCAACGCCGGTTCCGCGTTCGCCGCGAACGGCACCGCCGGCTACGCCTGGGTGTCCACCTCCGCCGCGACCGCAGCCGCCATGCTCTCCTGGGGCTTCACCGAGAAGATCCGCTCCGGCCACTACACCGCGATGGGCGCCGCCTCCGGTATGGTCGCCGGCCTGGTCGCCATCACTCCGGCCGCCGATGTCGTCTCCCCGCTGTGGGCCATCGTCCTCGGCGCGATCGCCGGCGTGCTCACCTGCCTCGCCTGCGGCCTGAAGTTCAAGCTCGGCTACGATGATTCCCTCGATGTCGTCGGCGTCCACGGCGTGGGCGGCTTCACCGGCACCGTCCTCATCGGCTTCTTCGGCGAGGGCACGGGCCTGTTCGCCGGCGGCGACTGGAAGCAGCTCGTCGTCCAGATCCTCATCGCGCTGTGCGCCATCGTCTACTCCGCCGTGATCACCGGCATCATCGCCTTCGCGCTGGAGAAGACCGTCGGCTGGCGCGTCACCGAAGCCCAGGAAGTCGGCGGCATCGACCTTGCCGACCAGGGTGAACGTGCCTACGATTTTGCTGGTACCGCCAGCTCCGTCCTCAAGGAGGTGAGGTGAGATGAAGCTCATCACCGCAATCATTCAGCCCCATAAGCTCGACGACGTCAAGGAGGCCCTCGCGGCCGCCGGCGTGCACGGTCTGACCGTCTCCGAAGCGAACGGCTACGGCCGTCAGCGCGGACACACCGAGGTCTACCGTGGCGCCGAGTACACCGTCGACCTGATTCCGAAGATCCGCGTCGAGGTCCTGTCCGACGACGCCGACGCCGAGACGCTCGTCGGCGTGATCGTCAAGGCCGCCGGCACCGGCACGATCGGCGACGGCAAGGTCTGGGTCGCCCCGCTCGACTCGGTGACGCGCGTGCGCACCGGCGAGTCCGGCTCCGCCGCGATCTGATAGCAGACGTCCCTCCCGCCCGGCGCATATCGTTCACCGATCGCCGGGATGGGTCGGGCCATCAAAGAGACAAGAGGTCCCCGCACGCAGCCCCCAAGCCGTGCGGGGACCTTTTCTTACCTCATCGGCCCCCTCTGACGAGGGGGCTCCCGCGCAGCGGGTGGGGGAGTGACCTCCCTCCGTCCGCCTTCGGCGGCCACCTTCTTCGTCGGGGGGGGCAAGAAGAACAAACAAGGAGCACACGCGAAATGGCATCGGCGGTCGATGGTTTGAAGCAACGATTCATGGCGATGAGCCAGCCGGACGCGGACGGCGTCTACCGCGACGGCGCGGCGAAACGCAGGGCCCGCACCGAACTGGCGATGGACTGCCTCACGCGCCTGTGGGACGAGGCGAAGGCGAACGTCGACTTCGACGTGCCGGACCACGGCATCGGCCTTGCCGCCGTCGGCTCGCTCGCCCGCGGCCAGATCGGCCCCAGCTCCGACCTCGACCTCGTCCTCATCTACGACTCCCACGCCCTGAACGACCAGAAACTCAACGAACTCGCCAACAAGCTCTGGTACCCGCTGTGGGATTCCGGCCTCGACCTCGACCATTCGGTGCGCACCCGCCAACAATGCGAATCCGTGACCGACCATGACCTGCCCGCCGCGATGGGATGGCTCGACGTGGAGCCCGTCGCCGGCGACATCGACCTCATCAAAACCACCGCCGATTCGATTCTCGAACGCTGGCGCAAGGCCGCGCGCAAACGCCTGCCCGAACTGCTCGCCTCCGCCACGAGCCGCCTCGACGAGTTCGGCCGCCTCCAATACATCAACCAGCCGGACATCAAGGAGGCGCGCGGCGGCCTGCGCGACTCGGTGCTCGTCTCCGCGCTCGCCGTCTCCTGGCTCGCCGACCGCCCGCACGGCGCCTACGACGACGCGGTCGACCGGCTGCTCGACGTGCGCGATTGCATCCACCTGGTCGCGAACAAGGACACGAACCTGCTGCTCACCCCGTATCAGGACAAGGTCGCCGCGATGCTCGGCCTCGCCGATCCGACCCTGCCCGCGGGCGGCGAGCGCGAGGCGAAGTCGATCGACGACATGCAGACGCTGCTCGCGCGCATCGGCCGGCGCATCGCGTTCTCGCTCGACTCGACCGCCTCCCGCGCCGAGCATTCGCTCACGCACGAGAAGCCCCGGTTCGCGTTCTTCCAGATGATGTCGCAGCGTGCGGGCGGCCACCGCGAGGCGCCGAAGTTCGAGAAGGTCGCGCCCGGCGTGGCCGTCCACGAACATGAGATCGTGCTCGCGCCCGGCGCCGATCCGTCGCGCGACGCCTCGCTCGCGCTGCGCGTCGCGCTCGCCTCGGCGCGCCGCAAGCTGCCGATCAATCCGGGCACGTTGGAGAATCTGCGTCGATGCCCGATCCACAGCAATCAGTGGGATGCGACGACGCGTGACCTGTTCGTGCGATTGCTCGCGTCCGGTCCGGAGCTGATCCGCGTGTGGGAGGAGATCGATTTCGCCGACATCCCGGGCAAGTGGATGCCGGAATGGCTGGGCATCCGCAATCGTCCGTCGGTGTCGGCGGCGCACCGCTACACGATCGACCGTCACTCGGTGGAGGTCGTCTCGCGTCTCACGCGCGACATCGGATTCCCGTCAATCGCGGACCGCGAAGGCAGGTCCGCGGGCGTCGTGACCGGCGGCGCGGGCTCCAGCGCGCCGCAATACGATGACGCGCACTACACCGCGCTGCTGCTCGCCGGCATCCTGCACGACATCGGCAAGCGTTCCGGCGTCGCCGACCATGCGGCGGAGGGCGCGCGCCACGCGCCGGTGATCCTGAAGCGCATGGGCTATGACGCGGACACGATCCGCATGGCGACGCTGCTGGTGCGCGAGCATCTCACGTTGAGCGAGTTCGCGACCGGCCGCAATCCGAACGATCCGAACACCGGCTCCGACCTCGCGAACCGTCTGCGCCACGATCCGATGCTGCTCGACATGCTCTACGATCTGACGCGCGCCGACGGCTCCTCGCTCGGCGCGACCTCCGAGGAGGCCATCACGAAGAAATACGGCTGGAGCACGTGGCGCGAGACCCTCGTCAAGCAGATGGTCGCCGCCACCCGCTATCACCTGTAGTCCCGTTTGTCCCGGTTCCCTCCGCCGCCGTCACCTTTCAATCCCCGTCCGTCACGGTTCCTTCCATGTTTTGCCACGGAATACCGTGGAGAACCAAGGAGCGAGTCGTGACGGTCGTGGATGGGACCGTGACAATCAAGGACGTGAACTCGTCTTTATCTTGCGGCGGCCCGCTCAATCACCCATCCACGCGTCGCCGTGCGCGCGAATCCCGTTGAACGTCGCGCGCAATCCGATGAACACGACGTTCAGCACCGCCCACAACGCGACCATGCGCGCGGCCGGCGCGTCGAACGCCGCCGTGCCGGCGAGCGCGCCGACGCAGGCGAGCGCGAGCAGGTACGCGACGGCGGTCGCGCCGCACGTCGCGGCCAGATAGCGGTAGTCGCCGGCGCCGATGAGGATGCCGTCGAGCGCCCACATCCATCCGCACAACGGCAGGAACACGCCCTGCGTGACCATGCCGACGACGATCAGCGACTGGACGGCCGCGTCCGGCGAGAACAGGGGAGCGGCGGCGAAGCCGACCGCGATCATGCCGGCACCGATCGTCGCGCCCGCGACGGCGCCGGCGCGCGCGGCCGCGGCGGTCGTCGCGCGCGCACCGGCGCGACGTCGCGCGCCGAGTTCCGCGGCGACGAGCGCCTGGCCGGCGATGCCGATCGCGTCAAGCATGTTGAGCACGAAATTCCACGTCGCGTTGACCGCCTGGTATGCGGCGAGCACGGTCACGCCCATGCGCGCGGCGAGCATGACGGTCGCGACGAGGCATGCGCGCAGGGCGAGCGTGCGCAGGAACAGCGGCACTCCGTCTCCCGCGCTGTGCGCGATGCCGGCGAGCCGCGGGCGCACGGACGCGCCTTCCGCGCGCGACCACAGGATCGCGGGTACGGTGAGGAAGATTCCCATGAACCATTGCGCGATGAGCGTGGCCGCGCCGGAACCGGCGATGCCCCAGCCGAGCGCGATGACGAACAGGATGTCCAGCAGCGTGTTGACGATCGCGCCGGCGATGGCGGCGATCAGGGTGATGCGGACTTTCTGGAGTCCGCGGAAGATGCCGTTCGCCGCGTAGACGAGCAGCATGCCCGGCAGGCCGAAGACGATCGCGTCGAGATAGCGTTCCGCCTCGTCGAGGACGGGGCCTTCCGCGCCGAGCGCCGCGCACAGCGGCCGGTCCGCGAGGAACAGGATGACGGATACGACGACGCCGATGCCGAGCGCCAGCCACATGCCGTCGATGCCGGCTTCGAGGCCTTCGCGCCGGCGGCCCGCGCCGATGAGCCGCGCCACCTGCGAGGTGGTGCCGTAGGCGAGGAACACGCACAGTCCGACGGTGGTGAGGACGATCGTCGATCCGATGGACAGGCCGGCGAGCGAGGCCTCGCCGAGATGGCCGACGATGGCCGTGTCGATGAGGATGAACGCGGGTTCGGCGATGAGCTGCCCGAACGTCGGAATCGCCAGCGCCGCGATTCGCGCGGTAGTACGGCGGGTGTCCGGGAGCGGGGAGGTTTCGGAGTTGCCGGTGTCGGTGGTCATCTCGTGCTCCTGCTCGTCGTCGGTCGTTTCCGCCCGTCCACTGTAGTCGAGGGGATTCCAGCCTCCCGGCTCCCCTTGCCAGGGGAGCTGTCGGCGTAGCCGACTGAGGGGTAGTAGCCGGCTTCGCCGGCGTGGCGCAGCCCCGTTCACCGCCCGTTCATACGCGATTCCGATGCTGTTACCACGGTGTTACGTGTCGCGCAAGTCGGTGTCCATGGGTGGGAAAGTAATCCACACGTTATCCCCAAGTTATCCACCAAGTTATCCCCATAGTGTGGATAACTCAGTGGATTTCCACCGCCAAAACCGGCCGAAAATGTGGATAACTTTTTCTTATCCACAGCGTCATTCGGCGTGTCGCGGCGTGGCGGCGGCGGATTGTGGACAACCCGGTGGATAACCACCCGTTCTCCCACATCTAGTTGTGGACAACCCTCCCATGCGCCATATCTATGGTGGATAACCACAATGGGACCGCACCTTCCCTGCTCCCCCTCCAGGGGGAGCTGTCGCGCAAAGCGCGACTGAGGGGGTGTTCGAAAAGCGGCCAACACGGACCCCACACAAAACGAAAGGCCCGGCCGATGGGGGCCGGGCCTTTCGCGAAGGAGAGAGGAAGAAGAAAGAAGGTGTTCAGTTATCGTTATGGGGACGGGAAGAAGGGAAACGTCCTCGCCGGTCCGCTTTCGCCAGCCTCCGATGATGGACTTCATCGGTTCGGGCTTCCGTTCGCCGGTGATTACATATAACCGCGCGAACCTCAACGCAACGATGCGAAAACCTTGGAACACCATGGCAATCCCCATGGGATACGCCGACGACGCCCGTGTCGGGGCTCTCGGAGGCCGGCGCGCGGCCCGGAATGCCGGCAATCCCCGCGTGTCCGCATGGTGGTGTGGGTTCGCGGGCGGTTCACGCCGCTCCTTATAATCATTGCGTTTACGTAGCATATGCGGCAAACGCTCCCGTCCCACGAGAGGGCGGGAGGCAGCGGAAGAAGATTGGATAGCAGTGGCTCTCATCGTGCAGAAGTACGGCGGCTCGTCGGTCGCCGATACCGATTCGATCAAACGTGTGGCCAAGCGCGTCGTCGAAACGAAGAAAAAAGGCAACAAGGTCGCCGTGGTCGTCTCCGCGATGGGCGACACCACCGACGATCTCATCGATCAGGCGCTGAGCATCGACTCCAACCCGCCGGAGCGCGAGATGGACATGCTGATGACCGCCGGCGAACGCATCTCCATGAGCCTGCTCGCCATGGCCATCCACGCGGAAGGCAGCCGCGCCCACTCGTTCACCGGACAGCAGGCCGGCTTCTTCACCGACGCCCGCTACGGTGCCGCCCACATCAAAGCCGTCAAGCCGGACCGCGTGAAGAACGCGCTCTCCCTCGGCGACGTCGCCATCGTCGCCGGCTTCCAGGGCATCAACGCGAAGGGCGACGCGACCACGCTCGGCCGCGGCGGCTCCGACACGTCCGCCGTCGCGCTCGCCGTCGCGCTCGGCGCCGACATCTGCGAGATCTACACCGACGTGGACGGCATCTTCACCGCCGACCCGCGCATCGTGCCCACCGCGCGACGCATCCCGTACGCCGGCTACGACGCGATTCTCGAAATGGCGTCGTGCGGCTCGAAGGTACTCGCGCTGCGCTGCGTCGAATACGCGCAGCGATTCAACATGCCGCTGCACGTGCGCTCCTCCTTCTCGCACCGTCCCGGCACGCTCGTCGTGCCCGAGGGCGTCGACCCGCGCAGCCTGCCGAACATCGACTGACGCGACGCGACATCACGATTGAACAGATCGAACAGTAACGCAACGAAACGTAACGAAACCGAAAGCGACATCATCACCATGAGCGAGAACAACGACAACAAATCGATGGGCGACCTGTTCCCCGACCTCGGACCGGAGGCTCCGGTCATCTCCGGCATCGCGCACGACCGCAGCGAGGCGCTCGCCACCGTGCGCGGCGTGCCGAACGAGCCGGGCATGGCCGCGAAGGTGTTCACCGAGCTGGCCGCCGCCGGCATCAATGTGGACATGATCGTGCAGGCCGGCTCCTCCGCCGGCACCGCCGACATCTCCTTCACCGTGCCGGAGGCCTCCGTCAAGGCCGTTGAAAGCGCGCTGCTCGACGCGCATGAGGCGCTCGACTACAAGTCCTTCGACGTCGATCCGAACGTCGGCAAGGTCGCGGTCGTCGGCGTCGGCATGAAGACCCACTCGGGTCTCGCCGCCAAGTTCTTCCAGGCGCTGAGCGACAAGGGCATCAACGTGCTGATGATCTCCACCTCTGAGATCCGCATCGCCGCGCTCGTGCCGCTCGACCAGCTCAACGAGGCCGTCAAGGCCCTCCACACCGCCTACGGCCTCGACGCCGACAAGGTGGAAGCCGTGGTCTACGGCGGCACCGGTCGGTGATTCATAAGCCGAGCAAGTCGGGTGGAGCCCCCGTTGCGTGTCCCATGGGGATGCGGGTATAGTAGGCGGTGCTAATTCCCAATAAGAGCGGACATGTTAGCCGCTTTGATTGCTCGGCAGATTTTTTCTGTCAGGGGCGGGTCATATGACCCGCCCCATTTTTTGTTCCAGTAGTATGCCGGTATCAGCGGATTCTCGGAGTGGAGGAAAGAACCATGAAAGACATGCGGTACAGGATCGGCATCGATGTCGGGCTGAACTCGGTGGGATTGGCCGCGATCGAAGTCGACAGCAAGGACATGCCGGTACGCATCCTCAATGCGCAGTCAGTCATCCATGACGGCGGCGTCGACCCGACCAAGCAGAAGGAGGCTATCAGCCGGAAGAACATCGCCGGTGTGAGCCGACGGGCTCGGCGCATGATGCGTAACCGTCGCCAGCGCCTCGACCATCTCGACACTGCGCTCAAGCAGGCTGGGTATCCAATTGTTGAATCGGAGTCATTGACCGCACCGTTCGAGGAATGGCACGTGCGCGCCCGACTGGCCGAATCCTTCATCGAAGACGAGGCCACGCGGCGCGAGGAACTGTCCATCGCGCTACGCCATATCGCGCGGCACAGAGGATGGCGCAACCCGTACCATCGTGTGGAGTCGCTGTTGGTGGACAACCCGTATTCAGAGCAGTACGAGGAACTGAAGAAACGTGCGGAAGAACTTGCCGGCCGTACCGTAACGGGGAACCCCACACCGGCGCAGCTCGTCGTGGCTGTGCTGCTGTTCGGCTATGCGGAGCCGCCGCGCCTGCGCACCAGTACCAAACGCGGCGAGGGGTTGCTGCCGCGGCGGCTCATGCAGGAAGACAACGCGAACGAGCTGAAGCGCATCTTCGACGTGCAGCGCGTCCCACGCGGCGAATGGGAGCCGTTGTTCCGTGAAGTGTTCCGTGCGGTATCGCCTAGGGGGTCGGCGGAGAAGCATGTCGGTAGCGATCCGTTCGATTCTTCGCAGAAGCGTGCGCTGAAGGCATCATTGGCGTTCCAGCGGTATCGCATCATCAATGTGCTGACGAATCTGCGTATCCGGGAGGACGACGGGTATGAGCGGTCCTTGACGGTGGCCGAGAAGCAGTTGGCGTATGAGCTGCTCGCCTCCGATGCGAAGGACGACGTCACATGGATCGATGTCGCAGACCATCTCGGGTATGCAAGGAACCAGCTCAAAGGTGTCGGCAGTATGACCGAGGACGGTGAAGAGCGCATCTCCAGTACCCCGCCACGGCTGACGTCCCTGCAGCGCATCCGTGAGGCTGACAGGAAAATCTCCAAACCGCTGTTGAAGTGGTGGCAGGGCGCATCGGATACGGCGCAGGAGGCGATGATTCGATTGCTGTCCAATACCGTGGACTTCGACAAGGTCCATGATGATCTGGACTATGCCGACGCCATCGAGTTCGTCGACGCATTGGACGATGAGGCGATGGCCAAACTGGATTCGATTGACCTGCCTGCCGGCCGCGCCGCATACGGCGAGGAGACACTGCGGAAGCTCACAGAACGCATGCTGATCACCGACGACGACCTTCATGCCGCGCGCAAGGCGCTGTTCCACGTCTCCGATTACTGGAGGCCGGCGGCGGATCCTATCGGCACACCGTTGGGCAATCCTTCAGCGGATAGGGTCGTGAAGATCGTCAACCAGTGGTTGACGAATTGTCGTGGGCGTTGGGGCAACCCTGTGTCCGTGCAAGTCGAGCACGTGCGTTCCGGGTTCAAATCGGTGAAGACGGCACGGGAATATGAACGTGACAACGAGAAGCGGAGCGTCTACCGGGCCGGTCTCGCAAAGGAGCTGCGGGCAAGTGGATATGGCGACCGCAGGGATGACATCCGCGGATTCGAGGCGTTGCGACGTCAGGAATCTGATAGGAAGGATTGGGATCTGGATGTGCAGCGGCAGAATGGTCAGTGCCTGTACTGCGGACGTACGATTACGTTCAGGAATTGCGAGATGGACCACATCGTTCCCCGCTCGGGTTCAGGTTCCACCAATACCCGAGCGAATCTGGTGGCGGTGTGCAGCGATTGCAATGGGAACAAGTCGGGTACGCTTTTCTCAGCGTGGGTGAAAACCAAATGGGCACAGGAACGCGGCGTCAATCTGAAGGCCGTGCTTCAGCGGGTCGACAATATGCTGCGCGATTGCGATGCGAAGACATGGCGTCGTTTCCAGCAGGAAGTCAAGATGCGGCTCAGGCAGACCGAAAAGGACGATCCGATTGATGATCGTTCCATCGAATCGGTGGCATGGATGGCCAACGAGCTTCACCGCCGCATCGATTGGTATTTCAACGCGGAATATTATCGTGCCAGGTCCGATAAGGAACGCTCTGAAACGACCTTAGTGGATGTGAGGGTCTTCCGCGGGCAGATTACGTATTTTGCGCGCAAGGCGAGCGGGTTGGAGGAACGAATCCACTTCTTCGGTCCTCAGGGCAAGACGCGTCTCGACCGTCGCCATCATGCGGTGGATGCCGCCGTAATCGCATTGCTGCGGCCTTCCATAGCGGAGGCGCTGGTGGTACGTGATTCGATACGCGAGGCGTGGGCGATGAAGAAGCCGATTGGGGATCGACGTATTTGGACGGATTACCCATATGCGCCGTGCAAGGTCTATGCGTCGTACCAGTGGTGGTGCGAAGGCATGAGGCGACTGGCTGAACTACTCGATAAAGCGTTCGACCGCAATCGTGTGGTGGTGCGCCAGCCGTTGCGATTGCAACTGGGCAATTCGATAGCGCATGATGCGACGGTCAAGCCGTTGAAGCGGGTCCGTCTCGGCGATGCCATGGATGCCGATTTGATTCGCAGGGCCTCCACGCCTGCGTTGTGGTGTGCGCTCACCCGGCTTCCCGATTATGACGAGAAGACCGGTCTGCCAGTGAACGACATGCGATGGATCGCCGTGCACGGCACCCCATACACGGCCGATGATGAGGTAGAATTCTTCGATGGGCAGTCGGCGCAGGTCGCCGTCCGTGGCGGTTCCGCCGACATCGGATCGGCGATCCACCATGCGCGCGTGTACCGGTGTTGGAAGCAGAACGCCAAGGGTACTCGTAAGTACTGGTATGGCATGATTCGCGTATTCCAGGCGGATTTGTTGAAGTCCCGTGGGAGCGACTTGTTCTCCGCGCCGTTGCCGCCGCAATCGGTGTCGATACGCTGGGGTGAGCCGCGTACCGTGCAGGCGGTACAGTCCGGCAACGCCGAATATCTCGGCTGGCTGGTCGTCGGCGACGAAATTCACGTGGATCTTTCCCGAGGCAAACTCAAGGGACAGATCGGCGAGTTCGCTGACTGGTGTAGCGAATACTCGTATTCCATTGATACCGCGCGTTGCACTTGGGTGGTGGACGGGTTCATGACGAATAGCAAGCTGCGATTGCATCCACGATTGATAGCCGCTGAGGGATTGAAGAATGAGGTCGAAAAGCAAAGAGCCTCAAACAATGTCCAGAAGATAATCGGAGGATCCGGCTGGTTGCCTTCAGTTGATGTCTTTGGAGGTTTCGCTCCTACAGTGATTCGCCGCAACGCCTTGGGTGAACCTCGCTGGCATTCGAAGACCGGCATGCCGTGTTCGTGGCGATGGTCTGAGTAAGGCGGTCATCATGCAGAGCCAGTGGCGGGTTATCGACTGCACCGAGATGGCGGGGCGCATCTCGTACACGCGCGGCAATATGCGCGTGCAACGCGATGATGCCGATGCGTCTGTGGACGTGCCACTGGCTCAGACGGCCGTGGTACTGCTCGGATTGAAGGTGGCGTGCTCCGCCGCGGTGCTGCATGAGATGGCCCGGTATGGCGTGTCCGTCATGTTGTGCGATTGGCGTGGGGTGCCGGATGCGGCGCTTCACGCTTGGACGGACACGCCGACCACGGTCACGCAACGGCAGCTGGCACAGGTCGACATGACGTTGCCGCGTCGGAAGAACGCGTGGGGCAGGATCGTGCAGGCGAAGATACGCGGGCAGGCCGCTTGTCTGGACTCCCTCGGCCGCGACGGAGGCGGTTTGTTGCGTGGCATCGCCGCCTCCGTGCGTTCCGGAGACCCCTCCAACTGCGAAGGTCACGCGGCGAGAGAATACTGGCGGCGTGCGTTTCCTGCGGAAGAGGAATTCCGGCGTGTACCCGGTGAGGGAATCGGACGTAACGCGCAATTGGATTACGCCTATATGGTGTTGCGTGGGTTCGCCGTCAAAGCGGTGATATCGGCCGGGCTGATTCCTTCGCTTGGCATGCACCACCGGAATCGTGGCAATTATTTCTGTTTGGCGGATGACATTCTGGAGCCGTATCGTCCGGCGATTGACCGCAAGGTCGCGGAATTGAGCGTCGAGGATTCCCTATCGGACAGAAGTGCCAAGCGCCGGCTTGTGGAGGCGGTGAACCAGCAGTTGAACGGCACCGGCTTGACCATCCCCAGTTCGCTGAACGATTTCGCGCAACAATACGGTCTGTATTGCGAGGGGAAGATCGACAGGCTGCCTGTGCCGGAATACGTAGGTGCCGAATGAAAAAGGACGAGGACAGTGGTGGCATGTGGTGTCTGGTGATGTTCGATCTGCCGGTCAAGACCAAACAGCAGCGCAGAACGGCCACGGAGTTCAGGAACCTGCTGGTGGATATGGGCTACAGCATGGTACAGTATTCGGTTTACGCCAGATACACACCCAACCAGGCAGGAAATCGTGCGACGGTGAAGGCGATCAAAGCGGCATTGCCCGCTCGCGGGTACGTGCGCGTCCTGCACATCAGCGATCATCAATGGTCCTCCGCCCTGCGATTCGCCAACCTCGAACCGGAAGACGAACCGGAAACGCCGGACCTCTTCACGCTTTTCTAAACGCAAAAAGCGCCCAAACCCGCAGAAAATGGCCCCTCTCGGCAGGCTATCAAGTCTATCAAGAGGGGAGAATGCTAATTCCCAACCCGCTGTTTCTATGTCCAGGTTGGTCATCAAGTCTATCAAGAGGGGAGAATGCTAATTCCCAACTCGTTCGCCGCGACGCGCAGCTCGTCCGCAAGTCTATCAAGAGGGGAGAATGCTAATTCCCAACAGACGAGCGATCTCCTTACGCTGCTTTTCAAGTCTATCAAGAGGGGAGAATGCTAATTCCCAACATCTGCGGCTGGGTGAGCCAGTGCTTGACAAGTCTATCAAGAGGGGAGAATGCTAATACCTGCCTCGTTGTTCATACTAGAGAGGACAATGGGGCGGGAGGAGGTGCTTGATGGCTCAGACGGAATCCTATGACCCGATGATCTACGACGTGATGCGTGAGAGCGCGAACCGTTTGGTTGGCGAATACATGTACTTGGCGCACCGTACCAAGGACGTCATCATGCGCAACGCCCTGCTTGATGCGGTCAATGGCGTACGACGGGAAACTTCCATGGTGGATGTCGACAGCCGCAAGGCCGTCGAAGAGAAAACCCGGGAGTTCTCCCAACGCGCCGGTAAAATGCGCGAATTCAGAATCAATGGCCCGCAGATGGTTCATGAGCATATGGCCGTCAATCCTATTGCCGTGTCCGGTCGTTTCCCGAGGGAACGGATTTCGTGACCTCGTATATGCGGCTCACTTCCGATGAACTTGCCGAAATCTTTGATTCGTTCATTGCGCCGTCCTATAGAATCAACCCGTCGGATGCGCCTACTCTGTACATGGTCGGTGCTCAGCCCGGTGCGGGTAAGACCCGTGCAATAGCGAATGTCTCCATTGCCGATCCGGAAGCGAACGAGGTCAATGGAGATGATTTGCGCACCTATCATCCTGATTATGCGATCATGATGGATACGGATGCACTGCATATGCCGGATCTGACCAAAGATGCATCCGGTGCATGGGTGCGCATGAGTCTCGATTATCTTCGCTCCCATAGGACCAGCGTGATTGTCGAAACCACATTCGCGCATCCTGAAGCCAATGAACATACATTGGAAACTTTTCACGATGCTGGTTACCGTACGGTTGTTATCGTTGTCTGTACGCCTGCTGTTCTATCGCTGCTAGGCATCCTTGAGCGGTATGTTGATCAGGTCAAGAGGAACGGCGCCGGCCGGTGGACTAATCCCGCATACCATGATTATGTAGTACGGCAGTTGCCCAATAATGTCGCGCAGCTCATTCGCGGTCGGCATGTCGATAGGGTGTGGTTGGTCAATCGTCGTGGAACGACGTTGTCCAATATCGAGATTGATGAGACGAACTGGCCAATGGCGGCAACGGAGTACGTGAGCATTATCCAAGAACAGCTATCGGATAAATCTCTGGATAATGTGCATCGACGAATGGCGACAGCGACATTGAAGCATCTTACCGGCGAGATGGTTGCAGTGAGTGGTGCCGGAACCGACGCCATTGATTTGATGAAGCGTTTGCAATCCGAATTAAGCCATCGGCGTGAAGATGATGCTGATGGCCGCATGTCTTGATAGACTGACCTCGTTGTCGGAGGAATGAAGTCTATGTTGGGAATTAGCAAACACTCATCGTGGGCTTTGAAAGGTGTCAGTTGGCAGCGCTTTGAATGCGGCAATAGCGGATTAGGTTCATCGCTGAGTCTGGGTCAGAGAAGTCTCCGCACGATTTCGGCGACGGTGCAGGCGAGGATGAGTTCGATAAGTCCATTGAGAACGGTCGGGTCCATACCGGGTCCTTTCATTAAGAATTTTGTATAGACTTCACTATACACCACACTCGGGGGTTGTGCAACCGGCCCCACCCTACGGAATCTTGTCCACGTAGTGGATGCGTTATCGACTTGAAAAAATTTTCAAGTAGGATGTGGCGCATTCGGGAGCGGCAGGGAGTATCGACGTCCGCACCCGGAGAGCGCACGGCATCAGCCGCCGCTCGACATACGTGAGGAGAACCATGAAGAACACCATCCGGGCCAGGGCGCTCGCGATCGTCGCCGCGGTGGCGACGCTCGCGTCGATGTCCCTGACCGCGACCACGGCGCTCGCCGCCGAGCGGACCGCCGCGGACGCGAAACCCAGCGCAACCGCCAGCGCAGACGCGGGCTCGTTCGCCGACCAGTTCGGCTGGAAAAACGACCTCAACGCGCCCGACTCCATCATCAAGTCCGACAAGGGCGGCGACGCCGACATCGTCTATGACGCGCAGAAGGCGTCCGACAACCAGCTGACCCTCGACCCGTCGTCCATCGAACGCTACGCCTACTGGAACAGCTGCGTCACCGCCACCGGCACCGGCTTCGCCGCCGGCGAGCAGGTGGACTTCACCGACATCTCGCCGACTGGCAAGGCCCAGGGCTATGGTCCGTACACCGCCGACGACAACGGCAAGGTCACCGGCAAGCTGTGCGCCGGTTCGCAGGACACCGAAATCGGCGCGCACGCCATCAAGGCCGTCGGCCGCACCAGCAAGACCATCGCCGACGCCACCCTGCAGGTCACCGCCAACGCGCGCGAGACCGCGAAGATCACCATCGAGAACGGCGACCTGACCCAGGACCAGTTCATCGACCAGAAGATCCGCATCCGCGCCGAAGGCTATTCGCCCAACACCCGTCTGTCGGTCCTGCTGGAAGGCCCGGACGGTTCGATCATGAACCTCGCCGACACCGCCCACATCCGCACCGATGCGGATGGCGTGTACACCGACGCCCTGCAGTCCAACAGCGTGAACTACCCGGCCGGCACCTGGTACCTGTCCATCCAGGACCTGTCCGGCACCGGCATCTACGCGATGACCTCGTTCACCATCAAGCCCGGCAAGGAACGCCACCAGAGCAAGACGGTCGAACTGCGCTCCACGAAGCTCACGGCCGACGACCTCACCAAGAACGGCATGACGATGACCATGAAGGACTTCGCGCCCTTCGACGCGTTCGACGTCTACATGAAGCTGCCGAACCTCCAGGAAGGTCTCGTCGGCACCGCCCGCGCGAACGGCAACGGCGAATACACGAACGTCCTGACCGTCAATTCCGCCATTCTGGGCGAGTACACGGTCACCGCGCGCTCCCGCACCACCGGCGACTACGCGCGGAAGACCTTCATCGTGACCGATGATTCCGGCAACTATCCGCAGCCCATCGAGGCGAGCATCACCCCCGACAAGGTCTCCAAGGAGGACTTCGGCCCCGAGGGCAAGGGCGTGACCGTCTCGATGAAGAACGTGCCGGAGAACTACAACGGCACCATCACCGTGCTCAACTCGAAGATGAACCTGCAGCGTCTGGCCGATCCGAGCGTCGAGGACGGTTCCGGCAACTTCATGGTCTTCGTCAACCGCAAGGACGACGGCACCATCACGTATGCCGCGAAGCTCGCCGCCGAACCGGTCGACGATGTGTACAACATCCAGATCACCATCACGGGCGGCGGCCATTACGAGCGCGACATCACTGTCGGCGACCCGAAGACCGACGGCACCGGCGACGGCGCCGACGCGAACAACGGCGACACCGCCGGCCAGCCCGAGCAGGGCGGCCAGGTCTCCGAGGACATGGTGAAGGTCTCCGGCACCATGTCCGCGTTCATCCAGATCAAGGGCGCCAGCGCGCTCGACCAGAAGCTCGCCGCCGAATCGGAGCTCGGCCGCGCCCGCGTCTCCGACAAGGCCAAGGAGAAGCGCTCCACCGGCATCGCCAACGGCCAGGCCGACAAGGCCGAGAAGACCTCCGACGCCGTCTTCGACCAGCTCAAGGCGCTCGACCCGAACGCGAGCAGGCTGTACACGGCCTCCTACAGCGTGCCCGGCGTCGCCGTCCGCGCCGACGCCGCCGCGCTGAACACGCTGGCCGGCCAGTCGAACGACATCGTCAAGGTGTCGCCGATCGTCCAGCGTTTCGCGACCACCGCCGATACCCAGACGACCACGACCACCCAGTCCACCACCGCCTCCGCCGCCGAACCCGCCAACGCGAACAACGACACGATCGTCAACGCGCGCAAGACGTGGGTGAAGACCGGCAAGACCGGCAAGAACGTGAACATCGCGATCATCGACACCGGCATCGACTACACGCACGTGGACTTCGGCGGCACCGGCAATCCGATCGCCTACCGCACGGCGCAGTCGTACACCACCGACCCGCTCACCGACCCGTACCTGAAGACGCTGATCGACCCGGCCAAGTACAAGGGCGGCTACGACTTCGCCGGCGCCACGTACAACGCCGACTCGTCGGCCGCCGACACCGTCTACAACCCGTTCCCGGCCCCGGACGCCAACCCGATCGACGGCCCCGGCGGCGGCCACGGCACCCACGTGGCCGGCACGGCCGCGGGCTACGGCGAGAACGCCGACAAGACCACGTTCAAGGGCGACTACACGAAGCTCACCGACGACGATCTGCAGAAGATGGAGATCGGACCGGGCGCGGCCCCCGAAGCCGGCGTCTACATGCTCAAGGTCTTCGGCGACAACGGCGGCGCGACCGACGTGACCGGCGCCGCCCTCGACTGGGTGGCCGAGAAGCTGGCCAACAACGTCGACATCGACGTCGTGTCCATGTCGCTCGGCACCGCGTACGGCGCGATCGACGACCCGGACAGCGCCAAGATCGAGAAGATCGCCTCCTACGGCACCCTGTCCATCGCGGCCGCCGGCAACGACGGCGACTTCACCGACATCGGCGGCAGCCCGGCCTCCACGCCGAGCGCGCTCGCCGTGGCCGCCAGCCAGTCCGGCGGCTCCCGCCAGGACGCCATCAAGGTGGACGCCCCGAACGACCTCGCCGGCCAGTACGCGGGCCAGTACTCGCAGTACTTCCCGCAGGTCACGCCGACCTACTCCGTCACCGGCAAGGTCGTCAAGGTCGCCGATCCGGACAACCTGACCGGCTGCTCGCCCTACTCCGATGAGGACGCCGCCCGCGTCAAGGGCAACATCGCCTACGTCGAATGGGACGACAGCAACGTGCTGTGCGGTTCCGGCACGCGTTTCGACAACGCGTACAACGCAGGCGCGGCCGGCATCGTCTTCGCCTCGCAGGGCGACGTGCTGGAAAGCGGCATCGCCGGCAACTACTCCATCCCCGGCTTCCAGATGACCAAGACCACGGCCGACAAGCTCAAGCCGGCGCTCGACGCGGGCACGCTGGAGATCACCCTCTCCTCCGACTACGCGCACACGGTCAAGGCCAACTACCCGTCCTCCGCGGACACCATCGCCTCGTTCACGTCGCGCGGCGTGCATGGCTCGTATGACGGCACCGCCAAGCCCGACGTGGCCGCGCCCGGCGTGGGCGTCGTCTCCGCGGGCAACGGCACTGGCACCGAACTGGCGATCATGTCCGGCACGTCGATGGCCACGCCGCTCACCTCCGGCGTCGCGGCGCTCGTCCTCGAGGCGCACTCCGGCTGGTCCGGCCCGTCCAAGGCCACGAACCTCAAGGCGCAGCTGATCAACACTGCCGCGCACGACGTGACCACCGCCGGCGACGCCACCGGCAAGGGCAAGACCGCCTACGGCCCGCTGCGCGTCGGTTCCGGCCGCATCGACGCCTACGCCGCCGTGAACAACGACGTGCGCGTCGCCGCCGCCGACGACATCGAAGGCGTGACCGCGTCCTTCGGCATCGTCCAGGTCGGCAAGGCCGGCGTCACGCAGTCGAAGAAGCTGACCGTCACCAACGACTCCGACGTCGCGCGCACCTACAAGGTCGCCTACGCGGCCCGCACCGAGACGCCGGGCGTGACCTACACGCTCGACAAGTCGGAGGTCACCGTGGCCGCCCACGGCACGGCCGACGTCATCGTGACGCTGAACATCCCGGACGCCGCGAAGCTGCGCCACACGCTCGACAAGACGATGGACGCGAAGGTCGGCGGCCTCGACCGCTCCTACGTGACCGACGCGACCGGCGTCGTGACGTTCACCCCGGCGGACACCGACCAGACCGACGGCGCGTTCCCGCTGCGCGTGTCCGTCGTGGCCGCGCCGAAGCCCGTCACCGAGACGACCACCGAGATCGCCTTCGCCGACGCGGACGCCAAGCAGGGCGAGCTCAAGGTCTCCGGCCACGGCGTGAACCAAGGCGACGGCTCCGAAGCCTACGTGGGCCGTCTGGGCGCGTTCCAGCTGGGCGCGACCGACCCGGTCGACGTGTACGGCAACGAGCAGGACCTCACCGCCAAGCGCAGCATCAGCGCGGCCGACATCCGCGCGGTGGGCGCCGCCACGACCGCCCCGCAGCTCGACGATCCGTCGCAGGGCTACCTTGCGTTCGGCATCCAGACCCAGCAGAGCTGGTCCCGCCTCGGCACCACCGTGTTCCCGGTCGTCTACTTCGACGTGAGCGGCGACGGCCGCCCCGACTTCGTGACCACCGTGAGCACCAGCCCGTACGGTTCCAGCGCGGACACCGTGTATGCGGTCACCTCCGACGTGGCGTCGAACAGCCTCGCGGACATCGAGCCCATCGACGACGCGTCGATTTCCGACTCGAACACGCTGGTGCTGCCGGTCAAGCTCGCCAACCTCGGCTACACGGCGACCACCACGGCCACGACGATCCGCTACCAGGTCTCGATGCAGTCGATCTACGCGGCGCATGACGACGCCGACGCGAACTACCGCAAGGACTACGTCGCCGACACCGCGCCCCAGGCCACGTTCGACGTGTACCACCCGGACCTGTGGTTCGGCGAGGCCGACGGCCAGGCGAACGGCACGCTCCTGCAGGAGGACAAGGCCGGCACGATCGCCGCGCATCGTGGCGAATCCGCGACCGCCAAGGACGCCAAGGCGCTCGTCCTGCACCTGCGCGGCGCCGTCCCGGACGTCACCGGCTCCGCCCCGACCATCGACACGCCCGCCGTGAACGATGGCGGCCAGAAGCCCGCCAAGACCGACAAGTCGAAGCTCGAAGCCGCCATCGCCAAGGCCGAGAAGCTGAACGCCGCCGACTACGAGTCCGCCTCGTGGAACGCGCTGACCGCCGCGCTCGAATCCGCGAAGCGCGTGAACGCCGACGCGAACGCCCGGCAGAACCAGATCGACGATGCGACGGCCGCGCTGCTCGCCGCGATCGACGGTCTGCGCAAGGCCGGTCCCGGCGACCAGCACGGCGGCGAGGGCATCGTCACCGGCGGTGACGCGGATACGGCAGGCAGGCTCCCGATCACGGGTGCCGGCATCGCCGCCCTCATCGTCATCGCGACGATGCTCGCGATCGCCGGTGCGAGCGTCGCGAAATCGCGTTCTGGCAACGGCACCGCACGTCACGGCGCCAAGTGACGCTTCCGGCGTCCCGCCATCCCGCGTTCACGCGTGACGCGTGCGAAGCACGCCACGCGTGAACCGGGAATTCCCGAAAACCGCCTATCCGCCGCGTTCCGGCGTTCCGGTCGCGCATCACGCGCGCACCGCTACAATGGACGCGGACAGATAGGCGGTTCTTCATGGAAGCGATACGACACGACGCCGCGCGCGACGACGCGACGTCACCCGACACCACGCGATCCGGCACATCCGATGCCGGCGTTCCCACCGATATCAGCGATTCCACTGATTCCGTTCCCACCGATTCCCACGTTCCCATGGATTTCCCCGCCGAATTGAAGATCACCGATCCCGACGTCATCTCGATGCTGTCGAACCCCACACGACTGCTTGTGCTCGAGGAACTGTACGACCGCCAGGAACCGCGCACGGCCACGCAGCTGTCGCAGCTGGCCGGCGTCTCGCCCAGTTCGATGAGCTACCATCTGCGCCTGCTCGGCAAGGCCGGGCTGATCCGCCGCGCCGACGACGACGGCGTGCGCCGGCGCGAGATGCCGTGGCGCGCGGCCGCGAAGAGCTTCAGTTTCGCCGTGAGCGCGCAACCCGATCCGATGGTGCGCATGCGGCTGATGGACGGCATCCTGCGCGCGCTGCGCATGCGCATCGGCGCGGTCATGGACGCCAGCGCCGCCGTGCCGATCGAAGAGCGGCGCGAACGCTACCCGTACACGCCGCTGAGCACCGGCAACCTCATCCTCGACCGGGACGAACTGCTGCAGGTGCAGCGGGAGATCTGGGCGGTGTGGGAGCGCTACGAGAAACTCAGCGAGAAGCGGAACGCCGCCGACTACGACTATCGGATCGCCTACACGTGGTCGTGCCTGCCGCTGGACCCGGACGCGAAGGCCCGCGCCTCGGACGGAGCCGATGGCGCGGGCCTTGACGGGTCTTCGCGGGGTTGAGGGCGCGGGGGAGACGAATGCGTCTGCTCCCGCTGCCGCCGCTACTGCTTCGTGACTACTTCTTCGTGATGTAGCCGAGGGCCTTGAGCATCTCGGCGCATTCGAGCGCGCCGCCGGCGGCGCCGCGCAGCGTGTTGTGGGCGAGGCCGACGAACTTCCAGTCGAAGATCGAATCCTCGCGCAGGCGGCCGATCGAGACGCCCATGCCGCCCTCATAGTCCACGTCCAGCTTGACCTGCGGACGGTCGTCCTCGGTCAGGTACTGGATGAAGTGCTTCGGCGCGTGCGGCAGGCCGAGACGGGCCGCCTCCGACGTGTAGTTGACGAGACGGTCGACGAGCTCCTCCTTCGTCGCCTTCTTGCCGAAGTTGATGAACACGGTCGCGGTGTGGCCGTCGAGCACGGGAACGCGGATGCACTGCGACGTGATGCGCAGCGGGCCGTCGAACGGGACGATCTCGCCCTTCTCCGCATCCACGTGGCCGAACACCTTGAGCGGCTCCTTCTCGCTCTTCGCCTCCTCGCCGGAGATGAACGGGATGATGTTGCCCACCATCTCGGGCCAGTCCTTGAACGTCTTGCCCGCGCCGGAGATCGCCTGGTAGGTGCTCACGACCACCTCGCGCGGCTCGAACTCCTTCCACGCGGCCAGCGCCGGCGTATACGCCTGGATCGAGCAGTTCGGCTTGACGGCGATGAATCCGCGCGTCGTGCCGAGACGCTTGCGCTGATGCTCGATCACCGCGAAATGCTCCGGGTTGATCTCCGGCACGACCATCGGCACGTCCGGGGTCCAGCGGTGCGCGCTGTTGTTCGAGACGACCGGCGTCTCCGTCTTCGCGTACCGCTCCTCGATCGCGCGGATCTGGTCCTTCGGCATGTTCACCGCGGAGAACATGAAGTCGACGCCCGCGGCGACCTTCTCGGCCTCGTCGCCGTCGACCACCGTCATGTGCTTGACGTATTCGGGCATCGGCGCTTCCATCTTCCAACGGTCGCCGACCGCCTCCTCATACGTCTTGCCGGCGGAATGCGCGGACGCGGCGAGCGTCGTCACCTCGAACCACGGATGGTTCTCCAGCAGCGTGATGAAACGCTGGCCGACCATGCCGGTCGCGCCGAGCACGCCGACCTTCAGTTTTTCGGACATAGCAAACCCCTTGGGTGAGATGGATGGGCGATTACACACGTGAATCTCCATTCTACGGAACCGTCCGGGGCGTGGCGCACGCGTTTCCGCATGATGGCCTGCGCGCGGTACGGTGGTGCGGTACGCCGTGGCGCGCGGTACGCTAGGAGGCATGTCGATTGCATCTCAGGAAGCGCGCAAACAGCTTGACCGGATCGTGGCGTTGGGGTACCCGGATGTGGCGGATATGAGCGCCGCGGCGTTCCGCGCGCTCGCGAACCCGCTCATCGAGGCGTTGGAACATTCCGATCTCGGTACGAACATCCTGCTGGTGCCGACGCGCGAGCTCGTCTCGCCGGAGTCGCTGATCGCGCGAACCTCCATCTACCGCATGGCCGGCTTCACGACGATGCCGCCGCGCGACATCGCCAGCTTCCTGCCGCAGGACGGCTTCGAGCCGCCGGAAGGCCCGTTCTACTTGGTCGTCGACCCGCATACCGGCACCTGCTATGTGAACCGTGAGCCGGACGTGGCGCGCAAGCTCATCGACTCGGACGAGCGTCTGCCGCTCACGTTGGAGGAGGGTCTCGCGATCGCCACGCAGCACCCGGAATGGCTGCTCGAGAAGAACGGCTTCAACCTGCTCGGATCGCGTTCCGCCGATGGCCGCGTGCCGAGCATCTGGATGAGCCAGAACGCGCCGCGCCTGGGCGCGGTCTGGCCGAACTCCCGCCACACCTGGCTCGGCAACGCCTACTGCATCGCCCGGCGAGGCGTGAGCCTGTTCATCTGAGGGAGGACCCCCTCAGTCGGCCGGAGGCCGACAGCTCCCCCTGAAGGGGGCGCAGGACCCCTTCCTATCGTCTGCCGCGATTGCGGAAGGCGGTTTTCGTCAGCCAATAGGCGCCCGCGCCGATGAGCGCGGCGATTGTGGCGAATACTTCGGGGCGACGCAGTTCGTTGCGCACGGTGGCGCCGTCGGTCACGCAATGGTCCTCGAACCACACGCGCAGCTCATTGCCGGAGTAGCGGCCGACCAGGTCGCCCCACGTGAGCATGTGCGTCACGTAGTCGACCGGATTCTCCTCGTGGAACTCGAACAGGCGGATGCCGCGGTGGCGTGACTTCGGCCCGTAGCATTCGAATCCGCAGGTCGGCGCATACCCGAGGTCGATGCCGTCCGCATGCCCGACGAACGCGTTCTTGTGGTCATGGCCGCAGAACAGCGCGAAATAGCCGCCGGCCTCGCGCATCGCGTCGACCTCGCCCACGTTCTCGTCGGCGCAGCCGATCGCCTCGCCGAGCCGCGAGCCGGGCAGACACTTGGATTCGTCGAGCACGTAGCAACGTCCCGCGTGCGTGCGTGCGCCCTCCACCGCGTTCGGCGTCCAGGCGGGCACCTCCTTCAACACGTCGTAGAACTCCTGCGGCGGGATGTGCTGGAACGCGATCGTCGGCACCGGTCTGCCGTCGCCGTTGCGGTCGCGCATCGCGGCCTGCGAGGACTTCAGCCACGCAATCGCCTCGGGCGAGGGGGTGCCGTAGCCGTCGGAGTCGGAGAGATCGAGACGGCGCGGGTTCGTCGCGTACAGCGGGTATTGCGCGTCGCGTTCGGCGGGCGTGTTCCGGTCCGCGTAGTCGCCGGAGTCGATCATCGTGACACTCATCGCGATGCGCCCCGATCCGTCGGACGCCTCGATCGGCATCGCGAACGTGCCCGGTCCGAACGCGAGACCGTCGGCGTCCGACGCCGCGGCGTCCGGATTCATGCATCCGGGGAATTCGCGGTAGATGCCATCCTGTTCGTCGGTGAGCACGCCGCATTGGAAGTCATGGTTGCCGTAGGTCGCGGCGAACGGGACGCCCGCGTTCATCACCGGGCCGAGGAACGCGGCGAACGTAGCGCGCACCTTGCGTCGCGTGTCGTCCATGAGCTCGTCGAGCGTGACGACGTCGTCGACGGGAGGCACGCTCGGGTCGCGGCGTTGCGCCATGCGCCGCCGCACGCCCTGCAGTTTCGCCTCGATCTCGGTGATGAGGCGGACGCGCGCGCCCGGGTTCTCGCCTCGGCGGCGCAGGAACGTGTCGATGTACGCGGGGTCGTAGCCGCGGATCTGGTCGCCGGTGAAGACGACGAGATCGGGGTCGGCGACGTGGATCGCCTCCTCGATGAGACGGATCGTGTCCTTGTCGACCTCCGGCTTGTCCTGGATGTCGGCCATCTGCAGCACGCGGAACGTGCCGTCCTTGCGAAAACGCAGTGTCATGGCACTCATGCTAGTCGTTTTTGGAACCGGCGAGGCGTTGGGACGCGGCGTAGGTAGGATGGGGGATTGCGCATGTTACATGCGCGTAAACGGATATACGCCGGGAATTCCGGCGGAAATGGCCGCCGGGAGACGGCCACGCACCAAGCAAAGGAGGAACGATGGGTCAGGATCAATCATCGGTATTCGATCTCGCGGCGGTCGCCGCAGCGTCCAACGGAGGGAACAACGACCCGCTGCTGCCTCCCGCGCGCTTCATCGGCGACCCGCAGAAGCCGAGCAAGATGCCGTACAACAAGTACGTCGCCTACGACAAGCAGGTGCCGTTCGACTACCCGGAGCGCACTTGGCCGGGCAAGAAGCTCCAGCGCGCGCCCCGCTGGTGCTCCGTCGACCTGCGCGACGGCAACCAGGCGCTCGTCAACCCGATGGACTCCGAGCGCAAGCTGCGCTTCTGGAACCTGCTCGTCTCCATGGGCTTCAAGGAGATCGAGGTGGGCTTCCCGTCCGCCTCCGAAACCGACTTCGACTTCATCCGCATGCTCATCGAGCGTGAGCTGATTCCGGACGACGTCACCATCGTCGTGCTCACCCAGTGCCGCGAGCACCTGATTCGCCGCACCTACGAGGCGCTCAAGGGCGCCAAGCGCGCGGTCGTCCACTTCTACAACTCCGTCTCCGTGCTGCAGCGCGAGGTCGTGTTCCGCAAGAACAAGGCGGAGATCAAGAAGCTCGCCACCGACGCGGCCGAACTGTGCAAGAGCCTTGAGGGCGAGGCCAAGGGCATCGACCTCTACTACGAGTACTCGCCGGAATCGTTCACCGGCACCGAGCCGGAGTACGCCGTCGAGGTGTGCAACGCGGTCATCGACGTCATCAAGCCGACGCCCGAGCACCCGATGATCATCAACCTGCCGGCCACCGTCGAGATGACCACGCCGAACGTGTTCGCCGACGAGGTCGAGTACGTCTCCACCCACCTGCAGGACCGCGACTCCATCGTGCTGTCCCTCCACCCGCACAACGACGAGGGCATGGGCGTGGCCGCCACCGAGCTGGCCGTGCTCGCCGGCGCCGACCGCGTCGAAGGCTGCCTGCTCGGCAACGGCGAGCGCACCGGCAACGTCGACCTCGTCACGCTGGGCCTCAACCTGCTCACGCAGGGCGTCGACCCGCAGATCGACTACTCGAACGTGCCGGAGATCCGCAAGACCGTCGAATACTGCAACCAGATCAAGATCTCCGAGCGCCACCCGTACGCGGGCAACTTCGTGTTCACCGCGTTCTCCGGCTCCCACCAGGACGCCATCAAGAAGGGCCTCGAAGCCCGTCAGGTGGCCGCCGACCGCGCCGGCGCGAACCTCGACGACTTCGTCTGGCTCGTGCCGTACCTGCCGATCGACCCGAAGGACATCGGCCGCACGTACGAGGCGATCATCCGCGTCAACTCGCAGTCCGGCAAGGGCGGCATGGCGTACCTGCTCAAGACGAACCACAACCTCGACCTGCCGAAGCGCCTGCAGGTGGAGTTCGACAAGATCGTGCAGAAGTACGCGGACGACACGAAGAAGGAAGTCAAGGACGAGGACATCTGGCGTCTCTTCAAGGACGAGTACCTGCCGGTCGAGCAGTCGGGCATGACCGCCGCCGGCGTGGTCGTCGGCGACACGCACGACGAGACGCTCGCCCCGTGGGGCCGCCTCAAGCTGCTCAAGGTGTCCGTCTCCTCTGGCGAGGACGGCTCCGACACCGTGCTCAAGGCGAAGGTCCTCGACCGCGGCATCAACGTCGGCAAGGACGAGGAGCAGGTGCGCGAGGTCTCCGGCATCGGCAACGGCCCGATCGCCGCGTTCCTCAACGCGCTCGCCAACTTCGGCATCGAAGCCTCCGTGATGGACTACGTGGAGCACACCATGTCCGTCGGCACGGACGCGATGGCCGCCTCCTACGTCGAATGCCAGGTGGGCGAGGACGCGGACGCGCAGATCATCTGGGGCGTCGGCATCGACTCCTCGATCATCACGAGCTCGCTCAAGGCGATCATCTCCGCGATCAACCGCGCCAACGCCGGCCGTCGCTGAAGACGTATACAATGGCCCCCTCTGACGAGGGGGCTGTCGGCCGTAGGCCGACTGGTGGAGAGACAGCGGCCGCAGGCCGCGGGGAAACGGAATCGGCCTTCGGCCGATGCGATATTCCCGCGGCCTGCGGCCGCTCTTCTTCTCTCCCCCAGTCCGCTCACGCGGACAGCCCCCTCGTCAGAGGGGGCCATTATGTACCCCCTCAGTCGGCCTTTGGCCGACAGCTCCCCCTGAGAGGGGGAGCAGGAGGGGTGGCGTCCTCTTCAGGGGAGGGCGCGGGGCGTCACTCGCCGGAGGTGCCGCCGGTGCCGCCGTTGTCCGAGCCGCCGCCGGATTCGCCGCCACCGGTGTCGCTGCCGCCGGATTCGCCGCCGGACGTGTTTCCGCCGGTGTTGCCGGAATCACCGGAGCTCGTGCCGGAGCCGGACCCGCTGGAACCGGAATCACCGGAACTCTCGCCGGAACCCGAACCCGTGCCCGTGCCGGTGCCGCCGCCCGTGCCGGCGCCCGCGGAACCGCTGGAACCGGATTCGCCGGTGCCGGTCGAACCGGATTCGCCGGAACCGTAGGAGTACCCGTACGAGTAGCGCTTCGACGTGGACCGGGAGCCGGTGCCCCACGTGCCGTCGGAGCCGCCGATCTTGCCGCCGTCCTTCGCGGTGGGGAACGTCTCGTTCGTGGTGCCGGCGAGCGCCTGCGTCATGTATTCGGTGAACAGGTGCACCGGGTAGTCGGAGCCGCCGGTCCACTGGCCGAACGAAGGAATCTCCTGCGGGTTGCCGTTCGCGTCCGGGTACCACATGGCGAATGTGGAGACGACGGACGGCGTGTAGCCGATGAAGCTCGCCGCGTACGAGTTGTTCGACGTGCCGGACTTGCCGGCGATGGTGTGTCCGGTCTGCCGCGCCTCGGTGGCGGTGCCGTACTGGACGACGCCGGTGAGCGCCTTGGTGACGAGGTCCGTGTCGTTCGCGGTGAACACCTGTTCGGTGCCGGTGGGCGCCTGGTAGAGGTCCTTGCCCTTGCTGTTCTGCACGCTGGCGACGATGTGCAGGGTCGCCTTCTTGCCCTCGTTGGCGAGGGTCGCGTAGGCGTTGGTCATGTCCTCGACGCTCAGCGCGTTGTTGCCGAGCACGGTGAACGGTTCGGAGCCGTCGAGCGACGTGTTCGAGACTCCTGCCGTGCGCGCCGTCTGCGCGATCTTCTTCGCGCCGAGCTTGGTCTGCAGATCCATGTAGACGGTGTTCGACGAGTAGGCGGTCGCCTTGTACAGGTTGATGTAGCCGTAGTTCTCGTTGGCGAAGTTGCTCACCGTGTTGCTGATGCCCGGGAACGTGCGGTACGAGTTGCCGTTGAACGTGGTGTCGAGGCTGACGCCCGCCTGCACGGTGGCGAGCAGCGCGAACGGCTTCATCGTGGAGCCGACCTCGTACTGGGCCTGGGTGGCGTTGTTGAGCTGTTTGGCGAGGTAGTCGTCGCCCGCGTACAGGGCGATGATCGAGCCGTCCTTCGGGTTCGCGCTCATCGCGCCGAACTGCATGCCGTCGGGCACGGTGCCCTGCATGCCGTTCTTCGAGGGGCTGACGACCTGCTGCATGAGGTCCTGCTTGGATTTGTCGATCGTGGTGACGATCTTGTAGCCGCCCGTGTCGAGCTCGTCCTTGGTGAACGCCTTGCGGCTTTCCAGCTCGTCCCTCACCATCTGCAGCAGATAGCCGTTCGGACCTTTATATACGTCGTCGGTGCTGGTCTGCACGGTCTGCGGCATGGCCGCGTCCTTCGCCTGCTTCGCGGTGATGTAGCCGTCCTCGCGCATGATCGAGATGACGCGGTTGAAACGCTGCTTCGCCATCTTCGGGTTGTCGACCGGATCCCACGTGGAGGGGGCGGGGATGATGCCGGCCAGCGTGGCCGCCTCGGAGAGCGTCAGGTCCTTCGCGTCCTTGTTGTAGTAGGCCTTCGCCGCCGCCTGGATGCCGTATGCGCCGCGGCCCAGGTAGATGGTGTTCAGATAGTTGCACAGGACCTTGCTCTTGTCCTGCGTCTGCGCGATCTTCAGCGCGAGGATCGCCTCGCGCACCTTGCCGGTGTACGACGTGGTTTCGCCCAGATAGTAGCGTTCCGCGTACTGCTGGGTGATGGTCGAGCCGCCCTGGCGCGTCCCCTTGGTCACGTTGTTGACGAGCGCGCGTCCGATGCCGCGCAGGTCGATGCCCTTGTCCGTGTAGAACGTGCGGTTCTCCGACGCGACGACCGCGTTGCCCACGTAGTCGGGCAGCACGGCGCAGTCGATGATGTCGCGGTTCTGCTCGGAGAACGTGCCCATCTCCGTGGTGCCGTCGTTGAAGTAGACGGTCGTGTTCTCCGCCAACGCGATCTTCTCCGGCGAGGGGATCGGCGTGGAGACGTACAGGTAGGTGAACAGGCCGATGCCCGCCGCGAGTCCCAGCGCGATGAGCCCGAGGATCCATTTCAATACGAGATGCCTGCTGCGTCCCTTGAGTTTCGGGCCTTTGCCGCCCTTGACGCGATGATTGCCGCCCCGGTAATGGCGGGCGGCGGGCTTGCGTTCCGCCGTGCTCCTGACGTGCCCGCGCACACGTCCTTTGCCGTTACGAGAATGTGAGACCATGAGCACCACCGTAGCCACACGCCCTGAACAAGCGGGACGGAAGTCCCGGTGTGACCGTTCTCCACGCGGGTTTATCCTTGGAATCCTCACAAGTCGCCGGGGTGGTTCGTTGGGGTGGTTTCGGCTTGGTTCGCCGGTCGGTCCGCTCGCGCGTCCGTGCGTTCGTCCGGGGATGGTGTATAGTGGTCTGAGCCTCCGCACGGCGTTATGTCGCCCAAACCCCCCAGGGCAGGAATGCAGCAAGGGTAAGCGGCCTCTGACGGGTGTGCGGAGGTTTTTCCATACTTGTTTCCCGTTACCGTCCCCGTCCGTCGGCGATGTCGCCGTCGCGCCCGGCTCGCCCGCCTTCTTCCTGCGCCCCCACGGAGTGGGGGAGCTGTCCGCCATAGGCGGACTGAGGGGGCTCGTTGGATACCCCCTCAGTCGCGCTTCGCGCGCCAGCTCCCCCTGAAGGGGGCGCATGGGAGGTGGGGCCCAGTGGACGCATGGGCGGGAAGGTCGCATGGGCGGGAAGGTCGCATGGGTGGGGCGCGGAGGTCCGTTTTCTCCGTGTGTGGGCTAGTGTGGGTGGCATGAGTGACGAACAGCGACCCACGACCCCCGAGAGCCCGCGGATCCGTGATCCGCATGCGCCCGTGAACCTGTTGCGCGATTTCGAACCGTTGGACGATCTGCCCGCCCCGCCGGCCCCGGCCGGCACGCGGCCCGCGACCGGCGCACAATCCCCGTCCGGCGGCCCGATTGGTCCGGCCGGCCAGTCCGCCCCGTTCGTGTCCGGCGTCCCGTCCCCGTCGCCTACGTTGTCCGCGCTGGCGACCGGCGTCCCCTCCGCCGCGTCCCCCGACGACCGGGCATCCGCGTTTAGTACCCTGTCCGACGTCGCCGACGTCTCCGTGTCCGACACGCAGGACGGTCTCGACATCTCCGGCACCGCCGTCGACCACGGTCCGACCGTCGCGCCCGGCGCGGCGCGCGTCGACCTGCGCGCCGTCGGCGACGACGCGGCCTTCGCCGCGGACCGTCGCCGCGCCGACGACGATGCGCTCGCCCGCCGCCCGCGCACGTCGAGCCGCGTGCTGTGCGTCGTGTTCGGCCTGCTGCTCGTCGCCGCCGCGATGGGCGTCTACTGGCTCGGCGTGCATACGGAGACCGGCCAGTCGTTCGACGACATGGTCGAGGTCTACTTCGCCGACAGCGTGCCCGGCTGGTTCGCGGGACTCCTCGCCGCCGGCTCGCACGTGGCCGTGCTCGTCGGCTCCATCCTGCTCGCCGCCGTCGCCGCCGTCGTCACGATCGTGCGCAGACGCTGGTGGCTGCTCGGCCAGCTCGTCGCGTTCGGCCTGCTGTGCTTCGGCGCGTCGTTCCTCAAGGACGTGCTGCCGCGCCCGTTCATCATCCACACGCAGATCGCCGCCGCCAACTCCGCGCCCAGCGGCCACACGATCCTCGGCGCCGCCGCCGCGGTCGCCCTGCTGTTCGCCGTCTCCCGCGGATGGCGTTTCCTCGCCGCGATCGTCGGCGCGCTGTGGACCGTGTTCGTCGCGTTGTCCGTCGTGAACGGCCAATGGCACCGCCCGTCCGACGCGCTCATGTCCGTGCTGCTGGTCGCCGGCATCGCACTGATCGTGCTCGCGTTCACGCGCGCGTCCGGCATGGACGCGACCGGCAAACGCCGTTCCTCCGCCGGCGTGCAGATCGTCGGCTCGATCGCGATCACCGGCGGCGCGTTCGCCTGCCTGTACGGCGCGTACGTGGTCTGGCAGGTCGTGCCCGGCCTGCTGATGAGCGCGGAATGGGCGCGTTCCAGCGCGGTCGCCGCCGCGATCATCCTGATTTGCGGCGCGACGGCGCTCGTCTCCGGCCTCCTGCTCGCGATGCGCCAGCTCACCGCCGCGCCGTTGACGCGACTCGGCCTCGTCGGCGCGCCGCCGGCCCCGCCGAAGCGGCGCTGAGCCGGCCGCCGCGCGCCGCCCGGCCGGTCCGGTCGGCGTCGGACACACGGATGGCCACCGTTGGTGAGTATGATGACAGCACGACGGCACCGTACGGCGTCGGCATCGCGCACGGACGCCGCGACGGCAGTGACGAATGATAACGGAGAGGTGAAGGAGAGGTCATGGCAGCACGCACCGCGAACGGCACCAAGCTGGTGATCGTGGAGTCTCCCACCAAGGCCCGCAAGATCGGCGGATACCTGGGTGACGGCTACACGGTGATGGCGTCGGTGGGACACATCCGCGACCTCGCCCAGCCCAGCCAGGTGCCCGCCGCCGACAAGGCGAAATACGGCAAGTTCGGCGTCGACGTGAACGACGGGTTCAAGCCCTACTACATCGTCGACGGCGACAAGAAGCGCACCGTCTCCGAACTGAAATCCGCGTTGAAGAACGCGAGCGAACTCTACCTCGCCACCGATGAGGACCGCGAAGGCGAGGCCATCGCGTGGCATCTGGTCGAAACGTTGAAGCCCAAGGTGCCGGTCAAGCGCATGGTGTTCCACGAGATCACCAAGAACGCGATCAAAAAGTCGCTCGACCAGACCCGCGACGTCGACGCCGACATGGTCGACGCGCAGGAGACGCGACGCATCCTCGATCGCCTCTACGGCTACGAACTGTCGCCCGTGCTGTGGCGCAAGGTCGGGCCGGGACTGTCCGCCGGCCGTGTGCAGTCCGTCGCGACGCGACTCATCGTCGAGCGCGAGCGCGAGCGCATGGCGTTCGTCCGCGCGCCCTACTGGGATCTGACGGCGGCGTTCGACGCGCCGGACGCGTCCGGCGCGGCGGCGGCGTTCGACGCGCGCATGGTCGCGCTCGGCGGCAAACGTCTCGCCACGTCGAAGGACTTCGGCGCGGACGGCAAGCTCACGCCGGAAGGCTTCGCCGGCAACGTGCGCCAGCTCGACGAGACGGCGGCGCGCGCGCTCGCCGAACGCCTGAAGGACGCGCCGTTCACCGTCGTCTCGATGGAGACGAAGCCGTACCGCCGCCGCCCGCTGCCGCCGTTCACCACGTCCACGCTGCAGCAGACCGCCGGCAACCGTCTCGGCATGAGCTCGCGCGCCACGATGCGCGCCGCGCAGGGCCTGTACGAGAACGGCTACATCACGTATATGCGAACCGATTCGGTGACGCTCTCGCAGGAGGCGATCGCCGCCGCGCGCGACGCGGTCGAATACCATTTCGGTTCGAGGTTCCTCTCCGACGCGCCGAAGCAGTACGCGACGAAGACCGCCGGCGCGCAGGAGGCGCATGAATGCATCCGCCCGGCCGGCGCGAGGTTCCGCGATCCGGACGAGCTCGTGGGCAAGGTGCCCGGCGACCAGCTGAAGCTGTACCGGCTCATCTGGCAGCGCACGCTCGCCTCGCAGATGGCCGACGCGACCGGCTCCACCGCCACGGTGAAGCTCTCCGCGCCCGCCGGCGTCGACGATGCCGGCGTGGCCGAGGACGCGCTGTTCCAGGCGTCCGGCACTGTAATTGAATTCCCCGGCTTCATGAAGGCGACGGGGGAGGGACGTCACGCGACCTCCGGTACGGGTGCCTCGGGCGCGAAGGCCGGTGCCGACGGCAAGGCCTCCGCGGACGGCAAGGACGGCAAGGGCAAGGACGAGAACGCGTCCCTGCCGCCGATGCGCGAAGGGCAGACGCTCGCCGCCTCCGACGTGCACGCGGACGGCCACGAGACCCAGCCGCCGGCACGCTATACCGAAGCCTCGCTCGTCAAGACGCTGGAGGCCAAGGAGATCGGCCGCCCGTCCACCTACGCGTCGATCATCTCCACGATCATCGACCGCGGCTACGTGTACGAACGCGGCCGCGCGCTCATCCCCTCCTGGCTGGCGTTCGCCGTGACCAAGCTGTTGGAGACGAAGTTCCCCAAGCTCGTCGACTACCAGTTCACCGCGGAGATGGAGAACGGCCTCGACCAGATCGCGCACGGGCGCGAGACCGGCCGCGACTGGCTCACCCGCTTCTACTTCGGCTCCGGCGAGGGCGCCGCGCAGAGCGCCGACGAGGCGCATGAGGGCCTGCAGCAGCAGGTCGCGCAGCTCGGCGAGATCGACGCGCGCGCCATCAACACCATCGAGATCGGCGACGGCCTGCACGTGCGCGTCGGCCGCTACGGCCCGTATCTCGAGGACATGGAGCATCTCGACGACGAAGGCAATCCGAAGCGCGCCTCCCTGCCTGACACGCTCGCACCCGACGAGCTGACCGTCGAGGTCGCGCACGACCTGATCGAGAACCATTCCGGCGGGCCGCGCGTGCTCGGCACCGATCCGGCGACCGGCGGCACCGTCGAGGTGCGCAACGGCCGGTTCGGGCCGTACGTCGCGCTGATCACGCCCGAGGCGGCCGAGGCCGAGGCGGCGGCGCGCAAGGCCGCGAAGGAGGCGGAGGCGGCCGGCAAGCCGGCCCCGCGCCGTTCGCGCAAGTCGGATGCGCCGCGCCCGAAGATGGCGAGCCTGTTCAAGACGATGAGCCCCGAATCGGTGACGCTCGAGGACGCGCTGAAGCTGCTCGGTCTGCCGCGCGAGGTCGGCTCCTACGAAGAGACGAACGCGGAGACCGGCGAGACGGCCGTCGTGACCGTGGCCGCGAACAACGGCCGCTACGGCCCGTACCTGACCAAGACGAAGGCGGACGGGACGAGCGAGACCCGGTCGCTGAACTCGGAGGACGAGATCTTCACCGTCACCATCGACCAGGCGAAGGACCTGTTCGCGCAGCCCAAGTACCGCGGGCGCGGGCGCGGCGCCGCCAAGCCGCCGATCCGCGCGCTCGGCAACGACCCGGAGAGCGGCAAGCCCGTCGTCATCAAGGAGGGCCGTTTCGGCCTGTACCTGACCGACGGCGAGACCAACCGCACGCTGCCGCGCCAGTACGATCCGGCGACCATCGAGCCGGCGGACGCGTACCGGATTCTCGCGGAGAAGCGCGCGATGGGGCCGGCCACCAAGCGCGGTGGCTCACGCGGGCGTTCCGGGGCCAAGGGCTCCGCGGCGAAGGGCGCGAAGGGTTCCAAGGCCACGAAGGCCGCGCCGAAGGTGAGCGCCGTCGAGGCGAAGCGTGCCGAACGCCGCGCCGAGGTGAGGAAGCTCGCCGCGAAGGGCTGGGCCAACACGCGCATCGCGGAGAAGATCGGCTCCACCGCCTCCACCGTGAAGGGCGACATCGACTGGCTCACCGCGAACGAGGGCTTCGAGCGCCCGCCGGTCGTCGCCGCCAAGCCCAAGACCTCCAGAACCGCGAAGAAGAAGTAGCGGCGGGCCATCACCATGACTACCGGACTGTTCATCTCGTTCGAAGGCGTCGACGGCGTCGGCAAGACCACGCAGGTCGAGCGGCTGCGCGCGGCATTGGAGGCCGCGGGCCGCGAGGTCGTCGTCACCCGGGAACCCGGCGGCACCCCGCTGGGACAGGCCATCCGCAGCCTTCTCCTCCACGGCGTCCCCGTCGCGGAGACTGCCGACATCGCCCCGCGCGCCGAGGCGCTGCTCTTCGCCGCCGACCGCGCCCAGCACGTCGCCGAGGTCATCCGTCCGGCGTTGGAACGCGGCGCGGTGGTCATCACCGACCGGTATCTCGACTCCTCCCTCGCCTATCAGGCGGGCGGCCGCGAACTCACCGCCGCGGAAATCCGCGAATTGAGCATGTGGGCGACGAACGGCCTCCTGCCGGACCGCACCTACCTGCTCGACATGGATCCGTCGCTGTCCCACTCCCGGCTCACCCACGACGAGGACCGTATGGAATCCGCGGGCGACGACTTCCAGCGTCGCACGCGCGAGGCGTTCCTCGCTCTTGCCGCCGCCGAGCCCGACCGGTTCCGCGTCGTCGATGCGTCGCAGCCGATCGACGCGGTGTGGGCGTGCATCGAACGCGATCTCGCGGCGCTGACGGCGGGCGGTGAGACGCGATGAGCGTATGGGATGCGATCATCGGGCAGCAGCCGGTCGTCGAACGGCTGAAGGCGATCGCCGCCGGCGATCCGAAGCAGATCGCGCAGTCGTGGCTGATCTGTGGACCTCCCGGATCGGGCCGATCGAACCTCGCGCACGCGTTCGCCGCCGCGCTTGAAAGCCCCGATCATGGCATGGACGACGAGCCGACGAAGGTCACGAAGCAGGTGCTCGCCGGCACGCATCCGGACGTGAGCGTGCTCGCCACTGACAAGGTGACGATCGGCATCGACGAGGTGCGCGAGCTGATTGGCGTGTCCGAGCAGATGCCGAGCACCGCGCCGTGGCGCATCATCATCATCGAGGACGTCGACCGCATGCTCGAACGCACGACGAACGTGCTGCTCAAGGAGATCGAGGAGCCGGCCGAGCATTGCATCTGGCTGTTGTGCGCGCCGAGCGCGCAGGACGTGCTGCCGACGATTCGTTCGCGCACGCGCATCGTGAACCTCGCCGTGCCGCCCGCCGACGCGGTCGCCGCCTACCTGGAATCGAACGCCGGCGCGGACCCGCATGTGGCGAAACGCGCGGCGCGGCTCGCGGAAGGGCATATCGGCATCGCGAAACTGTACGCGACCGACGAACGCGTCATGACCGATCGTGACGAACTCGTCGTCGGCGTGCTGGAACTCGCGAAGGCGTCCGACGCGGTGCTGCTCGCCGGCCGTCTCATCGACAACGCGAAGGCGCAGGCCGAAGTGGACGTGGCCGGACAGGCGGCGAAGGCCGAGGCGGATTTTCGCCGCGTCAACGGACTGGGCGCGGACGACCGCATCCCGCCGAAACTGCGCGGCGCGTACAACGCGATCGCGAAGAAGGACGAGATGAAGCGGCGGGCGACGCGTCGCAGCCGCGACGTGCTCGACCGCGCGCTGAACTCGATCGCGTCCGTCTACCGCGACATCGCCGTCCTGCAGAACGATGCGGAGGATGCGGTCGGGATTATCAATCTGGAGAACCGTGCGGCGATCACCGAGCTCGCGGCGCGGCTGTCGCGCGAGGCGACGCTGGAACGGCTCGACGAGGTGGCGCACGCCCGCAAACGGCTCATGGGCAACGGCAATCCGACGCTCGTCTTCGAGGCGCTGTTCTGCGCGCTGATCCCGTGAGCCCGTCCGGTGCCCGCGGGCGCGGGGCAGGACGCGTCGTCGCGAGGCGGCGCGTCAGCGCTTCGTGCTGGAGACGCGGACGATGAGCTGCGGCGGCAGGGCGACGTGGCTCGGGTGCCCGGGGCCTGCCTCGATGAGACGCAGCGACTCGGCGACGATGCGGTCGTAGGGCGGTCGCACCGAGGTCATCGTCGGCAGGGTGGCGGAGGCGATGGGGGAATCGTTGTAGCCGACCACCTTGATGTCCTCCGGCACGCTCATGCCGAGCGCGTGCAGGGCCATCATCACGCCGAACGCGATCGTGTCGTCCGCGCAGACGATCGCATCCGGGTGGCCGTGTTCGCCGAACAGGCGGATCGTGCAGTCGAAGCCGCGCTGCACCGTCGAATCGCCGAAACGGTTCCACGCGCTGACGGTGTCGAGGCCGGCGGCGCGCAGCTGCGTGTGGAACATGGCGAACAGTTCCGCCGACTCGAACGAGACCTCCTTGCCGGCGAGGTAGGCCACGTATCTCACGCCCTGCTCGGCGAGATGGCGGATGATCGACTCCATCGCCGTGTTCTCGTCGATGGAGACCATGTTCGTGCGGAACGAGCGCTGGTCGCCGCCCACCTGGACGATCGGAATCGTGTCCGCATAGCGGTCGAACACGCGGGACAGGTCGTTGCCGGCGGAGGTGACGGCGATCAGACCGTCCACCTTGCGCGAGCAGAGCGCCTCGATGCGGTCCGCCTGCATGGCCTCGCTTGCGCCGATGCCGAGCAGCAGCTGGCGGCTGTCCGAGTCGACGACCGGTTCGAGCGCGTCGAGCAGTCCGGCGCTGAAGCTGTCCGTCGCGGAGGGGATGACCAGGCCGATCGTGTTCGTCACGTCGCTGCGCAGGGCGCTGGCCGCGTAGTTCACGGAGTAGTTGAGTTCGGCGGCCGCCTTGCGCACGCGGTGCGCGATGTCGTCGTCCTTGGCGCGGCGGCCGGAGAGCACGCGTGACACCGTCGCCGTCGAGACCTGCGCCAGCGTGGCGACCTCGAGGATGGAACTGGGGGATTTCGCCGCCCGGTTGGCCATGGTGCTGTGCCCTTTCCTGTTATGTGCGCATATGTGCGGAAAAACAAAATCGCCGCCCGCCACAGCATGATACCGCGCGGACGGCGAATTCGCCTTGCAATAGGAGGGGAATCGGCCCGACGCGTATGCGCAATCGCGTCGGATGCGGGTTCCCGTGGCCCGGCCTTGCGGCCGGGCGGAAGCATCGAATCAGGCCTTGGTCAAGGTCTCGACCAGGGAGTCGACCACGGCTTCGGCGTTGTCGCCTTCGACGGTCAGGGTGACGGTGTCGCCCTGCTTGACGCCCAGACCCATGACGGACAGGATGGAGCCGGCCGGGACGGCGGCACCGTCGCCCTTGGCGATGGTGACCGTGCAGCCGGAGGCGGTGGCGGCCTGAGCGAATTCGGCGGCCGGACGGGCGTGGATGCCGACGGGGTCGTTGATGACGGTGGAACGGGTGGCGGTTGCCATGGAGCACTCCTTTGGTCTTACTGAATTCCTTCACGCGCGTCAGTCACTGATGTGCGCTGGTAAGCACTATAGCACGTTTTTCCGCGACACGCAGAAAACGATTACCGGCGTTGCCACAATGGTTTTTCTGTGTATACTGACACATGTCGGTAAATGGATTACCCGCTTGCGAAGCAAGAGGGTGGATGCTGCGGGATGAGCCGCAGGCATGCCGGCGGTGAAACGAAAGTCATAAAGGAGTGCTCAACATGGTTATCACCGGAAGTGGAATCGGACGTGGCGTCGCTGTGGGCAAGGTCATCCGCATGGCCCCGCCGCTGGAGGAGCCGGCCGACGTGCGTCGTGACGCGTCGATCAGCGCCGTCGTCGAGAACGAGCGCGTCACCAAGGCCCTGGCCACCGTCAACGCCGAGCTGAACCACCGCGCCGAAGAGGCCAAGAACGGTGATGAGGGCGCCAAGAAGGCCGCCCCGATCCTCGAGGCCATCGCCATGTTCGCCTCCGACCCGGCCCTCGCCACCTCCATCCAGAACCTCGTCAACGGCGGCAAGACCGGCGAGCGCGCCGTGCTCGAAGGCTTCGCCCAGGTCGAGGAGATGTTCAGGATGATCGGCGGCTACCAGGCCGAGCGTGCGGCCGACCTGCACGACGTCGGCCAGCGCGTCATCGCCGAGCTGCGCGGCGTGCCCGCCCCCGGCGTGCCGGAGTCCGATGAGCCGTTCGTGCTCGTCGCCGAGGATCTCTCCCCCGCCGACACCTCCAGCCTGGACCTCACCAAGACCCTCGCCATCGTCACCTCGCAGGGCGGCCCGACCTCGCACACCGCGATCCTGGCCCGCGCCCGCGGCATCGTCGCGGTCGTCTCCGCGGCCGGCGCCGAGGACCTCAAGACCGGCGAGACCATCATCGTGAACGCCGCCAAGGGCGAGGTCGTCACCGAGCCGACCGAGGCCGAGATCCAGGAGGCCGAGCACGCCAAGGCGAAGGCCGCCCGCGCCAAGGAGCTGCGCGGCCAGGCCGGCGGCACCAAGGACGGCCACCACGTGCCGCTGCTCGCCAACCTCGGCAAGCCGGCCGACGGCAAGACCGCCCTGGAGTACGGCGCGGAGGGCGTGGGCCTGTTCCGCTCCGAGTTCCTGTTCATCGGCAACTCCGAACCGCCGAGCGTCGAGGAGCAGACCAAGGCGTACGCCGAGCTGCTCGCCCAGTTCCCGGGCAAGAAGGTCGTCATCCGCATGCTCGACGCGGGCGCCGACAAGCCGCTGCCGTTCCTCACCCCGGAGGACGAGCCGAACCCGGCCCTCGGCCTGCGTGGTCTGCGCACGCTGCGCGTGCACAAGGAGGTCCTGGAAGGCCAGCTCAAGGCCCTCGCCGCCGCCGACGCCCAGACCGACGCCGACCTGTGGGTCATGGCCCCGATGGTCGCCGACGAGCATGAGGCCGCCTACTTCGTCAAGCTCGGCAAGAGCTTCGGTCTGAAGAAGGTCGGCGTGATGGCCGAGGTGCCGTCCATCGCCGTGATGGCCGACAAGGTCGCCCAGGTGGCGGACTTCGTCTCCATCGGCACCAACGACCTGACCCAGTACACGATGGCCGCCGACCGTACGCTCGGCTCCGTCTCCAACTACCAGACCGCATGGCACCCGGCGGTGCTGCGCATGATCAAGCTCATCGCGGACGCCGGCAACAAGTACGGCATGCCGGTCGGCGTGTGCGGCGAGGCCGCGGCCGATCCGGATCTGGCGGTGATCCTCACCGGCATCGGCGTCAACTCCCTGTCGATGACGCCGGTCGCCCTCGACGACGTGCGCGCCCAGCTGGCCGAGGTCACCTTCGAGGAGGCCAAGGCCAAGGCCGAGGCCGCCCTCAACGGCGACTTCTACAAGCCCGCCTGGGGCGACTGATTCCTAGTCGGCTCCCATTCCGGCCCCCTCTGACGAGGGGGCTGTCAGCCAAAGGCTGACTGGGGGAGAGACGTCGGTTGATAACCACCACCACACTTGGCGCGGCGGGAACGTCCGGATTCCCCTTCGTCCGGATCGCCCGCCGCGCCATTCATCCGTGACCCGGTCTTCCCCTTCACCCGGGTCACCTCCTTCCGGCCCGGCCGGTCCCGTGGGATGAGCACTCCCCGCGGGACCGGCCGGGCCTTTTTCTCGTTCGGCCCGTCGGCGGCGTGGGCGTACTATAGTGCTCGGGTTATGTGGACAAGTCGGTGATGTGTAATAGTCGGCGATCGGCACCGTATGCCGGTCCTCGGCGCATCCGCTTGCCCGGGCGGCCGATGGGCGGCCGCGCGCGTCCGGACGGAAAGGGTGGTTATGGCTTCCAAGCAGCGGGAACTGGCGTTGAAGATCCAGAAGCGCATCGCGGATGGGGAGTTTTCGCAGACGGGCAAACTGCCCACGGAGGACCAGCTGATGGCGGAGTACGGGCTCTCCCGGTATTTCGTGCGCGGCGCCATCGCGGTGCTCGCCGAGGCGGGGGAGGTGTTCCCCGTGCGCGGCAACGGCGTGTTCGTGCGTGAGGGGCGCGACAGCGGCTACATGCCGATCGGCACCTCGTACGGCATCTCGGCCGATTTCGGCGGCAACCGCGTCACATCGGTGGTGTGCGAGGTGGCGCTGGAGAAGACCGACGAGGCGCTGTCGAAGCGCATGCGCTGCGCCGTCGGCTCGCCGGTGTGGCGCGTCGTGCGTCTGCGCCGCGTGGAAGACAGGCCGCTGTGCTATGAGACCGCTTGGTATCTCAAGGAATACGTGCCCTTCCTCAACGAGGACATCGCGAAGGGGTCCCTGTACTCCTACGTGCATGACGATCTCGGCCTGAACTTCGGCTTCGTCGACAAGGTGATCCATATGGACTGGCTGGGCGGCGAGGCGGCCCACCTGCTCGAGCTCAACGAGGGCGATCCCGCCATCTGCATCGAGGACGACGCGTTCCTGACGAACGGCAAGCTGTTCAACGCCTCGAAGAACCTCTACCACTACAGGAACGCGAAGTTCTACGCGATGGCCTCGATGAAATGACGCGAGGCGCGTGCCCGGAGAAATTCTGGTACGCTTTTTAAAAGCGATTTACGTAAGTTAAGGCCCGGCGTGTCGCCGGGCCTTTTTGTATGCGCTAACAATGGCGGAACGACGGCGTTTTTCGGCTTCGGGTGCGGCATTCGCCCTGATTTGACACCGTGTGTGCTGGGTATATACTTAAGTCATCGTTATTTAAACAACCCAAAAAGATATAGACAACAATGCAAGTTGTGGATGTCTTTCGGCATTGAATGACGGGATAAGGGACATGGGATGGATGCCGTAGTCCATCCAAGGAAAGGAAAAACGATGAAGGAGAAAATGCAAGCCATAGGCGACGCTATGCTCAATGGCTTCATGAAGTTCGCCAGCCTCAAGGCGCTGGTGGCCCTGAAGGACGGCTTCGTCCTGACCATGCCGGCCACGCTGATCGGCTCCCTGTTCCTGCTGATCGGCAACCTGCCGTTCGACGGCTACAGCGATTTCATGGCCGGCATCTTCGGCGATGAGTGGAACGCCGGCATCAACCAGGTGAACGCCGCGACGTTCAACATCCTGGCCATCATCGTGGCCGTCGGCATCGGCTACGCCTACGCCCGCAACGAGAAGTGCGACGGCATCTCCTCCGGCCTGCTGTCGCTGGTCGCGTTCTTCATCGTCTCCCCGTCCTCGATGAGCCTGACCAAGGACAACGTTCCCGAGCTGGGCAAGAAGACCGCGGAGCTCTCCGGCATCTTCAACCAGACCTGGACCGGCTCCAACGGCATCATCTCCGCCATCATCATGGGCCTGCTCGTCGGCTGGGTCTACACCCTGTGCATCAAGCACGACCTGAAGATCAAGATGCCCGACGCGGTTCCGGCCGGCGTGACCAACGCCTTCTCCGCCCTCATCCCGGGCCTGTTCGTCGTCACCGGCTCCGCCATCCTGTACCACCTGTGCAAGGTCTTCGGCGGCCTGTCCCTGACCGAGCTCATCTTCAAGATCCTCCAGATCCCGCTGCAGTCCCTGACCGATACCTGGGCCGGCGCCATCATCATCATCGTCCTCATGTCGCTGCTGTTCTGGTGCGGCATCCACGGCGCCAACGTCGTCTCCGGCGTCGTCACCCCGCTGCTGCTCGCCAACACGCTGAGCAACCAGAAGCTCTTCGATGCCGGCACCGCGCCGTACACCAAGGCCAACGGCTTCCACTACCTGACCCCGCAGATGATCGACTGCTTCTGCAAGTACTCCGGCGTCGGCCTGACCGTCGGCCTGCTGATCGCGGCCCTGATCTTCGCCAAGTCCGAGCAGATGCGCACCGTCGCCAAGCTCTCCATCGTCCCGGGCGTCTTCGGCATCAACGAGCCGGTCATCTTCGGCCTGCCGATCGTGTTCAACCCGATCATGCTGATCCCGTTCATCCTGACGCCTATGGTCGCCATGATCATCATGTACGGCTCGGTCTCGCTCGGCCTCATCGCCCCGTTCGGCGCCGTCCAGGTGCCGTGGACCACCCCGCCGATCATCTCCGGCTTCATCCTCGGCGGCTGGAAGTGCGCGCTGCTGCAGGTTATCATCGGCGTGATCTCCGTTCTCATCTACACCCCGTTCGTGAAGATGCAGGACAAGGTCTTCCTCAAGGAAGAGCAGGGCGCGGCCGAAGCCGAGTGATCGGCGGACCGCAGGCCGTCCGGCCGTGAGACCGGCCGGACGGCCTGACACCGACACTTACCACGAACAACAACCTCTCAATCCAGGCCGGCCCGCGCGAACCTCCTCACATCCCGCGGTGAGGCCGGCCTCACTCTTTTCACATCCAACTTCACATCCAACTTCAACCATTCACCATTCAAAGGAGAAACATCATGAAGATCGTACTGTGCTGCAGCGATGGCATGTCCACCAGCATCCTGGTCAAGAAGATGCAGGCCGCGGCCGCCAAGCGTGGCCTCGAGGACGTCGACGTCTCCGCCATGCCGGTCTCCACCCTCGAAACCAACGCGCAGGACGCCGACGTGATCCTGCTCGGCCCGCAGGTGCGCTACATGCTCAAGGACGTCAAGAAGGAGTTCGAGACCAAGCCGGTCGAGGTCATCGCCCCGCAGGACTACGGCATGGCCCGTGGCGACAAGGTCCTCGACTTCGCCTTCAAGCTCGCCGGCAAGTGATCGCCGCCCATCCGAACCACACACATACAGCGACAAAACAGCGACAAAACGAGAAAGCGTACCAACATGGCAGACGAAGAATTCGATCTGGAGACCACCTGCTTCCAGCTGATCACCGCGGCCGGCACCGCCAAGTCCGACTACATGGAGGCCCTCAGCAAGGCCAAGGAAGGTGACTTCGAAGGCGCCAAGGCGTCCATCGACGAAGGCGACGCAAGCTACCGCGAGGGCCACGCCGTGCATGCGGGCCTCGTGCAGCGCGAGGCCGCCGGCAACCCGGTGAAGATGGGCCTGCTGCTCACCCACGTCGAGGACCAGATGATGGCCGCCGAGGTGTTCCGCGCGATGGTCGTCGAGATCATCGACCTGTACAAGCGCCTCGACGGCAAGACCGCCGAGTGAGCGAAGGACCGAAGATGGGATTCCCCGACAACTTCCTCTGGGGCGGCGCGGTCGCCGCGCACCAGCTCGAAGGCGCCTGGAACGAGGACGGCCGCGGACCGAGCATCTGCGACGTGCTCACCGGCGGCGCCCACGGCGTGGCGCGCAGGATCACCGACGGCGTGGTCCCGGGCGAGAACTATCCGAACCAGCGCGGCATCGACTACTACCACACGTTCCGCGAGGACGACGCGCTCTTCCAGGAGATGGGCTTCAAGTGCTTCCGCACCTCGATCTCCTGGTCGCGCATCTTCCCCAACGGCGACGAGGAGGAGCCGAACGAGGAGGGCCTGAAGTTCTACGAGAGGCTCTTCGAGGACTATCGCGCCAAGGGCATGGAGCCGGTCGTCACGCTCTCGCACTTCGAGATGCCGCTGCATCTGGCGAAGATGGGCGGCTTCGCCAACCGCGAGGTCGTCGACTACTACTTCAAGTTCGCCTCCACGGTGATGGAGCGCTACAAGGATCTGGTCAAGTACTGGCTGACCTTCAACGAGGTCAACAACCAGATGGAGATGCACACCGAGATCTTCCCGTACACGAATTCGGGCATCATTCCGGATCCGAACGACACCCCGCATGAGGTGGAGCAGAAGATCTGGCAGGCCATCCACAACGAGTTCGTCGCCTCGGCGCTCGTCGTGCAGCGCGGCCACCAGATCAACCCGGACTTCCAGATCGGCTGCATGCTCGCCATGGTGCCGATCTACCCGGCCACCTGCAAGCCCGAGGACGTCATGCTCGCGGAAGTGCTCATGCGCGACCGCTACCTGTTCGGCGACGTGTACGTGAACGGCGAATACCCGTGCTACCTGCTCAACCGCTGGGACCGCGAGGGCTTCGACATCGAGATGGAGCCGGGCGACACCGACATCATCGCGGCCGGCACCGTGGACTTCATCTCGATCAGCTACTACATGAGCGCGGCCGTCTCCGCCGAGAAGGTGCCCGAGTTCGACGGCCATGGCCTGCCCGGCCAGGTGAAGAACCCGTACATCAAGGCCACCGATTGGGGCTGGCAGATCGACCCGGTGGGCCTGCGCTACGTGCTGTGCTCGCTGTTCGAACGCTACGGCAAGCCGATCTTCATCGTGGAGAACGGCATCGGCATGTACGAGACGCCCGATTCGGACGGCTACATCGCCGACGACGCGCGCATCGACTACCTGCGCTCGCACATCGAGCAGGTGAGGAAGGCCATCGACTACGACGGCGTTCCCGTTATCGGCTACACCGTGTGGGGATGCATCGACGTCATCTCCTTCGGTACCGGCGAGATGAAGAAGCGCTACGGCATGATCTACGTCGACGCGGACGACAACGGCAACGGCAGCTACCAGCGCAGCCGCAAGAAGTCGTTCTACTGGTACCGCGACGTGATCGCCAGCAACGGCGAGAAGCTGTAGTCCGATCGCCGCGCGTTCTCGCGGTCGCAACATCCGCGGGAAGGCTCCTGAAGGCCCGCCGAGTCATGCGGCGGGCCTTCTTCATGTCGTTCACGCGCGATGTCGTTCACGCGCTTATGCGCGTTATGCGCCTTATGCACTGCATGCATTCATGTACTCATGCACCCGGCCACGGAGGACGGGTGAGGATGGAAGAAAGGAATCTCATGGGGAACTCCAATGAAGGAGGGGCTTCGACCCGATGGCGCGCCGCGGTCGGCGCGCTCGTCGCGTGCGCCACGCTGCTGTGCGGTCTGACGGCCGCCTCCACGGCCCAGGCCGCCGATGCCACCGCCGATGCCACCGCCGATGCCACGGCGGATACCACCGCCGACGCCGGTCTCGGCAACGACATCAGGATCGAGCTCGCGAAGAAGGACGGCGACGCCTACGTCGGTTCAGGCGAGTACGTCACCGATCCCGGAACGGTGAACTCGCCCGTCACGTTCACCGCCGCGTCCGACGACTCCACGCTGTGGAGCATCGTCGGCTGGGGCGACCAGAACGGCGCCCGCACGGTCACGGTCAAAGGCAAGAAGAGCAACGCCCGCCTCAAGGGCGGCCACGTCCGCAACAACACCGATTGGACCAGCATCGCCGCGGAGAACAACGGCAAGGTCTGCGTGAAGGATGACGGCGGCTACGGCGGCTGGGAATCCATCAAACTCGTGCCCGCCGGCGACGGCACCGTCGCCTTCCAGGACACCGACACCAACGAGCTCTTCAAGTCCGACGGCACGAATCTGGTCGTGACCGACTCCACCGACACCGTGGACGCCGCCGCGGGGCACTTCATCGTCCACACGGACAAGACGCCCGCCGCGCCGACCGGCGTGACCGTGTCCAACGTCACCAACGCCACGGCCGACGTGAGCTTCACCGCCGCCAGAGACTCCTTCGTCACGGACTACGAGATCGACGCCACGCCGACCGACGCCGGCAAGCAGACCGTCACGCTCAAGACGACCGCCACCCAGGCGACGCTCGGCGACCTCGCCGCCGGCACCTCGTACGACGTCACCGTCAAGAGCCTCAACGGCACGGCCGCGGCCTCCGCCGCGACCGACGCCGTCGCGCTGACGACCGCCAAGGGCGTGCGTCTGGCCGCGCCGACGAACGTGAAAGCCGCGGAAGCCAAGAACGGCAAGGCCATCACGCTCACCTGGGACAAGGTCGAGGGCGCCAAGGGCTACAAGGTGCTGCGCGCCAAGTCCGCCTACGCCGCGGACGAGGACTTCGTGAGCGTCACCGGCGACAAGCCCGTGACCGGCACCACCTACACCGACGAGAAGCTCAACGAGGGCGGCAAATACGCCAACTACTACAAGGTCGTCACCGTGAACGAGGACGGCGACGCCTCCGACCTGCCCGAGACCGCCGCCTCCCTCGACCGTGAGCTCTTCGGCGACCACACGCTCGTGTTCGCCCCCACCGATGACATGGTCAAGGTCGACAAGGTCCTCGCCGACCTGTTCACCAAGCAGAACGACATTGCCGCCGACGCCCAGTTCAGGAGCGACCACTGGCAGGTCTACTTCAAGCCCGGCAGCTACGTCAAGGACGGCAACGTGATCTCCAACATCAACGTGGGCTTCTACACCTCGTTGAATGGCCTCGGCAAGATCCCGACCGACACGATGCTCAACAACATCTCCACGTCCTCCTACCTCGCCGCGAACGCCGGCGCCTCGGCCCAGCAGGGCAACGCCACCTGCAACTTCTGGCGTTCCATCGAGAACCTCGGCGTGAAGAACACCCACACCGAGAACGGCAAGTCCGGCAACGCCACGTTCGCGCCGGGCGATTCGCGACCCGCCGAGCTGAACCAGTCCTGGCGCCCCGACTACATGAACTGGGGCGTCGCCCAGGCCGCGCCGATGCGCCGCGTGTGGACCGACCGCGCCGTCGCCTACGACTGGAACTACGGCTGGGCGTCCGGCGGCTACACCGCCGACTCCAAGCTCGAGGGCGATGACGGCGGCAACACCGCCGGCACCGCATCCGGCCAGCAGTTCTACACCCGCAACTCCGAGCTCAAGGGCGCGGCGTACGGCACCACGCTCAACAACTTCCTGCAGGGCGTGACCGCGAGCAATGTGCCCGGCTCCGACGGCAAGACCGGCACCGAACTCGTCGGCACCAAGGGCGCCAGCAACTGGGGCATCGCCGGCGACGGGAACAACCAGCAGGTCACGACCACCATCGACTCCACCGAGAAAATCGCCGAGAAGCCGTTCCTCTACCTTGACGACAACGGCGAATACCAGGTGTTCGTGCCCGGCTACCGCGAGAACGCCAAGGGCGTCAGCTGGGGCAAGGGCAAGGCGAACGACGGCATGGGCAAGGGCACGAGCATCCCACTCTCCGAGTTCTACATCGCCAAGCCGACCGACACCACCGCCGAGATCAACAAGCAGATCGCTGTCGGCAAGAACATCTACCTCACGCCCGGCATCTACCATGCCGAGACCCCGATCGACATCGACCGCAGCGGCGTCGTCGTCCTCGGCACCGGCATGGCGACCATCATCTCGGACAACGAGGATACGGCCATCCGCGTCTCCGACAAGGCCCAGAAGGGCGTCCGCCTCGCCGGGCTCATCCTCGACGCCGGCAAGCACTCCAAGTACCTGCTGCAGGTGGGCACCACGAAGACCGCCGGCGACGCCAAGAACCCGATCGAGCTGCAGGACATCTTCTTCCGCATCGGCGGCACCACCGACGGCACGACCTCGGCCGACATCGGCATCGAGATCAACACCGGCAACACGATCGCCGACCACTTCTGGATCTGGCGCGCCGACCACGGCGCCGGCGTCGGCTGGGGCAAGCAGTGGAACTACTCCAAGAACGGCCTCGTCGTGAACGGCGACGACGTGACGGCGTACGCCCTGTTCAACGAGCACCACGAGGAGTACGATACGCTCTGGAACGGCGAGAACGGCAAGACGTTCTTCTACCAGAACGAGAAGTGCTACGACCCGGTCGATCAGGCCGGCTGGATGAGCCACAACGGCACCGTGAAGGGCTACGCCGCCTACAAGGTCGCCAACACCGTGAAGAAGCACTACGCCGTGGGCCTCGGCATCTACAACGTGTTCATCTACACCGGTCCCGAGAAGGCGAAGGACGCCGGCACCCAGGATGACGGCGATCCCACCGATCCCGACCAGCACACCGGCGCCGGCACCACGGCCATGGAGATGGACAACGCCGTCGAAGTGCCGAACTCCAAGGGCGTGATCATCGAGAACGTCGCCACCCAGTCGTTCGCCGATCTGAAGAACGCGGACGACAACGCCAAGGCCGTCCGCACGTTCAACACCATCATCAACGGTGTGGGCGCGCCGGTGGGCAGCGGTCCGAACATCACGAGCTGGTCGCGCAAGTTCCTCCTGCGTTACCAGGGCAACGGCACCCCGGATCCCGACAGCACGACCGGTGCCACCTACGGCACCGCCGTCTACGGCAACGATCCCGGCCTGACGAACACCGACGCGGACGGCAACGACAACACCGCCAAGTTCGGCAAGTTCATCGGCGTCACCACCGATGAGAAGGTGCGTCAGCTGGGCGACGACATCGACCTGTCGAAGCTGCCGGACCTCAACGGGAAGATTGCTGACGCCGAGGCGACGACCAAGGCCGACAGCTACGAGACGACCTACACCGAAGCCAGCCGCAAGGCGTTCGAGAAGGCCATCGCGGACGCCAAGACGCTCGCCGCGAACCTCGCGGACGCCGCCTACCTCAAGTACGACGCCAGGACCTCCGACGCCCAGTCCATCGAGAACGCCATCACGGCGCTCTCCGGCACGCTGAAGAAGGCGACGACGGAACCGTCCGAACCAGGCAACCCGTCCGAACCGGACCAGCCGGCGGGACCGTCGGAGAAGCCGTCCGACGGCTCCGCGAAGAAGCCGGCCGCCAAGGCCGACGGCGCGGCGAAGTCCGCCGGGACGACGGCGAACACCGGCACCTCGATCGTCGTGCCGATCGCGCTCATGCTGCTGTGCCTGATCGCCGGTGGCGCCGCCTTCATGGTCGATCGCGCGAGGCGGTGAACGGCGGCGCGTCACGTCGTCACCGTCACGCGCGACGTGACGTGACGTGACCGACGTGACGTGACCGACATTACGTGACATTGTTTGTGATATCACGTCATGGTGGGGAGGACCGTCCGACGGCGGTCCTCCCCACCGTATCCGGCGTTCCCGCGCCCGCCCGTTCGCACGTTCGCGGCGGACGGGCGCGTCGTCGTTCCGTCGTTCCGTCGTTCCGTCGTTCCGCCATCCGCGCGCATCTCCCGTCGCGTTCGCCGCGTTTCCGCGCGATACACTGGGAGACATGAAGATCTCAGCTGATTTCACCGTGGTTCCGGACGATTTCGCCAAGGCGGCGGCGCCCGAATACCGCACGGGCGGCGTGCCCGTCATCTCCTTCCCCTTCTACATCGACGAGGTCTCGCCGGACGCCCAGTACCTGCACTGGACGTTCACCGACCCCGACTCGATTCCCGTGTGCGGATTCGAATGGATCCACTGGACCGTCGCGAACCTGCCCATCGACGCGCTGATGTTCGACTTCAACGACGCGCACGCGCTCGCCATCCCGCCGGACTTCTCCCGCCAGATGGCCTCGATGATCCCCGAGGCCGTGCAGGGCCGCAACTCGTCCGCCTCCAAGTTCGTGGGCCGCGAGAACGACCCGGCCGTCACCATGCGGTACAACGGCCCGCAGCCGCCGGACAAGGACCACGACTACTACCTGCACGTCTACGCCACCAAAAACCCGCTGCCCGGACTTAATCAGGGCTTCTGGATGAACGAGCTGCTCCACAAGCTGCGCGAGGCCGGCGAGACCCCCGACCAGGCCGGCATCTTCCTCACCGGCAAGGCCTGATCGCGCGCCCGGGCCGCCTCGGACACGCGCCCCACGGCGCATGGCGCTTTCCTCGGCCCCCCTCTGACGAGGGGGCTCCCGGCGAAGCCGGGTGGGGGAGAGACCACGGACGCCGGTCCGCAACGGCATGAATCGCGCGTTGCGCGATGCCGTTTCCCGCGGCCCGCGGGCCGCTCCCGTCTCTCCCTCCGTCATGCTTCGCATGACACCTCCCCCGTCAGAGGGAGGCGACACCGCACCTACGGAACGTCTACGGAAAAACGCACTACAGAAAGGACAACACACACTTATGGCCTGCACCACGATTCTGGTCGGCAAGGACGCGAGCTACGACGGCTCGACCATCATCGCCCGCAACGAGGATTCCGCGAACGGCGAGTTCTGCCCCAAGCAGTTCCTCGTCATCAAGCCCGAGGACCAGCCGCGCCGCTACAAGTCCGTCATCTCGCACGTCGAGATCGACCTGCCGGACGATCCGCTGCAGTACACGTCCGTGCCGAACGCGGACCGCAAGGAAGGCATCTGGGGCGAGGCGGGCGTCAACGAGGCGAACGTCGCGATGAGCGCCACCGAAACGCTCACCACGAACGAGCGCGTGCTCGGCGCCGACCCGTTCGTCGAGCGCGTCCCGGCGCACGGCACGCCCGGCGACGCCGACTACGAGCCGGAGATCCCCGGCGGCATCGGCGAGGAGGACTTCCTCACCATCGTCCTGCCGTACGTCAGGACCGCGCGCGAGGGCGTCGCTCGACTCGGCGCGCTGCTCGAGGAGTACGGCACGTACGAGATGAACGGCACCGCGTTCAGCGACGCGAACGAGATCTGGTGGATGGAGACCGTCGGCGGCCATCATTGGATCGCCAAGCGCGTGCCGGACGAGGCGTACGTGACGATGCCGAACCAGCTCGGCATCGACGAGTTCGACCTCGACGACGCGCTCGGTGACCAGGAGGACCACATGTGTTCCGCCGACCTCGCCGAGTTCATCGAGGAGAACCATCTCGACCTCGCCGTCGAGAACACGACGCCGTTCAACCCGCGCGACGCGTTCGGCTCCCACTCCGACTCCGACCACGTGTACAACACGCCGCGCGCCTGGTGGATGCAGCGCTTCCTCAACCCGTACGACGAGGTGTGGGACGGCGCGGACGCCGACCACGGCCCGGAGAACAACGACATCCCGTGGGCCCGCCAGCCCGAGCGCAAGATCACGATCGAGGACGTCAAGTACGTGCTGTCCGGCCACTACCAGGGCACCCCGTACGATCCGTACGGCAAGCGCGGCGACGAGCACACGCGCCACATGTACCGTCCGATCGGCATCAACCGCCAGAGCCAGCTCGCCGTGCTGCAGATCCGCCCGTACCGTCCGCAGGCGAACCGCGCGATCCAGTGGATGGCGTACGGCTCCAACCCGTTCAACACGCTCGTCCCGTTCTACCCGAACGTGGACGCGACCCCCGCCTACCTCGCCGACACGACGACGCGCGTCACCACCGAGAACTTCTACTGGGCGAACCGCGTGATCGCCGCCCTGTGCGACGGCGCGTTCGCCGACACCGCGAACGCCGTCGAACGCTACCAGCAGAAGACGCTCGCCGCCGGGCACCGTCTCGTCGCCGCCACCGACGAGCAGGTCGCGCGGCTGGGTCTCACGGACGCTGAGGCCGCCGCGGAATCCGCCGCCGAAGAGGAGTTCGAGGCGGACAACGTGGACGGCGACGTGCAGCCGCTCGAGCCGGACGCGATCATCGACGCCGTGCGCAACGGCGAAGTGCGCGGGATCCTGGCCGCCGCCAACCAGACCATGGCGGACCAGCTGCGCGTCGAGACCGACGAGCTGCTCGACTCCGTGCTGTACACGCGTTCCATGGCCATGAAGAACGGCTTCCACATGTCCGACTTCTAGGTTCGTCCGGATACGCCCGGCGCAGCCGCCTGCGTGATCAGGTGCTGCGCGTGAGATGCCCGATACGCCGGACAGCGGCCGGAAGAGGCGACGCTCCTCTTCCGGCCGCTGGTGTATGGGGGTGGGGGAGACTTCTGGGGTCCGTCCAGATTCCGGATGCCGTGCGCGAGCGGTTCGGCGGATTGGTATCGTGACGCGCATGAGATGTTGCATGATGATCATGTCATGCGTGATGGCGAGGATCCAGTTCCGCCCGCGCGTGACCGGCGGGCGCGCGTAACGCGGCTCGTCGTCTCCCGTTTCACCGCTGTTGCGGCCCCTATGGCCTTTTCCCTATGGCCCTTCGTATGCCCTTCCCACGCTGACGCGTGGTCGTCGGCATGCCTTGATCCAGCGGTTTTCGGCGACCATGTTCGAGCTGTATCCGTGCGCCGTCCGTCGTCATCATCGGACCTCCCGTTCATCGGCATGCGGGAGACGGATACCCAAGGATCGTCATGTCAACCAATACCTCGGACAATACTTCACTTCATACGTCATCCAATACGCCATCATCGGGCTCCCTCAGCCCAACTGACCGCCAGCCGGCGGCCCCATCGCGCGGCACGACCTGGAAACGGCGGGTTGCATTGCTGCTGACCGGGCAGACGCTTTCATTGCTGGGGTCGTCGGTGGTGCAATACGCTATCTTCTGGCATCTGGTCATGCGGTCGGATTCCGGTTCGGTCATGGCTGCGGCGATGATCACCACTTGCCTGCCGCAGGCCGTGGTGTCCATGTTCGGCGGCGTCTGGGCCGACCGGTGGAACCGTAAACTGCTTATCATTCTGCCCGATGCCGTGATCGCGGGTCTCACCGTCCTGTTGGCCGCGGCGTTCGCGACCGGCTGGGCGGGTCTTCCGCTGATCATGCTGGTGCTCGCCCTACGGTCGGCGGGAGGTGGCGTGCAGACTCCGGCCGTGCAGTCGTTCATTCCGCAGATCACACCGGAATCCAAGCTGATGCGGGTCAACTCCGTCAACGGGACCCTGCAGTCCGCCAATCAGATCGCCGCGCCCGCGCTGGCCGCCGTATTGGTCAACGTCCTGCCGTTGTGGGCGATTCTGTTCGTCGACGTGACCACGGCTGTCATCGGCATCGGATTCACGGCGTGCATACGCGTCCCCGAATCGGCCGGCGTGCAGGAGACCGGCGGCGAGACGGCTGGAGAAACCGTTGCGACCCCCGGCACCACTGCGCGCGTCATCCGAGACCTGCGGGAGGGCTTCGCGTACGCGTGGCGGTCCCGGCGCATCAGAAGCGTCATCCTCGGCAACGCGCTGGTCTGCTTCATCAACGTGGCGCCGATGAACCTCACGTTGCTACTGATCAACCGCGAATACCGGCACGATGACCTGAACCTCGGGTTCGCCGTGCTCTCCAGCACGTCGGACAAACTGGCCGCCAACGAGCTGGCGTGGAGCATCGGCATGATTCTCGGCGGGCTGCTGATGTCGTCCATCGGCGCCAAACGCATCCATGACTGCCTGCGCGCGGTGGCCGTGGGATTCGTGCTGATCGGCATCACCACGGCCGGATTGGGCCTTGCGCCGACGCTGCTCGTGTTCCTGATCATCGACTTCCTGACCGGACTGGCCACGCCGTTGGCCGCATCGCCGGCGTTCACGATGCTCCAACAGGAATCGTCGGAGGACATGCAGGGCCGCGTGTTCGGACTGTTGAACGCGTTCTCCACCTTCGGTACCCCGCTGGGCATGATGGTCTTCGGGCCGCTGTCCGACATGATCGACGTGCGGCTCATCTTCATCATCGGCGGCGTGCTCACCATCCCGCTCGGATGCTGGCTTGGCCATGTGGGCGGCGTCACGAGACATACGGTCTCGGGTAAGGTAGGCGCTTCGCCCGCGGAATCGAGTCTCGGGAATCACGGGTTGTAGGCTATGAAACAATACGTGCCAATGGGTGTGGCATCATTGTGCGCGTTGATTCCGGCATCTTCGGATGCGAGTAGGAGACATAGGAGAACAATGACCACCATCGAAGACTTCACCAGCCAGTATGGCCTGGTCGAGAAGATCGACGCGTTCGGCTACCTCGACTACCTGAAGAAGAACCCCGACGCCCCGCGCAAGCACGGCAAGGTCGTGCTCGTCACGGCGGACACCCCGCTCAAGGCGTCGCGCGGCGAAGGCAAGACCACGACGACCATCGCCCTGATCGACGCGCTCAACGAGCGCGGCATCGACGCGGCCGCCGTGCTGCGCCAGCCGAGCATGGGCATCACCGCCGCAGGTTCCAAGGGCGGCGCGTCCGGCGGCGGCAAGGCCTCCCTGACCCACCCGGAGCTCATCGACTGGGGTCTGTGCGGCGAGATGGGCGCCATCGAGGCGGCCCAGAACCTGCTCGTCTCCTTCGCCGAGAAGGCCGTCGACGAGGACAAGCTCGACACGATCCTCGTGCCGCGCGTCTCCGAAGTGCCGTCCCGCTCCCTGCGTTCCATCGCCGTCGACTACGGCAAGGGTGACGTCAAGGAGAAGGTCGTGCTCACCCCGACCTGCGAGCTCATGCAGATCGTCGTGCTGTCCCGTTCGATGGACGAGATCGGCCAGCGCGTCGCGAAGATGATCGCCGGCACGAAGGACGGCAAGGCCGTCACGTTCGGCGAGTTCATCGACCTGTGGCGCATCACCGGCATCCTCGCCGACGCGGTCAAGCCCGCGAAGACGGAGACCGTCAACGGCTCCCCGGTCTACGTGCACGGCGGCCCGTTCGCCAACGTGTCCATCGGCATCCCGACGCTCGTCTCCGTCGAGATGGCGTGCGCGCTGCACGACGTCGTCATCGTCGAAGCCGGCTACGGTACCGACGCGGGCGCGCAGAAGTGGCTCGACATCGCCTGCCGCGAGTTCGACGCGCAGTGGCCGTCCGCCGCGATCGTCGTGACCCGCGCGTCCACGTGGCGCGACGATCCGGAGCTCTCCTGGCGCTACCCGTTCCACGTGAACCGTCTCGAAGGCCTCGACATCCCGACGTTCCCGCTCGTCAACCTGTGGGACGGCGAGGACGACCAGATCCCGGCCCTGAAGGAGACCGCCGCCAAGCTCGAGTTCCGCGATCCGATCATCGGCAACCTGTACCGCGACGGCGGCGAGGCGCTCGCCCCGCAGCTCGACGCGTTCGTCGACGTGCTCACCAACGGCTCGATGCCGGCCCGTCCGCACAGCCACAAGGGCATGTCCGTCATCGAGAACGTGAAGTGGGTCGCCGAGCACGCGTACGGCGTTCCGGCTGAACGCGTCAAGTTCAAGGACGGCTTCCTCGCCTCCCGCGACGAGGCCGTGAAGCTGTGCGAGTCCGCCGGCTTCTCCCTCGCCGACCTCGCGCTGGTCGCGGTCAAGTCCCCGGCGACGATGACCGACAACGACCGCGCCCCGGAGGACGAGCGCACCGTGACCCTGAAGAAGGTCGAAGTGCACGCCGGCGCCGGTCTGGTCCACGTGAACCTGACCACGTCGCTCACCACCCCGATGCCGAAGATCGTGTGATTGTTCGGCTGATTCCGGCTGATTAGCAGAGAGCCCGCCAGTGATGGCGGGCTCTCTTGCGTGTACGTGGCGGGGTTGTCTCTCCCTCAGTCGGCTTCGCCGACAGCTCCCTCGTCAGAGGGAGCCGATTACCGGGCTCCCTCTGACGAGGGAGCTGGCACGGCGTATGCCGTGACTGAGGGAGAGACAGCCGCCGCGGGCGGCCACGAAATGCGATTCGTTCCGTTCAGCTCAAATGCGATGCCGTGATCCCGTATCGGCTAGAAGTTGCCGCCGTTCCAGCCCCAGTCGGAGGTGGCGGTGTAGCGGATGTACGTGCGGTCCTCGGGGATGCCGAGCTCGCCGTTCAGCGCGGCCATGATGCTCTTCGTGAGCTTCTCCCACGCGGAGCCGGGGATGGCGCCGCGGCCGAACACGTTGACCTCCACGTAGGCGGCCGGCTGGTCGTCGGAGCCGCCGAAGTAGATCGGCATATCATCCTCGAACGGGCACATGAGCCAGCCTTCGGATTTGCCCGGCACGGCGGTGATCGCCTTGCCGTACGCGGCCTTCAGCGCCTCGCGCTGCTCCTTCGTGGTCTTCACGGACACATGGGTATGGATGACGGGCATGATTCCTCCTTGACGGAATATGGTACGATGTACGGCCCCAGTCTAGTTCCCGGATACGCCGCCGAACCAGCCCGCCTTGGACGGGGTGAACTTCAGATTGATCTGCTTGAGCACGGTGTACTCCTTCAACCCGTCGAGACCGCCGTCCACGGTCGTGCCGCTCTGCCCGTGGGGGCTGACCGACATGCCTTGGGTGTCGTCCATATACGTGTTGACCCACATGATGCCCGTGTCCACGCCGGTGCACACGCGCAGCGCCCGGCCCATGTCCGAGGTGAACACGCCGCCGGCGAGACCGTAGCGGGTGTCGTTGGCGAGTCGGATGGCTTCGGCCTCATCCGTGAAGGTCTGCACGGTGAGCACCGGGCCGAAGATCTCCTCCTGCACGATGCGCATGTCCGGAGTGCAGTCCACGAACACGGTCGGTTCGACGAAATATCCCTGCGCGAACTCGCCCTCGGTGATCCGGTGGCCGCCGATGAGTACCTTGGCGCCTTCCTCCCGGCCGATGCGGATGTAGTCCAGCACCCGTTCCATGTGCCGCTTGGAGACCATCGGACCGAACTCGGTGTCCGGATCCATCGGCATGCCGATGCGGATTGCGGGAACGTGTTCCTCAAGCAGGTCCATCACCCGTCGGTAGGCGGTGTCCTGGACCAGCAGTCTCGAACCCGCGACGCACACCTGCCCCTGGCTGAGGAAGACGCCGAACATGAGCCGGTCGACGGCGACGTCCAGATCCGCGTCGTCGAAGATGATGAACGGCGATTTGCCTCCCAGCTCCATCGCATAGCGTTTGACGCTGGTCGCGGACTTCGCGATGATGTCCCTGCCGGTCTCGGTGCCGCCGGTGAAGGTGATCTTGGCCACGTGCTCGTTACGGGCGATGGCGGTGCCGACCTCGGAGCCGGAGCCGAGCACCAGGTTGATGCTGCCTGCGGGGAATCCGGCATCGGCCATGGCCTGGACCATCATCGCCGTGGCGACGGGGGAGAGCGACGACGGTTTGACCACCACCGTATTGCCGGCCGCCAGCGCGGGGGCCATCCCGGCGGCCGTGGTGCCCATCGAATAGTTCCATGGCGCCAGCACTGCGCACACGCCCAGCGGCTCGCGGACGGTCACGGTCATCATGTCGCCGTTCGCGGTGGAGGACCTGCCCTGCAGTTCGTGGACGAGTCCGGCGTAATAGCGGAACGCGCCGCTGGCCGCATACACGTCGTCGTATCTGGTCTCCCGGTATACGCGTCCCACGCTGTTGGTCTCGGCCGTGGCCAGTTCGTCCGCACGCTCCTCGATCAGGTCGGCGGCCTTGAGCATCAGTTCCGCGCGTTCGTCCGTGGCGAGTTCCCGCCATGACGAGCCGGGCCTGAACGCCCGTTCGGCGGCGGCGACGGCCCTGTCCGCATCCTCGGCGGTACCGAGCGTCATCGTCGCCGCCGGGCGGCCGTCGGCGGGGTTGATGATCTGCGCCGTCCTTCCGGACGGGGAATCGATCCACCGTCCATCGATATACATCCTGATGTGGTCCATGCCGTCCTCCGCCTTTCGTCGTTCGCTTTCGCATGACACCCATGCGTCATAGCCGGTGTCATAGCCATGATAGGCGCGTCGGCAATCGGCTCCCGAATGAGGAGATTGTTGGCTGACTGGCGGAGGAGCGGCCTTCCGGTCAGATGGATGGTGTTGAATGGCCCCTTGTGAGAAAACTGATCGCACAGCTTATGAAATTCGGCATCGTCGGCGTGATCGCCTTCATCATCGACTGGGGCATCCTCAACATCCTGGTCGGCGTGTTCCACATGCACAACGTGATCGCCGCCACCATCTCGTTCATCATCTCGCTGATCTTCAACTATCTGGCGAGCATGAAGTTCGTGTTCAAGCATCGTGACGACATGGCCCGCTGGATGGAGATCGTCATCTTCGTCGTGGGCGCGGTGATCGGCCTGTTCATGAACGACGCGATCATCTGGATTTCCACCTACGGCATGAACCACGACGCCTACGTCACGCAGCACGCGGAGTACCTGCTGCGCACGAACGTCGGCAAGCTGATCGCCACCGCCGTGGTGATGGTGTGGAACTTCCTCATCCGCAAGTGGCTGCTCGACGACACGCACACGAACGCGATGAACCGTCTCAAGTCCGCCGAGAACCGCCTCACCGCCGAACAGCTCGAGGAGAAGTGGCAGAACAGCTTCTCCCACAAGCTCGGCGTCTGGTCTTTGGAGCACACCCCGAAGGGCTGGCCGAAGTAGGGGACGACGTGCATGCGAGGAGGCCTGCGTGATGGACATCCATCACGCAGGCCTTTGTTTTAGGACTCTTGGCCCTCTCTGGTGTGGGGCCGTAGGCAGTCCGTCCATCCTTGGCCCCCCTCTGACGAGGGGGCTGTCCGCGTAAGCGGACTGGGGGAGAGACCATGAACGTTGCGTTCCAGCTATCTCTCCCCCAGTCTCACTGCGTTCGACAGCCCCCTCGTCAGAGGGGGCCAAGGTGTGCACTCACACTGACACTTCGGTCAAGGTGGGTTGTTCGGTGGAGGTTTTGATCTGCTTCAATCCGACGAGGGCGATCGCGAGGGAGCCGATCGCCAGGGCGGTGACGACCATGAAGCCGCCGTGCGAGCCCATGCGGTCGATGAACTGGCCGGCGATCGCCGATCCGGCGGAGGAGCCGATCGAGTTCATCGCGCCCATCCACGCCATGCCCTCGGTGAGCCGCGACGGCGGCACGAGGTGCAGCATCAGCTGGTTGCCGTTGATCCACGTGGGCGCCTGGCATACGCCAATCAGCAGGTAGATGATCATGATGACCCACAGGTGCTTCGCGAACATGAACGACCCGATGCCGAGGTTCACCACCGCGAGGCAGAAGTAGAACCGCTTCCACAGCGGAATCGTCCAGTTCTTCGCGCCGTACACGAGTGCTCCGCACAGCGAGCTGATCGAGAAGCAGGCGAACACGAATCCCGTGTACTGCTTCATATTCGACTCGGTCGCGAACGCGATGATCGAGATGCCGGCGGCCGACTGGAACGCGCCCAGGCCGAACCACGTCACGCATACGGCGATGAGTCCCGGCCCCCAGATCGACGCCTTCCGCCCGCTTTTCGCCTCCTCGATCGCGCGCATTGTTTCACGTGAAACGATTGACTCGTCAGTCACGCCCTGCGCGCGCAGCCGGCGTCGCGTCTCCTCGGCGGCGGTCTCGGCGCGCAGCGCCTCCGCCTTCGCCGCCTCGCGCGCGCGGTACTCCTTGCGCGAGATGCCTTCCGCCCTCGCGAGGTCCGATTGCGACGGCGGTTCGGTCGTGAGTTCCGTGAGGAACATCAATGCGCCGACGATCACGCACACGCCGGTGAACGAGAACGCGAGCAGGCCCGAGATCACCGCCAGCGTGGAGGCAAGCGGGTTGCCGACCACCCACATGCATTCGTCGAGCACGCCGCACAGCGACAGCGCGCGGTCGGTGCGCTCGCGGTCGCCCTTGAGCAGACGCGTCCAGCGCGCGCGGCTCATCGCGCCCCACGGCGGGATCGCGGCGAGGAGCGGCGTCAGGCAGTACAGCACCCATTCCGGCGCGCGGTTCGTGATCGACGTGGTCAGCGCGATCGCCGCGACGATCCACACGATGATCGTCGGGATCGAGACCTGCCGCTGGCCGAACTTGTCGGTGAGCTTGCCGAGCAGCGGCGTCGCGACGGCCAGCGCGATCGCCTGGAGCGCGGTCAGCAGGCCGGCGAGCGAATAGTTGCCGTAGTAATGCTGCACGGAGATCGTGATCGTCATGCCGATCATCGGGAACGGCATGCACGCGATGACGCCGCCGATCGAATACCGTGCCGTGTGCGGGATGCGCAGCAGCTCCGCATACCCGCCGAACACCTTGCCGGCGACATCCCTGATTCCGGTGATCACTGTATTGGACATACCGCACCCGCTCCTTTCCGCTCCCGATCGGATAACGTCGGCCCTCTTCGGTCGCGGCCACTCTACGCGCGCGTGCGCCGCGACACGCGGCCGTACCGCGGTAGATTGGAATACATAGTGCGAACCGTATCGCGAACCGTTCACCGATTCCCGAAGGAGGCCGGCGATGACCGCCACCACCATCCATTTCGTCCGTCACGGCAAGGTGTACAACCCCGATCATCTGCTCTACGAGCGCCTGCCCGACTTCCACCTGTCCGACGTGGGCCGCCGCATGGCCGAGGCGACCGGCGCGTACATCGCCGCGAGCCCGCAGATGAACACCGTCTCCGCCGTCTACTCGTCGCCGCTCGACCGCACGCGCGAGACCGCCGGCGCGATCCTCGCCGCGTTGAACCCGGTGCGCGAGGCGCGCGGGCAGGAACCGCTCACGCTCACGACCGACGAACGCGTCATCGAAGCCGGCAACGAGTTCCGGGGCAAGCGCATCGGCCACGGCGAGGGCGCGCTGTGGAGGAACGGCAACTGGAGGCTCGTCGCGAACCTGTGGAAGCCCAGCTGGGGCGAGTCGTACGCGCACATCGCCGCACGCGTCGGCGACTTCGCGCGCGAGAAGGTCCGCCAGCACCCCGGCGAGCAGATCATCGTCGTCAGCCACGAATCGCCGATCTGGTCGTTCCGTCATCTGCTCGAAACCGGTCACGCCGAACACTGGATGTTCCTGCGCCACACCGCGCTCGCCTCGATCACGTCCATCACGTTCGACTGCGAGACCGGCCGTGTGATGTCCATCACGTATGTCGACCCCGCCGCCGGAATCCAATAGACGCACACTAGAATCAAAGCCGATACGTGTGGCCGCTTCCCTCCCCGCGAGAGGGGAGGGTGGCCGGCGAAGCCGGACGGGTGGGGTGCCGTGCGCCGCGCACGACGGAAGGCATCGCACGCCGTCCGAACGAAACGCAAAGGAGCAAGATGACCGAACTGAACACCGCAGACATCGTGCGCGTGGCCGCCGCGCCCGCCGTGCGCGAGGCGGCGCGCGAGGCGGCGCGCCTGATCGCGCTGTGGCCGCTCACCGACGCGATGCGCATGGACAACGACGCGAAATACGGCGAGAACCTGCAGGTGCGCGTGACGCGCGCCTTCGCCCGCATCCTCACCGGCGAGGACGTGACCGTGCCCGACGCCGAATTCGTGTACGAGGGCGCGGACGCGATCCCCGGACGTCCGCAGACGATCGTCGACGCGCTGCTCGCCGCCAACGACGCCTACGACGCGCTCGCCGACTTCTCCGACACCGGCGACGCGACGCTCGTCGACGACGTCGCCGCCGACCTCGGCATCACGTGGGACGACGCCGCGTCCGTGCGCGTGCACGCGACGCTGGACGCCGTCGAAGCCGCCGTGAACGACGGCACGTTCGACGCGGGGGAGTACGCGGTCGCCGGCGACGGTACCGGCGATGGCGGCGAGACCGGCGGCGCGGCCGAAGCCGCGGACGCCGCCGGTGCCGCCGCCGTGCCGGTCGACGACGACGCGTTCGAGCCGTCGCCCGCGCTCGTCGACGCGATGGCGCACCGGTTCGCGGCCGCGCTCACCGTGTGCGACGCGCTGCTCGCCGCCGTCGAGGACGACTCCGCCACCGGGCCAGCCGCGCTGGTCACCGCCGATACACCGGTCGACGATGCCGCCGTGCGCGCCGTGCTGCCGCTGCTGCTCGTCGTCAACGAGCTGCGCGAACAGATCTCCGTGCCGCGCATCTGCCTGACCGACGTGCAGATCCGCGACCTGCTCGCCGCCCGTGCCGCCGCGCTCGCCGACGCCGCGACGGCGGCCGCGGAAGGCGCGACGACCGGCGTGGGGGACGCCGCCCTGCTCGACGCGACCGCAGCGTTCGTCGCGCCGCTCGCCGCCGCCGAATGGACGAAGCATCGCGAGGACGTGCTGTGGGACCCAGCCGAGGCGAAGAAGAAGGCGAAGGAGGAGGACGAGAAGCGCAACAAGGCCGCGCTCGCCGCCAAATTCGCGCACGTCAAGAACGACAACAAGGAGACCGTGGAGCTGTGACCGCGTGATCGCGGGTACGTATTGCGGGTACGTGGTCGCGTCCGCCGTGCCGCCGCGACGGTGCATCACGACGGTGTATCGTCGCGGCGACGGTTGTCGGAACGCCGCGCGACGACTACGATGGGGTCATCATGGCGCGACGTAGCCGGCGACGAAGTCGGCCCGGAACGCCCGCATCATTCGGCAAACGGCGGAGGGACATCCATGGCATTCACCGATCGAGACCCCATCGAGATCGACGGCGAGGCGGCGGCTCAGGCCGACGCGCTCGCCAACGTGTACGGCAGCATCGACGCGCTCATCGACTACGCGACGCGACGGCTCGAACTCGACCCGCTCGACGTGGACTGGAAGCGCAACGAGATACTCGCGATGCTCGGCCTCGCCACGTACCGCGTCACCGGCGCGACCTCCCGTGAACCGCTGACCCCGGACCGTCTGCTCGACCGGTTCCGCGACGCCATCGTCGTCGCCGGCATTTGCACGCGCGACGAGGCGCCGATCGCGTCGGACGGCGTGATGGGCCTGCTCTCCGCGAACCCCTCGACCGTGGCCCGCCGCTTCCTCGACGAGGAGCGCAACGGCGGCGGCGAGGACGCGATGCGCTGGCTGTACGACTACTGCGTGGGCAATGATTCCGTGAAGAAGAGCGAGCTCGACGCGAACCCCCGATTCGACGCGCACGGGCTTGCCTTCGTCATCGACCTCGCCAAGCCCGAGTTCGCGCAGGAGGACCCCGCCTCCGGCGACGTGTCCGGACGCTACCCCGCGTGCGGGGCGTGCCACGAGAACGAAGGCTACGCGCCGCGCGGCCGTCGCACGCTCAGGACCGTGCCGCTCACGCTCGGCGGCGACGATTGGTTCTGGCGGTTCAAGCGCTACGGCATCGTCCGCCAGCATGGCGTGTGCGCGAGCATGGAGCATACGCCGCTGATCGCCGACGCCGACATGTTCGCGCGCCTCATCGATTTCGTCGACCGGTTCCCCGGCCACTTCATCGGCTGCGACGCCGCGTCGGCGCTCCGTGGCGGCACGGCCGCCGTGCACGAGCACTACGAGGGCGGCGCCGAGCTCCTGCCGCTGCATCGCGCCGAGGCGGCGGCCACGTTCGCCGTGCCCGGTTCGTCCGACGCGGTCGTGGAGCTCCTCGACTGGCCGGGCACCGCGGTGCGCGTCGTCGCGCAGTCGGCCGGTACGGCCGTCTCCGCGTCCGAGCGCATCCGCGCCGCGTGGGTCGAGGGCGAGGGCGTTTCCGCTGGTGCTGGTGCCGGTGCCGGTGAGGGAGTCGTCCGTGACGGGGCGTCGGTGTCGGCGAGCCTCATCGCGACCGATCGCGGCTACGAGATGAACCTCATCCTGCGCGACGCCGCGTCCGGAACGGACGGCGACGTGGCGGCGGGGGAGTCGGCGCAGGCGATCATCGGAACGGATGAGATCGGACTGGCCGGCATGCAGGGACTGTTCGTGGTGCCCGGACGTCTCGCCGACGAACTGGGCGTGCTCGGCGACGCGGCTGGCGCGGCAGGCGTCGCCGGTGCCGCGGCCGGAACGGTCGAGGCGGCGCGCGACGAACTCGGCGCGACGTGCCGTCGCATCCTCGCCGGGACCGCCGTCTTCGCCGCAAGCGGCGACGCGGCGGACTTCCTCGCCTCCCTCGGCTTCGCGCGCACCGCGCAAGCCGAGGCGTGAGGCGGCGTGGCCGGCGTCCGCCGGAGGCGTTCCGTCAGCGGATGTCGGCCACGGATCCGCGGTCGATGAGGTTCGGATCCACGTACACGTGCCGTGTGGCGGATCCGGGGTTCTGGATGCGGTTGACGAGCGTCTCCAGCGCGGCCGCCGCGAAATCCTTTTCGGAGGATCGCAGCACGGTGAGCGGCCGCGAACTGGGCGTGGCGAACCCGTCGACTGAAATCAGCGAGATGTCTTCCGGCACGCGCTTGCCACGTTGTTCCAGCGTCTGCGCGAGCGCGATGGCCAGATAGTCGGAGTGGACGAGCATGGCCGTCACGCCGGAGTCGATGACCTCGTCGGCGATTTTGGCCACGCCCTTCGTGTCATACGGCTGGATGCCATCGATGATGAACGGGCAGTCGATTTCGTCGCATCCGGCGACGACGCGCCGCCATCCCTCCTGGATGAGCGGTGAGGTGGGGGTGTCGGTGAGGGCGGCGCCGATGCGGGTGTGCCCGCGTTCGAGGAAGTGCGCGGCGGCCTTGCGCACGCCGTACGGATGGTTGGTGCGCACCGAGTCCACGTAGTGCGTGGCCAGCATCGGCAGGTCGCGTTCGATGACGACGACCGGCATGTCCGCCCGGTCGATCCAATCCCATGTGCGGCGTCCGCTGTCGGCGTGCGCGTTGGGGGCGACGAGCAGACCGCAGATGGTCGAGTCGCCGGTGAGCTCGTCGAGGATCTCGTCCTCGTGCACATCCGCGTTGTAGGAGGTCTCGCGGGTGACGACGCGCAGGCCCATGCGCGAAGCCATGTCGCGCATGTGGTTGATGACGCCGGGCCAGAAGAAGCTGGGTTCGGGCAGCATGACGCCGATGGCGGGCGTCTCGTCACCGAGTTCGACGGCGTGCGCGACCGGTGTGAGGGCGATGCCGTCGGTCGCGGTGCGCTCGGAGAGCGTCGCGCCCGCGGCCGGAATGGCCGTCGCGCGCTCGGTGGCGTCGCCGACGGACATCGCGCCGCCGCGCACGCGCTTGAGCAGTCCGGCCTTGCTCAGGACGGTCAGGTCGCGTCGCACGGTGATTTCGGTGGTGTTGAGGAGCTGTGCGAGTTCGGCGACGGTGGCGACGGATTGCCGGGTGAGCAGGTTGAGGATCATGTCCTGCCGTTCGGCGGGGAGATAATCGCGTTTGCCTGTCCCCGCCGCCGTGCTCGCGTCACGCGTCGCACGCGTGGGGGTGTTCGTCGATGATGCGGTATTGCCGGTCATGGGTAGTGCTTTCCGTTCGTGATCAGCGCGTTGCGCATATGTGATCATTTATGACTTATATCGTAGTCAGCGTAGAGGAGAATCGCGAGAATATGTGTCATCGCGCGGCGACACGCTGAACACGTGTGATTGCATTTGATTAAAACTGATTGAAAGTGCTATGCTGTGATCTGTACACGGAACCGGTACGGAGACGTACCGAGCCGCATACCGCACACCGATGTAAGGACCGACATGAGCAAGTACACCAACGAATTCTGGACCGTCACCTCCGGCGACCTCACGCAGCGTCGTGAGACCTTGGCTGCGCCCGAGGTCGTGTCCGATCCGGGCGACGCCGCCAAGATCGTCGTCGATCTGGCCGATCGCAAGCAGCCGTGGCTGGGTGCCGGCGCCGCGCTGACCGACGCCGCGGCCTCCCTGATCTGGGGCTCGATGAACGCCGAGCAGCGCCACGCCTTCCTGGACGACACCTTCAACCCGGACAAGGGCGGCTTCTCCGTGCTGCGCATCCCGCTGGGCTCCTGCGAGCCGGCCGCGCAGCCGTACTACACCTACGACGACCTGCCCTTCGGCGAGCACGACAACCTGCTCACCAAGTTCTCCCTCGGCGAGGGGGAGCCGGGCGCCCCGGACGCCACCAAGGACTTCAAGTACATCATCCCGGTGCTGCTCGAGATCCTGAAGATCAACCCGTCCATCAAGATCATCGCCTCCCCGTGGTCCGCGCCGGCCTGGATGAAGAACACCGGCCACCTGTGCCAGGGCGGCCACCTGCGCTTCAACGAGTGGACCGGCAACGGCTTCGACCCGATGCACGATTCCTTCGAGGGCACCTATGCCCGCTACTTCGTCAAGTACGTGCAGGAGATGGAGAAGCTCGGCATTCCGATCTGGGGCGTCACCGTGCAGAACGAGCCGTCCAACGCGCCGAAGTGGCCGGCCATGATGTGGACCCTCAAGCAGCAGGCCGAGTTCGCCGCCAACTTCCTGCGTCCGGCGTTCAACGACACCTACCCGGAGATGCGCATCTTCATCAACGACGACTCCATGCACAACCTCAAGTGGCCGGTGCGCGACATCGTCACCCCGGACGAGGCCGCCGCCGTCGACGGTCTGACTTTCCACACCTACGAAGGGCCGTACACCAACGTGTTCAACGCCAACCGCTCCTACAGCCACTGGCTGTTCGGCATGACCGAGCGCCGCTGCATGATCGAGGAGACCCCGGAGGACGCCGCCCACATCATGTCCGGCATCATCGGCAACTGGCTGGTGCGCACCGGCGAGAGCTTCATCGCCCTGTGGAACCTCGCGCTCGACGAGCGCGGCCTGCCGAACCAGGTCGGCGCGACCGGCCGCCGCGGCGTCGTGACCATCCAGCACGAGACCGGCGAGGTCATCCGCAACCTCGAGTACTTCATGCTGCGCGCCTTCGGCCAGGACGTCGAGCCCGGCTCCGTGGTCGTCCGCTCCAGCAACTACACGCCCGACGGCTGGTCCGGCGGTCTGGGCTCCGTGGCCTTCCTCGCCCCGAACGGCGATGTGGCCGCCCACATCTACAACCCGACCGGCAAGCCGCTCGAGGCCGCGTTCACCATCTCCGGTGAGGGCAACCGCTGGCAGAAGGTCACCGTCCCCGCATGGGGCACCGTCACCGTGCACAAGGGCAACGGCGAGCTCAACACGTCCGAGGTCCCCGAGGACGGCAAGTTCGACCTCAACCCGGCGCCCACGCACCTGCTCGGCGACGTCGCTCCGGGCAAGGTCCGCGTCTGGGGCGTCGACGAGTGATCGGACGCTGACGCGACCTGCGGACGGGACCGGTGAAAGGAGGTGCCGATGAACGCCGAAACGCGCGACCGCGATGACGAGTCCCAGGACTGGTCGGCCCTGTTCGCCGGCCTGTCCGCCTGAGGCGTCCCCGGATTCCGGTCCGGGGAACGGGTGGACGCCCAAGGCGTCCAGCGAGGAAGGGGGCGATTCCCATGACGGGAATCGCCCCCTTCCTCGCGTCCGGCGTCATCGTCGTCGATGACGCCGTCTGATCGGACGACAATGAAACGGAAAAGAATGGAGAAACCGATGGAGAACCGTATGGAACGCAAGGTGACGGACATCCTGGTCGGAGGATTCGGGCCGTTGCGGCATTCCGCCTGCCCGGGCATCGAACAGCTGGTACTGGGCGTCGGAGGCGGAGACGGTGCGGGCGGCGACGGCGACGTGACGCTGCGCCATGTGCGCCTGCTGGCCGACGTGCCTTCGCCCACGTGGATGGAGGCCGTCGAGACGCCGTGCGGAGGACGCGTGCTGTTCGCCGTGCTGGAGGACACCAATGAGATGGCGTCCTTCCGTATCGAAGGCGAAGGCGCGTCGTTGCGGCTGGAGCCGTTGTCGCGCGTGCCCACGCCGGGGAACATCACCAATCATGCGGCGTATGTGGTCGACGACATGGGCCACGGGCGCATCGTCACCACCAACTACGGCGACGGGCACGTATGCGTGCATCCCGTCACGGACGACGGCGCGATCCTGCCAGCCGTGAAGACGCTATGCGGCGACGGACGAGGCCCTCTGCCGGCGCAGGAGGGACCGCACGCCCACTGGGCGCTGCCGCTGCCCGACGGACGGCTGCTCACCAGCGATCTCGGTGCGGACCGCGTGTACGTGCATCGATGGGTGCGCGGCGACCTGATGCGCGTCGGCGCGGTGGCGCTCGCTCCCGGCACCGGTCCGCGCGACCTGCACCTGCTGCCGGTCGACGGAGGTGCGGCCGCGGATCGTTGCGACTGGCGTGTGGCGGTCGTCGGCGAATGGGGCGGCACCGTGACTCTGCTGGGGCCCGACGCTGGCGCGCCCGCCGGTATCGCGGCGTTGCAGACGGTCGGTCTCGGTCCCGACGCCCTGCCGCGCCCGGATCAGGCCGCGTCGCTCGCGTTCGTGCCGGGTGTCGTGTCGGGTGTCGTGTCGGCACCCATGCCGGCGTCGGGAATCGCCGGCATGGCCTATGTGGGTCTGCGCGGCTCCGACCGCATCGTGGCATTGTCGTGGGACGGGAGGCGGCTGGGCCGTCTCGCCGCGCAGTCGGAGCCCGGCTGGCGCGGGCGCGGCGTCTACTGCGGCGGTGGCCGTCCGCGTCACATACTCGCGGTCGATGGTCTGCTGCTGGTCGCCAACGAGACCTCGGACGACGTGGCCGTGTTCCGGCTCGCCGGCGACGGCGAGCCGACGCCCGTCGCGTCCCTGTCCTCCGGTGCGCCCACGGTCTTCGTGCGGCTGTGAGCGTTCGGTTCGTCGCGTCCGTCGTTGCGGACGCGACGAACCGAACGGATGGAAACGACTAGGGGGAGGGTTCCGATCCACCGAAGGATCGGAACCCTCCCCCTAGTCATGCCGTGTGCGGGAGACCTGTGGTCAGCGGCGCCTGATGATGTCGACGATCGCTCCACCGACGGTCACGGCGACGGCGACGACAAGCACGGAAAGCAGCTGGGACATCACAGCTCGCCCTTCTCGCGGCGCTGCTCGAGGATGGCGGCGTTCCGCTTGGAGACCGCGCCGGACAGCGGGTAGAAGAACAGGAGGATGAGGGCGATCAGGCCGTTGCCGATGGCCGGGGCCAACGTGGCGACCGCGTAGATGTTGTTCAGGGTGTCGGCGCTCTGGACGACGGCCTGACCGGAGGTCGCGGTCACGTAGCCGGTGGCGGCGAGCACGACGGCGGGCAGCAGGCCGGAGAGGGCCTGGCCGATCTTGCGGGCGAACATGTAGCCGGTGTACACGGTGCCGTCCTCGCGGGTGTGGGTCTTGACCTGGATGTCGTCGATGATGTCGGTGATGAAGCTCCACACCATCAGGCCGAACACGCCGTTGCCGAAGATCGCCACGATGGACATGCCGACGAACACGTACGGGTTGGTGATGTGCATGAGGAACATGACGACGTACACGATGCAGGTGAAGGCGAGCAGGACGCCGCACACGAGCTTCTTGCCGAACTTGTCGCAGATGGACGGCATGACCGGGGCGACGATCAGGACGGGGATGTTCTGGAAGGCCAGGATGGCCAGGGCGGCGGTGTCGTTGAAGTAGTCCTTGTACAGGTAGGCGTTCACGGCGCCGGCGAACATCTGCGCGAAGATGAGCAGCAGGGCGGCGACCATGAGGGCGACCATGGCGCGGTTGGTGAACATGTACTTGAGGGACTTCCACAGCGGGACGCGCTCGGTGGCGGTCTTCTCGACGCGGATGCGCTCGACGGTGCCCTTGAGGGTGATCTGGTAGCAGATCCACAGCAGGGCGGCGAAGATGATGGCGACCCAGATGAGGACCGGGCCGTTGAGGATCTTCTTGTCGGCGCCGGTGGAATCCTTGACGGTCGTGTACATGACGAGCGGCAGGATGAAGGTCACGATGATGCCGCCGGCGGTCGAACCGAAGCCACGGCCCGCGGCCATCTCATCGCGGTGCTTGACGTTCGGCGTGGAGACGGAGGCGAAGGAGCCGTACGGCGCGGAGGTGGAGGAGTAGAAGGCGACGCCGAGGATATAGATCACGGTCATGTATGCGATGCGCGCGCCCATCGGCCAGCTGGAGACGAACGGCAGGAACGTGAGGATGATGACGGCCATCAGCGGGTAGCGCAGCGTGCGCACGAACCAGTGGTAGCGGCCGTCCTCGCGCAGCGGGGCGTGGTCGGCCCAGACGCCGGTGCCGAAGTCGGTGAAGGCGGAGATGATCTTGCCCCAGAAGATGATGAGGCCGGCGACGATGGGGTTGATGCCCAGTGCGTCGGTCATATAGATGAGTGCGTAGTTGGTGACCAGCTGGAAATAGAAGCCGTTGCCGATGTCTCCCATGGCGTAGGCCACGGGTTCGGTTTTCTTGAACGGCGGGTTCTCCACGACCTTCGTGGCCGTGGCGTCAGCGGTTGCAGCCGTCATGATGGTCCTTTCTTCGGGATTTCTTCCTTGTGTCGCGTCAGGTTGCGCCCTCCCAGCGTCCTCGGTGCGGTCTCGAACGTCCTCGGTCGTCGGGCTTGTGACAACGATCAATATATCACAAATAATCAGTCCTGTGATTGAAAGTGATAAAAAAAGATAGAAAAAGATTGTTGGCGGCGTTTCTTGTGTATACTGGAAGGCAATGCGACACAGCGTGGCGCGACGCGGTTCAAAGAAGTCGGAACCAATGCGCCAGTAGGCACGAAGGAGTGGTCAGGATGACCCATACAGCACATATCCCCGTCCATGAATACTGGACGCGCACGAGCGGTGATCTCGCCGACCGCCGCACGCCGATTGACACCCCAGTGATCGAACATGATCATGGAGACGCCGTGCCGATCGTCATCGATCCGACCCGCCGCTACCAGATGTGGGAGGGCGTGGGCGCCGCGATCACCGACTCCTCCGCGTCCCTGTTCATGAACTCGATGAACGCCGGGCAGCGCCACGCCATCCTTTCCGAGATGTTCGACCCCGAGCAGGGTGGCTTCTCCTCCGTGCGCATCTCCATCGGCTCCTGCGACTTCTCCAGCCAGAAGTACTACTCCTACGACGACCTGCCCGAAGGAGTCGCCGCCGACGCCGCCCTCCAGTACTTCTCCATCGGCGAAGGCGAGCCGGGCGCTCCGGACGCCACCCGCGACCTGAAGAACGTGATCCCCGTCCTGCAGGAGATCATCGCCATCAACCCGGCCGTCAAGATCATGGCGTCCCCCTGGTCCGCGCCCGCCTGGATGAAGACCTCCGGCGTGCTCTCTGGCGCGGGGCGGCTGCGCCTCGGCGAATACGTGGGCAACGGCTACCGCTACCAGGACACCATCGACTACGTGTACGCCCAGTACTTCGTGAAGTTCATCGCTGCCTACGCGAAGTACGGCATCCACATCACCTCCGTGACCATGCAGAACGAGCCGAGCAACGGCTGCCCGTGGCCCATCACCGTATGGACGCCCGAGGAGCTCGCCCGATGGGGCAGCGAATACCTGCGCCCCGCGCTCGACCGCACGTTCCCCGACGTCGAGATCTACTTCGGCGACGACTCCCTGCGCTTCTTCCAGCGCCCCGTCTCCGAGTACATGACACCCGCCCAGGCGAACGCCTTCGCCGGCGTCGCCTTCCACACCTACTCCGGGTTGCCCGAGTGGGTCCACAACGGCGCGCGCCAGTTCCCGCAGTGGAAGGTCGCGATGACCGAACGCCGCTGCATGCTCGACGAGACCGTCGACGAGGCCAGCCACGTGATGTTCGGCGAGATCGGCACCTGGCTCGTGCGCAACGGCATGGGACTGATCAACCTGTGGAACATGGCGCTCGACGAGCAGGGCTTCCCGAGCTACGCCGGCACCTCCGGCCGCCGCGGCGTCATCACCATCGACTCCTCCACCGGCAAGGTCAAGCGCAACCTCGAATACTTCATGCTGCGCAACCTCGCCCAGAACGTGCGCGTCGGCTCCCACCGCATCGCCTCCACCAACCACACGCGCGACGGCCGCCACGGCGGGCTCGGCTCCGTCGCCTTCGCCGACGACGCCACCGGCGACATCACCGCCGTCCTGTACAACCCCACCGGAACCGACATCGAGGCGGCCGTCACCGTGGGCGGCACCGGCGCGCGCTGGCAGAAGGTCGCCGTCCCCGCCTACGGCACCGTCAGCCTCGTCAAGTCCGATCACGAGATCAACGTCACGCAGGCGCCGGCCGACGACGATTTCGAAATCACGTACACGCCGTACCCGGCCGACGACCACGACGAGACCCTGTTCTGACCATGGCGCGCCTACACAGGAACTGGTTCACGCGGGCGATCGCAGCCCTGGCCGCATGCGCGGCCGGGCTGTCGCTCGCCGCATGCGGGGCCGCCGGCGCCACCGCCGACGGGCGTAACCCCGACGGGAGCGTCACCATCAGCATGGCCGGATGGACGCTCGCCACGCGCCCGGAATTCCAGGCGCTGGCCCGCGCCTACGAGAAGACGCATCCGGGCGTCCGCGTCGACGTCAAGGAGTACAGCGCCGACGACTACGACAAGCAGCTCATCGCCGACCTGTCCGCCGGCAAGGCCCCCGACGTCTTCCCGATGAAGAACCTGAAGATGTACCACACCTACGCCGCGCCGGGCGCGCTCGCCGACCTCACCGACGTGGCCGCACGCTACCGGGACGACGCGAACCTCGCCGTCGCCAAGGACTACGTGATTGACGGGCGGACCTACGCCATGCCGTATCGTGTCGACGCGACCGTCCTCTACTACAACCGCACGATGCTCGCCGCCGCCGGCGTGGACGCGCCGGACGGCTCCTGGACGTGGGACGACTACCTCGCCATCTGCCGCGAACTCAAGCGCAAGCTGCCCGCCGCCGGCTACAAGGACACCTACCCGACATACCACCACACGTCGTTCCAGGCGATTCCGCAGGCCATCGCGCTCGCCCAACAATCCAAGGGGCGTGACGTGGCGGGGCAGAACAGGCTGTTCTTCTCCGGCGACTACTCGTATCTGAAGCCGATGTACCGACTGTTCCTGACGATGCAGCACGAGGGGCTCACCCTCTCCTACAACACGGTCTCCGCCTCGAAGACCACCTACCAGTCGCAGTTCGGCACCGAGAAGGCCGCGTTGCTGCCGATGGGCACCTGGTACATGGGGCCGCTCGCCGACCAGCAGAAGAGCGGTGAGGCCGACACGTTCGAATGGGGCGTGGCCCCGCTGCCGCAGCGCACCGGCAGGACGCTGGACCAACCGGTGACCTACGGCGACCCGACCGGCTTCGCGGTCTCCGCGAACGCGCCCTCCGCCAGGATGAAGGCAGCCAAGGAGTTCGTCGCCTGGGCCGCCGGCGAGCAGGGCGCGCAAGTGACCGCGGCCACCGGATCGGTGCCCGCCTACACCTCCGATGCGGCACTCGACGCGTTCTTCGCCAAGCGGGGACTGCCCCGCGACGACCAGTCGCGTGAGGTGATCCGCAGATCCGTCATCAAACAGGAGAATCCGGTCGGCGAGGCCACGCAGGTCATCCAGGACGAGCTCAACATGGCCCAGTCGTCGATCATGTCCGAAACGAAGACGCCCGACGAGGCGCTCGCCAAGGCCGAACACGCAATCGCCAACACCGGACTGCTGCCCGGCGACGCCGGCGGCGAGGACTGAACGGGGAAGGAGAGCATCATGACCGAACCGAACGCCGCTCGGAACGCCGTCGACGCGCGCGACAACTCGCGCCACGTCAACCGGCTGCGCAACCGCAACATCCGCAACGGGCTCATCTTCATCGCGCCGAACTTCATCGGCTTCTTCATCCTGATCCTCATCCCCGTGGTCACGCTGTTCTACACGTCGTTCACCAAGTGGAGCGCGCTCGGCGACCCCGTGTTCAACGGCGTGTGGAATTGGCGGCGCCTGTTCACCGACGAGAACTTCTGGGACGCGCTGCGCAATACGCTCTACTACGCCGTGGTGCACATCCCGCTCACGCTCGCCATCGCGTTCGGTCTCGCCGTGCTGCTCAATTCGAAGATCAAAGGACGCGCGTTCTTCCGCACGGTCGCGTTCTTCCCGTACGTGACCGCCATCGTGGCCGTCGCGCAGGTGTGGAGCATGATGTTCGACCCGAAGGCCGGACTCGTCAACCAGTTCCTCGGCCTGTTCGTCGGGGCGCAGAACGTGCCCGGCTGGCTGTCGGACACGCATTGGGCGATGCCCGCCGTCATCATCGTCGGCACATGGCGCGAGGTCGGCTATTTCATGATCCTGCTGCTCGCGGGTCTGCAGACCATCCCCGGCGAACTGTACGAGGCCGCCAAGATGGACGGCGCGAACGCGTGGCAGCGTTTCTGGCACGTCACCGTGCCGTGCATGCGCCCCACGCTGTTCTTCGTAACCGTCACGCTCACCATCACCTCGCTCAAGATCCTCGACCTTACGCTCGTCATGACCAACGGCGGTCCCGGCACCTCCACGCTCGTGCTCGCCCAGTACGTGTACCGCGTGGCGTTCGAACGCGCCGACTTCGGCTACGCCTCCACCGTGTCGCTGGCCCTGTTCTTCATCTGCCTGGCCGTCACGCTCGTGCAGTTCTGGTACAACAACGCGAAGGAGAAGTGAGATGAGCCAGCAGATCCGCCCCCTGTCCGCCGACGTGCCGTTCAACGTGCACCGGCCCTCCCTCGCGCGCATCGTCGGCATGATCCTCGGCTATGCGGCCATGGTCGTGGTCAGCGTGTTCGTGGTCCTGCCGTTCGTATGGATGGTGCTCGCCTCCCTCAAGAACAACAACGAGATCTACATGGTGCCGGTCCGCTGGCTGCCCGAGACCTGGCACTTCGAGCACTACCTGCAGATCTGGCAGAAGGCCGACATGCTCGGCTGGCTCGGCAACACCGTGTTCTTCGCGCTCGTCGTGACGTTCCTGCAGGTGTTCACCGGATCGTTCGCCGCCTACGGCTTCTCGAAGATCAACTTCCCCGGCCGCAACACGCTGTTCCTCATCTACGTGGCCACGATGGCCGTGCCGTGGCAGGCATACATGATCCCCCAGTTCAAGATGCTCTCCATCGTCGGACTGAACGACACGCGATGGTCGATCATTCTGCTGCAGGCGTTCGGCGCGTTCGGCGTGTTCATGATGAAGCAGTTCTACGATACGATCCCGGACTCGCTGTCCGAGGCCGCCCGGCTTGACGGGCTGAGCGAATTCGGCATCTACCGGCGCATCATCCTGCCGCTGTCCGGCTCGTCGATCGCCGCGCTCGCGATCATCACGTTCACGAACACGTGGAACGACTACATGGGTCCGCTGCTCTACCTGCGCTCTCCCGACCTGTACACCATCCAGCTGGGGCTGAAGACCTTCATCTCCCAGTACGACGCCGACTACGCGATGATCATGACCGGCTCGGTCCTCTCCGTCCTGCCGATCCTCGTGGTCTTCCTCGCCGGGCAGAAGCAGTTCATCGAAGGCATCGCGACCTCCGGCATGAAGGGATGATCGCGATGACGACACGCATCCGGCACTCGCGGCTCACGGCCGACGCGTTCCTCGCCGTGGCGAACACGGTGTACCTGCTGCTCGCCATGTCCGTGCTGACGCTGGTCGGCTGCCTGCCGATGGCGCTCGCGTTCGCCTTCGCGCCCGGCTTGGCCTTCTACCCGCTGTATCTTGCCGCAGGCGCGTTGTGCGCGCCCGGCATCGCCGCCGCGTTCGCCATGTTCCGCGACCATCCGGTGTTCGTGACCGACTCCCGGCGGGCCGCGCTCGACGCGTTCGATGGTGCCGGAGCCGGAGCCGGCGACGGTTCCGCCGCTTCCGCGCTTCCCGGGTGGATCGCCGCCCCCTACGTGCCTGGCGGCGTCTCCGTCGCCGTGTTCCGGCCGTACGCCGCGGCATGGCGACGTCTCGCGCCCCGCGCGCTCATGATCGGCGCGACGTTCGCGCTCATCGAATTCCTCGCGCTCTATGACGCGCAGCTGCTCGTGCAGGTCGCCTGGGGGCGGCTGCTGGCGCCCGCGGCGCTCGTCGTCGCAGCGGTCTCCGTCGAGGCGTCGCTCGTCGCGCTGAACCTCATGGTCGAATTCCCGAAGGCCCGTTGGCGCTCGCTGCTGCGCAACGGCTACCTGTGCGGTGTGCGACGGCTCGTCATACTCATCGCCAACACCGCAGTGATCGTCGTCTACGCGTGGGGGCTGACCCGCAGCCCGATCCTCGTCGGCGTGCTCGCCACCGGTGTCGTCGTCTTCCTGCTGTGGGCGGGCTCCCGCTGGCAGTCGCGGCCGCTCGCGCTCGCCATGGCGCGCGAATCCGCGGACCGCAGGATCGTCGCGCTGTATGACTGACGCATCCGGATCCGCCCGTCCGGATCCGCCCACCCGATCGAACCATCGGATCCCACCGATTGAAAGGAACCCCATGACCGTGAACGAACCGGTCGCCATCACCCTCGCCGCCGCCGACGTGGCCGATGCCGCGCGCAACCGCAACGGACTGACCTACAAAGGCTTCGGCCTGCTCTCAGGCAACGCCACATCCAGTCTGCTCATGGACTACAAGGCCGAGCATCCGGGCGTCTACTGGCAACTCGTCAAGACGCTGTTCGCCGGCGACCGACCGCTGATGAACACCGTCAAAGTGGAGATGGGCAACGACCGCAACAACTCCACCGGACCGAACGTCGCCACGATGCGCGAACCGGACGAATACCCGGCCGTGACCCGCGAACCCGGCTTCCAGCTCGCCGCCGACGCCCGACGCTACCAGCCGGACGTGCATGTGAGCATCCTGCGCTGGATGGCACCCACCTGGGTCCACTCCAACGACGACGTCTACAAGTGGTACAAGAACACGATCCTCGCCGCGTACCGCGAATACGGCTTCATGGTCGATTCGGTCAATCCGGACGTCAACGAGCGCACCGCGGACCTCGACTGGATCGCCGACTTCGCGCGCCGCGTGCGCTCCGACGAGGAGGGCTTCATCGGAACCGGCCCGGACGATCCCGCCGCCGGATTCTCCAGCGACGAGGAACGCCGCCTGTTCCACGCGATCAAGGTCATCACCTCCGACGAGGAGGTCACCGGCACGTTCGGCGGCGACGTGATCGCCGACCCGGAGTATCTGGACGCGATGGACGTGGCCTCCTACCACTATTCCGTCGAGGACGATCCGGACGGCAGCTTCACGCGTCTCGCCGACGAATACGACAAGGAGGTGTGGAATTCGGAGGCGCAGGCCACGTTCTCCAACTCCGCCGACCGTCCGAACAACACGATGGACAACGGGTTGGGCGAACGCACCGGTACCGGCATCGGCGGCCCGGGCAGCGCCCTCGAAATGGCGAACACGCTCATCAAGGGCTTCGTGGAGTCGCGGCGCACGCACGCCATCTACCAACCGGCCATCGGCTCCTGCTACGAGAACATGGAGTACGCGTCGAAGGAGCTCATCTCCGCCCGCGACCCGTGGAGCGGCTGGATCTACTATGACGCCGGCTGCGCCGTGCTCGAGCACTTCACCAGATTCGCGAACCTCGGCTGGGAGCCGTCCGAAGGCGTCGCCGCGAAGCGCCCCGTCTGGAGAGCCATCCCCGCCGCGTCCGGCAGCGAGGTCGGCGGCAACAATCCGGTCTCGGGCGCGCGTCACGGCGAACCCTCGTATCTGACGCTCGCCGCACCGGACGGCTCGGACTTCAGCACCGTCATCGTCAACGACTCCGCCCTGGCGAAGACGTACGTCATCGCCGTGGACCGCGCGCTCAAGGCGCACGGCAAGCCGTTGCAGATCTGGTCCACGAGCGCCGCCGGCGAAGGCGAGGCGTACGACGCGCGCTATCGCCGCCCGCTCACCATCGTCATGCCGGACCATGCCGTTTCCGACGACGTTTCCGGTGACGGCTCCGGCGACGGTTCCGCCGGAACGGCCGGAACCGCGGCCGGAGCCGAGACCTACGTCGTCGACGTCGCGCCGTGGAGCATCATCACCGCGACCACGCTCGACACGTTCGACACGGTCCCAGGCGGCGACGGCTACACGCCCAAAGCCGGGTACGAGGCCGACCTGCCGCATACCGCCGAACAGACGCGCCCGGTGCTCGACGTCGATCCGTGCCACGGCGTGCTGTACGCCGACGACTTCCGCTGCGACGACGCGCCGCGCGTCGACGTGTTCAAACGCAACCGACTCGTCGCCGAGGACTGGCTCGCCTCGCGTGGCGGCGACGCGGGCGCCACGCCGCGCTACACGAACGACACGAACGGCGCGTTCGAGATCGTGCCCGACGCGGAACGCGGCCACGTGCTGCGCCAGCAGATCGACTGGGCGCACGCCGGCAACGCCTGGATCGAAGGCGAACCCCGCACCGCGATCGGTGACATGCGCTGGACCGACTACCGCGTGTCCGTCGACGTGATGTTCGAGGACTATCCGGGCCGGGCTCCCTATGCGCTCGTCGGAGCGCGCGAGATGGGCGGCGACAAGTTCACCACCGACATCTGCGGCGTTGACTTCAAGATCCGCGCCGACGGCATCTGGCTGCTGCGCAACTTCGGCAACGAAGTGCGCCGCGGGCACCTGGAGGATCTGCGCAAGCGCGCCGCGCAGGCGGGGGAGAGGCCGTTCGCGCCTGGCGCCGGCGCGTGGAACACGATCACGCTCGAGGTGGCCGGATGCACCGCCATCGTGTCCGTCAACGGCGCGCAGGTCGCCGCATGGTCCGATCCGGCGCTGCAGTCCGCGGGCCGCGTGAACCTCGGCACCAGCTTCGACCATGTGCGGTTCTCGAACCTGCGCGTCGAGCATGTCGACGGATGCGCGCCGTACTACACCGCGCTCATCGACGACATGCACATGCGCTCGTGGGACGATGGCTCCCAGGTCCTGCGCTATGCGGGGCCGTGGGCGCACGACAACGGGCAGGGCATGTTCACCTATATGCGCACGATCTCGCGTGCCTATGGCGCGGGCGCGTCCGTCGCGTTGACGTTCACCGGTACCGGCGTCGACCTGTTCGGCCCCTCCGACGGCTCCGCGAGTCTCGACGTGTTCGTCGACGGCGTCGAGGTCCGTTCCGCCGCTCCGGTGCATGCGACGAACGGCTCCCTGCGATGCCAGTTCCGGCTGCGTGACCTGCCGTTCGGCGCGCACGCGGTCGTCTTCCGCACCGCTTCGGCCGCCCCGTTCGCGCTCGACGCGATCGGTCTGGTAGGTGCGATCGACTGCTGATTACTGTCTGTCGATTATTGTCTGCTGATATGGGAATGCCCCGACACCTTGCGGTGTCGGGGCATTCGTGTCGGTCGCCGCGGGAATATGCCGTCAGGCGTGACGCCTGTGTGCTGCGGCGAGAACGATGCCTACGCCGGCGAACAGTGCCACGGCGGCGATCGCCGTGGACACGGCGGAACCTGTCCGGGCGATGTGCGCGGCATCGCCGGACGCCTGGGAAGCCGTGTGCTTCCGGGCGTCCTGGTCGGTGCGGTTCTCGTCGTTGCCGTCGCTCTGGTTGCCGTCGTCCGGGGTGGGGTCGTTCGGGGTGGGCGTGGGATTCGGCTGGGGTTCCGGTTCGGGCTTGGGGTCGGGTTCCGGTGGTACGTAGGCGTCGCCATACAACGTGGCGTCGCTCGGATTCCAAGCGGCCGAGCCGGAGATGCTCAGCGTGTGGTTCCTGGAGAGGCTGATCGGCAGCCAGATGAGCTTGGAATCCATGCCGGCGGAACCGGTGGCCGGATCGACGACCCAGCGGTCGCCCATGTAGATGAACTGGCCCTTCTCCTGATCCTTCGCGAGGACGTAGGTCGGCTGGGAATCATAGCCCTTCGCCGGATTCTCGCCTGTGAACGGGTTGCCGAGCTTCTCCCACTTCGGCGACAGCACGCTCTTGGCGCGATAGTAGATCACCGGTGTGGAGTTCCATCCGTCGGTGCCGGAGGTGAGCGCGTAGTACCAGCCGTCGTAGTAGAAGATGGAGGATGCCTCGCGGGCCTTGTCCTCGAACACGCGGGCGCGCCATGTGGCGTCGGACTGCGGTGCGGAGTCGCCGGCGGCGACGGGGGCGGTGTAGTCCTTGTTCAGCAGCGAGACGTACATGTAGGCGTTCATCTCGGACGAATACATGGCGTACGCGTCATCCGCGCCGTCGTGGTTCACGTCATGGCCATAGTCCACGAACACGGTCATATCGCGGGATTCGCCGAAGCGCGTGGCATGCAGCGACTTGTCGAAGTTCATGCGCGTGGAGTTGACCATCTTGAACGGTCCGAACGGGCTGTCGGACACGGCGAAGCCGATTTGGGCGCGCGAATAGCGCGAGCCGGTGTTCTTGGCCACCTTGTCGTTGTTCTTCACGCCGTCGTCGAAGTACCGCTTGCCACCGGTCGCGCCGAGACCGGAGTCGGACAGACCCTGCACCCAGTTGTTTCGGTCGGCGTTGGCGTTGGTGGAGCCGTCGGAATGGAAGATCGCGACGAACTGGCGGGTGGTCTTGTTGTACACCACCTTCGGGCGTTCCACGATGTTGTACATGCCGTACAGATACTCGAATCCGAGCCTCAGGTCGGCTTCATCGTAGGCGGTGGCCTTGCCCGCCGCATCGCGCGCGGTCACGTACGGCGCGACGAACGCGGCGGCGGAACGGGCGTCGGCGGTGTCCGCGCCGGAATTGGCGAGGTCCTTGAGCGTCTGGAGGTTGCTCTCGTCGAGCACGGTGTATCGCTGGGATCCGGCCGGGTACTGCACGGTCTTGCCGTCCTGCGTGATCTTATGGTCGGCGAAGTACTGCTGGGAGTCGTAGTCGGTGAAGTGCTCGTCCCCGGTGATGGTGATGCTCTTGTGCGGCAGTACGTTGTGGGTGGTGAGGACGGTGCCCATGCTGTGCCAGTTGACGAGGTCGGTGGACCAGTATCCGTTGACGCCGTCGACGGGGCGCGTGGCATTGGTCTTCTTCTCGCCATAGAGCAGGTAGACGTCATCGTTTTTGTCGCCGTCCTGATTGACGTCGATATCGATGTCCTGCTCCGCGTACTTGTTGGCGGCACCGCCATGCGCTTCGACGGGATTGCCGTCGGTGTCCTTCCAGGTGGCACCCACTTGGATCTGCGCGGCGGGCGCGTCCGTGCCGTCGGCCATGGCGGGCGCGGCGGCGATCATGCCTGCGCCGAGGACGGCCGCTGCGGTCAGCGCGCCCAGTCCTGCGGAGAGTTGGGGATTCATGTTCGACTCCTGTGTGTTTCTTCCTCGATGATTGTGACGAAGGGTGAATCGTTGTCGAATCGCCTTCGATCGCTGTGATGATGCGGCTGCTTGAGTCCCGTGATTGCGACTCACACAGCTGTGATGAATAGTAATCGTAAATGATTAAAAATGCAAAAAAGAGATTGAATGTGAAAAATATCGTGGTGGAGGCGCGGGACTTGTCCCAGCCACGCGTCCGGCACGCGCGGCACAATAGGGGACTATGACTGAAGCCGAACACGCGAACGAATCCGCGAAAAACCACAAGCCCGAACTGCCGAAGGACGTGCGCGTCCGATTCTGCCCGTCCCCGACCGGCACCCCGCACGTCGGCATGATCCGCACCGCCCTGTTCAACTGGGCCGAGGCGCGCGCCACCGGCGGCAAGCTCGTCTTCCGCATCGAAGACACCGACGCCCAGCGCGACAGCGAGGAAAGCTACAACCAGATCCTCGAATCCCTGCGCTGGCTGGGCATCGACTGGGACGAGGGCATCGACGTGGGCGGCCCCCACGGCCCGTACCGCCAGTCCGAGCGCACCGACATCTACAAGGACGTCGCCGCCAAGCTGCTGGCCGCGGGCTACGCCTACGAATCCTTCTCCACGCCCGAGGAGATCGAGGCCCGCAACGTGGCCGCCGGCCGCCCGAAGGCCTTCGGCTACGACGGCTACGACCGCGACCTGACCGAGGAGCAGAAGGCCGCCTTCCGCGCCGAAGGCCGCAAGCCCGCGCTGCGCATCCGCATGCCCGACGAGGACATCGCCTTCGACGACCTCATCCGCGGCACCATCGAATTCAAGGCCGGCTCCGTGCCGGACTACGTGATCGTCCGCCCGAACGGCGACCCGCTGTACACGCTCACCAACCCGGTCGACGACGCGATGATGGACATCAACGTCGTGCTGCGCGGCGAGGACCTGCTGAGCTCCACCCCGCGCCAGATCGTGCTCTACCGCTACCTGATCGAGCTGGGCATCGCCAAGCAGACCCCGCTGTTCGGCCACATGCCGTACGTGATGGGCCAGGGCAACAAGAAGCTCTCCAAGCGCGATCCGGAATCCAACCTGTTCAACCACCGCGACGCCGGCTTCATCCGCGAGGGCCTGCTCAACTACCTCGCGCTGCTCGGCTGGTCCATCGCGCCCGACCGCGACGTGTTCTCGATGGACGAGATGATCGCCAAGTTCGACGTGCGCGACGTGAAGGCCAACCCGGCCCGCTTCGACCTCGACAAGGCCATCTCCATCAACGCCGAGCACGTGCGCATGCTCGACCCCGCCGACTTCCTGCGCCGCTCCGTGCCGTACCTCAAGCGCGAGGGCGTGGTCTCCGCGGATTCGTGGGATGCGCTGACCGCCCGCGAGCAGGAGATCCTGACCGCCGCCGCGCCGCTCGTCCAGACGCGCGTGCGCCTGCTCGGCGAGGTCGCCGGCATGGTCGGCTCCCTGCTGTCCACCGACGAGTACATCGAGCCGGACGACGGCGCCAAGAAGCAGCTCAAGGATTCCGCGCCGGCCGTGCTCGACCTGGCGATCGCCGCGCTGGAAGGCGTCGCCGAGGGTGATTGGAAGACCGACACCCTGCATGAGACGCTGAACAAGGCGCTCGTGGAGGAGGGTGGCTACAAGCCGCGCCTCGCCTTCGGCCCGGTGCGCGTCGCCATGTCCGGCCGCCGCGTCTCCCCGCCGCTCTTCGAGTCCATGGAGATCGTCGGCCGCGATCTGACGCTCGCCCGTCTCAAGGGCCTGCGCGCGCATCTGTGACGCGTCTGTGACGCGTTCCGCGCGGGCCTCGTAGGTTCGGTGCCGGCATAAGGTCGTGACGCCACGGCTCGTGGGAATCGAAATCGCCCCGCTCTTCACTGAAGAGCGGGGCGATTCGTCGTTTGTTTGAGGTGTTTGTCTGCGGTGTACGCATGAGGGTGCCGCCAAGGCGGATGGTGGAAAGCGGTTAGAAAGCGGTTACAAAAGCGTTGTCAACCGGGGAATCACAATGTGACACGCCGATGTTGACGAGGTCGCGCGGCTCCCGTATATTAATCACTCGTTGCGGTTCGCCGCGGCGGGTGGAAACACCGAAAAATGAATACGCCCCCATCGTCTAGCGGTCTAGGACTACGCCCTCTCACGGCGCCAACACCGGTTCAAATCCGGTTGGGGGTACGAACAGGAAGGACCCCGGCTCATCGAGTCGGGGTCCTTCGCGTATCCGCCCGTCCCGTCGGCATCGTCAGTGTCAGTGTCAGTGTCAGTGTCATCGTCGTCGGTGTCGCTGCCGGTGTCGGCCGGTGTCGGCCGGTGGCGTCCGGTGCGTCCGGTTCGACCGTCGTCCGGCTTGCTTGCCGCCCATATCTCCGTCTCCTTCGCCGTACGTTTCTCTCACCGTACGTTTGTGAGGGGATTATCCGTTTCCACCGTGCCAAACGTACGCTGACGATTCCTCACCGTACGTTTGCCGCGGCTGCCGGCGATAATGCCGTCGCAAACGTACGCCGGGATGCCGGCGTACGTACGTGCGGGCGTGTGCGGTGGCTGTGTGTGACGGTATGCGTGGGTGGTATGGGCGGCGGTGCGCGTGATGGTATGCGCGGCGGAGCGGTTTCGTGTGCAATGTACCGCAAATACGAGGGGCGCAAACGTACGCCGGATGCCGTCCGGAGATATACAAAACCGTTGGAAATACTTGCGACACGCCGTAAGTTGCGCACGTACCGGCATGCGCGTATATTAATCACTCGTTGCGCGGTTCACAAACAACCAAGCAACACGGCGGAAACGTCGGATAACAGAATACGCCCCCATCGTCTAGCGGTCTAGGACTACGCCCTCTCACGGCGCCAACACCGGTTCAAATCCGGTTGGGGGTACGACGCGGAACTCTTCGGAGTTACACGCCAGCCAAATTGGGGTGTGGTGTAATTGGCAACACAGCTGATTCTGGTTCAGCCATTCTTGGTTCGAGTCCAGGCACCCCAGCCAATGAAAACCCTCGCGCAAGCGAGGGTTTTCTTGTTTTTCCCTTCCCATTCATCCCATGGTGCGGTAACCCACTCATGGTGCGGTGTCAAGAAACGGCGGTATTCCGCGGTTGTGAAGGATATGTGTTACCGCACCATGGGAACGACCGCGCCGTGGCGTCGCGTGGCGTCCATATGAGCTGCGCATCGGCGCATTACAGTAGGAGTCATGACGGAAAACACACGTGCGCCCGAGGGCATGTCTTCAAGGCCGAGGATCAAGCCGGCGGAGGCGGGGGACACCCGCCCGCTGTCCGTGTCCGCCCGCTTGGGGCGTCTCCAGTTCCACCATTCCGGCAAGTTCCGTGTGCTGCAGGTCGCCGACATCCAGGACGGTCCGAAGGTCGCGAAGGACACGATCCGCCTCATCGAGGCGAGTCTCGACGCGGTCCGCCCCGATCTGGTCGTCTTCACCGGCAACCAGATCGCCGGTTACGATCCCGCGTTCGCCGAGACGTTCCGCAAACGCCGCTGGAGCGCCCCCGCCGACGCCGATACCGACGCCGAAGCCGCCAACGCCGCCGCCGAGGCGCACGAGCGTACGCGCGAACTGGTGCGTGGCGCAATCGCCCAGTTCCTCGCGCCGCTGATCGAGCGCAAGGTGCCGTTCGCCGTCACGTACGGCAATCACGATTTCCAGTGCGGCCTGTCGAACGACGAACTCGACGCCATCTACCGCGAGTTCCCCGGTTGCGTGAATCCGACGCCCGGCGTGGAGGCGGACGTGCTGTCGGAGCGCACGTTGCTGCCCGACCAGGTCGTCTACCCGCATGCGGCGGGTACGTTCGCGCTGCCCGTCGCCGACGAGGCGCACAAACGCACGGTGCTCGGTCTCGTCGTCCTTGATTCGGGCGACTATGCGCACGGCGGCGGGTTCGCCGCGCCGTCCGCCAACGCGCTCTCGTTCCTCGCGCGCGTGCCGTCGGCGATCGGCGCGCGGTCCGTCCTGTTCCAGCACATGCCGTTGCCGGAATACTATGACCTGCTCACGCCCGTCACCGCGACCACGCCGTATGCGATGCAGGGCTACCGCGAGCACGCCGCGCGGTATTACGTTCTGGACGAGTCGAAGGTGCGCCCCGGCGGCTATCTGGGTGAGGGCATCAGTTGCCCGGATACGTCGCGTGAGTTCGCGGTGTTGCGCGGCGATGACGCGACGGTGCGTGCGGTGATGGATGATGCGGATGCGGATGATTCCGGTGTGATCGTGGAAGCCGGTTCGGATGATTCCCGTGCCGAGGTGTTTCCTTATATAGGAGTGGCGACCGGCCATGACCATCGCAATTGGTTCGTCGGCGAACTGGACGGCGTGATGATGGCGGCGACGCCGACCTGCGGATTCGGCTCGTATGGGCCCGCGCCGGCGAAGCGCGCGACCAGACTCATCGAATTCGACATCCGTCACCCGTATGAGCCGCGCACGCAGCTGTTGGAGTTCGGCGAGCTCGTCGGCAAGCCCAGTTCGAAGAAGGCGTACACGTACGCGTTGAACGCGAAGCCTCCGCAGGACGGCGAAGGCGACGATCTGCTGCGCAAGCCCACGATATGGGAGCAGCTCAAAGGCCTGTTCGCGTGAGTATGCATTGGCCCCCTCGCCAGAGGGGGCCGAGTAGGGTCTGTTGCCGGCTCAGCGGCCGGAGGAGGCCTTGATAAGGGCTTCGGTCAGGTACTTGCCGGCGGCCATGACGAGCGGCGCGTAACGGCGGCCGGGGGCGTTGCCCATACGGCCGGACGGGCCGGAGATCGAGATCGCGGCGATTACCTGGCCGGAGGCGTTGCGGATCGGTGCGGAGATCGAGCACACGCCCTCCTCGCGCTCGTTGACGGACTCGGACCAACCGCGCTTGCGGACGGCGGCCAGCTTGGTCGCGTTGAACTTCGCGTGGCGCAGGCCCTGATGCATGCGCTCGGAATCCTCCCAAGCGAGCAGGATCTGCGCGGCGGAGCCGGCTTCCATCGAGAGCATCGCGCCCACGGGAATTGAATCACGCAGACCGGAGGCGCGCTCCACGGCGGCGATGCACACGCGCTGGTCGCCCTGACGGCGGTAGATTTGCGCGGATTCGCCGGTGCGGTCGAGCAGCGTCTGAAGGATCGGGCCGGCGGCGGTGAGGAGTCGGTCCTCGCCGGCGGCGGCGGCGAGCTCGGCGAAACGGGAGCCGAGCACGAAACGGCCGTGCTGGTCGCGCAGCACGAAGCGATGGCGTTCGAGCGCGATCGCGAGTCGATGGGCGGTCGGTCGGGCCAGACCGGTGGCGGCCACGAGCTGGCCGAGCGTGGAGGGGCCGGTCTCAAGGGCGTCGAGAATCTTCACGGTCTTGTCGAGCACGCCGACGCCGGAATGCGCCTCGCCGTCGTTCTTCTCGGCGGTCTGCGCGGTGGCGGGGGTCTTGTCGTCGGTGGTGTCCTGCTCGGCGACCGGCTCTTCGGCCACAGCGGTATCTGAGTGCATGGAAGTCATGGTTCCCGTTTATACCATCTCACATAGTGAAATGCCAAATCGAGGCAGTGTACCACGTGACGAACGTCGCATGTCGGCGAATGACCGAGTAATGGAATCTGTGTGCGCTCACATCGTCCACGGGCGGCATGCGAGGTCAACCGACGTCATCGCAATGCGCTCGGAAAGTCGGGGGAAAGGTGACGATTTCGGCGGAATTCCAGCCATAATCCGGCGGAAAACCGGGCTTCCGATGGCACATCTCATAATCCGGCCGGGATATGGTCGCCCCCATGTTGACCGCATACTCTATTACCACGAACACGGCGCAAACACAAGACCTAGCGCCGAGAAATTTAGGAGGAATCCCCATGGGAACGACACTGGCCGAGAAGGTCTGGGCCGATCATCTGGTACGGAAGGGCAGCGACGGAGCGCCCGACCTGCTGTACATCGACCTGATGCTCATGCATGAAGTCACGAGCCCCCAGGCGTTCGAGGGTCTGCGACTGGCCGGCCGCAAGCCCCGCCACGTCGATCAGCTCATCGCCACCGAGGACCACAACACGCCCACGGTGGACATCGACCGTCCGAACCCGGACAAGACGAGCGCCCTCCAGCTGAGCACGTTGGAGAAGAACTGCAAGGAGTTCGGTGTGCGCCTGCACGCGCTCGGCGACGCCGACCAGGGCATCGTGCACGCGTTCGCCCCGATCCTCGGCCTCACCCAGCCGGGCATGACCATCGTGTGCGGCGACTCGCACACCTCCACGCATGGCGCGTTCGGCGCGCTCGCGTTCGGCATCGGCACCTCCGAAGTCGAACACGTGATGGCCACGCAGACCCTGTCCCTGAAGCCGTTCAAGACGATGGCGGTCAACGTGAACGGCAAGCTGCCGGCGGACGCCACCGCGAAGGACATCATCCTCGCAATCATCGCGAAGATCGGCACCGGCGGCGGCCAGGGCCACGTCATCGAATACCGTGGCGAGGCGATCCGCAACCTCACGATGGACGAGCGCATGACCGTGTGCAACATGTCCATCGAGGCGGGCGCGCGCGCCGGCATGATCGCGCCGGACGAGACCACGTTCGAATACCTGAAGGGCCGCCCGCACGCGCCGGAAGGCGAGATGTGGGACAAGGCCGTCGCGTACTGGAAGACGCTGAAGACCGATGACGACGCCGTCTTCGACAAGGAGGTGGACATCGACGCGTCCACGCTCGGACCCTACGTGACGTGGGGCACCAACCCGGGTCAGGGCCTGCCGATTACCGCGAACGTGCCGGTCCCGGCGGACATCGCCGACGCGACCAAGCGTTCCGCCGCCGAGCGCGCCATCGCGTACATGGGCCTGAAGCCGGGCATGCCGATCAAGGACATCGCCGTCGACACCGTGTTCATCGGCTCCTGCACGAACGGCCGCATCGACGACCTGCGTCAGGCCGCCGCGATCATGAAGGGCCACCACAAGGCGAAGAACATCCACCGCGTGCTCGTCGTGCCCGCCTCCTCGCGCGTGCGCCTGCAGGCGGAGAAGGAAGGACTCGACAAGGTGTTCGAGGACTTCGGCGCGGAATGGCGCAACGCCGGCTGCTCGATGTGCCTCGGCATGAACCCGGACAAGATGGTGCCGGGCGAACGCTCGATCTCCACGTCGAACCGCAACTTCGAAGGCCGTCAGGGCAAGGGCTCGCGCACGCACCTCGCGTCGCCCGCCGTCGCCGCCGCCACCGCGATCCGCGGCACGATCTCCAGCCCCGCCGATCTGTAATCCGTTTATCTCGGTCCCCTCTGACGAGGGGGCTCCCGGCGCAGCCGGGTGGGGGAGAGACCCCGAAAGGACAATCATGGAAAAACTCACCACGTTGACCGGCGTGGGCGTGCCGCTGCGCCGCTCCAACGTCGACACCGACCAGATCATCCCCGCCGTGTTCCTGAAGCGCGTCACCAAGACCGGCTTCGATGACGCGCTCTTCTACGCGTGGCGCCGCGACCCCGAGTTCGTGCTCAACAAGCCCGAATACGCGAAGGGCCAGATTCTCGTCGCCGGCCCCGAGTTCGGCATCGGCTCCTCCCGCGAGCATGCGGTGTGGGCGCTGCACGACTACGGCTTCCGCGTCGTCATCGCGCCGAGCTTCGCCGACATCTTCTACGGCAACACGGCGAAGAACGGCGTGCTCGCGGCGATCATGCCGCAGGAGAGCGTCGAACTGCTGTGGAAGCTCCTCGAAGAGGAGCCGGGCCGTGCGATGACCGTCTCGCTCGAGGACCGCACCGTGACCTGCGGCGACGTGACCCTGCCGTTCGAGGTGAACGACTACACGCGTTGGCGTCTGATGAACGGCTACGACGACATCGACCTGACGCTCCAGCACGAGGACGACATCGCCGCCTACGAGAAGATGCGCGCCGAGAAGTTCCCGTTCAAGCCGAAGACCCTCCCCGCCAAGCACCTCCCCGAGGAGGAGATCAAGCCCGCCCGCGAGCTCGAATATCAATGGGATGGTCCGCTCGCTGATCGCGGCATCATCTGATATTCCCTTTTGCCTCCCTCTGACGAGGGAGGTGGCCGCCGGAGGCGGTCGGAGGGAGAGACCACAGCGGCCGCAGGCCGCGGGAGGAACGGAATCGGCGTCAAGCCGATGTGTGTTCCTTTCCGCAGCCTGCGGCCGCTTGTCTTTACCCCCTCAGTCGCGCTTCGCGCGCCAGCTCCCCCTGAAGGGGGCGCAAGGAAAGGTTGGTGCGGGAGGGCGTTGTGGTGGTTGCGTTCCAGCGCTCTCTTGCTTTTCGGTTATCTCTCCCCCTGTCGGCCTACGGCCGACAGCCCCCTCGTCTGAGGGGGCCAAAGGGGTGGCAGTATGCGCCCCCTTTAGGGGGAGCTGGCCGGCCGGAGGCCGGACTGAGGGGGTTCGTTGCGGCACCCCCAAAATTCCGATCGCACACTCGCAGTCCCTCGCCGGAGCATCTGTTCCGCCTATCGGGACGGCGTCCTATACTTGGCCCCGTATACGAAGGGGTGCTCATGACGTCGTTTGGTCGGGCACTTCGCGAATGAAAGTATGGAGAAGGAAGATGTCGAAGAACATCATGACGCGAGTGGGGATGGGAGTCGTCGGCGTACTTGCCAGTGCGGCGATGCTCTTCTGCGTCCTGCCCGCCCAGGCGGCCACCGGCTGGAGTGCGCTGTCCACCACGGAGAAGAAGTCGTCCTACGGCTACTTCGTCTGGAAGTCCGAGAACGCAACGGATGCCAATGAGAAGGCCACCGCTGCGGATGCGGCTAACATCCTGAGGAACTCCGCGTTGCCGACCACGAAGAACATCGGTGGCAATGGCGATGCGACCAGCCTTGAAAACATGCAGAATGCTCTTGATCAAATCAAGAACATCAATAAATATCGTCTGACTCTGGTCAATGAGCCGTGCCGCACGGATTTGGCCTCCGGCAAGGGACGTGTCTGCGATGACGCGAATAAGAAGCTGACCCCGTACAAGGTCTCGGACACTTTCATGGCGACGGCTCAAGCCAATGCGAATTTCTCTTCGACCAAGGTTGATCATGCCGGCAATAATGGGCAGGAGTTTCCCGGAGCCAAATATCTGACCAGCTATATGGAGAATGCCGCTTGGCCGACCAAACTATTCGATGAAAATGGCAATTCCGGTGCCGCGGTACTGTGGTATAGCGAGAAAGCGAACTACGACAAAAATCCTGCTTGGTCAAGCAATACTGGGCATTACATTTCACTGACCAACAAGTACGCTTATAGCGGCGCGCCGACCTACCTCGAATTGGATATCACTGGTCTGGGCGTCAACTCCACGGCTCCGGCTCCGTACGGCAGCTACGGCAACAAGACGGTCGTGCAGCAGTATGTGCCGTCAAGCTGGGGTTACAGGGGGTATAGCGAAGATGTTGACTCCTACGCCAGCGACTTTAACGCCTATGTCGCCAAGGTGAACGAGCTGGGCAAGAAGTACACCGTCACGTTCAACACGAACGGTGGCTCTGCTGCTGCCACGCAGACCGTGGAATCCGGTGAGACCGCGACCGAGCCGACTGCGCCGACCAAGTCCGGGTACACGTTCGGCGGTTGGTACACTGACGCGCAGTTCACGAAGCCGTACAACTTCTCCACGCCCGTCACAGGCAACATCACCCTGTACGCGAAGTGGGATGCGATCACCATCACCTCGCTCGATAATGCCGGCACCGTCTCCACGCCCGCGGGTGTGGCTCCGACCCTGCCCAAGCAGGTGATCGCCCACTACAGCGACGGTTCCTCCAAGCCGGTCGACGTCACGTGGAACCCCATCAGCAAGAGCGACTACGCCACGGCGGGTAACAGCTTCACCGTGAACGGCACCGTGAACGGCACCGGTATCAAGGCCGAGGTCACGGTGAACGTGATCGCCGCCGTGCCGCAGAGCGCCGCCGTCACGCCCGCCACCGTCTCCACGATCGCCACGCACGCGCCGTCCCTGCCGCAGCAGGCGACCGTCACCTACTCCGACGGCACCACGCAGCAGGCCGACGTCATGTGGGATCCCATCGACCAGAGCAAGTACGCCACCGAGAACGCCGACGGCTTCGACGTGAACGGTACGGTCTCTGTGGACGGCCAGTCCTTCACCGTCACCGTGAAGGTGATCGTCACCGCACGCACCATCAAGTCCGTCACCGCGCCGGACGACCAGACCGTCGAATCCGGCACCGAACCCACATACCCGGACACCGTCGCCGTCACGTACAACGACGGCGAAACCGGCACGGCGAACGTCACGTGGACGAAACTCACCAAGGACCAGTACGGCAAGCACGCCGGCGGCGAGTTCACCGTGAAGGGCACCGTCGACGGATACGCCGATGGCGTCTCCTTCAAGGTGACCGTCAACCCTGCCACCGTGAAGTCCGTCGTGGCCTCCGCCGCGACCGCGCAGACCGTCGTCGGCGAAACGCCCGACCTGAGCGGCATCAAGGCGACTGTCACCTACTCCAACGGCGATACCGAGACCAAGGACATCACGTGGGAGAAGACCACCGCCGACCAGTTCAAGACGGAAGGCGCCACCGTGCCGGTCAAGGGTTCCGTGACCGTTGACGGCACGACCTACGAGTTCACCGTCAACGTCGCCGTGGTCGCCGCCACCGTCGAATCCGTCACCGGCCCGTCCGCCGACCCGGTCGTGACCGTCGAATCCGGCACCAAGCCCGACCTCTCGAACGCGAAGGCCACCGTCACGTGGTCGAACGGCACCACGACGGAGGAATCCGTGACGTGGGACGAGCCGAACAAGACCGACTACACCAACCGTAAGGGCGGCACGTTCACCGTCAACGGCACCGTCACCATCGCCGGCAAGGACTACCCGGTGAAGGCCACCTACAAGGTCAACCCGGCCGTCGCGCAGAGCGCCACGCCGACCGACGGCACCACCACGATCACCGTGCCGTCCGGCACCGACCCGACCGGCAAGCTGCCGAAGACCGCGACCGTCACCTGGTCCAACGGCGACACGACCACGAGCCCGATCGCGTGGAACAAGACCTACACGAAGGGCGACTACTCGAAGCGTGAAGGCAACACCTTCACCGTGAGCGGCACCGTCGATCCGACCGTCGAATCCGCCGCCGCGGCCGACTCCTCCAAGGTCATCGTCGCGAAGGCCGTGGAAGCCGCCACGTTGTCCGTCGCCGTCACCGTCAACGTGACGCCGGCGACCATCACCAAGGTCGCCGACATCCCCGCCGTGACCACCGAGGCGAAGGTCGCGCCGCAGCTGCCGGCCAACGTCAAGACCGACTGGAGCAACGGCGAGACCGGCGTCGACACGCCGATCACGTGGGACGCCATCGACGAGTCCCAGTACGCGAAGCGCGGCGAGTTCACTGTGAACGGCACCGTGTCCGACACCACCGGCAAGACCACCAAGGTGAGCGTCACGGTCAAGGTCACCGCCAAGGCCGAATCCGCCGACAAGCTCGCCGACGTGACCGTCGACTCCGGCACGGATCCCGCATCCGCGCTGCCGAAGACCGTCAAGGTCACCTACACGGACGGCGCTACGGAAGACGCCGCGGTCACGTGGGACACCACGTCCTACACGAAGGCCGACTACTCGAAGCGTGAAGGCAACACCTTCGCTGTCAAGGGCAAGGCCGCCGGACTTGACGTGACCGTCACCGTGAAGGTGAACCCGGCCACCGTGAAGTCCGTCGACACCACGGCCGTGACCATCGGCACCAAGGTCGGCGTGCAGCCCGACCTGCCGAAGACCGCGACCGTCACCTGGACGAACGGGGACATCGAAACCGTCGCCATCACGTGGCCGGAGATCCCCGCGGACAAGCTCGACCAGGCCGGCTCGTTCGAGATCGAAGGCGTCGTCACCGCCGGCGGCAAGGACTACACGATCAAGGCGACCGTCACCGTGACGGAGAACACCGTCACCTCCGTCGAGCGTGACGTGAAGGTCTCCACCACCGAAGGCACGGCACCCGCCCTGCCGAAGACGGTGAAGGCCCACTGGTCCGACGGTTCCACGACCGATGCCGCCGTGGTCTGGGGCGACGTGCCCGCCGCCAAGTACGCGAAGACCGGCACGTTCCAGGTGAAGGGCGTCGCCACGGTGAACGGCACCGACTACGAGGTGACCGCCACCGTGACCGTCATTCCCGGCACGCTGAAGCCGTCCGCGAGCCAGAACACGAACACGGGCGCCAACACGCTGACGACCACCGGCTCCAACATCGCGATCATCGTGATCGTGATCGTGCTGCTGGTCATCGCCGCCGTCGCCCTGTTCTTCCTCACCAAGCGCAAGAAGTGACAGGCACTAGGCCGTAGAGACGCGAAGTGGCCTCCTTCCCGGAAGGGAAGGAGGCCACTTCGTCTTACCGCCCCGTGAACCATGCTTCGAGCGCGTCCGCATCATCACGCCGCAGGAAACGGAACCGGATTTCGGACATGCCGTTCATCACGAACAGGCGCATGCGCAGACCCTCTACGCCGCGCGCGTCACGCCACGGCGTGGTCGTGCGCGTCACCGACTGCACGCGCGCCCGCCGCGTCATCATCGCGAACAATCCCCACCGCGTCGCTCCGGTCACCAGAATCCGGTGCGGCAGGGCGTCCTCGTCGTCCGGAAGCATCGCATACCCTTCGGCCCTCGCCTGCAGCCATCGGCAGGCCGTCCACCACAATCCCGCCGCAAACGGCACGGCCACCACCCACCATGGCCACGAGTGGGTCGCCGGGCCGCCCATGCCGACGAGCAGCGTGGCGGCGGCGGTCGCGGCGAGCGGCATCGTCACGTAATACCGTGCGAGGCCGCGGCCCGTGCGATGGGTCGGCGCCGTCGCGGCGAACATGCCTGGAACATCCCATTCGGGCAGCATCGCGCGCAACGTCGCGGCCACGCGGCGGGCGCCGATGACCGGCAGCACGACCGCGGCTGACGCGACGTCGTCGCCGCCCGCCGCCGCGGACAGGCCGAGCCGCGCCGAACACAGACCGAACATGCGGCGCGGCAACGACTGCGATACGACGATCGTCTGCACGCGGGCCGTCGGAATCGTCGTCGCACGGCGTGTGAACAGGCCACGTTCGACGATCAGATCGTCCCCGCGCCGCCACACCTCGAACCCGTGGAAATGCAGCAGGGAGATCGCGATACTGACGAGCATCAGCAGAATGACGCACGCCAGGATGAGCAGCGTGATCGCCGCGGCACCCTGCGAGGCGTAGTCGCCGATCGACCGTTCCGCAGTGCGCGTGAGCGTGTGGGGCAGCACGTCCTGCACGTTTTGGATGAACCCGAATACGACGAACGCGGCCGCGACGATGCGCGGATCGGTGACGGCGAACAGGAGGATGTCGCGCGTCGACGCACGGAATACGGGGATGGGGGAGGGGCAGGAGGTGACGATGCCGGCGCGCGGGGCGGTAAGGTCGGTGGCGGTGCCGGTTGCAGCATCGGCGGCGGTTGTGGCGCCCCCATCCGTGGTGACTCCGGACGAGGAATCGGAGGCGGCCTGCGGTGTCGAGGTGCCGGATCGTGCCGCGCCGGCCGCTTCGGCGCGTCGACGCTCCAACTCGCCCTGCAACGCCGACGGAACCGCGCTCAGGTCGATGTCGGCGTCGTCGCCGACCGGGGAGACCGTCAGACGGATCACGCCGAACGGGCGCAGATACCACGGGCTCGCGCTGTTGATCGCATGGATTGAGCCATAGGCGATGGCGCGGCGTTTGCGGAACAGCACGCCGGAACGGTATTCGAGCATCGTGGCGGACAGACGGTAGCGGGTCGACAGCCACGCGCAGACCGGGCCGACCGCCACGTAGGCGACGATCGCCGCGGCCGCCAGCCACAGCCACCATTCGTGGCGCATCAGCGAGATACGGATGATCACGACGAACGAGAGCAGCAGCGAGACCGTGCCCTTCGCGTTCGACGCCACGCGCACGATCAGCGCCGCCGGGTGGAGACGACGCCACGTCACGGGCCACGTCACGGGCCGCATCACAGGTCCTCCCGCGCGTCGGCCACGCGGGCCGCGATCGTCGCGACCATGCGCTCGGCCTCCGCGGTGTCCAACGCGGCGATTTCGGTCGTGTCGGCCGCCGTATGCACGACCACCGTGGTCAGTCCGAACCGGCGCTGCACCGGATTCTGCTTCGTATCCACATGCTGCACGCGGTTGTACGGGGTGGTCGTGGATCTGCGCCACAGCCAGCCGGTGCGTGTGGCGAGGTCGCGCTCGCCGATGCGGAATCGGGTGAACGCGTACCGGTACCTCGTCTGCAACGGCTGGGTCGCGAGGTCGCCGACCGCGTAGACCGCAGCGAGCGCGGCGGCCAGCTGCGTCCAGAATCCCCACCAATCGTGGGATATGCAGACCGCCGTGAACACGCCGCATGCCGCCAGCCAGACCGCGCATTGGATCGCCTCGTTGATGAGCCACACCGTCCGCACCCGCTCCGGCAGCGGCCGCCACGCGGTATCGGCGGTGTCGCCGCGGTCTTCCCCAAGTTCGTTCATGCATCCCACTGTATCGAATCGAGGCATGTATGCCGATTATGGGCCGATCTCCTGTGGACGCATGTTGACCGTCGCCCCGTGCGGGTGGACGGCCGGCGCGGAATGCGGTTGAGTGGAGGGCAGTGAATGAAAGGAGACCATGATGAGCGTGGATGAGGACAGGCCGGTGCCGGAGCCGCCGTTGCGGGAGGAGCCTCCGCTGGGGGCGCCGTGGTATGGCATCGGATTCAGGCGTGCGGTCGGGCGGTTCTTCCGCAAGATGAAGGTACTCGACGGCCGCGCCTCGCGCAGCGAATACTGGTGGGCCGTGCTGTTCTGCACGATTGTGGCCGCCATCGTGGTCGTCGCAGCGATGGTAATCGGCACCGCGGCCGGCGTCAGCGACGTGGCGGGCGGAACCGACGGTGAATCACCGCTGGACGCCGTCGCGGACAACGCGGCGACCGTCGTCCAGCTGCTGCTGTTCATCCCGATCATCACACTGTCCGTCCGACGGCTGCACGACGCGAACCGGAGCGGTCGGTGGCTGCTTCTGCCGATCCTGCTGCAGCTCGGCTCGCTGCTGCCGGTCTTCGTGCTCGCCGTCGTGTACGGCTCCGATGGCATGGGAGGCAGTGCCGCGGCGCCGGCGGCCATTGTGGGAATGTTGCTTGCCTTCGCCTGCTACACGATGGGATCGCTGGCATGGGTGATTCTCATGGTGCTGCCGAGCGATCCGCGCGGCATGCGGTTCGACAAACCGGTCATCGTAGCCGATATGGTTCGTGCGGATGGCACGCGATGACCAACGGTCTGCTCTCCGAGACCCGCGCCACGTTGGAACAGGTGCGCGGCTGGTGGCGTGCACCGCATTTTCTAGAGAAAGATGCAGGAATCGGCATCGCCGCAATGGTGGCCGGACTGATCGTCGCGCCTCCATCATCGCCCGGGCGAATGCTGCTGACGCTGGGCTGGATGGCCGTCATCGCCCTGCTGCCGTTCCGGCCGCGCGAAGTGTGCCTGGTCGCGCCCGTGCTGCTGCTGACGATGGGATTTCTGCCTGATGGCTGGTGGGCGAGCGGCGGATTCGCCGTCGTCACCCTGTTCCTTGCCATCGGCTACGCGCTGCCTAACCGGATGATGCTCGCCGTGCTGGTCGGCTACGCGGCGGTGGACGCCGTCTGCTTCGCGCTGTTCGGCACGCGGTCGATGGGCAGTAGCGTGGTCGCAGGCATGATCGCCGGGTTCGGCGACGTCGGCTTCGGCGTGATGGCCTCCGACGTTCCGGCCGCATCGGTGCCGGGATACACGGCGATCGCGGGCGTCGCGACCGGCGTGTTCGACATCATGGGCTTCGGATTCCTCATCATGTTCGGTGCCGCGTTCCGCCACGCGTCCGTCGCCGGCGAGCGGGCGGCGCGCGCCGAACGGCTGCTCGGCCGCGTCACGCGAGAACAGGCGCTCGCGCACATGATCCACGACGCCGTCGCCAACGACATGTCCACCATCGCGATGCTCGCGTGGCGCGCCAAAGCGACGGACGACGACGCGGCCATGCTCGACGCGATCTACGCGCGCTCGCACCACGCGCTCGCCCGCGTGCACGACGTCATCGACGTGCTCAACGGCAAACGCGACCTCGCCGGCCTCGAATCGGAAGTCGCGGCCGAGAGCGCGGAGGGCGGCGGGGTGACGGGCGGTACGCCGCCGTTCGACGTCGAACTGGAGAAATACCTTGAAGACCAGGACCGCACGATGACGATGCTGGGATTCGTCGGAACCAGCCGGACCGATGTGACGGGCGGCGGGGACGCCGCGGCAGGAGACGCAGGCGGCGGCGCGCGCGTGCCGAAACCGGTACAGCGTGTCGTGATGGAACTCGTCGAGGAGATCTACGCGAACATCGTGCGGCATTGCGCGATACCGGATGACGCGACGACGCCCGCGTACAGCCTGTTCATCGGCATCGACGATTCCGGCATCCGCATCAGCGAGGTCAACGCGCTCGCCGGCGACGCGCCGACGCTGATGCACGGACGCAGGCACGGCGGCGGACTGGCGATGCACCGTGCGGCGGTCGAGGCGCTGGGCGGCACGCTCGCCGCGAGCGCGCAGGACGGCGCGTGGACGATCGGCGCGGAGATCCCGCTGCGACCGGTTCCCGCGGAAACCGGATCAGCGCGCGAGGAACAGGGCGATGGCGTGCGCCAATGAATTGGCGTGTAGCTTGTCGACCGCACGATGGGCGTGTGTGCGCACCGTTGACGCGGCGACGCCCCATCGTGCGGCGATCTGGTCGTAACTCAGGCCGCATGACAGCAGGCGCAGCGTCTCGGATTCCTTGGGGCCGAGCTTCGGGGCGTCGGGCGACGGGGAATCCGGGTGTGTGCCGTTCGGGGGCGTGCCGTTCGGGGAGCCGGTGGGTGTGCACGATGGCGTGCTGGTTGCCGTGCTGGTTGCCGTGCCGGTCAGCAACCGATGGGCCTCGTCGACGGTGCGGAACACGGGGACGTCCGGCGTGGTCCCGCCGGCCCGGGGCCTGCGGTCAGACGGGGTGAACGTGCCGCCCGATGCGACGACGCGCAACGCGCGGGCCAATTGCGGGACATCCGCTTTGGAGACGATGCCCTGCGCGCCGGCCTCGGCTGCACGCGCGGCATAGTCGGCGGTCGAGAAGGCGGTGATGCCCAGCAGCGCCACGCGGGCATCCCGTTGGCGGATCCTGCGGCATACGCTGATGCCGGTCGCATCGCCCAGCGACATGTCCACGAGCAGCAACCGGGGGCGGGTCTCGGGGTCGAGCGCGAGGCGCACCGCTTCGTCGGCGGAAGCGACGCCCCACAGCCATCGCGATTCAGGCAGCAGCTGCGGCAGGATGCCCCGCAGTGCGAGCAATGCCATGCGGTCGTTGTCCACCGCCGCGACCAGTACCTGCGGCATCCCCTGAGATTTCATGGCCGTCATCATAACGCGGTCAGGCGTTGCGCGGAATCGATACGGCGGACTTCTGTGGACATCTGTGGACGTGGTCATGTTACGTTCAGGAACGGGGCATAGGTTGGACGGCATGAATACGAATGAAGAACATCCGCAGGGGGATGCGAATCCGCAGACGCGGCAATCGGGGCAGGAACAACGGGACCAATGGGACGCGACGCAGCAGTCGCAGTATGGGAACCAGACGCAGGCGGGTGAGTCGGTACAGCCGGGGAATTCGGGGTGGCCGGGCGAGCCGGTGCCATCGGGTGGGCCGGTGCGGCCGTCGGCATCAGCGAGTGACGGGGGCGAATTCGTAGGGGTTCCGGGCGAACCTGCATGGTCTGGGACCGAACCTGTAGGGTTTTCGGACGGACGTGTAGGGTCCGAGGGCCAACCTGTAGGTTTGGGGGCCGAACGTGTAGGTGCTGCGGGCCAACCTGTACGGGGTGGCCGAGTAGAAGCTCCCGCCGAGCCGTTTGCCAGCTCGGGGAATCCGCGGAATACCGCGGTTCCCGAAAACCCGGTGATGACGCGGAGCGCCGGTCTTCAGCAGGGGACTGCACAGGTTGCGATGGGAAGCCTGCACGTTGCCGGCGAAACTCCGCACATTGCGCCGGAAACCATGCAGGTTGGTGCCGAAACCATGCAGGTTGGCGGCGCCTATCCGCAGGCCGTTCCCCAGGCTTCGGCCTACCCGCAGCCGCCGGTGTGGCAGCCGGCCCAGTCTCAGGCACAGCCCATGCCGCAGTACGCGCAGTATCCGCAATACGCCACTCCGACTCCCCAGCCTGCGGCGGTTTCACAGCCCGTGGCTGCTCCTCAGGCCGCGTCGGCCCCGCAGACTGTTCCGTATGCTCAGCCAGCCCAGTCCGTGCCATATTCCCAACAGGCGGCGCCTGTCGCCCAATATCCATCGCAGGCCGCCCAATACCAATATGCACCGCGCCACGATCACTACGCGTCGCAGTCTGCACAGTACCCGCCGCAATCGGCTCCGTGCCCGCCTCAACCTCAACCCCAGTCCTACCCGCAACCCCAATTCCAGCCCCAGCCGATGTGGCCCACCTACTACGCGCAGCCGGTGCCGATGGCGGTGCCGACGTTCGCGGCCATCGACCCGCGCGCATGGTGGCGCACCTGGCGACGCAAGGTCGTCAACCGCGCGATGGGTCTGACCTTGGCCTATCAGGGCGTGATGACGGGCGTGAGCATCGTCGCCGGCATCGTCTTCGGCGCTATCTTCGCCGCGACGAACCGAAGCGGGAGCTCGTCGGCCTACGACAGCGCGCTCAACCGCTGGACCGGCGTCCTGAGCCTCATCGCCGTGTTCGCCGCGGTCGGATTCCTGATGTTCATGCGCCGCCGCGACATCTTCACCCGCGAATTCTGGCTCGGCGGCCCGCATCGCGAGACCTACGGCGAGACGAACCAGCTCGGCACGGTCAGCCAGTACGGCGGCCGCCGCATGACCCCGCTCGCTTGCCTCGCGATCATCGTGGTCGCATTGGGCGTGCAGGGCGTGATCGTCCTCATCCAACTCGCGTTCTCGATGTTCGGCACCGATCTGGCGTCGCCCACGTCGGACAGTATCAACGAATCGGCCGTCACCGTGAGCATGTGGCTGTACATCGGCCTGGTCGGCCCGATCTGCGAGGAGATGATGTTCCGCGGCGTGCTGATGAAGGAGCTGAAGCCGCTCGGCAGGAACTTCGCAATCCTCACGTCGGCGCTCGCGTTCGGCCTGTTCCATGACGACGTGGTGCAGGGCTTCTTCGCGTTCCTGTTCGGTCTGGTGCTCGGCTATGTCGCGATGGAGTATTCGCTGGTCTGGGCGATCGCGTTGCACATCTTCAACAACGCGATCCTGTCCGGCGTGATCGACGGTCTCGCCAGCCATTTCCTCGGCGACATGGGGTATGGGATCTTCTCGCTCGCGTTGTCGTTGGGCGGCGTGATCGGCGCGATCATCGTGTTCGCGTTGTACGGTCGGCGGCTCGGCTGGTTCGTGCGCGCCAATCGCAGCGGCCAGGACACGTATGCCGGGTGGACGTCGTGGGCGTTCATCGTGTTCGTGTCGCTGAACGCGCTGTTCGCCATCGTCTCGTTCGTCTCGGCGATGGTCGGTTGAGCGGAACGGCGCCGCGCCGGCGCGCGGCTCACGTTCCGCCCCGTTGCGTGCGGTCCGTTCCGTGGGTGGTCCGGTTCGCTCCGGTTTTCGCACGGTTCGCTCCTGGGCCTGCATGGTTCGCTCCGTGATTCGCGTCGGTTTTCCGTGGAGAACCGTGGAGTGATCCGTGACGATCGTGGCGCGATCCATGATAAGCGGGGATCGATCCGTGACCGATGAGGATTGCACGACGAGCGACGCGCCCTTGAAGGCGCGTCGTTTGTGTATGACGATGCTTATGCTGGATAACGGACAGATAGGCGAGCACATCCGCCGGTTTTCGGCGATTTCCGCTCAACGTCGCGCATATGCGCACATCGTCATCTGCGCACAGCATCCGCACATAGTCGAGGAGAATCGAGAACACCATGAGCCAGGGCCTCCAGCAGTCCGAACCGTTCTACGACGTGAACCGCACCTATGAGGACAACTACGAACAGGGCCCGTTCGGCGCGTTCGCCGAGGCGCTGAAGCGTGATACCGAGGCCGGATCCGCCGAGACCCCCTCAGACCGCTCCGCGGCCAGCTCCCCCTTGGAGGGGGAGCAGGTCAATGGTGTCTGCGCCCCCACGCATGTGGGGGAGCTGTCGGCGAAGCCGACTGAGGGGGAATCGGCCAGCTCCGCCCCTGCCGACTCGTTCCTTGGGGTGCCGGTGAACCTCGCGTTCGGCATCCCCGCCGGCCCGCTGCTCAACAGCCGCTTCACGACGGCCGCGTTCCGCATGGGCTTCGACCTGGCCACCTACAAGACCGTGCGTTCGCGTGCGTGGGGCTGCAACCCGTTCCCGAACGTGCTCGCCGTGCACCCGAAGTCGGCGGACGGCTCGCTCACCCCCGGCAGCCCGGAACTCGACGAGGGCGTGCTCGCCGACACGAACTATGAGCGCCCGATCTCCATCTCCAACAGTTTCGGCGTGCCCTCGCAGGACCCGGACCTGTGGCAGCCGGACATGTTCCGCGCGATCGCGGCGGCCGGCCCCGGCCAGCTGCTCGTCCCCGGATTCCAGGGCTCCCGCGTGGAGGGCATGACCGAGGAGGAGTACATCGCCGACCATGCGACCACCGCCCGCCTCGTCAAGGAGACCGGCGCGAAGGTCATGGTGATGAACACGAGCTGCCCGAACGAGGGCCACAACGTGCTCCTGTGCCATAATCCGCTGCTCGTCGGCCGCATCGCCGAGGCGGTGAAGAACGAGATCGGCGACACGCCGCTCATGGTGAAGCTCGCCTACTTCCCCGACGACGCGGCGCTCGAGCTCATGGTGCAATCGACCGTGGGCCGCGGCACCGTGCAGGGATTCAGCACGATCAACACAATCTCCGCGCGTCTCGTCGACGCGGAGGGGCGTCAGGCCCTGCCGGGCAAGGGCCGCGACCGTTCCGGCGTGTGCGGCCACGCGATCCGCGGCGCGGGCCTCGACATGGTCTCGCGCCTCGCCGCGATCCGTGAGAAGAGCGGTCTCGATTTCGCGATCAACGGCGTCGGCGGCGTCGTGACGCCGGATGATTTCGCCGCGTACAAGCGCGCCGGCGCGGACAGCGTGATGTCCGCCACCGGCGCGATGTGGGATGCCGACCTCGCCCACAAGATCAAGGCGACCCTGTAGGTCGGCTTGAGGGGATCGGCCCCCTCTGACGAGGGGGCTCCCGGCGGAGCCGGGTGGGGGAGAGATACCGCGAACGTGATGTTGCGGCTATCTCTCCCTCCGGCCGCCTTCGGCGGCCACCTCCCTCGTCAGAGGGAGGCAATGGGGAGTCCGTCAGGCTTCGGCGGCGGCCTTCATGGCCACGGCGCCGACGTAGTAGACGGGCTTGTCGAAGTTCGGCTGGAACAGGAAGTCCACGTTCGCGAGCTGGTCGATGGTGAACTTCGCCTGGATCGCCATCGAGATCACGTTCGCGGCACCGGAGATGTCCGCCTTCGAGCAGAACTGGCCGCCCCTGACCTCGCGCGTCTCCGGATCCCACGTGAGGATCGACGTGACGGGCGTGGTGGTGAGCATGAAGTCGGGGCGGTAGTCCTCGGTCAGTTCGGTTTCGCGCACGGTGAGCCCGCGGCGTTCCGCGCCGGCTGCGGTCAGGCCGGACGCGGCGAGCGACAGGTCGTACAGCTGCACGGCGCTCGTCGCCTGCGTACCGAGGTACTTGACGGTCGGCTCCGCGATGTTGCGGCCGACGAGCAGGCCCTGACGCACCGCGTTCGTGGCGAGCGGGATGTAGTCGTGCTTGCCGGTCGGGTTGTAGAAGACGGTCGCCGAGTCGCCGCACGCGTACACGTCGGGCACGGAGGCGCGCATGTAGTCGTCGACGATGATCGCGCCGTTCGGCAGCATGTCGACCTGTCCCTTGAGGAGATCCGTGTTCGGCAGGAAGCCGACCGCGAGGATCGCCATCTCGGCCGTGTACTCGCCCTTCTCGGTGACGACGGTGACGGTGTCGTCGTCGTTGTCGCGGAAGGCGGTCACCTTCTGGCCGAGCGCGAGCGTGACGCCGTGCTCCTCAAACGCGGCGGCCACCTGGTCGGTGATCTTCTTGTCGAAGTTGTTGGCGAGCGGGCGGTCGAGTCCGTCGACGAGCGTGGTCTTCACGCCGGTGAGCGAGAACTGCTCGGCGATCTCCGCGCCGATGTAGCCGGAGCCGATCACGACCGCCGACTTCGCCTCCTTCGCCTTCTCCTTGATGGCGATGGCGTGGTCCCAGTTCTTGCACAGCAGCACGTGCGGGCTGTCGATGCCGGGAATCGGCGGCACGACCGGGCGCGAGCCGGTGGTGACGACGAGCTTGTCGAAGTGGAGCGTCTGCTCCTCGCCGGCCGCGTCGCCCACGCCCACGCCGATCGCGTCGACCGGACGGTAGGTGAGCGTCTTGGCGGCGACGTCGATGGACGTCACGTCGGTGCGCATGTGCATGGTCGCGCCCGCCTCGGCCAGCGCCTCGGGCGACGAGTAGAACATCTTCTTCGGGTCGGACACGTGGTCGCCGACCCACAGCGCGATGCCGCACGAGAGGAACGACAGCGTGCCGTTGCGTTCGAACACGTGGACGGTCCAATCGGGATGCTCGGCGAGGATCGACGTGGCGGCGAAGGTGCCGGCGTGCGTGCATCCGACGATGGCGACGGTGGTCATGGATTATGCTCCTTTGCGTAGTGGTGCGGGTGGTGCGTTCCGGCAGTCTTCGATCGCCTGCCTTCCGTGAACGTTCACCTCTGTTGCCCACCATAGCAAAGCGACGGCGGCGGGTCCGCCGGGCACGCGGCGATCGCCCGCGATTGTGACGCGCGTCACAGTCGGCGTGGTGGTCGCGGCGGCGTGCGGCCGGTGGCGCGGGGATTACGCCGCCAGCCGCATCGCCACGGGTTTCACGGTGTTCGCACATGCCTTATGGCACACTGTTTGATAGTGTTTCGCGGTCCTGTTGAATCGAAAGAGGTAATCGTGGGCGAAAACGAGAACGACGTGCTGCACGTCGAAGGCGGCAAGCCGCTGAACGGCACAATCAAGGTGCGTGGCGCGAAGAACTTCGTCAGCAAGGCGATGGTCGCCGCGCTACTCGCGCCGGGCAAGTCGGTGCTGAAGAACGTTCCGGAGATCCGCGACGTGCACGTCGTGTCCGATCTGCTGCGTCTGCACGGCGTGGACGTCGACGTGGACGGCGATCACGGCGTCGTCACGATCGACGCGACGCACGTCCAGCTCGCCGACGTGGCGGACGTGGACACGCTGTCCGGTTCGTCGCGCATCCCGATCCTGTTCTCCGGTCCGCTGGTGCACCGTCTGGGCGAGGCGTTCATCCCCGCGCTGGGCGGCTGCAACATCGGCGGCCGTCCGATCGACTTCCATCTGGAGACGCTGCGCAAGCTGGGCGCGAACGTCGACAAGGAGCACAAGGACGGCATCCACATCACCGCGCCGAACGGACTGCACGGCGCGAAGATCCACCTGCCGTACCCGTCCGTGGGCGCGACCGAGCAGACGCTGCTCGCCGCCGTGCTCGCCGAGGGCAAGACCGAGCTGTCCGGCGCCGCCATCGAGCCGGAGATCATGGATCTCGTGGCCGTGCTGCAGAAGATGGGCGCGATCATCTCCGTGGACGTGGACCGCACGTTCCGCATCGAAGGCGTCAAGGAGCTCAAGGGCTACACGCACACGTCGCTCACCGACCGCATCGAGGCGGCGAGCTGGGCGTCGGCGGCGCTGGCCACCCGCGGCGACATCTTCGTCAAGGGCGCGACCCAGCCGGAGATGATGACGTTCCTCAACGTGTTCCGTAAGGTCGGCGGCGAATTCGACGTGACCGACAAGGGCATCCGCTTCTGGCATCCGGGCGGCGACCTCAAGCCGGTCGCGATCGAGACGGACGTGCACCCCGGCTTCATGACCGACTGGCAGCAGCCGCTGGTCGTGGCCCTCACGCAGGCGAACGGCCTGTCGATCGTGCACGAGACCGTGTACGAGAACCGTTTCGGCTTCACCAAGCCCCTGGTGCAGATGGGTGCGACGATCCAGCTGTACCGCGAGTGCCTGGGCTCCCTGCCGTGCCGCTTCCAGCAGCGCAACTACAAGCATTCCGCGGTGATCTTCGGACCGACCCCGCTGACCGGCCGCGACATCGACGTGCCGGATCTGCGCGGCGGCTTCAGCCACCTGATCGCGGCGCTCGCCGCGAAGGGCCCGTCCAACGTGCAGGGCATCAGCCTGATCGACCGCGGTTACGCCGACTTCCGCGGCAAGCTCCACCAGCTCGGCGCCGACATCGACTGACGGCCATACGCATCCAGGCCCCCTCTGACGAGGGGGCTGTCGAACGGAGTGAGACTGGGGGAGAGATAGCTGGAACGTAACGGTTCCCGGTATCTCTCCCTCAGTCCGCTTACGCGGACAGCCCCCTCGTCAGAGGGGGCCTGTACGTGGGGCTGTTCTGCGCCCCCTTCAGGGGGAGCTGGCCGGCCATGAGGCCGGACTGAGGGGGCCGTAGCCGGAGCATCCGCCCGGCTCGGCGCACGGACCGCGGTAGGGGGCGAACGTACAATAAGGCGCATGGCATCCAAAGGAAAACCGTCGCCGCGCTCCGCGGTCAAGCCCCTCTCGGACGAGCGCGTCGCCGAACTCGCGAAGAAGCACCATCTCGTCGACCCGATGCGCGACCTGCCCACCGGCACTGACCGCAGCGTCAACCAGCATGAGATCGACGCGCAGAACCCGAAAGGCACGAGGCGTCTGCTCAAAGGCGTTGACGTCGTCTTCAACGCGAGCTGCCGGACCTACGCGTGGGGACTCGACAACATCCCCGAAAGCGGCCCGTTCATCACCGCCGCATCGCACGTGACCATGTTCGACGTGTTCGTGCCGATGGCCAGCCTGTTCCACATGGGCCGCCGCCCGCGCTACATGGCCAAGGCCGAGATGGCGAAGTGGCCGATCATCGGCAAATGGTTCCAGATCGTCGGCATGCAGCCGGTCCAACGCCACTCCGGCAAGGCCAAGGAGATCGAGGAGACGTCCATCGACATCCTCATCTCCGGCCGCCCGCTCACCGTCTGGCCCGAAGGCACCGTCACCCGCGACCCGCAGAAATGGGTGATGAGCATCAAGGAGGGCGCCGCCTACATCGCGCTCGAAGCCTCCCGCCGGCTCGGCAAGCAGGTGCCGCTGTTCTGCGCCGCCACCTGGGGCGCCGCCTCCATCAACCACTGGTGGCCGTGGCCGCGCAAGAACGTCGTCATGTGCTACGACCACCAGCTCGACTACTCGGACCTGCTCGAAGGCATGGAGGACTGGGGCGACGAGCCGCCGGCCGAAGCCGTCGAAGCGCTCAAATGGCGCATGTTCATCCGCCTCAACGAACTGCTCGAGGAGATCCGCGGCGAGAAGTTCCCGAAGGAAGGCTACTGGGACTACCGCACGATGAGCCGCACCCCGATCGCCTCGGCGTGAGCGGCGAGTAGCATGGCACGAAGGTCACGAAACAGTCACGAACCGAAAGTAAGGAATCACATAGCATGAAGATCACTGTTCTCGGCGCCGGCGCATGGGGCACCGCGTTCGGCCAGGTGCTGGCCGACGCGGGCAACGACGTGACGATGTGGGCGATGGAGCCCGAAATCGTCGAAGGCATCCGCGACAACCACTGCAACCACGTGAGGCTCCCGTTCATCGAGCATCTGCCGGACAACATGACCGCCACCGGCGACCGCGCCGAATCGGTCAGGAACGCCGAGATCGTCGTCGTCGCGATCGCCGCGCAGTTCGCGCGCGTCGCGCTCGCCGAATTCAAGGGTCTCATCCCCGACGACGCAATCGTTGTGAGCCTCATGAAGGGCATCGAACGCAACACGAACAAGCGCATGGACGAGGTCGTGCGCGAATCCCTCGACCTGCCGGCCGAGCGCTTCGCCGCCATCTCCGGCCCGAACCTGAGCAAGGAGATCGCGCTGCGCCAGCCCGCCGCGACCGTCGTCGGCTGCGAGGACCTCGACAACGCGACCAAGGTCGCCAAGGCGTGCACCACCGAATACTTCAAGGCGTTCGTCACCACCGACGTCATCGGACTGGAGATGTGCGGCTCGCTGAAGAACGTCGTCGCGCTCGCCGTCGGCATGGCGCGCGGCGCCGGCTACGGCGAGAACACGGCCGCGATGATCGAGACGCGCGGACTCGCCGAACTCACCGCGCTAGGCAAGGCCGCCGGCGCCGACCCGAAGACGTTCGCCGGACTCGCCGGCGTGGGCGACCTGATTGCCACGTGCGGCTCCCCGCTGAGCCGCAACTACACGTTCGGCGCGAACCTCGGCAAGGGCCTGAGCAAGGAGGAGGCGACGAAGGTGAGCAACGGCGTCGCCGAAGGCGTGCCCACCACCGACGCCGTCGTCGCGCTCGGCGACGAGCTCGGCGTGCCGACGCCGCTCGCCTACGCGATGAGCCGCGTGCTCGACGAGGGCATCTCCTGCGCCGAGATGCTGTCCCTGCTGTTCGGCCGCGAGATCACCGCGGAATAGTCGCGGAACCGCCGCGGTGGACGCAGAGCCGCCGCGGAGTAGGATACGGTACCCGGAACGATTCGGTAATTCGGCAAAGAACGATAAAGAAACGGACGAGAAAACGACTATGACCAAGAAGCGCATCGTGGTGTTGTACGGCGGCAGGGCCGACGAGCACTCGATCTCCTGCATTTCGACCGCCGGCGTGCTCAACGCGCTCGACACCGACCGCTTCGAGGCGGTGCCGGTCGGCATCACCAAGGACGGCAAGTGGATCGTCGACGGCGAGGACCCGCGCGGCTGGAACCTCGACGGCGGCGCGCTGCCGACCGTCGAACGCACCGCCGGCGCGCGCGACGTCGTGCTCGACGTGGCGCTCGGCCAGGACGGCTTCTTCGCGCGCAACGCGGACGGCACGCTCGAACCGTTCGGCCACGTCGACGCCGTGTTCCCCGTGCTGCACGGCCCGTACGGCGAGGACGGCACCGTGCAGGGTCTGCTCGAGATGATGGACGTGCCGTACGTCGGCTGCGGCGTGTTCGCGTCCGCCGCGTGCATGGACAAGCACTACACGAAGGTCGTGCTCAACGCGGCTGGCATCCCCACCGCGCCCGGCGTGATGGTCGACGCGCGTTCCGTCCGCCCCGAGGAGGCGCTTCAGCGCGTCGCCGAGGCGGGCCTCACGTACCCGCTGTTCGTCAAGCCGTCGCGTGCCGGCTCCAGCTTCGGCGTGACGAAGGTCGAGGAATCCGATTCGCCCGAGGCGCAGGCCTCCCAGCTCGGCGCGGCCATCGCCGAGGCCGGCAAGCATGATTGGAAGGTGCTCATCGAACAGGGCATCGACGGCCGCGAGATCGAATGCGCGGTGCTCTCCGCCGCCCCCGGCGACGAGCCGGAGGCCAGCTGGCCGGGCGAGATCGTGCTCGACCATCAGGACGACGACCAGTTCTACGATTTCGACTCCAAGTACATGGACGCGTCCGCCAGCCATGTCGAGGTGCCCGCCGACCTGCCGGTCAGCGTGCTCGAGGACGTGCGCGACGTGGCCCGCCGCGCGTTCGTCGCGGTCGACGGCGCCGGCCTGAGCCGCGTGGACACGTTCGTCACGGCGGACGGCACCGTGATGGTCAACGAGATCAACACGATGCCCGGCTTCACGCCGATCTCCATGTACCCGAAGGCGTGGGACGCCACCGGCGTGAGCTACACCGCGCTCATCACCCGCCTGATCGACGGCGTGCTGCGCTAGGCGCCTGCGTGCCGGTGAGGGCCGGTGGGGTGCCGGTCGATGCCGGTCGATGCCGGTCGATTGGTCGATTGGTCGATTGTCGGGGAGGGTTCCGTCGCCATTGACGGGACCCTCCCCGCGTGTTTCCGCCGTCCGAATGTCGATGCGGACAGCGTAATCGTCGCAGTTCATCTACGGATTCCGAGTGTTCATCAATCCGTCGCGCAAGGTCGCGCGGCGTTCACCGGGGCGTCGGTGTCGGGACGGATAACGGACGTACCTTTCTCAATTGGATTACGGGCCGCGCGCCCACGGCGCGGATGAAGGCCCCCGATTCCCTAGAGGCAACTCCCTAGAGGCAAGTTGAGTAAGGAACACCCATGAAGAACCTGCGTAAGATCGCGGCTGGCGCCATCGCCACCGTGCTCGCGTTCTCGATGGCCGCCTGCGGTTCGTCGAACGCCTCCTCCAGCAACGGCTCCGGCTCCACCGGCAAGTCCGTCACCGTCGACCAGAAGTCCGCCAAGGCCACCTCCCTCGCCGATTTCGGCACGATGGACGACCTCGTCAAGGCCGCCGAGAAGGAGGGCGCGCTGAACGTCATCGCCCTGCCGCACGACTGGTCCAACTACGGCGAGGTCATCTCCACCTTCAAGAAGAAGTACCCGAAGATCAAGATCACCGAGCTCAACCCGAACGCCTCCTCCAAGGAGGAGCTCGACGCCGCCAAGACCAACAAGGGCACCGACGCCGCGCCGGACGTCTTCGACCTCGGCCAGCAGATCGCCGCCACCTCCACCGACTCCTTCGCCCCGTACAAGGTGCAGGCTTGGGACAAGATCCCCGACGAGGACAAGGACGCGAACGGCGCCTACTACGCCGACTACACCGGCATCATGTCCATCGGCTGGAACAAGGACAAGTACGGCGAGATCAAGTCCCTCAACGACCTGCTCGACCCGAAGTTCGCCGGCACCGTCGCCCTCAACGGCAAGCCCGCCGAGGCCGGCGCCGCCTTCAACGGCTACCTGATGGTCAACCAGCTGGCCGGCGGCGACATCAAGAACGTCCAGCCCGGCCTCGACTTCTTCAAGAAGCTCAAGGACGCCGGCAACCTCACCACCGTCGACGTGACCAACGGCACCATCGACTCCGGCCAGACCGGCGTCGTCATGGACTGGACCTACAACCAGGCCTCCTACAAGAAGGAGCTGAAGAGCAAGGGCGTCAACTGGGAGTACAAGACCTTCCCGAAGGCGCAGGTCGTCAGCTACTACAACCAGGCCATCAACAAGGACGCGCCGCACCCGGCCGCCGCCCGCCTGTGGGAGGAGTACCTGTACACCGCCGAAGCCCAGAACCTGTGGTTCAAGGGCGGCGCCAACCCGGTGCTGCTCGACTCGATGAAGCAGGACGGCACCGTCGACCAGGCGACCCTCAAGGACGCCATCACCATCGAAGGCAAGCCGGTCAGCTACACCAACGACGACGCCACCCGCATCACCGAGTGGCTCCAGAACAACTGGGACAAGACGATCGGCAACTGAGCCGGTTCGAACGTCAGACCAAGGGAACCGATCCCATGACTGCGTCAATCGCACAGAACGGGTCCGTCGCCGGCAAGGCCGCGGGCCCGTCCGCTACATCCTCCTCCGCGCTCGCGAGGCATCGCAAGGAGCTCGGCACCTTCGCGGTGACGATTCCGTTCTTCGCGTACACCGCGTGCTTCCTGCTCGCCCCGACCGTCATCGTGGTCGTCGGCGCGTTCCAGACCCGTGACGGCGGCTTCACGCTCGACAACTTCAGCAAACTGTTCGAACCGAACACCGTCTCCGCGTTCGTCACCTCCATCCTCGTGTCCGTCGCGTCCTCCGTGATCGGCGCGGTGGTCGGCGGCCTCGCCTCCTACGCGCTCGTCATCGGCTCGAAGCCGAACGGCCTGCTGCGGCGCCTGGTCTCCGCGATCTCCTCCGTGCTCGCCCAGTTCGGCGGCGTGATGCTCGCCTTCGCGTTCATCGCGACGATCGGCATCAACGGCATCGGCACGATGCTCATCAAACAGGTGACCGGACTGACCGTCAACCCGAACTGGCTGAGCTCCCTGCCGGGCCTCGTGACCGTGTACTGCTACTTCCAGATTCCGCTGATGATCATCATCTTCCTGCCCGCCGTCGATTCGATCCGACCGCAGTGGCGCGAGGCGTGCGAGTCGCTCGGCGGCAACACGTTCCAGTACTGGACGCGCATCGCCCTGCCGATCCTCACCCCCCGTTTCATCTCCGCGTTCCTGCTGCTGTTCGCCTCCGCGTTCTCCGCGTACGCGACCGCCGCGGCCCTGTTCTCGCAGCGTTCGATCCTCGTGCCGCTGATGATTCAGGGCGCGATGCGCAACGAGATGGACCCCAACCAGCAGGGATTCGCCCAAGTGCTGGCATTCGCAATGATTATCGTCGTGGCCATCGTCATGCTGCTGAGCCACGCCGTGGAAAAGAGGGCCGGACGTTGGCAGTGAACACCACCACCGAAACCGTCGCGGCGTCGAACCGCCCGCCGCAACTGCGCGCCGCCCGCGTGCGCAGGCAGAGCGTCATCAAGTTCGTCATCCTGTTCGTCACCTTGGCGTTCCTGTTCGTGCCGCTCATCTCCATGCTCGTCTTCACGCTGCGCCACCCGCTGTCCGGACGCTGGTCCGCGGCCCCGTGGATCGCGATCTTCACCGGCAACGGCGAATCGCTCGGCGCCGACCTGACCGTCCTGTGGCAGGGTCTCGGCGTCTCGCTCGGCCTGTGCGTCGTGACCGTCGTGCTCATGCTGCTGCTCATGGTCCCCACCATGGTGATCGTGCACATCCGCTCCAAGGCGCTCGAACGCGCCATCGAATGGATCGCCACGCTGCCGCTGACCATCCCCGCCATCGTGCTCGTCGTCGGCCTCGGCCCCATCTACCGCTGGCTGAGCTCCGCCGTGCTCGACACCAACCCGATTTGGCTGTGCTTCGCCTACGTCGTGCTCGTCATGCCGTTCGCCTTCCGCGCCATCGCCGTCGGACTCAACTCCATCGACGTGAAGACCCTCGTCGAAGCGTCCCGCTCGCTCGGCGCCTCCTGGCCGAAGGTCTTCTTCCGCGTCATCATCCCGAACCTGTGGCAGTCGATCCTGTCCGCCAGCTTCATCTCCATCGCCGTGGTGCTGGGCGAATACACCGTCGCCTCGCTGCTCGGCCGCATGAACCTGCAGGTCGCGCTCTACCAGCTCGGCCAATCCAACTCCCAGATCTCCACCGCCATGTCGCTGCTCGCGTTGCTGTTCGGCGTGGTGCTGCTCATCGCGCTCGACCTCATCTCTGAACACATCGGCAGGACGCGCACGGGCGAAACCAAGGAAGGCAAGTAACCGATTATGTCTCTCGCGCAACAGAACAACGTCACGGCCGGCGGCGCCAAGCAGGCCGAACACAAGCAGGCCGAACACGAGTTCAAGAACGACCCGACCGCCACGCTCGAAGGCGTGCGCGGCAAGGACGTGACCAAGGCCGCCAAGGCCCTGCTCAAGGATTCCGCCACCCGCGGCGGCGGCATCCGGATGCAGGACGTCGTCAAGATCTACCCCGGCTCCACCGTGCACGCGCTCGACGACTTCAACCTCGACATCAAGCCCGGCGAGATGGTCGTGCTGCTCGGCGGCTCCGGCTGCGGCAAATCCACCGCGTTGCGCTCCCTCGCCGGCCTCGAGGACATCCAGGGCGGCCGCATCCTCGTCGGCGGACAGGACGTCACCGGCGTGCCCGTCAACAAGCGCGGCATGTCGATGGTGTTCCAGGCGTATTCGCTGTTCCCGCACATGACCGCCGTCGAGAACGTCGAATTCGGTCTCGAAGTGCGCGGCGTCGGGCGTGAGGAACGTCGCCGCGTCGCCATGGAGCATCTCGAACTCGTCGGCCTCGCCGACCAAGCGAACAAGTTCACCCAGCAGATGTCCGGCGGCCAGCAGCAGCGCGTGGCGCTCGCCCGCGCGCTCGCCATCAAGCCGCGCGTGCTCCTGCTTGACGAGCCGCTCTCCGCGCTCGACGCGAAAGTGCGCGTCCAGCTGCGCGACGAGATCCGCCGCATCCAGCTCGACACCGGCACCACCACCGTGTTCGTCACGCACGATCAGGAGGAGGCGCTCGCCGTCGCCGACCGCATCGGTGTGATGAACCACGGCCGCATCGAGCAGATCGCCGCGCCGCAGGACCTCTACCAGCGTCCCGCCACCGAATACGTGGCCACGTTCATCGGTCTGACGAACTGTCTGCCCGGCGCCTCCGACGGCGAGGAGGCGGTCGTGTTCGGCCAGCGCGTGCCGCTGCTGCCCGGCTCCAGAAAAGGCGATCCGGTGGCCGTGCTCGTGCGCCCGGAGAACATCGCGCTCGTGCGCGCCGGCGAGGCCACGTCCGCGGCCGGCGAGCACGCCCGCGTCGAGGTGATTCACTTCCTCGGCGCCGTGGCCCGCGTCGACTGCGGGATCTCCAGCGGCGAATACCGGCATTGGAACAAGGGCGAACAGCTCAAGGTCACCGTGCAGCTGCCCGCGAACGAGCTGCCCGCCGGTCTCGCCGTCGGTGACGAGGTGATCGTCACGCCGCGCCCCGTCGCCGCGCTCGCCTGCTGAATCGCCTTGTGTGGCGTGCCGGCGGTGTGCCGGTGGCATGCGCCGTTCCGCGTCGCCTTGCGCCGTCCCGCACGGCCTCCCACGGCGGTTGTTGTCAAAAGTGTGCGGTCACTACACTTTTAACATGTTAAAAGTGTCGGAACAGCACACTTTTGACAACAACGTACGGGGAAAGTTGTGATGGAGCCCAGCGGGGTCTGTTGCTCCGGTCGTGTTCTGATTCGATGGGGGCCTTTACTATGGGCGTGACTATTATAGTCGTGACTAGTCACGCCCATAGTTTTGCGCTGGCATCGAGTGCCGTAAGCTGGGACGTATGAGTGATGAACAGCCGCAGATGACACCGTCGCAGATGACACCGTCCCAGACGTCTCAGTCGGGAGACCCGTACCGGCCGTTCTTCATGGAGGCGCACCGGCGGTTCACGCTGATCGGCGTCGGCCTGTGCGTGATGATCGCGTTCTGGGTGGGATTGAACATCGTCTTGTCCGGATTGCTGCGGCCGCTGTTCCCCGGCCCGGGCGGCGCTCCCATGTGGCTCTCCATGCTCATCTCGTCGGGGCCGCTGTATGCGGTCGCGATGCCGTTGGGGCTCAGCGTGTTCTCCCATGTGCCGGCATTGAAGGCGCGCGAGTTCAAGCTCGGCGCGAAACGGTTCTGGACGCTGATGATCGCGTGCTTCCCGATCATGATGGCGGGCAACATCATCGGCACGTGGCTGTCCGGCGTGATCTCGGGAGGCACGGCCACGAACCGCGTTTCCGAGATGATCCTGCACGTGGACCCGTGGGTGGACGTGCTGTTCGTCGTGTTGCTCGCGCCGTTCTTCGAGGAATGGCTGTTCCGCAAGCAGATCATCGACCGCACGCGCCGCTACGGCGAACGCACGGCCATCGTGCTGTCCGCGTTCGCGTTCGCGCTGTTCCACATGAACCTGTACCAGTTCTTCTACGCGTTCGGACTCGGTCTCGTGTTCGGCTACGCGTACATGCGCACCAGCCGGCTGCGCTACCCGGTGATCATGCACATGGTGATCAACGCGTCCGGTTCGCTCGTGGCGCCCGGCATCCTGAAGCTCATCAGCGCCGGCGGCGGCGACGTCGCCAAGATGATGGGCGGTTCGGCGGGCGAGGCCGAGATGATGCGCGTGGCCGAGCACGATCCGGTCGCCATGATGGGCGTCATGCTGCTCGGCCTGTACGGGGTGCTTATGGTCCTGCTCGTCATCGCCGGAGTGGCGCTGATCTGCGTGAACGTGAAGCGCATCGAATTCTACGACCCGCCCGAACAGCTGCCGAAGTGGTACGGCGCGCGCCTCGCGTTCCTCAACCCCGGCATGGCGGTCTACATCCTGCTCACCGTCGTGCTCGGACTGTGGCAGATGGGATTGATCACGCTCTTCTGACCACGGTCTCTCCCTCCGTCATCGCTTCGCGATGCCACCTCCCTCGTCAGAGGGAGGCAGGGGCAGGTTGGCCATCGCTGCGCGATGCCGTTTCTACTCGGAGGCGCCGCCGTCCTTGACCAGGTAGTCGGCGGTGGCGATGGCGCGCGCCGCGCGGTCCTTCGCGGTGGACAGCAGCACGCCGTCGCGCACGAACAGCAGGATTTCGCCCTCCGCGCCGTACGGGGAGAACCCGGTGAACTTCACCAGCGGCGGGTTCTCCGGCCGCAGCACCGCGCTCGCACCCGCCTCCACGCGCCGCAGCATGTCGCGGCTCACCTCGTCCGGGTCGGCGCTGCCCTTCACCGTGAACGGCACCGTGGCCATGCCTTCGGTGACCGTCGTGAGCTTCGTCAGCGAGGCGGTGTTGAGGATCGAGTTCGGGATGACCATCTGGTCGCCGGAGCGCGTCTCGATCATCGAATGACGCCACGTGATGTCCTTCACCGTGCCGGTCACGCCCTGGATCGACACCAGATCGCCTGGCTGGATCACGCGGCCGAGCATCAGCCCGAACCCGCCGATCACGTTCGCGATCGTGTCCTTCAGACCGAGGGACAACGCGACGCCGCCGACGCCGAGGGCGGTGACCAACGTCGTCGGATTGATGCCGAACACCGGTTGCAGCACCATCGTGGCGGCCGCGCACCAGACCACCACGCGCATCAGGTTGATGAAGATGGAGGCGCTGGGGATTTGCGAATTATCCAGCACCTTGCGTAGCAGCCGTCGCAGCACGCGGTCCGCCACCCACGCGGCGGCGACCACCACGAACAGCCACAGCAGTTTGCCCGCGTTCGCACGGAACCAGGCCGCAATCATGTCATCGAAGTTTTCCATGCGCACCACGATAAACGCGGGGGCTGGAAGCCGGTGCATATCCACCGGAGAATATCCGCAAAACCGCACGTCGGCGTGTCGCGCGCGGCGGGCACCCCCTCAGTCGCGCTCCGCGCGCCAGCTCCCCCTGAAGGGGGCGCGAATTCAGTCTGCGCCCCCTTCAGGGGGAGCTGGCCGGCCGTAGGCCGGACTGAGGGGGTGCCTGCCGGACTGAGGGGGTGTCGTTCCGGTCCCTACTCCCGAATCTCCCTACTCCCGGTGCTCGCGGCAGGTCTGACCCAATCCACGCGCCAGACGTATCGGATCGAGGATCTCATCAAGCTTCTCCGCCGGCAGATCGGTCATCTCGCCGGCCACCTCGCGCACCGTGCGGCCCGAACGCACCGCTTCGGCGGCGATCGCCGAACCCCGCTCGTAGCCGATGTAGTGGTTGAGCGCGGCCGCGATCGACGGCGTCGATTCGGCGTGTGCGCGCCCCACCTCGGTGTGCACGACGATGCCCTCGATGCAGTTGACGCGGAACACGTCCATCGCGTTCGTGAGCAGCGACATGCCGGTCAGCAGCTCGTGCACCATCACCGGGTCGAACGCGTTGAGCTGCAGCTGGCCCTCGGCCACCGCCCAGTTCACCGTCACGTCCATGCCGAACACCATGAAGCAGCACTGGTTCACGCATTCCGGGATCACCGGGTTCACTTTCGCCGGCATGATGCTCGAACCCGCCTGACGCGCCGGCACGTCCAGATCGTTGAATCCGGCGCGCGGGCCCGAGTTGAGCAGACGCAGGTCGTCGGCCGCCTTCTTCAGGTGCACGGCGAGGTTCTTCAGCGCCGCGGAGGTCGACACGTACGCGCCCATGTCGGTCATCGCCGCCACCGGGTCCGGCGCCGCCGTGATCGGCAGGCCGGTGATGCGCGCCAGATGCTCGGTCGCCGCGCGCCGGAACCGCAGATCCGCGCAGATGCCGGTGCCGATGGCCGTCGCGCCGAGGTTCAGCTGCGCGAGCTGCGGCACGAGCCGTTCGAAACCGGCGAGATCGGATTTGAGCAGCGTCGCGAACGCGTGGAACTCCTGCCCGTAGGTCATCGGCACGGCGTCCTGCAGCTGCGTGCGGCCGAGCGTCACGTCGTTGATGTGCTTGTCCGCCAGATCGTGGAACGCCTTCGCGAGACGCTTCGTCGCCTCGGCGAGCGGATGGATCGCGTCGATCAGCGCCAGTTTGCACGCCGCCGGATATGTGTCGTTCGTCGACTGCGACTCGTTCACGTCGTCGTTCGGGTGGATGTACGCGTAGTCGCCGCGCCTGTGCCCGGCGAGCTCCAACGCGCGGTTGGCGATCACCTCGTTCATGTTCATGTTCGACGACGTGCCCGCGCCGCCCTGCATCACGTCCACCGGGAACTGGTCGGCGAGCTTGCCGCCCTCGATCTCGACGCACGCCTCGCGGATGAACCGCGCCTTGTCCGCGTCGATGAGCCCCAGCTCCTCGTTCGCGCCCGCACAGGCCCGCTTGACCGTCGCGTAGGCGCGGATGAGTTCGGGGTGCGCCGAATCGGTGATGCCGGAGACCGGGAAGTTGCCGATCGCGCGTTGCGTGTGGATGCCCCAATACACGTTCGCCGGTACGGCCAGTTCGCCGATGCAGTCGTGTTCGATGCGGACCGGCGCCGGTGCCGGCGCCGGTCCGCCGTCCGTCCGCATCGTGCCGTCGCCAGTCGCGTTCATTGCGTTCGTCTCGTTCGTCATGTCTCCATGATGTCGCCTCGACGCGGGAAACGCCATGATGACGCGATGATTCCCCTCTGTGAGAAACCGCACACCCCCTCAGTCCGCCTACGGCGTCCAGCTCCCCCTTCAGGGGGCGCGGAACCGGCTGGCGCATGTCCAACCTCTTGCGCCCCCTTCAGGGGGAGCTGGCGGGCGAAGCCCGTCTGAGGGGGTGCCGTCGCCCTCCTACTTGTTGTAGATGCGGTTCCAGTAGGCGAGCATGTTCTCCTTGGACATGGACAGGTAGATGCCCATCGCGAGCACGGCCACGTCCTCGTTGAGCAGGTCGTCCATCGAGACGCTCTGGCGTAGCTCCGGCCAGCGTTTGAGGATCGACAGCAGGCCGCCGGCCGTGAAATCGAGCAGCAGATCGGTTTTGAGGTCCAGATGGTCCGCGTCGAGGTCAAGCGTCTGCATCAGCGACAATCGCGCGAAATCATGCAGCGATTCGACGAGTTCGGGGGAGCTGTGCGGCCCGGCGAGCAGGGCGAGGCGGTCGAGACGCTGCTGTTCGCGCGGCGAATGCATGAAATGGGTGACGCGTTTGCGCCACTGCTCCTGCGGGTCGGCGTCCGGATCGGGCGCCTCCTGGATGAGCGGCGAGGTCTGCACCTCGGCGAGGATCGCGGCGTCGGCGAGTTCCGACAGTCCGGAGAAATGATAGTAGAACGAGTTGCGGTTCACCTGCGCGCGATGCACGATGTCGGTGACGGTGATGCGGCGGTACTCGCGGTCGGCGAGCAGCCCCCAGAACGCGTTCTCCATGCGCTCCTTGGCCGGTGGGATGCTCGAGTCCCTGCGTGGTCGTGACATGGTCCCTCCCGTCAACAATCTAGACAATCTGTCTAGACAGTATAACCAATAAGAGGACATGGGGCGAGCGCTGCGCTATGCGGGCTGTTCCGTGGGCTGTTCCTTGGGCTGGTTCCCGGACTGCCGCGCGGACTGTCCGCCGGACTGCCGCGCCATCGTCGCGCGCACCAGGATCGCCACCGCCTCCAGCAGATGACGCCGGTCCTGCGCCGGCAGGCCCAGCATCGACGCGATCATCGCCGGAATCGACCCCGGGAACCCGGCCATCACCTCGGAGAACGTCGTCGCGCCGTTCGCATGCAGCACCGCGAACAGCGCATCCACCGCGCGCTCGCGCTGCTCCACCGTCAACCCGGCCATCCACGCGTTCAACGACTGGTTGAACAGCTGCGAACTCGACGCAAGATCCGGCTCCGTCACGAACCGGTCGCCCTCCACCTGCCAGGAGAACGAGAAATGCTGCATGATCCCGTCCGAATCCGACGTGACCACGCGGCATGGCTCCGGCGTCTCAAAAATCTGCCCCACGATCGACGAACTCGGTACGATCTTCGTCACTTTCGGCTGGATGTCCAGATACTGCCGCGACGTGACCACGTTCGGCGGGAATCCCGGACCATCCAACGAATACACGTGACGGATGCGCCGGCGCACCTCCTCGTCCGCGTTCATCGCCGCGTACACCGCCAGATTGCCGCCCTTCGAATGTCCGGTGAGCACGATCGGCCCACGCCACAGCCGCGCCACCATGTCGAGGTAGGCGCTCGCCGCCCGCTGCGCCGGCACCGGGTACTGGAAGGCCATGTTGAAGTCCTCCTTCCACCCGATGAGCGAATCGTCGGTGCCGCGGAAGGCGATGACCAGCGTGCCGCCGCGCGTCGGATTCTTGACGCGCGGCCGGCCGCGCCAATCCCGGCCGTCCGGCAGCATGAACGTCATCGCCGCGAACTGCGTCTGCTCGCCCGGATTCACGTGTTCGGCCACCGCGCCGAGCCGCGTCGCCGCGAACCGCGGCGAGGCGGCCACGGCGGCGAAGAAGTCGTGCGTCTCGTTCGGGTCGGTCAGACCGACCATCTGCACGTCCGGCTTGCCTGTGTCGGCCACGCCGGCCGTACCGTCCGTATCGCCGGTATGACCGGTATCGCCGTCTGTAGCGTCCGTATCGTCGCCGTCTTTGGCACTGTCGCTGCTGTTGCCAATGTCGCCGCCGCCGCTGACCGCGCCCGTGAGCTCGCGATGCAGCGCCTGTTCCGCCTCGGCGAGCGTGACCGATTCGAACGGCTCGCGCACCAACCCCTTGACCCACAGCCACGGGTGGCGCGGCTCGAACGCGCGCAGCCGGGCCGCGAACGAGCCGCCGCGGCCGCCGTTGCTCTTGCCTTTGGTCTCGTCGAGCGCGAGCGTGGGGGAGAGCCGCGCCACATCCTCGTAGGAGAGCGAGGCGAACACGAGCGCGTCGACCTCGTTGAACGGCGCGTCCGGATCGGTGAGCGGGCGTCGTTCGCCGGTCACATAGTCGAACACGTTGCCCATGGGCGTCTCCTTCCGTGCGTGTGTGGCGCGATTCCCGTGCGATGTCGCGATGTCGCGATGCCGCCGCTCGCGCCCGCCCGGTCGTTCGGCGGTCTCCGGTTGCGCCCGGTTGCGGCCCATCGCGTTCAGTCACTCAGTCTAGTCGCGCTTCAGGCGGCGCTCATGCGTCATTATCGGCGATTTCGTGCGGTTTTCGCGATGGCGGAGACGTGCTGCGAAGCTCCAGGAATCGCGCGCGACACGCCGATGGAGCGTCTCGATTTGCATGATGGTGGAAACTCGCGTATGTTATTCACTCGTTGCTTCACGGAGCAGCAAACAGCTGCGGACATAGCTTAGTTGGTAAAGCGCAACCTTGCCAAGGTTGAGACCGCGGGTTCGAGTCCCGTTGTCCGCTCTCGGAAGGCCGGAGTGATTCGGTCTGAAGACGACCCGGGCGGTTGGCGCAGAGGTAGCGCACTTCCCTGACACGGAAGGGGTCACAAGTTCGAATCTTGTATCGCCCACGAACGTGGTTGCTTCGGCAGGCGCGGGCATAACAGAACACGGGGCTATGGCGCAGCTGGTAGCGCATCTCCATGGCATGGAGAGGGTCAGGGGTTCGAATCCCCTTAGCTCCACTCGAAGAAGGAACCGGCGTCCGCCGGTTTTTTCGTCGAAACGCCGGTTTCGCTCGGACGAGCGGCATCGACGCGCGATATGGGCGATTGGCGCAGCGGCTAGCGCACTTCGTTCACACCGAAGGGGTCGTAGGTTCGATTCCTACATCGCCCACCACCAAGGCCACCGCCACAAGCGGTGGCCTTTTGCGTATTCGCGCTGCCTCTCATAGCCCGCGGCGCTTCAGATCGGCGACCAATCCCACGTAGAACTCGCGCACGTCGAAGCCGGGGATGTTCTCACGGTTCAGGTCGATCATGTCCGCGTGGGAGATGCCGCGCACGCCGTTCGGCTCCAGCCAGGTGAGGCTCTCGCCCCACGGGAACGACGGCCGCGCGACCAGTCCATCGTTCGGCCCGTCGAACCACTTCACCAGCGGGTACGTGAAGTTCAGCGGGAACTTGCCGGTCGTCGCATGCGCGAGCCGTGACCCGACGCTGCGGCACAGGATGCCAGCGAACGGCCCGGAATCCGGCACTGCCGTCGCATCGCCCGGCACCGTCACCGTGCCGGGCGATGCGGCCGCACCACCCGCCGCCGCGCGGGCCCCGGACTCCAGCAACACCGCATCCCCGATCTCGGCGTTGAGTCGCGCGCAGCCCGCCTGCGTGAGGTCGTGCACCGCGGCCATGAAGTCGGGCTTCTTGTCGCCCAGATGCGAAGCGGCCATGTTGTACGCCGCCTCGACGCGCCGCTGCGCCGCCATCGGGATGTTCGTCAGCAGATAATCCGCGAACCCGCAGCCGCGGTGCGGCGTGTTGATCGTCGTCAGCGACGCCACCCATCGACCGGCGCCGCATCGCGCGATCGCATAGCGCATGTCCAACCCGCCCTTCGAATGGGCGATCACGTTCACCTTCCCGCACCCGGTCGTCTCGGCGATCCGTCGGATGCGCTCGGTCAGCTCGCGCGCGCTGTCCGCCACGGACGCCGCCGACTGATGTTCGCCGTAGTACACGACCGCGCCGTTGCGCTCCAGCTCCGCCGGCACGCGGCCCCAATAGTTGAGCGCCTTCGTGTCGCGGAAGAAGACGCCGTGCACGAACAGGACCGGGTAGCGGGTCGCGCACACGCGTGCGCCGGCACGCGCCCGATCCAGCCGCTCCTTCGCCGATTCGAAGCGCACCTCCTCCGCCACGGTGCGGATGATATGGTGCAACGCGATGAGATTCGCGATCGGGATCCAGCCGCACAGGACGCCGATCACGCGGATCCTCAACCCCAGCTGCACCGACGTGAGATATACGGTGATGATGCCGATCCAGAAGACCACCGATTCGACCACCACGACGCCGCCCAACGCGGCGAGCCACGTCGTCCAGCCGTCGGGAACCCAAGGGGCCGGCCATGAGGCCGTCAACATCGTCACAAGAGACGCCGCCAACGCGATGCCGGCGACCAGCGTCGTCCACCAGAACACGCGCAGCATGGCCACGCCGAACGCGCAGGCGGCGATCCGCCCGCTTTTCACCGGGGCGGCCGCCGTCGCGGTCGCCGGAGCACCTGGAACCTTCGCAGAGCCGTTCACGCTTTCACTATACGGCCCCTGTACGGCAAACGGAGGGGCATATCGCTTTGGAGGGGTACCGCCTCTCCTGAGCCGACACCTATCTGCGTTGCGAGGGGTGCCTGCAACGCGATATTCCCGGTTGCCGGCATGCAATGGCGCGGCCCATACCCGGAATATCCGTGGAAAGGTACCCCTCACAAGCCAGATACGCGTCCCACGGAACCGGAATGTACCCCTTCCAACGCAGAAGCCGTCGCAATCGCGACGGCTTCCAGGGCCGCAGCCCGTTATCCACGGTTATCCACGGCTTTACGGCAGCTGCACCTCGGCCGCCGGATGCTTGTCGCGCCACCACTTCTGCACGAAGTACGCGGCATAGCACACGACGATGAACAGCAGCTCGGCGACGAGCGCGAATCGTTGCTCCTTGTCGAAGAACACGAGCAGGAACGAGGCGGTGCACAGGATGAACGCGCCCCACGAGGTCCACGGGTAGCCGGGCGTCGCGTACTTGAGCTCGGCGGCCGTATGCCCGGAGGCGACCCAGCGGCGGCGGAACACGATCTGGCAGTACGCGATCGCGATCCACACCACCACGGCCGACAGGCCGGACAGGGCCACGAGCACGAGGTACACGGTGGAGGCCGCCACCACGGAGGAGAGCAGTGCGAGCAGGCCGCCGGCCATCGCCGCGCACAGGGCCAGCATCGGCACGCCGCGGCGGTTCGTCTTCGCGAACCAGCGCGGGATCATGCCCTCGTGGCCCATCGACCATACCATGCGCGTCGAGGCGTACAGGCCGGAGTTCGAGGCGGAGAGCACGGCCGTGAGCACGACGAAGTTCATGATGTCCGCCGCATACGGGATGCCCACCGAGTTGAGCACGAGCACGAACGGGCTTTCGCCCACGCCCGCCTGACGCCACGGGATCAGCGCGCTCATCACGACGATCGAGCCGATGAAGAACAGGACGAGACGCCACAGCGTCGTGTGGATCGCCTTCGGCACCGCCTTCTCCGGGTCGCGCGTCTCGCCGGCGGTCACGCCGATCAGCTCGGTGCCGGAGAACGCGAAGTTCACGGTGAGGATCGTCGCGAACACGGGCATGAAGCCGTTCGGGAAGACGCCGTCCTTGAACAGGTTGTCGAACATCGGCGCGTGTGTGTACCCCTTCATCGGGATGATGCCGAAGATCGTGAGCGTGCCGATCAGGATGAACGCGCAGATCGCGAACACCTTGATCGAGGCGAACCAGAACTCCGCCTCGGCGAAGAACCGCACGGATAGGGCGTTCAGCGTGAAGATCAGTGCGATGCACGCCGCCGACCATATCCATGTGGGCGTGTGCGGGAACCACCGCTGCATGAGCAGGCCGGCCGCCGTGAACTCGGAGCCGAGCGCCACCGTCCACGTGAGCCAGTACTGGATGGCGATCACGAAGCCGGTGCCCGGTCCGATGAACTTCTCCGCGTACACGTGGAACGAGCCGGTCACCGGCATCGCCACGGACAGTTCGCCGAGCGTGAGCATCACCAGGTACACGATGACCGCGCCGATCGCGTAGGCGAGGATCGTGCCGATCGGCCCCGCCTGCTGGATCGTGTAGCCGGAGCTCAGGAACAGACCGGTGCCGATCACGCCGCCCAGCGAGATCATCTGCAGATGCCGCGCCTCCATGCCGCGCTTGAGGTTCGTGTGCAGCGCGTGCCTCGTGTGTTTCTCGGTGCCGGTGGTCGGGTCGTCCGGCGGGGTGGTGGCCGGTGCGTCGGTCGCCGTCGCCGTCATGGCGTCGGCGCGCGCTTCCGCCGTCGTTCCGGCTTCGTTGTCGCTCATCTCTCTCGTCCTCTGTCTCGCGGTTGCGGTCGAATCGCAGACAGTATACGCTAGGCCGGTCACGAGCGGGACGCCGGTTCCGGCGCGACGTTCCGTCGGCGCGCGTGCCGCGACGCCGCGGACGTGCACGCGCCGGCCGGTCCGGTTCAGTCCGCCTTCACGTCGCCTTCCGCGTTGGTGATCGCCTCGGCGATGTTGTCGCGTGTGAAGTCGTGATTGCGGTAGTCGGGATTGTCGACGGGCAGGTGCGTGACCATCGTGTCGAACACCTGACTGAGGATTTCGCCGCGCTCGAGCACCGCGTCGAGTACGTGGCCGCCGATCGAGTGGTCGTCGGCGAGGAAATGCTCGTGGAATCCGGCGACGGCCGCGCCGTGGAACATGACGGGGGAGAAGTAGCCGAGCATCGTGCCGCGCACGTCGTGGCCGAGGAAGATCGCCTGCCGGTCCGCGACCTCTTCGAGCGTCGGGTACGGCGCCTGCTGTTTGATGACGGCGCGCGTCTTGATGAAGCTGAACGTGCCGCGCACGATGACGGAGAAGAACGTGTTCGCGCGTCCGTTCGCCTCGACGATGCGCCGGTTGAGCTCCTCCAGGCCGATGTCGCTGCGTTCGCACTGGTATTGGAACGCGGCCCGGTGCATGTTCGCGAACGGCAGCGTGAGGTCGTCGGGCACGGCCTCCACCTCGCCGGTGCGTCCCACCTTCCACGCGCGTCCGTCGAGCACGATGATCTCGCCGTCGAGCCCTTCGCCGGTGCCGATGCCCGTGTCGCCGTGGGTGAGCAGTTCGCCCATCGTCGTGGTGCCTTCCAGCAGCCCTGGCACGAGCAATGCGAGCGTGCCGTGCTGGTAGAGCACGTTCGCGCGGTGATCGTGGATCGGTTCGATCGATTTGCCCTTCAGTTCGCTCACGATTCCGTAATATAAATGACCGCCTCCGGCGAGGCAAGGAAGATGTCGCGGATTCCCGCATCCGCCGCCGTGACCTCGCTCACAGCATGATTGCGTGTGGATTGGGCACGGCTGGGTATAGCGTATTCGCGTGCTTTGGGGGAGCCGCATCGTGGTCGAGGGCGGCCGAATCCCCTCGGGAATCGCACGGGAAGAAGTATGCGGCATATGGTGACGAAGCTGGGATCGAAGCGCACGCTCACGCGTGAGGAATCATACGTTGACGGGCATCTGACGCACACGGCGTTCGTCTCGCTCGCCATCCTCACGTTCATCACGTTCGTCGGCAACTTCACGCAGCTCCAGCTGTCCGCCGCGTTGCCGTCGATCGTCGACGAATTCCGCATCAACGTGACCACCGGACAGTGGCTCACGTCCGTGTTCCAGCTCGTGATGGGCGTGATGGTGCCGCTCACCGCGTTCCTCACGCGCCGCTTCTCCACGCGCCAGATCGTCATCACGTCGATGATCGTGTTCACGCTCGGTTCCGTGTGCGCGTGGCTCGCGCCCACGTTCCTCGTCCTGCTCGCCGGCCGCGTGCTGCAGGCCGTCGGCACCGGCGTGATGTGGCCGGTCCTGCAGATCACCGTGTTCTCGATATTCCCGCTGTCGCGCCGCGGCGCCGCGATGGGCACCGTGGGCATCGCGATGAGCGTCGCCCCCGCCATCGGCCCGACGCTCGGCGGCCTCCAGACCGACGCGAACGGATGGCGTTCCATCTTCCTCACGCTCACGGTGATCGGTGCGCTCTCGCTCGTCGCCGCCGTGCTGTGGCTGCATGATTTCGGCGAGAACGACGCGACCGCGCGGGCCGACTTCTTCTCCGTCGCCCTGTCCGTGTTCGGTTTCGGTGGACTGATGTTCGGATTCACGAACATCGAGAACTATCCGTTCACGCATCCGATGGTGTGGGCGTCGATGCTCGTCGGCGTGGTCGGCATCATCTGGTTCGTCGCGCGTCAGGTGCGCCGTTCGCGCCGTTACCGTGAGGGCGTCGCGCGTGGGGAGAGGCCCGAGCCGGCGTTGCTCGACCTGGGCGTGCTGAGGAACCGTTCGTTCACCGTGGGCACGATCACCGCGTCGCTCGCGTTCTTCGCGTTCAGTTCGATTCTGGTGATCATGCCGCTCTACATCCAGAACGACCGTGGCTACTCCGCGACGATGAGCGGCCTCATCATGCTGCCCGGCGCGATCGGCCAGTGCATCTCCCAGCTGTTCGGCGGCAAGGCGCTCGACCGCTTCGGCGCGCGGCCCGTCGCCCTGTTCGGCGCGATCATGCTCACCGTCGGCACGATCGGCATGAGCCTCATCTCGTCCGACACGTGGATCTGGTGGGTGTCGATCTGCCAGTTCGTGCGTCAGATCGGCATGGGGTCGCTGCTGATGCCGATCACCACGTGGTCGCTCAACTGCCTCGAGCCCTCCGGTATCTCCGCCGGCTCGGCCGTGACGAACACGGCCCGTCAGGTGGCGGGCGCGATGGGCGCGCCGATCCTCGTGATCCTGATGGAGACGTTCACCGCCATGTACCATGCGGGTGGCATGTCCGCGACGCTCGCGAACATCGCCGGCATCCAGTGGGCGCTGCGCATCTCCGCCACGCTGTGCTTCGTCATGGTGCTGCTCGTCGCCTTCGGCGTGCGCGGCAACGGCGCGGGCTCCTCGCACGACGTGGCCCGCCGCGCCCTGAACCGCCTGCACCGTTAGCACTGTTAGCACTGTTAGCACTGTTAGCACCGTTAGACTGGGCGTATGAGTGATGTGCCCAAGCCGGTGAAGGCCCCTGTGAAATCTCCCGTCGGCTCTCCCGCAAAGTCCCGCGCCACGGGCGTGCGGGATTGGATTCCCGACCAGCCGGGAGCGTGGGTGATGGCGCTTGCGCCCGCGGCGGCCGGGCTTGTCGCAGGAGGTCCGACCCGGGATTCCGTGTGGCTGGTCGTGCTGTGGGCGCTGTGCTACTGCGTGCAGTTCGTTGCGGCGCGGTGGCTCAAATCCCGGTTTGCGCGGCGGTACCGGATGCCCGTGGCGGGGTATGGGGCGGCGCTGGCCGTGTTCGGGATTCCATTCATCATCGTCAATCCGGGCATACTGCGCTGGGCTCCCTTATATATGGTGCTGGCCGCGCTCTCGTTCCTCGCCGCATGGTTCAGGCGCGAACGCAGCCTGTGGGGCAACGCGGTGGCCGTGCTCGCCTCGTCGCTGATGGCCACGGTCGTCGCCTCGTATGGGGCGCATAATCCGTTGCATGTGATGATGCCGTCCACGGCGGTGATGATGTCGGCCGTGTTCGCGGTGACGCAGTTCGGTTCGGTGCTGTTCGTCAAGACGATGATTCGCGAGCGGGGGAGCCGCGCGTACCTCGTCGCATCGATCGCGTGGCATGCGGCACTGTTCGCGGGCGTGACCTGGTGGGCGTGGTCCGCGGCGGCAGGTTTCGGGTCCGATGCGTGGATGCACGCGCGGTTTCTGTGGGCGCAGCTCGCCGCGGTCTGGCTGCTGGCGCGCGCGGTCGCGCTGCCGTGGATCGGTTCGCGCCGACGGGTGAAGCCGGTCGTCGCCGGCATGGTCGAGATGGTCTCCACCCTGCTGATCTTCGTCGCCGTGCTGGCGGTGACGACGGCATGAGCCTGCCTTATACGGTGACGGCGTGTCGCGGGGGCGCGCTCGTCCAAGCCCGGTGATTAGATACTCAAGTTGCCTGATTTGGGCTCGCACATTGGAAATAACAAAGCGAGCACGGGCCGGCGGATCGCCAGCGCGATTCGTGGTGCCGTGCACTGATGTCGGATGACCGCCAGAGGACGTATGTCCAAGGGAGGCCATGCGCGCCGGTGCCCTGAAGAAGCAGGCTGGAAACCAGTACACGAATCGCTAGAAAGGGCGGACGGCAATGGCGGGACAGAAAATCCGCATCAGGCTTAAGTCCTATGACCACGAGGTCATCGACCAATCGGCGAAGAAGATCGTCGAAACGGTGACGAACGCGGGCGCAACTGTTGTTGGCCCCGTTCCGCTGCCGACCGAGAAGAACGTTTTCTGTGTTATCCGTTCTCCTCATAAGTACAAGGATTCTCGCGAGCACTTCGAGATGCGCACGCACAAGCGTCTCATCGACATCGTGGACCCGACCCCGAAGGCCGTGGATTCCCTGATGCACATCGATCTGCCTGCGGACGTCAACATCGAGATCAAGCTGTAAGGGAGGAGGGAACCGCTATGTCGCAACATAAGGATCGCAAGGCGCTGCTGGGCAAGAAGCTCGGCATGTCGCAGGTGTGGGACGAGAACGGCTTCTTCGTGCCCGTCACGCTGGTGGACGTCTCCACCAACGTCGTCACCGCCATCAAGACCCCGGAGACCGACGGCTACACCGCCGTCCAGCTCGGCTACGGCCAGATCGACCCGACGAAGGTCACCAAGCCGCTCGCCGGCCACTTCGCCAAGGCCGGTGTGACCCCGCGCCGTCACCTCGTCGAGGTGCGCGAGGACAACGCCACCGAGTACGAGGTGGGCCAGGAGCTCAACGCCGACGTCTTCGCCGAGGGCGCTGAGGTCGACGTGACCGGCACCACCAAGGGCAAGGGCTTCGCCGGCACCATCAAGCGTTGGGGCTTCAAGTCCTACCGCCGTACCCACGGCTCCCACAAGAACGAGCGTCGCCCCGGTTCCGTCGGCGCGTGCGCGACTCCGAGCCGCATTCTCAAGGGCAAGCGCATGGCTGGCCGCATGGGTCATGTGACCTCCACCGTGCAGAACCTGACCGTCGTCTCCGCGGATGTCGAGAACGGCATCCTCGCCATCAAGGGCGCCATCCCGGGCCCGAAGGGCGGCATCGTTCTCGTTCGCTCCGCCGTGAAGGGAGCCTGATAAGCCATGGCTAACGTTACTCTGAACGTCACCGACCCGCAGGGCCAGGCCGCCGGCACCGTCGAGGCCCCGGCCGAGCTCTTCGGCTTCTCCGCCGAAGAGGTCCAGTCCCGCATCCCGCTGATTCACCAGGTCGTCATCGCGCAGCTCGCCGCCCGTCGTGCCGGCACCCACGCGACCAAGACCCGCGCCAACGTCTCCGGCGGCGGCAAGAAGCCGTGGAAGCAGAAGGGCACCGGTCGTGCCCGCCAGGGCTCCATCCGCGCCCCGCAGTGGTACCACGGCGGCGTCGTGTTCGGCCCGCAGCCGCGTGACTACTCCCAGCGCACCCCCAAGAAGATGAAGGCCGCCGCCCTCAAGTACGTGCTCTCCGACCGCACCAACGCCGGTCGCGTGGCCGTCGTCGACTTCGGCGTCTCCGAGAAGCCGTCCACCAAGGCCGCCATCGCCGCCCTGAACCCGGTCATCGGTGAGAAGTTCGCCACCATCGCGCTGACCCGTGATCAGGTCAACGAGTGGCTCTCCGTGCGCAACCTTCCGTATGTCCACCCGATCTTCGTCGATCAGCTCAACACGTACGACGTGGTGACCGCGCAGTACGTCGTCTTCACCAAGGAGGCCCTCGAGGCCTTCGTGGCGGCGAAGACCAAGAAGGAGGCCTGATTTCCATGGTCGCTATTCACAAGCCGGCTCACGACATCATCATCAAGCCCGTCGTGTCCGAGAAGAGCTACGCCGCCTCCGATCGTGGCCAGTACACCTTCGTGGTGGCCCCGAACGCGAACAAGGTGCAGATCAAGCAGGCTATCGAACAGATCTTCAATGTCAAGGTGACGAAGGTCAACACCCTCAACCGTGAGGGCAAGCGCACTCGCACCCGCACCGGCTTCGGTCGCCGCGTTTCCCAGAAGCGCGCGATCGTGTCCGTCGCCGAGGGCCAGACCATCGACATCTTCGGTAACTGAAGGTTAGCCGAGAAAAGTTAAAGGAAGAACTACATTATGGCTATCCGCGTTTACAAGCCGACGAGCGCCGGCCGCCGCAACGCCTCCGTCTCGGACTTCTCCGAGATCACGCGTTCCACGCCTGAGAAGTCGCTCGTTCGTCCGCTCTCCAAGACCGGCGGTCGTAACTCCTACGGCCGTATCACGTCCCGCCACCGTGGCGGCGGCCACAAGCGCCAGTACCGTCTCATCGACTTCCGTCGCTGGGACAAGGACGGCGTGCCGGCCAAGGTCGCTCACATCGAGTACGACCCGAACCGCTCCGCCCGCATCGCCCTCCTGCACTACGCCGACGGCGAGAAGCGCTACATCATCGCGCCGAAGGGCATCAAGCAGGGTGACGTCATCGAGACCGGTGCCCAGGCCGACATCAAGCCGGGCAACAACCTGCCGCTGAAGAACATCCCGACCGGTACGGTCATCCACGCCATCGAGCTCAAGCCGCTCGGCGGTGCCAAGATCGCCCGTTCCGCCGGCACCTCGGTCCAGCTCGTCGCGAAGGACGGTGCCTACGCCCAGCTGCGTATGCCGTCCGGCGAGATCCGCAACGTCGACGCCCGCTGCCGCGCGACCGTCGGCGAGGTCGGCAACGAGGACCACGCGAACGTCCAGCTCGGCAAGGCCGGCCGCGCCCGTTGGATGGGCAAGCGCCCGATCACCCGTGGTGAGTCCATGAACCCGGTCGACCACCCGCACGGCGGTCGTACCCGCGGCGGCAAGCCGCCGGTCTCCCCGTGGGGCAAGGGCGAGGTTCGTACCCGTCGTCCGAAGAAGGCTTCGAACAAGATGATTGTCCGTCGCCGTCCGTCCGGCAAGAACCGCAAGTAAGGAAGATTCGAAGCGATGACTCGTAGCATCAAGAAGGGCCCCTTCGTCGACGCCCACTTGCAGAAGAAGGTCGACGAGCAGAACGAGAAGGGCACCAAGAACGTCATCAAGACGTGGTCCCGCCGTTCGATGATCACCCCCGATTTCATCGGACACACGTTCGCTGTCCACGATGGTCGCAAGCACGTCCCGGTGTTCGTCACCGAGGCCATGGTCGGCCACAAGCTGGGTGAGTTCGCCCCCACGAAGACCTTCAAGGGTCACGTGAAGGACGACAAGAAGGCCCGCCGCTAAAGGAGAGAATGACTTATGGAAGCTAAAGCAATCGCCCGTCACGTCCGCGTGACGCCGCGCAAGGCTCGCCGCATGGTCGACCTCATCCGAGGCAAGCAGGCGACCGAAGCCCTCACCATCCTCAAGTTCGCTCCGCAGGACGCGTCCATCCCGGTTCGCAAGGTCCTCGAGAGCGCCATCGCCAACGCGCGCGTCAAGGCCGACAAGGCCGGCGAGCCGTTCCGTGAGAACGACCTGGTCGTCAAGGCGACCTACGTGGACGAGGGCGTGACGCTCAAGCGTTTCCGCGCTCGTGCCCAGGGCCGTGCCGCTCGTATCAACAAGCGCACCTCCCACATCACGGTCGTCGTCGCCAACAAGGAAGGAAACCGCTAAAGATGGGTCAGAAGATCAATCCCTTTGGCTACCGCCTGGGCGTCACTGAAAACCACCGCTCCAAGTGGTTCTCCGATTCCAACAAGGCCGGCGAGCGCTACAGCGACTTCGTCCTTGAGGATGACAAGATCCGCAAGGAGATGAACAAGGACCTCGAGCGCGCCGGCGTGAGCAAGATCGTCATCGAGCGCACCCGTGACCGCGTCCGCGTCGACATCCACACCGCCCGTCCGGGCATCGTGATCGGCCGCCGCGGCGCCGAGGCCGAGAAGGTCCGCGCCAAGCTCGAGAAGCTGACCGGCAAGCAGGTCCAGCTCAACATCTTCGAGGTCAAGAACGCCGCGCTGGACGCCCAGCTCGTCGCTCAGGGCATCGCGGAGCAGCTGACCAACCGCGTCACCTTCCGCCGCGCGATGCGCAAGGCCCAGCAGGACGCCATGCGCGCCGGTGCCAAGGGTATCCGCATCAAGCTCTCCGGCCGTCTCGGCGGTGCCGAAATGAGCCGTTCCGAGTTCTACCGCGAGGGTCGCGTCCCGCTGCAGACCCTCCGCGCCCTGATCGACTACGGCTTCTTCGAGGCCAAGACGACCTACGGCCGCATCGGCGTCAAGGTCTGGATCTACAAGGGCGACATGACCGAACGTGAGTTCGAAGAGCAGCAGGCCCAGCAGAACAACCGTCCCGGCCGTCGCGGCGATCGCCGTCCGCGCCGTGGCAACCGCAACGCCGGTGCCGCCCGCAACGCCGAGGCCCCCAAGGCCGAGGCCGCCGCGGCCCCCGCTGCCACGGAAACGAAGGAGTGAGCAAGAATGCTTATCCCAAAGAGGACCAAGTACCGCAAGCAGCACCGTCCCGTCCGCTCCGGCATGTCCAAGGGCGGCAACGAGATCAACTTCGGTGATTACGGCATCCAGGCGCTGGCCCCGGCTTACGTGACCAACCGCCAGATCGAGGCCGCGCGTATCGCCATGACCCGCTACATCAAGCGTGGTGGCCGCGTGTGGATCACGATCTTCCCGGATCGTCCGCTGACCAAGCACCCGCTCGGCGCCCGAATGGGTTCCGGTAAGGGTACTCCGGAGTTCTGGATCGCCAACATCCACCCTGGTCGCGTGATGTTCGAGATCGGTGGTGTCTCCGAGGACGTCGCCAAGGAAGCCCTGCGTCGTGCCATCGACAAGCTCCCCATGAAGTGCCGTGTGATTGCTCGTGAAGGCGGTGACATCTGATATGGCAGTCGGAACCGAAGAATACTCCATCAAGAATCTCAACGAGAAGACCAACGCGGAGATCGAGGGCTTCCTGAAGAAGTCCAAGGAAGAGCTGTTCAACCTGCGCTTCCAGTCCGCCACCGGTCAGCTCGAGAACACGGCCCGCCTCAAGGCCGTCAAGCACGACATCGCCCGCATGTACACCGTGCTGCGCGAGCGTGAGCTTGGCATCACCTCCGAGCCGGCCGACGAAACCGCTAAGGAGCAGTGATCATGGCTGAAGAGCAGCAGGAGCGCAACTTCCGCAAGGTTCGCCGCGGCTACGTCGTGTCCGATAAGATGGACAAGACGATTACCGTGGAGCTGGAGAACCGCAAGACCCACCCGCTGTACGGCAAGGTCGTCCGCACCACCAAGAAGGTCAAGGCCCATGACGAACACAACGAGGCGCACATTGGCGACCTCGTGAGTATCATGGAGACTCGTCCTCTGAGCAAGACCAAGCGTTGGCGTCTCGAGTCGATCATCGAGCGCGCCAAGTAAAAAAAATAAGTTCGGCAAGGCTCGCCGTCCACCGGGCGCGGTTAGATAGATGTTCTGTGCGTCTATCCACCGCGCCCGGTGTGCGGGGAGAACCAGCTCGGCTAAGGAGAATCAATGATTCAGCAGGAAACGCGGCTTCATGTCGCCGACAACACGGGTGCCAAGGAAATCCTTGCCATCCGCGTGCTCGGTGGCTCGAAGCGACGCTATGCCGGCCTGGGCGACGTCATCGTCGCCTCGGTCAAGGACGCGATCCCTGGCGGATCGGTCAAGAAGGGTGACGTGGTCAAGGCCGTCGTCGTCCGTACCGTCAAGGAGCACCGTCGTGTCGACGGCTCCTACATCAAGTTCGATGAGAACGCCGCGGTGATTCTCGGCTCCGGCCGTGAACCGAAGGGCACTCGTATCTTCGGACCGATCGCCCGTGAGCTTCGCGACAAGAAGTTCATGCGCATCGTGTCCCTCGCCCCGGAGGTGATCTGACATGGTAGCCAAGATCAAGAGCGGCGACCAGGTGAAGGTCATCCGCGGCAAGGATCGCGGCAAGGAGGGCAAGGTCCTTCGCGTGCTGCCGAACGACCGTCTGATCGTCGAGGGCGTTCAGATCGTCAAGAAGCACGTCCGCGCCACCCAGCAGGGCCAGCAGGCCGGCATCGTCTCCGTCGAGGCTCCGATCCATCGCTCCAACGTGATGGTCATCGACCCGGAGACCGGCAAGCCGACCCGCGTCGGCGTCATCGTGAAGGAAGAGGCGCGTGACGGCAAGGTGAAGACCGTGCGCGTGCGCGTCGCCAAGAAGTCCGGAAAGGAGCTGGCATGACCGACACCACTACCGTCGAAGCGCCGGCCACCCCGCGCTTGAAGGTGCAGTACAACGAGCAGATCGTGCCTGAGCTCGAGAAGGAGTTCAAGTACTCCAACCCGATGCAGGTCGCTCGCGTCCAGAAGGTCGTCGTCTCCATGGGTGTCGGTGCCGCCGCTCGCGACTCCAAGCTCATCGAGGGCGCCGTCAAGGACCTCACCCTGATCACCGGCCAGAAGCCGAAGATCACCAAGGCCAAGAAGTCCGTCGCGCAGTTCCACCTGCGTGAGGGCCAGGCCATCGGTGCGTACGTCACCCTGCGTGGCGACCGCATGTGGGAGTTCCTCGATCGTCTGCTGACGATGGCCCTGCCGCGCATCCGCGACTTCCGTGGCATCAACGGCCACCAGTTCGACGGCCAGGGCAACTACAACTTCGGTCTCACCGAGCAGTCCATGTTCCACGAGATCGATCCGGATTCCATCGACCACCAGCGTGGCATGGACATCACCGTGGTGACCAGCACCAAGGACGACAAGGAAGCCTACGCGCTGCTCAAGCACCTCGGCTTCCCCTTCAAGGAGAACTGATATGGCAAAAACCGCTCTTAAGAACAAGGCGGCCGGCAAGCCGAAGTTCAAGGTGCGCGCCTACACGCGTTGCCAGGTCTGCGGTCGTCCCCATTCCGTGTACCGCAAGTTCGGCCTGTGCCGCATCTGCCTTCGCGAGAAGGCCCACCGCGGCGAGCTGCCCGGCGTTACGAAGTCCAGTTGGTAAACATCGACGCTGAAGGTCCGCGGCTGTAGCTCTCCTGGAGCCCCAGGGGAGCCGGCGGCGGAAACCACGGCGAGAAAGGGCATAAGCCCACATGACAATGACAGATCCGATCGCAGACATGCTCACGCGTCTGCGTAACGCGAGCGCGGCGAAGCACGAGACCGTGGATATGCCGTACTCCAAGTTCAAGAAGAACATCGCGGAGATCCTGAAGCGCGAAGGCTTCATCAAGGACTACACCGCCAAGGAAGCCAAGGTCGGTCAGACCCTTGAGGTCACCCTCAAGTACGGTCCGAACGGCGAGCGTTCCATCCAGGGCATCAAGCGCATCTCCAAGCCGGGCCTGCGTCGCTACGCGAAGTCCGACTCCCTGCCGATGCCGCTCGGTGGCCTCGGCATCGCGATCATCTCGACTTCGTCGGGACTGCTGACCCAGAAGGAATGCCTCGATCGAGGCATCGGTGGCGAGATCGTCGCCTACGTGTGGTGAGAAAGGAGAGCTGACACATGGCATCGCATATTGGTAAGCTCCCCATCGCCATCCCCGCTGGCGTTGAGGTCAAGATCGACGGTCAGAACTTCGAGGCCAAGGGCGCGAAGGGCACCGATTCCTACGTCCTGCCGGAAGGCATCACCGCGGCCGTCGAGGGCAACGAGATCATCGTCACCCCGGCCGACGACCTGCGTCCGACCCGTGCCAAGCACGGTCTGGCCCGCTCCATCATGGCCGGCATGGTCAAGGGCGTGCACGACGGCTACTCCAAGACCCTGGAGATCGTCGGCACCGGTTACCGCGCCGTCGCCAAGGGCAAGGGCATCGAGTTCTTCCTCGGCTACTCCCACACGATCACCGTCAACCCGCCGGAAGGCATCACGCTCAAGGTGACCGACGCGACGCACGTCGTCGTCGAGGGCACCGACAAGCAGATGGTCGGTCAGGTGGCCGCCAACATCCGCAAGCTGCGCGCTCCGGAACCCTACAAGGGCAAGGGCATCAAGTATGCCGGCGAGCATATTCTGCGCAAGGCTGGAAAGGCTGGTAAGTGATATGAGCGTCACTATTTTCGGCAAGGGCAAGAAGGCCGCGCTCAAGCGTCGTCACGCCCGCATCCGCAAGCGTATCTCCGGCACCGCCGAGCGTCCGCGCCTGGTGGTCACCCGTTCCAACCGCCACATGGTCGCGCAGGTCGTGGACGATACCAAGGGCATCACCCTGGTCTCCGCCTCCACGCTGACCGCTGACTTCGCCGGCTTCGAGGGCACCAAGGTCGAGGCCGCCAAGAAGGTCGGCGAGCTCATCGCCGAGAAGGCCAAGGCCGCCGGCATCGAGTCCGTCGTCTTCGACCGTGGTGGTCACAAGTACACCGGCCGTGTCGCCGCCGTCGCCGATGGCGCCCGTGAGGGAGGTCTGGCACTGTGAGCGAAGAAATGAAGGAAACCCAAGTGGCTGAAGAAACTCAGAACACTCAGGCTGCCCCGGCTGACGAGAACAACGCCAACGCCAACGACGAGCGTCGTGGCGGCCGCCGTGGCGGTCGTCGCGGCGAGGGCCGTCGCGGTGAGCGTCGCAACCGTCGCGAAGAGAACAAGGGCGATGAGCTCCTCGATCGCGTCGTGACCATCAACCGCGTGTCCAAGACCCACAAGGGTGGCCGTACGTTCAGCTTCGCCGCCCTCGTGGTGGTCGGCGACGGCAACGGCACCGTGGGTGTCGGCTACGGCAAGTCCCGTGAGGTCCCGGCGGCCATCGCCAAGGGCCAGCTGGATGCCAAGAAGCACATGTTCACCGTGCCGCGCGTCCGCGGCACCGTCACCCATCCGGTGATCGGTCACGACGCCGCGGGCACCGTCCTGCTGCGTCCGGCCGCCCCCGGTACCGGCGTTATCGCCGGTGGCCCGGTGCGCGCCGTCATGGAGTGCGCCGGCATCACCGACGTGCTGACCAAGTCCATGGGCTCCCCGACCGCGATCAACATGGTCCGTGCGACCGTCGCCGCCCTCAAGCAGCTTGAGGAGCCGGAGGAGATCGCCGCCCGTCGTGGTCTCGCCCTGAACGAGGTCGCCCCCGATGCCCTGCTGCGCGCCCGCGCCGCCGGCATCGCCGAGGCCCGCAAGGCCCGTGAAGAGGCTCAGGCCGCCAAGGCCGCCGAAGCGAAGGATGGTGAGTGATAGATGGCTAACCTGAAGATCACGCTCCACCACGGTCTCGTGAACCGCACGCCGAAGCAGCGTGCCGCCGCGCAGACCCTGGGTCTGAACAAGATCGGCAAGACCGTTGTCCGTCCGGACATCCCGGCCAACCGCGGTCTGGTGAACGTCGTTCGCCACCTGGTCACCGTCGAGGAGGTCGACTGATTATGGCAGACAACGAAATCCTGCAGATGCACGATCTGAAGCCGGCTCCGGGTGCCAACAAGGCGAAGACCCGCGTCGGCCGCGGTGAGGGCTCCAAGGGCAAGACCGCGGGTCGCGGCGCCAAGGGCCAGACCAAGCGCACCAACGTGCGTCCTGGCTTCGAAGGTGGCCAGCTCCCGCTGTACATGCGCCTGCCGAAGCTCCGTGGCTTCAAGAACCCGTTCAAGGTCGAGTTCCAGGTCATCAACATCGCGCGTCTCGTCGAGCTCTTCCCGGAGGGCGGCGAGGTGTCCGTCGAGAACCTGGTCGCCAAGGGCGCCGTTCGCGGCAACGCCCCGGTGAAGGTCCTGGGCGACGGCGACGTCTCCGTCGCGTTCACGCTCAAGGGCGTGAAGGCCTCCGCCTCCGCCAAGGCCAAGATCGAGGCCGCCGGCGGCAGCATCGAAGCCTGATTCGCCTTCGCGGATCACTCACTTCGGTGAGATAACTTCACGAACATGACCCTCTCGCCCCTCGTGAGCGAGGGGGTCATGTCGTTTCCGATGACTTCTACCCGCGTCGGGGCCCGTGATTTTCCCCGTGTTTTTCCCGCGATTCCGACGCATTGTTAGCGCTAAGTAGGCACGATACGATATGCTCGTGCGTTAGCGTTCAAAACACGAACACATGAGCATAGCTGTAGCGCCTTGGGCGCATGGGAGGATTTCAGGTGAGGACGTTAATTCAGGCCCTGAAGACGAAGGAGCTGAGGAAGAAGATCCTCTTCGTCCTGTTCATCATCATCATCTACCGCATCGGTTCGTTAATCCCGACCCCGGGCGTGGACTACACCGTCGTGCAGAAGTGCGTGGCGACCCTGCAGGGCAGCCAGGAGAACTTCATCGGACTGGTGAACCTGTTCTCCGGCGGCGCCATGCTGCAGCTGTCGATCTTCGCGCTGGGCGTCATGCCGTACATCACCGCGTCCATCGTCGTGCAGCTGCTGCGCGTCGTCATCCCGCGCTTCGAGGCCCTGCACAAGGAGGGCCAGTCCGGCGAGGCGAAGCTGACGCAGTACACCCGATACCTCACCATCGGTCTGGCCGTGCTGCAGTCCACCACGATCCTCGTCACCGCCCGCTCCGGCGCGCTGTTCAACTACGCCTGCTCCCAGGTCATCCCCGACGGTTCGGTGTGGAACCTCGTGGTGATGGTCCTCATCATGACCGGCGGCACCGGCCTGATCATGTGGATGGCCGAGCTCATCACCGACAAGGGCATCGGCCAGGGCATGTCCGTCCTCATCTTCATGTCCATCTGCTCCGGCTTCCTGCCGCAGCTGTGGGAGATCGGCTGGGGCACCAACGGCACTGACGGCGACTGGACCAAGTTCGGCATCGTCGTGTCCGTCCTCGTCGTCATCCTCATCTTCGTCGACTTCGTCGAGCTGTGCCAGCGCCGCATCCCCGTGCAGTACACGCGCCGCATGATCGGCCGCAAGATGTACGGCGGCTCCTCCACCTACCTGCCGCTCAAGATCAACATGTCCGGCGTCATCCCGCCGATCTTCGCCTCCTCGATCCTCGCCATCCCGACGCTCATCGCGCAGTTCGGCAAGACCGACCAGAGCTGGGTCAAGTGGATCAACGCCAACCTGGCGAACACCACCAGCGTGTGGTACATCGCGCTGTACGCGCTGATGATCGTGTTCTTCTGCTTCTTCTACACGGAGATCACGTTCAACCCGGACGAGACCGCCGACAACATGAAGCAGTACGGCGGCTTCATCCCCGGCATCCGCGCCGGCAACGCGACCAGCCGCTACCTGAGCTACGTGATGAACCGCCTCAACACGGTGGGCGCCGTCTACCTGTTGTTCGTCGCGCTCATCCCGACCGTCCTCATCATGGCCCTCGGCCTCAACACGCAGCTGCCGTTCGGCGGCACGACGATCCTGATCATCGCGGGTGTCGGCCTCGACACCCTGCGCCAGGCCAAGGCCCAGACCGAGCAGTTCCAGTACGCCGGATTCCTGCTCGAGGACATCGACCACAAGGAAAACTGAGCCAACAAGACAAGGAGCAACGACATGCGTCTTCTCATCATGGGCCCGCAGGGCGTCGGCAAGGGCACCCAGGCCGCGCTGCTCGCCGAGCACTACGGCATCCCCGCCATCTCCACCGGCGACATCTTCCGCGCCAACATCAAGGGCAAGACCGAGCTGGGCCTCAAGGTCATCGAGTACACCGACAAGGGCGAACTCGTGCCGGACGAGCTGACCAACTCGATCGTCAAGGACCGCCTCGCCCAGGACGACGCCAAGAACGGCTGGATCCTCGACGGCTACCCGCGCAACGCCTCCCAGGTCGAGGCGCTGGACGCCATCCTCGCCGAGCTCGGCACCCCGCTCGACGCGGTCGTCGCGCTCGACGCCGACCATGACGTGCTGATGCAGCGCATCGCCAAGCGCGCCGAGGAGCAGGGCCGCACCGACGACAATCCGGAGGCCATCGCCAAGCGCCTCGCCACCTACGCGAAGGAGACCGCCCCGCTGCTGGACACCTACAAGTCCCGTGGCCAGCTGGTCGCCATCGACGGCGTCGGCGAGATCGATGAGATCCAGAAGAACATCGTCGCCGCGCTCGATGCCCGCTGAGTGTAGCGGCATAGCGCGCGTATACCACACGACCGAAGAGCCGGACGAAATGACACGCCGAGTGTCGATTTCGTCCGGCTCTTCGCTATTCTAGTAGATTGGTGTGTCTTCGGATACGTCAATGTAATGCAACCAACGAAACGGAAGCCGGGAGCTCATGGCAAAAGACGGTGTGATTGAAGTCGAAGGTCGGGTGGTCGAAGCGCTGCCCAACGCGATGTTCCGCGTTGAACTCGAAAACAAGCACATCGTGCTGGCCACCATCTCCGGCAAGATGCGGAAGAACTACATCCGCATCCTCCCGCAGGACCGCGTCGTGCTCGAGATGAGCCCGTACGATCTCAACCGCGGTCGCATTACGTACCGTTACAAGTAAGGTACAAGCAAAGGATAACCATGAAGGTCAGCCCTAGTGTGAAGAGGATCTGCGAGAACTGCCGCGTGATCCGTCGTCACGGCCGCGTCATGGTGATCTGCACCAACCCCCGCCACAAGCAGCGTCAGGGCTGAGAGCAGATTCTCCAGCGGCACAATTGAAAATCAGGCGCTCACTCACAGTGCTTCCCGCAAGGGAACGACACTGAACCACGGGTACGTAGGCCCGTGCCGGACAGCCGGACGAGTGGGTGCAAGACCTACGTCAACCAGAAGGAATCGCAATGGCACGTCTTGCCGGAGTCGACATCCCCAATGAGAAGCGCATCGAGATCGCCCTCACCTACATCTTCGGTGTGGGCCGCACTCGTGCGAAGGAAACGCTTGCCGCGACCGGTATCAACCCGGACATCCGCGTCAAGGATCTCACCGACGAGCAGCTGATCACGCTGCGTGACTACCTCGAGGCCAACTACAAGATCGAGGGCGATCTGCGCCGTGAAATCGACGCGGACATCCGTCGCAAGATTCAGATCAACTGCTACCAGGGCCAGCGTCACCGCAGGGGACTTCCTGTGCGCGGCCAGCGCACCAAGACCAACGCCCGCACCCGCAAGGGCCCGAAGCGCACGGTCGCCGGAAAGAAGAAGGCCACCAAGTAATAGGTGGCATTGGCACGGGCCACGGGGTGACACCCATCGCCCGAGCCGCAACCCCAAGCAAACAAGTTCGTTACTAGGAAACGAGGGTCAATGGCAGCGCCTAAGCAAGCCGCTCGTAAGCCCGCTCGTCGCCGCGATCGCAAGTCGATCCCGGTGGGCCAGGCTCACATCAAGTCCACTTTCAACAACACGATCATCTCGATCACCGATCCGTCCGGCGCGGTTGTGTCCTGGGCGTCCGGTGGCGACGTCGGCTTCAAGGGCTCCCGTAAGTCCACGCCGTACGCTGCCGGCATGGCCGCCGAGTCCGCCGCCCGTAAGGCGATGGAGCACGGCGTCAAGAAGGTCGATGTGTTCGTGAAGGGCCCGGGTTCCGGTCGTGAGACCGCCATCCGTTCCCTGCAGTCCGCTGGTCTCGAGGTCGGTTCCATCACCGACGTCACCCCGCAAGCGCACAACGGCGTTCGTCCTCCGAAGCGTCGTCGCGTCTGAGCACTACTAGACAATATTCATCCAACCCGCTGTTGGCCCGGTGAGTGCACCACCGGCCAAAAGCTGAAAGGATACCACAGTGCTTATTGCACAGCGTCCGACTCTTACCGAGGAATCGCTGAACCCCCAGCGCTCCCGCTTCACCATCGAGCCGCTCGAACCGGGCTTCGGCTACACGCTTGGCAACTCGCTGCGCCGCACCCTGCTGAGCTCGATTCCGGGAGCCGCTGTGACTTCGGTGCGTATCTCCGGTGCCCTGCATGAGTTCACCACGCTGCCGGGCGTCCAGGAGGACGTGACTGAGATCCTGCTCAACATCAAGGGCATCGTGCTCACCAGCGAGTACGACGAGCCCGTCGTGATGTACCTGCGCAAGAGCGGCAAGGGCGAGGTCACCGCCGGTGACATCACCCCGCCGGCGGGCGTGACCATCGCGAACCCGACCATGCACATCGCCACCCTCGCGGAGGACGGCGAGCTCGAGATCGAGTTCACCGTCGAGCGTGGCCGTGGCTACGTGCCGGCTGCGATGAACAAGCAGGACAATGACGAAATCGGTCGCATCCCGGTCGATTCCATCTACTCCCCGGTGCTCAAGGTGAGCTACAAGGTCGAGGCGACCCGTGTGGAACAGCGCACGGACTTCGATAAGCTCATCCTGGACGTGGAGACCAAGCCGGCCATCTCCCCGCGCGACGCGGTGGCTTCTGCCGGTTCCACCCTGGTGGAGCTGTTCGGCCTGTGCCGTGAGCTCAACACCCAGGCCGAAGGCGTCGAGGTCGGCCCCGCCCCGGTGGCGGAGGAGTCCAACCCCGAACTCGCCGTGCCGATCGAGGATCTCAACCTCACCCAGCGCAGCTACAACTGCCTGAAGCGCGAGGGTATCCACACCATCGGCGAGCTGGTCTCCCACACTGAGCAGGATCTGCTCGATATCCGCAATTTCGGCATGAAGTCCATCGACGAGGTCAAGGAGAAGCTCCAGTCTCTGGGCATGTCCCTCAAGGCCTCCCCGCTGGGTGGCTTCGATGCCAACAATCTCGAAGGCGGCACCTTCTTCTCGCCTGAAGACGAGTGAGAACCCGTTAGCCGCATTCGACCAACCGTCCGACCGGTTCGGATGTTCGGGCCACTGCCCACCTGAACCGGCCTGACATAAGGAGTTACTATGCCCACACCTAAGAAGGGCCCGCGTCTGGCCTCCAGCCCGGCGCACGAGCGCCTGATGCTCGCGAACATGGCCACCAGCCTGTTCCAGAACGGCCGCATCGTCACCACGCTGCCGAAGGCCAAGCGCCTTCGTCCGCTGGCCGAGCGCCTGATCACCTTCGCCAAGCGCGGTGATCTGCACTCCCGCCGTCGCGTGATGCGCGTCATCCGCAACAAGTCCGTCGTGCACGTGCTGTTCACCCAGATCGCCGAGCAGATGGAGCAGCGTGAGGGTGGCTACACCCGCATCGTGAAGATCGCCCCGCGCAAGGGTGACAACGCGCCCGCCGCCATCATCGAGCTCGTCACCGAGCCGGTGAGCAAGAAGCAGGCCGTCGTGAAGGAAGCCGAAGCCGCCGCCAAGTCCGCCGAGACCGAGGCTCCGGCTGCCGAGGCTCCGGTTGAGGCTCCGGCCGAGACCGCCGCCGAGGCCACCGAGGCTCCGGCCGAGCAGGCCGAGTGAGCCGTTAGCGTCAGCTGACTCGCGATACAAGGGGTCGGGAATCCACCAGGGTTCCCGACCCCTTTCGCATACCCACCCAAGTCCTCTTCCTTCTCTTCCATCCCACCTATCCCACCTATCCACCCCACTCATCACCCACTCAACCTCCCATGGTGCGGTAAAACACCCATGGTGCGGTAGGCGAAAATGGCGGAATTCCGCCGTTGTGGAGAAAGTGTGTTGCCGCACCATGGGAGAGATGGCGCTATGGGGAGGTGAGTGATGGGATGGTGGGTTGTGAAAAGGTGGGTTGTGGAGAAGTGGGGAAGTGAGTCGCGGGGAAGCGTTACGGCAACGTGCGGACGGCGCGGATCGCTTCGGCGCGGGAGGCGAGTTCGTCGTCGGGCGGGTAGGCGACGTGTTCCAGCGTGAGTCCCTGCGGCGCGATCGGTCCCGTCGATCCCTCGCGCTTCGGCACGGCCATTTTGCCGGCGAACCAGTCCAGATCGCGTTTGCCGATGCCCACCGCGACGCATGCGTTGACGAGCGATCGCACCATGTTGCGCGCGAACGCGTCCGCGACGATCGTGAAGCACACCAGTCCCGACTCCAGCGTCGGCGTCACGTACCCGATCGTCGCGTCGTCGCCGGTACCGTGCGTCGCGACGTCGTCGCGCGCCGGTACCAGCGGGCGCGACGGGACGCGCGTCCACGCGGCGCGCTTCACCTCGCGAATCGTCGTGCCTCCCGGATTCGGCGTCGCGAACGAACCGAAATCATGGAGTCCCAGCGTCATCGCCGCCGCCCGGTTCATCGCGTCCAGGTCGAGCGTGTCGTCGATGTGCAGCACGCAGCCGCGCAGACGCGGGTCCACCTCGCTCGCGCGGTCGGCGATCCGGTACACGTACGTGCGTTCCAGCGCCGAGAACCGTGCGTCGAAGCCGTCCGGCGCGACGGACACGCGATGGATCGCGATGTCCATCGGCAGAAGACGTTGCAGACGATGCTCCAGCGCGGTGGCCGCCGGCACCTTCATGTGCCCGACGGCGCGTTCCAGCGTCGATTCCGCGATGTCGAGATGACAGACCTGATGGCTCGCGTGGACGCCCGTGTCGGTGCGTCCGGCGACGACGAGACGAAGCGGCTCGTCCGGGTCGTGTTCGGGCACGCGCAGCAGCTTGTGCAGCGCCGCCTCGATGGTGCCCTGCACGGTGCGGATGTCCGGTTGCGTGGCCCATCCGTAGAAGCCGCCGCCGTCGTATGCCAGGTCGATGCGCAGTCGTGTCATAGCCAACGAGTATACGGTTCAGCGCCGATGCGGCGGTGATGGTGCGGCGATGCAGTGACGCGATGATGCGACGATTGTGATGATTGCGACGATGCGGCGGTGACGTGTTCGTAACATTGGCGCGCGTTTGCCGAAACCGGGTCTTCCTACGGTGAGTCGGGTACGAAAGACAAGACCCATCACAAGGAAAGTGGCACGATGATTGAATCGGCGGCGAGCAGGCTTGCGGCGGAACTGGTGGCGCGACGTGAGGAGATCAACCGCGAACTGAGCCGCAACGGCGTGCGGTTCGGCGTGTACAAGGACGGCGTGTACAAGGACCGTCTGTTCCCCTACGACCCGATTCCGCGCGTCATCGAATCCGACGAGTTCGACGAGCTGGAGGCTGGCCTGAAGCAGCGCGTCAACGCGCTGAACGCCTACCTCAGGGACATCTATTCGGAGAAGCGGATCATCCACGACGGCGTCGTGCCCGAGGAGTTCGTGTACACGTCCGCCGGCTACTACCCGCAGGTCAACGGCGTGACGCCTCCCGGCGGCGTGTTCGCGCACATCGCCGGCGAGGATCTCGTGCAGGGCGAGGACGGCCGCTGGTGGGTGCTCGAGGACAATCTGCGCATCCCGTCCGGCGCCAGCTACCCGCTGTTCGCCCGCGACATCGAACGACGCACGAATCCGCGACTGTTCCGCGAGATTCACGTGCGCGACAACCGCGACTACCCGCGCCTGCTGCGCAAGTCGATGGACTTCGTCTCCACCGAGGGCATCGCCGTGGTGCTCACGCCGGGACGCTACAACTCCGCGTTCTTCGAGCACGCGTATCTGGCGGAGAAGACCGGCGCGACACTCGCTTTCCCCGAGGACCTCGAAGTCGTCGAGAACAAACTGTTCTTCCTCGACTACGCGGGCAGCCGCCATCGCGTCGGCGTCGTCTACCGCCGACTCGCCGACGACTTCCTCGACCCGTTCGCGTTCAACCCGGATTCGGTGATCGGCGTGCCGGGACTCCTGTCCGCCTACCGCGCCGGCAACGTGGCGATCGTCAACGCGCCGGGCAACGGTGCCGCCGACGACAAGGCCATCTACTACTTCGTGCCGCGCATGATCAAGTACTACCTCAACGAGGAGCCGATCCTGCACAACGCGCCCACCTACATGCCGATGTTCGAGAAGGACCGCAAGGAGGTCCTCGACCGCATGGGCGAGCTCGTCATCAAGGACGTAGCCGAGGCAGGCGGCTACGGCGTGGTCTTCGGCCGCGACCTCGACAAGGCGAAGCGCGAGGAGCTGGCCGACAAGATCAAGACCGACCCGCGCCGGTTCATCGCGCAGGAGATCATCCAGTTCCGCGACATCGACGTGGTCGACCCGGCGACGGGGGAGCGGAGCCCGCGCAAGTGCGACCTGCGCGCGTTCGTCGTGACCGGCCAGAACACGCACGTGTGGTATTCCGGCCTGACCCGCTACTCGTCCGTGCCTGGCCAGATGATCGTCAACTCCTCGCAGGGCGGCGGCTTCAAGGACACGTGGGTGCTCGCCCCGTCCGACGGCAGCAAGGACTTCGCGCGCGGCGCCGAGATCGAATCGGTGAACCTCATGCCGCATGCGCGCAAGCACTCGCTCCAGCTCGTCACCGCATCCAAGGCCGACAACCTGTACTGGCTCGGCCGCTACACCGAACGCGCGTTCACCACGCTCGTCCAGTTCTTCCCGTTCTACGACCGCGTGATGGACGAGAACCCGGACGCGTTCCGTCCGTTCGCCCGCGCGCTCGACCTGCCGGAGGATTTCGAGGACTTCGACACGTTCATCCACTCGTTCCTCTATGACGGCACGAACCCGGATTCGGTGCGCTCCGCGATCGTCGCCGCGTTCAACAACGCGGTCATCCTGCGTCCGGAACTGTCGTCGCGTCTGCTGCAGTACGTGGAGCTCGCGATGACGAACATCACCGACGCGGCCGAACGCTCCGCCAGCGCGGAGGACATCTACACGCAGCGCGACGTGGCCGACGACATGCTCGCCTTCTGGGGCGGCATCGAGAACTCGGCGGCGGACATGACGCTCAAGGCGTTCATCTTCATCGGCAAGTACATCGAACGCATCGACCTGTACACGCGCTTCGGCATGCCGATGGCGGAGATGGAGGCGCCGCTGCGCAAGCTGGAGACCTACGCGCACGCGCTCGACGGCATGCCGCTGCCGCAGTGCTTCGCCGAGGGCGTGAGCTGGCTGCTCGGCCAGCTGCCGCAGCGCGGCTACCCGGAGCTCAACGGGCGCCTGCAGGAGTTCCTCAGCGACTTCGGCCGGCGGTCCATCCACGGCGACATCAAGGACGGCAGCTCGCTGAGCTCGATGAACATGGACGCGCGCAGGCCGTGACCTGGGTCACACTGGTAAAGTTGGAAGACAGTATGTCGTTCCTATGCCGTCCACTTTCCCGGAGCCTGAAGCATGAAAAAACTGGTGTTTGATTATGAGATGAAGCTCAGCTTCAGCTCACCCGTCACCGACCACCGGTTCCAGTTGCGGTGCATCCCCGCCACCGGCCCGCGCCAGCAGGTCGTGGACGTGGAGATCGACATCGAACCGGACGTGGAGTTGGAGACCACCATCGACTCGTTCGATTCGGTCGTGAAGACCGGGTACATCCCCGAGCCGCACGACGTGTTCAACTACAAGGTGACCGGCATCGCGTTCGTCGACAACGAGCACATCAAGCCGGAGATCTACAAGCCGCTCTACCGGTTCGACTCCGCGCTGACGATCCCGGGGCCCGCGGTCGAGGCGCTGACGGCGATTTGCCGCGGGCGTCTCGCCGCCCTGCCGGACAGCGCCTCGCCGATCGACAAGGCGCGCGAGATCATGGACGAGGTGTTCCGCGCGTTCGTCTACACGCCCGGATCCACGACGATCCGCACGACCGCCGAGCAGGCGTTGGCGCAGCGCAAGGGCGTGTGCCAGGACTACGCGCACGTGATGCTCTCCGTGGCGCGCCACTGCGGGCTGATCGCGCGCTACATCGCGGGCCTGCTGGGCGGCGAGGGCGCGACGCACGCGTGGGTGGAGATCTATCACAACGGCCGGTGGATCGGCCTCGACCCGACCCACAACCGCATGGTCGACGACAACTACATCACGATCGCCCACGGCCGCGACTACCGCGACTGCATGCTCGACATTGGCATTTTCTCCGGATACAACGTCCAGCAGAGCCAGTGGGTCAACGCCTCCGTCCACGAGCAGGAGCTGTAGCGGCGGGTCGCGCGCGGCGGTGCGGGCCGGCATGCATGTGGTGCGTGCGCGACGCGCGGTGATTTGCGTATCGGACGAACAGGCTTATAATGAACAGGTTGCGTTTTACGTGACGACTGGATAAGTGTCCGAGCGGTCTAAGGAGCACGCCTCGAAAGCGTGTGAGGGCGAACCCCTCCGCGAGTTCGAATCTCGCCTTATCCGCGATATCAAGGGCTTCGGGATTCCCGAAGCCCTTTTCGTATGCGGCCGTTCTCTGGCCCCCTCTGACGAGGGGGCTGTCAGCCGAAGGCTGACTGGGGGAGAGACAGCGGCCGCAGGCCGCGGAAGATACGGCATCGGCCGCAGGCCGATTCGATGTTCCCGCGGCCTACGGCCGCTCATCTTCTCTCCCTCCGTCATCGCTTCGCGATGACACCTCGTCCGCAATCACGGACGGCCTACGGCCGACCTCGCATCGGCTCGCCTGTCGGCTCGCACATCGCCTGCAAACGCCTCTGGCGTTTGCTTCACGGCGATGTCCCGTCAGAGGGAGGCGATGTTCCGTAGAGAGGGGTCCAAGCCGGGCTCTCAGCGGAAGAGGGCGGAGTCGGCGGAGGGGTAGCCGAGCTCCATCGCACGCCAGGCGCGGGCGGCGGCCATGCGGGCCAGCCAGGCGAGCGTCTTGCGCGACGGGGACGAGGCCGTGCCCGAGGCGTCGGACGAACCGGTGCCGCTCGAATCGGCGGTGCCCGAGCCGGATTCCGCGGAGCCGGAGCCGGCGGCCGATCCGGAATCATCCGTCGTGGAACCAGTCGTCGAATCGTAGGTGGCGGTGCTGTTGGACGTATCGGATTCGGCGGCGATATCGGACGAATCCGCATCGTCGACGCCGCCGATCGCGTCGAGGTAGGCGCGGGCGCAGTCCATCTCGACGACGGCCACCGTCGGCGCTGTCACGCCGGCCGCGGAATCCTCGATCGTGTCGGGATGCGCGAGAAGCTCGTCGACGGCGTACACCTTCTGACGTGGGTCCCGGCTCGCACCGGACAGCGTGAACAGGCGCTGGGCGGCGGTCTTGTGGTTGTCGGAGGCGGCGAGCGTGGCGTCGTCGACGCCGCGCGCCGCCAGCACCTCGAGCGCGAAACCGGCGCGGTCCTCCGCCAGCGACATCGCCGCCAACGCGTCGGCTCCCGCGTCGAGCCGCACGACGTCGCCGTAGTCGACGGTCGGCGGCGTGGGCGAGGCGACGCCGAGCGCCGCGCCGAGCGTCTCGGTGCGGTAGGCGACCTGCGCCGAGCGCAACGCGCCTTCGGCGAACCGCGACGTGCAGACGGAGGCGACGGTGAGCCACGCGTCCGTCGCCGCGAGGCCGTTGAGGTAACGCATCATCGTCGGCTGCGCGTCGGCCGTGCCGGCGTCGCCGCCGGTGCCGGCCTGCGCGGTCAGGTAGGCGCTTTCGCAGGCGCCGAGTTTCGTCGCGTCCGTGTTGCGCGCTTCGAGATGCGGCGTGGCGCATCCCGCCAGCGGCGCGACGAATGCGCATACGGCGACGGATGCGGCGAGACGCGAGACGAGACGCGATGACGTGGGATGCGATAGGGGACGCGACCTGCGGCGCGAGGCGAGACGGGCGATGACGGCGCCGGGGCCCGTGCCCCGCGCGCCCACGGCTGAATCTCGAAGTGTCTGCATAAAACAGTAGAGTAAACATCGACTGTGACCAAATGGGCCAAGAGCCGATATAACTGAACTCAAGGGAGGTCTTGCGACATGGAACTGGACCTGCAAGGCATGCACAAGCTCGCATCCGAGCAAGGAATCGACCCGGCCGCGCTCGACGCGGCCCTCGCCGAGGCGCTGCGCCTCGCCTACATGAAGACCTCGCACCCGGCCAAGCACGCGCGCGTCGAACTCGACGAGCGCGCCGGCACGTTCACCGTGTGGGCCGCCGACGAGATTCCGGGCACCCCCACCGAGGAGGACCCGCACCCGGCACCGACGCTCGGCGAGGAGTACGACGACACCCCGCGCGACTTCGGCCGTCTCGCCGCCGCCACCGCGCGCCAGGTCATCACCCAGCTGTTCCGCCGCGCCGAGGACGAGCGCGTGTTCGGCGCGTTCTCCGGTCAGAAGGGCAAGCTCATCACCGGCATCGTCCAGCAGGACGTGAAGGACCCGTCCAACGTGCACATCGCCGTCGGCGATGTCGAGGCGATCCTGCCCCGCCGCGAGCAGGTGCCGGGCGAGCGCTACCGTCACGGCCAGCGTCTGCGCGTGTACGTGGTGAACGTGGGCCGCGGCGTGAAGGGCCCGGAGATCATCGTCTCTCGTTCCCACCCGGAGCTCGTGCGCAAGCTGTTCGAGCGCGAGGTCCCGGAGCTCGTCTCCGGCGCCGTGTCGATCATGGCGATCGCGCGTGAGGCCGGCGCCCGTACGAAGATTGCCGTCAAGGCGAACACGGACGGCGTGAACCCGAAGGGTGCGCTGATCGGCCCCGGCGGCGCCCGCGTGCGCGCCGTCATGGAGAACCTCGGACCGGAGAAGATCGACATCGTCGACTACTCCGACGATTCGGCGAAGTTCGTGGCCTCCGCGCTGAGCCCGGCCGTCGCGACCGGCGTGCAGGTGATCAGCGAGAAGAACAAGACCGCGATCGCGTTCATCCATGACGACCAGCTGTCGCTCGCCATCGGCAAGGAGGGCCAGAACGCGCGTCTGGCCGCCAAGCTTACCGGTTGGAAGATCGGCATCGAGTCGTCCGAGGCCCACGCGAAGAAGGTCGCCGCGGAGAAGGCCGCTGAGGCCGCCGAGGCTGCCGGTGCGGCGTCCGGCGACGCCGCCTCCGCCCCGGAATCGGCCCCGGAAGCGAAGTAACCGGAAGGCTTGCGCCCGGCGTGCCCACATCCAGCGCTTTGAGTATGCTTGATGCGGTATGCCGGGCGTAAGCATGCCCGGCCAAAGAACGAGGATTACACGATCATGGTCGCACGATGAACAGGCTCGTCGTCTTCAAGTTTTGACCGCGCAGGCGCGTGGTCACGGATAGGAGAACAAGTAGTGGCGAAACCACGCGTTTATGAAATTGCCAAGGAACTCGGCATCGACAGCAAGACCGCGCTGGAGAAGCTGAAGGATATGGGGGAGTTCGTCAAGTCCGCCTCCTCCACGGTCGAGCCCCCGGTGGCTCGCAAGCTCAAGTCCGCCTTCGCGAAGCAGGGCGGCAACGGTGGCCAGGGCGGCAACCGTCAGAACGGCGCCGGCTCGCACGGCGCGAAGGGCGCGCGTCCGGCGGCCCCGTCCGCGCCGCGTCCCGGCCAGCATCATCCGTCTCCGGCCCCGACTCCGGGCCCGGCGGCGTCCCACACCTCCCACACGTCCTCCGCGCCGACTCCGGGCCCGCGTCCGGCGGCGCCGACCCCGGCTTCGGCCGCGGCCGAGCACGAGCAGCGTCCGGTTCCGGGCGCGCGTCCGTCCGCCCCGCACCCGGGCCAGCATCGTCCCGGCCAGGGCGGCGCGCAGGCCGGCGCCGGCTCCCGCGGCGAGCGCGGCGATCGCGGTCAGCATCGCGGCGAGCGCGGCGAACATCGTGGCGAGCGCCGCGGTGAGCGCCCCGGCCAGAACCGTTCCGGCGCCCCGCGTCCGGGCGGCGAGCGTCGCGGCGGCCAGGGCCGTCCGACCGGCGCCCCGACTCCGGGCCCGCGCAACAACCAGCCGCGCGGCGGCCAGCAGGGCGCTCCGCGTCCCGGCCAGGAGCACGGCGGCCAGCAGGGTCAGGCCGGCCAGCGTCCGCACACCCCGGGCCCGCGTCCGGGCAACAATCCGTTCAGCCGCAAGCAGGGCATGCACACGCCTACGCCCGGTGACATCCCGCGTCCGCATCCGATGGCGCGTCCGACCGTGAACGACAGCCGCAACGGCGGCGGTCGTGGTCGCGGCGGCGCCCGCGGCGGCTTCCGCAACGGTCGTCCGGGGCAGGGCGGCGCTCCGCGTCCGGGCCAGTGGGGCCACAACCGTCCGGGTCAGGGCGGTGCGCAGGGCGGCGGCGCCCGCGGCGGCTTCCGCTCCGGCACCGGCACCGGCGGCTTCCAGAACAACGGCGGTCCGAGCAACGGTCCCGCGCGCGGCGGCGGTCGCGGTCGCGGCGGCGCGGCCGGCGCGTTCGGCCGTCAGGGCGGCAAGAGCTCCAAGGCGCGTAAGAACCGTCTGCAGAAGCGCAGGGAGTACGAGGAGATCAAAGCGCCGACCATCGGCGGCGTGCGCATCCCGCGCGGCAACGGTCAGACCATCCGCCTGCGCCAGGGCGCTTCCCTCGCGGACCTCGCGGAGAAGATCAACGTCAATCCGGCGGCCCTCGTCACCGTGATGTTCCATCTCGGCGAGATGGCCACGGCCACGCAGTCCCTCGACGAGTCCACGTTCCAGATCCTGGGCGAGGAGATCGGCTGGAACATCCAGATCGTCTCCGCCGAGGAGGAGGACAAGGAGCTGCTCCAGCAGTTCGACATCAACCTGGACGAGGAGGAGCTGCAGGAGGACGAGGATCTGAAGCCGCGTCCGCCGGTCGTCACCGTCATGGGCCATGTCGACCACGGTAAGACCCGACTGCTCGACACGATCCGCAAGACCAACGTCATTGAGGGCGAGGCCGGCGGCATCACCCAGCGCATCGGCGCCTACCAGGTGACGGTCGAGCTGGACGGCGAGAAGCGCAAGATCACGTTCCTCGATACCCCGGGCCACGAGGCGTTCACCGCCATGCGTGCCCGCGGTGCGGAAATCACCGACGTGGCGATCATCGTCGTGGCCGCGGATGACGGCGTCATGCCGCAGACCGTCGAGGCCATCAACCACGCGAAGGCCGCCCACGTGCCGATCGTCGTGGCCGTCAACAAGATCGACAAGCCGGGCGCGAACCCGGACAAGGTGCGCGGCCAGCTCACCGAGTTCGGCCTCGTGCCGGAGGAGTACGGCGGCGACACCATGTTCGTCGACATCTCCGCCAAGCAGAACATCAACGTCGACAAGCTCCTCGAAGCGGTGCTGCTCACCGCCGACGCGGACCTCGACCTCAGGGCCAACCCGGATATGGACGCCCGCGGCGCCACCATCGAGGCGCGACTCGACAAGGGCCGCGGCGCCGTGGCGACCGTGCTCGTCCAGCAGGGCACCCTGCACATCGGCGACGCGATCGTGGCCGGCACTTCGTACGGCCGCGTGCGCGCCATGCTCGACGAGAACGGCAAGCACATGAAGGAGGCCACCCCGTCCACGCCGGTCCAGGTGCTGGGCCTGACCTCCGTGCCGACCGCAGGCGACCTGTTCCTCGTCGCCCCGGACGACCGCACCGCGCGTCAGATCGCCGAGAAGCGCCAGGCCACCGAGCGTGCCGCGCAGCTCGCGAAGCGCCGCAAGATCGTCTCCCTCGAGTCCCTGAAGGAGCAGTTCGCCAAGTCCGAGGTGGACATGCTCAACATCGTCATCAAGGGCGACTCCTCCGGCTCCGTCGAGGCGCTCGAGGACTCCCTGATGAAGATCGAGGTGTCCGACGAGGTCGGCATCCAGGTCATCCACCGCGGCGTCGGCGCGATCACCCAGAACGACGTCAATCTCGCCACGGTCGACAAGGCCGTCATCATCGGCTTCAACGTGCGTCCGAACCGTCAGGTGCAGGACCTCGCCGACCGCGAGGGCGTGGAGATCAAGTACTACTCGGTCATCTACCGCGCCATCGAGGACATCGAGGCGGCCCTCAAGGGCATGCTCAAGCCGGAATACGAGGAGGTCGTCACCTCCCATTCCGAGATCCGCGAGATCTTCCGCTCCTCCAAGTTCGGCAACATCGCCGGCGTCATGGTGCAGGACGGCGAGGTCAAGCGCGGTACGAAGTGCCGTATCCTGCGCAACGGCGTCGCCACGGTCAACGACCTGGAGATCTCCTCGCTGCGTCGTTTCAAGGACGACGTGCAGTCCGTCAAGGAAGGCTACGAGGCGGGTATCAACCTCGGCACCTTCAACGACATCGAGCTCGGCGACATCATCGAGACCTTCGAGATGCGCGAGGTCGAGCGCAAGTAGCGCACAATGGTCGCCTCCGCGGGAAGCGGAGGCGGCGGTTTTCATGCTCCCCCTGTCAGGGGGAGCTGCCGAACGAAGTGAGGCTGAGGGGGGCCGGCGATCGCCGTCATCCGGCGGTCGACCCCCTCAGCCGTCTACGACGACAGCTCCCCCTGACAGGGGGAGCAACCTGTATGGGCTCCCCCTTCCCCGGATGCGGGAGCGAATCATCGAAAGGACTTTCATGGCAGGAACGAATCCCCGCGCCGCGCGCATCGCGGCCTTGATCCAGCGCGTCATCGCGTCCTCCATCGAACGCGAGCTGCATGACAAGCGACTGACGAACATCACCATCACCGACGTGCGCGTGACCAACGATCTGCAGATCGCCAAGGTCTACTGGACGCAGTACGGCCACGAGGGCAAGGAGGCGGGTGAGCGCAAGCGCGCCCAGCAGGCCCTCGACCAGGCGAAGGGCCATCTGCGCAAGCTCGTCGGCCACAAGGCCGGCCTGCGCCTCACCCCGCAGCTCCAGTTCGTGTTCGACGAGGTGCCGGGCGAGGCCCACGAGATCGAGGACATCCTCGCCATCGCGCGCAAGCGCGACGAGGAGCTCGCCAAGGCGCGCGCCACCGCCCAGTACGCGGGCGACGCCGACCCGTACAAGCACGATGAGCCGGAAGACGCCGACACCGAGGCGGATGGCTTCGACGACGATGCGGATTCCGACGACGATTTCGACGACATGGACGATTTCGACGTCACCGCGAACGACGCCGAATGACGACATTGCCTCCCCGATGAGGGAGAGATCTGCGGAGGTGCCCAGAATGCCGATGACCACCACCACATGCGCCGACGGCCTGCTGATCGTCGACAAGCCGCAGGGCGTGACCAGCTTCGACGCGGTCGCGGCCGTGCGCGCCGCGCTGCACACGAAGAAGGTCGGGCACGCCGGCACGCTCGACCCGATGGCCACCGGCATGCTGGTCATCGGGTTCGGCCGCGCCACGCGCCTCCTGCAGTACATCGTCGAACACGACAAGACGTATGAGGCGACGATCCGCCTCGGCCTCGCCACCACCACCGACGACGCCGAAGGCGACATCATCGCGCCCGACACCGCTTCCCTGCGCTCCCGCTGGCGGGAGCTGTCGGCTCAGCCGACTGAGGGTGGTCGTCCGGACGCGGCGGATGACGACGCCACGAACGCCGCCCGTCTCCGCGCCGTCATCGCATCGACGATCGCCGAACGGTTCACCGGCGACATCGAACAGATTCCGAACACGTTCTCCGCGATCAAAATCGACGGCCAACGCGCGTACGACCTCGCGCGCGCCGGCAAGGACGTCGCACTGAAGGCGCGTCCCGTCCACATCAGCGAGTTCACCGTGCTCGCCACGCGCGACGGCGTCGCGAGCACGAGCGACGCCGCCTCCCCGCTGCAAACTGACTCCACTTCCCGCTCCCGCTGGCGGGAGCTGTCGGCGGAGCCGACTGAGGGTGGTCCCGAGGGTGGTCCCGAAGTCGAACAAACGGAAGCCGTCGTCCCCGTCATCGACGTGGACGTGCGCGTGAGCTGCTCGTCCGGTACGTACATCCGCGCGCTCGCCCGCGACCTCGGCGAGGCGCTCGGCATCGGCGGGTATCTCACCCGCCTGCGGCGCACGCGCGTCGGCCGGTTCGCGCTGTCCGACGACCGTTCCGGTCTCGCGCAGGTGACCGTCCTCCCGGCCGTCGCGGACGCCGCCGGAATCGGCGACGATGCGGCTGGCACCGCTGGGACCGCTGGCACCACCGGGACCGGCGATGCCGCGATGCAGGCCATCGCCGCGCACGCCGAGCCGAAGACGTTCACGAACCGCGACGGCGAGACCGTCACGCGCAACCGTTGCGTGCTCGACACGCCCGCAGGACTGTCCGGCGACGCGCGTGGCGACTGGCTGCGCGCGCGTGCCGTCGGCATGGCCGACGCGGCGTGCGGCGCGATGCCGGTCGTCGCCATCACCGCCGACGAGGCGCGTGAACTGCGATTCGGCCGCCGCATCGACCGCGAACTGGAGAAAGGCGTCCACTACGCCGCCATCGTGGCAGAAACGCGCGATGACGCGGCCGGTGCCATCGCCCCCGCCGACGTGGCCGCCATCATCGAACGCGCCAACCGCACCCAAGCCAAGCCCGCCGTCGTCTTCCCGGCGGCGTGGGCCGCGGAACGACGGTGGGCGGCGTGGCGGCCGAATGCCGACCTCCTCGTCGACCACCCGAATCGTCGTCCGTCACAGATGCTGCAACGCGGCGACCGGGCTGATGCGCGACGCCTTCCACGCGGGATAGAGCCCCGCGAGCACGCCCGTCAGTATGCCGAGCGCGGGGCCCAATGCGAGCAGCAGCGGGTCGATGACGGCCGTCCATGATTGCGCCACGCATACGACGAGTACCGCCGCCAAACCGAGATTCATGCCGAGCAGACCGCCGATGCCGCCGAGCACCGCGGTCTCGCCCAGCACCTGGGCGGCGATATGGGTGGGACGTGCGCCCAACGCCCGGCGCAATCCAATCTCCGGGATACGCTCATAAATCGATGTCAACGTCGCGTTCGCGATGCCCACGCAGCCGATGAGCAGCGCCATCGCCGCCAGCCCCAGCAACAGGCCGGACATCGATGATTTCACGCCGCCGGTCGCCTTCGACCAGTCCGGTGGCGCATCCACGACGAATCGGTCGGGGGCGTCCGGCCGCAACGCATACGGTGCCTGACGTGAGATGAGTTGCGCCGCGCCCAGTTGCGTGTGCACCATCATCTCCGCCGGAGAATCCGCGGAGGGAGCGCCGTACATGCCGATCGCCGCGCTGACGGGAATGACGCCTGCGGTCGACAGTTGCGGAATCTCCGGTACCGCGTGCATGACGCCGATCACCGTGTATGGTTCGTCGCCGATATAGACCGACCGCGGCATCGTCGGATTGCCGTCCATGCCGAGCGCCTGCGCGACCTTCGTGCCCAGCACGATCACATGTGAACGATGCCGGACATGCACCGCGTCGAACGGTACGCCGGACTTCATGCCGGCCCCGATGCCGAAGATCCCCGTATCCGCGGCGTACACGGGGAATGAGGCCCGGCTGCCGGAAGCGCCCGCCGCTGCGGCCGACGATGGCGATGTGCGTATCGCCGCCGGACTGCCGTCATCCCCGGAACCAGTCGACACACGCCAGAACAGCGTCGCCGATTCGACGCCGTTGAGCCGTTCCAGACGCTCACCGGAGTCCAGCGGGAATCCCAGACCCGGTATCAGGTTGCCGGTACCGGTACCGCTGGCATCATCATCGCTGTTCGTATCCCCGGCACCCGGTCTGTCCGTGATATGCACGGTGGTCGCCTCCAGTTCGTCGAACCCCTCGCTGATCTGGCCGTTCGCGCTTTGCGTCAATCCGATGATGCCGATGAACGCCGCGATGCCCAGCACGGTACCGACCAGCGTCATCAGTGTGCGCGACGGGCGTCCGGACAGTGATGACACCACTTCGTAGATGAAATCGGACATCGTGATACGCGATGTCGCGCGTGATTTCGCCCGCGACGCGGAACGCGACTTGAACCATGGCCTCATGATGCGCGCCGCTCTTCCCGAACCACGCCGTCCTCCGTACGGAACACACGGTCGGCGAACCGCGTCTGCCGCTCGTTGTGCGTCACCATCACCACCGTCATGCCGTCGTCATGCAGCTGCGCGAACAGACGCATGATCGACTCGGCGCGTTTGGAATCGAGATTGCCGGTCGGCTCGTCGCATAGAATCAGCCGCGGTCTGCCGCAGATTGCGCGCGCGATCGCGACGCGCTGCTGCTCGCCGCCGGACAGATCGCGGGGCAACGACTGCGCCTTGCTCCCCAATCCCACACGTTCCAACGATTCCAACGCGCGACGGCGTCGCACGTCGCGCGGCACGCCGCCGTACAGTCCCGCCATCGCGACATTGTCCAGCACGCTGCGAGCGGCGATGAGATGGAACGCCTGGAAGATGAATCCGATGCGCGAGGCGCGCAGATACGCCGATTCCGCGGCGTCCATCGCACTCACGTCACGCCCCTCGAACCGGTAGACGCCCCGCGTGGGCGCGTCCAACAGGCCGATGATGTTCAGCAGCGTCGATTTGCCGGATCCCGACTCGCCGACGATCGCCGCGAACTCGCCCTCGTGGATTGTCAGGGTCACGTCGCGTAGCGCGTGGACGGGCACCGCGCCGCCATACTCCCGGTCGACGTGTTCGAGTTCGATGACCGGTTCCGGCAGGACTCTCGTATCATCCATCGGCGTCACTGCTCCCGTCATCGTCCGCCTACCGCCACGCGGTCGCCTGCGCGCAGGTCCTTCGCATGCGTCGGCGTGACCTGCACGTACCCGTTCGCCTGCACACCGACCTTCACCGGCACGCGCGCGAGCTTATCCTCCTCGCCGCTCCCGCCGCCCGTGACCTTGATGACCGCGTCGCCGCCATCCGTCGCGGTGGTGAGCGCGCCGATCGGCACGGCGAGCACGGCGTCACCCGTGGTGGCGCGTGTCAGACACACCGTCACGGGTCGTCCCGACAGCGCGGCGTCAAGCGGCTGGTCGCAGTTCACGGTGACGATCGTCGCGTCCGTGTGGACGATGCCGCCGACCTTGCACGGCGATCCATCGCCCGTTCCGGTCTCCACGATGGCGCTCGCACCCGGCTCGAGTCCGTCCGTCTGCGCGGAATCCAACGTGGCGTGCACCACCAGCGCGGACGAGGCGAGCGTCAGCACCGTGCCGGACGCGTCGCCGCCGACTTGTGACGTGACGTCGGCGACCGTCGCCGGCATGTTCGGGACGAACACGATTTCGGCGCGCGGCATCGTCGCGCCGGAACGCGCCTCTACCGCCTCCAGCGAGGCCTCGGCATCGGCGAGATCCTGCTGTGACGTGGCGTCGCCGCCGGATGCCGCCGCTTCGGCTGCGCGCACGGCGGCGCGCGCCTGCCGAAGCGACTCGTCGTCGGCGCCGGTGCCGCCGTCGGCCTGCGTCGCGTCATAGCCGTTATCGGCGTACAGCCGTGCGACCGCCGCCTTGGTGAGTGGACCGTAATAGCCAGTGATGCCGCTGCCGTCCAACAGTCCCAGCGCGGTCAGTCCGGTCTGCAACTGTATGACGTCGGGGCCTTTCATACCGGGTTTCATATCGCGCCAGGCCGGCAGCGCACCACGGAACGCGAACACCGGTCGGCCGGAGACCTCCGCCACGATCGTGCCGTCGTTGACCGCCGCGCCTTTGGCGAGCGGCAGTGCGGTGACGATTGTGGAGCCCGTAGCGTCTGGTGTGCTTGGGATTTGCTGAGTGGAGGAAGTGTCGCCGGATGAGTTCGTATTGGTGTCGGGCGCGCCTGCGCCGGTGCCCGATGCGACGGCGCCGGTTCCGTTCGTCGCCGCTCCCTGCCCGGAACCGGTGACGGAAACCGTGTTTTCGGCTTCGACGGTGCCTTGGACGGCGATGACGTCGCTGACCACTTTCCGCTCCACCTTCGCGGAAATGATTGATGGCGTGGGTGCGGCGGAATGCGCGGCGATATCCTGCGGCGATTTGATGGCCATGCCTGCCACGAAGCCGACGATCGCCGCGACCACGGAGATCGCGGCGACCAATACCAGCCAGTGGCGGCGCAGACGCTCGCCGATGCGGCGGTCGTCGCTCTTGGAAGTGTCGATCACTGTCCGATTGCTCACTGTCCGTCACCTTTGGCGAGTTCCTCCTGCGCCTTGAGGAACATGGCGTCCGACAGGCGCTTGATGGTGTCCATCGTCGCCTGATTGTCACGGACTGCCTGCGATTCGTACTCATAGGTCACATCGGTCACGGTGCGCATCAAATCGCTGGACGCCTTGCATCCGGCATCGGCGACGGCGATGTTCCGTTCCTCGTCGGTGACGGTGTGCGTGCCGCCGCCTGCCGAACCGTTTCCGGATGCGCCGTTCGTGTAGTGCTTGACGATGTCGCGTGGGTCGTTGTACTCGTAGCCTTTGCCGCCCATGCACGTCTTCCAGTCGCCGATCGCCTTGGCCACGCGGGAATCCTGCAGGGCGTTCTCATCGGCGTTGCGCCGGGCCGTGTCGTAGGTGCCGATCTGGGCGAACCATTCGTCGTTGTATCCCAGGGCGGTGGTGTTCTGATTGTCGCAGCCGGTGCCGTCCGGATTCGCCAGCGCCTTGACATAGCCGGAGGAGGAGGGGCCTTTGAGGGAGGCGTCGTTCGGGGACTGTTGCGTGTTCTTCTTTGTTGTTGATGACTGGGACTGTGCGCTTTTGGTGGACTTGTAGAGCTTGTCGTATTGCGGGGCGTAACCGTACTTGCGTGCCCATGCGGTGGTCAGCGGGCCCCACTGCGGCGCGTACATCGCTTCGGGATCGTCGGTCGCGGCCTCCATGCCGCCCGTGTCTTCGTAACGATAACCGCGCTCCACCATGCACGCGGTGTTCATCATCACGAGGGCCTGGTTCACCGTGTCCTTCTTGTCGCCCTGCAGGAAGTACTGGTCGAACGGCGATTCGGTTTTGAGGTCGTCCAATTCGGAGGAGTCGGCGGACTCATTGCTGGACCGGGATTGCGCGGAGTCGTTGCCCTGCTTATAGATATCCTCGGACGTCAACCTGCTGCTGTCTGTTGCATTGCCCTGCCCGCACCCTGTACAGAGCAGTAGCATCACCACAGCTGTGATTACCGATTTCCTGAGTCCGCCCATTAGTCCTCCTCGACGATTGCAAGCGCCTATTTGTTGAAGATGCTATCAGCACCCGCTGGGAAGATTGGCCCTGCTGTACACATAGGTGTAGTAAGAGTAACCGTACACGCCGGTGGTGGTGTTACGATGGTAAATCCAGTCGCCGCTGTTCTCTGCATAGTTCCACACATAACAAAAGGCGTATAGCCCCTGTCCTATGTACCCCATGCCGACGGTCGTGCTGTTGTAGCCGCCCCGGTTGCGGATCCGGACGCCGTTCGCGGTATAGTCGCCATTTCCACCTGCGGTGACGGAGATCGGTGCAGCGGTTGCCGGAGTAACAAGAGCTAGAGGCGATACCGCAATCAACACTGCAGCGAGCGCCTTCATCAGTCTGCGTTTCATTTGAGTTCCTTTCGATTCTATGGTGATGTACATCGTCGTCCACCACAACATCAACAATAACGTGTGGATTCAATGATTTCTATGCGTATGCAGGAAACTGCAAAACGAACAGATAAGTAAGAAGAGGTGAATAATAATATCGATTATGGTGATAGTACAGCGGGCAAAGATGAAGATGCTAAGAATTGGAGTATTGGACAATGATGCATGTGCATTAGATTGCATTGTTCATATGGTGCAATCGCATGTTCGATTCCTCAATCAAAAAATTGAAGTATGGGGAACTATTTTTCCAACGGAGGCATTGCAAATTTGTGCTGATAGGACAAAGACTACAAGCATATTGCTGATTGATATGGCGCTTAATGGAATGACCGGCGCACAGCTTGCTCCGGAAATCCTCAAAAAATCACCGACAACACGGCTCATTGGTTTGACCTCCTATAATCTGGAAACATATAGGAGTGCTGCTTATTGCTCGGGTATAGATGTCCTGCTAGATAAAGCAACGCTTGAAGATACCCTCATGCCTGCGATAAATAGTAAAATAAAGAAGAGTGATGAGGTATGTGTCCGACATGACATTTCTTCCCCATTGGATAATATGGTAGGTATAAAACGTATGCTGACTCCCAAGGAAGTGCAGGTAATCTCTTTGAGTCTTGGTTTGTTAAGTGCTGAGCAGATCGGCGCACGGCTAAATATTTCTACTGATACGGTTTACTCACATCGACGTAATATTAAAAAGAAATTAAATGTTGATACATGGTATGAGGCTATGGATTTATGCCGCTCTTTGCATATTGCATAAATAAATATATATATTCTCTGGTACGAGGGGATATGTGGGAGAATGTCGAAAACTAATCCCGGTAGCACATATGTTACGTTTTCTATTTTAATTCTCGGCGGTCTTTGTCTTAGTGAAAGCATTTATTTATATATAGTGGTAGATGGTAGCTATGAGGCGCTGGTTCTTCTTATATGTAGAATAATCTGCATTACGTTATTTGTCATTCTGCCAAAATGGGGCGCGTATATAATATGCCTACTTGGGTCATTGGAGCTGATGTCAAACATACAAACGCCGTTTACGACTCTTATGCTAACTTTTCTTGCATTGTCAATAATAAGTTATTATCGTATTTGGTGTGGTGTTTTTTGCGGAGCTGTGATATTAGTATGTGCTTTTATTAGTGGTGAATTTATTCCTAAGTCGATGATGAAAGGAGGTGGTGCTTATTCTTTCCTGGCGTTTATAATTACATTTATTTGTATGGGTGCTCTTGTTAGGGCTGTTGGTGATATGCGTGTGGAACAGCAAAAAAGTAATGCTTTAAAAAGGAATCTCGTTCTTTCAAGACGATTGCATGACTACGTGACAAATGATCTTGCTGACATTATTATGCTTTCTGATAATATGATTCGCGACAATACTAAAGATAACCTGTTGCTGGTTAAAACAACTGCCATGTCTGCGCTTTCAGGTATACGCGCGATAATGCAATCATTGGAAAATGATAGCCCTTGTGGGATGGATAAAAATGATTGCGCCGAAAGTAGATTCTCATCAGAGTGGATTGAGCGTTATCGGGATAGATTGGGTAGCCTCGGGTACAAGGGGGATGTTCTTGTGTTTGGTAATTTTGATGTCATTTATGCCAATTCTATTTGTCTTATAGAGGGGTTCTTGAGAGAATTATTTGGTAATATAGTAAAGCATTCTGATCCCTGTCATCCATACTGCATGATAATTTCTATATCCGATGCGTCGGTGATGATTGGTTTATCGGATTATCGAAGGAATGTTGAGGCGGTGCCTACTTCAAAATCAGGCTTGGAATATTATAGACAGATTATTGTGAATCTGGGTGGAAAGTGTGAAATAGAGTGCCGCGATAATCGATGGAATTTGTATGCTCATATTCCTATGGAATAGGGCAGTACTATATTGATTGAGTTAACTGTGATTGCATATCCAGGGTATCCATAAGGGGCATGGGACATATCTCGGAGAAATGTCATCGGTTTTTTCTCTGTGAGATGTGACTGCTAATGCTGTGGGTGATAATGTACTGAGCGAAATCATAGTTGCGATAATGTAGCATAGTAGTTTTCGTATCGTCGTTTTGTGATGCATAATTTGCACTGCTCCTATTAAATAAACTATTTTCTATAATATGTTTACCATTGCATGTGAATGATATATAGCTAAATGCAGAAAACTGCATTTAGTATTTGATTGATATCGATGCGGTGGTTAGCATCTGATAGCAGTTTGAGATTTGTTTGAACAACCATTTTACTTGGGTCTTTGCTTTAAAGGATGAAGATATTCGTCCATCTGTGGGGATGTTTGATATGCATGTGTACAGTACCTTGCGAAGGAACTGGTATTGTCATTGTGCATGCTTTGCCACTTCGTCGGCGTTTGCTAGAGTGGTCGCGGCGAAATCGGGCCGCGATCGGCCGCGGATAGCGCCGCGGGCGGCGCCGTGGGCATCACGGCGGTCATCACCGCGGCGACGAGTATGAGGAGCGCAATGGACATCACCTATCTGACCCCTGACGAGACCGGCGACGTCGAGTGGCCGTCCTTCGACAACGACAAGCGATCGGTCGTCACGGTCGGCGCGTTCGACGGCATGCACCGGGGGCATCAGGCCGTGGTCGACCGCGTGGTCGAACTCGCGCGCAAGCATGACGCGTTCTCCATCGTCATCCTGTTCGACCCGCGTCCCGCGTTCGTGCACGGGTGGGCCGCCGCGCACGACGGCGAGGAGCCGGGCACGGACGTCATCGATGCGAACGCGCTGAGCGGCGTGGACGACCGTCTCGCCTACCTGGAGCAGGCGGGCGTCGAACACGTGCTCGTCGTGCGCTATACGCTCGCATTCGCCGCGAAATCGTACATCTTCTTCCTCGGCCGACTGGTCGGCAAGATCGGCATGCGCACGCTCGTGCTCGGCTCCGACGCGGCGATGGGCGCGGGCCGCAAGGGCGACGTGAAGGCCATCTCGAACCTGGCCGCAGGTGCCGGCGTGTTCGAACTCGACGTGGTCGACGACCGCGGTCCCGGCGACGTGCGCATCCCGCGCGACTGGAAGCCGGAAATGCCCGCCGAGTGGGGCGAGCCGGCCGACCCGTTCGCGAACGCGACCAAGGCGGAACGCCGCGCGTGGAGCAAGAAGCATCAGGCGAAGCTGGCGCGCGCGTGGAGCTCCACGAACGTGCGCTACCTGCTCGGCCACGGCCGCATCAAGGACGCGAACGCGATCCTCGGCCGCCTGCACAGCGTGGTCGGCGAGGTCGTGCACGGCGAGGAGCGCGGCCGCACCATCGGCTTCCCGACCGCGAACCTCGGCGACGACGTGATCGGCTACCTACCGGTCGACGGCGTGTACGCCGGCTGGCTCGTGGACGGCGACCAGCGCTGGCCCGCCGCCATCTCCATCGGCACGAAGCCTACGTTCAGCGAGAAGACCGGCCTCAACGAGCGTGTGGTCGAAGCGTATGCGATCACCGACGACTGGCTGGAACTCTACGGTCACAAGGTGCGCGTCGAATTCGCCGGATTCCTGCGCCCGCAGGTCAAGTTCGACGGCGTCGACGCCCTCAAGGCCGAACTCGCCCGCAACGTCGAGGAGACCAAGCGCCTCACCGCCTGACACGCTCGCAGGTTCGCGCAGGCGGCATAGGGCATACGCCTATGCCGCCAGCTCGATGGGGGCTCGTTTCCGTAGCTCCGAATAGGCGATGACACTCACCCCGTAGTTACGGAACGCCTGTACGGCCCCATCCCGTAAATCGCCGTTCCGGTCGTCACCGATGACGATGAGTTTGGAATCCTGCCGTTGCGGGTCTCCTACGGTGTCGTTCCAACCGAACATGATGCTCTGCATGGTGGCCTTATCCAATCGGTTGGGAGCCTGACAGAACCGTGTGGGGTGATTGGCACTACGCTGGAACAGAAAATCGAAATTCACATCGTAACCGGATATGCCACGCACCTGCACGTTCTCCGTGTAGTACACCCCGCAATCGGTGAGTTCAGTGGCGACATCCTCGGCGAAATACTCGGAGACACGACGCTGGGACGCCTCCATGACGGCACCGATGCCGTTCAAGGCCTGAACATACCGGTTCAACGCGTCGGCGCGCCCCTCGTCTGAGGACAGAGTGACGCTGCCGTTCGATTCGATGCGGGCACCGTATTTGCGGGCGATGCGTTCCACACGCCCTCGTCGTGTTTCGGTGAGTGTGATGCCGTTCTGATGGAACGCCTCGAGCGTATAACCGTCATCGGTGAAACTGATGGAAGGGCCATCGGTCTTGGCGTAGAAACACAGGTCGTCGTTAGAACGGTCGAGGAACGGCAGCGTGATTTCCTGCCAATCGCCGAGCATGCGGAAGGAGGATTCACGTGCCAGCCATTCTCCATACTCCTCGACGAGGGTTTCGGCATTGATGACGGTCATAGCAGGACCCCCAAGGCGGATTTGAGGGTGGCGACCTGGACGATGGTGAGGCCGGGGATCTCGACGCGTTTGCGCATGCGCGGCACCACGGCCGTCGTGAAGCCCAGACGAGCCGCCTCGCGCAGACGGTATTCCAATCGCGGTGCGGGGCGCACCTGACCGGTCAGGGAGATCTCGCCGATCGCGCACGTGGTGCGGGGGATCGGCGCATGCTTCGCCGCGCTCGCCAACGCGGCCACGATTGCCAGATCGCACGCCGGCTCCTTCGCGAGCCCGCCCGCGATCGTCGAGATATACAGGTCGTTTTGCAGCAGGTTCACGTGACCATGCCGGTACAACACTGCCACGAGCATCGCGATGCGGTTCGAATCCACGCCGTTCACCGCGCGGCGCGGCGTCGGCAGCACCGAATTCGTGACCAGCGACTGGATCTCGATCGGCAACGAGCGGTGGCCATCCAACGTGAACGTCACGCACGTGCCCTCCACGGGGGAGGGGGCGCCGTCGCCTGCGCCGCCATCTCCGTCAGTACCGTCGCCTGAACCGCCGCCGCCGGACAGGAACAACCCGGCCGGATCGGTCACCTCCTCGATGCCCTCGCCGCTCATGTCGAAGCAGCCCACCTCGTCCGTCGGCCCGAAACGGTTCTTCACCGCGCGCAGCATGCGCAGCGCGGTCTCGCTGTCGCCCTCGAACTGGCACACCACATCCACCAGATGCTCCAACGTGCGCGGTCCCGCGATCGAACCATCCTTCGTGACATGGCCGACCAGCAGCACCGGCACGTCCAGCGTCTTCGCCACGTCGATCAGCGCGCTCGCCACCTCGCGCACCTGCGTGGAACCGCCCGAAATGCCATCCACATCCTGCGAGACGATCGTCTGCGCCGAATCGACGATCGCCAACGTCGGTCGCTCCCGCTCGATCAGGCCCAGCACCGTGCCCAGATCGGTGGTGGCGGCGAGCAGCAGGTTCGGCTCCACCGCGTCGATGCGCGTCGCGCGCAGGCGCACCTGCCCCTGTGACTCCTCGCCCGACATGTACAGCACCCTGCCGCCCGCCGCCGCATGGGCGCGCGCGATGTTGCCCGCCGTCTCCAACAGCAGCGTCGACTTGCCGATGCCCGGCTCTCCGGCGATCAGCACCACCGAACCCGGCACGATGCCGCCGCCCAGCACCCGGTCGAACTCGGAGAACCCCGTTGGGATGCGCGTGACATCGTCCGTGCCGACCTCGGTGATTGGCACCGCCGCCGATTCCGCCACCACCGAGGCCTGCGTGTGCCCGACGCGCCCGCCGCCCGCCGCGCCGCGACCCACGCCGGCACCGCCGGCCACACCCGAGCCGCCGCTGCGCCGCGCGGCGGCCGGCCGGGCCTCATGGAACTCGTCCACCGTGCCCCACTGGCCACATTCGGGGCATTTCCCATACCATTTCGTGCCCGTCCAGCCACATTCCGAGCACAGGTACTGCACATTCGTCTTCGCCATGCCTCGACGATACGCACGCGATCCGCGAATCGGTGCATACGTACCGTTTTCCGTCCGCTTCCGGTGTGTCGCGCTGGTATCCCGTCTCCCCATCCCCGGCGTTCCGCGCCTTCCGCAGCGTCACAAGGCTGTGCCACAATCGGAATCATGTCGAATACTCGTAGTTCCTCGCAACACGGCCACGGCAAACTGATCGCCGTCATCATCGCCGCGGCGCTCGTCGTCATCCTCGCACTGCTGTCCGCCTTCGTCTGGCCCGGCTGGGCGCTCAACAAGAACGCCGCCGGCGAACAGAACGGCACGCAGCAGACCTCGGAACCGACCACGCCGAGCATCAAGGCCACGGCGCTGCCGGACAACGCGACCGAACTGCTCAAGGCCATGCCGGACAGCGTGCTCAACTTCGCGCGCACCAAGGCGGACGCCTCGACCACATGGAACTCCGCCACGCCGCTCGAGGAGTACACGCTCACCTATTCGACCGGCAAGAAGACCGCCGACGTGACGCTCATCGTCGCCCAATGGAGCACGTCCGACCCGGCGAAGACCCAGTACGACGCGCTCGCCAAGGCGCTGGACGGCAAGTCGATCGCCTCGGGTTCGGTGAAGGTGCAGGGCGACACCACCGGCGACTACGTGGTGAAGACCGACAAGGACGATGCGAAGAAGGCCACCGCCCTGTGGCGCAACGACACGGTCGTGTTCCAGGCCACCGGCACGAAGGCCTCGATCCAGCGGTTCTACGAGAAGTTCCCGCTGTGACGCATGGCCGGCGCCCGGCCGGTGAGGCGTAAGGCCCTTCATCGCGCCCGGCATGGTCTCCCGCGACGCACGGGTGGCGTAGTCCGCGAGAACGTGTATACTCGTGCGAGTTGCAACTTTTACGATTAATCGGATTGGAGGCTTCAGATGGGTTCCGTCATCAAGAAGCGCCGCAAGCGGATGAGCAAGAAGAAGCACCGCAAACTGCTGCGTAAGACCCGCCACCAGCGCAAGTAGTCTTACCTGCATCAAGGCATGAGAAGACCCCCGCGGACCGGAAGGTTCGCGGGGGTCTTCGTTTGTTTTGCGGGGTCGGAGGGGAGGACGTAATGGTCGTTCCGGTGATATCACGGTTCACTCCGGGATTTTCCACGGGAAAACGTGGACAGCTCCGGAGTGAACCGTGACGAATCGGGAGGGGAGCGTGGCGGCCCGGGACGAACTGTGGTCTACCCCTCAGTCGGCTTCGCCGACAGCTCCCCTGTCAAGGGGAGCCGAGAAACAGGTCGGCCGGGACGCTAACGACAAGGGCTCCTGCGGTTCCGAACCGCAGGAGCCCTTAGTTCATCGGACTCGGTCCGACGTCGGTCGAACTATCTCACTTGTTGCCGTTGGTGAGGACGCGCGGGCCGTTCGGGTCGCCGACAATCACCTTGTCGACCATGTTGAGGAACAGGCCGTGCTCGACGACGCCCACCGTGTTGATGAGGTCCTCGGCCAGCTCGAACGGGTGCTCGATCTTCTCCAGGTGCAGGTCCACGACGTAGTTGTTCTCGTCGGTGCGGACCTCCTTGCCTTCGGCGTCGAGGCGCAGGACCGGCTTGTAGCCCTTGGCCTCGAACTTCTTGATCACGTGGCCGGCGCCGAACGGGATCACCTCGACCGGCAGCGGGAACTTGCCGATCGTGTCGACGACCTTGGACTCATCGACGATCCACACGATCTTGTCGGAGTTGGTGGCCACGATCTTCTCCCACAGGAGGGCCGCGCCGCCGCCCTTGATGCCGTTGAAGTTCTTGTCGACCTCGTCCGCGCCGTCGATGGTCACGTCGATGTGGTCCACGTCGTCGATGTCGACGATCTTGATGCCGTAGCTCTCGGCCTGCGCCTGCGTGCGGCGGGAGGTGGTCACGCCGGTGAACTGGAGGCCTTCCTCCTGCACGCGGCGGCCGAGCTCGTCGACGAGGAACTTGACGGTGGAGCCGGTGCCCAGGCCCGCGATCATGCCGTTCTCGATGAGCTTGGCGGCCTCGATGCCGGCGGCCTTCTTGAGGGCGTCCTGCTGTGCCTTATCCATGATGTGAATCCTTTCCTTCCATGTGAAAAGTCGTTTCCATCCTAACGCGGGTGGAAGATTGTGCGCGGCTGTGTGCGCTCGTGTTCGCGAAGTGTTCAGTTGCGCAGGAAATCCGCGTTCACAATCGTGAGATTGCCGTCGCCGTCCACGAATCCGTCCACCGCGATGTACCCGTGCACGTGCATCGCCGTGCCGTCGTAGAACGGGCTCGTCTTCGGCGCCGGTGAGAAGCGCACCGCCCCCGACACCTTCAGCCCACTCGGCACGGGTTGCGGCGCGGACTGCGCGGGTTGCGCGGACTGTGCGGGTTGCGCGGTGACACGCGACGCGTCGGGTTGCGCAGTCTGCGCACTCCGCGTGGTCGCCGTCTCTGCGACGGTCGCCTCCGCGGGCGACGTCGCCGCATCCGGCGCGTCGCCGCCCGCGCCGCCGAGATCGTCCGGCACGCCTTCCGGTTCGGCGAGCAGATCCGCGAGACTCTTCCGTGATTCCGTCCGCGTCGTCGCCCGAGAGCCGGCCATCGCGTCGCGACGTACGCGCCCCGTCGCGGCGGCCGTGCCGGCCCCGCCGCGTCGCCCCGTCGTCGCCCCGTCGCCGGCCGCGTGCTCGCGCAGGCTCGCCGCGTCCGCCTTGCCGTCCAGCACGAGCTGGACGTCCGGCGGCACGTCGGTCCCGCGCGAGTATTCCGAGTTCAGCAGCGAGCGCCACCCCTCGATCGGCAGATAGCCGTCGCGCGCGCCCGACCGGCAGTCGCCGGCGTACGTGCGCGCGAGTTCGTCGACGAGTTCATTGCCCGCGTTGCCCGCGTGCCCCTTCACCCACTTGAATTCGACGGGACCGGGGCGTTGTGAGATCGCCTCGTCGATCGCCTGGATGAGTTCGCGGTTCTTGACCGGCTTCTTCTGCGAGTTCTTCCAGCCGTTGCGTTTCCAGCCTTTGACCCATTTCGTCGAGCAGTTGATCGCGTATTGCGAATCCGATTCGATGATGAGCTTCTGCGGTCCCGGATGCGTGCGCAGCGCCTCCAGCACGGCGCACAGCTCGCCGATCTGGTTGGTGCCGTTCGTGGCGCCGCCCGCATCGTAGCCGCGTGAGTCGTGCTCATGCCCCGGTTCGCCGCCGTCGCCCGCGTCCTTCGCGTGGTCGGCCCACGCCCAGCCCATCGGCCCGTTCGGATTGCCGAGCGCGGAGCCGTCCGTCGATACCACAATCGTGTCAGTCATGCCTCCACCCTAACGGCACCCGCGGGCGTGACGGGGAACGACCGTCCCACCCGCTTCGCGGGAGTCCCCGCCGGCGGGAAGTCCGAGGCGAACCGGCAAATGTGAGGTTTATCACACCTATTGATTTCGGGGCGGGAATCTGCCATCGCGCGCGTGCGAATAGCGGCGGAATCCCGTGGACACAAGACTGTTCTTCCCAAAGAATCCTTCGTAGATTGCGAAATGCTTTCGCGGCCGCCTGCCAGCGACTCCAGGGAATCAGGGGCGGAATCCGCGAACCTCCGCAAGCGAACCTCCGCACAGGAGGCTCCGCACGGGAACCTCCGCAAGGGAACGAAGGAACGAAAGGAACCCAGGATGACCGCATCATCCCACCGCGCGCACGCCGCCAGCGCCGTAATCGCCGCGTTCGCGGCCGTCGCCGCGCTCGGCTCCGGACTCGTCGCGCCGACCGCGAACGCCGCCGAATCCACGCAGAACACGCAGAAGACCACCAGCGACGCCACGCTCACGTGGAGCCTCAACAAGGAATCGAACTGGCGCGCCTACGCGCCGGGCACGTTCAACTTCCTGTCCGCCGGCATCGTCGACAAGACCTCGGCCGACGACTCCGTCGAGGAGAACGAGTGGAAGCAGACGGACGGCAACGTGTCCATCGAGAAGAAGCAGGCGGACGGCACGTACAAGGCCTCCACCTGGGCGGGCCTCAAGACCACGCCGGACGGCAAGGACCTGCCCGCCGCCTACACGGCGACCGGCGAGGGCAGCGGCAACCGCGTCAAGCTTACCAAGGGCTCCGGCACGATCGACGCCGCGAACGACGACGCCGAGATCTCGTGGGATGGCGCGTTCACCGTCGTCTACTACTCCGGCCTCAACCAGTGGTACGCGAAGGACCTCAAGCTCACCGTGACGAACGGCTCCGGCACGCTCACCGCCACGCTCGGCGGCTGGGGCACCGACATGAACGACACGAGCAAGTTCTCCGTGCTCGACGAGGAGAAGGACGTGGAGATCGCCACGCTCTCCAACGTCGACGTGAAGGACGACGGCACCGTCGTCACCCCCGACTTCAACGAGACCGATGTGGACGGCCAGGGCACGATGTTCAAGAGCTGGCCGAAGCCGTTCCTCGACTTCGTGACCAAGACCGGCTCCGGCCCGTACTGGTACGCCTCCGGCGGCGCCGCCGACCAGCGCAAGGCGCCCGCCGAGATCCAGGTCGCCTACACGGCGAAGACCCCGGAGCCGCAGGCCACCGTGCCGGACGTGCCGGCCAAGCCGACCGTGACCGTCGCCGGCACCATGGCCGACCCGTACCAGGTGAAGGTCGACTGGAAGGCCCCGGCCAAGGACGGCGGCTCCGCGATCACCGGCTACACCGTCACCCTCACCCCGTCCACCGGCGACCCGGTCAGCCAGGACGTCGACGCGAAGACCACCACCGCCACGTTCGGCAAGCTCACCGCGCAGAACGTCTCCTACACGGCGTCCGTCGTCGCGAAGAACGCGGAAGGCTCCTCCGCCGCCTCCGCCGCCTCCGACCCGGTCACCCCGAACGCCGATCCGACCGCCACGCCGGCCGTCACCGTCGAACCGACCGACGGCATCGACCCGGCCGTGGAGAACACGTTCACCGTCAAGGGCACCGGTTTCACCGGTGGCGCCGCCTTCTACGGCGCGTACGCCGTCGTCGCCGACACGAGCAAGTGGAACGCCGGCCAGAACCCGGCCTCGCCGAACGACTTCGTCAAGGCCGCGTGGGTCAAGGCCGCCGACATCAAGGACGGCGCGTTCACCGCCACCGTCATCGTGCCTGCCGGCTCGCTCGAATACGGCAAGACCTACGTGGTCGGCACGACCGCCGCGCACGGTCTGTCCCTGACCGATCGTCGCCTCGACACCGCCACGGCGATCACGCTCAAGGCCCAGCCGAAGGCCCCCGAGGCCCCGGCCCAGCCCACGCTCGCCGCGAACGGCACCAGCGCCACCGTCACCTGGACCGCCCCGGCCGACAACGGTTCCGCGATTACCGGCTACACGGTGACGCTCACCCCGGCCAGCGGCACGGGCGACGTCAAGACCCAGGACGTCGCTGCCGACGCCACGTCCGTCACGTTCGACGGCCTCGCCAAGGGCGTCGCCTACACGGCCAGCGTCGTTGCGAAGAACGCGATCGGCGCGTCCGCCGCGTCCCCGGCCTCCGCGCCGGTCACGATTGATGATGACGGTGATGGTGATGGTAACGGTGATGGTGATGGTAACGGTTCCGGTTCCACCGATGGCGATGGTTCCGGTTCCACTGATGGCGACGGCACGACCGGCGGCAATGCCGGCAACGGCACCACCGGTGGCACTGGCAACGGCACCGGCTCCGGCACGACCGGCACCACGCAGTCCGGCACGACCGGTTCGGCCACGACCGGCACCGGCACCGCGAACACCACGACGAACGCCGCTGGCTCCGCCACGCTGAGCTCGACCGGCGCCTCCGTCGCCGCCCTCGCCGCCGTGATGATCGCCCTCGCCGCCTGCGCGGCCGGAGCGACCATTCTGCGTCGCCGCAACGCCTGATAGGTGGCGCGAGTACCCCCTCAGTCCGGCCTCCGGCCGGCCAGCTCCCCCTATAAGGGGGCGCAAAGGGCCGGCCCGAAAGACCGTCGATCTCGACAGCTCCCCCTGACAGGGGGAGCAGAGTGATGGCATGTGCCGGAGGCACGTTCCGTTCTTGCTCCCCCACGCATGTGGGGGAGCTGGCGGCGAAGCCGACTGAGGGGGCATCCCGCCCCTCACCCTCATCTCCATCACCCATCTCCCCGTCACTCCCGGAAGGAATACCGATGCCCAGCGGACATGCGATCGCGACTGCGGCCTTCGTGGCCGCGTGCCTGCTGATGCTCGGCGGATGCGCGAACATCGGCACGATCTCCGAGGCGAGCCTCGACAGCTGCGACGTGCCGACCGCCTCCACCGAGCCGAATCCGCCGCAGCTGCCCGACGTCACGCAGGCGCAGCTCACCGACCCGCGCGCGATCGAAGGCCTCACCACCGCGTACACGCGGTCGGACCAGATCATCCCGATCACGAACGTGCCGTTCGAGGAGCAGCGGCTGCCCGTCACCGTGGAAAGCGCGGACGGGCCGGAACAGACCGTGACGGACACGACGCGCATCCTCGCACTCAACCAGAACGGCGGTCTCGCCGCGGCCGTGTACGCGCTCGGATTCGGCTGCAACCTGGTCGGCCGCGACACGGCCACCGGATCGTCCGGCATGGACAAGCTGCCCAAGGTGACCGTCAACGGCATGGACCTGAACGCGGAGGCGATCCTCGCGCTGGAACCGACCGTCATCATCACCGACACGTCGATCGGCCCGTACGACGTGCAGTTGCAGTTGCGCCAATCCGGGATTCCGGTCGTGTTCGTGCCGTTGGAAAGCGAGAAGGGCGTGTCCGGCGTGGGCGCGCAGATCCAGGCCGTCGCCGACGCGCTCGGCGTATCCGACCTCGGCAAACAGCTCGTCACACGCACGAACAGCGAGATCGGCCAGACCATCCAGAACATCCAACGCACGCTCGTTCCCACGGACGAGAAGCGACGTCCCCGCATCGTGTTCCTCTACGTGCGCGGCAAATCGATCTACTACTGGTTCGGCGAAGGCTCCGGCGCGGATTCGCTCATCCAATCGATCGGCGCGGTCGACGTGGCCGAGGAGGTCGGCTTCACTGGCATGGCCCCCACCAATTCGGAGGCACTCATCAAAGCGAAACCGGACGTAATCCTCGCGATGACCCTCGGCGTCCAATCCGCGGGCGGCGTCGACGGCATGCTCGCCCTGCCCGGCATCGCGGAGACGCCCGCCGGCCGGCACCGACGCATCGTCGACATGAGCGACTACGAGATCATGAGCTTCGGTCCGCAGACCGCGCAGGTGCTGGCCGCGCTCGCCACCGCCGTCTACGCGCCCGAACACAGCTACCAGCCGGACGACAAGCCGGAAGTCATCCAGAAACGACTCGACGAGATGCAGGAGGAGAACAAGTCATGACCGAACGTGACGCGCGCATCCGCGCCAACGCGGCCGACCTCGGCCTCGCCGCCCGCACCCCACGCGTCGGCAGGACCGCCCTCACCTTCATCGTGCTCGCCGCGGGACTCGTCGTCATGACCGTCGTCTCCGCGTCGCTCGGCCAGCTCATCATCCCCTTCGACCAGGTGCTCGGCTCCGTGCTCAACAAAGTCGGCCTCCACTGGCTCCAAGGCCCAACCCGCGCGTTCGGCGAGGAGGCGTTGTGGAACGTGCGCTTCCCGCGCATCGTCATGGCGATCGTCGTCGGCGCGGCGCTCGGCGTGGCCGGCGCGCTCATGCAGGGCGTGTTCGGCAACCCGCTCGCCGAGCCGGGCACGGTGGGCGTCTCCTCCGGCGCGGCCGTCGGTGCGAGCTGCTCGATCCTCATGGGATGGGATTTCCTCGGCGCGCTCACCACGCCCGCGCTCGCCTTCGCGTGCGGCCTGTTCACCACCCTGTCCGTCTACCTGCTCGCCCGCCGTGACGGCCGCACCGAGGTCGTCACGCTGATTCTCACCGGCGTGGCCGTCAACGCGGTGGCCGGCGCGCTGATCTCGTTCTGCACGTTCGCCGCGCCCACCTCCGCCCGCGACCAGATCGTGTTCTGGCAGATGGGCTCGTTCAACGGCTCGCGCTGGAACCAGGTCGCACTCGTCGCGCCGATGTGCGTGGTCGGCGTCATCGCCGTGCAGTTCATGGCGCATCGTCTCGACCTGCTCGCGCTCGGCGAGAAGCCGGCCCGCCATCTCGGCGTCGACGTGGAGCGTCTGCGCTTCTGCTCGATGCTCGTCGTCGCGCTGCTCGTCTCGTCGGCCGTCGCGTTCTGCGGCATCATCGCGTTCGTCGGTCTCGTCGTGCCGCATCTGCTGCGCATCATCATCGGTCCCGGGCATCGCGCGCTGCTGCCCGCCTCCGCGCTGGGCGGCGCGCTGCTGCTCACCATCGCGGATTTCGCCGCGCGCACCACGATCCAATTCGCGGACCTGCCGATCGGCATGCTCACCTCGCTCGTCGGCGGACCGTTCTTCTTCTGGCTGCTGCGCCGCAGCCGCTCCAAGTCGGGAGGTTGGGCATGAAACTAACGGCCATGAACGTCCTGAGCCCGAACCGCACGCATCGCCCGCCGGTCCCGCCGCAGCCGGGCGACACCGTGCTGGAACTGGACGGCGTCGATGTCGAGATCGACGGCCGGCGAATCCTCGACGGCATCGACCTCGACATCCGCGCCGGCGAACTGCTCGCCATCGCCGGGCCCAACGGCGCCGGCAAATCCACGATGCTGGGCGCAATCACCGGCGACGTGCCGGTCACGTCCGGCTCGATCAGCCTGTTCGGCGAACCGCTCGCCGCGTGGGACGCGACCGAGCTCGCGATGCGCCGGGCCGTGCTCACGCAGAACGTGGACGTCACGTTCCCGTTCACCGTCGACGACATCGTGCGCATGGGCCGTTCGCCGTGGGAGGGCACGCCCGACGAGCTCGACGACGACATGATCGTCGCGTCGGCGATGGCGATGACCGAATCCACGCCGCTCGCGGAACGCGTCTACACGTCCCTGTCCGGCGGCGAGCGCGGGCGCGCCGCGTTCTCTCGCGTGCTCGCGCAGGCCGCGCCGATCCTGCTGCTCGACGAGCCGACCGCCGCGATGGACGTGAAGCATCAGGAGATGCTGATGCGCCTGGGCCGCGACTACGCCGAGGCGGGCTGCGCGGTCGTCGTCATCGTGCATGCGTTGGACGCGGCGGCCGCATGGTCGGATCGCGTGGCGCTGCTGGAGCGCGGCCGGATCGCCGCGCTCGGCGCGCCCGAGGAGGTGTTCACGTCCGCGCGCCTGTCCGCCGTGTACCAGTGCCCGATCGAGGTGCTGCGCCGCGGCGACGGGAGTCTCGTGATCCTGCCGGAGCGTCCGGCCGTGAGTCGTCACGTGTACGGCCGCCGCGCGTTCCCGCTCGAGGGACGCGCGAACCTGCCGCAGTTCGATCATGTGTCCGGTCAGATGTCCGGTCATGGGGAGGAGACGCGATGATGGTGAAGAGGACGATGACGCGTCTGGCCGCATGCGCGCTGTCCGCCGCGCTCGCGCTCGCCGCGGCCGCGACGGCGGTCACGCTCGGCGGCGTGCCCGCCGCGCACGCCGCCGGCGCGAGCGTCGCCGTCAGCGTGGACGGCGGCACGCTCAATCCGGACGGGAACACGGCGGTCGCGCTGTCCGGCAGCGGATTCCAGTCCGTGAAGAACGGGTTCGGCGGCATCTACGTGCTGTTCGGATGGGTGAACGATCCGTCAGGCGGCTCGTGGAAGCCGTCGCAGGGCGGCGTCACCGGCGAAAGCTACAAGTACGTTCCGGACGACGAGAACGATCCGGCCGGCTACGACGTGTTCGTCGCGTTTCCCGGCAGTTCGACGGCGAGCGCGGCGAATGGCGGCACGATTGCGTCCGACGGCACGTGGAGCGCGACGATCACCGTGCCGGGCGCGCGGTTCACGAGCTACGACCGCAACGGCGACCCGTCCGACGTGGACTGCACGACCGTCCAGTGCGGCATCATCACGATCGGCGCGCACGGCGTCGCGAACGCGAACAACGAGACGTTCACGCCGTTGACGTTCGGCGCGTCCGCCGCGGCCGCGCAGGATGCGGGCGCGGCCGACGCGTCGGGCTCGGGGGAGACGGCCGCCGCGGGCGACGGTTCCGCCTCGGGCGGACAGTCCGCCGCGACGGCCGCCACGCCGCGATCACAATCGAAGAAGACGACGGCATCGAAGACGGATGCGGGCACGGGCGCGACCGCCGCCGACGCCGCAGTGGAGGGAACGGATATGGGAGCCATCGCCGCGCCGACGCTCGGCGTCGCGGGAACGCTGATCGTTGCGGCGGGCGTCATCCTCGGCATCGCCGTGATCGTGCTCGCGGCGGGCATGGGCGGATATCTCGCCGCGAAGTCGCTGCTGCTCGGCGTCTCGCCGGCCGCGTTGGAGAAGGAGATGGCGCGGCGTGAGCGTCGTGCCGAGGCTGTGCGTGTGCGCGAGGAACTCAAATCGGCGAAACGACGCCGCAGGCAGGCCGAACGGCTGGCGCGCGAACAGGCGAAGGCCGGTCGCGCGCAGGGCCTGCTGGCGGACGCGGATGCGGCGATGACGCACGCCACGCTGCCGGAGGCGGCGGATGGCGTCGCCGTGCCGGGTGACGTTACGGCGGCGGGTGATGCCGTGCCGGGCAGGACGATGCCGGTCGTCGCGGGTGCCGCCGGCGACGAGACGCAGGTGCTCGCGCCTCCAACGGGGGAGACCACGGTGATGCCCGCCGTCGCGCGTCGCGTGGCCGACATCCGCGGGTTCTTCACCCGTCATGCGGCGACCGGCGCGGTGACGGCACAGGAGGGCGCGTGATGGGAGTGTGGCGCATGATGCTGAGGATGCTGTGCGCATTCGCCGTGGCGCTGACCGTGTGCGCTGGTTCAGTAGCCGTCGTCGCGCCCGCGTTCGCCGTGGGCGCCGACAGTGCGGATAGTGCGGGCGGTGCTGACAATGTGGACGGTGCGGACGGTTCCGGTGATAACGGGGATTCCGGCGACGGCGACGATTCCGGCGACTCCGGGAACGCCACGAAACTCGCCGACGTGACGCTGCGCTGGGGCGTGAACGACGAGACCAACTCGGCCGCGTTCTACGGCGGCTGCAACTTCCTCTCCGCGGGAGTCGCCGCGAATACGGGCGGCTCGAAGACCTGGGATGAAAGCCTCTACCAGGCGAGCGACGGGAAGGTGAGTATCCAGAAACCCGACGCGAACGGCACCTGGACCGAGGCGACCTGGGCGTCGAAATGCCTCACCCGCGACGGCAGGAACGTGACGATGGGCAAGCGCGCCGACGGCCGGTCGATCAACACCGAATCGCAGGTCGTGCTCGGCGGCGGCACCGGCACGGTGAAATCGGACGGCACGACGACCATCAGCTGGAAAGGCTCGTGGACGGTCGCCTACTACGGCGGCATGACCTACTGGTCCGTCACCGATCCGACGCTCACGCTCGCGGCGGACGGCACCGGCGCGCTCACCGCCACCGCCTCCGGCTACGGCGCCGACATGAACGACGCGAGCAAGTGGCTCACGCTCGAACCGCAGGAGATCCACCTCGCCGACTTCACCGGCGGCAACGCGGTGGACGTCGCGAAAGCGCTCGCCGACCACGGCTTCACCGCGACGCCCGACTATCTCGGCGTCGCGGTGAACGCGAGCGGCGACCACGGCTCGCAGGCCGCGAAAAGCGACGCGAACGCCGCCTATTGGGGCTCGTTCCCGCAATCGTTCGTCGACTTCCAGCTCAAAACCGGCCAGTCCGCGTACTGGTACACGTCGGACAGCGCGCGCGATTTCGCGAAACCCGCGTTGCCGGTGAGCGTGCAGTACGACGCGTCGTATGTCGTGGACGCCGGCGAGGGGAGCCCGGACGCCGGGACCGCCGCCGGGGGAGCGGCGTCGGGGAGCGCGCGCGGTTCGGGCGGTTCGGGTTCCGGCGTGAGTGGCGCGAGTGGCGCGACGGGGAAGGCCGCGTCCGGTGCGACTGGTTCCGGTGCGCGCACGAACGGCACGGGAACGGCGGGTGCGGTTTCCGGTGATGGCGGTGATGGCGGTGATGGCGCGGGCGACGATGCGGACGGCGGCGTCGCCGGTGATGATGCGGCGGATTCCGCGGATTCCGCGGATTCGGGTGATGCGGGCGCGCTGCTCGTCGCCGACAACGCGCGCACCATCGCCGTCGGCTCCGGCTCGGTGGCCGTCGCCTCCGGCCTGCCGCTGGCGGCCGGCTGGCTCATCCGCCGTCGCCTCGGCCTCGACGCCGCCGCCGAATTGGACCGGCGATTAGGGCTGTAGGACACTGTGGCCCCCTCTGACGAGGGGGCTGTCAGCCGCAGGCTGACTGGGGGAGAGAAGAAGAGCGGCCGTAGGCCGCGGGAGATGCGGTATCGACCTTCGGTCGATACCGCATCTCCCGCGGCCTACGGC
>NZ_JBKEVK010000001.1:0-1034579 GCF_056357015.1 Bifidobacterium sp. LH_413 | reverse complement strand
CTGAGGAGACCTGCCCATAGTACGAGAGGACCTGGGTGGACGAACCTCCGGTACGCCGGTTGTCACGCCAGTGGCACCGCCGGTTGGCTGCGTTCGGAAGGGATAACCGCTGAAAGCATCTAAGCGGGAAGCCCGCTCCAAGATAAGTATTCCCAGGGAACCACGGTTCCTGAGACCCCCCATGCAGAACACGTGGTCGATAGGCCGGACGTGGAAGCCCCGCGAGGGGTGGAGCCGACCGGTACTAACGGGGAAGCGCGACACACAATCCCAACCCTGTTGGGACGGCATCAACCTCTTTCTGCGAATGCACGCGACACGGAGCAACCGTGACGTCACAACCCAAGCGATCAACAGCGTCCACCATCCGGTCCCCAAACCACCAGCCCAAGGGACACGAGGAGGCAGAACCCCTCGCCCCGATAAGAGAAGATTTGCGGCGGTCATAGCCCAGGAGAGACGCCCGGTCCCATTCCGAACCCGGAAGCTAAGACCTGGCACGGCGATGGTACTGCACCCGAGAGAGTGTGGGAGAGTAGCACGCCGCCGCATCATACGATAAGGACCCCCGGTCGAGCACACGCTCCCGGGGGTCCACGCATATCTACGCAACCATTCCACGACCCTCCCGATGACGTGACGGGCCGCATGAATCGGTATAATGCTGTGGTCATGTTTCAGGGCCGGACCATGCCGTTCCGCCGTTCGAAAGGGTTGCCACAGCATATGCGACAGGGATTCGACAACGACAAGTACATCGAGCTGCAGGCTGCGAGGATCAAGGAGCGCATCGCACGCTTCGGCGGCAAGCTCTACCTTGAATTCGGCGGCAAGCTGTTCGACGATCATCATGCGTCGCGCGTGCTGCCCGGATTCGAGCCGGACGTGAAGTTCCGCATGCTGAAGAGCCTCTCCGACGACGTGGAGATCGTCATCGCGGTGAACGCGAACCACATCGAGAAGGCAAAGACACGCGGCGATCTCGGCATCACCTACGACGAGGACGTGCTGCGGCTCATCGACGTGTTCCGTTCGCGCGGCTGCTACGTGGGCTCTGTGGTGCTCACCCAGTACGCCGGACAGCCGGCCGCCGACGCATACCGTCGCCGGCTCGCGCGTCTCGGCGTCACCTGCTACCTGCACTATCCGATCGCCGGCTATCCGCATGACATCGAACGCATCGTCTCCGATGAGGGATACGGGCGCAACGACTACATCGAGACCAGCCGTCCGCTCGTCGTCGTGACCGCGCCCGGCCCCGGATCGGGCAAGCTCGCCACCTGCCTGTCGCAGCTCTACCATGAGCACAAGCGCGGCGTCGAAGCCGGTTATGCGAAATTCGAGACGTTCCCCATCTGGAACCTGCCGCTTAACCATCCGGTGAACATCGCCTATGAGGCGGCCACCGTCGACCTGGACGACGCGAACATCATCGACCCGTTCCATCTGGAGGCGCACGGCGAGACCACCGTCAACTACAACCGCGACGTGGAGGCGTTCCCCGTGCTCAAGGCGCTGATGGAACGCATCATGGGGGAGAGCCCGTATCAGAGCCCCACCGACATGGGCGTCAACATGGCCGGCTACGCGATCGTCGACGACGAGGCGTGCCGTGAAGCCGCGGACATGGAGATCGTGCGCCGCTACTTCACCGCCGCCGTGAACTTCAAACGGACCGGTGCCGGTGAGGAGCAGATCGAACGGTTGCGTTCCATCATGAAGAAGGCCGGCGTGGACGAGGATCTGTCTCCGGCGCGCGCCGCCGCGTTGCGCCGCGAGGAGGAGACCGGTGCCCCGGCCGGCGCGATGGTACTGCCCGACGGACGCGTCGTCACCGGCAAGACGGGTGTGCTGCTCGGCGCCGCCAGCGCCCTGCTCATGAACGCGTTGAAGGCCGTCACCGGCGTGGACGCCGATTTGCCGGTGATCGACGACAAGGCGATCGAACCAATCTGCCGTCTCAAGACCGAGCATCTCAACAGTGTGAACCGTCGTCTCCACTCCGACGAGACGCTCATCGCCCTGTCCATCACGAGCGCCGAAGACGAGACCGCCGCACGCGTGATCGCCGGACTGGAGCGATTGCGTGGCTGCGACGCGTTCTTCTCGGTCATCATCTCCGCCGCCGACGAGGCGCTCTACCGCAAGCTCGGCATCAACGTGTGCTGCGAACCGAAGTACGAGTGTCTGAGCCTCTACCACAAGTAGACCGCTGCATACGCACCGGTGCATACACCGGTTCCGACGCGGTGGATGTTACCGGTGCGCCAGCATTGGATGAACTTTAGGCCAAATGGAACGTAGCGGCATGCCGGCGCGCCTATCGTCGTAACCATGTTGTTGGGGAGTATCGGACCGTCGGCCGTGGCGCGGCTCGCGTCGTGCGCCGCCGGCGGTCTGGTGATCTCCCTCGCCGACCGTATGGCCGTGCGCGCCGTGGCCGGTCCGCTCGACGGCGGCTTCTGGCTGGAGATGTGCGCGGTCGCCGGAGTCCTGTACGTGGCGTTCACCGCGGGCGAATGGCTGTTGTCCGTCCGACTGCGTGTCGGAATGCCCGACGGTCTCCCCGAGCCCGCGAGACGGTTCGTCGCCCGTGCGCGCGGGGGATTCGACCGGTTCGACACGCTCCGCGCACCTGTGAGACTGGCGGTCTGCGCGACGGTTATCCTCGTATGCTGGCTGCCGGTCATCGTGATGATGGCTCCGGGCACGATATGGTACGACACGGGCGATCAGATCGTCCAGTTCCTCGCCGTCGTCTCGCCGGACGGGACCACGGGCGCGGTGTCCGCCCATCATCCTCTGCTGGACACCATCGTCTTCGGAACGGCCGCATGGATGGGGGAGAGCCTGTTCGGCGGCTACGGCGCCGGCCTCGCCTGCTATCTCGCCGTCCAGGTGATCGTCACCGGCATGGAGTTGGCCGGCATGTGCCTGTACGCGCGCCGTATCGGGTGCGGTCGCGCCGCCTCGACGTGCATGCTGCTGTTCTTCGCCGTATTCCCCGCGTTTCCGATCTTCACGATGTCGATCGTGAAGGACACGTTGCACATGATGGCGCTCATCCCGTGGCTCGTCATGGTCGCTGAGTCGACGCGCACGCGTCTCGCCGCATTCGATTCGCGGCGTTTCCTCATCGGCTTCATCGTCGTTTCGACGCTGTGCGCGCTCACCACGATGACCGGTCTGGTTATCGTCGTCCTTACCCTGGCCTGTCTGCCGTTGCTGCGCGCGCGTCGCAGCCGGCGGATCGCGGCGTTCGCCTGCATGCTCGTCGTGGCGTTCGTCTCCGTCGTGGCGTTCCCGGCGATGGTGCGCGGCCCGCTTCACGTGCGCGGGGAGGATGCGAACCAGCTGCTCGTCGTCCCCATGCAGATGACCGCACGCTACGCGCTCGACCATCCCCATGACGTGACCGACCGGGAACGTCGGATCATCGACCGGGTCAACCGCGTGCCGTATGAGCGGATGGCGTCACGCTACAACCCGTATCTCGCCGACCCCGTCATCCAGTATTCGCTGCGCGACCCCGCGGCCGTGCCCGAATACCTGCGCGTCTGGGCCGCCATGGGATCACGGCACCCGGACTCGTACGCCGCCGCGTTCGCCGCCTTGGAATCCGGGTGGTTCTCGCTGCGCCGCACGCCACTCAACACCACGAACCGGGGCATCTCCCTGGACCGGTTGTCCCGGCACGCGGACGAGGCGATCGGCAACACCATGTGGTTCCAGATCAACGACGCAATCAGCCCGTCGTTCCGCCTTCTGGCGAAACGCTCGCCCCGCTTCACCGTCGACCGTCCCGCCGTCTACCGGCTCTGGGACGCATGGCGTACGACGCCGATCCTGAACCTTCCCACGTTCACCGCGATGTGGACGTTCATCCTGCCGTTGTTCCTCGCCTTCCGCCTCATCGGCCGCGCCGGACGACTGCGGGAGCGGGCCTCGGCCCTCCCTCAGTCGTCGCCGCGCCGCGCATGGTGGCCGTTCGCGATTCCGCTGTTCTGGTCGCTGCTCTCGTTGCTGCCGAACGCGATCTCGATTCCGTTGAAGCCGACGGCCACACGCTACATGATGTGGGTGCCCGTCACGGTCATGCTGATGCTGGCGCTGCTCCGCGCCGACATGGTTGCGCCGGAACGGCTGTGGAACGACAGGCGCGGCACGGAACGGAGCGTCAGGAGGGCCGACGCATGAGACGCGGCCTCGTCCTCAACCTGATCAGCAACATCGCGTTCTTCGTCGCCGGATACGCGATCCACTGGTTCCTCGGCGGATTCGCCTCGCCCGCCGACTACGGCGTGGTCGGCACGGTCATCACCGTGCTCGACTTCGAATACCTGTTCGTCAGCAACGGAGCCCGGCAATCCCTGTCACGCAACATCGCCTCCCACCGTCATGACGGCCGTCAGGTGATTGTGCGCACGCTCGCCGTGCAGGCGTCCATCGTCGCCGTGTTCTTCCTCATCGACTTCGCGGGGGCCCCGCTGTTCGGCCTCATGCTCGGCGACGGAACGCTGGACCGCTATTTCCGCTACGCCGCGTTCCTCGTGCCGGCCAACGGACTGTACGTCGTCATGCTCGGCATCAACGACGGGCTCCAACGGTTCGGCCGCAGCGCGTTCCTCTCCACGTTCTACCCGATCGTCAAATTGGGCACGATCCCGCTCATCATCCTCGTGTTCCCGCACGAGCCGGTCATCGGCGTCGAAGCCGGCTACTGCACCGCCATGATCCTGACCATCATCATCGGCCTCATCATGCTCCTGCCCGCATGGAACCTGCTGCCCGACGGCGACGGCACGCCGTTCCCGTGGCGCGACGCCACGCACGGCACGCTCTCGTTCTCCCTGTTCTTCATCATGGCGTCGCTGGTCCTGAGCGTCGACACGCTCGTCGTCAAGGCCGAACTGCCCGACCGGATGGCCGGATACTATACGGGCGCCATGAACTTCGGCAAGACCACGTACTACCTGCTGCAGGCGTTCTCCGTGATCATCCTGCCGGTCGTCTCCCGTCTGATCGCCGAGGACGCGCGCGACGAGGCGCTCGCCAAGGCCCGCGGCCTGTTCCTGCTCGTGTTCGCGCTCGTCGCGCCGATCGCCGCGACGATCTCCGCCACCGCCCCCGACCTGCTCGCCGCGTTCTACTCGTCCGCCTACGCCACCGCCGCGCCCGCCCTGTCGTGTCTCGCGTTCTCGAGCTTCTTCATGGGCGTCACCGTGATCCTCAACATGACGCTCAACGCCGAGCGGGATACGCGCTTCTCCGACCTGCTGTCGCTCGTCTCCCTCGCCGTGGTCGTGCCGCTGTTCGTCGCATCGGCCCGCTACGGCGGCATCACGGCGCTCGCCGCTTCCAGCATGGTCGCGACGTCCGCGGCCATGGCCGTCTCGTACGTCGAGGTCCGCCGCCGGTTCGGCGACGTGATGAGCCGTCGCGCGTGGGCGGCGATCGGCTGCGACGCTGTGTTGTGGATCGTCATGGCCGTGGTCTCGCGGACGGCCCACGTGACGGACTTCGTCGCGCTCATGGCGGTGTACGCGGTCGTCTACGTCGCGTTCGCCGCCGTGCTCGTGCGGATCGGTGTCCTCGACGTGCGCGGGATCGCGATGATGTTCGCGAAACGGACGGAGGACGCCGACGGATCCGTGACCCGCGCGATTGCGACAAGGAACACCCTAGCCAAGGGAAAGGATGGCGACTGATGCATGTGTTCGTCCAGATACCCTGCCTCAATGAGGCCAAGACGCTTCCGCTCGTCATGGCCCGCATGCCGAGGCGCATCCCCGGTGTCGACCGGCTCGACGTGATGATCATCGACGACGGATGCACCGACGACACGGTCGCCGTCGCGCGGAGTCTCGGCATCCGCCACATCGTGCGCCACAACGGCACGATGGGGTTGGCGCGGGCGTTCCGCGACGGCGTCGACTACGCGTTGAAGCACGGCGCCGACATCGTCGTCAACACGGACGGCGACAACCAGTACCCGTCCGAACGCATCGGCGACCTCGTCCGCCCGATCATCGAAGGCCGGGCCGACATCGTCGTCGGAGACCGGCAGACCGCCACAATTAAGGAGTTCAGCCCGTTCAAACGGCTCATGCAACGGTTCGGCTCATGGGTCGTCAACCGTGCCGCCGGAACGGACATCCCCGACGCGGCGAGCGGCTTCCGCGCCTATTCGAAACGTTCGCTTCTCCAACTCAACATCGTCACCGAATTCAGCTACTGCATGGAGACGATCATCCAGGCCGGATACAAGCGCATCGCCATCACCTCCGTGCCGATCGTCACCAATCCGAAGACGCGCAGATCGCGCCTGTTCCACAACATCTTCGAACACATGGGCAAATCCGCCGGCGCGATCGTGCGCAGCTTCCTCATGTTCCGGGCCCACTCGGTGTTCACGTGGTCCGCGATCCTGCCCGGCATCGCCGCCCTCGTCGTCTTCGTACGCTATCTCACGTTCTTCTTCGCCGGACAGGGACGCGGCCACATGCAGTCGCTGCTGCTCGGCGTCATGTTCTTCATCTGGATGGTCGTCTCCCTGCTGCTGCTCATCGTCTCCGAAGTGCTGCGCACCCAGCGCAAGCTCGAGGAGGACGAGCTGGAACGCGTCAAGGAGATCGCGTACGCGCCGGCCTCCCGCCGCCTGTGGACGGACGCCGACGGCGATGCCGTGGACGGCGATGACGACAGCCTGGTCCCCGGCGCGGTGGCGGACGATTCCGGATCGAAGGGAGGAACGCGGTGAACCCGATGCCGGATCTCCGACGTTTCGCATCCCGGCTCTCGCCGTGGACGAGACCCTGCGTGGTCGCGCTCGCCGTGATCGTCGCGCTCGAACTGTTCGTGTTCAACCTGCCGTTCTGGCAGACGCTCGGCTCGACGCCGCGGACGGCGCACGACGAGGGTTTCGGCAACGGCCTCGTCGTCGAAACCGGCGGCACCGCCGTCGTCACCGACCCGGACCACGCGTGGCGCGACATCTCCTCCGACGAGCCGATCGACTACCTGTACATCGGCCACGCCGCATCCGAACGCCCCGGGCAGAACGACGCGGTGCGCTGGCAGGTGTCCACGATGAAGCCGACCGACTCCGGCTGGTACGACGCCAACGCCGACGTCGGCTATTCGCCGTCCGCCGAACACTCCCGATACCAGCGCATCGGCGACGGCTCCACGCACGTGCGCCTGCGCTACCAGACGGACAAGGGCGCGGTCATCCCGATCAACACGATCACCGTCAACCCGCACGTGCCGATGCGGTTCGACCCCATCCGCCTCGTCGTCGAGATCCTCATGGCGCTCATCATCATCGCCTTCCGGCCCGCATCGCCCTTCTACCGCATGCGGCTCGCCTTGCGCCGCCGATCTACGATCGTGCCGCTCGCCGTATGCGCCGCGGTCTCATGCATCCTGCCGCTCGCCCTGTTCGCCATGGCCGCGCCGCAGGAAAGCCCCGAACCCGTGTACTGGGATTTCTTCGCCTCCTATCAGGCGACCGACCAGTACCAGCGGCTCGCCGACGCGATCCTCCACGGCAGGACGTGGCTCGACTATCCGGTCAACGACGCGCTCGCCGCCATGGGCAACCCGTACGACACCCGCGCGCGCACGATGACGGCTCTCGACAGTCCGGACACGCCCGTCTACTTCGACGTGGCCTTCCACAATGGCCGGTACTACTCGTATTTCGGCGCGCTCCCCGCGCTGCTCCTGTTCGCCCCGTTCAAAGCGGTCACCGGCATGCGCCTGCCCACGAACGCGGGAGTGGCGATCGCCGTCGCCCTCGCATCCGCGGCGACCACCCTGTTCGCCATCCAGCTGGCGCGCCTGCTCGCACGGCACCGCTCCGTCTCGCTCGGCGCGGCCATGCTCGGCGTGACCGCCATGATGTTCGGCAACGGCATCGCCATGCTCGTCCAGCTCGGCCTGTTCTACCAGATCCCGCAGGAGATGGCCGTGGCGTTCGCCTCGCTCGGCCTCGCGCTGTGGATCGAGGCGAAGCTGCGCGGCCTGGAGAACCACCTGCCGCTGCTCGCCGCCGGATCGGCGTGCATGGCGCTGACCATCGCCTGCCGGCCGCAGGTCATCCTCGCCACGTTCATCGCCATCCCCTTGTTCGCCGACGAGATCCGCGACCTCTGGTCACGCGGGCTGCACGACGCGCGGGCGCTGACGCATGAGACCCGCGTGTGGGCGTGTGCCGCCGTCCCGTACCTGGTCGTCTTTCTGCCACAATTCGCCTACAACCAGGCGCGGTTCGGCAGGTTCACCGACTTCGGCGCGAAATACAACCTCACCGGATACGACATGACGAACACGCATCCGCCGTTGACCCAATACCTGTCGTTCGTATTCCAATACCTGTTCCAGCCGCCGAACCTCACCGCGCATTTCCCGTTCGTCCAATTGCAGAGCGTGCCGTTGACCACGTGGCGGAGCGAACACCCCATGTTCGGCGGGTGGCTGTTCACCGCCGCGCCGTTCGCGCTCCTGCTGTTCACGATGCTCGTGTGGCGGTTCGCGCTGCGCCGCGTCGCCGCCACACGTCTCATCGTCGGCGCGCTCGCCGCATCCGCGCTGACGTTCCTCATCGACGCGCGCGTCCCCGGCGTCGACTTCCGCTACGAGATCGACTTCGGCTTCATGATCATGACCGCCGTGCTCGTCCTGCTCTACGCGGTCGACGGCGCGGCGAACCGGGCGGGGTATGGTCCGTGGCGGGACGTGACGCGGCGCCTCACCTTCGGATGGTTCACCACCGGAATCGCGGCCGCCTTCCTGTTCCTGTTCTTCAAGCAGTTCGCCTCGGGCATGAACATGCCGGCCGCCATCTGGTGGGACACGGCCTCCTGGTTCGTGTTCATGTGACGCGACGTACGATTCACGCGCCGTATGATACGCGGCGTATACGCCTGCCGGGTCAGGCGCCCGCCAGCCGGTAGCGTTGGGTCGGGTCGTCGCGGAAACGCACCTTGGTGACCCGCCCTTCGCGTATCAGTTCGCGCATGCCGGTGGTCACCGCCAGCGGCGTCAGCTGCAGCTCGTGCAGGATCTCCCGGATGCTCATCGCCGAATGACGTTCCAGCACGGCCGTGATCGCCTTGGCGATGTCGCTGGGCGTTCCGGCCACGGCGGTCCGATGCCGGGTGATCGTCATCGTGAACGTGTTGATCGTATTGCGCGTCGTCGCCGGTTCGATGCCCGCCTCGCGCAACGTGGCGGCGATGCGCTGGTATCCGTCGCCGCCCTCCGGGTTCACATAGCCGCCGCCCGGATAGGGGGTGGATTCAAGCAGGGTGAACAGGAACTGGTTGCGGGTGGAGACGAACGGCACGCCCGTGACCGGATGCGGGTTGGCGAGCACGTCATGCGTCACCGTGCCGTAGAGACCGCCCGGATTCGTGATCTCGATGCGGTCGGTGAACACGTTGATGTTGACCTGCGTGCCGCGGGCGTCGGGGGAGTAGTCGCGGTGGGTGAGCGCGTTCGCGATCGCCTCCCGCAGCGCCACGGGCGGATAGTCGGGCTTCTTCGCGCCGATCCAGTGCATGAGCGCGTCGACCGCGTCGTCGATCATCACCGGAATCGGCCCGACGATGGTCTGCGAGGCGACGAGTCGTTCGTCGCCGCGGAACACGTCGTCACGGCTCGTGCCCGGGAACACTGCGATGGAGACGCTCAGACGCGGATAGTATTTCTGCGGGTAGCGGCCGAGCGCGAGGAGACCGGCGAGCGTGGGTCGCAGCACGCCGCCCACCGCCCTGACATCGGAATCGTCATGGCGCAGCACCTCCAGATCGAGCAGCATGTCGGTGTCGCCGCGACCGGCGAACACGTGGGGATGCTGCCGTCTGACCCGCTCCAGCAGCCCCGCGACGAGACCGGGGTCGAGGTCATCGGGCGTGGCGCGCGGCACGACGTCCAGATCGTAGGTGGGTTGCAGGTGCTCTTCGATGAGCCGGTCCACCTCGTAGGAGGTCATATGCCGGTCGCCGTCGCCGGTGCGGATATAGGAGCCGCCGTACGGCCCTCGTTCGGTGATGAAGCAGGGCTTGTCGCGGGGGATCATCTCGTCGATGCGGGCGAACACGAGGTTCGCGCCTTCGAACGGGCAGGTGACAATCACCGGGCGCACGACCGGCGTCATCTTCTCGCACGCCTGGCTCAGCGCCTCCTGCATGGCGCGCGCGTTGAACCCTTCGACCGGCGTGAACCCGTTGCGTTCGCTCAATCCGAGGATGATCCAACCGCCCGAGCCGTTCGAGAACGCGGACAGCGTGTCCGTGATCGTGGACGAGATGCGCCGCGCGCACTCCTTGACCTCGCACTGCTGCGTGTCGTTGCCGATCAGACGCATCAGACCGATCAGTTCGGTCATCTTCGCGGTGTAGTCATCGACCATGGCGGGCCTCCTTGCCACCATTGTGCCGTATGCGAGGCGGCGTCCGGTGCACGTGCGTCGGTTCGCCGTCGGCCGTTCACCCGGAATTCACGCGTCGAAGCTGATGGTGAGCGTGCGGCCCATGCCGTGCGCGAGCGCCTCCAACGTCTTGAACGACGGGTTGATGTGCGCCTGTTCGATGCGTTGGATGGTGATGCGCGAGACGCCGGTCGCGTCGGCCAGCTGCTGCTGGGTCATCCCCGACTCCTTGCGCGCCTTGAGCAGCGCCGCGCCCACCTCCGGGTAGACGCGCGGCTTGTCGGATGCGGATGCGTCGCCGTCGATTGTTGTCTCGGTCATAGTCGTCACAGCCTTTCTCACGGTGTCCCTGCCCATCCAACATACCGCATGCCACGGTGCGATCGGACACGTTCCCCCGTCCGTCCGCGACCGGACGGTTTCGCGGGCGGCTGAGGGATGTTTGGGGGAGTCCGGTAGAGTGGATGGGTTGAATCCTCGCGGCCGCGCATGACGGGCATGGCAAGTCATGCCGGGCGGCCGACTCCATTCACCCCAAGCAGTCAGGAGCCTCACATGACCTCACACCCTCCGATTCACGAGGGTATCCTCGAACTGGGCGCCGTCAGGATACACAAGGGCAAACGCCGCCTCATCCGGTTCACCCACTCGTCGACGCGAGCCACCATGCTCATGGTCGGCGCCGCGCTCGCCGCGTTCCTCATCGAGAACACGCCCGCATTGCCGTACTTCAACGAGTTCTGGCAGTCCGTGCATCTCGCGTTCTCCATCGGCCCGCTCCATGCGGACATCAGCCTCGAACACTTCATCAATGATTTCCTCATGGCCCTGTTCTTCCTCATGGTCGGACTGGAGATCAAACACGAGATGCGCGCCGGCGAGCTCACCGAACCGCGCAAGGCCGTCCTGCCGATCGTCGCCGCGGCCGGCGGCGCCGTCCTGCCCGCCCTCGTCTACCTCGCGGTCAACATGGGCGGCGAGCATGCGGGAGGCTGGGGCGTGCCCATGGCCAACGACATCGCCTTCTGCCTCGGTCTGCTCGCCCTGCTCGGCAGCCGCGTGCCCGCGGGACTGCGCGCCTACCTGTCCACGCTCACCATCGCCGACGACATGATCGCCATCGGCGTGATCGCCCTGTTCTACACGTCCGATCTGGATCTGCCGTGGCTGATCGCCGCGCTCGTCATGCTCGCCGTGCTGTTCGCGTTCAACCGTCTCCACATCCACGATCTGCCGCCCTATCTCGCGGTCGGATTCGTCATGTGGGTGTGCGTGCTGTTCTCCGGCGTGCACGCCACGCTAGCCGGCGTGATGCTTGCGCTCGCCATCCCGGCGCGCTCCGAGATCAAACTCGACCGGGTGGGCGCGTGGTTCGCGAAGCGCGTGCGTTCCGCCGAGGACCGTTACGATCCGGGCGAGCCGGACATCGCGCAGAAGGAGTATCTGCGCGAGGTGGAGTCCATTCGCCGCGTCTCCAGCGCCACCATCCCGCCGACGATCCGTCTGGAGAACGGTCTGCACACGTTCGTCTACTTCTTCGTGCTGCCGCTGTTCGCGTTCTCGAACGCGGGCGTCGTGCTGCACGGCATGTCCGTGGGCGAGATCGTGACGAGCCCGGTCGCGATCGGCGTGTTCCTCGGCCTGTTCGTCGGCAAGCCGCTCGGCATCTTTCTTGCCACGTGGGCGACCGTGCGTCTCGGCGTGTCCGGTCTGCCGGACGGCGTCAGGTGGGGGCATATCGCCGGCGTGTCCATCCTCGGCGGCGTCGGCTTCACGATGGCGATCTTCGTGACGAACCTGTCATTCGCCGACATGCAGACCGCGGCGGTCGCGAAGACCGCGATCCTCGCCGCGTCGATCCTCGCCGGAGCGATCGGCTTCCTCGTCCTGCGCCGGCAGGTGGCGGACACGGAGGAGGCATAGGCCTCCGGACCCATGCCGGAGGAGTCCCGGATAAGCAACAGGTACGCGAAAGGGCGGGGCCCGAACCATATCGGTTCGGGCCCCGCCCTTTCGTCATGCGGCCGGTCCCGTTTCAGGAACCGGCCGGAACGTCGTCACTCGGCGTCCGCCTGCTCCTTCGGAGCGGAGAGGAAGTGCTCCTCGCTCGGCAGCACGGCGTTGAGGATCACGGCGACGACGAATGCGACCGCGATGCAGTTCGAGGCGAAGATCTGCTGGAACAGCGCCGGGAACTGGTCGAAGATGTCGCTCACCTGCGTGAAGCCGATGCCGATCGTCAGGCTCAGCGCGGCGATCGTGATGTTGCGCTGCGTGAAGCCCGCCTCCGCGATCATCTGGAAGCCGGAGAGGATGATGTTGCCGAACATCATGATCGTGCAGCCGCCGAGCACCGCCTGCGGCAGCGAGTTGAACACCTCGGCGATGGCCGGCACGAAGCTCGCCACCACGAGAATCAGGCCGCCGGAGAGAATCACCTTGCGGTTGACGACCTTCGTCATCGCGACCAGGCCGATGTTCTGCGCGAACGAGGTGAGCGGCAGGCATCCGAACAGGCCGGACACGGAGGAGATGAGACCGTCGCCGGCGATCGCGCCCGCCGTCTCCTTCTCCGTGGGGAGCCTGTTCAGACCGACCTTGGTGAGGGCGGCCGTGTCGCCCAGCACCTCGACCGAGGAGACCACGTACAGCAGGCCGAGGGAGATGATCGCGCCCCAGTCGAACACCGGCTTGAACGGCATGAACTGCGGCACGGAGACGATGGCGAGATGCTGGAAGCCGGAGAAATCGACCTTGCCCATGCAGATGGCCGCCACATAGCCGACGACCAGGCCGAACAGCACGGACAGCTGCTTCGCAGTGCCCTTCATCAGCAGCTGGAACGCGAGGCAGGCGACCAGCGAGATCAGACCCAGCGTGAGGTTCTGCCACGAGCCGAAGTCCTTCGCACCGCTGCCGCCGCCGAAGCTCGTCGCGCCCACGTTGAGCAGCGAGAAACCGATCGACGTGACGACGATCGCCGAGACAATCGGCGGCACGAACCGACGCCAGTACTTCGCGGTCAGGCCGAGCACCAGTTCCAGCAGACCGCCGACCATGACGGCACCGACGACCGCGCCGTAGCCCTTGTCCGCGCAGATCGCGACCGCGGCCGCCACGTACGTGAACGAGATGCCCGTCACCATCGGCAGGCGCGAGCCGATGCGCCACGCGCCGTACAGCTGCAGGCAGGTGCCGAGGCCCGCCACCAGCAGGCCGGCCTGGATGACGGCGGCCGACTGGGCGGCGCTCATCTTCGCCGCCGAGGCGACGATGAAGATCGGGGCGAGGTTCGCGACGAACATCGCCATCACATGCTGCAGGCCGAACGGAATGCCCTTCCAGAAGGAGACCGGCGCGTCGAGGGAGGTCAGCGCCTCCATCGAGATGCCCGCCTTCCCGACGTTCTTCTTCTCTTCCATGATGTCCTCTCTTGATTCCTTGCGACATGAACGGCCCTCCCCGAGGATGGCCAAGGGGAGGGCGTGGTCACATCGTCATCGTACGGTCAGCGGCGGAACTCGATGTCGCCGGTCTCGGCGTCCATGCTCTCGACGATTGCGAGGGAATCCACGTCGTAGCCCTCCTCGCGCAGCCTGTCGCCGCCGCCTTGGAAGCCCTTCTCCACCGCGATGCCGATGCCCTCGACCACCGCGCCGGCCGACTCGCACAGGTCGATCAGGCCGCGCAGCGCCTTGCCGTTCGCCAGGAAGTCGTCGATGAGCAGCACGTGGTCGCCCGCGTTGAGGTACTTCTTCGCGACGATCACCGGGAACTCCTTCTGCTTCGTGAAGGAGTAGACGGTGGTCGTGTACTGGTCCCCATCAAGGTTGATGGACTGCGCCTTCTTCGCGAACACGACCGGCACGCCATCGAAATGACGGGCGGCGACGCAGGCGATGCCGATGCCCGACGCCTCGATCGTGAGGATCTTCGTGATGGTCTTTCCCGCGAAATGCTCGGCCCACGCGGCGCCCATGTGGTCGAACAGGGTCACGTCGCACTGGTGGTTCAGAAAGGCGTCCACCTTCAGCACGTCGCCCGGCTTGACCGTGCCTTCCCTGCGGATGCGCTCCTCGAGTTCCTTCATACAACCCCTTTGATGAATAACGGGTAACGGATGATTGAACCGACAGTCTACGCCGCGCGCATGACCTCCACGCCCCGTCCGCACGACGACGGCATGTGGTAGACATGGATGGCCGAAAACAGGGGGAGCGCGTCCCCCGGAAGAACCCATCAGACGACACAAGGGAGCAACGTGCAGCAGGATCCGGACGTCATCGCAAGAAGCGCCGACGAACTCGTCGGAGACCTCAATCCGCAGCAATCGCAGGCCGTGCAGTACCGCGGTCCCGCGCTGCTCATCGGCGCCGGCGCCGGATCGGGCAAGACCCGCGTGCTCACCCGACGCATCGCATGGATCCTGAGCCGGTTCGGCGCATGGCCCAGCCAGGTCCTCGCCATCACCTTCACCAACAAGGCCGCCGCCGAGATGCGCGAACGCCTCGAAACGCTCATCGGGCCCGTCGCCCAGCGCATGTGGGTGTCCACCTTCCACTCCGCCTGCGTGCGCATCCTGCGCCGCGACGGCAAGGCCATCGGGCTCAACAGCGGATTCTCCATCTACGACTCCGCCGACTCCGAACGCCTCGTCAAGATCATCGCCACCGAATTCAACATCGACGTCAAACGCTACACGCCGCGATCCATCCTCGGACGCATCTCCGACTACAAGAACCAGCTCATCGGCGTCCAGACGCAGCTCGCCCAGTACGCGCCCGACTTCAAACCCGGCCAGCGCGGCTACAAGATCGGCACCGTCGGCGACATCGAAGCGCTGTACGCGGTCGTCTACGCCGAATACCAGCACCGGCTCGCGCTCGCCAACGCCGTCGACTTCGACGACCTCATCGTGCGCACCGTCGAGCTGCTGCGCGACCATCCGGACGTCGCCGAGTACTACCACCACCGCTTCCGCTACATCCTCGTCGACGAGTACCAGGACACCAACCACGCGCAGTACATGCTCGTGCGCGAACTCGCCGGCGTCGACGCGGGGGAGGGGAAGGCCGTCGCGCCTTCCGTCCCGTCGCATGAGGCGACCGCCGGCCGCCAGGGGCCGGCGTGGATCACCGTGGTGGGCGACTCCGACCAGTCCATCTACGCGTTCCGCGGCGCCGACATCCGCAACATCCAGGACTTCGAGCAGGACTTCCCCGACGCGAAGACCATCATGCTCGAACAGAACTACCGTTCCACGCAGACCATCCTCGACGCGGCGAACGCCGTCATCTCCAACAACGAGGGGCGCAAGCCGAAGAAGCTGTGGACGGCGCTCGGCAAGGGCGAGCCGATCGTCGGCTATGCGGCCGACAACGCGCAGCAGGAGGCGCAGTGGGTCGCCGGCGAGATCGCCCGTCTCCACGCCGAGGAGGCCATCGCGTACTCGGACATGGCCGTCATGTACCGCGCCAACGCGCAGTCCCGCTCCCTCGAGGAGGCGCTCATCAACGCGGGGCTGCCCTACCAGCTGGTCGGCGGCACCAAGTTCTACGAGCGCCGCGAGGTCAAGGACGCGATGGCCTACCTGCAGGCCATCGTCAACCCGGACGACGATGTGAACCTCAGGCGCATCCTCAACGTGCCCAAGCGCGGTCTCGGCGCGCGCGCCGAAGGCATCATCCTCGACTACGCGCGGGCGCACGGGGCGAGCTTCTTCGCCGGCCTCATGCACATGGACGAGATCGAGGGCATCCCCACCCGCACGCTCAAGCAGCTGCACGCGTTCCGCGACCTCATGGGCGGACTGTCCGCGTTCGCGCGCGCCAACGAGACCAAGCCGAGCGAGATCGTCGCCGAAGTGCTCGAGAAGTCCGGCCTGCTCGAGGAGCTGCGCAAATCCACCGATCCGCAGGACGAGTCACGCGTCGAGAACCTCTCCCAGCTGCAGTCCACCGCCGCCGAATTCGAGCAGAAGACGCCGGACGCCACGCTCGCCGGGTTCCTCGAGACCACGGCGCTCGTCGCCGACTCCGACCAGTTGCCCGGCGAGAACGAGGATTCCGGCAAGGTCACGCTGATGACCCTCCACACCGCGAAGGGACTCGAATACCCGGTCGTGTTCCTGACGGGCATGGAGCAGGGCACGTTCCCGCATTCGCGTTCCATGGAGGACACGAGCGAACTGCAGGAGGAGCGCCGTCTCGCCTACGTGGGCATCACGCGCGCCAAGCGCCGCCTGTACGTGACGCGCGCCGCCGTGCGCGCCCAGTGGGGCCAGGCGGCGGACATGATGCCCAGCCAGTTCCTCGACGAGATCCCCGAGAACCTCATCGACTGGAAGCGCCGCGAGGCCGGCGTCGAACGCATGCGCTCCAGCTGGGACGACGACGAGTTCGGCGGATGGGATGACGGCATGCCCTCGTCCGGACCGACGTTCGGCGGCTCCTACGGCTCGTCGTCCTACGGTTCCGGTTCACGTTCGTACGGCGGTGGTTCGTCGTACGGATCGGGCTCGCGCTCGCGCTCGTACGGCTCCTCGTACGGTTCCGGCTCGCGCGGCTCGTCCGGTTCGTCGCGGCGTGGATCGGCCTACGGCTCGTCCACGTACGGCGGCTCCTCCGGCTCACGGTACGGCTCGGGCTCATATGGTTCGGGTTCCGGCTCGCGTTCCGGCAAGGTCACGACGCGACGTGTCACGCCGAAGGCCGCATCGTCGGGTCACGGCGTGCCGGCGTCCTCGCTGACGAAGGACAACGGCCTCGACGTCAAGGACTTCGCGATCGGGGACCGCATCACCCACGACCGCTACGGCATGGGCAAGGTCGTCGACGTGCAGGACAAGGGACGCAACTCGGTCATCACCGTCGACTTCGGCACCGACGGCGTCAAACGCCTCATGCTGCGCGTGGCGCCTATCGAGAAGCTCTGACGGCTTCCCGATAGGCGCCCTTCGCGGCCGCCGCCGCTCACCTCGCCTACGGACGTCCCACCGGGCAGTCCGTTCGACGGCCCGGCCATGGAAAAGCTCTGATTCCGTAGCAGACGGGCGGGCGACAGTCAAGACTTGTGTTCCATGGGATCATCTGCGCATAATGCCAGACGTTCCGGCAAACGGGACAGCAGCATAGGAAGAGAGAACCATGAAGAACAAGCTCATCGCATCCGTCCCGTCCATCGTCATCGGCGCCTTGACCGCCATCGCGCCGCAAACCTTCGCCCACGCCTGCACGGGTCACGGCGCGTTCGGCGCCTGCCACTGGTCGCAGCAGGCCGCCACCGGCATCGGCGTCGTGATCCTCGTTCTCGGCGTCATCGCCTTGTTCTCCGGACCGAAGACCCGCATGGGCCTCAACATCGCCGTCATCGCCGACTGTCTGCTGCTGCTCGCCGTGCCCACGATCCTCATCGGCGTCTGCCCGGGCGCGATGATGCACTGCCGCATGGTCATGCTGCCGACACTCATCGTGCTCGGCGTGCTCGGCATCGCCTTCGCGGCGGCCGGCGCATGGCTCGACTCCCGCACCCGCGCGTGACGACGCGACACGGCGACGCCATGGACACGCACGTCACGCTCCGCGACCTTCCCCTCGCGAACCTCGCACGCAAACCCCTGCGCACGACGGCGCTGCTCGCCGTCGTCACCGTACTCGCCGTCGCCCTGTTCGGCGGAACCATGCTCGGCATGAACCTCGGCAACGGCATGCGCAGCATGGAACGCCGGCTCGGCGCCGACCTCATGGTCGTGCCGCAGAACAGCGCGAACCAGGCCGAGGCGCTGCTCATCGGATCGAACTCCAGCACGTTCTACTTCACCCGCGACATCGCGCGCAAGGTCGAACGCGCCGACGGCATCGCACAGGCCACCGAACAGACCTACATCTCGTCGCTCGCCGCCGCATGCTGCGAGGAGAAGCTCCAGATCATCGGCTACGATCCCGCCACCGACTTCGTCATCGCGCCATGGGTGGCCTCCCAATTCCAAGGCGAGTTGGAGGACGGGCAGATGGTCGCCGGGGCGAACGTCAACGTCTCCACGGACGGCACCATCGAACTCTACGGACGCAGCTGGCCGGTCGTCGCCCAACTCGCGAACACCGGCACCGGACTCGACAACTCCGTGTTCATCAACCAGCGCACCGTGCCCGACATGGTCGAGGCGTCCGCCGCGGTCTCCAAGCGCGTCATGCCCGAGGAATACGCGGGCAAGGCCGTCTCCACCGTGATGATCAAGGTGAAGGACGGCTACGATCCGCAGACCGTCGCCGCGAACATCAAACGGCTCGACACGCGGTTCGCCGATCTCGGCTACGTGTATCCGGGAGGCGTGACCGCGACGACGAAGACCGCGCTGGACGCGCTGACCGGCTATATGGCGGCGTTCGTCGCCGCGTTGTGGGCGATGGGCGTCATCGTCCTGCTCGCCGTGTTCGCGGCCAGCGCCAATGAGCGCAAACGCGAATTCGCGTCGCTGCGCATCATGGGCGCCACACGCGGCATGGTCAACGGCGTCATCGCGAAGGAGGCCGCCGTCATCGGAGCGGCCGGCGGCGTGATCGGCGTCGCCTTGGGGGCTCTGGGCATCCTGCCGTTCAGCGCGCTCATCGGCAGCAGACTCCAACTGCCGTACCTGCAGGCCGGGCCCTGGACGGTCATCGGCCTCGCCCTGCTCGCCGTCGCCTGCTCCACGGCGGTGGGCGTCGTCTCGTCGTTCGCCGTCATGGGCAGGATCTCCCGCGGCGACGCCGACATCATCCTCAAGGAGGGACGCTGACATGACGGCCGAAACGGAGAAGCGAGACCCGGGCGCGACCCCGCTGCTGCGCATCGACGACCTGACCCGGACCTTCACGCGCCGTGGCAAGCCGTTCGACGCAGTGAGCCATGTGAGTCTCGACCTGGACGCGGGCAGATTCGTCGCCATTGTCGGGCGTTCCGGCAACGGCAAGAGCACGCTCATCAACATGGTCGCCGGACTCGTGCGGCCCACCGGCGGATCCGTCGAGGTGGACGGCGCGCGCGTCGCCGACCTCGACGACCGCGGGCTGTCGCTCCTGCGCAACCGGACCATCGGATTCGTCACGCAGGAGCAGACGCTGCTCGGCAACCTGCCCGTGCTCGATAACGTGATCCTGCCCGCCACCTTCTTCCCGGACGGGAAAGCCGGGTCGGAGCCGTCCGGGGAACGAGGCGACGGGGAAGGGGAGGGCCGCGATCCACTCGTCGACCGCGCGATGCGGCTGCTGGAACGGCTCGGCGTCGACGATCTCGCGGGATGCCTGCCGCGCGAACTGTCCGGCGGCGAGATGCGCCGCGTGTCGATCGCCCGCGCCCTCATCAACGATCCGAAGCTCATCATCGCCGACGAGCCGACCGGCGACCTCGATGCGGACAGCACCACGACGGTCATGCGTCTGCTGCGCGAGCGCGCGGATTCCGGCGTCGGAGTGCTCATGGTCACGCATGACGCGGACGCGATTGGCTACGCCGACACGGTGTACCGGATGGACGCCGGAACGTTGTCCCGGGCATAGGTGTAGATTAGTCGATTGGTGTCTGCCGCAAGGCGGACGTCATCTGGAGTCTTAGCCCGTCAACGGGTCGGCAGCCGGAATCGTCAGAATCCGAATGATACGGCCGCTCGTGAGCAATCACGATGAAGCGTTGGAGAGGCCCGACTCAGCGCGGGGCGCCGCACAGGCGCATCGCGTTCCGTTCAGATAACGACAGAAAGAGAACAAACCAAAATGACGAACGTTCAGCGTTCCCGCCGTCAGGTGCGCCTGTCCCGCGCCCTCGGCATCGCCCTGACCCCGAAGGCCCAGCGCATCTTCGAGAAGCGCCCGTACGCTCCGGGTGAGCACGGCCGCACCCGCCGCCGCACCGAGTCCGATTACGCGGTGCGTCTGCGCGAGAAGCAGCGTCTGCGCGCCCAGTACGGCGTGTCCGAGAAGCAGCTGCGCGCCTCCTACGAGAAGGCCACCCGCACCGCCGGCCAGACCGGCAACGCCATGCTGGCCGATCTCGAGGTCCGCCTCGACAACCTGGTCCTGCGTGCCGGCTTCGCCCGCACCACCGCCCAGGCCCGCCAGTTCGTGACCCACCGCCACATCCTCGTGGACGGCAACATCGTGAACCGCCCGTCCTACCGCGTCAAGCCGGGCCAGACCATCCAGGTCAAGGCCAAGAGCCAGACGATGGTCCCGTTCCAGATCGCCGCCGAAGGCGTCCACCGCGACGTCCTGCCCGCGGTCCCGGGCTACCTCGATGTGAACCTGGCCTCCCTCAAGGCCACCCTGACCCGCAAGCCGGAGGCCGAAGAGGTGCCGGTGCAGGTCAACATCCAGTACGTGGTCGAATTCTACGCCCGCTGATCCGGGCCCACTTCTGTATCCACATACAGTCAAGGACATACCGCCGAAACCCCGCGCCTCCCGGAAGGGACGCGGGGTTTCCGCGTTCCCGGGACCCCGGCGTGGCGGCCGTGGCGTCCGCCGGCCCCGGCCGGAGCCTTCGCGCCGCTTCCCGTTGTAGAGTGGTGCCATGATTCTCCACCTGCATCTCGTCCGCCACGGACAGACCACGTTCAACAAGTACAACCGCCTCCAGGGCTGGTGCAACGCCCCCCTGACCGAATCCGGACTCGCCGACGCCGACAAGGCCGGACACAAGCTCGAAGACCTCGACTTCGCCGCCGCCTACTGTTCGGACACCTCCCGCGCCGAGATCACCGCGAAACGAATCCTCGACATCAACGAGGCCGCCGGGCACCGCCGCCCCGAGCTCGTCGCCGACATGCACTTCCGCGAGCAATGCTACGGCTACTTCGAAGGACAGGACATGTCGCTCGCATGGACCGCTGCCGGCGGCCCCCACGGCGCGAAGAACTACAACGACATCGTCGCGAGGTTCGGGCTCGCCGCCACCCGCGATTTCCTCAAGGAGGCCGATCCGTTTCACGATGCGGAATCCGACGAGGAATACTGGAAGCGCGTCGAAGGGGCGTTCGCGCTCATCGCCTCGAACCCCGATCTCAAGGACGGTGACCACGTGCTCCAGATCTCGCACGGCAACACGCTGCTGAGCCTCGGGCACCGCTTCGGCGGCCCCGATCTCGACCTGAGCGAGCGTCCCGCGAACGGGTCCGTCACGCTCGTCGACTTCGATACGGACAAGCCGTTCGCCGAGGCGATCGCCATCGTGTCGTATGGCAAGTGATAGTCTTGTGCGGGTAACTGTGTACTAGGAGGCAATATGGGAGTTGGAGAGATCGCCGGTCTCGTCGCCGCGATAGCGTTCGCCGTGCTCGCCGGGTTCATGATCTATCCGCTGATCCGTCTGGGCAAGCTGTTCGACCAGATCGCCGACACCGTGCGCGAATCGGGCGAGCACGCCATCCCGGCGCTCGACGAGGGCGTCACCACCGTCAAGCAGGTCAACAAGTCGCTGGAGGACGTCAACAAGATCTCCGCCGCCGCCTCGACGACCGCGAACAACGTGGGCGCGCTCACCGACTTGTACGGCTCGTTCCTCGGCAAGCCGGTCATCAAGGTCGCCTCCGCGGCGTACGCCCTCAAGTCCACCGCGCAGTCCTTCCTCGTCCGCCAGTCCGCCGGGCGCCCCGACGACCAGGCCAAGGGGGAGTGATGTTCAAACGCATCTTCTGGGTCGGCCTCGGCTTCTCGCTCGGAGTCATCGCCGTCACCAAGGCCCAGGCCTACGTCAAGGCCAATACCCCGGACACGGCGCGGCAGTTCCTGCTCGGCCCCGATCAGGATCATGTCGGGATGAAGACGCTCGAAGGGCTCGTCAACGAGTTCAACGCCACGCGCCGAGCCCGCGAGGCTGAACTCAACAAGCAGTACATCGGCGAAGACCGCTGAGACGGTCCCGCGTCGTGTGCCGCCCGCGCCGTACGGGCGGCACACGCATGATGTAGGACGGTTACGGCGACGATACGTTCCCATAGGGCCCCATGCCCGCACAAACACACAACAAGGAGTTCCATCCGCTTATGCGCACCTCAGAAATCGCGAAGCGCTACCTCGACTATTTCGCGGCGCACGACCACATGGTCGTCCCCTCCGCGTCGCTGATCTCACCGAACCCGACCACGCTGTTCACCATCGCCGGCATGGTCCCGTTCATCCCGTACCTCATGGGCGAGCAGACCCCGCCCCACAAGCGCATGGCCTCCAACCAGAAGTGCGTGCGCACCCTCGACATCGACGAGGTCGGCAAGACCACGCGCCACGGCACGTTCTTCCAGATGATCGGCAACTTCTCCTTCGGCGACTACTTCAAGGAGGAGGCCATCCACTACGCGTGGGAGCTGCTCACCTCCCCGCAGGACAAGGGCGGCTACGGCTTCGACCCGGAGAAGCTGTGGATGACCACGTTCACCGACGACGAGGAGGCCCGCTCCATGTGGGTCAACGAGGGCGTCGACCCCGAGCACATCCAGAAGATGGGCATGGAGGACAACTTCTGGACCACCGGCGGCCCCGGCCCCGGCGGCCCCTGCTCCGAGATCTACGTGGACCGCGGCCCCGCCTTCGGCAAGGAGGGCGGCCCGATCGCCGACGAGAACCGCTACATCGAGATCTGGGACCTCGTGTTCGAGAACTACGAGGTCGACAACGTCAAGTCCAAGACCGACCTGCACATCGTCGGCGAGCTCGAGAACAAGAACATCGACACCGGTGCTGGTCTTGAGCGCCTCGCCTACCTGCTGCAGGGCAAGAACAACATCTACGAGACCGACGAGGTCTTCCCCGTCATCGAGGCCGCCGAGCGCCTCTCCGGCCGCAAGTACGGCGAGGACGAGGCGATGGACGTCAAGTTCCGCGTCGTGGCCGACCACGTGCGCTCCGCGCTCATGATCATGTCCGACGGCGTGCGCCCGTCCAACAACGGCCGCGGCTACGTGCTGCGCCGCCTGCTGCGCCGCACCATCGAGGCCATGCGTGTGCTCGGCGTCGAGAACGAGGTGCTGCCCACCCTGTTCCCGACCTCCAAGGCCGCCATGGAGCCCAGCTACCCGGAGCTCGACAAGACCTTCCACGAGGTGAGCGAATCCGCGTACGGCGAGGAGGACGCCTTCCGCCGCACCCTCACCTCCGGCATCGAGATCCTCGACGTCGCCGTGAAGAAGGCGAAGAAGGACTCCGCCGACGGCAGGTCCGAGGCCGTCGTCTCCGGCGACGACGCGTTCAAGCTGCACGACACCTACGGCTTCCCGATCGAGCTCACGCTCGAGATGGCCGCCGACCAGGGCGTGAAGGTCGACGAGGCCAAGTTCCGCGAGCTCATGGCGGAGCAGAAGGGCCGCGCCCGCGCCGACGCGTTGAAGAAGCGCCACAACGTGGACCTGTCCGTCTACGACGACTTCAAGAAGACGCTCGTCAAGCCGATCGACTTCCTCGGCTACACCGACATGTCCGCCCGCGCCACCGTGCTCGGCATCATGCAGGAGGGCAAGGGCTCCGTGCCCGCTGTCACCGGACCGGCCAACATCGAGGTCGTGCTCGACCGCACCCCGTTCTACGCGGAGGCCGGCGGCCAGCTCGCCGACCAGGGCGAGATCCTGTCCGACGACGGCGCCGTGCTCGAGGTCGATGACGTGCAGAAGCCGATCAAGGACCTCATCGTCCACCAGTGCCGCCTGACCGAGGGCACGCTGGTCGTCGGCACTCAGGTGAACGCCAGCATCGACCTGGCCCGCCGCGGCGCCATCGCCCGTTCGCACACCGCCACGCACATGGTGCACAAGGCGCTGCGCGAGGAGCTCGGCCCGCAGGCCACCCAGCGCGGCTCCGAGGATGCCCCGAACCGTCTGCGCTTCGACTTCCAGTGGTCCAAGGCTCCGACCAAGCAGGTGATGAGCGCCGTCGAGGAGCGCGTCAACGACCGTCTGCGCGACAACCTCGTCGTCACCACCAAGGAGATGAAGTTCGACGACGCCATCGCGCTCGGCGCGATGCACCTGTTCGGCGAGAAGTACGGCGACATCGTGCGCGTCGTGTCCATCGGCGAGGACGGCTGGAGCCGCGAACTGTGCGGCGGCACCCACGTCGACCACGTCGGCAAGATCGGCGCCATCAACATCATGTCCGAATCCTCCATCGGTTCCGGCGTGCGTCGCGTCGACGCCGTGGTGGGCGCCGGTGCCTACGAGTTCAACGCCCGCGAGCACGCGCTCGTCTCCCAGCTGAGCGACAAGCTCAACGCCCGTCCGGACGAGCTCGCCGAGCGCGTCAACGCGCTGCTCGCCAAGCTCAAGGAATCCGACCGCCGTCTGGCCTCCATGTACGAGAGCCAGCTCGCCGCGGCCGTCCCGGAGCTCGTGAAGAACGCGCAGGCCTCCCAGGCCCCCGTCAAGGTCGCCGCGAAGAACGTCGGCCACTTCGGCTCGTTCGACGCGCTGCGCAAGACCGTGCTCGACGTGCGTTCCCGCCTCGGCGAGGAGTCGCCGGTCGTCGTGGCCCTCGCCGGCGTGAGCGCCGACGACAAGCCGATGGTCGCCGTCGCCACGAACGAGGCGGCGCGCAAGCTCGGCATCAAGGCGGGCGATCTCGTGCGCGGCGCCTCCAAGGTCCTCGGCGGCGGTGGCGGCGGCAAGCCGGACTTCGCCCAGGGCGGCGGTGCCGACGCGTCGAAGATCGACGACGCGATCTCCGCTCTCGAACACGAGGCGCTGAAGGGCTGAGCCGTTTGACCTGGCTTGGTATCGATCTGGGTGACGCCCGGGTCGGACTCGCGTTGTCCGACCCGGAGCTCACCCTCGCACACCCCATCGGCAACATCCAGGCGTACGGTGATTCATTCCGTGCGCTCGACGATGTGATCTACGTCATCGAGGACGAACAGGTCGACCACGTCGTCGTCGGGTTGCCCCTGCTGCTCAACGGCGATGAAGGAAAAAGCGCCAAAAAGGCGCGTCGTTGGGCCGCCAATCTCGTCAAACGCATCGAGCGTATGATTGCCGACGGCGACATACACCTCGATGCGACACCTGACGTAGAATTGCTGGACGAGCGTCTGACCACGGTGAGCGCGCATCGTCAGCTGCATGAGGCGAACATCGCCGGTCGGAGGCACCGCCCGGTGGTGGACCAACAATCCGCCGTCGTGATCCTGCAATCCGCGTTGGATCGCAAAGAGCGATAGGGAGAAGTGATGTCCGAAAGCTTCAACGATTTCTTCGAGGAGAACGCGCAGAAGGTCTCAGGCAATTCCGCCGCGCCGGCGGCCGAACCGCCCAGGCCTCCGAAATCCCGCAAGGAGATGCGCAGGCATCGTCGCAAGGGACGGCAGAAGAAGGTGATCGTCCTCGTCGCCGTCCTCGTCGTGCTCGCGCTCATCGGCGTCGGCTGCTTCTTCGGCTACCGGCGCATCGCCGCGATCCGCGCGGTCAACGCGTACAACGAGAGCATCTCCCAGGAGTTCAAAGGCAAGGCGTACGGCACCGTCTACTTCACCATCGAACAAGGGCAGGATTCGCTGACCGTCGGCAAGAACCTCGTCAAGGCGAAGATCGTCAAATCCGCCGAGACGTTCGCGGCCACGGTGTCCGCCAATTCGGCGACGCTCTACCCGGGCACGTACGAGATGCAGTACCACATGCAGTCGGCCGACGCGGTCGAGATCCTCTCCGACCAGACGAAGGCCACCGGCTTCCTCGACGTGAAGTCCGGCGAACGCGTGTCCGACGTGATCGCGAACGCCGCCCAGCTGAGCGGCATCGACGAGTCCGAATTCAAGTCCGTCGTCGACGGCGGTGGCAGCGGCATCCTGCCCGCCGAGGCGAAGGGCAAGTTCGAAGGTTGGTTCGAGCCCGGCCAGTACGACGTGAAGTCGAAGAAGTCCGCCTCCGACATCCTCAAGATGATGGTCGACAGGCGCATCGCCAAGCTCGACGATCTCGGCGTGCCGACCGGCGACGAGCGTGAGCGCATCCTCAACATCGCCTCCATCGCCGAGGCCGAGGTGAACTCGAAGGAGTACTACGGCAAGGTGACGCGCGTCATTCTCAACCGTCTGGACAAGAACATGACCCTCGGCATGGATTCGACCGTCGCCTACGGCAACAACGTGAAGTCCGCCGACATCACGCAGGCCATGCTCGACGACTCCTCGAACGCGTACAACACGCGCATCAGGAAGGGGCTGCCGCCCACGCCGATCTCCAATCCGGGCGACGACGCGATCGACGCTGCGCTCCACCCGGAGAACGGCGACTGGCTGTACTTCGTGACCGTGGACCTCCAGAGCGGCGAGACCAAGTTCACCGACAACGAGGACGAATTCGACAAGTTCGTGCAGGAGTACAAGAGCAACAACGCCGACGCGAACTGATACGCAACGCGATTGGAACCATGTGGGCTCCTTCCCGGGAAACGGGGAGGAGCCCACATCCGTATCAGGCCAGCACGGCGACGACGGCGGCCATCACAATCACCGGGACGAACGGGGCCTTGCCCGCATAGGGGGTCCCGCGCTGGGGGTCGAGACGCGTCCACGCGGCGACGAACACCAGACCCAGCACACCCATCGCGAGCCACCAGACGGCCACATGGACCAGTCCGTATGCGCCGACGGCGAGCCCCGACGGCAGCATCGCCGTCACGTCGCCGAGCCCCAGCGCCCCCGGTTTCGCCAGGGCGAGCAGCAGCTGGACGCCCGCGCACAGGGCCGTGAACAGCAGCGCCTGCAGCACGGTGAAGAAATCATTGGCCATCGCCGCCCACACGAGATCCGCGGCGAGCTGCAACCCGCATCCGGCAGCCACCCACGTGCGCGGCACGCGCCGCCGGCGCACGTCCTCGACGGCGAGGGCGATGCCGCAAATGAGACCGGGCAGACAATACAGGTATGGCATGCCTTAACATTAACCCCTAGTTGCAAAACGCGAGAGCCGCCCACGCCGCGGCCACGGGCCATGTCCCGACTGGCGGCGAGGCGGCGTACGACCATGGAGGAGCGAGAGAGTATGTTGCGTTGGCAGACGGCGGGGGAGTCGCATGGCGAGGCGTTGGTCGCGATGATCGAGGGGCTGCCCGCGGGGGTGTCCGTCACCAGCCAGGACGTGGTGGACGCGCTGGCGCGCCGCCGACTCGGCTATGGCCGCGGCGCGCGCATGAAGTTCGAGCAGGACAAGGTGAGGCTGCTGACCGGAGTGCGTCACGGCTCCACGCTCGGCGGCCCGATCGCCGTCGAGATCGCCAACACCGAATGGCCGAAGTGGACCGAGGTGATGAGCGCCGACCCGCTCGACCATGAGATTCCGCGCGAGGGCCGCAACGCGCCGCTGAGCCGTCCGCGCCCCGGCCATGCCGATCTGACCGGCATGCGCAAGTACGGCTTCGACGACGCCCGTCCGGTGCTTGAACGCTCCAGCGCGCGCGAGACCGCCTCGCGCGTCGCGCTCGGCTCGATCGCGGCGAAGTTCCTGGAGCAGGCGTTCGGCATCCGCACCGTCGCCCACGTGATCTCCATCGGCGGGGCCGGCATCGAGGACGCCGACGACGCCGCGCTGCCCACCCCGGACGACGTCGCCGCGCTCGACGCCTCCCCGGTGCGCACGCTCGACAAGGCCGCGGAGCAGCGCATGATCGAACGCATCGACGAGATCAAGGCGAACGCCGACACGGTCGGCGGCGTCATCGAGGTCATCGCCTACGGCGTGCCCGCGGGCATCGGCACCTACGTGGAATCCGACCGTCGTCTCGACGCCGCCCTCGCCTCCGCCGTCATGGGCATCCAGGCCATCAAGGGCGTCGAGATCGGCGACGGCTTCCTCGAGGCCGTGCGCCCCGGCTCCGCCGCGCACGACGAGATGGTGCCCGGCGAGGACGGCCGCATCACCCGCCTCACCAACCGCGCCGGCGGCATCGAAGGCGGCATGTCCAACGGACAGCCGATCCGCGTTCGCGCTGCCATGAAGCCGATTCCGTCCATCCCGCGCGCCCTGCGCACCGTGGACGTCGCCAACGGCGAGGCGGCGCAGGCCATCAACCAGCGTTCCGACTCGACCGCCGTGCCCGCCGCATCGGTCGTCGCCGAGGCCATGGTGCGTCTCACGCTCGCCAAGTACGCGCTGGAGAAGTTCGGCGGCGACAGCGTCGCCGAAACGCGCCGCAACTGCGAGAACTACCTCGCCTCCTGGCCGGAGCACATGAGGTGAGGCGCGGCATCATCCGCCCGAAAGCCGTCATCATCGGCATGATGGGCGCCGGCAAGACCCGCGTCGGCAAGGAGGTGGCGCACCTCATGCACCTGTCGTTCGCCGACGCCGACATCGAGATCGAACGCGAGGTCGGGATGAAGATCCCCGCCTACTTCGAACGGTACGGCGAACCCGCGTTCCGCGAGGTGGAGGCCGACCTCATCGCCGACTATCTGGAGGACTTCGACGGCATCTTCTCCCTCGGCGGGGGAGCGCCGATGACCCCGTCCACGCAGGACGCGTTGGCCGACTACATCGCCGACGGAGGCCGCGTCGTCTACCTTGACGCCGATCCGCACGAGGCGATGGAACGCGCCAACCGCGGTGGTGGCCGCCCCATGCTCAACGGCGACGCGAACGCGCGCTGGAGGAAACTGTACAAACAGCGCGACCCCGTGTTCCGCGAGGTCGCGAACGTGCATGTACGCACGCGCAGACAGACGCCGCAGATGGCGGCGAGGAAGGTGATGGACATGATCGGCGAACGCACGGTCCACGTGACCGGCAGCGGCATCGAACCATACGATGTGGTGATCGGCGAAGGGGCGATGAACCATCTCGCCGACGTGCTGGGGGACAAGGTCGCCAAGGTCGCGCTCATCCACACGCAGCCCGTGCAGCGCCACTCCGACCGTGCACGCACCCTGCTGCGCCAGGGCGGCTACGACGTCGTCGACATCGTCGTGCCCGACGCCGAGGCCGGCAAGACCGTCGACGTGGCGAACGGCGTGTGGACGCGCCTCGGCGACGAAGGCTTCACCCGCTCCGACGCGATCGTCGGCGTGGGCGGGGGAGCGGCCACCGACCTGGCCGGTTTCATCGCCGCCACGTGGATGCGCGGCATCCGCTACGTGAACTGCCCGACCTCGCTGCTCGCCATGGTCGATGCCTCCACCGGCGGCAAGACCGGCATCAACACCGAGGCCGGCAAGAACCTCGTCGGCTCGTTCTACACGCCGGCCGGTGTGCTCGCCGACACGAAGACGCTCGCCTCGCTGCCGAACGACATCTTCATCGAAGGTCTCGGCGAAGTCGCGAAATCCGGTTTCATCGAGGACACGGAGATCCTGCGCATCCTCGAAGAGCACGCCGACGAGCTGCGCGCGTTCGACGGCGCGACGTTCCTCGGCTCCGGGCTGGAGGACGTGGTCGGCGAGCTCATCGAACGCACCGTCACCGTGAAGGTGCACCACGTGTCCGCCGACCTCAAGGAGAAGGGCAAGCGCGAGTTCCTCAACTACGGGCATACGCTCGGCCACGCCATCGAGAAGCTCGAGCACTTCCGCTGGAGGCATGGCAACGCCGTCGCCGTGGGCTGCGTGTACGCGGCCGAACTCGCCCACCAGCTCGGCTATATCGACCAGGAGCTCGTCGACTACCATCGCGCGCTGCTCAGCTCGCTCGGACTGCCGATCTCGTGGAACGGCGGCTCGTTCGACGACGTGCTCGCGCTCATGCACAAGGACAAGAAGGCCCGCGGCAACAAGCTGCGCTTCGTCGTCCTCGACGGCACGCCCGGCCATATGATCCACCTCGAGGATCCGCCGGCCGACGCCGTGCGCGAGGCGTTCCGCCGCATCCAGCACTGAACCGTCCGAAGGAGGAGAGAGAACCATGTCCACCAAAGTCATCGTCGTCAACGGACCGAACCTCGGTCGCCTCGGCGTGCGCCAGCCCGACGTGTACGGCCGTCAGGACCTCGCCGAGCTGCGTCGCCTGTGCACCGCATGGGGCGCCGAACTCGGCCTCGAGGTCGAGGTGCGCCAGACCGACGACGAATCCGAGATGGTGCATTGGATGCACCAGGCCGCCGACGAGAAGACGCCGGTCGTCATGAACCCGGCCGCGTTCACGCACTACTCGTACGCGCTGGCCGACGCCGCGCACATGGTCGGCGACGCTGGCCTGCCGCTCATGGAGGTGCACATCTCCAACCCGTCCGCGCGCGACGAGTTCCGCAAGCGCTCCGTGATCTCCCCGGTCGCCACCGGCACCATCACCGGCATGGGCTTCTACGGCTACAAGCTGGCGCTCGACGCCGTCGCCCACATCGTCAACGGCTGATTTCCGGATCGTCCCAGGAACCTTTCCGTATATGAGTCGTACCGACGAATCGAAACATACCGGCGGCGGGAACGGCAGGGCATGGTTCACGACGCTGCGTGCCGTCATGCCCGTCGTCGTCGCCATAGGCACCCTGCTCATCGGCGGACTGTTCATGACGCACATGCCGCCATGGCGCATTCCCGACATCTGGTCTCACGTCTACCGGGTGGACGGCATCCTCAACGGCGACGTGCTCGCCCGGCCGGTCGAATCGATGAGCTACCTGCACCACCGCGACGGCAACGTGGGCGGACACGTCGACTGGGAGTGGATCGAGTTTTCGCTGGAACGCGACGAAGGGCACGATCCCACGATCATCCTCCCCGACACGATCACCGTCTCGGACGCCTCCGGTGCCGACGTGCCGTACAACAACACGGCCACGAACTCGCCGGCGGCCTATCTGCCGCAGCTCGCCGGATTCGCGTTGGGAAGGGCGCTGGGGCTCACCGCTGGCGCGACCTACCTGCTCGCCGAGACGATCATGCTCGTCGTGTACGCCGGTTGCGCCGCGGCGGCCGTCGCCCTGCTGCCCAAGTGGAGGATTCTCGTCGGACTGGTCATGCTGTGCCCGGTGCTGCTCTACCGCTACTCGTTCGCCATATCCGCCGACTCGCTGACCCAGGCGTTGACGTTCCTGCTCTCCTGCATGCTGCTGCGCATGCTGCACCGGCGCGCGGCCGTCGCGGGTCATGCCGCGACGGCCGTCGTGTGCGTGCTGCTCGCGATGTGCAAGTTCATCTACGCGCCGCTCGTGCTGCTCGCATTGCCGGCCGCGTGGGCGGCATCGCACGGCATCGGGTCCGCCCCACGTGACGCCGATTGCGACGAGGCCGCGTCGTCGGTCCCGTCGCAATCGACGTCCCGCTCCGGTCTTCCCATCGCGGCGGCCGGCGTCGTCGTCTCGATGGCATGGCTCGCCGTGTGGATGAGGCTCACCGGATGGTTCGTCACGACGCCGATGATGGTCCCCTACGCCGAGATGGAGCAACGCAAGCATGCGATGCTCACCGACCCACAGGCGCTGCTGGCGACGCTCAAGGCGATCGGACTGTCCGTCGTCACCGGGCGGGCGAACCTCGAGAGGCCCGTGGACACGTGGCTCATCCGCTGTTGCTGGGCGGCGATGCTGGCCATGGTGGTCGTGCTCGCCATAGCTACCGCGCGCCGGGCCATGGACGCGCGGGAGACGGTGTTCTGGTGGTGCACGTCGGCCGTGATGGTCGGCATCGCGCTGCTCACCTATCTGGCGTTGTGGCTCCAGTACACGCCGGCAGGCTCCGTCATGGTCGAGGGCATGCAGCACCGGTACTTCCTGCCGTTGACGGTTCTCGGCGTGCTGTGCGTCGCCGAAAGCGCGTCGCACCTGAAGCGGCGTACGGCGATGCCTCCGGAGCGAACACGCCGGGTCACATGCGCGTGATAGAGTGAAATTCCATGGTTAGAAGAACACATGGCAATTCGCAAGAGCACGTCACCAAGCACATCTTCGTCACCGGCGGCGTGGTCTCCTCCCTCGGCAAAGGCCTGACGGCGTCCTCGCTCGGCCGTCTGCTGCGTTCCCGCGGTCTGCATGTGCTGCAGCAGAAGCTCGACCCGTACATCAACGTGGATCCGGGCACGATGAACCCGTTCCAGCACGGCGAGGTGTACGTGACCGAGGACGGCGCCGAGACGGATCTCGACATCGGCCACTACGAGCGCTTCCTCGATGTGTTCCTTTCGCAGAAGGCGAACGTCACCACCGGCCAGATCTACCAGGAGGTGCTGCGCAAGGAGCGCGCCGGCGAGTACCTTGGCCAGTGCGTGCAGGTCATCCCGCACATCACCAACGAGATCAAGTCCCGCATGCGCGCCCAGGCGGCGGACGACGTGGACGTGATCATCACCGAGATCGGCGGCACCGTCGGCGACATCGAATCCCAGCCGTTCCTCGAGGCGGCCCGCGAGGTGCGCCGCGAGCTTGGCCAGGAGAACTGCATGTTCGTGCACGTCTCCCTCGTGCCGTACATCTCCGCCGCCCACGAGCTCAAGACCAAGCCGACCCAGCATTCCGTGATGATGCTGCGCCAGCTGGGCATCACGCCGGACGCGCTCGTGCTGCGCTCCGACCGTCCGCTCAACCAGTCCATCAAGGACAAGATCTCCCTCATGTGCGACGTGGACGCGGAGGGCGTGGTCAACTGCGTGGACGCGCCCAGCATCTACGACGTGCCGAAGATCCTGTTCAACGAGGGTCTCGACGCCTACGTGGTGCGCGAGCTCGGACTGCCGTTCCACGACGTCGACTGGGACGAGTGGGCGGACCTGCTCGAGCGCGTCCACCACCCGAAGCACGAGGTCAACATCGCGATCGTCGGCAAGTACATCGACCTGCCGGACGCCTACCTGTCCGTCACCGAGGCCATCAAGGCTGGCGGCTTCGCCAACTGGGCGAAGGTGAACGTCAAGTGGGTGGCGGCCGACCGCTGCGAGACCGAGGAGGGCGCGGCCGCCGCGCTCGACCAGGTCGACGGCATCGTCGTGCCCGGCGGCTTCGGCATCCGCGGCATCGACGGCAAGATCGGCGCCCTCAAGTTCGCCCGCGAGCACAAGCTGCCTGCGCTCGGCCTGTGCCTGGGCCTGCAGTCCATGGTCATCGAATACGCCCGCCACATGCTCGGCATCGAAGACGCGAACTCCACCGAGTTCGAGCCGGACTGCGTCAACCCGGTCATCGCCACGATGGAGGAGCAGAAGGACATCGTCGCCGGCAAGGGCGACATGGGCCACACCATGCGTCTCGGCTCCTACCCGGCCGACCTCGAGGAGGGTTCGCTGGTCGCCGAGCTGTACGGCTCCACGCACGTCACCGAACGCCACCGCCACCGCTACGAGGTGAACGTGGCCTACAAGGATCGTCTGCGCGAAGGCGGCCTGCGGATCTCCGGCCAGAGCCCGGACGGCGAGCTCACCGAATTCGTCGAGCTGCCGCAGGAGGTTCACCCGTTCTACGTGGCCACCCAGGCGCACCCGGAGTTCAAGAGCCGCCCGACCAAGCCGCACCCGCTGTTCGCCGGCCTCGTCAAGGCCGCGCTCGACCACCAGCGCGAACGCTGAACGGTCTGTTTTCGGCGCTCGTCTGAGCGATTGATGCGATGACCGGTGTGGGTGGCCATCTCCTATAGGGATGGCCACCCACACCGGTCATCGTCTTTATGAAGGTCGTCTTTCTGACGGCGACATGGAGGTGAGGGAGATGATTATTCGGTGTGTATCAGAACAGCATATAGTTGTTTAACGCTATGCCGGTAAGGAACAGCACGATGATGTGTGCAGGGTAAAAAATATAGAAAAACCATTTGACGTTCGGACCGCGTCGATGATTGTACAGCAGCATGAACGGCAGGGAAAAAATCATCATCCACTGGTAGTTGACGGTGATTGCCGAACGTCCCAGTATGACGGGGTTGAAACCAAGCGTATTCATAACGAAATTGGTGGTCATGAATACCGTTCCATCGTCGTCCGGGAAGGCAAGGGTAATCTTCGCCATCAGTATGGACAGTATAGGCGTCGCCATCAACACGATATAGATGAGAACCAAGCTCCCGAAGACCAGCGACAGACGGACTCTATTGTTCCGAACCGCCCAGAGGGACACGCCGACGATGATGAAGTACAATCCTCCATCCATTCCGATGATCGTGCCGCTGACCGCCTGGATCATGTACGGTATCCCGTATCGCCCTAATGGTTCGTCCAAAGACTCGAGCATGCGGCCGACGAATGGCAAAGCCGCGGCGAGAATCACCTGTATCAGTACATATAACGCCATATGGCCCAGTCTTTTTCGCGCGTCGGATGCCGACAGGAGACAGATGATGAGACATGTGTGGAACAATGTACGGAAGATGTTGGCGTCGATGGGAATGGCCCCAAACGTATAAGGAAGCACATCCAGCAAGGCATATGACAGGAACTGGATGATGGACATGATGACGCTCGCGATGTACAGACGCATGAGGAACCGGCGTCTGTTGCTGGTATACATGCAGCTCCACCCGATGAGGAAAAGAAAGATTGGAAAGGCGAGACGGCCGATCCAATGCATCCACACCGGCATTCCCGGAAGATACAGTGCGACATGGTCGATGAGCATGAACACGCATGCCAGAATCTTGAGTTGGAAGCTCGTCATGGTTCATCCCGTTCGCATATGGGTTTATCGATTTCGTCGATGAAACCGTGGGCCGGTGCAATCCGCTTAATTTCAATATTAGATCAATATTTGGTGGCATCGTCTAAAAGACGATAGGGCCATCAGCCTATAAAGTTGGTACGAGGAAAGGGGTTGTCATGCGATTGATATCAGGCATCATGATTGCTGTGGTCCTTATGGTCGGTCAGCACGCCCCTTCGCATCAACGGATGGAAACGGTGAATACGTCGATATCCATGCAGACGGTGGTGGGATTCAGTTGTCCGCCATGGTTCGCATGGTTCTGCAATTGGTAGTATGAGAAAGAGGGATACGCGCACGCACAATCCAATTCTCTTCCTCTTTGCGCGTCTCAAGAGAACCTCCGAACGCATGGATGCGTTTTGCGTGGAGGGACAGACCTCTGCCGCGGTGCGGCCACATCCGCGATTCATTCCTGATGATATTGAACTGCTCCACACACAGCACCGAGTTCTCGATCTCCACGTGCATGTAGTAGGCGTCATCGCCCCGGGCGCCGTATACGGCAATGTTCGAATATAGTTGATTCAGGAAGTCCGAGATTTCCTGAATGATATCGGACGGAACGGTACGCATATCTGATGCCGTTTCACTTTCACCCTGCATCGCGCTGTGCCCGTATATGCCGATGCTGCGCAGTTCCGCATCATTGCTCTCCATGATGCCGTGCACCATATCCGCAATGGTGAGCGTTGCATCGTCGTGTGCGGACTTCGCATTTCGGTCGGTTTCAAGGGCGTCTATCACCTTGCGCACGTCGGCCAACGTGGATTGCGCGGTGGATTGGATGAGTGCCAGATTGGCCTGCCTCTCATCCGGAGGGCAATCCATGCACTGATTCGCCAGAATCGTAATGAGCGCGAGCCCACGCGTCGTGGAGTCATGGATGCGGCTCGCCAACTCGATATCCCGTCGCAGCAGATCGCGTTCACGTTTCGCATTCGCCGTCTCAAGGGCCTTCTGCCGCAGGATGTCGGCCGATCGATGCTCCGCTATGGCGTATCCGACGACGATCATGATGATGCAGCTTGCATTGAAGGTTCCTATCCCGGAAAGACTCCAACCGCTGGTGCCATGAAGATGCCACATACCCGTCATAGCTGCGGCCTGGACGAGAATCGTCATGGCCGCCGCCAGGAGATGACGACCATATCCGAGCAAGCCGAAGGCCAGCCAGACATTCCAGAACTGCATGGGGAAATCGGCATCCGGAACGCAGCCGAGAACGATGGACAGCGATAAAATCGTCGTTCCACAGAGGAATGGATTCCAGTACATTCCGATCAGCAGACCGATATAGACGGCGAAGATGGTCAGCGGCATGAGCCCGCCATCCCCATCGGCCATTCCCTGGATGCAGGTGCAGCATACGGCGATGGCTATCATCGCCGCCGTACGGGGACGCCTGATTAGCTTTGTGGGTTCATGCCCTATTCCGGCGGAAGATAAGGATGGAACGCGCATCATCGCCCTCTTCTGATTTCGGACCATACCCTGACGGCCTGCAGCTTGTTGCGTACCTGTAGCTTTTCGATGGCGTGGCGGATATGGGTTTTCACCGTTGATTCGGAAACCGACATCTTCAGGGACACCTCCTTGGCCGTCAATCCCTCGATGGTCCAATCCATGGCTTCGGCCTCCCTGGAGGACAACGATTGTGGAACAGACGATTCGCCGTCGGGGTATTCGACGACCGCGGCTGCCGGTGGCGACATCCGATCGGGGGCCGGGCTGAGGTCTCCGGATACGCAATCGCGTAGGCAGCAGAGCAGTCCGGCGATATCGGACTTGTCCAACAGAATCCCGGCTCCCGCCCTTTGGGCGGAAGCCCTGTAACGGTTCAGGGAATGCGAGGTCATCGCCAACAACATGATCCGTGATGAGAAACGCCGGATCCTCTCCAACACCGACGCCCCGTCCACATCATCCATACCCATGTCGACCAGTACCGCATCCGGTCTGCTCCGTTCATCCACACACAGATCGATGGCCGTTTCGCCGGATCTCGTCGTCCACGCCACGGACACGCCCTCACCTGCGAGACGCTGCGTGATGAGCGCATGCAACGCCGCAAGGGTCAATGCGTCGTCGTCGACGAGCCCTATGCGGTAGCCTGTTCCTTTTTGTGCACCCGGCATCGTTACCTCCCCTCCATCTCATTATGGCCTTGTGCCGGGGAACAATCGCCCGTAACCAAGCTCACGTTCATCCATAGCCGACATGCGGTGTCGGTCGTGGAGTTCGCGCATGGGTTCTGCTACGTTGACGTAGGAATGTTGTGACCAACGGAAGGCAGGATGGTGAGCGAAACACAAGCGCCAAACGCCGCCGCTGACGTGGAGATGAGCCAGTACGTGGCCGATCGCTCCCGCGTCAACGAGGAGAAGATCAGACAGGATGACGAGATCATCCAGCAGTTCGGCGACTACAGCTACGGCTGGCATGATTCCGACGCGGCCGGCGAGGCCGCCAAGCGAGGCATCGACGAACAGGTCGTGCGCGACATCAGCGCCGACAAGGGCGAACCCGAGTGGATGCTCGACATGCGTCTGCGCGGCTTCAAGGCGTTCCTCGACAAGCCGATGCCCAAGTGGGGCGTCGACCTGTCGGGCTTCAACGCGGACGATTTCAAGTACTACGTCAAGCCGATCGAGAAGCAGGCGAAGTCGTGGGAGGAGCTGCCGGACGACATCCGCAACACCTACGACCGCCTCGGCATCCCGGAGGCGGAGAAGAACCGCCTCGTCTCCGGCGTGGCCGCCCAGTACGAGTCCGAGGTCATCTACAACTCCATCCAGGAGGACCTGAAGAAGCAGGGCGTCATCTTCGTCGACACGGACACCGCCGTGCGCGAATACCCCGATCTCGTCAGGAAGTACTTCGGCACCGTCGTGCCGCCGGAGGACAACAAGTTCGGCGCGCTCAACACCGCCGCATGGTCCGGCGGCTCGTTCGTATACGTGCCGAAGGGCGTGCACGTGGACATCCCGCTGCAGGCGTACTTCCGCATCAACACGCCCGCCATGGGCCAGTTCGAGCGCACGCTCATCATCGCGGACGAAGGCTCCTACGTGCATTACGTGGAGGGCTGCACCGCCCCGATCTGGTCCGAGGACTCGCTGCACGCCGCCATCGTCGAGATCATCGTCGAGAAGCACGCGCGCGTGCGCTACACCACCGTGCAGAACTGGTCGAACAACGTCTACAACCTCGTCACCCAGCGCGCCTACGTGCGCGAGGGCGGCACGATGGAATGGGTGGACGGCAACATCGGCTCCAAGGCCACGATGAAGTACCCCGCCTGCATCCTCGCCGAGCCGTACGCGAAGGCCAGCACCATGTCGCTCGGCTTCGCCGGCAAGGGCCAGTACCAGGACACGGGCGCGAAGATGATCCACCTCGCCCCGCACACCAGCTCCACGATCGTCGCCAAGTCCATCTCGCGCGGCGGCGGCCGTTCCGCCTATCGCGGCCTGGTCAAGATCGTCAAGGGCGCGGAGGGCTCCTCCAACTCGACCGTGTGCGACGCGCTGCTCGTCGACGATTTCAGCCGCTCCGACACGTACCCGCATGTGGACGTGCGCGAGGACGACGTCTCCATGGCCCACGAGGCCACCGTCTCCAAGATCTCCGAGGACCAGCTGTTCTACCTGATGAGCCGCGGCCTGTCCGAGGAGGAGGCGCAAGGCATGATCGTGCGCGGCTTCGTCGAGCCGATCAGCCGTGAGCTGCCGATGGAATACGCGCTCGAACTCAACAGACTCGTCGAACTGCAGATGGAAGGATCGGTGGGCTGATCCCATGGCCGAAACCGAAAACAAGGCGGCGGAACTGAACATCCCGGTCGCCGACCCGAACGACCCGTACAAGATTCCGGCGGCCATGCCGTCGAGCGCCGACCGCGCGCCCCGCTCCTTCGAGGTGTCCGCGTTCCCGGTGCCCGCGCGCGACCAGGAGGACTGGCGATACACGCCGATCGACCGCATCGGCGAGTTCTTCGACGTGTTCAAGCCTTCCGGCGAGACCGAGATCGAAGTGTCGATGATCGACGGCTCGCCGCTGGCCGAAGGCGTCACGCTCAGCCAGGTCAGGCTCGGCGAGGGGGCGTCCGGCACCGTCTCCAAGCCGAACGACCGCGTGTCCGCCGTCGAATGGAACTCCGGCTCCACGGCGACGATCCTGCGCCTCGACGGCGAGATCGCCCAGCCGGTGCTCGTCAAGGTGCACGGCGCCGGCGAGGACCTCGACGCGTTCCACCTCGTCATCGACGCCGCGGACCGCGCGCACGCCGACGTGGTCGTCGAACACGACGGCGACGCCCGCCTCGCCGAGGGCGTCGAGGTCACGACCGGCAGGGACTCGCACGTCTCCACGACGTTCATCCAGGAGTGGGACCGCACGGCCAAGCACGTCGGCAACCACCGCATCCACGTCGGCGAGGGCGCGTCCCTGCGCCACTCCGTCGTCACGCTCGGCGGCGACGTGGTGCGCATCCGCATGGACCAGGACTTCGGCGGCGAGCAGGGCGAGCTCAACATGCTCGGCATCTACTTCGTCGACCCGGGCGAGCACATCGAACACCGCACGATGGTCGTGCACAACCATCCCGACTGCCGCAGCCGCGTCGTCTACAAGGGCGCGCTCGACGGCAAGGGCGCGCACTCCACGTGGGTGGGCAACGCCCTGATCGAGCCGACCGCCCCCGGCACCGACTCCTACGAGCTCAACCGCAACCTCGTGCTCACGCCGGGCGCCATCGCCGACTCCGAGCCGAACCTCGAGATCGAGAACGGCAACATCATCGGCGCCGGCCACGCCTCCTCGGTGGGCCGCTTCGACGACGAGGAGCTGTTCTACCTCGAATCGCGCGGCATCCCGGAGGCCGAGGCGCGCAAGCTCGTTGTGCGCGGCTTCTTCGGCGAACTCGTCGAGGAGATCGGCATCCCCGCCGTCTCCGACCATCTCATGGACGTCATCGACCGCCGCCTGGCGCGCGGCGAGGACGCGGCCATGGCGCAGGTGCTGGAAGACAAGTAACCCAAGACTTTTCGGACTGTTAGGAGAACCAATGTCCACTCTCGAAATCAAGGACCTCTACGTCCACGTCGAAACCAAGGAAGGCACCAAGCAGATCCTCAAGGGAGCCTCCCTGACCGTCAACTCCGGCGAGACCCACGCCATCATGGGCCCCAACGGCTCCGGCAAGTCCACGCTCGCCTACACGCTGGCCGGCCACCCCAAGTACGTGGTCGACTCCGGCGAGGCGCTGCTCGACGGCCAGGACATCCTCAAGATGACCCCGGACGAGCGCGCCAAGGCGGGCCTGTTCCTCGCCATGCAATACCCGGTCGAGGTGCCCGGCGTCTCGATGACCAACTTCCTCAGGACCGCGAAGACCGAGGTCGACGGCGAGGCGCCGTCCATCCGCACGTGGACCAAGGAGCTGTCCCAGGCGATGAAGCGCCTCAAGATGGATCCGAAGTTTGCCACGCGCTCCGTCAACGAGGGCTTCTCCGGCGGCGAGAAGAAGCGTGCCGAGGTGCTGCAGCTCGAACTGCTCAAGCCGAAGTTCGCCATCCTCGACGAGACCGACTCCGGCCTCGACGTGGACGCGCTGCGCATCGTGTCCGAGGGCGTGAACCGCGCCAAGGAGGCCAACCAGTTCGGCATTCTCATGGTCACGCACTACACGCGCATCCTCAAGTACATCAAGCCGGACATCGTGCACGTGTTCGCCGACGGCCACTTCGTGAAGACCGGCGGCCCGGAGCTGGCCGACGAGCTTGAGGAGAACGGCTACGACGCGTACCTGCCGGAAGGGGCGGACTCCGAGTCCGCACTCGCCTGACGTCCGACGGACGGTTCCATCCGGCTTCTTCACGGTTCCGGCGGAGCCGTGGGAGTCGGCGGAACGCATACCGTGACACGCTCCGGGCCGCTCCGGCCGAGTCTTTACGGTCTCGACATGCGTTCCGCCGACTCCCACTCACTTGCATGTGAATGTCACGAAATGGGGGAAATGACAATGGTTGATTTCACAGCGATCAGGGACGAGTTCCCGATTCTGGACCAGGAGATCCACGGGCATCCGCTCGTGTACCTCGACTCGGCGGCCACCTCGCAGAAGCCGCAATGCGTGATCGACGCGGAGAGCGACTTCTACCGCACGATCAACGCGGGCGTGCACCGCGGCGCCCACGAGCTCGCGGCGCGATCCACGGTGGCGTTCGAGGAGGCGCGCGCGAAGGTCGCGCGTCTCGTCGGCGCGAACGCCGAAGAGGGCAACGAGGAGATCGTCGTCACCGGCGGTGCCACGGCGGGACTGAACCTGCTGGCCACCGCGTTCGGCAACGCGTCGCTCGGCCGTGGGGGAGCGGCTGCCAAGCGCTTCGCGTTGAAGCCGGGCGACGAGATCGTCGTCTCGAAGGCGGAGCACCATTCGGTGCTGCTGCCGTTCCAGGAGCTCGCCTACCGCACCGGCGCCACGTTCAAGTGGATCGACCTGACCGAGGACGGCCGCGTGCGCACCGACGATCTCGACGAGGTCATCACCGAACGCACGAAGGTCGTGGCCGTCACGCACGTGGGCAACACGACCGGCGCGATCACCGACATCGCCCCGATCGTCGCCCGCGCGCACGCCGTGGGCGCCGTGTTCATCCTCGACGCCTGCCAGTCGGTGCCGCATCTCAAGGTCGATTTCCACGCGCTGGACGTCGACTTCGCCGCATGGAGCGCGCACAAGATGTACGGGCCCACCGGCGTCGGCTTCCTGTACGGCAGGCGCGAGCTGCTCGAGGCGCTGCCGCCGGCCAACTTCGGCGGATCGATGGTCGAGCTCGCATGGATGGACCAGCCGGCCCAGTACATGGAGCCGCCGGCCCGCTTCGAGGCCGGCACGCAGCCGGTCGCGCAGGTCGTGGCCGCCGGCGTCGCAGCCGAATGGATGATGAACGTCGGACTCGAGAACATCGAGGCGCATGAGCGCACGATCGCCGCCGAACTGCTCAAGCTCGGCGACATCGACGGCATCCGCATCCTGGGCCCCCGCGAGAACGTGGACCGCATCGGCACCGTCGCGTTCGACGTCGAAGGCGTGCACCCGCACGACGTCGGCCAGTACATCGACGCGCAGGGCATCGCCATCCGCGTCGGCCACCACTGCGCCCAGCCCGTGCACCGCCACTTCGGCCTGTACGCCTCCAACCGCGCCTCGTCCGGCGTGTACAACACCGTCGAGGACGCGCGGGCGCTCGTCGAGGCCGCGAAGGGCATCAGGAAGTTCTTCGGCGCCTGACGGCACCTGACGGAGCCGCGGGCGTCCGGCCCCGTCCACGTCCGTCCGCGTCTGTCCGAGGGGACGATACGATAAGGAAGTTATGAACGATTACGGCATGAGCGGCGACGACCTCGAGCAGATGTACCAGGAGGTCATCCTCGAGGCCGCGAAGAACCCGCATGGCAAGGAGCATTTCGCGGCGGACCTCACCAAGGAGGGGACCGGCGCCCAGTCGTCCGGCGACACGGTGGTGCGCGCCAGCCACGAATACTGCACGCCCGGCGAATCCCACCAGTTCAACCCGACCTGCGGCGACGAGGCGACCGTGCACGTGGAGGTCTCCGACAAGGAGCCGCACACCATCGAACGCGTCGTGTGGGACGGCCAGGGTTGCTCCATCTCCCAGGCCAGCCTGTCCGTCATGGTCGATCTGGTCGGCGGCAAGACCGTGGACGAGGCCATGGAGCTCGAGCACACGTTCCACAAGCTCATGGAATCGCGCGGCAAGGGCCTCGGCGACGACGAGCTCGAGGAGTCGCTCGGCGACGGCATCGTCTTCCAGGGCGTGTCCAAGTACCCGATGCGCATCAAATGCGCGCTCCTCGCCTGGGAGGGTCTCAAGGACTCCGTCGCCAAGGCGCTGGCCGCCAAGCAGTGACCCGACGTCCGATTCCCGTATGCGCGTCGCCCAGGGCGAAAAGCCGTGGGCGACGCGTACAGTGGATACGACCCGACGATTTTGGAGTGAACTATGAGCGATAATCTCGTGCCCGAACCCCAGCCCAGCGTGTTCGACGCGGTGAACGGCGTGCTGCAGGACGAGGAGGCGTCCCGTCGCGTGATGGCCAACCCGGCCCTCGCCAAGGGATTCCCGAACGGCCGTCCCGCCGAACCGGCCTCCGACGACGACATGTGCGCATGCGGACGCCACAAGAAGAGCGAATGCGGTCACGGCGACGATGCGGAATCGGATGACAGCCACATCCCGCTGAAGTTCGTCGACGACATCGGCCGCGCCACCGCGGAGGACGTGCGCGAGGCGCTGCACCAGGTCATCGACCCGGAGCTCGGCATCGACGTCATCGACCTGGGACTCGTCTACGGTATCGAGATCGACGATCTCGGCCGCGCGATCATCACGATGACGCTCACCACGCCCGCCTGCCCGCTGACCGACCTCATCGAGGACGAATGCGCGAGCACGCTCGCCGGCCTCGTCGAGGAGTTCCGCATCGACTGGACGAGGCAGCCGCGCTGGACGATGGACAAGATCACGCCGGAGGGACGCGAGCAGCTCGCCGCCCTCGGCTTCAACTTCGACAATCTGCCGAAGTACTGATCCGATGCCGATCCAATCGGAAACGGCTGAGGATACGAGAAGGCCCCGAACCGGATGAACGGTTCGGGGCCTTTTTCGCGTCCTCGGGAATCCGTCAGTCGTCGACGACGGTGCCCTTCGGCACGACGGTGATGCCTTCGGGCGTGACGGTGAAGCCACGGGCGAGATCATGCTCGGTGTCGATGCCGACCGTCGAGTTCTCGGTGAGCACGACGTTCTTGTCGAGGATGGCCTTGTACACGCGCGCGCGACGGTTCACGACGACGCCGTCGAACAGCACGGAGTCCACGACCTGCGCCCACGAGTGGATGCGCACGTTCGGCGACAGCACGGAATGGTGCACCTCGCCGCCGGAGACGATCACGCCGGGGGAGACGATCGAATCGGTCGCGTGGCCGAGGCGGTCGCGGCCGGCGTGCACGAACTTGGCCGGCGGCAGGGTGCCGGAGTTCGTGTAGATCGGCCAGGCCTGGTTGTACAGGTTGAACTCGGGCACGTAGGCGATCAGGTCCATGTGCGCGTCGTAGAACTGCTTGATCGTACCCACGTCGCGCCAGTAGGCGTGGTCGGTGGGCGTCGAGCCCGGAATCTCGTTCGAGTTGAAGTCGTACACGCCGGCCTCGCCGCGGGATGCGAAGTACGGGGCGATGTCGCCGCCCATGTCATGCTTCGTGTTCTCGTTCTTCTCGTCCTTGGCGAGCGCGTCGAACAGGGCGTCCGTGTTGGCCACGTAGTTGCCCATGGAGGCGAGGAACGAATTCGGGTCGTCCGGAAGGCCCGCGCAGGTGTCCGGCTTCTCCAGGAAGCTCTTGATCTGGTTCGGGTGGTTCGGATCGACGTCGATCACGCCGAACTGGTTGGACTGCTCGATCGGCTGGCGGATGCCGGCCACGGTGAACTCCGCGCCGGATTCGATGTGCTGCTCGACCATCTGGCCGAAGTCCATGCGGTAGACGTGGTCGGCGCCGACGATCACGACGATGTCCGGCTGGACGTCCTCGATGATGTTGATGGTCTGGTAGATGGCGTCCGCGGAGCCGAGGTACCAGTGCTTGCCGAGACGCTGCTGCGCGGGGACCGGGGAGACGTAGTTGCCGAGCAGCGAGGAGAAGCGCCACATCTGGGAGATGTGACGGTCAAGGGAGTGGGACTTGTACTGGGTGAGCACGACGATGTGGCGGTAGTCGGAGTTCACCAGGTTGGACAGCGGGAAGTCGATGAGGCGGAACACGCCGCCGAACGGAACGGCCGGCTTCGCGCGGTCGCGAGTCAACGGCATCAGTCGGGTGCCCTCGCCGCCCGCCAACACTATCGACAGAATCTTCTGCTTGTTTTTGGCCATTGTCGTGTTGCTCCTCTCAACAACCAACAGCGCCTTTCGGCGCCGCGCTCGGGTTTGGTCCGGGCTTCCTCGCTCCGAACTCACAATGACAATGATTGCACAAAAACCGCGACACGCCCGAATCGTGTCCAGCGCGTCGCGTCAGCGCATGCGCGTGGCGTAGAAGGCGACCGCGCTGGAGGCGGCCACGTTGAGCGAGTCGACGTCGTGGCTCATCGGGATCTTCACCGTCAGGTCGGCGCGGGCGATGGTGTGGCGCGACAATCCGTCGCCTTCGGTGCCGAAGATGAGCGCGAGACGGTCGATGCGGTCGGGGTCGCCGTCGTCGGCGTGGAGACGTCGCGTGAGCTCGTCCAGGCTGATCGAATCGTCCTCCAGCGCCATCGCGACGGTGGTGAAGCCGAGCGACTTCAGCTCGTCGATGCCCTGGAACGGCCAGTAGCGCTTGTCCTCGCCTCCGATGCGCGTCCACGGGATCTGGAAGACGGTGCCCATCGACACGCGCGCCGCGCGACGGTACAGGGGATCGCCGCAGGAGGGGGTGACGAGCACGGCGTCCACGTCGAGCGCTGCCGCGGAGCGCATCAGCGCGCCGACGTTCGTATGGTCGACGATGTTCTCCATCACGGCCACGCGGCGTGCGTCGCGGCAGACATCGGCGACGGACGGCAGCGGCCAGCGGCGCATCGCCGCGAGCGCGCCCCGGTGCAGGCGATAGCCGGTGAGCCGCCGCAGCTGTTCGGGGGAGGCGACGTAGACGGGGACGTCCGCGCCCCAGCGCGCGTCGATGGCGTCGAACGTGGCGGCCATGCCCTCGATCCACGGCTCCTCGACGAGCAGGGAGATGGGTTCACGGCCCGCCGCCAGCGCCCGGTCGATCACCTTCGGGGATTCGGCGATGAACAGGCCCTTGGCCGGCTCGAGACGATTGCGCAGCTGGATCTCCGTCAGGTTGACGTAGGCGGACACACGTTCGTCGTCGATGGATTCCAGATGGACGAAGCGCATGGCGGTGCCTCCTGTGGTGAGTGTGATGGGCCGTATCGCGGGGACACGGGGCTGATATACATGCAGATACGAGAAAACCCCTTGTTTCCAAGGGGTTTTCGATGGTGCCCGAGACGGGACTTGAACCCGTACGCCCGTTAAAAAATAGGCACTAGCACCTCAAGCTAGCGCGTCTACCATTCCGCCACCCGGGCAGGTGCGTTGTCGCTGTGAAGCAACGAGTGATTACAATACACGGTTTCCGGGCTTGTGCAATCGTCGGCGTGTCGCAATGATGCTGATAGCCTTGTGGTCATGACGAAAGCCCTGTTCCTCTTGGATTCCGACCATGACGACGTCCCCGTGAACTCGGACGAGCTCAACGCCGGGTGGAAGCTCACGCTGCCCGCGCAGGTCAGACGGCACGCGGTGCAGTCGATGCGCCTCAAGGCCGGCGACGAGCTCCAGCTGTCCGACGGCCGGGGGCTGCGCGTCACCGCGGTGCTCGACGATCCGGACGACGGCGTCGCCGAGGTGCGCGAATTCGTGCGCGAACCCGCGCCCGTGACCCGCCTCGCGCTCGTGCAGGCCCTCGCGAAGAACGGGCATGACGAGCAGGCCATCGACATGGCCACGCAGATCGGCGTCGACGAGGTGATCCCCTGGCAGGCGGACCGTTCCATCGCCAAATGGAAGGCCGGCCGCACCGACCGCAAGTGGAGGACCACGCTGGACGCGGCCACCGAGCAGTCCCGTCGCGCGTGGCGGCCCGGATTGGGGGAATGCGTCTCCTCGAAGCAGATCGTCGCCATGTGCCTGCGCGCCAACGTGCACGGCGACCTGGTCATCGTGCTCCACCAGGACGCCACCGACACATGGGCGTCGGTGGAGGGGCTCGTGTCCGGACTCATGGACCGCTGCCTGAAGGACGCCAAGGCCCGCACCGTCTACGTGGTGGTCGGCCCCGAAGGCGGCATCAGCGAGGATGAGGTCGCCGCGTTCACCGAGGCCGGCGCGCACAGCGTCGTGCTCGGCTCGAACATCCTCAGGGCGTCCGCCGCCGGCCCCGTGGCGCTGTCCCTGCTCAGCCGCGCCCTGGGACGGTTCGCGTAGGGCGGGCGTCCGTCGGGGCGTATGGAAGGCGGGTGACGGGACGCGCTAAGCTGGGTGCGGAAACCATGGCCGTGCGTCCCGACACCGCGCGGCCCGCATGAAGGAGCAACCATGAGCGCATCGGACGACTGCCTGTTCTGCAAGATCATCGCCGGGGACATCCCCAGCGCCAAGGTCTACGAGGACGACACCACATACGCCTTCAAGGACATCAACCCCAAGGCCAAGGTCCACGTGCTGGTCGTGCCGAAGAAGCATTACGCGAACGTCGCCGAACTCGCCGCCGCCGACCCCGCCGAGCTCGCGCACATCGTCGAAGTCGCCCAGCACATCGCCGACGACGCCTTCCATGGCGCGTTCCGCCTCGTGTTCAACACCGGGCTCGACGCCGGCCAGACCGTCTTCCACGTGCACGCGCACGTGATGACGGGCGAGAAGCTCGACGAGTAGCGGAACCGGCCCGCGCCGGCGGCGGCCGGACGGGCGGAACCCCCACCTTCCAACGAACGCTCCATATTCCAGGAAAGGAATCCGTGGCGACCACAACACGCACCATCACCATCCCCACCCAGCTCGACCCGGTGGCCGTGCTCGGTCCCGTGGACGAGGTGATCCGCGAGATAGAGAAGGCGTTCCCCGATCTGACGATCATCGTGCGCGGCAACCGCGTGGCCATCGTCTCGCGATCCAAGCAGACCGAGACCGACGCGTCGAAGGCCGAGGAACTCATCAACACGATCATCGAAGCCGCCCACACGGCGCCCATGGACGCCGACACCGTGCGGCGCATGATCGACCAGGACGTGCTCGACAACCGCACGCGCGCCACGCACCCCGGCCACGGCCGCGAGATCGAGACGCTGCAGCGCGTCGAAGCCGCGTCGACGAAGAACCGCCGCGACGGGGGCGGACGGCGCAGGCCCGCGGTGCCCGGCGTCATCACCTACGCGAACGGCAACCCGGTACGCGCCAAGACCCCCGGACAGGCCGCCTACGTGGCCGCCATCGAATCGCACACCATCACGTTCGGCATCGGCCCGGCCGGCACCGGCAAGACCTACCTCGCCGTCGCCAAGGCGGTGCGGGCCTTCCAGGACCGTCAGGTGCGCCGCATCATCCTCACGCGCCCGGCCGTCGAGGCGGGGGAGAGCCTCGGCTTCCTGCCCGGCACCCTCAACGACAAGGTCGACCCGTACCTGCGCCCCCTGTACGACGCGCTCGGCGACATGCTCGGCGCCGACCAGCTCAGACGGCTCATGGACGACAACACCATCGAGGTGGCGCCGCTCGCCTACATGCGCGGACGCACCCTCAACGACGCCTACGTCATCCTCGACGAGGCGCAGAACACCACCGAACAGCAGATGAAGATGTTCCTCACCCGCCTCGGCTTCAACACGAAGATGGTCATCACCGGCGACATCACGCAGGTCGACCTCACCGTGCCGCGTTCGGGTCTCGCCACCATCGAACGCATCCTCGGCGGCATCAAGGACATCGCGTTCGTGCACCTGAAAGCCGAGGACGTGGTACGCCACCGCCTCGTCGGCCAGATCGTCGAAGCCTACAACCGCCACGAGGGACTGGACGGCGACCACCGGCGCATCTCGCGGGCGAAAGGCTCGAAAGACACGAAGGCCATGACCGCCGAAGCCGCGGACGGCGCGACGGACGAACGAAAGGACACCGACACCGATGAGCGTTGACGTCTCCAACGAGACCGTATGGACCATCGACCCGAAACTCTTCTCCGACCTCGGCGTATGGGTCCTCGACCAGATGCGCGTGAGCACCCAGTCCGACCTGACGATCCTGTTCGTCGACCCGGAACCCATCGCCGAGATGCACGAGCACTGGATGAACCTCGAAGGACCCACCGACGTGATGAGCTTCCCGATGGACGAGCTGCGCCCCGGCGACGGCAAGACCGTGATGGAAGGCGTGCTCGGCGACATCGTCATTTGCCCATGGGTCGCCGCCCAGCAGGCCGCCGCCGCCGGACACGGCGTGCTCCAGGAGATGATGCTCCTGACCATCCACGGCATCCTCCACCTGCTCGGCTACGACCACGTGAACCCGCAGCAGGAACGCCAGATGTTCGGCCTGCAACGCCAGCTGCTGCTCACGTTCATCGCCGTGCGCCACGACCTCGGCGCTCCCGTCGCGCTGCCCGCCGGCAGCGAGGACGCGCTCGCCGCCTACGACGCGCAGCACGGTTCCGGCCGCCAGATCACCCACTGACCGCCGACCGCCGACACAAAAGGAAACACGACACCGATGGAGTATTCCCAACAGACCCTGATCGCGGTCACCGCCGCGCTCGTCATCGTCGCCGCGCTGATGGTGTGGCTGTCCCTGTCCCTCGCCGCCGCCGAAGGCGCGGTCGGCAGGGTCACGCGCGCCAGCCTCAACAACCTCGTGCTGGAGGCGCAGACCGACGGCGAGCTCACCCAGTTCAGCCGCATGAAGCGCGTCGACCGCATCCACCGCGTGCAGCGGCTCATCGCCGACCGGTACGTGACCGCCGGCGCGTGCGCGTTCTTCCGCATCGCCAGCAACGTGCTCGTCGGCGTGCTCGTCGCCATCGTCGCCGGGCTGTGGGACGCCCGCGTGTGGCTCGCGCTCGTCATCGGGGCCGTCGTCGCCATCGTCGTCGCCGTGGTCAGCGTGTTCGTCCGTCCGCGCGAGACCGGCGCGATCAAGCCAGCCGACATCATGATCGAACACTCCCGTCTCGTCGCCGCGGCCGTCCGCCTCACGCCGTTCCTGCGCCTCGGCGCGGCGCGCGAGGGGCGTCGCCGCGCGCAGGAGCTGTCCGACGACGAGGAACTGGAGAAGATCCAGCAGGAGCAGGGGCGCGCCACCATCGACCGTCTCGTCGAATCGAACGACTTCGACCCCGAGGTCTCCGAGATGCTGCGCAACGTGCTCACCCTGTCCGACACGCTGACCCGTGAGATCATGGTGCCGCGCACCGACATGATCTGCATCGAGAGGGACGCGACGCTCGAGGCGATGCTCAAGCTGTGTTCGCGTTCCGGCTTCTCCCGCGTGCCTGTCATCGGCGACGACGTGGACGACCTCATCGGCGTCGCCTACCTCAAGGACGCCGTGCGCGCCACCGCGTTCAACCAGGCGGCGCTCGGCCGTGCGGTCGAATCCATCGTGCGCGACCCGATGCTCGTGCCCGAATCCAAGCCGGTCGACGACCTGTTCCACCAGATGCAGCGCTCCCGGCAGCACGTCGCCGTCGTCGTCGACGAATACGGCGGCATCGCCGGACTCGTCACCATCGAGGACGCCATCGAGCAGATCGTCGGCGAACTCGAGGACGAGCACGACCGCACGCAGCGCGAGGAGCCGGAGCGGATCGGCGACCGCAAATGGCGGATGCCGGCGCGTACGCCCATCGCCGATCTGGAGGAGATCTTCGAGATCGACATCGACGAGGACGACGTCGACACCGTCTACGGACTGCTCACCAAACTGCTCGGCCGCGTGCCGATCGTCGGCGCCTCCGCCGTGACCCGCGGCCTGAAGCTCACCGCCGTCGATTCCGCCGGCCGACGCAAGAAGGTGTCCACCATCGTGGTGGAGCCCGCCCACGTCGAGGGGCGCGAGGAAGATGGCAACGCCGGAGACGGCGAGCGGCAGGCCGGGGCGTCCGAGGACGACGCCGACGGCGGGGCCGCGGACACGAAGACCCAAGCCAAGGAGTGACATGACCGAAACCGCCGTATCGACGAACGAGAACACGACCGCGGACGACGGCGCGGACCGCCGCGAGGCGCAGCCGTACCGTTCCGGATTCGTGGCGGTCGTGGGCAGGCCGAACGTCGGCAAATCCACGCTCATCAACGCGCTCATCGGCAAGCGCATCGCCATCACGTCGTCCCGTCCGGAGACCACGCGCAAGGCGATCCGCGGCATTCTCACCACAGAGAACGCGCAGCTCGTGCTCGTCGACACGCCCGGCATCCACCGTCCGCGCACGCTGCTCGGCCAGCGGCTCAACGACATCGTCGACGAAAGCCTGTCCGACGTGGACGAGGTGGCGTTCCTGCTGCCCGCCGACCAGGAGATCGGCCCCGGCGACAAGCGCATCCTGTCCCGTCTGCGTTCCGACTTCGCCGTGAAGCGCGACGACGGCACGTTCGCATGGAAGGTGCCGCTGATCGCCGTCGTCACCAAGATCGACGAACTCTCGCGCGAACAGCTCGTCGCCAAGCTCATCGAGATCGACGGGTTCGCCGACTTCGCGGACATCGTGCCGGTGAGCGCCCTCGGACACGACAACGTCGACGAGGTGCGCAAGGTGCTCATCGAGCACACGCCGGAAGGCCCGCAGATGTACCCGGAGGAGCAGATCAGCGAGGAACGCCCCGAGGACACCATCGCCGAGCTCATCCGCGGCGCGTTCCTCGAACAGCTGGACGATGAGCTGCCGCATTCGCTGGCGGTCGTCGTCGACTCCATCGACTATCCGGAGGACAACGAGACCGGCGAGGCCTACGACGGCAAGGCGGACGTGCGTGTGTCCATCTACGTGGAGCGCGACTCGCAGAAGCCGATCATCATCGGCAAGGGCGCGAGGAACCTGACCGCCGTGAAGAAGAAGCTGCGCACCCCCGTCAACCGCATCGTCGGCCAGAAGGCGCGCCTCGACCTGCACGTCAAGGTCGCCAAGAGCTGGCAGTCCGATCCCAAGCAATTGGAGCGTCTCGGCTTCTAGCCGTTCTATCGCGCGATGAAGGCCCGCTTCCCATCAGGGGGAGCGGGCCTTCATCGTATCCGGATGTTGGTGCGGGGAACGTCGGGAACGTCACAGGCCGGCGTCGGCCATGGTGATGTAGCCGGGGTCGATGAGCGTGGCCTTGAGGTTCGAGGCGCTGACGGCCAGCGGCTCCTCCTCCACGACGTTCGTCTTCTTCAACGCGCCGGGGACCTTCTTCCTCGACACGTAGGCGAGCTTGCCGAGCGATTCGCCCCGGTTGAGCCTCACCGTGACCTCGGCCGTGTCGGCCGCCAGGGCGACGCGGTTCTCCAATCCGGTCATCCACTGCTTGCCGTTCACCACCTGGGGAAGGGTGTCCACGTAGCCGCCGAAGCCGGTGACGATCGGCCAGTGTCGGTTCACTTCGCTGGTCCCGGCCTGCGCGGGAGTGTCGGAGCCGTCCGCTTCGTCGCCTTGGCCGCCGTCCGTATCGTCTTCGGGGGCCTTCGCCGGATCGGGCACGCCGCCGCGCTGCAGGTCCTTGCGGCCGGCGATGTTGCCGACGATGCCTGAGATGGTGATCTGCGGGTTGACGTCCGCCGCCGAACCGGTGTATCCGAGCGCGTCGAGTTCGTCGGTCACCGCGGAGGCGACGTAGTCGTTCATCGCGATGACGCCGTCGATGCGCGTGAACGAGGTGCCGTCGGCGGTCTTCTTCGTCGGCAGACGCTTGTCGACCTCCGCCGTGATGTGCTTCTCATCGGTGGCGTCGACGGTCACGTCGTCCCAATCGGAATCCGATGTGTCCTTGGTGAGCAGGCCGGAGGGCGAATACGCCTTGCCCTGCGTGAAATACGGTTGCAGCACCTGCCACATGCCGGCGAACGCCTCGCGCGCGAACGCGTCGTCATCGACGGCGTCGGTCGCCTCGTCGCCGTCCTTCGCGTTCGCGGAGTAGGGGATGAACACCTCGACGGCCTTCGGGTTGTCCTTGCTGGCCTTGGCCAGGTCGAGCTTCGTGACGAGCTTCTGCGCCTGCATGCGGCCGATCTGCTCGGCCGTGGAGAACCGCACGAACGCGTCCGGCGTGATGTCATCCACCCCGTTGGCGAGCAGCACGACGTGCATGCCGGAATCCTGCGCGAGTTGGAGCGCGGAGGCGAGACGGGAGTATGCGTCGTCCTGCGTTTGGTCGTCCGTGGACGTATCCGTGGCGGTATCCGTCTTGTCCGTCGTATCCGTGTCCGCCGAATCGGACCGCGACGCGTCGGAGGAGGACTCGGACTGCGGCTGCGTGACGTAGTCGCCGTATTGGCGTGTCGAGGAATCCACGTCGACGGCGGGGGCGACGATCAGCGTCGTGCGCTTCGCCTCCGCCTTGCCGGACTTGGACGCGTCCGCGGCGGTCATATGGTCCACGACCCAATCCTGCACGTCACGGCTCTGCGTGTCGAGGTCGGAGGAGGTCTTCGTCTCGATCGACTTCTTCGCCATGCCGGCGTCGACGAGTTTGGCGGTGATCTCGGGCGTCAGCTTCGCCCACTTGTTGAGCGGCGTGCGCTGGGAGATGGTGATGCCGTCCGACGGCGTGAAGATGACGGCGCTGCCGGCGGACGTCTTCGACGTGGTCGCGGTGCCGCCGGAGGATGTGGCGCCATTCGTCGGACCGTCCTGCGCGGCGCCGCACGCCGCGCAGGACGCGAGCATGGCGAATCCCGCCGCCATGGCGATCAGTCGTGCCGCGGGATTGCTGCTGCGAAGTGCCATGGGACGGGATTCCTTTCGATCGGCGGGCTGTGCACTGCCGTCGATTGTAGTAGCATCCCCGCGGATACGCCGCTGGGGGAGCCGCGCGTGCCGCCGTCAGTCGGCGAGCGCCCTGGCGAGGTTCTCGTCGAGCGCGTCCATGAAGCCCTCGGTGTCGAGCCACGGCTCGTCGGGGCCGATGAGCATGGCGAGGTCCTTGGTCATCTGGCCGCCTTCGACGGTGGAGACGATGACCTTCTCGAGCGTCTCGGCGAAGTGGCGGACCTCGGGGGTGCCGTCGAGGTCGGCGCGGTGCTTGAGGCCGCCGGTCCAGGCGAAGATCGAGGCGATCGGGTTCGTGGAGGTCTTCTCGCCCTTGAGCCAGCGGCGGTAGTGGCGGGTGACGGTGCCGTGGGCGGCCTCGGCCTCGACGGTCTGCCCGTCGGGGGTCATGAGCACGGAGGTCATGAGGCCGAGGGAGCCGAAGCCCTGGGCGACGGAGTCGGACTGCACGTCGCCGTCGTAGTTCTTGCAGGCCCAGATGTAGCCGCCGTGCCACTTGAGGGAGCTGGCGACCATGTCGTCGATGAGGCGGTGCTCGTAGGTGAGGCCCTCCGCCTCGAAGCGTTCCTTGTATTCGGTCTCGTAGATCTCGGCGAAGATGTCCTTGAACTGGCCGTCGTACGCCTTGAGGATCGTGTTCTTCGTGGACAGGTACACGGGGTAGTGGCGCATGAGGCCGTAGTTGAAGCAGGCGCGCGCGAAGCCGCGGATCGAATCGTTGACGTTGTACTGCACCTGGGCGACGCCGCCGTCGGGGCCGTAGTCGTAGACCACGTGCTGGATCGGCTCGGAGCCGTCCTCCGGCGTGAAGGTCACGGTGAGGCGTCCGGCGCCCGGCACCTTGAAGTCGGTGGCCTTGTACTGGTCGCCGAAGGCGTGGCGGGCGACGACGATCGGCTTGGTCCAGCCGGGCACGAGGCGCGGCACGTTGCTCATCACGATCGGCTCGCGGAAGATGGTGCCGCCGAGGATGTTGCGGATCGTGCCGTTGGGGGACTTCCACATCTTCTTCAGGCCGAATTCCTTGACGCGCGCCTCGTCGGGGGTGATCGTCGCGCATTTGACGCCCACGTGCTCGCGCTGGATGGCGTGCGCCGCGTCGATGGTGACCTGGTCGTCGGTGGCGTCGCGGTTCTCGATGCCCAGATCGTAGTAGTCGAGATCCACGTCGAGGTACGGCAGGATGAGACGGTTCTTGATGTCCTTCCAGATGACGTGCGTCATCTCGTCGCCGTCGAGCTCGACGACCTTGCCTTCGACCTTGATTCTGGCCATGCTTCCTCCTGACAGTTCGGTTGAGACATTGCCATTCCTAGCGCAGGAATGTAACGCCGCATGCGGGCGTTCGATTATGTGAGATGGCGGGCGGTATGCCGCGCGCCGCCGTCCCGCGCGCGCATTAGTCTCGGAGGCATGTCTCAGGAAATTGAAATCGGTTTGGGCAAGAAGGGCCGCATGGCCTATTCGCTGGACGACGTCTCGATCGTCCCCTCCCGCAGGACGCGCGACCCGCAGGACGTCTCCACGTCCTGGCAGGTCGACGCCTACGAGTTCGACGTGCCGGTCATCGGCGCCCCGATGGACTCGGTGACGAGCCCGGCCACCGCGATCGCGATGGGCAAGCTCGGCGCGCTCGGCGTGCTCGACCTCGAGGGTCTGTGGACCCGCTACGACGATCCGGAACCGTATCTGAAGGAGATCGCGGACCTGCCGGCCGAGAGCGCGACCCGCCGCATCCAGGAGATCTACGCGGAGCCGATCAAGCCGGAGCTCATCACGAAGCGTCTGCACGAGATCCGCGACGCCGGCGTCACCGTGGCCGGCGCGCTCTCCCCGCAGCGCACCCAGCAGTTCTACTCGACCGTGGTCGAGGCGGGCGTCGACCTGTTCGTGATCCGCGGCACCGCCGTGTCCGCCGAGCACGTGTCGCAGGACCACGAGCCGCTCAACCTCAAGCAGTTCATCTACGATCTGGACGTCCCGGTCATCGTCGGCGGCGCCGCCAACTACACGGCGGCCCTGCACCTGATGCGCACGGGCGCGGCCGGCGTGCTCGTCGGCTTCGGCGGCGGCGCCGTGTCCGCCACGCGCCAGACGATCGGCGTCGAGGCGCCGATGGCGACCGCCATCGCCGACGTGGCCGAGGCCCGTCGCGACTACATGGACGAGTCGGGCGGCCGCTACGTGCAGCTCATCGCCGACGGCGGCATGGGCGACTCCGGCAGCTTCGTCAAGGCGCTCGCCCTCGGCGCCGACGCGGTCATGCTCGGCGCGCCGCTCGCCCGCGCCACCGAGGCGCCGGGCCGCGGCAAGCACTGGGGCGCCGAGGCTCGCCACCAGACGCTGCCGCGCGGCTTCCGCACCGACGTCGGCACGGTCGCGCCGCTCGAGCAGATTCTGTTCGGGCCGAGCCACACGGCCGACGGCACCACGAACTTCGTCGGCGCGCTGCGCCGCGCGATGGCGTCCACCGGATACGTGGACGTGAAGAACTTCCAGCGTTGCGGCGTGGTCGTCACGCCGTACGCCGGCCGCCGCTGAGACGGCGGCGCACGGGCGCGGCGAGGGAGCTCCCCGCCGCGTCCGTGCGCGCTTGTCCACCGTGTCGTCCACGGTGATGCACCAAGGTCCCGCGCCTGTTGACGCGGGACCTTTCGCATGATGTGATGGCCCCACGTCCGGCCCGCCGCCGGTCCGGACGCGAGACATCGGACGAAGGAGCCCATCATGCAGCCGCAGCAGTACGTCATCTTCCCGTCAGCCGGATTCTCGTATGGCCGTACGCCTCCCGTCTACGAGGGCGTCGTCCACGTCGAACTGTCGCCGGAACCCGTCCCGTACCGCGTCGTCGCGGTCGTCGACGACGCGATGAGCGACGAGCAGATGCACGCGATGGCCGTGTCCGGCTGCCGGGTCGCATGCCTGGCGGCCGACGTGATGCGGGGCAGCCTGTCCTCGTCGATACTGCGACGCGCCGTCGAACCGTCATGCGTGGGCAAGCTGGAGACGATGGCGTACATGATGGACGGCAGGATGCGCGCCGACGACGCGTACCGGGCGCGCATGCGCTACCTGCCGGTGGTGCCTCTCTCGCTCAGCGGCATGCTGGTGAGCGCCACCGCGCTCGAATTCGCCGTGCACCTGTCCGTCGGAGGGGAGTCCTACTGGTCGAACCTCAGATTCGAGGTCCGCGGGTCGCGGTGGATGTGCACCGTCGCCGACATCGGATAGCGACGGTCCCGGATCCTCGCGCGGACGTGCGGCCGCGCCGGCACGGCTGATACCGGACCGGGTATAGTCTGGTGTCCATGTTGCGTGAGTATATTTCCGACCCCGAGTATGTGACCAACGACGGCGACACGATCTTCTCGCTGCTCGCCGCCCGCGCCGAGAGCGCTCCCGATGACGAGATCGCCGAATACCAGGACGACGACCGGCGCTGGCATTCGGTGAAGGCCTCCGAGATGCTGGAACGCGTGCGCGCCGTGGCGAAGGGGCTGCTCGGGCTGGGCGTGCGTCCCGGCACCATGGTCGCCATCTACTCGGCCACCTGCTACGAGTGGGGCGTGACGGACTTCGCCTGCGCGGCCATCGGCGCGGTCAGCGTGCCGATCTACGAGACCGACTCGGAACGCCAGGCCGCCTCGATCATCGAGGACACCGCGCCGCTGATCGCCTTCGCCGGCGACCAGGCGCATGCACAGACCCTCGAACAGGTGCGCGACGAGGTCAAGAGCCTCGAATACGTGTTCAACTTCAAGGCGAAGGGACTCGACGCGGTCGCCGACTTCGGCGCGAACGTCCCCGACGAGGAGCTCGACGAGGCCATCGCACGCGTGAAGGCCGACGACATGACGACCATCGTCTACACGTCCGGCTCCACCGGCAAGCCGAAGGGCGCGATGCTGTCCAACCGCAACTTCACGCACATCGTGAAGAACGGCTACATCATCCTCGAGGACATGCTCTACAACCCGAACCGCCTGCTGCTGTTCCTTCCGCTGGCGCACTGCTTCGCCCGCTACATCCAGTACGTGGCCATCGGCGGCCACGGCGTCGTCGGCTACATCCCCGGGGCCAAACACCTGCTCGCCGACCTGCGCTCGTTCAAGCCCACCTACCTGCTCGGCGTGCCCCGAGTGTTCGAGAAGGTGTACAACGCCGCCTCGCAGAAGGCCGGCAACGGCATCGCCGGACGCGTGTTCGCCGCCGCCTACCGACACTTCGTCCAGTGGTCGAAGGACACGCAGGCGGGCAAGGCCCATTCGCCGATCGCCCGCATCCAGCACTCGTTCTACATGGGCACGGTGGGCAAGTCGGTGCGTTCCGCCCTCGGCCCCAACCTCGCGTGGCTGGCGTGCGGCGGCGCCCCGCTCAACCCGGACCTCGCGCACTTCTTCAACGGCATGGATGGCATCACGTTCATCCAGGGCTACGGCATGACCGAGACCGCGGCCCCGATGCTCGTCAACTGGCAGGATGCCAACAAGGTCGGTTCCGTCGGCAAGCCCGGCCCCGGCATGGGCGTCAAGCAGGGCGAGGGCGACGAGCTGCTGCTCACCGGCCCGAACGTGTTCCTCGGCTACTACAAGCAGCCCGAGCTCACCGCCGAGACGAAGACCGCCGACGGGTGGATCCGCACCGGCGACCTCGGCACGATCGACGACGACGGCTTCGTGTACATCACGGGACGCAAGAAGGACATCATCATCACCGCCGGCGGCAAGAACGTGAGCCCTGCGCCCATGGAGGAGACCATCGCCACCTGTCCGATCGTCGACCATGCGGTCGTCGTCGGCGACGGCAAGCCGTTCATCTCCGCGCTCATCGAGCTCGACCCGGAGATGACCCGCTCCTGGCTCGCCTCCCAGGGCCTCGACCAGGACGCGCCGATGGCCGAGATCGCGGCGAACGATGCGGTGCGCGCGTTCGTCCAGCAGTACGTCGACAAGGCCAACGCGAACGTCTCGCGCGCCGAATCGGTGCGCAAGTTCGCCATCCTCGACGAGGAGTTCAGCCAGGAGGCGGGCACGCTGACGCCGAGCATGAAGGTCGTGCGTCCGAAGGTGCTCAAGCGCTACGAGGACGTGATCGAGCACGAGATCTACACGCCCCGCAACCCCGGCAAGCCGCTGCCCGCCACCGTGCGCATCCTCGACAAGACCACCGAATCGGTCAAGCGCACCGCGGAGACCGTCAAGCAGGCGTCCGAGACCGTCAACACGAAGACGCTGCGCTCCGCCTACGAGCAGGCCAGGGAGAACGTGTCTGATTCGCTTGCTACCGTGTCCGAGAAGATCAAGCGCCAGCCTGACGGCGCGGACGGGAACGACGACGCCGCTTCCCCCGCCGACCAGGCCGACGGCCGCAACGCCACCGACACCACCGACAACGAGGAGAACTAGCCTTGGCAATCCGTGAGATCCGCATCGTCCCCGACCCCGTGCTGCGCACTCCCTGCGACGAGATCCGCGAGATCACGCCCGCCGTGCGCCGACTGGTCGACGATCTGCTCGAGACCGTCGACGATCCGGGGCGCGCGGGCTTGTCCGCCAACCAGATCGGTGTGAGCCTCAGGGCCTTCTCCTACAACATCGACGGCAAGATCGGCTACATCCTCAACCCGGTGCTCGAGGAGACGCGCGGCGAACAGTACGGCGACGAGGGCTGCCTGTCCGTGCCCGGACTGTGGTACAAGACACGTCGCGCCGACTACGCCCGCGTGCGCGGCATCGACCTCGACGGCAAGGAGATCGTGCTGGAGGGGACCGGGCTCATGGGACGCATGCTCCAGCACGAGACCGACCACCTCGACGGCCACGTCTACCTCGACCGTCTGGAGAAGGAGGAGCGTCGCGCGGCGCTGAAGTACATGCGCGAACACCAGAAGTGAGCCGTGTCCCGCGGGAACGCGGGACGGACGGACATGGAAAAGGCGGCCCGCCGGCGACGATGCGTCGGCGGGCCGCCTTTTCCATGAGGTGTGTTATCTTTGTGCATCGTGCGCCAACCGGCGAGGAGCGGAGTCGCAGCCGTTCCGGACCACCCAATATCGTCAACCGGCGCGCGACGAATTCGCGTCATGTCCGCGACGGCCTGTGTCGGTCGGCCCGAACCCGTGGAGACACGGTCTGGGCTGCACGCAGGTGCGCATGACCAGGCAATAACCGACAAGAAAGGTAGCATCACCATGGCTCAGATCACGATGAGCGAAATGCTGAAGGCAGGTTTGCACTTCGGCCACCAGACCCGTCGTTGGAACCCGAAGATGAAGCAGTTCATCCTCACCCAGCGCAACGGCATCCACATCATCAACCTGTTCAAGTCGCTCGAGATGATCGACAAGGCGTACGACTTCATCAAGACCACCGTCGCCCACAACGGCACCGTGCTCTTCGTCGGCACCAAGAAGCAGGCCCAGGAGGCCATCTCCACCCAGGCCACCCGCGTGAACATGCCGTACGTCTCCGAGCGCTGGCTCGGCGGCATGCTGACCAACTTCCAGACCGTCTCCAAGCGCGTCAACCGCCTCAAGGAGCTCGAGGAGATGGACTTCTCCGACGTGCACGGCTCCGGCCTGACCAAGAAGGAGCTGCTGCTCCTCGAGCGCGAGAAGGACAAGCTGGAGAAGCAGCTCGGCGGCATCCGCAACATGGGCCGCACCCCGTCCGCGATGTTCGTCGTCGACATCAACAAGGAGGCGCTGGCCGTCGAGGAGGCCCACAAGCTGGGCATCCCGGTCGTCGCCATCGTCGACACCAACACCGACCCGGAGTCCGTCGACTACCCGATTCCGGCCAACGACGACGCCATCCGCGGCATCGAGCTGCTGACCAGCCTCATGGCCGACGCCGTCGCCGACGGCCTGCTGGAGCGTTCCGGCAAGGCCGCCAAGGAGGAGGGCGCCTCCGAGCAGCCGATGGCCGCTTGGGAGAAGGAGCTCCTGGAGAACCAGGACGCCACCGCCGCCCCGGCCGCCGAAGGCGAAGCCAAGGCCGAGTGAATCCCCGCTTAAGGATTCGCCGAGCGTGAACCGCGAAGGTTCACCTACCGCTAGGATGGGAGGTGCAACGATGATTGCACCTCCTGTCATAGGGGAACGCAATCGATTTTCATCCCAAGGAGACAAGTTTCATGGCAGCAATTACCGCCGCTCTGATCAAGCAGGTTCGTGAGGACACCGGCGCCGGCATGCTCGACGTCAAGAAGGCCCTGACCGAGGCCGAGGGCGACGTCGCCCGCGCCAAGGAGATCATCCGCGCCAAGGGCATCGCCGCGGCCGGCAAGCGCGAAGGCCGCAAGGCCCAGGAAGGCACCATCGCCTCCAAGGTCGTCGCGGGCGCCGAAGGCGAGACCGGCTACGCGGTCGAGCTGAACTCCGAGACCGACTTCGTGGCCAAGACCCCGAAGTTCGTCGAGTTCGCCGACACCATCCTCGGCTACGCCGTGGCCGCCGACGCGGACAACGCCGACGAGCTGCTGGCCGCCAAGGCCGGCGACGAGACCGTCAAGGAGGCCATCGAGGAGGCCGCCGCCCTGTTCGGCGAGCACGTCAAGGTCGGCCAGTTCGCGAAGATCTCCGGCGAGCACGTCGAGATCTACGCCCACAAGAAGTCCGCCGAGATGCCGCCGAGCATCGTCGCGATGATCGCCACCGACAAGGCCGGCGCCGCCGTCGCGCACGAGGCCGCGCTGCAGATCTCCGCGATGGGTGCCAAGTGGCTGACCCGCGAGGACGTCCCGGCCGACGTGGTCGAGTCCGAGCGCCGCGTCGCCACCGAGAAGTCCCTCGCCGAGGGCAAGCCGGAGAAGATCGTCCCGAAGATCGTCGAGGGCCGTCTCAACGCCTTCTTCAAGGAGGTCGTCCTCCTCGAGCAGCCGTTCGTCAAGGATCCGTCCAAGACCGTCGGCAAGCTCTTCGAAGAGGTCGGCGGCAAGGCCCTGGCCTTCGCCCGTGTCGAGGTCGGCAAGGGCGAGGAGGCCTGAGGCCCCCTCCCGTCGGATTCCGTCGGATCGGCCGCTACGGTCCGCTGACGGTCATGCGACACGCTGAATGACGGCGGCCGCGCATCCTGGGTGATGCGCGGCCGCTATCGTATTCCCGGAAAGTCCGCGGAACCGAAGGAACCGGAAGGAACGAGGGGGAACCGATATGGATGCCGACGAGAAACGTCATGGATACGTGCCCGCGACGCGCGCGACCGCCGTGGGGCTGCTCGCCATCGCGGTGTGGAGCCTCATGACCGGGCTGGTGCGCGTCGTCGCCGAATCGTTCGGAGCCACGCTCGGCTCGGCGCTCATCTACACGAGCGGCGCCATGCTGCTGCTCGTCTTCCATCGCCCCGCGCCGCTCCGCGACTATCCTAGACGCTACCTGGTCGTCGGGGGAGCGCTCTTCGTGTTCTACGAATCCTCCATCTCCCTGTCCATCGGATTGGCGTCCACCGCCGAGCAGTCCGTCGAGGTGAGTCTCGTCAACTACCTGTGGCCCACGCTCATGGTGCTGCTCGCCGCCGCCATCGGCCGACCGCGACGCAGGGGAGCGGTGCGGCGGGCGCTGCCGGGTGCCGTCGTCGCCACCGCGGGCGTGGCGCTGGCCGTCGGCGGCAACGGCGGGTTGCGTCCCGAAGCGGCGATCGGACATATCATGTCTGATCCGCTGCCGTACCTGCTCGCCTTCCTCGGCGCGTTCGCATGGTCCCTCTACGCGGTGATCACCCCCGCCATGTCCGGCGGGCTGGACGGCACATCGGTCTTCTTCCCCGGGGTCGCGGCCTCCCTGTGGATCATCCACCTCGCATCGGGTGAGGGATTGCCGGCATCGATGCCGGGGCCGCTCGACTGGCTCGCCGTCATCGCCTGCGCCGCCGTCATCGGCGGCGGATACGCGTTCTGGGGGTACGGCATCCTGCACGGGAGCCTCAGGACGCTCGCCGTTGCCTCATACGCGACGCCCGTGCTGTCGGTCGCCGCAAGCTCGCTCATCCTCGGCCTGTCATTGTCCCTGCCGTTCTGGTGCGGCGCGTTGCTCGTCGTCGCCGGTTCGGCGCTCAACCTGATCGCGGAACGGCTGGGCGGCGGACGGTGAACCCCGCGCACCGCCCCCTCGGGACGCTCCCGGCGCATCGCTACACGGTGAGGCCGCACGGTGTCGGGAACGGCGGATAACCTGTCAGATGGTAATTTTCGTGGATGCGCCGCGCGGCGTCGATCCGCCGCACGGCGCATCCGAGAACGAAAGGGTGTAACAGTATGACTGGCAACGAGGCGAAAGACAAGCCGCGCAGGGTGCTGCTCAAGCTGTCCGGCGAGGCGTTCGGCGGCGGCAGGGTCGGCATCGACACCAAGGTGATCCGGCGCATCGCCGAGGAGATCGTCCCCGCGGTCCAGCAGGGCGTGCAGGTCGCCATCGTGACCGGCGGCGGCAACTTCTTCCGCGGCGCCGAACTGCAGCAGGCCGGCATCGACCGCTCTCGCGGCGACTACATGGGCATGCTCGGCACCGTGATGAACTGCCTCGCGCTCCAGGACTTCCTCGAGCAGGAGGGCCAGGCCACCCGTGTGCAGACTGCCATCACCATGGGCCAGGTCGCCGAGCCGTACATCCCGCTCAAGGCCATCCGCCATCTGGAGAAGGGTCGCGTGGTCATCTTCGGCGCCGGCGCGGGCATGCCGTACTTCTCCACCGACACCGTCTCCATCCAGCGTTCGCTGGAGATCCACTGCGACGAGGTCCTGATGGGCAAGAACGGCGTCGACGGCGTGTACACCGCCGACCCGCGCAAGCACGCGGACGCCAAGCGCTTCGAGACCCTGAGCTACAACCGCGCCCTGGTCGACAACCTCGCCGTGATGGACGCCTCCGCCCTGTCCATGGCGCGCGACAACAGGAAGCTCATCCGCGTCTTCGGCCTCGAGGAGCCGGGCAACGTGACCCGCGCCCTGCTCGGCGAGGACATCGGCACGCTTGTGTCCACCGCCGAATCGCGCGTGGCGGAATAGCCCGGAACCACGCCGAGACCCTACAATCGGTAGGGAAGCAAACCGTAAACGAACCGTTCGCAGACGAACAGCAAGGAGCACAACATGGCAAACGTCGTCGAGCAGGCCAAGGAGCAGATGGCCAAGACCGTCGAGAACACCAAGGAGAACTTCGCGGGCATCCGCACCGGCCGTGCCAACCCGGCCCTCCTCAATGGCATCGTGGTCGACTACTACGGCGCCCCCACGCCGATCAAGGCCGTCGCCTCCATCGGCGTGCCGGAGCCGCGCACCCTTTCCGTCACCCCGTTCGACGCCTCCCAGGCGGGCGCCGTCGAGAAGGCGATCCGCAACTCCGACCTCGGCGTCAGCCCGAACCGCGACGGCAACGTGATTCGCATCACGATGCCGGAGCTCACCGAGGAACGCCGCAAGGAGTACGTCAAGCTCGCCAAGGCGAAGGCCGAGGACGGCAAGGTCGCGGTGCGCAACATCCGCCGCAAGACCAAGGAAGGCATCGACAAGTCCGTCAAGGACGGCGACATGGGCGAGGACGAGGGCGATCGTCTCCTCAAGGACCTCGACAAGGTCACCAAGTCCGTCACCGACGAGATCGACACCCTGCTGGAGACCAAGCAGAAGGAGATCATGGAGGTCTGAGCCTCCGCACGCCGTTATGGAACGCAACGAACAACTCCACGAAGAGGCCGAAGTCGCACTCGACGAGATCAACAAGAAGACCGGCCGGAACATGCCCCAGGCGGTAGGCACCGCCGTCGTCCTGATCGCCGTCATCCTCGCCGCGATGCTGCTCAGCATCGACCTGTTCGTGGCGTTGATCGTCGTGTTCATGATCCTCGCCCTGTGGGAGCTGCGCGTCGACTTCGCGACCGTCGGGCTGCACATCCCGTTCGTCATGCTGTGCGCGTGCTCGGCGGCGACCCTGTTCGCCACCTACTACGCGCCGCTGCACGTCGTCGCGATGGCGCTGTGCGCGATGGCGTCGATCATGCTCGTCTCCATGACCGCCACCGCCAAGCTGAGCTTCGGCAACCGCCTGTCGCTCGCCGTGGCGGACAAGCTCTCCAACACGGAGGCGGGCGCGCGCCTCGAATCCTCGTTCAACCATGAGGGCGGCGAACAGCACCACTCCCGGCTGAGCCACGTGTCCGTGTCGGTGCTCACCGTGCTGTACATCCCCGTGCTCGCCGCGTGCATCGTCATGCCGCTGACCTTCCACGGGCATCCGGTCGCCCACGCGATTATGCTCGTGTTCCTGCCCGCCCTGTCCGACACCGGCGGCCTGTTCGCCGGCGCATGGCTCGGCAAGCACAAGCTCTCCCCGCGCATCTCGCCGAAGAAGAGCTGGGAGGGACTCGCCGGATCGGTGCTGTTCGCCATGGCGGGCGCGTTCGCCGTCCTGTTCTGCACGTACACGCCGGACGTGTGGGCCGCCATGTGGTGGGTGCCCGTGCTCGAAGGCGTGCTCGTCGGCGTGGTCGGCACGTTCGGCGACCTGTGCGCCTCGATGATCAAGCGAGATCTCGGCATCAAGGACATGGGCCACCTGCTCAAGGGCCACGGCGGCGTGATGGACCGCGTCGACTCCATCCTCATGGCGGCGCCGTTCACCTGCATCCTCCTGTGGTTCACCGGCCTGTGACGCCGTGACGCCGATGACCAGCGGCCGGTGAGGAACCGGACGATCCCCGGGCCGGACAGTCGTGACGATTGTCCGGCCCGTTCCGCGTTTTCGCGGGAGAACCGCGACGAACGACGAACGATGACACGTGATGAACCGTGACGAAAGGAAGCCACCCATGGCCGACCAGAACCCCATCATCGACGGGGACGCCCCCGAGACCGGCATCACGCCGGGAGGCACCACCGGCGCGTTCCGCGACGTGCTGTCCAAGGACCATGCGCGCCGCGGCAAGCCGCCGTTGCACTTCGCCGACATGACGCCCGAACAGCGCGTCGAGACCGCGAAGGGGCTCGGCATGCCGAAGTTCCGCGTCAAGCAGCTCGCCAACCACTACTACGGGCGCTTCGACGTGAACGCCGCCGAATTCACCGACTTCCCGGCCGCCAAACGCGACGAGGCGGCGGCCGCGTTCTTCCCCGAACTCATCCACGAGGTCACCCGCCAGGTGGCGGACGACGGCGCCACCATCAAGACGCTGTGGCGCCTGTTCGACGGCTCCCACATCGAATCGGTGCTCATGCGCTATCCGACGCGCACCACGCTGTGCATCTCCTCCCAGGTCGGCTGCGGCATGGGATGCCCGTTCTGCGCCACCGGCAAGCTCGGACTCACCCGCAACATGTCCGCCGGGGAGATCCTCGAACAGGTGCGCGTCGCCGCGCGCATGATGCGCGACGGCGAGGTCGCCGGAGGCCCCGGGCGCCTGAGCAACATCGTGTTCATGGGCATGGGCGAGCCGATGGGCAACTACCGTTCCGTCCTGTCCGCCGTGCGCCAGATCTCCGCCATGCCGCCCGAGGGCTTCGGCATCTCCGCGCGCAGCATCACCGTCTCCACGGTGGGCGTCGTGCCCGGCATCAGGAAGCTCGCCGCCGAAGGCATCCCGGTGCGTCTCGCCGTCTCCCTGCACGCGCCGAGCGACGAGCTGCGCGACGAGCTCGTGCCGATGAACAAGCGTTTCGACACTACGCAGGTGCTCGACGCCGCGCACGACTACTGGCTGGCCTCCAAGCGCCGCGTCAGCATCGAATACGCGCTGATGCGCGGCATCAACGACCAGGCCGAGCATGCGCGTCTGCTCGCCAAGCGTCTCAACCATTACGGCGACGACTGGGCGCATGTGAACCCGATCCCGCTCAACCCGATCGAAGGCTCCCGCTGGACCGCCTCCAAGCCGGAGGACGAGGCGCGGTTCCTCGAGATCCTGCACGACGCGGGCATCACCGCCACCCTGCGCGACACCCGTGGCCAGGACATCGACGGCGCCTGCGGGCAGCTCGCCGCCAAGACCCGGGAGGCGTTCGAGCGCGCGAAGTGAGACGCCGGCCGCCCGTACGGCGCGCGGCCGGTAGTCTGGGGTGTCGTACAGAAGAAAACCTTGCGAACAGGGGAGTGGAGTTATGTCGCTGGCGGTTCGAGTCATCCCGTGCCTGGACGTCGATGCCGGACGAGTGGTCAAAGGCGTGCATTTCGAGAATCTGAAGGACGCCGGCGATCCGGTGGAGCTCGCCGCCGAATACTACCGGCAGGGCGCCGACGAGCTCACCTTCCTCGATGTGACCGCCTCCAGCTCGCACCGCAACACGATGATTGACGTCGTGTCGCGCACCGCCGAGCAGGTGTTCATCCCCATGACCGTGGGCGGCGGCGTGCGCACCCCGGAGGACGTGGATTCGCTGCTGCGTTGCGGCGCCGACAAGGTGGGCGTCAACACGGCGGCCATCAACGATCCGACGCTCATCAGCCGCGTCGCCGAACGCTTCGGCAACCAGGTGCTGGTCCTGTCCGTCGACGCGCGCCGCGAGAAGGGCGAGCAGCACACGCAGTCCGGTTTCGAAGTCACGACGATGGGAGGCCGCAAGTCCACCGGCATCGACGCGATCTGGTGGGTGAAACGCGCCGAGGAGCTGGGCGCCGGCGAGATCCTCCTCAACTCGATGGACGCCGACGGCACGAAGGAGGGCTTCGACCTCGAGATGATCCGCGCCGTGCGCAAGGAGGTCAAGATCCCGATCATCGCCTCCGGCGGCGCCGGCAAGGTCGAGGACTTCCCGCCGGCCATCGAGGCCGGCGCGAACGCGGTGCTCGCCGCATCGGTCTTCCACTTCGGGCTCATGACCATCGCCGACGTGAAGGCGGAGCTCAAACGCCACGGCTACACGGTGCGCTGAGACACGCGCGGACATGCGCCGGAACACCCAAGGAACCAACGGAAAGACTGCAATGACGGACATCATCTACGACAACACGACCGAACTCGACCCCCGCATCGCCGCGCGGCTCAAGCGCGACGCGAAGGGCCTCGTGGCGGCGGTCATCCAACAGTACGACACGCGTGAAGTGCTCATGGTCGGCTACATGAACGACGAGGCGCTCCGGCGCACGCTCACCACGGGGCGCGTGACCTTCTGGTCGCGATCCCGCCAGGAATACTGGCGCAAGGGCGACACGTCCGGTCACGTGCAGTACGTGAAGGGCGTGTCCCTGGACTGCGACGGCGACGCGCTGCTCGTCGAGGTCGACCAGGTGGGCGCCGCATGCCACACCGGCAAACGCAGCTGCTTCCTCGAAGGCGGACCGCTGCCGGTGGCCGTCGGCCATCGTACGCCGGAACAGGCCGACGGCGCCGACGATTCCAATGGCTCCGACTGCGAAGCACATGCGGACGATAGGGAAACGGAGGCACGGGCATGACCGAGTGCAGCGTCGAACATCTCAACTGGGGCGGCACCTGGCCGAACCGCGAACAGTTCCTCGAACTGGCCGGCGAAGGCTACCGCGTGATTCCGATCGTGCGCCGTCTGCTCGCCGACTCGCTCACCCCGGTCGGCTTCTACGAGCGCCTCGCCGGCGGCCGCACCGGCACGTTCATCCTCGAATCCGCCGAATACGGCGGCTCCTGGAGCCGCTACAGCTTCATCGGCGTGAACTCGATGGCGCAGCTGCGCGCCGACAAGGACGGCAACGCCGACTGGTTGGGCACCGTACCCGCCGGAGTCCCCACGCACGGCGACGTGGTCGAGGTCGCGCACGCCACGCTGAAGACGCTCAAGGCGCCGCGCGTGGAGGGGCTGCCGAACCTCACCTCCGGTCTGGTCGGCACCGTCGGCTGGGACGCGATCCGCCACTGGGAGCCGACGCTGCGCGCCAAGGCCCCGAACGAGACCGGCCAGCCGGAGATGGTGCTCGCCCTCGCCACGGACATCGCCGTCGTCGACCACGTGTCCGGTTCGGTGTGGCTCATCGCCAACGCGGTGAATGTGGACGACAAGCCCACGCGCGCCGACATTGCCTACGACCAGGCCGTCAGGCGGCTTGACCGCATGCAGGAGAACGCGGCCACGCCCACGCCGGGCGAGGCCCGCGTCAGCGCGCTCGACACCAGCGTCAAACAGCCGGAACTGCGTTTCCGCACCCCCAAGGAGGTGTACGAGAAGGCGGTGGAGGCCACGCGGCGGCACATCATCGACGGCGACGTGTTCCAGACGGTCATCTCCCAGCGCCTCGACATCGACTCGCCCGCCGATCCGTTCGACGTGTACCGCGTGCTGCGCACGCTCAACCCAAGCCCGTACATGTACTTCATGGCGTTGACCGACGCCGAGGGCCGCGATTTCAACGTGATCGGCTCCAGCCCGGAGACGCTCATCAAGGTGGACGACGGTCACGCGCTCACCTTCCCGATCGCCGGCTCCCGGCCGCGCGGCAAGACCCCGGAGGAGGACGCGCGCCTCGCCAAGGAGCTGCTCGCCGATCCGAAGGAGCGCAGCGAGCACATCATGCTCGTCGACCTGTCGCGCAACGACCTGAGCAAGGTGTGCAGGCCGGAGACCGTCGAAGTGGTGTCCCTCATGGACATCAAACGGTTCAGCCACATCATGCATATCTGCTCGACCGTCACCGGCGAGGTCAACCCGGACATGACCGCGTTCGACGTGTTCATGTCCGCGTTCCCCGCGGGCACGCTGTCCGGCGCGCCGAAGCCGCGCGCCATCGAGATCATCGACGAGCTGGAGCCCGCCGACCGCGGCATCTACGGCGGCACCGTCGGCTATTTCGACTTCTCCGGCAACATGGACATGGCGATCGCCATCCGCACCGCGTTCCTGCGCGACCATGAGGCGAGCGTGCAGGCCGGCGCCGGGCTGGTGCTCGACTCCGTGCCCGCCAACGAATGGCAGGAGACCCGCAACAAGGCGGAGGCCAGCGTCGAGGCCATCCAGATCGCCGCCCAGTTGCGCGAACTGTAGTCTCCCGGGCTTCTTTCCGGGATTTCCGGCGTTTTTCCGGGATTCGGGCGGGGAACATGGCGAGGGTCACGCGAACGTGACCGTCACCGTGTTCCCCGCCTTCTCGTCGCCGGTCCACGCGGTCGCCGCGCGCGTCCACGTCATGCCGTTCGCGGTGATCGTCGTGACGCCGTAGTGACGTGCGTTGACGACGATCCACGTCGCCGTCTGCCAGACCGCACGACGTGTGTTCCCGTCGCTCAGTCCATTCGGCATGGTGAAGGTGACGGTCGTGGCCGTCGCGCCGTCGCCCGTGGCATTATTCCCGTCCCCGCTTTCGCCGGCGTCATCCGTCGATTTCGATGACGACGATGACGTGACGGACGGATACGCGCCCTGCAGTCCGGCGGTCAATCCGTCCGGATCCGACGACATGACGTCGCCCGGTAGCCTGCACCCCACGCCGGCGGCGACCTCGCCGGTCAACGACTGCGCCCAGGCGCGCGCCAACCCGTCCCATTGCGCGTACGCGTCCGGATAGCCGGACAGCTGCACCGCCTGCGCCGCGTCCTCCACGGGAATCGACTCCCAATCGGACACCTTCACCAGCCCGTCGTAGAACGCATTCGTCGCGTAGGTCTCGTCCATGAGCTGTTCGACCGTGCCCCACCCCTGGCTGGGACGCTGCTGGAAAAGCCCCAGCGAATCACGGTCGCCGTACTCCAGGTTCGTGATCTTCGACTCCTGCATGGCGGTGGCGAGCGCCACCGTGGCCGCGTGGTCGGGCAGTCCGCGCGTCACGCCGATCGCGGTGATGAGGCCCGCGTTGCGCGCCTGTTCGGTGGACAGCACGTAGCTCATCACGCCGTCCGTCTGCTTCGCCATGCAGTATGCGCTCGTGTCCTTCGCAGAGGATGCTGCGTCCCCCAAGCCGGCGAGCCATTGCGCGGAGAGCTTCACGACGCCCACGATCACGGCGGTGACGATGCAGATGGTGGCCACGACGATGATGAGCGCGTGGCGGAGCGCCGTCGAGCCGCGCCGCGCGCCCGGTGCCGTGCGTTTCGTCATATGGGATCGCCCCTTCCGGCTTCCGTGATGTTCTTGTCCGAATCCGTGATGCCGCGTCTCACGTTACCAGTCCGATTGTGGTTGTTCGGCAAGAGAACCCTGGGAACGACCCTGATGGTTGCCCTGAACGAGGTCGGGGGAGGATAATGGGCGGCGAGTGGTTGGTCGGATGTCGTGCAGCGTATGCGGGGAGGTGCCGGTGATGATGGAACAGGACGGTGGACGGCGACGGAGAATGAGGGGAACGCGGTCCCGTCGCGTCGTCGCATGGATCGTGGTGGTCCTGATGGTCGTCGTGCTGGGCGTCGCCGGTTCGATCGCCGTGCGCACACTGACGGGGACGGATTGGCGTTCCGGCGATGCGGCGGGGGAGACGTCGACGGATGCGACGGCTCCGAGCGCCGCCGCCGAAGCGAAGTATCCGAAGGCGGTGAGCCCGGTCGACTACAACGGCAACGGGGTTGACGATTACGCGGACATCGTCGCCGGTGCCCGCAGGGATGCGGAGAACCGGCCCGCCTACGACGACGGCTATTATGAGGGCGGCTATCCGCCGGACGACCGCGGCGCGTGCACCGATCTGGTGTGGCGCGCGTTCAAGACGGCCGGATACGATTTGAAGGCCATGGTGGACGCGGATGTGGCGGCCGATCCGGCGAGCTACGCCGCCGTCGCGCCGAACCCGGATCCGAACATCGACTTCCGTCGCACCGGCGTGCTCGACGTGTTCTTCTCGAAATACGGGGAGAAGCTGACGCTCGACCCGGCCGATCACGCGCAATGGCAGGGCGGCGACGTCGTCGTGTTCCAGAACGTCAAACACATCGGCATCGTCTCGGACAAACGCGACGCGGACGGCACCGCGTTCATCCTGCACAACATGGGCCAGCGGCAGCGTGAGAACGACTATCTCGCGTTCAGGACGCACATGACCGTCACCGGCCACTACCGTTTCGACGCGTCCAAGGTCCCGCAGAGCGTGCTGCGCCAATGGCGGCAGTGACGGTTGCGGTTGCGGCGGTCCGCAGGCCGAGGACGGCGGCGGCTATCTGCCGTTCCGGTCGGGCCTCACGCGCAGTTCGGGCAGCATCACGACGAACAGGGCGGCAGCCATCACCGCGGTGACGAGGTCGGCGAGCGCCTGCGCGGCGATGACGCCGTCATAGCCGAACAGGCGCGAGCCGGCGACCAGGGTGACGGCGAGGATCAGACCCTGACGGCTGATCGACAGGACGAACGCTCCCAACGCCTTGCCGGTCGACTGGAACGTGCAGGTGGTGACCATGACGATCGCCACGCATACGAGGCTCAGCAGCTGGATGCGCAGCATGCCCGCGCCGAGCGTGACGATCCGTTCGTCGGCGATGAAGAAGCGCATGAGCCGCCGGTCGAAGACGCTCAGCACGACGGTCATGACGAGGGCGAACGAGCAGAGGAACAGGTAAGCGAACCGCATGATGCCGTGCAGTCGGCGCATATTACGCGCCCCGTAGTTGTAGCCGATGAGCGGCTGCGCGCCGAACGCGAATCCGACGAACACGAGCACGGCGATCATGACGACCTTCAGGGCGATGCCCATGGCGGCGACCGTGTCGGTGCCGTAGGGGAGCAGGAACAGGTTGACCATGACCAGGCCGACGCTCTGCGTGAGGTTCGTGATGGCGGAGGGGATGCCGATGGCGAGGATGTTGCGGATCTCGAGCGCGGTGATGTCGAGACGGCGTTTCGCCGTGGCGGCGGCCGCGGTCGCGGTGCCGAACATGAGCCGCGGGTCGATGGACAGGTTGCGGCTGCGTTTCAGCAGGAACCAGACGAAATACGCATCGGTGCAGATGTTGGCGATGACGGTCGCGCCTGCGGAGCCCGCCGCTCCCCAGCCGAGCCCCTGGATGAACAGGGGGTTGAGAATCATGTTGACGACGGTGCCGACGATCGAGCCGATCATGGAGGGGACGGCGTGGCCTTCGGTGCGCAGCAGGTTCGTGGGCGTCATCGAGACGATGATGAACGGCGAGCCGATGATGATGAGCGTGTAGAACTCGGAGGCGTGCGTCCACGTGTCGTCGGTCGCGCCGAGCAGGGTGAGCATCTGCGTGCGGAAGACGAGTCCCAGCACGACGATGACCAGTCCGGTGACGATCGCCCCGTAGAAGCAGAACACGCTCAGACGGCGTCCGTCGTCATACCGTTTCCTGCCGAACAGGCGGGAGACGACGGAGGCGCCGCCGAGGCCGAAGATGTCGCCGAGCGCGATCATCACGGTGAACATGGGCGCGGTCAGGGAGACGCCGGCCACCATGCTCGTGTCTCCGGTGTGCGCCACGAAGTACGTGTCCATCATGTTGTAGACGAGCGTGACGAGCATGCTCAGCACGACGGGCATCGTCAACGCGAAATACGCCTTCGGGATCGGCGCCTTCTCGAACAGTTCGCTATCCACGGATTCCTGCCTTCTCCTCTTTCCCTCGTTTTATGCCACTGCGCCCCGCGTTGTCGGGTCGGCGCGTCACCGGGAGTCTCGCAGGGTGATCCCCGCGGCGGCCATCTCCTTGCGCGCGGCGGCTCCCAGCTCCTCGCTGACCGGCACGGTCAGATCCTCGAACACGGTGACCGGGTAGCCGAGTCCCGCCGCGTCGAGCGCCGTCTCCTTGACGCAATGCGATTCGGCGATGCCGACCACGTCCACCGCTTCGACGCCGGCTTTCCTGAGCGCGTTGGCGAGCGTCAGCCCCTGCTTCTGCGCCGCCTGGACCTCGTCGCGCGACTGGATGCGATCCGTATCGTCCTCGATGCCCTCGAAACCCGAGTAGGCGGCAGCGTACTGGCCCTTCTTGAAATGATGCGCGATGCCGAGTGCGGCGATCGCCGGATGCAGGTCGGCGTTCGGCGTGCCCGCCTTGCCGTGCACCGGCCACGTGTCCACGAAATCCGGATGCTCCGACCAATGATCGCCCGGCTCGATATGCCAGTCCTGCGTGGTCGCGATATACGCGTAGTCGCCGCGATGCGCCTCTACATATGCGGCGATGCGCTTCGCGACCGCGTCGCCTCCCTCGACGCCGAGTTCGCCGCCCTCGCAGAACGTCGGCTGCACGTCCACCACGATCAACGCCCTATCCGCCATGATTGACTCCTTCACTGTCGGTCTCCCCGCCTTGGACGGTGGAGCTGTCCGCATCCACTCTAATGGGCGAACCGGCCACACAGGCGCGCAGTCCATGCATGTGTCCGATTCCGGCGGATGCCGGACGTGTACGAGCATGCTCATAGGATGGTGGCCCATGTGCGAACCCGCGTGTGAGAGGACGGATGAGAGGACGCGCCGCCGCGCCGTCCTCGGCCTGCCGCTGCTGTTCTGGGGCCTGTGGCTGGCCCTGCTGATCCTATGGATGGGCAGGTTCGTCATCTCGTTCATGTCCATGTACCTCGTCAAGGACCTGCACATGGACGCGGGACTCGCCGGCACCATCGTCTCCATGTACGGGTTCGGCGGAATCTTCGGCTGCCTGTTCGGCGGCTCCCTGTCCGACCGGTTCGGCCGCCCGGCCATGATCATCTCCGGAGAGCTCGGCTCGGCGGCGATGCTCGTGCTCCTCTCGTTCATCGACGATCCGACGCTTATGGGCGCGATGCTGCTCGTCTACGGTGCGATCTCCTCCATCCCCACGCCGGCCATCGCCGCGTACATCGCCGACGTGGTGCCGATGCGCGACCAGAAACGCGCATACACGCTGCAGACGTGGGCGGTGAACTTCGGCTTCGCCACAGGACCGATCATCGCGAACCAGCTCGTCAAGATCTCGTACACGCTCATGTTCTACGTGGAGGCCGTCATCCTCGTGGTCGCCACCGGCCTGCTCGCGTTCTTCTTCCACGAGGCGCGCGTGCACACGCCGAAAACCCCGGAAGCCGGCGTCGCCGGGAGCCGCCCCACAGCCGCCGACGGGAAGCGCGGCACGAACGTCTCGATGCTCGGCAACTACCGTCGTGCGCTCGCCGACTGGCCGTTCATGTCGATGGTCGTGCTCATGTTCGCCTACACGATCGCGTACTTCCAGATGACCAGCGGCCTGCCGATCGCGATGACCGGCCTCGGCATGGGCGCGGACCGGTATTCGGTGCTGCTGACCATCAACGGCGCCATGCTGTGCCTGCTGCAGATTCCCGCCATCGCCGTGTTCAACCGGATGAGCAACACGCGCGTCCTCGTGCTCGGCATGCTGATGACGGCGGTCGGATACATGTTCCAGATCGGCGCGACCACATGGCACGCCTTCGCGCTCGCCACCGTCCTGTGGACGTTCGGCGAACTGGGCACGTTCCCGATTGCCGCGACCACCGTCGCGAACCTCGCGCCGGCCGAGGCGCGCGGCACCTACCAGGGCCTGTACAACCTGGTCTGGGCGTTGTCGAACGGGGCGGCGCCGCTGGTCGGCGGATGGATCATCAGCGGATTCGGAAGCCGCGTGCTCTGGATCTGCTGCACGGTGATGTTCCTGCTCGTCGCCGCCGGACTCCACGCCACGAAGGGCGCCCGCGAACGCGCCATCACCCGCAACCTGCGCGCCGCCGACCTGGAAGAGTAGCAGGCAGGGACGGCGGCGCACGGAATGCCGTCCGCCGTCACATGCGGTTGTCGTAATATGACCTGACGATCATCGAGACCGTCGTGTGAATGACGAGTGCGGCGAGGAATCCGAGCCCCACGTACATGAGCGGCTTCGAGCCGAACGCGAACGACGCCTCCATAAGCAGGACCTCGGCTCCGACGCACACCAGGACCATGATTCGTGAGGTCGTGGCCGCGGCTTTTGTCTTGATGAGCAGTTCGCGTTCGTCCTCGCGTGGAACCGAGAACGGATCTCGTTCAGTCACGATGCCGCCGATCAGGAAGACCACGACGGGGACGAGCCACCACAGGCTGGATGTCCACCATCCTCTGAATGCCGCGCCCGCCCAGCCGTAGCGGATGCCTCCGGCGATGATGAACACCGCCATCCACGCGAGTACGATGCCCGCCGCGGCGAACATCCGAATCCGTGTCCACCGTGTCTGCCTGGACGTGGGCCGTGATGCGAGCCGTGTCGTCTGCGGTTCGTCGCCAGCCGACGTGCAAGGTCGGACGAACGCCGTGATAATCAGTCCGAGTCCTGCCAGGGTCAGCATTGCACATGTCGTCATGGACAGCCACAAGGGGACGGGGATGAGACGGGGATCGTCGATGAGCATCCCAACGCCGGACAATCCGATCGTCGTCACGGCCATGCCGACCCACAGTATGTCCATTCGGGCCACGCCTCTCCTCTTCGTCCTGTCTGGGACGTTCGCCTCGCTGTCTTTCCTGTCATCGTTATTGTTGTGCCTACGCATAGCCGTGCTCCTTGTCTTCGATGAGTCTGTTTTCCTCGAGCAGGCACAGGTCCTCAACGGTGACACCGAACACCCGTGCCATCCGGTAGGCGAGCATGAGCGAAGGGCTGTATCGACCTTTCTCGATGGAGATGATGGTGCGCGACGACACATACACCATATCCGCCAGCTCCTGTTGCGTCATATCCGCCATCCTGCGGTACTCGCGGACCTTGGTCTTCATGATGTCCCGATCACCGCCTTCCTTCATTGGCGTGCGATAGTCCTGATGGATGATTCAAACGGTCAGGGAATCTGAAGTTCCCTTCATGTGAAGTCAACTTCAGCTTATCACATCGTGAAAGAGACGCGCAATGCGGAAGTCAGGGGTTATTCGGCGCTATGGCCTGTTTCTTCGTCAGGGTGAGGTCATGGTCAGCCGCCGCCAACCGGTCGCGGATCTCGGCGAGCAGCTCGACGGTGCGCTCCTCGGGAGAGACCTCGGGCTCCTTCGCCTTCTCGTCCTCCTCCTGCTTGAGCTTCGCCTTGACGAGCATCGCGTCGGTCATGTCACGGAACTTGTTGATCGGCACGAGGATGAAGAAGTACACGGCCACGGCGATGACGAGGAAGTTGAGCAGCGCGCCCAGGATCGCGCCGAGCGAAACGGTCGCTCCGTTGAACGTGAATGCGAGCAGGCCGCTCATGTCCGGTTTGCCGAACACCATCGCGATGAGCGGATTGATGAGACTGTCCACGATCGCGTTCACCACGGAGGTGACCGCGCTGCCCATGACCACGCCCACCGCCATGTCGATCATGTTGCCGCGTGAGATGAACTTCTTGAACCCGTCGATCATGTCTTTCTCCTTCGTGTCGTTCATAGGATCATCCACGCGATTATCCCGATTTCGGCGGACTTCGGCCGACCGAAGCCACCGATGATGCTCAACATGGTGATTATCGATAGCGAAAAACAATATCAACAACATGTTGATTATTGGAATAACAGTGGAGTCTGGGCCCATGTGAGGTAAGCCCATTCGCATGGGCCCAGTAGGGCGATTAATCGGCAGGTTTTTCGCATCCAGTGATGCGGTGGTGGCGATATGGGGGAGAAGAGGTCGGAATCGTATGCTGCTGTGGTTTCGGCCTGTTCGTCCTTTCAGCTGGTGAGGCCTTGTGCGGGTTGTATTCGGGTGGCGTTGCGCGCGGGGATGGCCGCGGCGAGGAGCGCCGCCATGAGGATGACGGGGATGAGCACGCCGATCTGCGTCCATGACAGTTGCGTGGTGAATTGACGGGTCATGCCGCCGATCTGGGCTTTGACGCCGGCTGGCCCAAGCGGCAGGCCGACGAGCAGGCCAACAAGCGTGCCGATGATGGTCAGGGTCAGCGCTTCGATGGCGATTTCCGTGCGGATGACGCCGCGTCTGGTGCCGAGCGCGCGCAGCATGCTGATTTCGTTGGTTCGTTCGATGACGGACAGCGCGAGCTGGTTGGCGAGCCCGGTCAGGCTGATGATGACGGTGATGGCGAGCATCGCGTAGGAGAGCATGAGCAGCATGTTGAGTACGTTGAGGATGTCGTTGCTTTCGGCGATGCCACCTCCGACCGTGGCGTTCGGATCGGCCACGGCCAGCCGGTTAACCTGGCCGGCGAGCTTGGCGCGGTCGATGCCGGGTCTGGCCTTGAACCAGATCATGCTGGTCCTTAACGCCGGCTCGATGGTGGCGGCGTGCGGCAGTGCGCCGAGTTGGCCGTCGGTGATGATGACCGCGAGTTTCGGCGATTCGGTGAGCTGCGAGGCGTGCGCCCTGACCGTGACGGGAACACCGGCGACGGTGAGCGTGAGCGTATCACCTTCCCTGATGCCGATGATGCTCATGTAGCGCGGGTGGACGAGCGCGACCGGCAAGCCGTCCTTTTCACCGGCATGCCACGGGTTGTCCGTGGCGAAGACTGCGGCGGCGTTGTCGGGGATGACGTCGAGTATCCGGGGTGTGGTCTTCGCTCCGTCCGGCGTGTGGTCGATGTCGATGGTGCGTATCGGGTAGGAGCCTCGCGCGTCGGTGATTTCGCTGGCATGCTGCAGGACTTTGTCGGAGAGCGTATTGCCGTCCGGCGTGTAGAGGGCGGCGCTGACCGGATAGCGGTGGTCAAGGTCGGCGTTGATGGTGGCGGTGCCGGTGGCCGCGGCCGAGGAAAGCGCGGCGATCAGGCTGATGCCGAACGCGACCGCGGTGACGGTGCCGCCCGCGCGTCGTGCGTTCGCCGTCAGATTCGATGCGGCCAGTCTGCCCGCCAATCCGCAAACGGACAATGCCGCACCGATGATGGGCATGAGCATCGCGACAAGTCCGGGCAGGGCAAGCACGAGACCGAGCGCCAAAGCAAGACCACCGGCCAACGCGATGGGCATGTGGAACCCGGCCGCACCGACCCATAGCAGCGCGACGCCGGCGATCGCGCACACTGCACCGAACACGATGCACGGAACACTGCCGTTATACGTCTTGCCATCCGCCGTCACATCGTCGTTGCCGTCTCCGGACTGCGCGGCTCCGTCCAATGCCTGGATGGGTGGGATGCGCGTGGCGTGGCGTACGGTCGTCCACGCGGTCAATACCGTGGCCAGAATGGTCAGCAGTAGCGTTCCCGCCAGCAGGAGCGGGTTGGCGGCGAACCCGCCGAACGTCTGACCCATCACCGTCATGGCCGCGTAACCGCCGCCCACGCCGATCAGGGCGCCGATGAACGTGCCGGCTATGGCGGTGATCAGCGCTTCGGACAATACCAGCGACCGGATGTTCGCGTGTCTGGCTCCGATCAGACGCAGCATGGCGATGTCCCGCGTGCGTTGCGCAATCAACGTCCGGTAGGTGCTGGAAATCACCATCATCGCGGCACACAGGGCGATGACGGCGAACACCGCCATAATCACGGTCAATTGCGTGCTGCCGCCGGCCATCATCGCCGACGCCTGACGGATCATCTCCACGCCCGTGACCGCCGTGACACCATCCACCTTGGCCGCCGTCGCAAGACGTTGGGTGACCGAATCGATGTCGGAGGGGTCGTTGAGCTTGACGAACAGCTCACCCGGCGTCATGTCACCGAAGTACGACGGATCGGCGTAGATCGCGTAGTCGGTGCCGGTCATCGGCTTGAACCGCACATCATTGATGCCGCTGACCGTCACCGCATGCTTCGTGCCGTCGGACGATTTCAACGTGACCGTGCCGCCGACCCGCACACCGAGCTTGTCGGCCGTATCCTGCGAGACGACGATCTGGTCGGCGGACCGCGGCCAGTCGCCGGACTCCAGTCCAAACCAGCGCAGGGACGGGTCCCGGGCGACGGAATACACGTTCGCCGTGCCACGCGCATCCATGCCGTACGCGGTGACCGTGGCCGCATAATACGGAGCCGTCGCCTTCACCTTGCCGTTGACACGCGCCTCGGCAAGCACGTCCTCGGCCCACGAGGTCTTCAAGGATTTCACTTCGGCGTCGCCGGGATCGATGATGACGTCCACCGGTTTCAACGGCGCGGCCGTGACCGTGGCCATGCTCGCGGTGGACGTGCCCTGGAACACGACCGTGCCCGTCAGCATCGCCGCCGACAGGACCACCGCCAACAGGACGGCGAGCAGTCGGGACGGAGAATGCCTGATCTGCGCCCATGCCACCCGGATCATCGCACACCGTCCTTTCGGGGGACGGCATCCGACCACCCTCCGTCGCCTGTGGCGACACCTCCCGCCGGCGGGAGGAAAGAACCAGCGTCCTGTTCGAGCACGCGCACCACGTCGGCGGCCGTCGGATGTGCGATATCCGCCGCGATTAGTCCGTCACGTACCACGAGCGCCCGGTCGGCGTAAGCGGCGGCGTTCGGATCATGCGTGACCATCACGATCGTCTGCCCGCGCCGCGACGCCATATCCCGCAAAATCACCAGCAACTGGCGCGACGACTTCACATCCAGAGCGCCGGTCGGCTCGTCCGCGAACACCACCGCGGGATTCCCGGCCAGCGCGCGGGCGACCGCCACGCGCTGCCGTTGCCCGCCGCTCATCTCCTGAGGCTTGTGATCAAGCCGATTCTCGATGCCCAGCTCGCGCGCGATCCCGCGTATGGCCTGCCGGTCAGGCTTTCTGCCGCGCAGCGTGAACGGCAGCTCGATGTTCTGCTCCGCCGTCAGGTACGGCAGCAGGTTGAAATCCTGGAAGATGAACCCGATCCGGTCGCGCCGCAGATCGGACAACGCGTCATCCGACAACGTCGAAATATCCACGCCATCGATAATCACCCGGCCGGAAGTCGGCGTATCCAAACCCGCCAGCAGATGCAGCAACGTGGTCTTGCCCGACCCCGACGGGCCCACGATCGCCGTGAACCTGCCCTTCTCGAACCGGGCCGTGATGTCCGCCACCGCGACCGTTTCGGCCATGCCGGAACCGTACGTCTTGTGCACGTCAATCGCCTTGACCGCCGCCGGATGCACGGTCATGCCGCCGTTTGTTCCTGCTATGCCTGTCATGCCAGCCCCTTCCTGTGTTCCACGGATGATTCGATCGCCGATGCGCCGAACCTTCCGTTCGCACAACCAACTTATGGGGATGGAATCGTGCGGGGTATCATCCGGAAGAACCAATCCGCATCCGACCGGTATCGAAGTATGAATGGACCGGTACCTAGGTATGAGTTCTCTGGAACGAGGAGAGTGGGAATCATCATTGCGAATCATGTCATCGGCCAACTGATACGGGTAACGTCGTTGGTATGAAGGTTCGTGCAGAGGATACGGTCGCCTTGTTCGGCGTGCTGTTGTGCATGCTGTTCGGTGCGGCGGGCATGGGCGATTGGGCATGGGCGAGCGTGGCCGTCGCCTCCATCGTGTTCGTGCGACGGCGGTTCACCGTATTCGCCGTATCGGCGACCGTCGTCCCCGCCGCATATACGACCATCTACGGCTCGTTCACGTTGATCGGCCAGCTCATGGCGGTGGTATCCGTGTTTCTGTGCGGGACAGGTCGGGTGAGGCGTCGCCGGCTGGTTGGCTTGGCGTCGTGTCTGTTGCCCATCGTCGCATTCGGCCTGCACTTGGTAATTGTTTGCTCCCCGGATTGGACGATGCCCGTGGCCGGCCTGTTCGCGGGCAGTCTGATGCTGTCCGCATGGCAGGCGGGCCGGCTCAACCGTGCCAAGGATATGAGACTTGAGGTGGAGGAGGAACGCCGGATCATGGCCGAACGCGACAGCGACATGCGTGCGCGGCTGGCCGTATTGGAGGAACGCATGCGCATCAGCCACGAGATGCACGACATCCTCGCCCACGCGCTCACCAGCATCACCGTCCAAGCCGAAAGCGGCAGAACGACCACCGCCGATTCCAAATCACGCACGGTGTTCGCGGACATCTCCCAAGCCTCACGCGAAGCCGTCGCCGATTTGCGGGCCCTACTATCCGACATTACGAGAGAAGACCGTTTGCCGGAACCCACGCTCGACCAGTTCGACGCTCTCATCGCCGGATATCGGAAGCAAGGACTGATCATTGACCTGCATCAGGAGGGCATGAAGCTATCGTGTCTGCCGACGGGACTGTCTCACGCCGTATACCGTGTGGCCGAGGAATGTCTGACCAATGCGCTGCGCTACGCACAACCTCGCTGCGTCGATCTGTCCCTGACCATCACCGGCGATGCGATTCGATTGCACTGCGAAAACCCGTATGCGTCTCTTTCTTGCGCATCGACGTCACCGAATACCACCAAATGGCGACGGCGCGGACACGGTCTTGACGGCATCCGGTGGAGGTGCGAGCAATATGGCGGTCACGCCAGCATCAGCATGACGGGTGGGCTCTGTTCAATCGATGCTGTCTGGCCGCTGTCCCATCAGAGAGAACCGGTGGCGGCGGCATTGAACGAGACGGGCGACGGACACCGTCAAGAAGGACGGCGGCAATGACGGAAAACGCACACCGGATGCAGCCCATTCGCGTGATGCTGGTCGACAACCAGTCGCTGATACTCAGCGGGTTCACGCGCATCATCGACGCACAGCCCGATATGACCGTCATCGCCACGGCCGCGGACGGCGAAACCGCGATACGCACGGCCCACCAATCCAAACCGGACGTGATCCTCATGGACGTGCGCATGCCCGGACTCGACGGCATCCAAGCTGCACGCATCATCATTCACGATCTGCCGGAAACACGCGTCATCGGCCTGACTTCATACGACACCGACGCCTACGCCATCGGCATGCTCGATGCCGGAGCCAGCGGATTCCTCCTCAAAAACAGCAGTGCGGAACAGTTCATAGACGCCATACGTGCCGCCGCCTCGGGTAACACCGTCATGGGCACCGCCACCATGAACCGTCTCAGCCAACGGCTTGCCACCGGTTCCGTCCGGACGACGGCGGCGGTGACGGCATCCGCGGACGACGAGGCATCGGTCGGAAGGAACGACGACGATCTTCCCGATTTCACCAGCCGGGAACGCGACATCCTCGCCCGCATCGTCCAAGGCGATTCCAACGAGCAGATCGCCGCACGCTTCGGCATCAGCGTATCCACCGTCAAAACCCACATCGGCAACATCCTCAGGAAAACCGGTCAGACCAACCGCGTACGTCTCATCGTCTGGGCCGCACGACACCTTCGGGAAGTATGAATCGTTCCCTATGCATGCGTACAATTGCCGCCGAATTGCGGTCTCTACGGCTCAAGGCTAATTCTTCGGCCCGATCCAATCGAGACACATCCTCATGCGCATATTCAAGATGCTCGACCAATTCGTCCAGCAGGAGCGCATCACGTTCTCGATTATGCTCACATAATCCTTGTCAAATCGTTTTTGATGGCATCATAGAATCGTTTCCCCGACGCAGTGTGCTGTGCGTTGAACAGTAGGGTGCGCATGGACAACAGTGACACCGGAGCACCGAGAGTGGATTCCAAATCATCCTTGAGTGACAGAATCGTTCCCGCCGTGGCCCGTTGCCCTTCGTTCAGCCGATAGACGAGATCGACATCGGAAAGAGCGTTGTTGTCCCCGCGAGCAACGGAACCATAGACATACATCTCTCCCACCCCATGGTTCGGGGCGGTTTTCCGTGCGGCGTCTCGTACTTGGCCCAGGGAAAGAACACTCATATCCCTTATGATACATAGTTCCTAATCGTATTGGGAGCCTCGCGTATCACCGCCTTGAGCAGCAGCCATGCGCTTATCGCGGCGACGGCGATGCCGACCGGAATCACATAACCGGCGAATCCCGTTCCGTGTAATGCCCATGTGGTCGGTATGACGGCGTACAGCATCGGCGCGTCTTCGAACATGCCGGAGCTCACCGTAAGCCCGGCGACGACGAAGAAGGCGACGACGTTCCATGCGACGAGGGGACTGGCCCAGAGTCGCAGGGCGAAGCATGCAAGGGAAAGAACGACGGCGGCGAACACAAGCATCACAACGGTATGCGGTGAGAGAGGCCGCTCATTGACGGCAAATCCGATGGCGAATCCATACAGCAAAGTCAGGCAGACGTTGACCACGACGCCGAGCGACAGCGACTCCAAGGTAAAGCGAAGCAGAAGCCGATCGTGGATGCTGAAGGAACGATACGAAGAGGGCACCCTCGCATGGGAGAAGACGAGACCGGCCGTGGCTATGGGAAGCGCCATCACCATCGCCGACTGCACCACCGCGCCCGTGTTCCCGTAACGGAAGAAAAGCAGCGGGAGAAAAAGCACGGCCATGATGGCGAGCGTCGACCAGCGGATCAGCGACACGCGCTCGATACGGATCAGGGATTTCATTTCTTATCCGCTCCTTTGCAACGGAACCAGCTCAACAGGACATAGGCGACCATGAGCGCCACAATCGGGACGACGACCATCACGGGGTCGACGGGCGCTTGGCCCGCCAGTTCCGCCGGCGACATCACGGTACCGTTCAGGTGCAATCCGACGGCCCGTAGGGCGTTCGCGACGTAAGGCGTCGCATGGTCGGGAAGGTCACCCGGCAGTATGACCCATACATAGCAGAGGACGCCCGTGACGATTCCGGCGATCCTGGAATCGGCGGCGATCTCGATGATCGAGTAGATCAGGGAAACCGCAAGGCTCTGCAGCGCGACGAAGCACAGGACAGCAGCCAGATTCGGATGCATCTTGATGCCCGTCAGGACCATGATGGCGTCGAAGCACAATACGCTCAGCAGGTTCACGGAGACCAGAAGCAGCACCCGGAACACGGTCCTGAGCGAGCATGGCTTCCATGCGGAATACACCCGGCGCGGCAAACCACCGTAGTGCGCTTTCGCAACCCTGTCATCGCAGGCGAAGAGCAGCGTGAGGCAGATCAGCGGCTGGGTGCCGGTGAAGTAGATGCAATACCCTCCGGTTATCGGGGTTCCGTTCGCCGCGCTTGAGATCCACGCACCCAGCAGGAGAGACGACACGGCTCCGAACACCGCGGCGAGGGAATACCATACGTTCCAGTAATAGGCGACCAACGCGCGAATGGGAGAAATGGCGCTCACGACTCATGCCTCCCGTAATACAGATCCGCGAGGTTCACCCCGGTCAGATTCGCGACCTGCACGGCCCGGCCATGTCGGATCATGATGCATTCGTCCGGGACTCCCTGGATCTCATGGAGCAGATGCGTTGAGATGACGACGCAGTTCCCCTTATCCCGATAGGCGCGAAGCATTTCGGACAAGGCGATCATGCCATCGGGGTCCATGCCGTTCTGCGGCTCGTCAAGGAACAGGAATCTCGGATGCGGTACGAGGGCGAGGCACAGCTCCAGACGCTCCTTCATGCCCGTCGAATAGTCTTTCGCCTTCCGCCCATGCGCCGCGCGGTCGATGCCGACAGCGTCCAACGCCGTCTCCGGGTCCACGTCCAGTTCCCAGAACGCGGAGGCCACCTCGACGTTCCGTCTGCCGCTCAGATAGGGGAAGAAACTGGGGTGGTCTATCGCCGCGGACATCTCGTTGATATTCGTCCCGGTGTACGTGACGTTCCCGCTCACGGGCTTGATTCGTCCGAGCAGCGTCTTCATCAGCGTGGTCTTGCCCGCGCCGTTCGCCCCGAGCAGGCAGATGATCCTGCCCGTACGTAATTGCAGGTTGATGTCGCTGACGATCGGGGAGTTCCTGTATCCGATTGAGAGATTCGTCGCCGATATAGCTGGCATGATCCACCTTCCATGAGAAGCGTCCCCGGAGGTCAAGGCCAAGGCTGTCTTGTCTCCACGGGCCGCGCGTCACACGACGCTGCCGACTGTTTGCATCCATGGTCTTCCCGGCCGCGCGGGATTTCCATCGGTCACAAGGATGAACGCGCACCTCATCCTTGAGGATGAGGTTCCGTGTCCGTTGGAGATAAGAGGGAACGCGATGCGGTTCGGTGAGGTGGGGAGACACATGGATTGACGATTCGGCGAGGCGCGTCAATCCACGGTAGGCTTGAAATCATCCGCTCGGCATCCAAGGAAGGAACGCAATGATCGAGATACAGGGGCTCACCAAATCATTCGGAAGGACACGCGGCGGAGGGACGCGCGGTACGCAGGCAGGGCGCGGCGGAACGGTACCCGGTTCGGCTGCCCGGCGTGGTGCGGCAGGCGGCGCGCGCAAAGCCATCGACCACGTCACCTTCACCGCCGAAGACGGCAAAGTCACCGGATTCCTTGGACCGAATGGAGCCGGAAAATCCACCACAATGCGCGCCGCTCTCGGCCTGATCCGCCCCGACGAAGGCAGTGCGCTCATCGACGGACGGCCCATCGGACGCATCGAGGCGCCGATGAGAGTCGTCGGAGCCGTACTCGACGCCAAATCGGCCCATCCCGGACGATCCGCCTACGCGCACCTGCGTGCGCTCGCCCTCACCAACGGCATCGGCCGCAAACGTGTCGATGAGATCATCGACATGACCGGACTCGCCGCGGTGAGGCAACGTCCCGCCGGTCAGTTCTCGCTTGGCATGAGTCAGCGTCTGTCCATCGCGGCGGCGCTCCTCGGCGACCCACACAATCTCGTCCTCGATGAACCCGTCAACGGGCTCGATCCCGAAGGCGTCAAATGGGTGCGCGAACTGTGCCGGTACTACGCTTCACAGGGGCGGGCCGTGCTGCTCAGCTCCCATCTCATGAGCGAAGTGGCCCTCACGGCCGACGATCTCGTCATCATCGGACAGGGGCGCATCCTCGAAACCACCACCGTGAACGCGTTCGTCGCCGAACATTCGCGGCATTCGATTCGCGTCGTCACCCCGGATCCGGCCAAGCTGTACGCCATCTTCGCGCATGCGGCCGGTGTGAGCGTGATGCCTGCGGCGCGTGCCGCAGGCGACCCGGAGGAAGGGCAGGCGTTCCGCATCGTCGGCGCCGACCTCAAAGCCACGGCCGACGTGTTCGCACGCGCCGGACTCGTCATCTACCAGTTCCTCGAGGAGCGCGCCTCGCTCGAGGAGGCGTACATGGCGTTGACGCATACCGCGGTCGAATACGCGTCGACGGTACCGGACGGGAGAAACGTCGCCATAGAAAATCGTCCGCAAGGGAATATGCCGAACCGTCCGCAGGAGGTGACGCGATGAGCAGGGGAGCGCACGCGTCGAAAGGACGCGGACGGCCGGGGACACGGTCGGACAGGCGAACCGTCGGACAGGCGGGACGGGACGGTGCGCGCCTCGCTCGCGCATCCACGCGGACCGGCGGCGTGCGAGTCGGTGGCGCACGCCTCAACGCATGGGGCGTGTTCCGCAGCGAAATCGTCAAAGCGTTGAGCATCCGGTCCACCATCGTGTTGCTCGTCCTCAACCTCGTGCTGCTGCCGGCCGGCGCCGCGCTGTCCGCATGGTCGATGACGCTCATCGCCGGCATGGATCCCGGCACCGGCAAGGCGCTCGCGCATCCGGTGGAATTGCCCGCGAGCCTCATGTGGTCGTCGGTGGGCGGCTTCACCGTCACCTGCATGATCGTCACCGGCATCCTCGGCGTCATGACCGTCACCAGCGAGTACACGACCCGCACCGTGCAGATGTCGTTCGTCGCCGATCCGCATCGTGTGCTGTTCATGAACGCGAAGGCCGCCGTGACCGCGGCGTTGTCGTTCCTGTCCGCGCTGGCGGGGTTGCTGCTGTCGTGGGGTGTCGCGTACGCACTGTTCGCCACATCGGCCGGTGGCGTGGGAACGTTGGATGATTCCGAGCGTCTGCTGCCGTGGGTCACCGTGCTTGGCGGCGCGTGCGTGCTGGCGGTCACGGCCGTCATGGCGTTGGGCTTGGGCGGGTTGTGCCGTTCCACGGTGGGTGGCGTGTTCGCGCTCATCGGCATCGTCATGATCGCGCCTTCGGTATTGTCTCTGGTTTCGCTCGCCGGCGACCGGTTCGCGTGGATCAAGTCCGTCGCGGCGTGCCTGCCCAGTCAGGCGGCGACGACGTTCCTGACCGGTGGCGTCGATGTTACGGGCGCGACGGTCGCGCTGATGGGTGCCACTGGTGGTGGGGCCGTGGGCGCCGGCTCGGGTTCTGGCGGTTCATCCGCGGCTGACACGGTTGCCTCGGTCGCGACCTCGGGCGGCTTCGACCCGACCTGGTGGCAGTCCGGTCTGATGCTGCTCGCCTGGGCGGTGGTCCTCTATGCGATCGGTGTCCTTGTGGTGCGTCGCGCCGATGTGAAATAGGGGTGCGAATCGCGATTCGCGGCCGTCTCGTCCTGTGGATGCATTCGGCCGTGCGCGGGCGCAAGATCGATGCGATCCGCGCCGCCGGCAACCGTCTGCCGGTCGCATTCTCGATGCGCACGGACTGCGGGATCGTCGCGGGACGCATGGCGTGCGGCTGGGGTGAATCGTTCAAATCGATCGTGGGCGAAGGCGTCGCCTCCATCGTCGACGATCTCGACTCGCGCCGACACGGGCTGCGGTCGCTGATGGCGCATCAGGCGCACATGCCGCATGTGGAGTTCACCGACGCGCAGGTGAGAAGCGTCACGGTATGGAGAATCGAATCGGAGCATTTCACCGCCAAAGTGAGATCCAAACCCGTCGCGGCGCAGAGCGGACACGGTAGGCATGGCGTTGTCGCTCCCGACTACGCCGCGGGTGACAACGCCATCGGTGATGCTACGGTCTGAACCATGCCGATGATCGAACACAGTGATGCCGAATCCATCGCGCGGCTGCCGGAGGCGGAATTCGGCTTTCCCGGCCCGGAGCGCGACCGTCTCGTCGCGCTCATTCTCTCCGGGGCGAAGACCGCCACGGCCGCGCTGCTGATGGACTATGCGGAGGACGACGAACCGTTGCCGCACGTTGGCGACCGTTCCGCGCTGGTGGATTCCGCCGATCGTCCCGTGGCCGTATTGGAGACCACGGAGGTCGAGACCGTCCCGCTGGGAAGCGTCACCGACCGGCAGGCCATCGACGAAGGCGAGGGCGACGTCACCGTCGCGCAATGGCGTCGCACGCACGAATCCTTCTGGAATTCGGAGGAATACCGCGGCTGGTTCGCCGACCCGGATTTCGTCGTGGACGACGGCACCATGGTCGTGCTGGAGCATTTCACGGTGACGGAGCGACTGCGGTGATCGTCGCCGATTCATGCGCGATACGGCGTGCATATGCCGGCGTGACTCGCGCGTGTGCGGTAGGGTGAACGCGTCCGACGGACCCGTATCGGATTCATGCCGGACGCATACATATGACGGGTGATGAGAGGTGCATCATGGACAGAATCGAGACCGAACGGCTGACGCTGCGACCGTGGAGGGTCGACGACGCGGCCGAGGCCGCCTCGCTGTTCCGGTACGCCTCGGACCCGGAGGTCGGGCTGCGTTGCGGATGGCCTCCGCACACCAGCGTCGAAGGCAGCATGGATGACATCAGGAACATCCTCGCCGTCGAGAACAACTGGGCCATCACCATCAAGGATGACGAAGGGAGTGCGGAAGCTAAGGTCGAAGCCGATGCGCCGGTGGGCAGCATCGCGCTCAAACCCGTCAGCCACTACACCACCGACGTCGTCACGGGCGATCCGGAGCTCGAAGCCCGCTGCGGACGGTACTTGGGCGACAACGCGCTGGAGCTCGGCTACTGGATCGGACGCCCGTTCTGGGGCAGGGGATACATGCCCGAGGCGTTGCGTGCGGTGCTCGAATACGCGTTCGGCACGTTGCGCGTGGACGCCGTATGGGGAGGCCATTACACGCAGAACCCGCAGTCCGGCCGCGTGATGTCCAAGTGCGGACTGCACGTCGTCGGCGAATCGAAGCAGGACTACTATCCGCTCATCGACCGCCGGTACGACGGCGTCTACCGCATCATCACCGCCGACGAATGGACAAGTGCGCGAAATGGCGCGCGAAATGCTCGATGAGCAGATGAAACCGACGCAATGGCTGTCTCCGTATGATATTCGAGTGTGTTACAATGTTAGTACATTGGCACGTTGTGATTGGGGTGTGTGATGACGGATACCGCGACGATCAGTTTCAGGACCGATCCGCAGGTCAAGCGGCAGGCGAAGGCCCTTTATGAATCGATGGGGTTGGATTTGTCCACTGCATTGAACATGTTCCTTCGGCAATCCATCACCGATAACGGAATGCCGTTCCGCGCGACAAGGGAGAATCCGGTCAACGCTGAGGCTCGTCGTCAAGCCGATGCACGTGAAGGGGCGACGTTCGACTCCGTGGATGCGCTGATGAAGGATCTGATGGATGCTTAGAACTGTTTTCCGCACCACGCAGTTCAAGAAGGATTTCAAGGCGGTCGTCAAGAAGCACTACGACGTTGATAAGATGCGCGCCGCCGTTAAGGCTCTGATGGCAGAGGATCGCGATTTGCTCGCGACCAAGTACCGCGATCATGCGCTGGTGAACAATTGGAAAGGCTACCGGGAGATTCATATCGAAGGCGACTGGCTCCTCATCTACCGTATCGACCGTGATGAACTCCAACTGGTGCTTACCCGCACCGGCTCGCATGACCAGCTGTACTAGTGGGAATCTGCCGCGCGCCGTTTCGGCGTGACGGAACGGCATGCGGGCGTTGTAGTGTGGTGGACCATGTACGACGGGAAACGGTTCGATCTGGCGATGGTGGACAATGATCCGCTGACGCTCGGGATGATGACGCTGCTGATTCGACGGGATCTTCCCGAAGCCAAGATGGTCTGGACGTGCCGTCGCGGCCGGGACGCCGTCGCCCGTTGCCTGTCGGCCGGTTCCCGGCCGGACGTGCTGCTGGTGGACATGTCGTTGGAGGGGATGGACGGCGTCGAAGTGTGCCGGAGAGTCCGTGGGGAGACGACCGACGTCGCGCTGATCGGCATCACGTCGTTCTCGTTGGAGCATTACGCCGCCGACGCGTTGGCCGCGGGCGCGCAATGCGTGATGGACAAGGCGAGGGTGAAGGAGATCTGCGATGCGGCGGTCGCGTTGGCCAACGGCCGTATGCCGCGGACCCGGTACGTGTCCGATCCGGCGGCCGGCCGGTCTCATACGTCGCTCGTCGCGCACGAGGGGACCGTCGCCGATGGCGGTTCCGTCGCGGGTTCGGGTTTGGGCTCGGGCGTGTCCGCGTCCGTTGCCGTGGCGGCGTTGACGGAGCGTGAACGCGAGGTCATGCGTCTGTGCGCGCAGGGCAGGAGCTCGCGCGAGATCGGCGAACTGCTGCATGTGGGGGAGTCGTCGGTGAAGACGTATGTGATGCGCGCGGCAAGGAAACTCGGCGCGCGGAACCGGACGCAGGCGGTGGCCGAATGGCTGATGCTGCAGGACTGACAGGACTGGCCAGACGCATCCTCGATCGTGTCCGTGCCGCCGGCGTGGGGCCGGTCATGTGGTGCGTCGTGCTGTTGTCTGTAGGCTTGACGGTGTTGGAGATGGTCGAGTATCCCGCGCAGCTCGTGGCCACCACGACGCTGACGGTCGTACACATCCTGTGCCTGCTGGTGCTGCCGTTGTATCCGTTGCCGATGAGCATGGCGGTCGCCGTCACGTATGTGACGTGCGCCCTCCTGCCGGATACGGGCGGGGCGAGCCTGTTCTATGGCATGTGGGTCGCGTTGGCGGCGGTCGGCCGGTACGGCAAGTCACGATGGTGGTGGCTGATGCCGCCGTTGATCGCCGCGGCGCGTTGGATGGTCGCGGCACGTGCTGGAATCCCGTTCGGCGATTACGTGATATTGCTGGTGTCGTTCTTCGTCGTGTACGTGTTCGGCCGTGCGATGTCGTGGAGAGCCGTAGCCGTGCAGTCCGAACGGGACCGGTTGCGCTACGAGCGGGAGCGTGACCGTCTGGAGGCCATGCGACGCGACGCGCGGGCGGCGAGTCGGATCCACGACGCGGTGACAAACGATCTCGCGTACATGGCCATGCGATTGGATTATGAACGGTCACGCGCGACGGACGACGAGCATGCCGAGCTGTTCGACGACCTGTACCGGCATACGATCGGCACGCTCGGCGAGGTGCGCACGGTCATCGACATGCTCGACGGGGATGACGGCGACGGGACCGGCGTCGGAGACGATGATGGTCGCGCCGGACAGTGCAACGACAGTGATGGTGCGGCGGTCACGTTCCCCGCACGTGTCCGCGACGTGCTGGACCGGAACGACCGGCTTCTGGCGCGACTCGGCTTCACCGGCGATTCGACGATGATCGACGACCTGCCGGAAGGCGAGCCGACGGATGCGGACGATGCCACCCGCGAACGGGAGACCGCTCTCATCGGTCTGCTTCGCGAGCTGTACACCAACATCGCCGTGCATGGCGACCCGTCCGGCGCATACCGGGTGGTCGTGCGCCGCAATGACGACGGCCTGTCCGCCGATCAGGTCAACGACATCGCCAGGCATCCGCCGTTGCCGGACAAGCCGCGCTCAGGAAAAGGACTGGCCCTGCATCGCGCGCGGTTCAATGCTCTCGGAGGTTCAATCGTCACTTCGGCCGAAGACGGCACGTGGATCCTGCACGCCGTCCTGCTGTCATGTCGTCCATAGTCGACGTGGCATGTCTTCCGTGTCTTCATCGGCCGTATCATGGCAACGCGTTGCGTGATAAGGATATCGGCATGATTCGCCGTGCTCCGACGGCTGATTGTGGCCGGCGTGGCGGAATGCCTGTCTTCGGGGGAGTCGAGAGTGGGGAAACGTCGGATATCGCGTTCTGAACGCGGTCGTGTGATGGCCGCGGCGGGCATGGTGATGATCGGTTCGTTGGGCATCCAGACATCATCATCGCTGTCGGCCTCGTTGTTCGACGCCCTCGGGCCGATTCCGGTCAGTTCCATGCGCATGCTCGTCGCCGCGCTCGCCATGCTCGCGCTCATCCGGCCGAAGCTGGCCGGTCGGTCGAAAGGCGAATGGCTGGGCATCGCGGCCTACGGGCTGGCTATGGCGGCGATGAACATCTGCCTGTACTCGGCCATCGATCGTATCCCGATGGGCGTGGCCGTTACCCTGGAATTCCTCGGCCCCTGCGTGGTCGCCCTCGCCGGTTCCCATCATTGGCGCGAGGGCCTGTGCGCGGTGGTCGCGCTGGCGGGCGTGGGCTTGATCTCGTTCACACCGGACGGCTACTTCAACCCGACCGGATACCTGTTCGCACTGGGGTCGGCCGTCTGCTTCGGCCTGTACACGCTGTTCGCCGACAAGGTCGGCAAGACAGGCACCGGACTGGACGGGCTCGCCCTGTCGGTCACGGTCGCCGCGCTCGCCACCCTGCCGATATCCGTCAGCCACGCCACGCATGCGACGCCCTCCCAATGGGGCGTCATCGTCGCGTCGGCAGTGCTGGGCGTGGCGATCCCCTACACGATGGACACGCTGTCCGGGCGCATCACGTCGGCACGCGTGGTCGGCACGTTGTTCTCCATCGACCCGGCCATGAGCGTCGTCATCGCCGCGCTGATCCTGCGCCAGACCATCACGCCCACAGCCATGCTCGGCGTCATCGTCGTCTCCGTCGCCGGCGCCCTGCTCGTATGGGCGTCCGGCGGTTCAACGGAACGATGATCGTCGCGCCGGTGACGTGAGTGCGGGAGAGCGTATCATTCGCGGGTGAACGTAGGAAAGGATTGGGAACATGCTTCTGGGATTGATTGTTATTTTCCTGTTGACGGCCCGGTGGTGCTTCTCCACGTACCGGTCCGCGAAAGACGGCCGATTGGAGCGGAACTATCAGGTCGGCATCAAGACCCGTTGGACGATCGCCTCGGATGAGACATGGGAATACGTGCACCGCAAGTACGCGTTCGTGTTTCTCGGATGCGGTGTTCTGATTGCGCTGATGACAGTGGAAGTGGCGGTCGGCGTCATCGCGACCCGCGACATCAATAACATGGACATGATTTGGTGGTGGATACTCCTCGCCCTTGCCATCATCCTTGTCATGTGGCTTGTCATATGCGGAGTCATCGCGAATCTCGATGCCAAAAACCATTACCTGGATGGTGTATCGGAATCAGGGAAGGACCATGAGCCGTGATTGGCCTGCGAAGACCTTGTTGCGGGAATAAGCTGACCCACGGCGAGCTGGTCTCTGTCTGATTCTCGGCGGCTGCCGGTCATGTTTCTTGTGTTGTATCTGGTATGGCGGCATCCAGTTGCCAGTGCCCGGCTTGTGCGTGTGTTTCGAAAGTGCCGCCGGCCGTTTCGATGATGGTGCGGTAGCGGTCGAGTCCGCTGCCCATTCCAAGTTTCTCGTCATGTTCGGCGGTGGTGTCGCTGACTGAGATGCGGATTCCGTCGTTCATATCGAAGCTGATGGAGACCGCATACCACTCGACCGGGTCGGCATGCCTGGCGATGTTCGCGTACAGTTCGGTCAGCAATCCCGTGAGCAGTCGCATCATGTCGGGGGAGAGCGGGTGACGGAGTTCGCCGAGCAGGTTGTCGCCGGTGAATCCGAGCGATTCGAGTTTCGTCTCCTCGCCGTCGATCAGGGATTGCAGTTCTCCTTGTTGTACGGTGACGGAATCGTCGGCCGGAAGCGGTGTTGGTGTTCCGTCTCGCGCTTCCGACACTCCCGACTGTAGGTGCTGCGATTCACGTTCCTCGAGTGATTCGATGACCTCATGCGTATGGGTCATGGCGCGATTGGCCGCGTCGCGTAGTTCCCGGAGCTGTTGCCGGTATTCGTGTTCGCTGTTGGGCATGCCATTGGTTTCGGCGTGGTCGATGCGCAGGATGAGGTAGGCGAGGTCATTGCTGATGGTGTCGTGCAGGTCGCGGGCCGTGTCCTCGCGTTCCTGCTGGCGGCGCAGCAGATATGAGTCGTGGTCACGCTGTCGCATCATGTGCAGCAACAGACCGGTCAGTAGTGGGAAGCAGTAGAACGCGAGGTTTTGCAGCGTAGCCACCAGCTGACGGCCACTTCCGGGTTCGACGCCGAACGTGGTGGAGATGAGCAGCATTCCGGTGGCAATTGCACCTGACCATGTGTCCAGATAGGCGAGGAACCCGGTGCAGGTGATGATGATGGCAAGTGGTGTGATCATCGGCATCGCCAGCATGAGCATCTCCCCGGCCACAAGCGCCGCCCAGAGAAACCATTGCGGGCGGAACATGCCGCCGATCAGACCAGCGAGCATCGCCAGAACCAATACAAGATGCTGCACGCTCGTCGTTGAGGAAGCATCTGTCGTGGCCCGGGCCATGTATTCCGCGATGAGGGCCGCAGTCAGCAGCACACATGTCGCCGAGATGACCGGATGGTCGTTGCCCGGACCAATTCGTCCGGCAATCCGGTCTATAGCAGATCGTATCGGGCGCATGCCTCAAGCACCTCCTTGCGGCTGGTCACGCCGAGCTTGCCGGCCGCGCGATGCACGTACGTGAATACGCTGCCTTTGGCGATGCCGAGTCGTTGCGCGATCTCGTCGGTGGTGAGCCGTTTCGCGTACAGGCGCAGGATGTCCTTCTCGCGGGCGGACAGCGAATCCTTCATGTCCTCGGACATCCGCGCCGGCACCGTGTCGGACAGCATCGTGTGAGCCGACGTCGCGTCCCGGAACCCGGTCGCGGCCTGTGCGGCGGTCGGCGAGCCATGAGCCGCCTGCCGTATCGCTTCGGTGATGTCGGTTTTGAGCCGTTCTTTGGCGAACAATCCCTGCGCGCCGGCCGCAATCGCTTCATCCCGGTAGACGTCCGTCGAATACGAGGTGACACAGATGACGCCCACTTCGCTCGTTCTGCGTCGGATGCGCCGGCACACGTCCGCGCCGGTGACGCCGCCCAACGCCATATCCAGCACAAGCACATCCGGTCTGGTACGTGTGTTGTGACAGTGCTCGATCGCCACGGCGGGCGACCCGGTGGCCCACATAATGCGGAAATCCCTTGACATGGCCGAGATCATCGCGCACATCGCGTCCAACGCGAACGGATCGTTGTCCAATACGCCGATGCGAATCGTGCCCGTCGCACCTGTCGTGTCCGGCTCGTTCCCAAGTCCCATGACGTCCACTGTACCGCCGCCAGACTATGGCCTTCCGGCGCGAAACGGCGGCATCGATGATGTCATGCGGTCGCTTGACGTGACGTTGCGGAGGCGATGCGCAGCGGTGTGTAATAGTAATAGCCGGATCACTATGGACAACGGCTCGAAGAAGAGAGGTGATCGCCATGAAGAAGCCCACAGATAACAGGTCGGCGCATGGACGCAATGCCGGACGGCCGGTCGTCATACTGCTGTTCGCATCCATAACGCTGCAGGCTCTCGCATTCGCGGTATCGGAAGATGTCTTCCGCATACTCTGCCGGGCTGTTGGGGTGTCGCTGTTGGTCATAGCTCTATATCTGGCCGTGAAGAACGCCGGGATACCGGGGAGAGCGACCATGAGCATGCAAGCGAGCCCGGACGGAATGAAACCGAGGACTGGGGACTCCGCGAAATCCTCAACCAATCTGTTCGCGGACTGGCTGCGAGGATGGGGGCCCACCTTCCTCGGAGTGGGCGTAGGCGCATTTCTGGGTGTTGTCGCGTATGTTCAGCACTGGATCGGCCAGTGACCCTGAATGGTTTTCGACTGCTTCCCGAATCGGCGTAATCAGGAGGAAAGCTCTCGTCATTCGGTGGTGATGTGTGCGATGACTGCTGATGACGTCTGACCGGCATCGTACGTTTCAGCGATGTGTGTACTTCTTGACTATTCCCTCCTCGCACACACGTGGAGGGAATGACCTTTGACTCCGGTATCACGTGAAGTCAACCATAGTCGACATGTCATGCAATCGCTTGACGCGTTGTTGTGCGGCCACAGCAGGAGCCCTTTGATGGAGACATATTCCGAGAGGTGGAGTGCTGCGAGTCGTGAAAGGACGTCATGATTGAGATTCACGGTCTGTCGAAAAGCTACGGAAGCAAACATGTATTGGACGATGTGTCGTTCCGAGCCGAGCAAGGCAAGGTCACGGCGTTGATCGGGCCGAACGGCGCCGGCAAATCGACCCTGCTGCACATCCTGCTCGGACTGGAACCGTCCAGTAGCGGTACGGCCACGTTCGACGGCAGACGGTACAACGAACTTGGCCCCAAGCCGCTCACTGCCGTCGGCTCGTTCATCGACGGATTGGCACCGTATCCGTCGCGTACGGGCCTCAATCATCTACGCTGGATCGCACTGGCCGCCGACATCCCGTTCTCCCGTTGCGATGAATGCCTGCGTCTTGTGGGCCTGTACGAGGCGCGCAACCGCACGTATAAGACCTACTCGCTCGGCATGAAACAACGATTGGGCATCGCGACCGCGATACTGACCGATGCCCCATATCTCATTCTGGACGAGCCGTTGAACGGTCTCGACCCGGAAGGCATCAAATGGGTGCGTGACTTCATCAAGGACTACGTATCGGATCACAGGACCGTCCTGGTCTCCAGCCACTACATGGCCGAACTGGAACTGGTGGCTGACCACGTCGTGGGCCTGTCGAGCGGGAGGAAAGTGCTCGACGATGACATCGACACGCTCCTCGACGGTTACGGCAGTCTGGAACAGGCGTACTTCAGTGTGGTGAAGGAGTGAGCAGGATGGGAACGAATGTTTCACCCCGGTATGTGTCCTGTTCACTGGTGCGGTACTGCGCGAACCGGCAGTTCTATTGGTCGGTGTTCGCCGTACTGGCTCTCACCGCGTTGTTCGCGATGCTGGACGTGCAGACGATCTCCTCGACGGTGTCCATCGCCGCGGACGGCGCCATACGCTCGACGGATTCCCTGGATTCGAATCCGATGCATATCGTATCCGACGCCGTGCTTGCCTCTCCCTACCAGACCTCGATCATCCTCATTCCGATCATCGTGGCGTTGAACGTCGCGGCAGGATTCCGCGCAGGCGACGAACGACAACTGCGACTATTGGTCAACCGGCCTTGGCCGTTCGCAATCGGAGACGTACTCGCGACCGTGATCTACTGCGCTGGCGTCTCGCTGCTGTCGTCCGCACTGAACGTGGTGGCACTTGTCGCGACGTTGCATCCCGCCCTGCGGCCCATGTTCTTCACCAAGACCGTGATCACGACACCGTTGCGTGTCGCGGTGTTCGCCGTGGTCATGGGACTGATCGGCTACATCGCAGCCGTGGTCACGAAACGTGACGTGCCGGCATTGGTCGTGATCTTCCTGCTGCTCGTCGTCTCGCTGTCCGGCGTACTGAAGGTGATTCATGCGGACGTGCTGCTGCCGATGATCGGCGGCAAAAGCTTCGCGTTCGGGCGAATCGACGATGCTGGGGACATCCCCGTGGCGGCATCCTCGATTGTCATGGGATGCTGGCTCGTTGCAATGTTGTGCATCGCGACAATCGCGCGTATCCGACTTCTATGCGAATCGAAGGCATAGGGATGTTTCATATAATCACAGCCCTGTTGTACAAGGATGCGACTGCACGCATCCTACAGGTTGCGTGCGTGTTAGCCGTATGCTGGGTAGTTCTCGTGTACACGGTCGCGGCACTGCCGATCAGTTTGGACGCCTCTGGAGCCAACCCATTGGATGTCGCGAGCAGCATGACGCTGGCCTCGCAGGCGACGATAATCGTCGCCGCAGTACTGGCGAATATCGAGCTCAGTTCGGAAGAATCCACGATAGCGGCGATAATCGTCGGCTCCCGGTATCGGATGGCGGTCGCTCTCGTGTCGTCAAAAACCATCATCCTCGCCGCCACCCTGCTGTTGACCTTGGTGGACGCCGCCGGTGATGCGATTGTCTACGGAAGCGGCAGTGGCATCAATCTCGTCTTTCGATACACGGCGTTGGCGGCGATGAACGGAGTCGCTGTGTTATCACTGACCTTGACCGCCGGAAACGTGTTGCTCGGACTAGCCGTCTATTCTTTGACGCCGATACTACTCAAACCATTCATTGTCTCCGCGGCTCCTATGACGCGGAGTCTTTTCTACTCGACTACAATCCGCACGATGCCGGATGGGAATGTCCAGTTGACGTCAGCCATTCTGGTGCTGCTCGGTTGGCTGCTTGTTTTTCTTATCATGGAATATGCGGCTTTGGTGTGAAGACGCGTGAGCCGCATCGTCTAGGCATAACGGCTTCCAGGCGTGTACAACGAGGAATCGAGTGAGCCTTCAGGGTGTTCTGGCATCATGGAGTCAACCATGGTCGACGGCCGTCATGCGATTGCTTGACACGATGTTGTGCCGGTGGGAAGGTGAAAGCGATAATCGAATAGGACAACGAATCCGCGCATCCTTCGATCGAAGACGATAGGGGTGGCCAGGCGGTCCAGAAACTCCGGATATGAGGTGACGCAATGGAATCGACATTCACCATCATCGACATGCTGCCCACGTACGGGCTGCTGTGCTATCTGCTGGTCGCCATATGCATCATAGTCGCGTTCAAAGCACTGGCCTGGGCTGAGGGCGAGCGTCGTCGATTGCGCGTGGCGGTGGTCGCAATGCTCGCTGGTTCGGCGTTCGTCGCGCTGCTCGCCTACGCGACGTATGCCATCGCGGCACCGTACGCGCAGCCTGACATGGTCGACTTCTACCACACCTACCAGCCCGTCGTCCCGCTCTTCCTCACGGGCCTGTTCTGCGTGCAGGTCGTGTCCGGCGTCGCCGCGGCGACCGGCTGGCGGCGGGGGCGGTGAGGCCGGCAGGCGTTCCTGATGCCGGTCTCATATCGAATGGTCCCATGCGATTCTCCGATGGGCGAACCGCATCCACGGCGGTAGACTCTATGCAGTCGACATTGCGGCATCAGCAAAGGGGGAGCACGATATGTCATTGACCACCGCACAACGTGAGGCGACTATCCGCGAATTCCGCGAGAACATGGATTTGCTCGGCTTGACCGTCGACCGGATCGGCGCCGATTTCGGAGTCGACGGTGAAACCGTCCGACGCATCATCGACCTCGAGTCAGGCGTGCTGGAATATCCGTGGATCGTACGCCGCTACCTACTCGACAAGGCCTCGGCCGCCGGCATCCGCCCGGTGCCGTTCACCGCCTTGCGCGGCGACCCGCACGACTACTGGTTCCTCGACGACCGAATCATCGACGCGAACCGGCTCGACTGACACGAAGCACAACCAACGCGGCGAAGGGAACCGATGACGATCCGCATAACGCCGATCGAACCACGATGGTTCGAGGAGAAGGCGCAGGTGCAGTCCCGCACATGGCGCGAACTCAACCAAGGGCGCATCCCGCAGGACATCGTGGACGCCATTACCCCGCAGTTCGCGCTGAAACTCACCCAAGCCCACGCCAAGGACCCCGGCCAGGTCACGCTGGTGGCGCTCGCGGACGATCACGTGATCGGGTTCGCGGAACTGCTGCGCACGCCTCGGCCGCCGATCGACCGTCCTGACGCGGCGGAACTGGCTTCGCTGTACGTGCTGGAATCCTGGCATCGACATGGTGTCGGACGCATGCTGGTCGAAGCCGGCAAACGGGCCGTCGGCAACGACCGTCTCGCGCTATGGGTGTCCGGGTTCAACGACAACGCGCGCGGCTTCTACCGGCACATCGGCTTCCACGAGACCGGACTGACCCAGACCGAGGATCTGGGCCCCGAACTCGAGATGGCCAACTACCGGTAGAAGCGGCGGATCTTCCGACTACAACCCGACCTGCTCCCATAGCGCGGGCAACGGGATACGCCGCGTCGGAGTGAGGCAGGCGAGCAGCAGTCCGGCGGCGGCACACAGGACGACGAGCAGCATGACCGCGCGGAAACCGAATCCCGGCGTCTGCAGCAGCCATCCGACCAACGCGGGCGCCAACGCGCCCGGCACGCCGACCGTCGTCTCGAACACGGTGGACACCCTGCCCTGCATGTCATCCGGCGTGCGCCCGAAGATGAACCCGAGCTCGCCCGCGTTCAACGCCGGGAACAGCACCGATGCCACGGCCATGCACGTGACCGCCGCGGCATACGAGTCGGTGAACACGAGCGGCAGCATAGCCGCCGTGAACACGGCGAACGTGAGGATGATGAGCCGACCGGTCGGCACATGCTCGACCAGCCATCCGGCGGCGAACGAGCCAATCAGCGCGGCGACTCCGGTGGCGGTGCCGACGAGTCCGATGAGCGCCGCGTCCGTGCCGCGTTCCGCCAGCATGATCTGTACGCCGATGATGCTCCCGTAGCAGGCGACGTTCATGACCGCGCCCTGCGCGATCGCCGCGAGCACGGTCCTGCGGGTCAGCGTCCACCGCCAGCCTTCGACGAACTGGGAGAGGAACGACGGCTTGCCGACGTCCGGAGAGGAAGGGATGTAGTCCCCATCGGCGGCGTCGCCGTTTTGTTTCGGCAACGCCAGCGAGGCGAACACGGAGGTCAGGTACAGCAGCGCGGAGGCGAGGAACGGCATCCATCCGGCGATCCGGTACAGGAGTCCGCCGATCGCGCCGCCGGACAGTTCGACGCACGACTCTCGCGCCTCGCGGATGGCCTGCGCCTTCGCGAACCGGTCCATCGGCACCAGGGATTTGAGCATCGCGTCGTTCGACGGTCCGAGCAGTCCGTTCATCACCGCGAACAGGACGACCGCCACGGCGAACGTCGTCGCGCGCATCGTCCCGGCGGCGAGCATGACCGTCACCGCGGCGGACAGGGCGGTGCCGGTCAGACCGAGCAGGATCATCAGTCGACGCCGGTCGTGACGGTCGGCGAGCGCCCCGCCGACGGACATGAGCGTCAGTCCGATCGCCGATTCGATGGTGACGAGCAGTCCGGCGACGAACGTCGAGCCGGACAGGGCGAGACCGAGCAAGGGTATGGCGAACGTGCGCAGGCTGACGGCGACCACGTCGGCGGTGTCGGCGGCGAACCAGCGGCGGTATGCGGGGAGCCGCCAGAGCGGGCGGGTGCGTCGCGACGGTCCGTTCGCGGGAGTGGTCGCGGTGGGCGTGATGGTCGCGTTGGGAGGGGAATCGGGGGATTGCGTGTGGATCGGGTTCGGGTGGTCGTCGGCGTTCATGATGGGCCTCGTTTCATGATGCGCCATGATCGGTGCGCGGCCCGCCACTCGTCACCGTCGACGATCGACGGACTGTGTGGTGGATGCTGCGCACCGTTCATGGACGGCGTTCGGAAAGTTCGCATAAAGACGCGTCACGGCCGTATGGTCGCCGGCCGTGACACCATGATGTGGAAGGCAGGTGGGGGCCCGGCTCTCAGCTGTATGCGAAGGATTCCAGAACGACGTACATGCGAGGCTCCTTTGGCTCGACTAATGTTCCGATTTTCCATCCATGATAGTCGACGGACGTGCCGCGCCCCGCCGAGGCGGGGCGGACGGATGGGTTACAGGTCCTGGATCTGCGCGCCGAACGGCCAGAGGGCGAGCTTGGCCATCTTGAACGATTGGATGCCGAACGGGATGCCGATGATGGTCACGCAGTTGGCGAGTCCGGCGATCACGTAGCCGATCGCCATCCAGAGTCCGGCGAGCACCACCCAGATGATGTTCGCGAGCGTGGAGCCGAATCCGCCGCCGTAGCGCACGGTCTTGCCGAACGGGGTGAGCGTGAGCCCGGCCATCTTGAACGCCTGGAGCCCCAGCGGGATGCCGACGATCGTGATGCACAGCGCCAGACCGATCACCGCCCATCCGAACGCGATGGCGAGCCCGCCGAGCACCAGCCACAGGATATTGCCGATCAGCCTCATGTTCTCTTCACTCCTTCACGTATGGATTCCATATGCCGCAATCATCCCATTGTCCCATCGCGCGGTGCCGCCTGCCATCGGGGGATTCCCTGATTCCTCCCTGAATGGTCTTCCGTCCGGCGTTCAGAACAGCCGGATCGGTTCGACGTGTTCGACCGGCGTGATGAGACGCCGGCCGTCGTCGTCCGCCGGCAACGGCGCGACCTCATGGAACCGCAGCCGGCGCGACAGCTCCGTGCCCCGCTCCCGCAGCGGACCGGTCAGACGCGCGCCGTCGACCGCACGGTCCAGCCATGCCGCGGTCATGTCGTCCGGTACGAGCAGCGGCATGCGGTCGTGCACGCTCGCCGGCCCGTCCACGGCCGGGCAGGTGACGATCGTGGCGGTCAGCCGCCACGGCGAGGCGTCGGAGGCGCGCCACCACGAGTACAGTCCGGCCATCGCCAACGGCTCGTCGCCGTCCGCATGGAAGTAGAACGGGCGTTTGCCCTTCCACTCGTAGTAGCCGCTCGCGGGGATGACGCAGCGCATGGAGCGCGTCGATTCGGCGAACGTGGGTTTGGTGTGGATGGATTCGACGCGCGCGTTGTATGTGGGGTAGGGGAGCGTTTTGCTCCGGCTCCACCGGGGTACGAGCGTCCAGTACGCGCCGGTCAGGTGCCGGCGTGTGTCGCGTCCCTGCGCGACGACGCCGATGGTTCGTGTGGGCGCGATGTTGTACGAGGGGCGCGGCAGCCGGTCGCGTCTGATGTCGTCCTCCCCGACGTCGAGCCACCGGGCGACCGCGTCCCAATCCAGGTCAAGCGCGAACCTTCTGCACATGCGGTTCAGTCTACGCGCGTCCGTCCGCTCGCGGGTACCATGGTGATGTCCGATGGGGAGACGCGTGGGACGCGAGGAGGAAGCCATGTCCGTTGATGCGAGGAAGAACGACGATGCGATGCCGCGTCGGAAGGCCGCAGTCGCATTGTCGGACGCGCCGACCCTGTTCGACGTGGAGGATGAGAAGGATCGGACGAGCCGTCGCGGCGTTTCGGTGAAGGCGACCGTGGCGCGCGCCCGCTGGCAGCGGCGCAAGAAGATCGCCACGCGCGCGACGATCCGCGAGACCGCGTTGCGCCTGTTCGACGAGTACGGCTACGACAAGGTCACCACGCAGCGCATCGCCGACGAGGCGGGCATGTCCGCGATCACCCTGTTCCGGTATTTCCCGTCCAAGGAGGATCTCGTCCTGGGGTTCCCGACGGATGGCGAGATGTTCGCCGACCTGCGTCGGGAGGTCAAGGAGCGGAGGGGCGGCTCTCCAATCGGGTTCGTCCGGCGTATGGTACCGCAGGTGCTCGGCGGACTCGAACCTTCACAGTTGGAGGAGCTGGCGCGCCGGCTGCGCATCGTGCGTTTCGACGAGGGGCTACGTGTCGCGTTGTACGCGCGCATACCGCAGTGGGCGGATGCCGTCGCGGCGGTATGGGGAAGCGACGACGCCGCTGCCGACGGCGGTGCGCGCGTCGGTTTCCCCGTGCGCCTGTCCGTCTCCCTCATCATCGACTGCATCATCGAATCACTGCTGGAATGGTCGCGGCGATGCGACGATGGCATCGGTGACGCGGATGTCGTCGACGTGCTCGTCGACGTCGTCTCCGAGGCGATGGAGACGCTGTCGCACTGACCCGCCTTCGTAGTTCGCGGCCATTCGGACCGAATGGCCGTCGGCAAGCGCGCGTTTCCGTGCCGAATATTCAAATGATAGCGACTGCATTATGAATTAAAACGGCGAAATACAGCCGTTTTTCCGGCTAGTTCGAAGTGTTTTCCGAAGACTGTTTTCTTTCATATGAAAGACGCATACATATGGAAGAAAACAGCCTTGCCATTCATAAGAAATAAGCTTTCATATGAATACTCGGAGTGGGGAAGAGCCATGCCGACTCAAACGCATGGACGTTCGGTAGGACGCTTCGTTGTGTCCCACCGATGTGTCGGCCCCGCTTCTTCGATGCCCGGAATGAGAAAGGCGGGTCGTCTTCCGGCCGCATTCGTCATGCGATGTTCGGAAGGCGACCCGCCTTAGCGGTGCCTAGTAGTCATCTAGTCGTCCCGCCTCATCGTGAGGTCGGGATCTTGGCGACGTCATTTCGTGAACGGTTCGGACGCCTTGTCGAGCGCGGCGATCTCATCGGCCGCAAGGTCGAGGTCCACGGAGGCGAGGAGCGCGGGCAGCTGTTCGGGCGTGCGCGCCGAGGCGATCGGGCCGGCGACCTGCGGGCGGTGGCGCAGCCAGGCGAGCGCGACCGTGGCGATCGCCACGCCGTGGGCTTTGGCGACCTCGTCCAACGCGTCGATCAGCGCGAAGCCGTCGGCGGTGAGATAGCCGGCGACCATGCCCTGGCGTGCCTTGCCTTCCGAGTCCGCTGCGGAACGGTATTTGCCGGTGAGGAATCCGGCGGCCAGCGAGAAGTAGGGGAACACGGCGAGGTTCTCTTGTGCGGCGAGGGGCGCGAGCGTGCGCTCGTAGTCGCCGCGCGTGACGAGGTTGTAGTGCGGTTCCAGCGCGACCGGCAGCGCGTAGCCGTGTTCGCGGGCGATGCGGAACCACTCCCCGATGCGGTCCGCCGTGTAGTTGGACAGGCCGATCGCGCGGATCTTGCCCGCCTTGACGAGCTCGTCGAACGCCGCCGCCGTCTCCTCGAGCGGCGTCGCCTTGTCGTCGAAGTGCGCATAGTACAGGTCGATCGCGTCGACGCCGAGACGCAGCAGCGACTCGTCGGCCGCGGCGATCACGTTGTCGTGCGAGAGCCCCTTGTACTGCGGGTGCTCGCTTACTTTTGTGGCGACGACCACCTTGTCGCGGTTGCCGCGCACGGCGAGCCAACGTCCGAGGATGATCTCGGATTCGCCGCCCGCGTTGCCCGGCGCCCACGCCGAGTACACGTCGGCAGTGTCGATGAAGTCGCCTCCGGCCTCCACGTATTCGTCGAGCACCCTGCGGCTGGTCGCCTCGTCGCTCGTCCAGCCGAACGTGTTGCCGCCCAGCACGAGCGGAAACACCTCCAGGTCGCTGTTCCCCACTTTCACGCGTTTGTCCGTCATGGTCCAGACCATCCTTTTCGTGTCGTCGCCGCGGTCCCTTCGCCGCCAGCGTTCCCCATCATTATGCAGCCGGCATGACGTGGCCATGCGGCGGACGCTATAGGCATAATCCATGGCCGGTTGCCCGTTCCCGGCACATGCCGTCAGATGAGGATGCCGTCGCAGTGGTCGATCTCATGCTGGATGATTTCGGCGGTGAACCCGTCGAACGCGGCGGTCGCCTCCCGCCAGCGTCGCGTCCGATACGTGACGGTGATGCGCTCGTAGCGGACCGCCGGCCTCACGCCCTTCAGGGACAGGCACCCCTCCTCGGTCTCGTACCGGCCCGACTTCTCCACGATGACCGGATTGAGCATCATCATGTTCCGGCCGGTCGCCTCGTCATGGAACACGATGATCCGCTTGGCGACGCCGATCATGTTCGCGGCCATGCCGACGCACGAGTCCGCGTGCGCGGCCAACGTGTCCATGAGGTCGGCCGCCACCGGCAGATCGGCCTCCGTCGCCTCGTCGGACGGTCGCCGCAGGAACGCCTCGGAGGTCATGATCGCCCGTTCCATGATGCTTCCCTTCTTCTCGCCCGTGGTGAACGCTCCGATTGTATCGGCTTCCCGGGTACATGCCGCGTTGCGCGGCGGGAAGCGGGACGGCGTGACCGCGGCTATCATGTTCGCAGAGTCCCGATGGTGTCCCACAGATCCGAAAGGCTGGTCCCGCATGCCGGTTTCCTATGAGGAGGCGTTGTTCCACTCGTATTTCGCGTGGCTGATGCCCGACGAGACGATCGTCCAGGGGGATACGGATCAGTTGGACGGTCAGGAGCTCGACATGTATTTCCCCGACCGGAAGGCCGCGTTCGAGATCGGATCCTGGGGACTGCACAGCCGGACGCAAGACAAGGACACGCGCAAACGCCGCAAGGCGAAACGACGCGACATCCGGCTGGTCACCCTGTTCACCGACCGTGACCGCGCCACCATGCCCAAGGCCGACGGGGAACCGCTCATGGTCGCGCCCTGTCCGAACAGTCCCAGCATCATCTGGGCCGCGACCTCGATCCGATGGACGAGCGGCCGCAAGGGGCGCATCACCCGCACCCGGTTCCTCCAGATCGCCGAACCGGTGTGCGAGGCGCTCGACTTCACCTACAAGCCGGTCCCCGAAGACCAGTGGCCCACGATGCGCGACGAGGCGGCCTGCGCCTGCGAGACGCTGAAGCTCAGATCCGCCGTGGACGGCAAACCGGCCCCCGGCAAGCGGATCGCGAACCCGGCGGCCGAGCCGGCCGCGACAGCACCGTCGCAGGAGATCGCCACGGCGGACGGGACCGCCAAGGAACTCCGCACGCAGCCGGCCGCCGACCTGCCGACGATCGGACGGGTCTGCGAATCCCTGCACCGCGACTGGGTGCTCGTCTTCGCCACCATCGCCGGACTGCCCGACGAGGCGAGAATCGACTATGCGCGTCGGCTCGTCACCGACGTGTTCCCTACGGCGATTGGATACGCGAAATGGCCGCAACCCGTGCAAAGCCGGTTCCAGGCGCTCGGCCAGCGCGCGTTGGACGCCGTCACCGTCCAGCCGGGCGACACCGACGCGGAACGTACGCTCGCCGTCGTCGCAGCCCTCCAACAGGCGTACCGCCAATGCCGGGAGCACGCGAGGACCGCGTCCCTGGCGATGGGCTCCGCGGCCGCCGCATACCGGCTCGGCTGAACCGGGGGAGCGCGGACGGAACGCACGCCACGCCGCCCGCGCTACAGTGGAGGCATGCTCGACCATCTGACGCTCAAGGTACGCGACATCGACCGCAGCATCGCCTTCTACACGCAGGCGCTCGCCCCGCTCGGCTACATCGTCAAAGCCCACCACGAACCCACGCTCGGATTCGGCGTCGACGACGGCACCCCGCACTCCGACTTCTACCTGTCGCCCGCCGACGAAGCCGATCATGCGGATGAGACGACCGAACCGGAGGCATCGCGACCATCCGCATGCCCGGTCACCCACATCGCGTTCCTCGCACAGGACAAGGCCGCCGTATGCGCCTTCTATATGCGGGCGCTCGCCGCCGGAGGCCGCGACAACGGCGCGCCCGGCCCGCGCCCCTACCATCCCGGATACTATTCCGCGTTCATACTCGACCCGGACGGCAACAACGTCGAAGCCGTCACCGACTGGTCCGGCTGGTACGGCCGTCAGGAAACGAAAGCATGCGAACATCCCGACCAGCCTGAGGTGAATCAGGCGGACACGTCCCTCCCCGATATGCCCGGTAGTCCGGTGACCGACGCCAGTGATGGGCCGGTCACAGCGCGCAGTTCATCCGAACGGAAAATCAAGCTGTTCCGTTCCCTGTTCCGCGGTCGCGACGATGTCTATGCGCACGGGTTCGTGTCCAGGAAAACCGGCAAAACCGGGTATGCGCCGGCGGCATGGAACGAATGGACCACTTTGGCAAGCGGCAAACGTATTCCCACTCCATCTGGGCAGCGACGATGCAAGCCACTGACCGATCAGGTGCTCCTCGACCATTCACCAAACGGGATGAGCGGCTCGTCAATGTCGTCGGGCTCTACCCCATGTCCAAGGAGTCGACGGTCTGGTTCCTCGCCATCGACTTCGATGATGACGGATGGCGAGATGAAATCATGGCGGTCAGAAACGTCTGCAAGCGATACGGCATAGAACCGGCCATGGAACGATCGCGCTCCGGAGACGGCGGGCACCTGTGGCTGTTCCTCGACGAGCCGATGGATGCGGCACAGGTCCGGCACATGGGAGACGCGTTGCTGACCGAGGCCTCAGACCTGGTCCACATCGAGTTTCGGTCCTACGACCGCATGTTCCCCAATCAGGATGTTCTTCCTTCCGGAGGATTCGGCAACCTGATCGCACTCCCATTGCAGCGCATGGCACGTGACAACGGCAACAGCGTATTCATCGACGAACAGTTCAATCCATACCCGGACCAATGGGCGTATCTCGCCTCAATCAAACGTGTTGTACCTGAACAGGTACGCGCCATCGCAGCTCGGATGACAACAGCAATCGGACCATCGGGCAATCCCGCCTCCGGCGCACATCGAGCTTCCGATAAAGCAAAGGACAACGGCCAACCGTCAGGAGTCCGATTCCACGACCTTTCCTCGACGGACACGCCACGGTCCGTCACCATCATCGAATGCAGCATGCTCGTCATCCCCAAGGACGGTATGACTCAAGCAGCACTCAACGCGATACGCCGGCTCGCTGCGTTCGCCAACCCCGACTTCTATCGGGCGCAAGCCATGCGCCAACCCATCTACGACAAGCCTCGAATCATCTACCGTGGCGAGGAGACCGACGACAATATTCTCCTGCCGAGAGGGTGCAAGGAATCCCTGACCTCATTGCTGAGCCGCACGGGAACCGTCGTGTCATACCGCAACGAACGCAACCCGGGCGAACGGATCCAAGTGGAATTCACGGGAACGCTTCGCGAACGTCAGAACATCGCGGCGCAGAACTTGCTGGCACATGATGACGGTATCCTCACCGCTCCAACAGGATTCGGTAAAACCGTAATCGCGGCGAACCTCATCGCCGAAAGAAAGACCAACGCATTGATCATCCTGCGCTCTTCCGCACTGCTCGAACAATGGAGGGAACGACTTGAGCAGTTCCTCGACATCACCGCGACGCTGCCGCCATTACTGACCAGAACCGGACGCGTCAGCCGGAGAAAACGCCACATCATCGGACAGATAGGAACCGGGCGCAACGAGCCCAACGGCATCGTCGACATCGCACTGGCGCAATCACTGTTCGACAAAGGCGACATCGCCGGAACCAAACACGTCAAAGACGTGGTCAGCCGCTACGGCATGATCATCTTCGACGAATGTCACCACGTGGCATCCCCAGACACCGAAGCGATCGCCCGAGAAACCAACGCGAAATACGTCTACGGATTCACCGGAACCCTGAAACGCGACGACGGCATGCAACCGATCGTCACCATGCGATGCGGGCCGGTCCGTGACACCATCGACGTCAACGAGCACATGGCGACGCAACGTTTCTCCAGACGATACGTGCCACGCTTCACGGCAACCAATTACGAGCTCGTCGAACCATACACCTACCACGAATACCTGGAAGCCGCATGCGGTGACGAAGACCGCAACACCATGATCGTCAACGACGCCATGACGCTCATCGATGAAGGCAGAACACCGCTGTTGCTCACGAAACGCATCGAACATGCGCAAGCGCTCGCGAACGCTCTCCAGAAAAGAGAATGCAGTCATGTGATTCTTCTCTACGGTGCCGAAACGAAGAAGAGCCGACACGACAAGCTCGAACAGCTCAAGCGCATCCCCTCGGAAGACGGCCTCGCCGTCGTGTCGACCGGAAGCTACATCGGCGAAGGATTCGACTGCCGACGATTGGATACGCTCATGCTGACGGCGCCTGTATCCGTGGAAGCGTCGGTCGCCCAGTATGTCGGACGACTGCACCGGGACAACGAGGGGAAACGTGAGGTACGCGTCTATGACTACATCGACGTGACCATTCCCATGGCCGCCAGCATGTACCGTAAACGATTGAAGACATATGCGGCGCAGGGATACACGCCGATGCTGCCGGGCAGTGAATCCGATGCGAGACGCCAAGCGAAGACGAAAGCCCTGCTGGAACGCAAAAACGCGCTCGCCGGACAACGCCACGGCGATCGGACCGTCCCCATCATCAACGCGGACGAATTCCATACGATGTTCCGCAACGACATCAGACATTGCCGACGGACGATCACGCTCTGCGCCGGATATCTTACACGGCATGCCATCGACCAGGTGACCGATGTGATTCTCGAAGCGGCAGGCAGGGGAGTGGCCATCACCGTCAACGTACGCGTCCCGGCCAACGCGACGGAGACATCGCGCTCGCGGACAACACGCAACATGGATAGGCTTCGCGCATTGGGATGCTCGGTACAGGCCGTGAACGCCTGCACTGAATTCGCCGTGTTCGACGATGAGCTCATCTGGTTCGGCACCATCGACCTGTTGGGAAGAATCCAATCGGACGACTGCTCGCTGCGGTTCGCCGATGCGCGTATCTCACGATTGCTCGTCGAAGGTGTCAACGCGAACGAAACGATGAACGCCTGAACGTGGTCAGATTCCATCCGATCAGAAGAACACCCTAGACTATAGAAACCATGAGAATCCATGGAGGAGGCGGAACAGTGAAGGAACATGACCGGAGGCGCGGCGTGGGAGTCGTCATCGCCGTCATCATCGTCCTGGCCGTCGTGGGACTGTTCGCGTTCGCACGATGGTGGTCGGACCGGCCGGGCGACATCGCGCACGCGCGATACACGTACTCCGCCTCCGATCGGTTCACACGGAAACAGCTTGACGCCGCCGGCAAGACGATCGCAAACGCGTTCACCGGCTTCGGCGGATGCACGCTGGACAAGGTCGCCTACGACGAGACGCGGACCGATCGGATTCTGGACTTGGAGGACAAGACCAAGCGCGAATCCCCAAGCTACTCGTCCAGCATCTACGAGGCATACAAGCGCTACGGCCGCGACCGCATACTCATGGCCGACGTCGATTTCACCTGCGACGGCTTCGAACCGTCGCTCAGCCGCGGACCCCAATCCATGACCTGGTATCTCCTGCTCGACGACGACGGCGAAACCTGGACCGAAATCGACCACGGCAACGGCTGACGGAAACGCGGCCACCCCACGGCATGCGGTCACGGAACACCGCATAGCAGACTACACGCAACACCACACGAAAGGCGACGACATGACGGAACTGCTCATCGGATCGCACTTGTCCACCGCGGGCGGATGGGACAAGCTCATCGCACGCTCACACGCGGAACATGGCACCACGTTCGCGTTCTTCCCACGCTCCCCATACGGCAGACGGTCGAAGGCCCTCGACCCGGACAAGGCGGCCGCGTTCGGCGCGCGACTGGCAGCGGAACACTATGGGCCGCTCGTCGTCCACGCGCCCTACGTGTACAACCTCGCCGGCAAGGATCCGGCCAAACGGGCGTTCGCCATCGACGCGCTCGCCGAGGACATGCGCCTGCTCGCGCCCATCCGCGAAGCCGGCCAGGAGACCTACCTCAACATCCACCCCGGCTCCCACGTGGGACAGGGCGCGGAAACCGGATGCCGGCTGATCGCCGAAGCCCTTGACCGCGTGTCCGAACAGGCGGACGGCACGGGCATCACGATCCTGTTGGAGACCATGGCCGGCAAAGGCACCGAATGCGGGCGCAGCTTCGAGGAACTCGCCTCCATCATCGACCGGCTCGACGACCCCACGCGCATAGGCGTCACATTCGACACCTGCCACGTGTTCGACGCCGGCTACGACCTCGTCGACGACTACGACGGCGTAATCCGCCGACTGGACGACGTCATCGGCCTCGACAAGGTCAAAGCCATCCACGCGAACGACTCCATATACGGCCTCGCCTCCCACAAGGACCGGCACGCCAACATCGGCGACGGCAAGCTCGGCCTGCCGTTCTTCACGCGTCTCGTCAACGACCCGCGCATGAACACGCTGCCGATGATCCTCGAAACCAAGGAGAACACACCCGACACGCACCGCGAGGAGATCGCCCTGCTGCGCGGACTGCGGGAGAACTGACCGGCGGGGGAGCGGCGGCCGACGGCACGGCGCGACAACAGCGACGCACGCCGCCGGCCGGCCACGATATCATTCGACCGCCGCCACATCCCGCAGACCGTCGGTGAACTCCCGGGCCCAACGCTCCGCCTCGCCAAGCTCGCGGAACGAACGATGATGCACCATCGCCCCGCCCACGATCAACGCGCCCGGCGTGGTCTCCCTACGCGACGGAAGCATGCCCTCCGGCACCGTGACGGCCACATCATAATCAAGATGCGGCGTCAGCCGGGTGATCCGGACGCGCACGCCCTCCGGAACATCCGTCGCACGCGAATCATGATCGAACGTCGAATCGACAGCGATGAATCTCATATGAACACTCTCCTGGACAAACAAACAGTCGCCGGAACCCCCAGCAGACGGAACAATGACGGCGACAACCAATGCTTCGAACGGCTTCCATAGCCGTGGGAACTACTATCCAACACCCGCATGCTACACGACCGCCCCACACGAAGTCAACCGGCGGCCATGCCACCCCGTCCACCCCGTCCGGCATGGCGGGACAATGGAACCATGAACACAACCACCACACGCACCGCACTCATCATCACATCCAACCCCGAACACCACAGCCTCACCAACGCCGCCGGCAAAGCCTTCGCCGAAGGATTCCGCGCACACGGCGGCGAAACCCACACCATCGACCTGTACGACACCGGATTCAACCCCGTCTACACCAGCGCCGACCGCGCCCACTACCTCGGCAAAGCCGACACGCCCAAAGACGTCGCAGCCATCCAGACCAGCCTCGCCCAAGCCGACGTGATCGCACTCGTCTTCCCCATCTACTGGTACACCATGCCCGCCATGATCAAAGGCCTCTTCGACCGCGTCATCTGCCGCGGATTCGCCTACAACGCCGACGGCACGCCCGGCGCGCTCGCCGGCAAGACCGTGCGCGTCATCATGCTCACCGGCGGCCCGGAATCCTGGTACGAGTCCGACGGGATCGGCGAGGCGTTGGACAACCAGATCCGCCGCCAGACGTTCATGAAGTACTGCGGCGTGAAGGACGTCGAGATCGTCTACGTCGATAACCTCTCGATGGGCGACGACGACCCCGCCAAGCGCGAAGCCGCGGCCAAGCAGCTCGACGGGATCAGGGAGCTCGGCGCCTCGCTCGCCTGAGACGTCTCCATCGGGCACGGGCGGCGTTCCGGCGTCTCCGCCAAGGGTGGGGAAGACGCCGGAACGCCTATGCCACGGGAATCCCGACGATTCCGGCGAGGAAACGGTCGGCTCCCTCCCGTTCCTCCCGCGACAGGCGCAGCGTCACGCCCATCGCCTCGCATGCGGCGTCGGCGATGGACAGGCCGAGTCCCACGCCGGAGACGGCGCTGATGCGGGAGTTCACGCCGCGATGGAACGGCTGGACGAGTTCGGTCAGATCGTCGGGCAGTCGCTCCCCGGTGGTGTTGCCGATCGTCAGGAGGAGCCGGTCCCCCTCGCGGTCGAGCGTCACGTCGATCGAGCCTTCGGAGTCCGTGTTGTGCATGACGGCGTTGCGGATGAGATTGTCGACGGCGAGCCGCATCAGCGTCGGGTTCGTCTTCGCCGTGATGCCGTCATGCCCGTCCATGTCGATAGTGACGGCGATTCCGCGTGCGGCGATCTCCGCGTCCATGTCCGCTAGGGCGTCTCTCACGCAGGCGGCGACGTCCGTCGACCCGTCCGCGGCGCTGCCGGCATCCGCGGCGCCGTTGCCTTCGAGCTTGCCGTATGCGCCGCTTTGGATGCGTGAGAGCGTCAGCAGCGCGTCGACCAGTTCGGCGCCGCGCCGGTTGGCGGCGAGCGCACGGCGTACGGAAGGTTCCACGTCGGCGGGGAACCGTCCTTGCGCGAGGGGCGCGTCGAGGTTCGTCTCGACGGCGGCGATGGGCGTGCGCAGCTCGTGCGACGCGTTCGACACGAACCGGCGTTCCGCTTCGGAGGCGGCCTGGATGCGGTCGAGCATCCCGTTGATGGAATCGCCGAGCCGGGTGACCTCGTCGTCGCGTGCGCTCCGTTTCGCCGCATCCCCGCGTTCCACGTCGATGCGCGTGCCGAGGTCGGAGGGGTCGAGCGCGGCGGTCTGGTCGCTGATGGATTGCAGACGTTTCGCCATGCGCGAGGTGACGATCCAGATGACGAGGATGCTGATCGCGCCGAATGCGACGAAGATGATGGCGGCGCTGATGCGCAGCCCGTTGGCGATGGTGTTCTGGTTCCATACGGAGACGCCGTAGGGCGTGCGGATGGTGAACGACCCGTCGCCACCCCAGTCGACGCGGTACGGTTCGCCGTTGATCCGTCCGCTGGCGCTTCCCTCGCCCTTCCCGTCGCTTGAGGAGCCGAGGAAGTCGGGGACGTTCCCGCCCGTGGAACGGTGCGATCGGCTCCATGCGTCGGGATTGGGGTCCGTGGACCAGCCTTGGGCCGACAGATAGTCGTCGTTGTCCGACGACGATCCGTTCGAGCCGTCCCCATTCCCGTTCCGGCCGTTTTCGTAGGTGATGGTCATCGCGTAGGAGAACATACCGTTGACGACGAACATCTGTACGATGGTGGCCGATCCGAGGGCGATGAGGAACACGAGGCCGATGGCGAGCGTGAGCTTCGCACGGAACGTCCTGGGACGGATTCCGTCGAGCACCCCTCTGAAGCGTGTGGCGACGCGATGCCGGACGCCGGGTCTTCCGCCGGAGCCGGCGACGGGGGTCGTCCTATCGGTTTCGTCGGTCATGAGAGCCGGTATCCTTCGCCGCGGGTGGAGACGATCAGGTCACGGCCGCCGAGTTTGCGCCGCAGCGAGTATACGGTGGTCTTGACCGCGTCGGAGGGTTCTCCCGTGCCGTCGCCGTCCCAGACGTTCCGGTAGAGTTCGTCCACGCCCACGTAGCCGCCGTCGGCGCGCATGAGCTCCAGGAGCACGCCGTACTCCTTGGGCGTGAGCCTGACGAGCGTGCGCCCGTGGTCGCGGAACACGAGCCGTCGCGTCGAATCAAGGGTCAGGTCGCCGCGCGTCAGGACCGCCTGTACGGCGAGCCCTTTGCCGGTCCGACGCTGCAGGGCGCGGATGCGGGCGAGCAGTTCCGGGTAGGCGAACGGTTTGGTCAGATAGTCGTCGGCACCCAAATCGAGCCCGCTGACCCGATCGCCGATCTCGGCGGCGGCCGTGAGCATGATCACGGCGACGGGGATGCGGTTCGCGGCGATCGTCGCCATGACCGCGTCGCCGGACAGGACCGGCAGATCCCGGTCGAGCAGCACGATGCCGACATCCGTGTCGGCGAGCGCCGACAGCGCCTCCACTCCGGTCGAAGCCACATCGGTCGCATACCCTTCGTATCGCAGCGCATCATCCAACGCGGCCGCCAGCTCACGGTCGTCCTCGACGATCAGTATCCGCATCCCCGTCTCCTTCCTGTCCCAGGACGGACGTCGTACCAGTCATTATCCTCCCCGAACCAAGGTAAGACGAAAGTGAGAGCGCCGACCACCCGGATGCCACCGCGGACGGTGTTCGATGGATGGTGAAGGAGGGCCGCATCATGGCACGCATAACCGCAGCTTCCACCGACAAACCGGGAACGGCCGTACGACTCGCCGCGGTCATGGCGGCGACGCTGATGACGCTGCCGCTCATGTCCTGCACGGCACCATACGCGCATCCCACCACGGACGACGCCGACGCGACGGATGTTTCGGCGCAAGCCGGCTCCGAAGGCACGACCGACACGTATCCGATCCCCACCATCACGCGCCGGTTCGTCGCATGCCTCGTCTCGAAAGGATTCGACGCGCGCGTCGTGGGGGAGCACAACGACCAGGTCGCCCTACTGGAGATCGACGCGGCCGGCAACCCCAAACAGCCCAAGCTCATCGACGACGGTGGCGGCGTCGTCACACGGGATTGGACCACCGATCCGAACCTGTACCCGAACATCACGTCGACAGGCACCATCAGCAACGCCGTCACCGGCGACGATTTCCCGTACATCATCGCCGACGGCGCCGCCGACCTGGCCGGCTCGCCGTACGCGTCCAGGCAGGGTGACTACGCGGCGTGCGAACACGCCAACCCCGACTTCACCCAAGGCGTGGCCTCCACAGGCATCGACGACTCCCATGCCAGCAGGAAGGACAAGGACGCGGCGCTCGCATTCGCCCGGAAAGCCCGGGCCAAAGGCTTCACCTGGGTCGCCGACCCGACCGGCGACGAACCCCTGCACATCATCATCCCCGACACCGTGCCCGAAACCGACGTGCGCCGCTTCTTCAAGGAATGCCCCGCCGACGGAGCACCCGTCATCTTCAGCTGGACCGGCGACTACCCATACGACACCAATGCGGTCCAACAAGGACGATGACCCCGGCCGGTCCGCCGGAACCATCAAACCCGACGGGACGACGAAAACGGTAATCCGAAAGTGAGCCGACTCCACACGGACACTCCACGCGTCACACGCTTGGATGGAGACACGGCAACCACACAGGGGAATGGGACACGCCATCCCCAAGATGACCAAGGAGGACGCTATGACCAGCATCCAACCAATCCTCGCAGCCAGCCGACACATCTTCGCACTGACCGCGGCAGCCGGATTCTGCCTCGCCGCGCTCGCCGGCTGCGCCACACCATCTGCCGCCGGCACGAATGGCGACGACGCGGATTTGGCCGGCACAACCGCACTCGAAACCGATGCCACCGCCAAACGATTCGTCGCCTGCCTCACAGGCAAAGGCTTCGACGCCCAAGTCGCCGCCGGCCCCGTCACCCCCGGCGCCGACGGCAAGGCCAAACGCCCCACCACCAAAAACATGGCCGAACTGCGCATGATCGACCAATCCGGCAACCCCATCCAAGCCAACGCCGACGGCACCAACGTCGACACCAACGACACAACCCAGCAGCTCTACACCAACGCCATGTACACCAGCCTCGAAGACAACGCCGTCTGGGTGGCGTTCAAGGACTCCACCGCGCTCGCCGGCACACCATACGAGCCGAAACGCTCCGACTACTCCGACTGCGAGAAGAAGAACCCCGATTTCAGCCAACCCGCGCAGGACCTCGCCACACCCCAGACCATCTCCGAAGACGACAAACGCACCGCACTCCACTACGCCCGGAAAGCCCGGGCCAAAGGCTTCACCTGGGTCGCCGACCCGACCGGCGACGAACCCACCACGATTCTCATCCCCAAAACCGTCGGAGAGGAAGAGCTCAGACGGTTTCTCAAAGAATGCCCCGTAGGCGACGCCCACATCGCCTACGGCTTCGACGGCACGCCCGAAGAATTCGGCTACGACTACACGAAGACGATGAGCGAAATCGACGGCTCCGCCACCTCATCCGTCACGGCCCAATAGACGTACAAACCCCGACCCCGGCCGGAAGAACCGGGAACATGCAACGAAAGAGGCCCGACATGACACGAACCGCAACGAGGAGGACCAGAAGAATCCGCCGCGCCATCACGGGCATCGCGGCGCTCGCCGTCGCCGTGGGGCTGGCCGTGGCGTGCGTGGTGGTCAAACCGTGGACGTTCGTCGGGCATACGACCGGCATCGGACGCGCGGCGTCGGCCGCGAAGGTCGATGTGACCACGCTGCGCACCCAGCCGGTCGTCAAGGGCGTCCTCGACGCCGAGACCCGACTGGGAGGGACCCTACAGTACGACGCGTCATCCGACTTCCAGCCGGCCACCGGCGTCATCACCCGACTGCCCACGCCCGGCGCCGAAATCGCCACCGGGCAACAGGTGTACGAGATGAACGGCACGCCCGTGCCGCTCTTCCACGGCGAGCGGCCCTTCTGGCGTACGCTCCAGGTGGATGCGCCGGACGGCCCGGACGTGACCCAGCTCGAACAGAACCTCGCGGAACTCGGATTCTTCGCCGGAACCATCGACGGGCATTTCGACTGGCTGACCCGTGAGGCGGTCCGCCAATGGCAACGTTCGCTCGGCCTGGCCGGCGACGCCGCCAACGGCGTGTTCGAGCCGTCCTCCGTGGTGCTGGCGCCATCGGCGCCGATCCGCGTCAAGACCGTGGCCGCGAGACTCGGAGACAGGGACGCCAGCCCCGGCAGCTACACGGGTACGGCCCTGCACGTGGAAGCCACGCTGACCTCCACGCAGGCCGCCACCTTCAAGGCCGGCGACAAGGTGCAGGTCATCATGCCGGACAACACGACCATCGACACCGCGCTTACGGCGGTCGACCAGGGCGGCCAATCCACGGGCAAGGACGGGCAGGTCACCCCGCCCTCCGCGCGCGTCGACTTCCCCGACCAGACCCAGGTGGCGCGCTTCGGCACGACATCGGTGCAACTCATCATCCCGAATACGGCGGATTCCAGGCAGGCGGGCTCCGGCGAATCGCTGATCGTGCCGGTGACCGCGATCATCGCATCCGCGGGCAACACGTACGCGGTCGAAGTGGTGCGCGGAGACACGGTCACGCGCATCCCCGTCGAAATCGGGCTGGTCGCGAACGCGCGGGTCCAGCTGACGAAGGCCGACGGGCTCGAAGCCGGCGACAAGGTGGTGGTGTCATGACGGGCAGCGGAATGGTACGGCCATCGACCATGCCGGCGCCGCTCCTCACCTTGGAGCGGGCGACGAAAAGCCATCCCGGACGGGACGGCGAACCATTGGAGATCCTGCACGAGACATCCCTCTCCATCGGTCACGGGGAGCGCATCGCGATCGTGGGACCGTCCGGTTCGGGCAAATCGACGCTCCTGTCGCTGCTCGGCACGCTCGACATGCCCACCAGCGGCACGTTGCACTACGACGGCGACGATGTGGCCGCGATGGGGGAACGGAGACGCAGCATGCTGCGGGCCGCGCGAATCGGCTTCGTATTCCAACAGTTCCACCTCATCCCGACGGTCTCCGCGCTGGAGAACGTGACGACGGGACTCCAATACACATCCACGCCCCGCGCAACGCGTAAGGCACTCGCGATCGAGGCCCTGGAACGCGTCGGACTGAAGGAACGCCTCCACCATCGCCCATCACAGCTCTCCGGCGGCGAACAGCAGCGCGTGGCCATCGCCCGCGCCCTCGCCAAACGGCCGGACATCATCTTCGCCGACGAACCCACCGGCGCACTCGACACCGCCACAGGACACGCGGTCATCGACCTGCTGCTCGAAGCGGCGGACGACGGGGCGAGCCTCGTGGTCGTCACGCACGATTCCGACATCGCGGCCCGTTTCCCGCGCTGCCTCCACATCCAGGACGGCAACGTGCGGGACGACACCCTGCGAGACGCCGCCGCGACGGAACCGATGGAAGGGGAACGACCATGAACGACGACACACGATCCACGCGGCCGATTGGCACGCGCATCATGGACCTCCTGCACACGGCATGGATCGGCGCGACCGGACGGACGTCACGTACGACGCTCGCCTCACTGGGCATCGCGCTCGGCGTCGCCGCATACGTGGCGCTGTCCGGCATCGCCGCATCGAACCAGGCGGCGCTGCTCGCACGACTCGACGCGCTCGGGGCGAACCTGCAGGTGGTCACGCCGGGACAGGACGCCGCACGACAGCCGATCCCATTGCCTCAGTACGCGCCGAAGACCATCGCCCGCCAACCACAGGTCGAACGGGTCGGCGTCTTCGACACCCCACCGGAGAACGCGCGGATCTTCAAGAACGAATTCGTCCCCAAATCCAACGGCAACGCGCTGGCGTTGTCCGTCATGAGACCAGGCGCGCTCGACGCCCTCGGCGCCTCCCTCGCACAAGGCCACGGCATCGACACGGACAACGAGAACCTGCCCGTCACGATCCTCGGCTCCGAAGCCGCCTACCGCCTCGGCGTGACCACGACCGGAGACCGCATCCTCATCGACGACGCATGGTACGGCGTCATCGGCATCCTCGAACCGATGCCGCAAGCGCAGCACTTCGACTCATCCGTGATCATCGGATCGAAATACGCGAAAGCCCACTACCCGGACCAAACGCAAACCATCAGCCGAATCAGCGCCATCTACGTACGCACGAAACCCGGCGACGCGGAGACGCTGCGCCGCATGATCGCCCACGCGGCGAACCTCACCGGAACCGGCGTGACCGTCAACGCGGCCGCCGACCTATCCGAAGCCCGCAACGCCACCGACGACTCACTGACCGCATTGGGACTCATGATCGGCGCGATCGCACTCGCCATGGGAGGAACGAGCATCGCCAACATGATGATCGTCACCGTGATGGAACGCCGTGGCGAAATCGGACTGCGACGCGCGCTCGGCGCGACCCCCGGCGCCATCCGCATGCAATTCCTCACCGAAGCGGCACTGCTCTCCACACTCGGCGGATTCGCCGGCGTCCTGCTCGGCGCAGGAACGGCGATAGGCGTCGCACTATCCACACGACAACCAATCGCACTGGACTGGACATCCCTGCCGACGGCATGGTGCGCCGCCATCCTCGTCGGCGCGCTCGCCGGCATCCATCCGGCCTCCCGCGCGGCGCGGTTCACCCCTACGGCGGCGTTGCGCGGCGACTGACGGCGACGGCATCACGGAACCGTGGCGGTACGGCGGTACGCCGGTGCGGCGAGAGCCGGAATGCGTCCCCCATGCCCGGAATGTAGGACGCGCGCGCCGGTTGCGGACATGGTTGGCCTATGGTGGCGCATGGTCAGACTTCAGACATTCAAGGGAGGACCATGTCGGTACTGGACGAATTGGTGGCGGGCGCGCTGGAGGACCAGCAGACCCGTGAGCGCACCGTGTCGTTGGAGGACGTGAGGAAGGCCGCGCTGACGGCCCCGGCCCCGATCGACGCGAAACGATGGCTCAAGCGCGCCGACGGCATCCCCGTGATCGCCGAGATCAAACGCGCCTCCCCGTCCAAGGGCCACCTGAGCGACATCCCCGACCCGGCCGCATTGGCCCGCGAATACGAGCGGGGCGGCGCGAGCGCCATCTCCGTGCTCACCGAAGGACGCCGCTTCCTCGGATCCCTCGACGATCTCGACAAGGTGCGCGCCGCCGTGCACATCCCGGTGCTGCGCAAGGACTTCATCGTCACCGACTACCAGATTTACGAGGCGCGTGCGCACGGCGCCGACCTGGTGCTGCTCATCGTCGCCGCGTTGGACGACGCGAAGCTGAGGCACCTGCTCGGCCTGGCGCACGAGCTGGGCATGACCGTGCTCGTCGAGACGCACACACGCGAGGAGATCGAGCGCGCCATCGCCGCCGGGGCGAAGGTCATCGGCATCAACGCCCGCAACCTGAAGAACCTCAGGGTCGACGTCAACAAGTACGCCGAACTGGCCGACGACCTGCCCCACGACGTGATCCGAGTCGCCGAATCCGGCGTGTTCGGCGCGGTCGAGGTCGAGGACTACGGCCGGGCCGGCGCCGACGCGGTGCTGGTCGGCGAGGGCGTCGCCACGGCGGACGACCATGAACTTGCGGTTGAACGACTAGTGAAGGCAGGAGCAAGAGTGAAAGCATCAGAAACCACCCCGTTGAGCGAACACCACGGCCCGTACTGGGGCCAGTTCGGCGGCCGATACGTGCCCGAGGCGCTCATCACCGCGCTCGACGAGCTGGAGCGCGTCTACGATGAGGCCAAGAAGGACCCCGAATTCCACAAGGAGTTCATGACGCTGCAGCAGCGCTATGTGGGCCGTCCCTCGCCGCTGACCGAAGCGCCGCGCTTCGCGAAGCTCATCCGCGAGAAGACCGGACTCGACGCCCGCGTCTTCCTCAAGCGCGAGGACCTCAACCACACCGGCGCGCACAAGATCAACAACGCGCTCGGCCAGGCGCTGCTCGTCAAGCGCATGGGCAAGACCCGCGTGATCGCGGAGACCGGCGCCGGCCAGCACGGCGTCGCCACCGCCACCGTGTGCGCGATGCTCGGTCTCAAGTGCCGCATCTACATGGGGCAGATCGACGCTCGCCGCCAGGCCCTCAACGTGGCGCGCATGCGCATGCTCGGTGCCGAGGTCGTCGAGGTCACGCTCGGCGACAAGATCCTCAAGGACGCCATCAACGAGGCGTTGCGCGACTGGGTCACCAACGTCAAGGACACGCACTACCTGCTCGGCACGGTCGCGGGCCCGCATCCGTTCCCCGAGATGGTGCGCGACTTCCAGAAGATCATCGGCGAGGAGGCCAAGCAGCAGCTCAAGGACTGGTACGGCATCGACCATCCGGACGCGGTGTGCGCGTGCGTGGGTGGCGGCTCCAATGCCATCGGCGTGATGAACGCGTTCCTCGACGACGAACGTGTCAACCTGTACGGCTACGAGGCCGGCGGCAACGGCCCCGAATCCGGCAGGCACGCCATCCGCTTCGCCCCTGGCACCGGCCAGCTCGGCATGTTCCAGGGCGCCAAGAGCTACCTGCTGGAGACCGACGAGGGCCAGACGCTCGACACGTACTCCATCTCCGCCGGCCTCGACTATGCGTCCGTCGGCCCCGAGCACGCGTGGCTCAAGGACATCGGCCGCGTCAACTACTCGTGGGCCACCGACGAGGAGGCGATGAACGCGTTCCGCGACCTGAGCCAGACCGAAGGCATCATTCCCGCCATCGAAAGCTCGCACGCGGTCGCCGGCTCCTTCAAGGCCGCCGCCGACCTCAAGGCGAAGGGCTACGACAAGGCCGTGATGATCATCAACATCTCCGGCCGAGGCGACAAGGACATGGCCACCGCCGGCAAGTGGTTCGGCTACCTGACCGACGACCAGGCCGCCGCGCTCGAAGTGACCGGCGCGCACGGGAACACGGTCGCCTGAACGGCGACGGATGCACAGCATCAGGAGGAGATTTTCGATATGACAAACGCAGCAACCACGCCCTCCGGCCAGCCGCTGGGCATCAGCCACCGGCCCAGCCCCACCGAGGCCATGTTCGCGAAGTTCAAGGCCGAGGACAAGCCGGCCTTCATCGGCTACCTGCCGTACGGCTTCCCGGACCCCGAGGTCTCGCTCGACGCCTTCCGCACGATGGTCGAGCACGGCGTCGACGCGGTCGAGATCGGCCTGCCGTACTCCGACCCGGTCATGGACGGCCCGGTCATCCAGGCCGCGTCCTCCATCGCCCTGAACAACGGCGAGACCATCCGACGCGTCTTCGAGGCCGTGGAGACCGTGGCCAACGCCGGCGGCGTGCCGCTCATCATGAGCTACTGGAACCTCATCTACCACTACGGCGTCGAGAAGTTCGCCCGCGACTTCGAGAACGCGGGCGGCGCCGGCCTCATCACCCCGGACCTCATCCCGGACGAGGCGGGGGAGTGGATCGAGGCGTCCGACCGTCACGGGCTCGACCGCATCTTCCTCGTGTCGCCCGACTCCGCCGACGAGCGTCTCGAAGTCGTCGCGAGGAACGCGCGTGGCTTCGTCTACGCGGCCGCCCGCATGGGCGTCACCGGCGAACGCGCGAGCATCGACGCGTCCCCCGAGACGCTCGTCGCACGCACCCGCAAGGCGGGCGCGAAGAACGTGTGCGTCGGCATCGGCGTGTCCACCGCCGAACAGGGCGCGAAGGTCGGCTCCTACGCGGACGGCGTGATCGTCGGCTCGGCGCTTGTGCACACGCTGCTCGCCGACGACAACCGTTCGCCGCGCGACACCGCCGAAGGCCTGAAGCTGCTCGCCGCCAAGAGCGAGGAACTCGCCGCGGGCATCCACGGGGCGCGCGCCTGACGTCCGCCGTTCCGCACGGGCGCGTCGGATCCACGGCGCGCCCGTCGTAGGATGAGAGCGATGAAACCCATGAATCTCGCATACATTCCCTCGCCGACGTTCTCGAAGTTCCAGATCGGACCGGTGACCATCCGCATGTACGCGGTATGCATCCTCATCGGCGTGTGCTTCGCCGTGTGGATCCTCACCCGCCGTTGGAAGCGCGTGGGCGGCACCTTCGACCAAGTGCTCGACACCACGCTCGTCGCCGTGCCCTCGGGGCTCGTCGGCGCGCGCCTGTACCACTGCATCACCACGCCGTCCGCGTACTTCCCGCCCACCGGCAGCCTCGTCAATATCCTCAAGGTGTGGGAGGGCGGCATGGCCATCTTCGGCGGCATCGGCGTGGGCGCGCTGGCCGCGTTCCTCTGGTGCCGCCACAAGCGCTACCCGTTCGCCCTGCTCGCCGACTGCCTCGCCCCGGGACTCCTCGTGGCGCAGGCCATCGGACGCCTCGGCAACTGGTTCAACCAGGAGCTGTTCGGCTGGCCCACCACCCTGCCGTGGGGACTGAAGCTCAACGATTCGGCGGACGCGATCGGCAGCACCGAAGTGTGCTACCAGGGGACCGCATGCCCTTCCGGCACGCTGTTCCACCCCACGTTCCTGTACGAGATGATCTGGAACCTCATCGGGGCCGCGCTCATCGTATGGATCGGACGCAGGTTCGCCGACCGGCTCAAGGCCGGCCAGCAGTTTGCCATGTACATGATCTGGTACGGCCTCGGCCGCACATGGATCGAGAACGTGCGCATCAACTACTCCACCGTGATCCTGGGCCTCAGGACCAACGTGTGGACCGCCATCCTCGTCTTCCTCGCCGGATGCGTCCTGTTCGCCGCGCTGCACCGCGTCGGACGGGAGACGTCGACGCTCGCCGCCCGTCTCACCGCGGTCACCGCGGACGAGCTCGAACGGCAGCGCCAGGCCGAGGAGCGTTCCGAAGACGAACACGCGAGGAACGACGACTGAACATCCGCCCCGTCCGGCGGCGCAACGCTCCCGGACGCCGGCCATAGTCCCATTTGATGGATAAGGTATGGAACCATGAAGAAGATTGAAATCGCCCCCAGCATCCTGTCCGCCGACTTCTGCAACCTTGAGCGCGACCTCAAGGCGATCGCCAACGCGGACCTCGTCCACGTCGATGTGATGGACCATCACTTCGTCCCGAACCTGACGCTCGGAGAGCCGATCGTCAAGCGCATCTGCGAGGTCACCGACCTGCCGGTCGACGTGCACCTCATGATCGAGGACCCGGACCGCTGGGCCCCCGAATACGCGCGTCTCGGCGCCTCCTCCGTGTCCTTCCACATGGGCGCCACCCACGCCCCGGTCCGTCTCGCCCGCCAGCTGCGCGACATGGGCTGCAAGGCCTGCTTCGCCGTGCGCCCCGCCGAGCCGGTCGAGCCGATCTTCGACATCCTCGACGAGTTCGACATGATCCTCATCATGACCGTCGAGCCCGGCTTCGGCGGCCAGAAGTTCCTCGACAACCAGATGGCCAAGGTCCGTCGCCTGCGTGACGAGATCACCCGCCGCGGCCTCGACACCAAGATCCAGGTGGACGGCGGCGTCAGCCCGAAGACCGCGCACATCGTGGCCGAGGCCGGAGCCGACGTGCTCGTGGCCGGCTCCGCCGTGTACGGCGCCGACGACCGCGCGGCCGCCATCGACTCCATCCGCGAGAAGGCCGCAGCCGCGTACCGCGACTGAGCGTCGACACGCACGGTTTCCCCGCGGGATTCCATATTCCGAAACCAAGAAGAAAGCATCACAGACACATGAAGACGTTCGAATCGCTGTTCGCCGAACTGAGCGAGAAGGCCAAGACCCGTCCGGAAGGCTCCCTGACCGTCGATGAGCTCGACAAGGGCACTCACTTCATCGGCAAGAAGATCGTCGAGGAGGCCTCCGAGACCTGGATCGCCGCCGAATACGAGGGCGCGGACCGCACCGCCGAGGAGATGAGCCAGCTGCTCTACCACGTGCAGGTCATGATGATCAAGCACGGTCTGAGCCTCGAGGACGTCTACAAGCACCTGTGACTGTTTCCGCGGCGCGGGCGATATAGCCCGCGCCGCATCCATGACTAAGGGGAAAACCATGCTGAGAATCGCCGTGCCCAACAAGGGCATGCTGTCCGAACCCGCCTGGAACATGCTGGCGGAGGCGGGCTACCGTCTGCGCACCAACTCGCGTCAGCTTGTCGTCGAGGATCCGGACAACGACATCGAACTGTTCTACCTGCGTCCGCTCGACATCGCCGTGTACGTGGGCCGCGGCACCATCGACTGCGGCATCACCGGCCAGGACCTGCTCAAGAACTCCGGCACCGCCGCGCTCGAGCACATGCCGCTCGGCTTCGGAGCCTCCACGTTCCGCTTCGCCGCGCCGAACGGATCCTCCTTCTCCAAGCTGGAGGACATCGACGGCAAGCGCGTCGCCACCTCCTTCGACAAGCTCGTGCACGACTACCTCGTCGACCACGGCATCAACGCGGAGACCATCCATCTGGACGGCGCCGTCGAATCGTCCGTGCAGCTGGGCGTCGCCGACCTCATCGCCGACGTCGTGTCCACCGGCACCACGCTGAGGAACGCCGGCCTGCGCATCTTCGCCGACCCGATCATGCACTCCGAGGCGTGCCTCATCCGCTCGCCGCGACTGGACGAGAAGGACGAGCGCCTGACCATCCTGAGCCGTCGTCTCGAAGGCGTGATCACCGCGCAGCGCTACGTGCTCATGGACTACGACATCCCCGTGTCCAAGGTCGCCGCCGCCATCGACGTGACCCCCGGCTTCGAAAGCCCCACCATTTCGCCGTTGCACGATAAGCAGTGGAACGCGGTGCGCGTCATGGTGCCCAAGGCGAAGGTCAACCAGCTCATGGACAAGCTGTACGACGTGGGCGCGCGCGGCATCATCGTGACCGCGCTGACCGCGTCGCGCATCTGACCCACGCGGGCGACGACGCCATAATCCCCATACGACCAGAGGCAAACGAAACACCGACAGCATGACCGAACGCAACACCAAGTCGACCTACAGCCCGGAACCGCGCGACATCTATCTCACGATTCCGAACCTGCTCAGCCTGTTCAGGATCATCTCGATTCCGTTCATCGCATGGCTGATGTCGAACCACGAAATGGTGAACGCCCTGATCGTGCTGGCGGTCTCCTCACTCTCCGACGGATTGGACGGCATCCTCGCCCGCAGACTCAATCAGGTGAGCAAGATCGGCCAGATTCTCGATCCTCTGGCCGACCGCTTGCTCATTCTCTGCTCGATCATCGCGCTCGGCGTCGCCGGTATCATCCCATGGTGGATGCTCATCGTCATCGGCATACGCGACCTGTTCATGGCCATCCAGGTGCTGTGGCTCGCGCAATACGGTTATGGCCCGCTGCCCGTGCATTTCGTCGGCAAGACCGGCACCGCATTGCTCATGATGGCGATCGTCTCGCTCACCATCGCCGACCTCGGCACCGGGTCGCTGTTCCGTCTGCTGCATCTGGCGGCGCTGGCCACCGGCATCTGGGGCGTCGCCATGTACTGGCTCGCCGGGTACATCTACTTCCGCCAGGGAGTCACCGTGCTGCGCCAGGAGCTGCCGCAACGGCATGAGCAGCGAGAGCGCGAACGGCGTGAGAAGGCCCGCGCATGAGCGTGGACGAGCCGGTGCCGGCATCATATCCAGCGGGGAGAGGAACGGACGGAGCGCCGACAAGGCGTCGTCGTTCGGCATTCTCCCACGCGTACGGGGGACTCCTATCCCATCATGCCGCCCAGGCAACGGCTCCGCTGAGCGAGCGGGAACGCCGCCGACGCATCCGCCAGGACGATTCCTTGAGACTCATCGACGATCTGACCAACCGTCCGCTCGACCCGATCTATCTCGATTCGAACCTCGCCACCCACCGCGAATCGCCGATGATGATGTGGGTGACGCGCGTGGTCTGCTTCATCGTCTGCATCGGCGTCGGATTCCTCGGCAGCCTGTTCGTGCAGCAGCTCCATTCCGATCCGCGCAAGGCGGTGAGGGCGTCGCTCGCCGCCGAACTCGAATCCTCGCAGAAGAACGTCGGCAAGCTCACCGGCGAGGTGAACACGCTGCGCGGCCAGATCGAACGGCAATCGAAACGTCTCGACGTCGCCGGCTCCACGCAGACCGTGTTGGACGACGAGATGGCCAGCGGCCAGGTGAAGGTGACCGGCGAGGGCGTCACGCTCACCGTATCCAACCCGATCGCCGCCTCCAATGGCTCCACGAACGGCGCCACGCCGCGTGAATCCTCCGGCGGGCATCTGCGCGTCGTCACCGACGCCGACCTGCAGCAGCTCGTCTCCCTGCTCTGGCAGTCCGGTGCCGAGGCGATCGCGGTGAACGGGCATCGGCTCGGCATCCAGACCTCGATCCGCACCGCCGGCGGCACGATCCTCATCGGATTGGACGCGGTCGACAGCCCGTACCGCATCGAGGCCATCGGGGACAGGACCGCGCTGTCCCAGGTCGCCGATCCCGACAGGCTCGGGACCCTGTATGACGCCTACAAGGACGCCGGCATCACCCTGCAGATGAAACAGTCGAAGTCGATTACACTGGAAGCGGCCGTAGTCGGAGACATCAGCTACGCGAGGAAGGCGAAGTAATGGCAGCAGTGCTCGGACTGATCATCGGCGTGGTGATCGGCGTGTTCGTCCAACCGGACATTCCCGTATGGATACAGCCGTATCTGCCGATTATGGTGGTGGCGGCGCTCGACGCGCTGCTCGGCGCCGCGCGCGCCTATTTCGAGCGCCGCTTCTCCGATCGCGTGTTCATCATCTCGTTCTTCGCGAACGTCATCACCGCCACGCTGCTCGTCCTGCTCGGCAACCAGCTCGGCGTCGGCTCGCAGCTGCAGACCGCCGTCATCGTCGTGCTCGGCATCCGCATCTTCTCCAACGTGTCCGCCATCCGACGGTTCATCTTCCGAGGCTGACATGGCGAGACGAGGCAGGAAACCCGCACGGAACGGCGGGAACATCATCGGCGAGATGAAGGCGCGCGACGCCGCCGAGAAACGCAACGATTCGTTGGAGACCGGATCGTTCCCCCAGGTCGGCAAACGTCGGGACGGCAAACGTGAGCTCGGCGGGGCCGGACTGAAGACCAAGCTCGCCTCGACGCTGCTCGTCGTGCTCATGTGCGCCCTCCTCGGCTTCGGCTACATGACGCAGATCAACAACACGCAGTCCACCTACGAGACGATGAGCGAGGACGAGCTCGTACGCCTCATCAACGAGACCAGCACGCAGGCCACGAACCTCGAACAGCGCAAGAACGAGCTCACCAGCCAGCTCACCAGCCTCAAGGCCGCCGCCGACCAACGCGACCAGGCCGAGAAGATCGCCAAGCAGAACGAGGAGACCAGCGGCATCATCTCCGGCAGGCTGCCCGCGCAGGGGCAGGGCGTGATCATCCGCATCACCAAGGGCACGAAGCAGAGCATCGACGCGGCCACGCTGTTCACCCTCATCGAGGAGCTGCGCAACGCCGGCGCCGAAGTCATCTCCATCGGAGACGTGCGCGTCGTCACCTCCACCTCGATCGTCAAAGGCAACGACGGCAAGCTGCAGTGCGACGGCGTCACGCTCGACACGCCGTATGTGGTGCGTGCCATCGGCAATCCGGGGGACCTGCAGAACGCGGTGAACATCGCGGGCGGCATCGGCTCCAGACTCAAAGTCATGTACGGTTCACGCGTCACCGTCGAACAATCCGACGACGTCGTCATCAACGCCGTGCGCGGCGAAAAGCAATATAAGTACGCAAGGACGGTAGAATAGGAAACCATGACAGAACCAATTCCCAGCGCAGGCGAGACGACCATCATCGGTCTGCCCGCAATCACCATTCCCGTAACCGCGACCGGCGACCGTCCGCTCACCACGGAGGATCTCGACACCATCGCCCGACTGTCGGAGGGCACGGCGCTGCTGATCTCCACGCGAGGCGCGGTGTCCGGCTCCCGTTACCTGCTCGATGAGGACGAGGTGACGGTGGGGCGCGACCCGCGTGCCGACATCCTGCTCGACGACTCCACGGTCTCGCGTTCACACGCCGTGTTCCGTCGCACCGGGGGAGTGTTCACCGTCGTGGACGCCGGTTCCCTGAACGGCACGTACGTGAACCGCCAGCGTGTCGACCAGGCCACGTTGAAGAACGGTGACGAGATCATGATCGGTAAGTTCCGTCTCGTCTTCTTCACGAAGTCGGCCGTCATCTCCTGACGATGGTCCACAGGGCGTAGCCGGGCACGGGAACAAGCGAGGGGAGTGGCGATGGACGAGGATGATCGTCGGCTTCATCTGCACGTGCGACTCGAGGATCGTACCGATCTCAATGAGGACGCCGTGCAGGGGGAACTGTTCGCCACTCCCGACGACGAGGACATCATGCGCGGCTACCGTGGCTCCATCGCATCCAAGATCGCCGGCATCACCTACCGTCAGCTCGACTATTGGGCGCGCAAGCAGATTCTGGAACCGTCGATCACGCCATCGCACGGTTCCGGATCACGCCGTCTCTACTCGTTCAAGGACGTCGTCATCCTCGCCGTGTCCAAGCGTCTGCTCGACGCCGGCGTGAACCTGCAGAACGTGACCACGGCGATCAGCTTCCTCACGCAGCGTTCCGTCGGCCAGCTCGAGCACATCACCATCATGTGCGACGGCCAGCACGTGCACGAATGCACCACCAGCGAGCAGATGCTCGACCTGCTGCAAAGCGGCAAGGCGGTGTTCGCGGTATCGGTCGGATCGCTATGGCACCAGATCAGAGTGGCGTTGGAAGGGGAGGACTACGTCGATCTGACGAAGGCCCCGGCCAAACGCTCCACAGGTCGCCCCATCGATGATCTGACCGCTGCGCGCATGCGTAGGAAGATCCAGGAGCGGCGTCTCCAGCGGGAGCAGGAGTCCGCGCGACGCTGAAGCCGTCGTATACGTAGTGGAGAATCAATCTGGCATGACTACGTTATGTCAGATTCGTTGTATTTCGGAGCCGATACCCGGTATTACGACATTCAGGGGGCCTCATGGTGGACATCCTTCCAGCGGCGCTGTGGTGCGTCGACGTGGTGCTTTCGCTCAACATCATCGTGATCTGCCTGCGTCGCGGCGGCCTGCTGCAACGGTATACGGGCGGCGTGGATCGTGTGAGCTGGCCGGTGACGATCGCGCACGTGGCATCGGCGCTGTTGGGGTTGACGCCGTATCTGGCGTTCACCTGGTTCGCCGATGGCGGGTTCGATCCGGACGTGCGTGATTTCTACGTCAGGTACGGTTGGCCGTCCGCAGCCGTGGTGATCCTGCTGATTCTCGTGCAGCTCGTATGCCTGTACCTGCAGGCGAGACGCGCGATGATGAGCGAGATGGATGCGCGGCTGCACCGCGCGAAGCGGAAGTGATCGGGGGAGCGTCCGACGGGGGCGACAATTGGGGATTGCGGCATGAATGTCGGATGATGAGGCATGCCGGGGTACACGCGTACATTGCCAATCTGACATAACGTACATTATCGGATAATTGAGAATAGATATATTGCGGTGCCTTCGCAGGCACACGCCCGCCCGTATATACCCACGGATACGCCACGCATGCCGCCTGTCGCACCCGTGGTCCCCGTTTCGCCTTTGTCGTTTCCCTATTCGTATCGTACCGATTGTGATTTACGGCGCTATATGAAACGACGCGCGTGAATATTCAGTCGACTGTATATTCGGTTGAATATTCACGCGCGCCGTCCAAATAATGAACTTACTTCGCGAAGTACTCGTTCACTGCGTCTCGCAATTCGGACACGTGGTCGATGATGCGGTAGCATCCATGTTCGGCCAGCTCGCCGGGTTCGGCGTAGCCCCAGCCGCAGCCCAGGCAATCGAGCCCGCACGCCTTGGCGCCGTCCGCATCGGTCCAACGATCGCCGACCATCAGCGCACGGTCGCCCGCGGCGGCATCGAAACCGATGTTCTCGAAGCAGTACCGGATGACCTGGTCCTTGTTGATGCGCGAGCTGTCCTTGCTGGCGCCGTAGATGCCGGACACCAGCGGCGTGACGCCGAAGCGTTCGCAGATCGGCTTGGCCTGGTACTCGGGCTTGCAGGTGGCGACAGCGAGATAGTACCCGTCCTCGTCGCGCAGCTTGATGAGCTGCTCGGCGATGCCGTCGAACAGCTTGTTGACGTAGCATCCGGAGACTTTCTCCCCCGGGTTGTTCGGATCGTCGAACACCTGCTTGTTGCCGTAGTAGTCGCGGTAGGTCTCCACGGCGAAGTCGAGCCTGTCGTCGGGCACGTGGTTGAGCGTGAGCGACGTGCTGATGGCCGGACCGACGAAGCGATGCAGCGTCTCGTCGTCGGGCACCGCCATGCCCAGCGCCTTGAACGTCTCCGTGACGGCGGCGAGGATGCCGGGTGCGGAATCGGTAAGCGTGCCGTCCAGATCGAGCAGGACCACGTTCTTCGGATGTTCGGCCATTGTCACTCCCCTTGTTGCTGTATCGGGTTTCTACGCATTATGCCCGGTCGAGTTGACCGGGCATGAAGTTCAGGTGTCGTTCACCTGCATCACTCGTAGTCGGGAATCCAACCTTCGCGATGCATCTTGAGACGCTTTTCCAGAAGCTCCTTGAGCTCCTCCTCGCTGCGGCGTTCGAGCAACATGTCCCAGTGGGTGCGGGTGGGCTTGGCGATTTCGTTGGCGGAGGCGTCCTCGCCTTCACGGTGGGCGGTGGAACCGCAACGGCACTCCCACTCGTCGGGAATCTCCGCGCCTTCCGCGAACGGCAGGATCGTGCGATGCCCGTTCGGGCAGACGTAGGCGACTTCCTCACGTGCGGCGAAATCGACGTTGCTGTCGGATTCCAGCGATTTCGCACCGATGCTCATACCACGCAGACTGCGTTCGGCCATAGTACGGGTTCCTCCTTGTTTTTCGACATATCCACATTACGCAACAGTTCGGACGTGGCGGTTATTCCATGCCCATCGCGACACCGCGTACACCGCGGGCCGGGCGCATGGCACCGGTCGTGCCCGTCAGTCGACGCCCGAGTACGCGACGACGCCGCGGTTGACCATATCCGCCGCGAGACGCGCCCGATGCGCGAGATCGGCGTGCCCCGTACCGATGTACGGTTCGGCGGACGCGATCTGGTGCAGGATGTCCACCAGACGTTTCGCGTTGCGCACGAAATCGCCGCCGGTGAGTTCGGTGCCGTGCAGCACGTCGGCGAGGTCACGGCCGTCCGCCCACTCATACATGACGTCCAGGATTCCGGCGTCGACATCGGGCAGCGGGTCGAGTCCATGATCCTCGCACGACATGTCGATCTGGTCGCGCAACGCCTTGAGCTCGCCCGCCGCGACGGCGATCGGACCATGGACGGAACCGGGATAGTACCGTGGTTCTCCCCCGCCGCCGCGTCTGGCCTCGTAGACCAGCGAGGAGAGGACCGCGGCGAGTCCCGCGGGTGGCAGCAGGTCCAGCGCGCCGGTGAGGATCGCCTGGGCGAGTACCACGTCGAGTTCGCTGTACAGGTGACGCAGCAGCTGGCCGCTTTCGGTGAGTCTCAAATCGCGACCATGCGTCGAACCGGCGTCGACCTCCTCGAGATAGCCGAGCCCGGTGAGGATGTCGCAGATGCGGTCGAACTGGCGTGCGACCGAACCGGTGCGTGAGTCGTACCGTTCCCTGACGCGTTTCAGCTCGCGCATCTCGCGCATCCAACGATGCCCCCATTTGAGGTGCTGCTGCAGGTCGGGGCACTCCCGGCACGGGTGATGCTGATCGGCCTTGCGCAGTTCGCCGATACGGCGGTCGAGATCACGGAACGCCTTGGACCGCTCCTCGTCGGAGCGGAACACGGTCCGCTTCAGCCGGTTGCGTTCGGTCTTCTCCAAATCGCTCAGTCGCATGCGCAGATTCATGAATCCGCGGAAGTCCCCATGGTCGCAGGCGAACGCCTTCTCATACCCTTCGATGGCGTGTTCGAGCGTGTCCATCTGCGATTCCAGCTGCCACGCGGAGGCGTTCGCCTCCCACTGCGCGAACGAATGGTCAAGCGTCACGCGCGAGGTCTCGTAGTCGCTGGAGTTCAGAAGATTCACCGCCATGTTGAACGTGGCTTTGAAACTGGAGTGCAGCGGGTAGACGCGCTTGCTGGACAGCGCGGCCGCCGTGGCCGGCACGAACCCATGATGGTCGACGACGATGGCATGGCCGATGGTGTCGATGCCGCGTCGTCCCGCACGGCCGGTCAACTGGGTGAACTCCCCCGGCGTCAGCGCGACGTGTCCGGTGCCGTTGAACTTCTCCAGCTTCTCCACGACGACGCAGCGGGCCGGCATGTTGATGCCCAGAGCCAGCGTCTCCGTGGCGAACACCATCTTGACGAGCCCCTCCTCGAAGAGCCGTTCGACGATCTGGCGGAACAGGGCGATCATGCCCGCATGATGCGAGGCGAAGCCTTCTTCGAGCGCGAACCGGAACCGGGAGAAGCCCAGCGCCTTGAGATCGGCCTGGGAGAGCTGCCCCTCCACCATTTCGTCCACGATGTGGCGGATGCGGTGCATCTCCTCTTCGGTGGTGAGCTCCAGACCGGCGTTGATGCACTGTTCGACCGCCTGATCGCAGCCGTTGCGGGAGAAGATGAAGTAGATGCCCGGCAGCATGTCGAGATAGTTGAGCTCGTCCACGACCGCCCAACGTCGCGGCACGTGACGTTCCGGCTTGCGTGCGGGAGCGCCGTTCCTGCCGCGCCCGCCGCGGGACTCCCCTCTGCGGCCATGCTTGCGCGGCCGCTCCTCGCCCTGGCGCCGCGCCGCGATGCGGTCGAACTGGTCGAGTCTGTTGGCGAGTTCCGGGTTGAGTTTGGGGGTCTGGTCGCCGTCGCCTCCGCGACGGTACAGGTCGATGATCTCGGGTTCGGTGCGGTCGTCCTTCTGCACGATCACATGCTGCTCCAGCGGCACGGGCCTCTTCTCGGATACGACGAGTTCGGTCTCGCCACGCACCGAGGAGATCCACTGGCTGAAATCCTCCACGTTGGACACCGTCGCGGACAACGCCACGATGCGTACCCGCTCCGGCAGGTGGATGATGACCTCCTCCCACACGGGACCGCGGAACCGGTCGGCGAGGTAATGGACCTCGTCGAGGATGACGTAGCGGAGCGCGTCGAGCGTCGTCGAATGCTCGTACAGCATATTGCGCAGGACCTCGGTGGTCATCACCACGATGTCCGCCTCCGAGTTGATGGAGGTGTCGCCGGTGAGCAGGCCGACGCGATCCGCGCCGTAGACGTCGACGAGGTCATGGTATTTCTGGTTGCTCAGCGCCTTGATCGGCGTGGTGTAGAACGCCTTGACGTTATGCTCCTGAGCGAGGAAGACGGCGAAGTCCGCGACGACGGTCTTGCCGGCTCCGGTGGGTGCGGCCACGAGCACGTTGCGGCCGGCTTCGAGGGCTTCGTTCGCCTGCTTCTGGAAATCGTCCAGTTCGAACGGCAACGTGCCGGCGAACCGTGCGGCGATCCCCGCCTGCCGCTGTTGCCGCTTACGGAACGCCGCGTATCGGGCGGCGGGCGATGATGCCCGTCCGGCGTCGTCGTTGCGGCTGACGTGGTTCGTATGGTGCTTCGAGGCCATGATCGTGTCTACAGAGCGTCCTTCCATCGCTTCCATGCCTGCACATGACGGTCACGCGTCGCCTGACGGCGCGCGATGACTTCGGCGTGGGCGTTCTCATACCGTTCGGCCGCGACCTGCAACGGCTGGGTGAAGATGGGCTTATCGTCTTCGGAGGAGATTTCGACCGGCTCTCCCATGGTGGCCAGCCGATCAGTCACCTGCTCCCCCGTGTGCGAGATGGTACGCAGGGCGGCCATGCCATGACGGAATGCATAGACGCCGCCGATGACGATCATCGCGAGCATGAACAACACCAGCAACAGCCAAACCCACCAAGGCATGGTGACTCCTTCCTCCGTCGCGCCGTCATAGCGGCATAGCGTCCGCTTCAGACCGTGTCGCCGTCATGCGTGACGACGCTCAGCTCCCTTTGCGCACGCGCGATGATCATCGAGCGAAGCGTCTCCGGGGCCACGGCCACGATATGGCGTGCATGCGCGATGCAGAACGCCACGAACCATGAATCCGAGGATACGATGAGGTCGACCTTCTCGCCGTCGCCGTAGGGCTCCACGGTGGCGCCGGGAAGGTTCTGCACGAATCCGGAGTCCTTGGCATCGGTGATGAACGTGGCGGCGGTGCCGTTGTCGAAACTCCACTTGCGAAGCTCGCTCAACGGCATCTCCGGAATGTCGAGCGCCGTGGTCGGTTCGACCAGCTTGGCCTGTTCGATGCGGGCGATGCGCAGCACCTGCCATGTGCGGGGCTTCCCGTTCGCCCTGTTGACGGCCGGGTTCCTGAGCACCAGGTTGAGTTTGTCCTCCGGGGCGGCTTTGGACACATCCGTCCAGACGGCCACGTAGTACACGCCTTCATCCACGTAGATCTTGACCGGTGCGACCAACCGGCGGCGCGTGTTGCCGGCGCCGTCCGTGTAGGTCATGTCCAGCAGCGAGTTCGCGTTGATGGCGCGCTTGACGGTGCCGAAGTTATGGGGTTCGAGCTCGTATCCGGTCAGGCTCAGCCATGGCGTCTGCCCCGGCTTGACGTGCTGATGCAGACGATGGTAGAGGTTCTCGGCCTGGGCGCGCTGCTCGTCCGGGAGCAGCGGCGAATGCGCGAGATAGCTGACCGATGCGGTCAGCATGCTCAGATACTGCGGCGAAATGCCCGCAAGACGTTCCAGACCAAGCGAGTTCGTGGCGGAGACGATGCCTTCGGCGTCCAGCAGGGACCAATCGATGTCGAAGAACTGGCTGCCCGCCATTTCGCCGTCGTCGGAGACCGTGGTGAGCGTGTTGATATCCTTGTGGATCACGTTCACGGACTTCTTGAGCTCCTCGGGCGTCTTCGCCTTGCCGATGAACCGGATGGCCAGCTCCTCGAGCGAGAACTCCTCGCCGAGATGGGCGGAGAGGAACAGCATGAGCCTCAGACGGCGGTCCACCTCGCTGCCGGTCTGGAACGAGGCCTTCTTGCCGTGGGACTTGCCGCTCTCCTTCTCATCGGGATCGGCCGCGTCCGAACCTTCCCGGGATTCTGCCGCGATGGAGCCGTCGCGCATCACATCCTCGACGGAACGCATGTCCTCCGCGGCCTTGAGACGGCGGTGGAACGCGTCTGCGGCCTCCTGCGGGCTCACGATGGAGGCTCCCGGATGCTCCAGCACATACATCGCCAAATCATCGGAATCGGTGTACGCGACGTTGATGTGCTCGCCGTCCACATCGATGGTGGCGGCGAAGCGACGGGAGTCGATGACCTTCACCAGCGCGTCCGGGATGGTCTGCGTGCCGAGGCCCGGGGCGATCGAATCGAGTCCGAGGCCGGGAATCGGGGTCTGCGGCACGCGTGGAGCCGTGCGCGAGGCGTGGGCGTTGCCGGACTGCTGCTCGTGGTCGCTCGACATGGACATGGAGCGGGCGAGATAGTTGGCCGCCGCGAGCACCGACATGTCCTCCGGCTCGAACCTCAGACGAATCCGAGGTTCGTCGCCGAGCTGGAGACGATACGAGGCGAAGTCCTGCCCCTCCGATTTGGAGGAGTATTCGGGCTGACGGGACTCGATGGCGATGCCCATGGCGGCCAGCTTCGCACGGTCGCGTTGGAACTGCTTCGCGAATGCCGCCTTCGCCGCCTGATCGGCCAACTCGCCGTACGAGTCGGCATACGCCTTCACGCGCTGTGCGATCTGACGTGAGGTGAGCCATTGCGGGAACGCGGATGACAACACGGCCAACACGTCAAGCTCATGCTTGCCCCACTTGTCGGAAAAACGCCGCCTCCCGGTGCTACCCTCTGCCATTAGTCCTCACGTATCGTTAAGGTTAATTCTCAACTGCGCTTCTTGAGCGCAACCTCCATCTATATTACGGTGTTTTTTTCGGAGCCGTCGGCTTTTCGCCAAAATTGGCTCCGTTTTTTGTGTTTTAGATCCAGTCGTCGGGTTCGATGCCCTGGGGACCCACGTATTCGCCGTTCGGCACGTAACGGGCCTCGCCCTTGTCCTCGAGCTTGGCGTCGGCGAACATGATGATGTCCCGGCCGAACGTCCAGTCGCCCTCGATGGTCACCGAATTGGCGGCGGCGAGGGACGGCACGTTGTACGGGAAGCGCTCGTCGAAGTCGTGGATGTTCTTGTAGTAGCGCGGGTCGAGCGTGACGTTCGGGAAGATGTAGTTGCCGTCTTCCATCTCATACGTATCCGTCAGGTGGAATCGATCGGATCGCATGATGAACAGGTCGTCGGTGGTCTTGACCGGCAGGAAGCGCATGCGGTCGACCTGCACGCAGATGGCGCCGTCGAACAGGCCGATGGCGGCACCCATGGCGGTCTCCAGCTGCAGGACGGGCGTCGTCGACGAATCCGTCGGGTCGACGGTCTTGTGGTTGAGGATCACCGGAAGCGGCAGTACGCCGTCATGCTCGGCCAGCATCGCCTTCAGCGCGCTGACGCGCACCCAGATCGAATTGGTGTTGAAGTACGGGTGCTTGTCGATGTTCTGTGCGTCCTTCTTGTCCTCGGGACGCACCTGGCTCATCTCGCGTAGCATGAGACGGCCGGTCTTGCGGTCGCGGACGATGTGGCCGCCCTTGCGGTCGGCCTCGGTGCGGCGGGCCACCTCGACCATGAACGGCGCGCCCGAATCCTCGAAGTACTGCGCCAGCGTGCGGGACGGGCGGGCGCCGAGATTGTCGGAGTTCGAGATGAACAGGTATTCGAATCCGTGCTCCTCCAGCTTGTCGAGCAGGCCGGACTCCCAGATGGTGGAGTACAGGTCGCCGTGTCCCGGCGGGCACCATTCGAGATCAGGGTTCTGCGGGAACGAGACCGGCTCGCCGGTGGCCAGGTCGATTTTCGGCTCCACGTGCTGCACGATCTCCATCGGGATGTCCTCCTGATGGAACTTGCGGTTGTGGTGCAGCACCTTCATCGTATCCGCCGAGGTGCGGAAGGAGTTCATCAGGGTGAGCGGCAGCTCGACGTCCAGACGGCTGCGCGCGGTGAGCACCTGGCCGAGGATGATGTCGATGAAGCGCATCTGCTTGGCCTTGTGGCGGCGCACGGGCAGCAGCGACTTCGCGCAGTCGAGGCCCATCGACGTGCCGAGGCCGCCGTTGAGCTTGAGGAACGCGGTCTTGGCGAAGGCTCCGATGGCCTTGTCGTGATCGATCGTGTCGTAGATATCGTGGAAGCTCGGGACGCCGGTGAGAGGTTCGACATCGGCCTCCTTGATCCAGGTGGCTCCCTCGTCGTTGCGCCACACATCGTACAGATGCCTGAACTGGCTGATGGCCATTTCGCTCATGCCGTGATCGCGCATCTTCGCGGCGGACTTATCGAAAACGTCTGACAACTATCTCTCCTTTACGACTATTCGATAGACGACCAGTGTACCGGATATTGGAAGAACGCCATCGTCATGCCGGAAAACATGGCGTGTAGAAATGGTGAACGATAGGATGAAATCGGCGGAAACAAGCGCTTTCACACGCCGCTTCCGCCGGATTCGCACCAATCACGCCCTCGGGACGACGTCATATCGCCGCGGCGGCGAGGACCCCGGTGGCGGAGCTCGCCGACAGTCCCACGATGATGATCACGATGACGAGGATGATGTACAGGACGACGAACGCGGCCCATACAATGACCGACACGAGCGCGCCCTTGCCCGCTTTCGCCGCATCCAATGGGCGCGTGTCCTTCCAGACCAGCCAAAGGATGAGACCGGCGACGGGGACGAAGAATCCTAGGACCGCCCATCCGAACGAACCGCTGTCCGCGGGGTCCGTGTAAACGGGCCGCGGGTAGCCGTAGGGTGCCCCATACGGCGGCGCAGGCTGCTGGGCGTACGGGTACGCCATCTGCGGCTGGGGTTGTTGTGCCGCATATCCATATCCGGGCTGTCCGGATACGGATTGCTGAGGGTGCTCCCCCGTCGTCGTGTAGGATTGCCATTCGGCGTCAGGAGGGACGTACGACTGTTGCGTGTACGCGTCGTATGCGCTCCGTTCCACGGCGGAGGACTCGGACTGCGGAATCTCTGTTTCAGGCTGCTGCGCCTGAGGTGCTGTCTGGTTCGGCTCTGACATGACAGACTCCCTTCGTTTGTCCAAGGATATTCCCTGCGCCGCGGATGATGCAAGCGCTCGGAGGATGATGGCGGCGTGTTGCGTGACGACACGCCCGCGATATGAGGCGTGTCGGTGGCGGGCCCCACCTTGGCCTATAACCTCCATCGTTCCAAGAGAGAGCGGGTGACATGTCGTGGAATACAAAAAGTCCGGAATCGTTGAGATTCCGGACCATCTGGTCGGACCAGCGGGATTTGAACCCGCGACCCCTTGACCCCCAGTCAAGTGCGCTACCAAACTGCGCTATGGTCCGATGTTGCATTTGCAACAGTCGAATAATTTACCAGATGGCTACGGAAACGCAAATCGGCGTGTCTTCTTCGTATCGAGCCAACCGGAACGGCCGGATTCGTCAGAACAGGATGGCAGCACCCATAAGCAGTAAAGCGATCGCGGGGAATGCGAATTGCTTGATCGCAGCACTCCGTTTGTCGGGGCTGCCGGCGAACAATACCAATGCAGCGAGAGCCATGGATGCGGTCCCGGCGGTTATCAGAGCCGCTCCTGCAACATGGTATCCGGACAGCGACAATGCCGATCCCACTATGGCCATGACGCCGAGGAAAAGATTGTAGAAGCCCTGATTGTACGCCATCTCCTTCGTGGCCTCGGCCTCTTGAACGGATCGAATGGAGAAAATCTCCATCGTCTTCGGTTCCGTCCAATGGAACGATTCCAGAATGAAGATGACGACATGGAGCAATCCTGCGAAAATCGCGAAGATACAGGCGGCAACGAGCATGTGAGCGGTCCTTTCGGTGCAACGACGAATGAGCGGAGCGGCCCTGAATCGCCGCTGGAGGATGCGCATTCAGGGTCCGGGACACACTTTACCGTCGCAATGCCCCGCACGAGACTCAGTGAAGCCGTAGCCGCGCGAGCAGGAAACGCTTTATCTGTTTATGCGGTGTTCACGAAACGATAGGGCATCAACAGGCGGGGCGTTGGGAGGAGTTGGATACACCCCCAACACATCAGGAATTCAATGGAAAGTCGCGAGAGACACCCTTCGGTACGCTACGGTGCTTGTTGACAGCCCGTACGTAGACGCGTTCTCTGCTATCGACGGCATATGCCGTGTCTTGCCAGCTAGCTTGCTGGCAAGACACGGCCCGCATGCAATCTATGGAGTATGGGGGGTAGACGAGTCGTTACCGGTGTCTAAGGGCGAAATCCCGTACGAGTTCAGGAACTGTTAGCTGGTGCATTGTTCATGCAACGAGATGGGGATGGCAGGAGCATCGAATGGCAAAGCAAGCCGAAGAAGAGGCTTCTGCTGTTTTCGTGGGTTAGGTTCTTGGTTGTGGTAGTCGTATGTTGAGTCCGCCGCATCGGAGCATGATCAGGGCGATGAGGTTGGCGACGTGGTGGAAGCCGTAGCCATACGGATGGCGACCTTGATCCTGTTGTTGAACGCCTCGAGCCTGGCGCTGGAATAGCCCAGCCGGATGGTTCTGAGGATGTCGGGCCGGCGTCGCCGGATCTTCTTGGAGAGTTCGACGATTTCGGGAATGCGGCTGTAGGACGCCCAGAACACCCAGTGGTCCAGCTCTCCCCGGGCCTGTCCGATTGGGTGTCCGAGCAGGGTCCTCAGCAGTTCCTTGAGCTGCCAGGTGCGGTAGAGCTGGCCTTTCGGGTCCGTGTTCCCGATGCCGTCGAGCGTCTCGTTCTGTTTGCCGGTCAGGCCGTCGGGGTTCTTCAGGACCGCGTATTTGACGCCGCGCATGCGTCTGGCCGCCTCCTCGTCGCCGTTGCGCCTCGCATGGTTCCACAAGCGTTTGCGGCCCCTGTCGAGCGCGCCGGTCATCCAGCCGACGATGTGGAATCCGTCGAGCACGCGCTCCGCCTGCGGACATCACTCGTCGACGCATGAGTCGATCCAGCGGGCGCCGTCCCCGGTGACGACCCGGATGGAGGCGCGCTGTTCGGGTGTGAGTGCCTTGAAGAACCGGCCGAACACGTCCTTGCCGTACCCGTCGTGCGTCCAGATGACGCGGTGGCGTTCGTGGTCGACGACGGTGATGTACGTGTGGCCTTTGCAGTAGCTGGTCTCGTCCACGCCGATCGCGCGCAGGCCGTCGAACGGGCACAGCATCGACGTCCTCAACCGCTCGGCGACCTTGCGGGCGATGTTGCCCGCGGTTTTCCACGCCACGTGCAGGAAACCGCTGACCGTCTTCTGGTTGGCGGCGCTCATCAGCCACGCGCACTCCGACTCGAAATCGCGCGTGAACCGGCTGCCGGGCTCCGCCCATGGTACTTGGGCGACCACGATCCCGCATTCCGGGCAGTCCACGCGGGGCATGTCGGCGACCAGCTCCACCTGCCAGCAGCCGAAATCCTGATGACGCCAACGGCGGGCACCGCCGCCCCGGTCATAACCGCAGCGGCGTTTGCCGCAGCGAGAGCATCGGAGCATGCCTGCATGCGGGCGCACATGGACCTCGAGCACGGGCTCGGGGCGCAGGGGCGAGTCGACGATCCGCGCGTCCTCGACGACCGTGTTTTTGACGTTCAGTAGTCGGGTGAATAAGCTCTTGTCTAGGCGTTTTCCGTGGTTCATTTCTTTGGTCGGGAAGCAGAATGCGCGGGAACGCCCCTCACACTTACACACTCAACGGCTCAACGACGAACCACTACCCACAAAACAGCAATAGCGCCCCAAATTACCATTGAGATGCTTCAATGGCGCTCATATTGAGTATTCTAGAGTATTTTGCCTTGATGTTATTTCCGCAGGCTTCTTTAAGCTCTTGATGTAAAGCCTGTGTGGATAAAATATTTGATACTGTTTTTTTTCATATCAAAAAGAACGGTCCATGCATTTTCTTCATCTTTGACAGAATGGTCCGCCATATTATAAATAGATCCGTAAGTATATTTGATTAAATCATCGAAAAATCTTTCTTCTGCATTATTGCTATCTCTCTCCTTAAAGGAGCCGACAGCACAGTCAATATAATTGCATAATGTATCGAAACAAAACTAATTTCTTTTTTTCTGTAACTAAGTTCTTTTTTACTGTCGCCGTTTATTTCTATTTGAAACCTCCCAAAATCGGTATACATCTCAATCAGTATATACAGTACGCCAAATACATTCGATGGAGTATATGAATTCTTTTCCTCATCCACATTGGAAATCTGTGCAATAAAATCTTGCCTCAAATCATCATTGAGAAACATTACATCCATGAACTTGAAGAAAGAATAATTTTCATTCCATGATCGAATCATTAAGCCATCTCCAGAAAAGAAGGAGTTGGCGATAAAAGACCAGACAGAGGGGGAAATGGGATCGGTCTGAGAGTTTGGTCCTTGATAGTTCTTAATATCTCTTAGTGTCCGTTTGCGAAGCGTTCGACCAAGTGACGGGCACAATGACCATGCAACCGTCCGGGCCCAGACATGCTGGATAACCAACAATCCATCTGGCTCGTCTATTCTTGTATCGACGGTTACACTGTCCAGATTATCATCTTGCAGCGCAGATATCGCATCTTCAATATATATAGAATTTGTCTTATTTAGAACATTGACAAGGAATATAGGTAAACTTCCATGCATCCAGTAATCTTTGTGTCTGCCTACAGGAATATCTTGAGGCTTATCTCTTTCCGAAGATGACTTAAGTTGGAATCCGGCCAAAAGGCTTGTGGCTACAGGAGTATATCTAGTGCTTGTGGGAGTGAGTTCTGATGGCGGCAATGATGCTATGCCAATCACATCGACGCCATTGTCGTTTTCCAGTGGCCAATCAAATGGTGTAAAATTATGCCCCAGTAGGTATCTCTTAAAGAGAAGAACCCCTTGTTGTTCGGATATTATGTTACGTCTTGCTGAATTATATTGAATTGACATATTACTCCTTTTTTTTAATTACACCACGGTAGTGTTTCATATTTATTTCGTTGCTGCTGCGTATGTTGAAGCGTCTTGAATAGGCCAACTAGCTGCTGCGCGTGAACATCAACGGCGCGGCATTGTCCCGCACGCTCGCGAACGAGCTTCGCAAGCGTGCGTGTCCAACACCGGCGGGCGTCTCTTCCCGGAGATCCCGCTGAGCTTTAACGGCTCTTCACATTTTGGTATGTAGGAGTGGGTTTGTCGGGCTTGTCCGAATCCGGGCTTCTCTTTCTCGCTTGGCAGGGGTACATCCTCACCGCTCCGGACATCCACCTGCGTTACGAGGGGTACTTGATTAAGGCTTATCCGAGGAGCAGGCGCCGCAACGGCCGTAATGTACCTCGATGCGGCACCCCCAGGCACCCCTCATACGCCAGTTGCCTCCGGAGAACGACGGGAAGGTACCCCTGCCAAACGGGAATGCGACGGAATGACGACCGGTCACTCCCGACCTGCCGCTGCCCACTCCGGATTGGCGGGCACGCTGGACGGCATCCGCGCGTGCACGAGCACCACCGTGGAAGGCCAGTACGTGAATGCGAACAATTCTAACCGGCCTTACACGGCATGATGTGGAACACCGTGTTTCGCTTCCCGCGATTTTGCGGGTGGGGCTCTCGACGGTTGCTGAATCATCATCAGCGATGACAAAGCATCCCCGTACCACGTGGTTGGCCATCCAGTTCCACCGACGGCGGCACGGGGTTGACTGCATGGGACATGAGCATCGAAGCTACATATACAGAAGACTGATGGAAAGGCTCCCTGCGCTCCAGAGCCGATAACGGGTTCGAGAGGTAAGGAAGCCTTGCTCATCCAATATACTGAAAAGCTGAACTATGCCGAAGGGCAAAGTCAGGTTCCATAGCTCCGGCGCGCTGGATGTACTTTAACAGTGTGGGCGTGCACAATGACATCGAACGGTGCGCCGAAACCGTGCCGAAACAGCCCACCCTAGAACCGCTGGGCCACGTGCGCGACCAGCGGCAGCATCGCGACAGCCAGAACGAGCGTCATCGCCAGGACCGCTCCCGCCGGGTAGACGTTGTACGCCCAGCCGTACGCAATCTGTCCGAGGGGCTGGGCGCACATGCTCGCGGAGAGCGCGAGCGACATCACCTTGCCGGTCATGTCCTCAGGGCAGCCCAGCTGGATTGCCGGCACGGCGATGAGATTCGCGAGGGTGATGGCGACCATGGTCCCGCAGGTGCTCGCCGTGAGTACCGCGAGGCGCACTCCCCCGCCTGCGGGAAGCATCATGACGAGCGTCTGCGGCAGGATGGTGAGCGAGAACGCGGCGATCGACGTCGGGAATCGCCGCATGGAAAGCGACTTCGCGATCCGTCCGCCGACGAGCGCACCGAGCAGACCGGATACTCCCACGAGACCGTATGCAAGACCGTACGCCGTGGAGCCGAAGCCCAGCACGGTCCGCACCATGTAGGGGAAGCCGACCTCCGCGTACCCCGTCACCAGGAAGTTGAGCGCTGCGCAGATCAGCACCAGGTGCAGCACATGAGGGCGTTCGCGGGTGAGGAAACGTCCGGCCGCGCGCAGATCGTCCAAAGCCGAGGCACGCCCACCGTCCGCGCGTGCGGGGGCACCGAGCCGGATGAAGCACTCCACGACGGCGGCCGTGCCGAACCCCACGATCGTGATGCCCATCATGGGCATCACGCCCACCGCCGCGTAGAGCACGCCGCCAAGTACGGCCGGCACGAGCGTGCTCGTCTGGTTCACCACGTTCACCACAGCCATCGCGCGCCGCATCACGTCCTCGCCATGGGAGCGGAACATCTGCGGCAGCGCCGCCTGCACCGTAGGCGTCTCCATGGCATCGAGCACGGCGAGCACCACCTGCATCACGGCGATTGCCCCCAGATTGAATCCGATGACCGAGAAGACCGCCGCGCAGGCAATCACCGTCACGGCGGAGAGCGCGTCGAGCATCACCATGACGGTCCGGCGGTTCGTGCGGTCCGCCACCACGCCACCAAGGGGCGAGAGCAGGATCGTGGGCAGGATGCTCGCGGTGAGGATGGAAGCGAACGCCGCCGCCGAGCCGGTCTCGTCAAGCACCCACATGGACATGGCGAACCGCAGCATGAGGTTGGCGAAGAGCGATATGCCGAGACCCGCGACAAGCAGATAGAAGTTGCGTACGTGAAGGGGGTCCGCGGCTTGGTCCCTTTGCGGTCGGATCGGGTATTTGGATACGTTCGTCATTGCGGATTCCTTTCCTGTGGATGAGTTATGACCATCTATTCAGACCGACCGTCGGTCTGTTGTGGTGACGAGAATGCCCGTGGCAAAAGGCGTGAAAACGTCCCTCTATCTAGGTGCGGTGATTTGCGAAGTGGCGCATTGGGGTGTCCGCCTATGCGACCGCCGCCTCCCCTTCCGGCATCAGCGCCGTGAGACCCTTGACCGCCCGCGGGATAAGCGTCTCGTCGAACACCGGCACGCCGATGGCGTCGAGCATCGTGGCGAGGCAGCGGATGCGGCGTTCCATGTCGGCGTGATCGGCGGGATAGAAGCAGGGCATGAGCCAGTAGTTGCCGAGGAGCGAGAGCAACTGCGCCGCCTCCTCGGGATACGTTGTGGGAATGGAGCCGTCCTGCACGCCCATATCGATGAGCGTGCGGAAGGATTCCGGCAATCTTGTCGACCAGAAGCGCATGTTCGCCGTAAAGAACGCGGGGTCCTTGAGCAAGGCCAATTGGGAGCGGACAAGGTCCAGATGGTCGGGGGCGTCCACGGCGGAAACGATGAGCGTACGCAGCTTCTCAAGCGCGCTCATGTCCTTGCGGCTGATGAGTTCGTCAAGGAGGCGTGCGGTGGCGGCCCACTCGTCGGCGTTCAACTGGTCGAGAATCGCCTCCTTCGATTTGAAATGATGGTAGAGGCCGCCCTTGGAGAGGTCGCCCAGATCGTTCAGGATGTCCTGGATGGACGTCTTCTCGTAACCCTTTTCGGCGAAGAGCCTGCGGGCGGAATCAAGGATTCGCCGTTCGGTCTCCTCTGGATGTGCATTGCGTGCCATGCGGTCAACCTTTCGTTTTCTATCATCGACAGCATACAGACCGTCGGTCGGTCTGTCAAATAGGTCGGCCTGAAGATCGTCCGGCAGCGGCTCGCATGTCGTAACCTCTCTTCGCGGGAGTCTCTAATATGGGAAACGGAGCCGCTTGGACTGCGGCCAGTCGCACGGCGAAAGGACGCCCATGATCGATCCGGATGACCGGAGCTGTTTCGATGATTTTGTGCCGTTCCGCCCGATGCCTCCAAGCTCGTACGAGCGGTGGCATGACAGACTGCCGCCCCAAATCGTCGATGTATGGGAACGATGGGGTCTCGGCACTTTCTGCGATGGATACCTTCGCGTCGTCAATCCCGATGATTGGACCGGGTTGCTGGTCCGTCTGTATCACCTGCCATGGAAGAGCCAGGTACCGATCCCATCTTCGCGACCGCATTCGGCGATCTGATCGTGTTGGAGGCGCGGGACTCGGTGGCGACGCTCCAGTTCCGCAACAGCATCTTCCGATCATCCGCGCTCAAGTATTATCTGGCAGATATCCCCGATGAGTACTTCCGCCGGGATGTATTGGGCATCCGGGGGTATAAGGCGGCAAGAAAGCGGCTGCCGATACCGAAGTACGGCGACTGCTATGCATATGATCCCCTTGTCTGCCAAGGCGGACCCGAACGCGCCGATCATTTGAGAATCAGCAACATGCGCGCCTATCTCAAGGAGATGATCGCGGTCGGCTACCAGCTCAACGAGAACAACATCCGCTTCGTCCAACTCGATTGAAGGATCAGATCAGGGACGCACGTATTCACTGGCCACCATGCAGACGGTGTCGTCGGTCAGTACGCCGTCGACCGCCCGCCGGTCGAACAGTCCATCCACCCATGTCCGGTACTCCTCGTACCCCGCTTCGTCCGGCAGCGGGCTGTGCGAGTGCGAGTCCATGTAGGCATGCCATGCGTCACGCGTGTAGTGGATCGGATTGGGGAACGAACGGATTTCGGGATTGTGGAAGAACATGGCCGTCGTGTCCTCGAAATGCCGGATGCTGCCCGTGATGACGTCACCGTGCCCGTCATGCCGGTCCGGTCGCATCGCCGAGTCAAACGACGTGACGTTGTACAGCGAAACCAGCAGGTATCGTCCGTCGCGTGCGATGCGACGGCATTCCGCGGCGAAGGCGTCCGGATCGAACCAGTGGAGCGCCTGTGCGACGGTAATCACATCCACGCTGTGCGGCGACAGTCCGGTGTGGTCGGCGGTGCCGGCGGTCACCGTCACGTCGGCGAGTCCGTGCGTGCGGTCCGTCAGTTCGGCGCGCATGTCGGCATCCGGTTCGACGGCGTATACGGGCATTCCCAGCTCCGTCAGCGCGACCGTGAGCTTGCCTGTGCCGGCGCCGATGTCCGCGATGACGTGAGCGCCACGGTTATCGGGGCTATCGGCGTCGTCGGCCGCCGACGTGGATTCCCGTCGGATCAGTCCGCCGATATGCCGGATGGCCGTTTCGGGATAGCCGGGTCTCCCCGCCGCATACGCCTGTGCCTTGCCATGAAATCTTGTCTTCCCCATGCCGCATAGCATAGGCGTCCGGACGCACGTCATCGGTGGAAGGGACGGATACCGAAATCGCCGTTTCCGGTGATGACGCATAGCCATCACCGGAAACGGCGATTATCGGGTCGATGCGAATCGTAATCCGCCTACTTGCGCTTCTTCTTCTCGCGGATGTTCACCGAGATCTGGATCGGCGAACCTTCGAAGCCGAACTCCTCGCGCAGCGAACGCTCGATGTAGCGACGGTAGCCATGCTCGAGGAAGCCGGTCGCGAAGATCACGAAACGCGGCGGACGCGTCGAAGCCTGCGTAGCGAACAGGATGCGCGGCTGCTTGCCGCCACGCAGCGGATGCGGGTGGGCGGACTGCAGCTGGCCGAGGAACGCGTTGAGCTTGCCGGTCGGCACGCGCTTGTCCCACGATTCCAGCGCCTCGCGCATCGCCTTGGCGAGACGGTTCGTGTGCCAGCCGGTCTTCGCCGACAGGTTCACGCGCTGCGCCCAGGTGACGCGGTCGAACTCGGTGACCCACAGGCGTTCGAGACGCTGCTTGTCGAACTCGTCCATCGCATCCCACTTGTTGAACACGAGCACGATGGCGCGGCCCGCGTCCACGGCGGAGCTCATAACCTTGAGGTCCTGGTCGGAGATCGGCACGGACGCGTCGAACAGCACGAGCGCCAGCTCGGAGCGTTCGATCGCCGCCTGCGTACGCAGCGACGAATAGTATTCCGCGCCCTTGAGCTTGTGCTGACGACGCTTGATGCCGGCCGTGTCGATGAACAACCAGTCCTCGCCGTCGATGTCGATGACCTCGTCGACCGGGTCGCGCGTGGTGCCGGCCAGATCGTTGACGACCGTGCGCTCCTCGCGGGCCAGTTGGTTGAGCAGTGACGACTTGCCCACGTTCGGACGCCCCACGAGCGCCACGCGGCGAAGGCCGGACGGCGTGAGATAGCCGGACGTCTTCTCCGCCTTGCGCAGCGAGTCGAGCGCCGCGTCGAGCAGGTCGCCCACTCCCCTGCCGTGCATCGCGGAGATCGCATACGGCTCGCCGAGTCCTAGCTTCCAGAATTCGGCGGCGAGATACTCGCTTTCACGATCGTCGACCTTGTTCACGGCGAGTGTGACCGGCTTGCCGGAGGCGCGCAGCATCTTCACGATGCGCTCGTCCGTGTCGGTCATGCCGACCTGGCCGTCGACGACGAGCACGACCGCATCGGCGAGGTTCACGGCGACCTCGGCCTGCGAGGCGATGGCGGAGTCGATGCCCTCGACGTCCACCTCCCAGCCGCCCGTGTCGACGAGCTTGAAATCGGTGCCGGACCATTCCGCGTCATAGCTCACGCGGTCGCGCGTCACGCCGGGAGTGTCCTCCACGACGGCGACGCGACGGCCGAGGATGCGGTTGACGAGCGACGACTTGCCCACGTTCGGACGCCCCACGACGGCCAGCACGCCCACCTGCTTCGGACCGGGCTTCCCGGACGTCTCGCCGGCGCCGCGGCCCTCGATCAGCGCCTCGTCGCCCTCGTCCAGCTCGTAGCCTTCGAGGTTCGCGGCGTAGCGCGCGTACTCCTGCTCCTCGATGGCCTCGTCGACGAGCCCGATCAGCGTGTCGAGCGTGTGCGCGAAATCCATGTCGGAATTGTCGACGGTGACGACGCCGTCCGCGGCGGTCGTGAAGTTCGTGACACGCGAGTCCATGCGGTCGCGCGCGGCCACGTCCTCCGCACCCACGCCGCCGGCCGCCTGGCCGGTGCGGCGCGCCTGGCGCACCTCCTCGCGGGCGGTGAGCAGCACGCGCACCTCCGCGTCCGGGGCGACCACGGTCGTGATGTCGCGGCCCTCCGCGACGATGCCGAGCCCGCCGGAGAACGACTCCTTGTCCGCCTCGCGCGCGATGTACGCGCGCTGGGCGGCGATGAGCACGTTGCGCACCGGGATGATGTTCGACACCTTGGACACGTGCGTGGAGACCTCGGAGGAGCGGATCGCCTCGGAGATGTCCTCACCGTCGGCGGTCACGGCCGGCGCGTCCGGATCGACGGAGATGTCGAAATGATCGCCGGTGAAGAACTCGCCCACCGCCTCGGTGACGACGCGCTCATCGACCTGTTCCGCGTCGAGGTCGATGCCCTGCTTGAGGCACCACCACGCGCAGGCGCGGTACATGGCGCCCGTGTCGAGGTAGGCGAAACCGTAGTACTTGGCCAGCGCCTTCGACGTCGACGACTTGCCGACGCCGGCGGGCCCGTCGATGGCGACGCGAATCACAGGCCCACCGCCTTCGACAGGGAACGGACCTCGGTCTGGCTGAGCACGCGGTAGGAACCGGACTTGAGCTCGCCCAGCTTGATCGGGCCGATCTGCGTGCGCACGAGACGCTTGACCGGGAAGCCGATCGAACCGAAGATGCGTCGCACGATGCGGTTCTTGCCGGAGTGCAGCACGACCTTGACGATTGTGGCGTCGCGCTTCTGGTCGATGATCGCGCAGTGGTCGAGCTTGATCCAGCCGTCGTCCAGCTGTACGCCGGTCTTGACGAGACGGCGGCACACGGTGCCGGACAGCTTGCCCTCGACCGTGGCGATGTAGGTCTTCTCGACCTCGTACTTGGGGTGCATGACGTGCTGGCTCAGCTCGCCGTCGTTCGTCATGAGGATGAGACCCTCGGAATCGTAGTCGAGACGTCCCATGTGGAAGATGCGTTCGTACTTGTCGCCGACGATGTCGGCCAGCGTGTAGCGGCCCTTCGGATCGTCCATGGCGGAGAGCACGCGGCGCGGCTTGTTGAGCGCGAGCGTGACGTGGTTCGGGTTGATGCGCACGCGCGATCCGTCGACGCGGACCTGCTGGCGCGACATGTCGACGCGGGTGCCGAGCTCGGTGACGAGTTCGCCGTCCACTTCGACGCGTCCTTCGGTGATCATCTCCTCGCACTTGCGGCGGGAACCGAATCCGGCCTGGGCGAGGATCTTCTGCAGTCGGATTCCTTCGTTGTTGCTTTCATGCGCTTTCATGGCGCGGGAATATGCGTTTGGCATCGTTCTCCCAACGTGGCCTAGGGGTATTTCCAACCTGAATATGATACCGTACCCCCCGGATACGGCCCGATGTGCTACTGCTAGACTGTCAGTGCTCCGACGGGCCGCGCCCCCGGAACAACTCCGAACAAGAATCGAAGGAAACACACATGACATCTGAAGAGAACATCACGAAGGAACAGCCGTGGCCGCTTCGCGTGGGGGCCGAGCTGGTCGGCACCTTCCTGATCTGCTTCGCCATCTACGTGTTCAGCACGTTCGGCTCGATCGTCTTCCAGCTGAACCTCGCCTACATCGCGCTCGGCACGGGTCTTGTCTACGCGGCCGCCGTGCTCGCGCTCGGCGGAGTCTCCGGCGGCCAGTTCAATCCGGCGGTGACGGTCGCGGCCATGGTCACCGGCCGCACGAAGCTCGTGGACGGCATCCTCTACATCGTCTTCCAGGTGATCGGCGCCACGCTCGCGGGCATGCTCGTTAAGTTCCTGCTGCCCACCTCCGAGAACGTCACGCTGGCCCAGTGGCTGACCACCACCGTCAACGGCTTCGACAAGGGTTCCGTCGCCTACAGCACGCTCACCCAGTATGGCCTCAACTTCTCCATCACCCAGGCGATCGCCGTCGAGCTCGCCGCCGGTCTGCTCATCGTGGGCGCCGCCATGGCGACCTACGGCACGAAGCGCTACGCGCTGGCCACCGGCGTGTCCTACGCGGTGGGTGCCGCCGTCGCCTTCCCGGTCACCGGCGCCGCGCTGAACCCGGCGCGCGCCACCGGCATCGCGCTGTTCGCCCAGAACCAGAAGCTTCAGGTCGAACCGCTCAGCCAACTGTGGGTGTTTTGGATCTGCCCGGTGCTCGCTGCCGCGCTCGTCGCGCTTGTGATGGTGCTCCAGCAGATGATCGTCGCCCCGAAGGCGAAGGGCGACGACCCCGCCCAGCTCACCGCATACAACGAGGCCGCCGACTCCGCGCAGGAAGCGCAGGAGACGACGGCCGATGAGGACGGCGAGGCGGACGACGCCGCGGCGTCACAGGGTGATGCCGTACACGCTGAAGTAGGTGGCGAGCAGTCCGACGCCAAGGCAGATGCCGATGAAGGAGTCGAACGCGACTGACCGCACCTTCCAAGGGCTTCGTTCGCGCATGATGAGACGGATGAGCCCGGTCACGATGGCCGTCACGGAGATCAACACCGTGGCGGCCATCGTGTATCCGAGGACCGCGAGCACGCCGGAAGCGATCACCAGCGCGGCGACGATCCACTCGAACCACGGCTTGCCCTCATGGGCTTCGGAGACGAAGGGATGGTTTTTCATGCCTGTACCTCAGTGCGTTTGTCTGGTTTGCGTGCGTTTGCGGTTTGCGATATCCATGCCGACGGGGCCGGCCGTGCTTCCCTCCGAAGAGGAGCACGGCCGGCCCCGTTCGTCGATCAGTGGAAGAAGTGGCGGGTGCCGGTCAGGTACATGGTCACGCCGGCCTTCTTCGCGGCCTCGATGACCTCCTCGTCGCGGATGGAGCCGCCGGGCTGCACGATGGCCTTCACACCGGCGTTCATCAGCGTCTCGGCGCCGTCCGCGAACGGGAAGAACGCGTCGGACGCGGCCACGGAACCGGTGGCGCGGTCGGCGCCGTCCGCCAGCGTGTTGGCACGTTCGACGGCCAGATGGCAGGAGTCGACGCGGTTGACCTGGCCCATGCCGATGCCGACGGTCGCCTGGTCGTGGGCGAGCAGGATCGCGTTGGACTTGACGCAGCGGATGGCGCGCCAGGCGAACACGAGATCCTTGAGCGTGTCGGCGTCGGCCGGCTCGCCGGAGACGAGCTTCCACGCGTCCGGATCGTCGCCGGTAGCGTTGATGAGGTCCATGTCCTGCACGAGCAGGCCGCCGTCGATCTGGCGGAACTGCGTGTGGCCCTTCGGCGGTTCGGCCACCTTGAGGATGCGCAGGTTCTTCTTCTTGGTCTTCAGCAGTTCGAGCGCCGCGTCCTCGTAGGCGGGGGCGACGATCACCTCGGTGAAGATCGGACGCACGCTCTCCGCCATCTCCAGGGTGACGGTCGTGTTGCAGGCGATGACGCCGCCGTACGCGCTCACCGGGTCGCAGGCGTGTGCCTTGCGGTGCGCCTCGGCCGCGGTGGCGCCGATGGCGAGGCCGCACGGATTGTTGTGCTTGACGACGGCCACGGCGATGGACGGGGCGAGATCCCACACGGCGCGCCATGCGGCGTCCGCATCCACGTAGTTGTTGTAGCTCATCGGCTTGCCGCCGAGCTGTTCGGCGTGGGCGAAGCCGGTCTGGTCGAGCGGGTCGAGGTAGAGCGCGGCCTGCTGGTGCGAGTTCTCGCCGTAGCGCAGCGTGTGCGAGCGGTCCCAGGTGCGGGTGAACGCGGCCGGGAACTTCGCGTCGTCGACCGGCTGGCCCTCATCGTCATGGTCGGTCTCGTCGATGGTGGCGGGCTTCGGCCAGTGCTTCGCGGTCCACTCGTTGATCGTCGCGTCGTAGGCGGCGGTGTGCGCGAACGCCTTGCCGGCCAGCCAGCGACGCTCCTCGAGGCTGAAGCCCTCGCCGTTCTCCACGCGGGCGGCGACGAGCGCGTAATCGGCCGGATCGGTGACGATGGCGACGGTGGCGCTGTTCTTCGCCGCACCGCGCACCATGGACGGGCCGCCGATGTCGATCTTCTCGATGGTGGCCGCCTCATCGGCGCCGGAGCGCACGGTGTCGGCGAACGGGTACAGGTTGACGACGACCAGGTCGAACGGCTTGATGCCGAACTTCTCCAGCTGGGCGGCGTGGTCCGGGTTGGTCATGTCGGCGAGGATGCCGGCGTGGATGTGCGGATCGAGGGTCTTGACGCGGCCGTCGAGGCACTCAGGGAATCCGGTGACCTCGCTCACTTCGGTGACGGGCACGCCGAGTTCGGCGAGACGCTTCGCGGTCGAGCCGGTGGACACCACTTCGGTGCCGACCTTGACGAAGGCCTCGGCGAGCACTTCGATGCCTTCCTTGTGGAAGACGGAGACCAGCGCCCGCTTAATCGGACGATTCGTTGTTGTCATCGGATTCCTCCTTGGTTGGTTGGTCAAGCTTGTCTGATCGTACGGTGCGCGGTGCGCGCCGCACGGCGGTGGCGCGTTCGAACGTGTCCGAACGCACGGCACGTTCGGAACGGACGGAACGGGGTTTCACGCTTCCGCGTTCATGCTCCTTCGTGGCGTCGTCCACGTCGGCGGGATTCCCGGCGTCCGTGGTGTCGGCGGAATCCTCGCCGTCGTCCGCGGACGCCGGGACATGGTCCGCCGGTTCGGCCGCGACGGCCGCGGCATTCGCGATCCGTGCCGCATGGCGTTCGACAATCCAGTGTATCCCGTAGACGGCGGACAACACCACCGCCACGGCAAGCCACGCCGCTGCGAATCCGAATGTGATCGAACGCGCGACGAGCAGGGTGGACGGCAGGATGTCGACGCCCACGTGGGACAGCCGATGCGCGCCGAGCGCGCCGTCGGACAAGGCGAAGCAGGCGCACCATGCGCCGACCGTCACAGCTCCCGCAACGACCAGGACGGCCAGATGGCCGGCCATGGTGACGACGATCCGCTTCATGGCATCGGAGCCGTCGGCGGGTTTCACCGGACGGACCCGCATCGGCCCCGGCACGAGCATGGCGAGGAGCGCGATGACGCCTGCGGACGCCGGAATCAGGCATTGCAGGGCGATGCGGATGCGGTCGTCCGCAATCGGCTCGGGCATGAGACCGAACACCGGCAGCGGCGGCAGACCCGCCGACTGGCCCACCCACATGGTGAACGATCCGAGTTCGCCGATATGGAACCCGGCCCCGGCGAACCAGGACAACGCCCACACGACGAGATTGGGCAGCCATGCGAGGGATGCGATGGTGGTGAGGACGCGCGAGCCGTTCTCCATGCCGTCGTATTCGAACAGGGCGGTCATGGCGCTCCACCCGCGCACGATCCATACGACCGTGACGATGAAGGCGGCCACGAGCAGCACGACGGCCAGCATGCCGGTGACGACCCGGCCGAGCGCCGCCATACGGCGCACCTGCGGCGAAAGCCGTTCGTTCAGTCGTCTCCGGACGGTCGATGCGGCGGACGAGACGGGAACGGTGGCGAACGCGTAGCCGATCGTCCACACGCAGGCCGTCTTCATGGCTATCACCGCGGGCGCGTCATGCAGCTCCATGTTCGTGCCGCCGGAGAACACCAGGTTGAGCGCGATCCATACGGCCAGACCGCCCAACCATCCCAGCGCCCCCGCGTCGGCCCGTGACGCGCACTGCGCGATCAGCGCGATGAGCATCACGGTGAGCAGCAGGGGCATGACCCCCACGACGATGGGGCCGGACGTGAAGCCGGTTCCCTGGCTGAGCAGCACTATGGTCTCGGTCAGGGGCAATGCCGAGGAGGGCAGGCTCTCGCCGCCCTCCTCCATGGATATGACCAGCAGCATCAGCGCGATGAAGCAGCCGAGCGATATGGCGTACAGGGCCATCGCGCCCAGCGCGGCGAGAACGCCCTTGAGCAGCGCGGAGATGCGGGCCGATGTTACGGGATTGTTCACCGCTCGAGACCCGCAAGCACCTCACGCATGATGTCGGCGGCCTGGCCGGGCGTGCGCCCGACGCGGATGCCGACCGCCTCCAGTGCTTCCTTCTTGTCCTTCGCGGTGCCCTTGCCTCCGGAGACGATGGCGCCGGCGTGGCCCATCTGCTTGCCCTCGGGGGCGGTGAAGCCGGCGATGTAGGCGACGACCGGCTTGGTCATGTGCTCGGAGGCCCACTGGGCGGCGTCCTGTTCGGCGCTGCCGCCGATCTCGCCGATCATCATCACGGCCTTCGTGTTCGGATCCGCTTCGAACGCCTGCAGCGCCTCGAGCAGCGTGGTGCCGACGATCGGGTCGCCACCGGCGCCGAGGCACGCGGTGAAGCCGATGTCGCTCAGCTCGCCCATCAGCTGGTAGGTGAGCGTGCCGGACTTGGAGACGAGACCCAGCGGGCCGCGTCCGACGATGCCGTCGGGGATGATGCCGAGGTTCACGCCGTGCGTCTCCTCGGAGGAGGCGAGCGTCATGAGGCCCGGGCAGTTCGGTCCGACGATGCGCACGCCGTGGCGCAGCGCGAGTTCGACGAAGTAGGCGGAATCCGCGACGGGGATGCCCTCGGTGATCACGACGATGAGCTCGATGCCCGCCTCGATTGCCTCGACGACCGCGGCCTTGGCGAAACGCGGCGGGACGAACACGACCGACGCCTTGGCACCGGTGGCCTCACGCGCCTCGGCGCAGGAGCCGTAGACATGGATGGTGGCATCCTCGCCGTCGCGCGCGGCCGGGAAGGTGACATCGAGACCGGCCTTGCGGGCGTTGACGCCGCCGACGATGTTGGTGCCGGCCTTGAGCATGCGCGCGGTGTGCGTCATGCCCTGGTGGCCGGTCATGCCCTGCACGATGACGGGGGCGTCGTCTTCGATGAAGAGCGTCATATCAGTTGGCCTCCTTGGCTGCGATGGCGTCGGCCGCGATGCGGGCGGCCTGATGCGCCGCCTCCTCCATCGTCTCGGCGACGTGCACGTTCGGGTTGTTGGATTCGGCGAGGATGGCGAGGCCCTCGGCGGCCGCGTTGCCGTCGAAGCGGACGACGATCGGCTTGGTGCCGCCGAGCGTGTCAATCGCCTCGAGGATGCCCTTGGCGACCTGCTCGCAGGAGGTGATGCCGCCATAGACGTTGATGAACACGGATTCGACCTGCGGGTCGGAGACGACGATCTCAAGGCTGGCGGCCATGACCTCGGCCGAGGCGCCGCCGCCGATGTCGAGGAAGTTGGCCGGCTTGATGCCGGTGCCCTGCTCCTCGCCGGCGCCGGAGACGGCGTCGAGGGAGCTCATGACGAGGCCCGCGCCGTTGCCGATCACGCCGACCTGGCCGTTGAGGTGCACGTAGTGCAGGCCATGGTCCTTGGCGCGGCGCTCGAATTCGTCGTTGGCGAGCGGGTCGGCGAAACGCTTCCAGCCGTCGTGGCGGAAGGCGGCGTTGTCGTCGAGGGAGATCTTCGCGTCGAGCGCGCACAGGCTCTTCGAGGATTCGTCGTCCGGATCGCCGATCTTGGCGAGCGGGTTGATCTCGACGAGCGTCGCGTCGTTCTCCTTGAAGCACTTCCACATCTTGAGCAGGATCTGCGCGGCCTGGTCGACGTCCGCATGGTAGAAGCCGATGCCTTCAGCCATCTTCGTGGCCGCCTCGAGATCAAAGTCGTCGAGGGCCTCGATGTGCAGGCGCTTCACCGCCTCCGGATGCTCCTTGGCGATCTCCTCGACCTCGGTGCCGCCGTTGGCGGTGGCGAGCACGTCGTAGTCGCGGGAGGTACGGTCCACGGAGATGGACACGTAGTACTCGTGGAGGATGTTCTTGCCCTCGGCCACGAGCACGCCGTTCACCTTGTGCTTGTGGATGGTCATCGGCAGGATGTCCTCCGCCTCGAGAATCGCCTCGTCGCGGGTCTTGGCGAGCTTGACGCCGCCGGCCTGGCCGCGATGGCCGATCTTGACCTGCGCCTTGACGACGCAGGGGTAGCCGAGCTGTTCGGCGGCTTCGGCTACTTCATGGGAGTTCTGCGCGTAGACGGCCTTCGGGGTGGGGATGCCCTGCTCCTCGAGCAGCTGTCGCGCCTGGTATTCGTAAAGATCCATGGCTCTTCCGTGTGCTTGTGACTTGTTGACTATTGACATGGCCGCCACCATGCCCATGATGGGCTGTGGTGGCGGCCGAAAACCGTTGCGCCGGGATCAGGCCGGCATGGAGATGAGCGTCGATGTGGGGACGTCGCCGAGCTTGTCGAGCCCGTCAAGGCCTTCGAGACCCATGACGAAGCCGAATCCGGCGATCGTGCCGCCCGCCTTCTCGATGAGGTCGGCGCCGGCCTTCGCCGTGCCGCCGGTCGCGATCAGATCGTCGACGATGAGCACGCGCTCCCCCGGCTTGACGGCGGTCGTCTCGATCTCGACACTGGCCGTGCCGTATTCGAGGTCATAGGATTCGCCGATGGTCTCCGGCGGGAGCTTGCCCGCCTTGCGGATGGCGATGAAGCCCTTGCCGAGATGATGGGCGAGAGAGGGGCCGAACAGGAATCCGCGGGATTCGAGACCGGCGATCGCGTCGAACGAATCGGCCGGAACCGGCAGCGCGGCTTCGAGCGCACGCAGCAGGATGTCGAGGCCGCGCGGGTCGGCGAGCACCGGCATGAAATCGCGGAAGATGATGCCTTCCTTCGGGAACCCGGGGACGGAACGGATCAGGGACACGAGGTATGCGGCGTCCTCGGCTCCCACCTTCTCCAGATCGCGAATCGTGATGTCGCTACCGGTCATGGTCACTCGGCCTTCTTCGCGTCGGCGTTGTTCTGCTCGACGGACGTGTCGACGTCCACCTGGGCCTCGTCGTCGGCGGCGTCCTCGTCCTTGGGGAGCGGGTTGCCGTTCTCATCCACCTCGTCGTCGGAGATGAAGGCGGGGCGCTCGTACTCCTTGGCGATGCCGCTGTAGGAGAAGCGCAGCAGAGAGCCCTCGGAGTCGATGACGATCTCCTCGTACTGCTCGTCCACGGAGACGACCTTGCCGATGATCTGGCCGATGGTGATGACCTCGGTGCCGGGCTTGAGGTTGGCGCGGAAGTCCTTGACCTGCTGCTGGCGTTCCTTGTTCTTCTTGGACTGGAACCACATCATGCCGCCCATGACCACGACGAGCACGACGATGAAAAGCATATTGGGATCCATTGAGGGGAATTCCTTCCGATTGGAAACGACTAGTCCAACTTCTGAAGTTTAGAAAAGCTTGTTGACAACGTCCTCTTTCGGCCGTATGCCGAGATGGTCCCACGCCTTGAGCGTGGCCACACGGCCCTTCGGCGTACGCACCAGGAACCCCTCGCGCACGAGATACGGCTCGCATACGGTCTCCACGGTCTCCGACTCCTCGCCCACCATGGCGGCCAGGGTGTTGAGTCCCACCGGCCCGCCGTTGAAGTTGCGCACGATGGCGTTGAGCACGGCGATGTCGAGACGGTCCAACCCCTCGGCGTCGATCTGGTAGAGGGCCAGCGCCTCCTTGACGTCGTCCGGCCCCGCCGACGGCAGGTCGTGGACGATCACCCAGTCGCGCACGCGGCGCAGCAGACGGTTCGCGATACGCGGCGTGCCGCGGGAACGCAGGGCGAGCTGATGGGCCGCCCCCTCCTCCAACGCGAGGCCGAGCACCGAGGCCGAGCGCTCGACGAGCTTCTCCAGCTCATCGACGGGATAGAAGTCGAGATGCGCGGTGAAGCCGAAACGCGCGCGCAACGGCGAGGGCAGCATGCCTTCGCGCGTGGTCGCGCCGATCATCGTGAAACGGGGCAGGGTGAGCGGAATCGAGGATGCGCCGGGCCCCTTGCCGACCATCACGTCGACGCGGAAATCCTCCATCGCGATGTACAGCAGTTCCTCGGCGGCGCGCGGCAGACGATGCACCTCGTCGACGAACAGCACCTCCCCCGCGTCGAGGGAGCTCAGGATGGAGGCGAGATCGCCGGCATGCTGGATGGCGGGACCCGATGTGATGCGGATCGGCACGCCGAGCTCGTTGGCGACGATCATCGCCAGAGTGGTCTTGCCGAGGCCTGGAGGGCCGGCGAGCAGGATATGGTCCGGCGGCACCTCGCGCTTGCGCGCGGCGTCGAGGAACAGCTGGAGCTGCGCCTTGAGCCGCGGCTGGCCGATGAAACCGTCGAGGACGTGCGGTCGCAGCTCCTCGTCGCTGACCGGCTCGTTGCCGACCGGCTGGGAGGAGACCATGCGCAGCGACTCCTCGTTCGCCCCGATGTTCTCGTTGCCTTCGGCCACCGAGCCGCTGATGTAGGGTTCGTTCATCCGTTCACCTCCGGTCCTTCGTCAGACGTCTTCCTGTCAGATGCCGCGGTCCAGGGAGTTCAGCGCGAGCTTGAGCACGCGCGGCACGTCCCCGACGGCGAGAGGCGTGGCGATGCCGTTGGCCTCGCACGCCTCCCGCACGGCGTGTTCGGCGTCCTGCTGGCGCCAGCCGAGCGAGATGAGTCCCTCGACGACCTGCAGCGCGCCCTTGTCCTCGGGCTTGGCGGTGGTGACGGCCGCCCCGGATTCGATGTCTTCGAGATTGATCGACCCTTTGAGTTCGAGGATGATCTTCTGCGCGCCCTTCTTGCCGAGCCCCGGAGCCTTGGCGAGGGCGGTGGCGTCGTTGTCGGCCACGGCCTTGGCGAGCTGGTTCGGGTTCAACGTGGAGAGCAGCGACAGGGCGACCTTCGGGCCGATGCCGGAGACCTTGAGCAGTTGCAGGAACGTGCGTTTCGCCGCGGGCTCGAGGAACCCGTACAGGGTGATGGCGTCCTGAGAGACGTTGAGATACGTGTAGACGCGCGTCTCCGCGCCGCCGTGGACGCGTGACAGGTCGGCGGCGGGCATGCGCACCTCGTAGCCGACTCCCCCGACCTCGATGAGCGCGGACGAGGCGTCGACCGTCTCCACCACACCTTTCAGCGAACCGATCACGGCGACTCCTTTCGAACAGCTGTTCGACAGTGTACACCATCATGCGGCGTTTCGCGAAGTCGCATGGCGGTGTGGTCGCGTCACATGCCGCGGTCGGCGTTGAACCGGCGTTTCGTCGCCTTCTTGGATGCCTCCGCCCATTGGCGTTGCGCCGGGGTGAGATGTTCCTCGCGTTCGCCGCCCTGCAGCGCGCCGGCCGGGCGCAGGGCGTGGCAGATCGCCAGCGCCAGCGCGTCGGCGGCGTCGGCTGGCGTCGGCATCGTGTTGAGGTTGAGGATGCGCGTCACCATGCGCTCGATCTGGATTTTCTGCGCGTGGCCGTTGCCGGTGATGGCGAGCTTCGCCTCGGTCGGCGTATGGAGCGCCACGGGGATGTTGCGCTGGGCGGCGGCGAGCATGGCGAGCCCCGCCGCCTGCGCGGTGCCGAGCACCGTATTGCGGTTCGACTGGGCGAACACGCGTTCGATGGACACGGTGTCGGGCGCGTACGTCTCGATCTTCTCGACCAGGCCGTTGTAGATGGCGAGCAGGCGCAGGTCCTGCGACACGTCCGGCGAGGAGCGCACGACGTCCACGTGGATAAACGAAAGCCGGCGGTGGGCGCCGGCTTCGATCACGCCGACCCCGCAGCGCGTGAGCCCGGGGTCGACGCCAAGGATGATCACGTGCGGACTACTCCTCGTCGAGCTGGGCCATGACCTCGTCAGAGGCGGTCCAGTTGGAGTAGATGTTCTGCACGTCGTCGAGGTCATCGAGCTTGTCGATGAGGTTGGAGACCTTGCGGGCGTCCTCGAGGGAGAGCTCGACCTCGTTCTTCGGGGCCATGACCAAGTCGGCGGAATCGTACTCGAAACCAGCGTCGACCAAGGCCTGGCGCACGGTGTGCACGTCGGACGGGTCGGTGATGACGGTGAAGACCTCGCCGTCGTCCTGGACGTCCTCGGCACCGGCCTCGGCGGCGGCCTCGAACAGCTTGTCGAAGTCCACACCCTCGGACGGGACCACAATCTGGCCCTTGCGCTCGAAGTTGAAGGACACGGAGCCGGAGGTGGCCAGGGAACCGTTGCCCTTGGTCAGGGTGGAACGGACCTCGGCGGCCGCGCGGTTGCGGTTGTCGGTCAGGCACTCGATGATGAGGCCAACGCCGGCGGGGGCGTAGCCCTCGTAGACGATGTCCTCGTAGTTGGCGCCGCCGGCCTCTTCACCGGAGCCGCGCTTGACGGCGCGCTTGATGTTGTCGGCGGGCATGGAGGCCTTCTTGGCCTTGTAAATGGCGTCGTACAGGGACGGGTTGCCATCCGGGTCGCCGCCGCCCATGCGGGCCGCGATCTCGATGTTCTTGATGAGCTTGGCGAAGAGCTTGCCGCGCTTGGCGTCGATGGCGGCCTTCTTGTGCTTGGTGGTCGCCCACTTGGAATGACCTGACATAATGCTCCTAGCAGGTTATGAGACGGATATCTGACAAACGAAACGATTGTATGGCGTTAAGCCGACAACGCGGGCCGGCCGGGACGTGGCGTCCGCATCCCGGCCGGCCCGCTGAGGATCAGCGGCGGATCACTCGGCGTCGACGGGCTCGTCGGCCACGGCGGCCTTGAAGTCGTCGGCGGAGTTGACCTGGACGCGCTTAGCGATTACCTTGAGGATCTGGGCGCGCGCCTCGTCGACCGGGACGCCGTTGAGCTGGCTGCCGTCGCGGAAGCGGAAGCTCACCGCGTTGTTGTTCATGTCCTCCTCGCCGACGATGAGGATGAACGACACCTTGGACTTGGAGGCGTTGCGGATCTTCTTGCCGAAACGATCGTCGGAGTAGTCGATCTCGCATCGGACCATTTCGTCCTCGAGGCTCTTGACGAAGCCGGCGAGGTGCGGGGCGAACTCGTCGGCGACGGGCACACCGAGCACCTGCACTGGGGCGAGCCACGCCGGGAACGCGCCCGCGTAGTGCTCGAGCAGCACGGCGAAGAAGCGCTCGATGGAGCCGAACAGCGCGCGGTGGATCATCACCGGACGCTGGTGCGTGCCGTCCTTCGCGATGTACTCGAGCTTGAAGCGCTCGGGCAGGTTGAAGTCGAGCTGGATGGTCGACACCTGCCAGGTGCGGCCGATCGCGTCACGCGCCTGCACGGAGATCTTCGGGCCGTAGAACGCGGCGCCGCCCGGATCGGCCACGAGGTTGAGATGGGACGCCTCGGCGACCTCGCGCAGCGTGTTGGTCGCCTCCTCCCAGATCTCGTCGGAGCCGACGTACTTGTCCGGATCCTTGGTGGACAGCTCCAGGTAGAAGTCGGACAGGCCGAAGTCCTTGAGCAGGTTGAGCACGAAGGTGAGCAGGCTGGTCAGCTCGTCCTTCATCTGCTCGCGGGTGCAGTAGATGTGGGAGTCGTCCTGGGTGAGGCCGCGCACACGGGTCAGGCCGTGGACCTCGCCGGACTTCTCGTAGCGGTACACGGTGCCGAACTCGAAGAGGCGCAGCGGAAGCTCGCGGTAGGAGCGCTGGCGCGACTTGAAGATCAGGTTGTGCATCGGGCAGTTCATCGGCTTGAGGTAGTAGTCGGCGCCCGGCTTGGTGATGTTGCCGTCCGCGTCGCGCTCCTCGTCGAGGTGCATCGGCGGGTACATGCCGTCCTTGTACCAGTGCAGGTGGCCGGAGGTCTCGTACAGGCCGCCCTTGGTGATGTGCGGGGTCTGCACGAAGCTGTAGTGGTGCTTGCGGTGCATCTCGCGGGAGTAGTCCTCCATCGCGTTGATGACAGCGGCGCCCTTCGGGTGGAACACGGCGAGGCCCGGTCCGATCTCCTCCGGGAAGGAGAACAGGTCCATTTCGGCGCCGAGCTTGCGGTGGTCGCGCTTGGCGGCCTCCTCGAGACGCGTCTGGTAGGCCTTGAGGTCCTCCTTGGTGGCCCACGCGGTACCGTAGATGCGCTGCATGGTCGGGTTCTTCTCGCTGCCGCGCCAGTAGGCGGCGGCGGAACGCTCGATCTTGAACGCCTTGATGAAGCGGGTGTTCGGCAGGTGCGGTCCGCGGCACAGGTCCTTCCACACGACGTTGCCGTCACGGTCGACGTTGTCGTAGAAGCTGAGCTCCTTGCCGGAGATCTCGGTGGCGGTGGACGGGTCGAGGTGCGCTTCCTTGTCCTGGATCAGCTCGATCTTGAACGGCTGGTCGGCCTCTTCGGCGAGGGCCTCCTCCTCGCTCACGACGCGGCGGCGGAAGGACTGGGACGACTTGATGATGCGCTGCATGTGCTTTTCGATCTGCTTGAGATCGTCCGGCGTGAACGGCTGGTCGACCTGGAAGTCGTAGTAGAAGCCGTCCTTGATGATCGGGCCGACGCCGAGCTTGGCGTTCGGGAACAGTTCCTGCACCGCCTGCGCCATGACGTGCGTGGCGGAGTGACGCATGATGCCGAGGCCGTCCTCGGAGTCGAGCGCGACGGACTCGACGGCGTCGCCGTCGTTGAGCGGCGTGTACAGGTCACGCAGTTCGCCGTTGAGACGCACGGCGATGATGTTCTTGTCGTCCGCGAAGAGTTCGACGCCGGTGGTGGTTGCTTCCACCTCCTTCGCTTCGCCGTTGACTGTGATGGAGATGGAGCTTTGCGCCATGATGGTGTCCTTTGCTATCTGGGTCCGCGTTACCAATGTGCAGGCCTGGACGTGTAATCAACAGTTGCACACTGTAGGGCGGTGAGGCGACATGCGCAAGCTGCGTTCACCAAGCGAACGCATAGGTGAACCGAAGCCGTATGGAGGGTGTATGCGGGCCGACGCCGTCAGGCGCGCTGCACGAGCCACTGGGCTGCGGTCTTCTTCGAGGGGAACACGCCCTGGGCACCGTTGGCACCGTCCGCCAGCCACATGCATTTCAGGCCGACGGTCTGCTTGCGCACGGTTCCGGCTCCGCTTCCGTTGTGGAGCACGGCGAATACGCCCCGTTCGATTCTCAGTATCCTCACATCCATGATGACGGCCTCCTCGCCGTGATCGTTCCCGTTCGTCTTCGATGGTACCGCCATCCGCGGTTTTGCCGTGGCTGACGCGCCGAATCCGTTGCGCCAAGGTTGCGGCTACGTTGTCACCTCGGTTTCGACATGCAGAAAGCCTCAGGCATGCACCTGAGGCTTTCCGTCAAAGCTCCTGCGACTGGGCTTGAACCAGTGACCGTCCGATTAACAGTCGGATGCTCTGCCAACTGAGCTACGCAGGAATATTCAATTATCACGTCCCTGTCGAGCCGAGGCCCTTCCGGGGTGAAGCTCCTGCGACTGGGCTTGAACCAGTGACCGTCCGATTAACAGTCGGATGCTCTGCCAACTGAGCTACGCAGGAATATTCAATTATCACGCTCCAGCGGAACAACCCGCAGGTTTGCAACGAGTGGAAAATATACGCGCCGAACCCCGATGACGCAACCCGGCGTGTCGCGGCCACCCACCCTCGGGCGAGGACAGGCAGGCGAGCCCCCGGACATCATCCCAACACGCACCACAGGAAAACCAAACACCCGATAACGGCAAAACACACATAAGAAAAGGTCTCGGCTCAGTTGAGCCGAGACCTTACAAATCACCATTGAATCCAACCGGTATCGCAAGACGGGTTAGAAGTGCTGACCTCGCAGCCGCCTCCCCATTCGGGGCCGCTGTCGGCTGCCCCACCTCCCGTGGTGCCACCGCTGGTCGTGCCACCGCCCATGGCCGGGGTGGACGGGTCCGTGTAGCCACCGCCCAAATAGGACGAACCGCTGTAGCCGCCACCCGAGTACCCGGTGTTCGCATAACCACCACCCGCGTAGGATTGGCCGCTGGTCGAAGCGGCCGCGCCCGCCGACTGCTGGGCAGCCGCCTGCTGCGCGGCTTCGGCCTCCTGCTTGACCTTCGCCTCATCATCCGACTTCTTCTTCACGCTCGCGTTCACCGCGGACGTGGCCTTGTCGATCGCGTCCGCGTCACGCGCCTTGATGGCCTTCGCCAATTCGTCGCGCGTCTTGCCGTCCGCGACCTTCCCATCGCTGGACTTGAGGAGCGCGGTCGCCGTATCGATGGTCTTGTCGAGCTTCGACGACTCCACCGCTGCGACCGCCTTCTTGAGGCTTTTCACATGCGCCTTGTACCAGCCGGTCTGTTCATCGAGCTTTGCCGTGGCCGCGTCCATCCCGGTCTTGTCGTCGGATACGCAGCCCGAATATTCGGGAGTCGCCGTCTTGACCGCCTTCGACAGAGCGTCGACGGTCTTCGCGTCCTTCACCTGCGACGACTTCACGGACGCCGCCGCGGCCGCATCCCCGTTGAGCAGCGCGTCATACTCGTTCGCCGCCACACGCGCCGCATCCGAGGCCTCCGCGCACGACGCCTTCGCAGCCTCCAAACCATGCGCCCCATAGGCGCGCCAGCCGCCGAGCCCGGCGGCCAATGCAACCACGCAGACGACCGCGACCACAGGCCACAGCCATTTCGGACGCCTCGCTCCCGTGGGTTTGCCGTCAACGGTGACGGATTCCGTTTCTTCACTCTCGTTCCGCATCCTCATTGATTCCTTTCGTGAATGCCGACATCCCATTATGCCCGATTGGGAACCATGATTCGGATTCGCACGCATGTGTCGCTTCCCATCAGCGCACGTCGTATGGCGGCCGATTCCCGCGAGTCGCCGACGCGCGGTAGGTGCGGTAGGCAGTGTCTTCCTCCGGTATGAACCCTCGAGTCTCCAGTTCCGCGCGCTGGCGCTGCAGCTGGAGCATCCGTTCTTCGTATTCCAATTGCCTCCGTTCGCGTCGGGTGGGTCGCTCGATGAACCATTGGGTCATCACACCGATGCCGATGCAGGCGAGAATGAGCAGCACGACCTCGATCGGGGGTTTATGCCCATCGAACCAGAGAAAGGCGCATGTGATGACAAGGAGCACCCCAAAGGCCCCGACGAGTTTCTGAATCACCAATGCAAGCGTCCGCAACGGCGCGATGACGAATGAAATCAGCAACGCCACAGCACCGACGACAAGTAGAATACACAAATCCAACAAGGTGATCATCATGATCCGTCTCCTCCGTTTCTCGGACTCCGCGTGATCGCGGCATCGATGCCACGGTATGGCGCCCACGGACATGCCGGTATATATCTACCGTTTACTGCCCGGCCTTCGGCGTGTCGGCTGTTCATGGTGGAGTGAAAACAAAAAGCCACCGGCGACATGCCGATGGCTTCCGATGGGCTCCTGCGACTGGGCTTGAACCAGTGACCGTCCGATTAACAGTCGGATGCTCTGCCAACTGAGCTACGCAGGAATATTCAATTATCAACCACTCCCAGTCACAACCGGGCGCGTTCGCAACGAGTGATGAATATACGCGCCGGTCTCCGATAACGCAACTCGGCGTGTCGCGCTACGCGGCATCGAAGACCGGCGCCGAAATCCCTACATCACCACCTTGGTCAGCGGCATGGCCGAATCGATGGCGAAATCGGGCGCGCTGGGCGCGACCCCGGCCTCGACGAGGTTCACGCCCAGCATCGCGACCATCGCGCCGTTGTCGGTGCACAGCTTCAGTTCCGGGATACGCACTTCGACGCCGTTGGAGCGCCCGTATTCGAGCAGTTTCGCCCTGAGCTGCGAGTTGGCGGAGAATCCGCCGCCCACGATCAGCGTGTCGGAATCATACTGGCGGCAGCCGCGCATCGCTTTCTTCGCGAGCACGGTGGCCACCGAGTCGGCGAGCGAGGCGCACACGTCGTCGACGGGGATCTCGCGCCCCGCGGCCTGCTCCCCCTCCACCCAGCGGGCGACGGCGGTCTTCACGCCGGAGAAGCTGAAGTCGTACGGGTGCTTCGCACCGGCCTTGCCCTGCGTGAGCCCCTGCGGCACGCGGATCGCATGCGGGTCGCCGTGTTGCGCGTGCCGGTCGATGTGCGGGCCTCCCGGGTAGGGGAAGCCGAGCAGGCGCGCCACCTTGTCGAAGCACTCCCCCGCCGCGTCGTCCAACGTGGTGCCGACCACGTCGATGTGCCGCGCCACGTCCTCGACGTGCAGCAGCGACGTGTGCCCGCCGGAGACGATGAGCGCGAGCGTGTCCTTGGGGAACGGTCCGAACTGGAGCTGGGTGACGGCGATGTGCCCGATCACGTGGTTGATGCCGTACAGCGGTTTGCCGCTCGCCCATGCGAGTGCCTTCGCGCCGGAGACGCCGACGGCGAGGCATCCGGCGAGTCCGGGGCCCGCGGACACGGCGATTGCGTCCACATCGGCGAGTTCGAGGCCGGCATCGGCCAGCGCCTTGGACACGCACGGCACGAACGCTTCGGCGTGCGCGCGCGAGGCGATCTCGGGGATGACGCCGCCGTAGCGCGCGTGCTCCTCCATCGAGGAGGCGACCACGTTGGAGCGCAGCGTGCGCCCCTGGACGATGGCGGCCGCCGTCTCGTCGCAAGTGGATTCGATGCCCAGTACGATCGGTTCGCTCATCGCGTCTTCTCCGTTTCTCCGTTCATGTCCGTTCCGCCCGCCGCCGTATTCGTCGCGTCCGCCCCGCTCACCTCGCGGCTCCTCGCTCCCGCGAACCCGACGACGCGCGGGCTCAGTTCCAGCGCCATCACGTACGCGTCGATGCCTTCCGGTTGGTAGTAGCGTCTGCGCAGTCCGACGCGTTCGAATCCGAACCGCCGGTACAGCGCGATGGCGGGCTCGTTGTTCACGGCGACTTCGAGCAGCATGCGTCGCGCGCCCTGTTCGCGCGCGTGGCCGATCAGCCAGGTGAGCATGCGCGCGGCGAGTCCGCGGCGCTGGTAGCGTCGGCCGACGCCGACGTCCATGATCTCCGCGTCCTCGCCGTCGTACCAGTATCCGGCGAATCCGCGCACGATGCCCGGCACGCAGCCGTCGGGGCCCGGCACATGGCCTTCCCCCCTGTCTCCGCATGCGCCGTCGCCCTGTTCGCGTTCGCAGTCGAACACGTAGACGCGTGCGGGGGCGTCGAGCTCCTGCCGTACCGCGTTCTCGCTCCACGCGTGGTTGCCGAACAGCTCGACCTCCAGCGCGCGTACGGCGGCGACGGCGGTCTCACGGTCGAGGTCGTCCAGTGCGACGAGCATCAGTCCTTCCTCCCCGCTCCCTCATGGCCGAGCACGTGCTTGAGCGGCGCCGGCACCTCGGCGTCCGGCCGGCGCAGATACAGCGGTTCGACGGGTGCCTGCGGGTCGCGCGCATGCGCGAGCGTCGCGTCGGTCGCGAAGATCTCGACGCCCTGCCGTCCCTGGTCGAACACGGATTCGTCGGTCACGTCGCCGAGATGGTCGATGCCGCGCAGCGCGTCGGCGTATTTCGCCGCGCCATGGCCGACGACGTCGACGACGATCTCGCCGTCCGCCGTCGCCGCGACCTCGCGTACGGCGGCGTTCACGCGGTCGGCGATTGATGGCGGATAGTCGATGTCCATGGCGATGAGCTCGCGGACCGCGGTTCCGGTGTTCCCGTTGTCGCCGGTCTCGCCGGTTCCATCGCCGTCGAGCCGGCTCGCATACAGCGCGAAGTAGAGTTGCTTGCGGCGTGCGTCGTTCACGGCGAGCGTGAGCACGTGGCGCGTCTTCGGATCGCCGAGCGTGCCGGCCTTGCCGCGCCGGATGAGGTTCCATTGCGCCTGCGGTGCGAGCACGTCGTGGCCGATGAGTTCCGCGCCGGTGGCGAACGCCAGCGCCTTGGCGGCGACGATGCCGGCGCGCAGTCCGGTGAACGGCGCGGGACCGGTGCCGACGATCACCGTGTCGATGTCGCGCGGCGCGTATCCGGCTTCGTCGACCGCGCGCGCGATGTTCACCTGCAGTCGTTCGACGTGGGTGCGCGAGTCGGTCTCGACGATCGGCTCATGCCCTGTGACGCCTACGGTGGAGCCGTATGACGTGTCGATCACCAATGTGCAGCCCAATGCATCCTCCCGACGTGTGCTCGTGATTCCTCCGACATGATTCTTCGGACCTGTAGTCAGACCTGTAGAGAGTGTACACCGCCGCGTGCGGGCCGCCCGCTCAGAGCGTGAACCCGCTCCAGCGCGCGCCGACCGGCACCAGCGTGACGATGCGCGTGCCGTCGCTGGTGAGTTCGCCGTCGGCGTCCACGGCACCGGACGCGACGCCGGAACCGGTTTCCGACAGCGGGCGCGCGATGTGGATTTCAAGCCGTTCCGGCGCGAGCGCGGCGGCCATCTGCTCGCCCCATTCCATGAGCACGACCGTATCGTCGCTGGTGTCTTCGAGCTCCTCGTCAAGTCCCAGCGATTCGAGTTCGTCGAGCAGACGGTTCACGGCCGCCTGTCCGGGCGCGTAGTCGGCGCCGCCGAGACGGTATGCGTCCACGTGCACGAGATGCGCGGGGCTCCCGTCGGCGAACCGTCCGTCGAGTTCACGGGCGATGGTGAACGTCGGCGAGACGATCGGCTCACCGATGCCGAGCCCTTCGCCGAATCCCTGCGCGAGCGTCGTCTTGCCGGCGCCAAGCGGACCGGACAGAAGCAGCACGTCGCCGCCACGTACGCGCGCCGCGATACGGCGTCCCAATGCACGCATGTCGTCGCCCGTAGGCGCCTCGATGACGATCGTCCCGTCGCCCCGCATCCCGTTTCGCTCCCCGCTCATGCCCGTCCTTTCGTCGCGATCGTCTCGATGCTGCGCTCCAGCGCATACATGGGGTCTCCCCCGTTGGTCTTGCACTCCTCGTCGGCCCAGGCGAGCGTGCGGATGCACGCGGCCATGCCGGCGGACGTCCAGCCGCCGAGTTTCACGTATTTGCGCGCCCACGGGGACATGCCGAGTTCGGCGGCGCTGATCCTGCCCGTGTTGAACGCGGACACCTTCGCCACGGCCCTGAGCTTCGACGCCAACGCGCCGATGAGCGCGACCGGTTCGACGCCCTGTTCCACGGCGGAGCGCATCTTGACGATCGCGTCGGCCGTGTTGCCCGCCATGGCGGCGTCGGCCACGTTGAATCCGGTGACCTGCGCGTTGGCGGTCAGATACTGGTTGACCCGGTCCAGTCCGATCGGATCGTCGTCGAAATCGAAGCACAGTTGCCCGCACATGGCGGTGAGTTCGCCGATGCTGCCGCCGAGCACGTCGACGAGCTGCTGGGCGGCGATCGGCTCGACTCGTCTGCCCTGTTTCTCGAAGCATTGCAGCACGTAGTTGAGTTTCGCGTCCGGCTTCTTCAGGTCGGGTACCTCGACCTTGCGCGCGCCGGCGCGGACGAGCCGATCGAGCAGACGCTTGCCCTTGTTGCCGCCCTCGTGCCGGCAGATGACGATGCTGGAGCTGTCCGGGTCGGCGGCCGCCTGCTTGCAGTAGTCGACGATGCTGTCGCCGAGTTTCTCGTCCGCGGATTGCAGGTCGTCGACGCGCACGACGGCCACGTCGGCGAGCAGGGAGGGGCTGACGGCCTCGTCGAAGGCGTAGCGGTCCGCCGTGGCCGCGTCGAGTTCGACGAGTTCCGCGTCCGGTCGGCGTTTCAGCGCCGCGTCGCATTGTTCGCGCACGGTTTCGCCGTTGAGATACGGGTCTCCCCCGTACACCACGATGACCGGTGCCTTGCCTGCCTGTCTTGCCATGCTCCCCATCACCCCACATCCGCTGGACAACTGGCATAATGGAACGGACCCGCCCATCATCTGTGGTTTGGAGGAAACATGGGTTCTGCATCGTTCACGATCCGCGATCTCGTCAACGCCGACGGTTCCGCTTCGATCAGCGATTACGGCGCGCACGTGCTGCGTTGGGCGCCTCAAGGACAGTCGGACGTGGTCTGGCGTCCGCGTGCGATCCATCTGCATGAGGGGAAGGCGATCCGCGGCGGCGTGCCGGTCATCTTCCCATGGTTCAATTCCGGATTCGATCCGGCCAACGATGCCGCGAAGACGCCCAAGCACGGGTTCGCGCGGTCGAGCTTCTGGCATCCGGTGGACGGTTCGATCACTGATCGTCACGCCGAGTATGCGCTCGACTCCGACGAAATCGACGACGCGACGCTCGCGCAGTTCGTCGGCAACGACGCCCCGCGCTTCCACGCGTCCTACACGGTGGACGCCGGCGAGTCGATCACGATGGCGTTGACGGTGACGAACGACGGCGACGCCGCGTTCTCCTACGAGGCGGCGCTGCACACGTATCTGGCGGTGGACGACGTGACGCGCGCCCGCGTCGTCGGCTTGGACGGCGCGGATTATCTGGACACGACGCTGCCCGGCTTCCCGGTGCGCACGCAGTCGGGCGACGTGGCGTTCGACGGCACGATGGTCGACCGCATCTATCTGACGGATGCGCCGCTCGAACTGCATGACGACGCGGCCGGCCGCACGATCCTGATCTCCTCGCGAGGAGCGACGGCGACGGTCGTGTGGAATCCGGGCGAGGAGGCCGGCAACGCGATCGGCGACCTGGAGGCCGGCGAATGGCGCGGATTCGCCTGCGTGGAGGCCGCCGCGAACCGCGACCGCATGATCACGCTCCACCCCGGCGAATCCCACACCCTCTCCCAGACCCTCGCCGTAAAGTAGCTCCGCCCTCGGCTCCCCTTGTCAGGGGAGCTGTCGGCAATGCCGACTGAGGGGTAGTCCCGCTGAAACACGACAATTCACACAACAAGGGGGAAAGACAATATGCCAACCGAAACCGAACCGCTGCCATCCCGTCTCGAGACCGGTCAACCGGCTCCGGACTTCACACTTCCCGCGGTGAATCCGGACGGCGACGAGACCACCGTCACCCTGTCCGGACTCACCTCACAAGGGGACAAGGTGCTGCTCTACTTCTATCCGGCGGCGATGACGCCCGGATGCACCACCGAGGCCTGCGACTTCCGCGACAACATGGCGCGACTCGGTTCGCTCGGCTACACGGTACTCGGCGTCTCGAAGGATTCGCTCGCCAAACTGCAGCGGTTCCGCGAACGCGACCACCTGTCGTTCCCGCTGCTGAGCGACCCGGACCTGACGGTGCACAAACTGTACGCCGCCTACGGGGAGAAGAAGCTGTACGGCAAGACGCACGTGGGCGTGATCCGCTCCACGTTCGCCATCGACGCGGACGGCACGATCACGCTCGCCCGCTACAACGTGCGTGCCAAAGGCCACGTGGACTCGCTGCTGAAGCGGCTCGGCTGACCGAAGCCGACCCGTCTTCCGCCATCGTCGGACACGGTGGCGGCATCCTGCCACGATGAGGCGTTCCCCGAGGAAGAATCTTCGTGGAACGCCTCATCGCATCCGGAGGGACGCCCGGGAAAGCGATATCACCGATCCCAGGAATCGCTCCTGGTCTGACGCCTGCGGATAAGCACCGCGCCGGTGCCGACGATGGCGAGAATCGCGGTGAGCGTGAGCATCGTCGACTGGTCGGACCCTGTCGAAGCAAGTCCGTCGGTGGGTGTGCCGTCGAGTTTCGCTTCCACTTCGTTCTTCGCCTTCACCGCCGCCTTTTGGCTCTTCTTCGCCTGCGTGACCTTGGACTGGGCGGCATCCTGCTTCTTGGCGGCTTCCTCCGAAGCCTTCTTGGCATCCGCTTCGGCCTGCTTCGCCGCCGCTAGCTCCTTGTCGGACGCGGCCTTGTCGGCTTTCTTCGCCTCGTAGTCGGCCTTCGCCGCATCAAGCGCCTTGTTCGCCTCGTCGAGCTTCGCGTTCGCCTTGTCCAAGGCCTTGTTCGCCTCGTCCAAGGCCTTGTTGGCCGCGTCGAGACGGGCCTGCGCGTCCGTGTAGCGGTCGATGTCCCCGTTCGCCTTGTCAAGATCCTCCTGGGCGTCCTGTTTGGCGGTCTTCGCGGCCTCGACCTTGGCGTTCGCGTCCTTGACGGCCTGCTTCGCCGCCGCAAGCTCCTTGTCGGACGCGGCCTTATCCGCATCCGCCTTCGAAGCGGCGGTCTTCGCCGCGGTCAGAACGGCCTTCGCATCCTTCAATTCGGATTCGGCAGCGGCCTTGTCGGCGGTCGCCCCGTCGATGCGCGACTGCGCGTCCGCGGCACGCTGGGTGGCGTCCTGGAGCTTCGCGTCCGCATCGGTCACATCCTGCTTGGCGGCGTCCACCGCGGCCTGTGCGTCCGCCGCCTTGTCGGCGGCGGCCTGTGCGGCTGAAGCCGTCTCATCGACGGTCTTCTTCGCGGCCTCGGTGGCGGTTCTCGCGGCCGTAAGCGCATCCGCGGCCTTCGACTGCTCCTCCTTCGCCTTCTTCAACGCGTCCGCCTTGTCGCCTTGCGCGGCGAGGGCGTCCTCGTACGCCTCCTTCGCTTCGGCGAGGGCCTTCTCGCTATCCGATACGGTTCCGTTCGCCTTGTCGAGCGCCGCCTGCGCGGTCTTGGCCTGTTCGACGAGCTTCGCGTACGAGTCCGCCGCCTTCGCCGCCGCGTCCGACGCGGACTTGGCCGCCGCCAAAGCCTCCTGGTAGGCCTGCGGCGCGTTCTTCAATCCGTCCATGTAGGAGGTCAGCTGCTTCTCGTATTCGTCGACCGTCAGATCGCCGGCATCCCAGCCGTAGTTCTGGCCTGACACGTTTTTCCCGGCCGAGTAGCCTCCGCCGATCGTGGTCGCCTGCGGATTGATGATGTTCAGGTAATGGCCGACCGAGACGTACAGGGCATAGTCCTTCTGCATCAGCGCATACGGGTCGTTCTTGTACTGCTCGAGGCTGGGGTCCTTGGCGACCGCGGCATCCCACACCTTTTTCTCCTGATAGTACCAGCCTTGTTCCGGCTGTTCGCCGTACCCCCATGCGAGGTTCTGGCCGCTGTCGTAGAAATCATGGCCCATGTTGCCGAACGCATTGCCGTCGGTGACGGACTGCGCCATCGCCTGCTCCCATGCGCTCCACTTCAGCTCCGGGAGTCCCAGGCTCTTGCGGATTTCGTTGATCTTCTTCATCGATGACACGGCCTTCGCCATATTGTCGAGGCTGAATGCGCTGTCCGGATCATTCGGACGGATGGTGCCGGCCGCCACGCCTTTCTTGTACGCCTCCGACCAGCTGTCGACCTGGGAGTCGCCCGTGCCTCCATCCCTGAGACCGACCGCCTTCTGGTATCCGTACGTCTCGTAGAAGCCGAACGCGCCCTTGTCCCACTGGGCCTGCGCGTTGTCCGCCGCCGTCTTCTTCTCGTCCGCCGTCTTCTGTGCCGCGTCCGCCTGTGCCTGAAGGTCCGCCGCATCCGCCTGGCCCTTCGCCGCCGCCGCGTCCGCCGCGCTCTTCGCCGCGTCCGCCTGCGCCTGCGCCGCCTGCGCGTCCTTCAACGCCTGTTCGGCCTTGGCGAGTTTGGCGGCGGCCTCGTTGAGTCCCGTGTCGCCCTGCTCGAGCTTCGTGACCTTTTCGTCCGCCGCCTGCTTGGACGCGGCCGCATCCGCCTCTTCGGCCTGCTTCGTCTTCAGATCCGCCTGCGCCTTCGCCGCCGCCGCGTCCGCCGCATTCTTCGCCGCGTCCGCCGCGTCCTTGCCGGAGGTGGCCTGGTCGAGCTGCGACTGAGCGGTCTGCTTCGCCTGGGTCGCATCCGCCACGTCCTCGTCCGCTTGGGCCTTGTCCGTTTCGGCTTGGGCCTTGTCCGCGTCGGCCTTGTCCGCCTTGGCCTGCGCATTATCCGCCGATTGCTGCGCCTGATCCAGCTTCGCATGCGCATCCTGCGCCTGCTTGTCGTTCGCATCGGCTTTCGCCTGGGCATCCGACTCGGTCTGGGTGGCCTTCGACTGTTCGTCGGTGGCGGCATCCAGCTGCTTCGACGCCTCATCCAACGAGGTCTGCGCATCCTTCGCCGCCTGCTGCGCCTGTTCGAGCTTCGCGGGAGCGTCCTGTGCGTCCTTCGCCGCCTGTGACTGGTTTTCCGCCGCGACCTGCTGGCTCTGCTGGGCCTTGTGCTGCTGGTCCTGCGCCGCCTGCTGGCTCTGCTGGGCCGCGTCCAATGCCTGCTGCGCCTGGTCCAGCGCGGCCGCCGCCGCATCGGCCTTCGCCTGTGCCTCCGGGACGCCTGACGGAGCCGCCGAGGCAATCTGCGCCTGGGCCGCCTGCACTTGCGCTTGGGCCTGCTCGACCTGTTGGGCCGCGCTCTGATCGGTCGGCGTGGCCGTCTCGCCGGCCATCGCCGTCTGCGGAGCCAACAACGTGCCCGCCGTCACCACAACCGCGAGAGCCGCCTTCGAACCGTTCTTCATCTCGAGTCCTTCCACTCATCAGGGATGTGCCTGTCCGAGACCGGGCGAATACGTCCCTGTACACTCGCCCGACCGTCGGGCCTAATCAGGGGAGAATATCCTCGGAGGGGCCCGACATCCTTCACAACCGGACAAACCCCGCGAACCTGTCGTGAACGCCGTCGTTCGAGGCGTGCCGCACCGGCGACTTCGCCGAGTCTTCAAGCCATGAATCATCTCGATGTGTCTATGATGCGCCACTACGGGCAAAGTTTGAGCCCATGACCATTATGTGGGAAAGCCGGCTCCGTTCTCGTGCCGCGATTCCGACGACGCGGCGCGTCCTGCGCGCGCATCATTCTAATCGTGAGAAAATAGACACGGTGTCAACGCGGATGGGTGGTGCCGTCCGCATCGGACAGGAGGTGCCTGATGGTTGCGAACAAGGCGAACGAACTGCCGGACTGGGTGCGTTACGGAGTGTTCTGGCAGGTGTATCCGCTTGGATTCTGCGGCGCGGACATCCGCCCGCAGGGTCCGCGCGAATTCCACGGCCGGGGGCTCGACGCGCTGATTCCCTGGCTGCCGTACATGCGCGACCTGGGCGCGTCAGGTCTGCTGCTCGGCCCCATCTTCGAATCCGCCACGCACGGCTACGACACGCTCGACCACATGCACGTCGACGTGCGGCTCGGCGGCGACGCGGCGTTCGACCGGCTCGCCGAAGCCTGCCACGGCATGGGCATGTCCATCATTCTCGACGGCGTCTTCAACCACGTGTCGCGCCGCCACCCGGCCGTCCAGGCAGCGCTCGACGAGGCCTCCGGCACGCTCTCCCCCGCCGGGAACCCCTGGCATGGACTCGTCAAGACCGCGACCGGCGCAAACGGGGAGCCGGTGCTCGACGTGTTCGAAGGCCACGGCGACCTCGTCGACCTCGACCACGGCAGCGACGAGACGGTCACCTACGTGACGCGTGTGATGAACCATTGGCTCGACCGCGGCGCATCCGGCTGGCGGCTCGACGCCGCCTACGCGGTGCCGAGCGGATTCTGGGCGAAGGTGCTGCCGCAGATGAAGGCCGCGCACCCGTATACGTGGATCTTCGGCGAGGTAATCCACGGCGACTACCCGCGCATCGCGGTGGAATCCACGATGGATTCGATCACGCAGTACGAGCTGTGGAAGTCGATCCGTCACGCGCTCGAAACCGACAACTTCTTCGAACTCGACTGGAACCTCACCCGGCACAACGCGTTCCTCGACACGTTCATCCCACAGACGTTCATCGGCAACCACGACGTGACCCGCATCGCCTCCGAGATCGGGCCGAAGAAGGCCGCGCTCGCATTGGCGGTGCTGATGACGGTCGGCGGCGTGCCCAGCATCTACTACGGCGATGAGCAAGGGTACGTGGGCGTCAAGGAGCAGCGGTTCGGCGGCGACGACGACGTGCGGCCCAAATTCCCGGACTCGCCGGAGCAGCTGTCGAAGCTCGGCGAGCCCGTGTACCGCCTGCACCAGGCGCTGATCGCGCTGCGCCGCCGCAACCCGTGGCTGCAGGACGCGCGCGTCGAGAAGGACGTGCTCGAGAACAAGCGCTACGTGTACCGGGCGGTCGCCGCAGACGGGCACACGCACATCCGCGTGGAGTTGAGCGTCGAGGACGAGCCGACGTTCACGATTTCCGATGCGGATGGGCGTGTGGCGTACCGGTATTAGCGCCGGGTGCACCCCCTCAGACGGCTTCGCCGCCAGCTCCCCCTTCAGGGGGAGCAAGAGAAAAAGCCAATGCCTCTGGAAGGAACCAGAGGAGCATAAGGAGGGGATCAGCGGGTGCGGAAGGGGATGGTCTTGCGCTTGGAGTGGCGGCGGCGCGGGCCGTCCGTGGAACCGTATTTGGCGATCATGCGGCGGTCGTGGCGCTTCGCGGCCTCACCGCGCTCGTCCTGCACGACGCGGTTCTCGTCCCTGCGGTGGATGCGCTTGCCTCCGTTGCCGCCCTTCGAGCTGCGGTCCGAACGTGTGTCGTCGCGGTAGCCGCCCCGCTTGGAGCGATGCGAGTCGCCGGTCTCGAAACGGCGGTCGCGGCGTTCCGCCTCGGCGTCGCGCATGCCGGCGCGTCGCTCGGCACGGTTCTTCCGCCCGGCCGGCTGCTCGCGTCGGTCGCGGCCGCGCTCGTCACGGGAGGAACGTCGCGTCGAACGGTCCGCGCGGCGGTCGTCGCGACCACCATGGCCGCCACGACGGTTCCGGCGCGAATCGTCGCCGCCGTCCGCGAACGGATCGTCGAATCCGGTCTCGTCGACCGCATCGAAGTCGTCGACGAACGTGATGTTCGCGGGCGTGCGCGACCTGCCGGCTCCGCCGTCGCCTCGCCTGCCGTTCCCGCGCTTGCCTCCATGGGCGTTGTCGTTCTTGCGCGCCTTGCGGTCCTTGCGCTTGCGCGGATTGCCGGCGGGCTGCGTGTCGTCGAGGTTCCAATCCTTGACGATCGGGGCGCGCTCCCCCACGAGCTCCTGCACTTCCGGCGAATCATGGCGCACGGCGATCGGCTTCACGTCGATGCCGGCGGCCTTGAGCATGCGCTTCGCCTCGCGGCGCTGGAACGGGAGCACGAGCGTCACCACGTCGCCCGTATGGCCGGCGCGCGCGGTGCGGCCGGAACGGTGCACGAACGATTTCGGATCGTCCGGCGGGTCGATCTGCACGACGAGCTCCACGTCGCTCACGTCGATGCCGCGGGCCGCCACGTCGGTGGCGACCAGCACGCTCACGTCACCATCCTCGAACGCGGCGAGGTTGCGGTCGCGCTGGTTCTGGTTGAGGTTGCCGTGCAGCTGCGCGGCGGGCACGCCGCTGTTCGTCAGGCTCTTCGCGAGCTTCTTCGCCTGGAACTTGGTGCGCGTGAACAGGATGCGCTTGCCGGTTCCGGCGGCCAGCTGACGCACCACCTCGAACTTGTCGTCCTTCGCCACCTCGAACACATGCTGGGTCATCGTGTCGACCACGGCGGCCGGCTCGTCCACGCTGTGCGTCTTCGGCTCACGCAGGAACTCGCGCACCAGACCGTCGACGCCGTGGTCGAGCGTCGCGGAGAACAGCATGTGCTGCGCGTCGGGACGGATCTGGCCAAGGATGCGGCGCACCGGCGGCAGGAAGCCCATGTCCGCCATCTCGTCCGCCTCGTCCATGACGATGACGCGCACGTCGGACAGGGTGAGCAGCTTCTGGCGCAGCAGGTCCTCGAGACGACCCGGGCAAGCGACGACGATGTCCGCGCCGGACTTGAGGTCGCGCACCTGACGGTTCTGTTTGACGCCGCCGTACACGGTGGTCGTGGTCATGCCCATCATGCGGGCAAGCGGTTCGAGCACGTCGTTGATCTGGTTGGCGAGCTCGCGCGTCGGCGCGAGCACAAGCCCGTGCGGATGTGGCAGGAAGCCGCGCTCCTCGCGTTCGGCGAGATGCTCGCGGCGGATGAACTTGACGTTGCGGCGGAATTCGGACATCGCCATGCCCGGCTCCCACGCGGCCTCGCACAGGCGCGCGGCGAGCGGGATGCAGAAGGCGAGCGTCTTGCCCGAGCCGGTGCGGCCACGGCCGAGGATGTCACGGCCGGCGAGGGAATCGGGAAGGGTGTCCTCCTGGATGGGGAACGCCTCGGTCTTGCCGTCCGCGTCGAGCACGCGGCACAACGGCTCGGGGACGCCGAGTTCGAAGAAGGTCTTGGCGCGCGTCTCGACGACGGGCGCGGAGAAGGTTGTATCTGGCACAACGGCCTTTCATGTCATATGGATCATGCGCGGTTTGCGCAAACCATACGACAGTAGCGTAAGGCCGATACTTTGCGTGCGGCGTCGCACGCAAGGCATCGGCCTTACGGTCCGATCAATCACTCCATGTGGGTCACACGTAGTTGCGTTCGATGAGGATGTCGGAGACGGTGAGGTTCGCGTCGTTGACGAGGTTGAACAGGATCACGCCGGCGAGCTGGGCCGGGTCCATGAACGTGTGCTGCTTCTCCTCGGACACGTAGTCGTGGCTGTCGCGGTAGAACGCGGTGTCGATGCCGCCCGGGTAGACGCCCACGATCTTCACGCTCGTGCCCTTGTAGGCGGCCTTGAGGCTCTGCGTGTAGCCCTTCTCGCCCCACTTGGTCGCGCAGTAGACGGATTCGTTGGCGTTGCCGCGCGTGGCGGCGGTGCTCATCACGTTCGCGATCTTGAGATCGGCCTCTCCATCCGCCTTGAGCGTGGCGACCGACCACAGGATCATGCCTTTGAGACCCTTGAGGCACTTGTCGACGTCGGCGGCCTCGTAGGCGGTGGGCGTCTTGAACGAGGGCTGCCCGGCGTTGTTGATGAGCAGGTCGACGTGGCCGAGTCCGGCAATCTCGGCGATGGAGGCGTTCACGAACGCCTCGTCGGACACGTCGCCGACGAACGCCTTGTAGGATTCGGCGCCAAACTCCCCTTCGAGTTCGGCCTGGCGCTCGGCGTTGAAGTCGACGCCCGCCACGAACCAGCCTTCGGCGATGAGCTGCCTGGCCAGCTCGTAGCCGAGACCGAGCGCGCTGCCGGTGACGATTGCGATGTTCTTCCCGTTCGATTGCATTGCCATATCCGGTTCTCCCTCACGAGGATGGGTTCTTGGGTCATGGTTCAGGCTATCGAACCGTTCCGACGCGGTTTCGCGTTTCGCCCGGCGGCGCGCCCTCCCGGTCGCGTTCCGGCGTGCCATAGGTGGCCCTGGGGCCGATGAATCATGCCATCTGCGCGACGTTCTTCGGGTACCAGATGGCCAGCCAGTCGTCCTCGTACGGGACGGCGAGGCGTTCCGCCATCCATTCGCGGCAGGCGGCGAAGAAGCGCGTGAGCATGGAGACGGCCTTGACGTTCATTTCGGTGTCAATGATGGTACGCATGGAAATCACTCCCTTGGTTCCGACAGGCCGGGATATGGCGTAATCGTCCACATCCCGGCGAGTCGCATTCCTTTTTCCGTTCTTCCACTGCAGTGCGAAGATGCCTTAAGCATACGGCTCCGGAACACGCCGCCACGACGCCGCCATCGCGTCAACGGCGATGATAATATCAAAATCGTATATACGATGAATCCGGCACGACGGCCGGAGATGGAGGCGTTCCATGGCGACGGTGACGAAACGGATCACGGTGTTCTCCGACATGTCGGAACGCATCCACTACAACATCCCCGAGCTGCCGATCTACGCGCATTGCGACCCGATCTCCGCGTTCGCCGACTACCGATGCCCCTGCCACTGGCATCGGGACCTCGAATTCATCCGCGTGGTCAGCGGCACGCTCCACTATTTCGTCAACGGGCGGACGGTGGTCATGCACCCCGGGGACGGATTGGTGATCAATTCCAGCCGGCTCCACTACTCCTTCTCCCCCGAACGCAAGGAGGCGTGGTTCTCATGCGCGGTCATCGGCACGGAACTATTCGAGAACCTGACCGCGGCGACGCGAGAACGCTGCGAGCGGGCGTTCGCCCAGCGCATGGACGACTGCCTCGCATTGTCTCCTGACGTGCCATGGCAACGCGACGTGCTGATGGGCATCGAGGAGGTCGTGCGCCTCACGCCGGGCGGCGGCATGCGTGGCGCCGCCGGCACCGACGCGACGGCGGCGACGGTCACGGCCGGATCGTCGGGAATATCGGGGATGCCGGCGGTGCCGGGAGCATCCGGATTGACGGGCGCATCGACTCCATCGGATTCACCGTTCTCGCCGGTCTCGTCGGCACGAGGCGACCGCCATGCCGGCGACGACCCGCTGCCCGCCGTCGCGGCCGCGATACGCCTGTGCGACGCCGTGATCGACCGTTTCTCCCCCACGGAGGATTCCGACGGCGGGACGGCGGACGGCGTGACCGGCCAACGCGACCGCATGTCGGTGCTCAACATGATCGGCCTCATCCAACGACGGTTCGACGAGCCGCTGAACCTCAACGATATCGCCGCGGCGGGCGGGGTGAGCCGCAGCCAATGCTGCATCCTGTTCCGCAGGCATGTCGGACGCACTCCCGGAGAATGTCTCACCGACCGTCGTCTGGAGGAGGCGAAAAGCATGCTGTCCGGCACGGACGCCTCGGTGGCGGAGACGGCGCGCGCCTGCGGGTTCTCCTCGTCGAGCTACTTCATCAGTGTCTTCCGCAGAAGCTTCGGTATGACCCCCAACGCCTATCGCAACGCCCGCGCCTAGGACGACGAATCCCCATGGTGCGGTAAGGGGGATTCCCTGTTTCGGCGGAATTCCGCCGAAACGCCCTACCGCACCATGGGGATTTCACCGCACCATGGGAGATGATGGAGGAGATGCCGGGATTACAGGATGTCGGGGTCGTCCTTCTCGATGGTGCCGGTCATCTTGCCGACGGCCTTGAGACCGTGGTAGGCGACGAGGATCACGATCGTGCCGATCGCGATGCCGTTGAACGAGATGCCGTTCACGGTGAACGCGAACTGGCCGATCGCGATGATCATCGTGATGGCGGCGACCATGATGTTGAGCGGCTTGTCGAAGTTGACCTTGTTCTCCACCCAGATGCGGATGCCGATCATGCCGATCATGCCGTAGAGCAGCGTGGTGACGCCGCCGAGCACGCCGGCGGGGATCGTGTTGATGACGGCGCCGAACTTCGGGCACAGCGACAGGATCAGCGCGAAGGCGGCGGCGCACCAGTAGGCGGCGGTCGAATACACCTTGGTGGCGGCCATCACGCCGATGTTCTCGCCGTACGTGGTGGTGCCGGAGCCGCCGCCGAAACCGGCGAGCGTGGTGCCGAGACCGTCGGCGAGCAGGGCGGTGCCCATCTGGTCGTCGTAGTCGCGGCCGGTCATCTGCGCCACGGACTTGACATGGCCGACGTTCTCGGCGACGAGCACGAGCACGACCGGCAGGAACATCGGCAGGATCGTGAGGTCGGCCTGCGGCATGTGGAACTTCGGCAGGCCCACCCATGCGGCGTCGGCAATGGCGGAGAAGTCCACCTGGCCGCGGAAGCACGCGTACGCGTAGCCGACGATCACGCCGAGCAGGATGTTGAGACGGCCAAGCAGGCCCTTGAACAGCACGGCGATGAGCAGCACGGCGAGCAGCGTCACGATGGCCGTGTCGGGCGCCTTCTGGAAGTTGGCCCACACGCTGGGCGCGAGGTTGAAGCCGATGATCGCGACGATGGCACCGTTGACGACCGGCGGCATGATGATGTCGATCCACTTGGCGCCCGCGTAGTGCACGGCGATGCCGATCAGGGCGAGCAGGATACCGGTCGTCATGATGCCGAAGCTGGCGACGGCGATGCCCTTGTGCGCGGTGGTGACGGCGGTGATCGGCGCGATGAAGCCGAAGCTGGAACCCAGGTAGCTGGGCAGCACGTTCCTGTTGATGAGCAGGAACAATGCTGTCGACATGGCGGTGAAGAACAGCGTGGTGGACGGGTCGAATCTGGTGAGGATCGGCACGAGGAACGTGGCGCCGAACATGGCGATCACATGCTGTGCGCCGATGCCCGCGGTGCGCGTCCAGGTCAGGCGTTCATCGGGTTCGACGACCTCGCCGGGCGCGAGCGTCTTGCCGTCGCCGTGCAGTTTCCACTGGAAGATGTTGCCTTTGGGCTCGCTCATAAGTGGCTCTCCTTAGCTTCTCTCTTGCGGGGCATACCTCGTCCCCGCGATTCGAAGCCATTGTAGCCGCCCTATGCGTCGGCGCGTCGGCACCTCGGTACGCCACCGGCGTCACTTGCCGTAGTAGTCGAGCAGATGCGGGTCGACGGCGTGCACCACGTCCACCAGGTCGCCGTTCGAGAGGTACGGGCGCTTGAACTCGCGCCACGGGTCCACCTTCACCTCCCATTTGCCGGTCTCCTCGTTGAGGACGGGCCGGGCGGTCTGCTCCCAGTGCATGCGCTTGGAGGTGCGTCCGGTCTCCGGATCGCGGCGCGTGTAGTGCAGGCACGTGCAGTTGGTGATCGCCCAGTCAGGCGAGGCGGCGCGGTGCAGGAACTCCTCGTCCGAGAGGTCCTCCAGCGTGAGCATGAGCGCGAGCATGAAGTCGCCGTGCGTGACCATGACCACGCTGCCCAGGTCGGATTTGCGCGACAGGGAGCTGAGCACGTTGTGCACGCGGTCCTCGGCCACGTCGGCCACGGATTCGCCCGCCGGCGGACGCCAGTACAGCGGATCCGTGTTCTTGAACATCCAGTTGCGCGCGTAGTTGGTCTTGAACTCGTCCTTGGTGATCGTGTTGATCTCGCCCCAGGAGCGTTCGCGGATGACGCGGTTCTCCTCCCATTTCGCCTTGGGCAGGGCCATCGTGGCGGCGGTTTCGCGCGTGCGCACGTACGGGGAGACGAGATAACGGTCGAACAGCTGCTGCTGGCCGACGAGCCAGCGGCCGATGCAGTCGGCCTGCTTGCGCCCCGTGCCGGTCAGTCGCCAGGAGCGGTCGGGCACGGTCACGTTGTCCTGCGTGTACAGCGAATTGTCGCCCCGGTCCCCCGCCTGGACGATGATGTTCGCCTCGGATTCGCCGTGTCGGATCACATAGAGGTCAAGCGGCATGCTCATGGGCGTCTCCTTTCGTCGTGTCGTCGTCGAATGCGTTCCGGACCCACCGGAACATGCGGATTTCCAGCATAATCGAAAACGCCGCCGCGCGTATGACGGTCATACGCGCGGCGGCGGAAGTTCACCGAGAATTCAGGCGATGGTGACGGGCGTACCGTCGGGCAACTGCTCGTACAGCCATTTCGCGTCGGCGATGCTGAGCCGCACGCAACCGTGCGAGGCAGGTCGGCCGAGCTTCGCCCCCTCGTCCGGCAGATAATCGCCGAAATTCTCGCCGGTGGGTACCGTGTGGAACAGGTAGGGGCCGTAGAACCGCACCCAGTAGTCGGCGCCCATGCCTTCGGACGCGTTGAAGAAGTGCGGGCCGCGCGCGTCCACCGTGTAGGTGCCGTGCGGCGTGGAATCGTCCATGCCGGTGCTGGTGACCATCGTGTAGATGGTCTGCCCGTTGGACTTGACGTAGGCTCTCTGCGCGGCGAGGTCCACGTCCACGCTGATGCCGGTGTACTGGGCGAGATCGGGCTGGACGCCGCCGGTGGGGTTCGTCCAGCGGGCGCGCTGCTCCTCGGCTTCGCGCTGTTTGGCGAGCGTCTCGTTGACCTTCGGTACCGTCCTGCGTCGCAGGGACTTCTCGGCGATGTCCTCCACCTGCACGGACGCACCCGCGCCGGACGAAGCGGCGATCACGGCGTCGCGCTCGGCGGCGCGGGCCTGCCATAGGGCGATGGTGCCGCACAATGCGATGGCCAGCATGGCGCACAGCAGCATCTCCCCGAGGAGCAGCCAGTCGGTACGCCTGCGATGCAGACCGACGTATGGCGAACGACGTCCGGTCATATGCACCCCCTAATCCAAGATGAACGAAGCCTTGGCCTCCCCTTGATGGTATCCGACAGTTCCGACGCGGTAACGGGTTTCAGAACACGAGGAACGAGACCGCGGTGAGCGTGAACAGGCTGGCGACGGTGGTGACGAGCACCATGCCGATTGCGTATTCGGGTTGGTTGTGTTCTCGTTCGGCGAACATGACCATGGTGCTCATGGTCGGCAGGCCCGAGACGAGGGTCATCATATGCACCATGTCCGGGTTGGCGGTGCCGAGGCCGAGCATCGGTGGCACGGCGGTGAGCAGCATGTAGAAGCCGACGGGCACGAGCAGCATCTTGACGACGATGCCCACGTACAGTTCGTATTTCCCGAGGATGCCCGTCCAGTCGCGGATGGCGAACAGGCCGCCCAGATACACCATGGACAGGGGCGAGGCGGTGGAGCCGAGCGTCTTCAACGGGGTGAGCACGACGTCGGGGATGGTCACGCCGGCGAGAATCAGCGCGACGGCGAGCACCACGGCGATGAGCGCGGGGCTGACGAGCGGCGTGAAACGGTCGAGCCAGCCGTGTGCGGGGCGTTCGTCGGCGATGGACTGCCGGTCGTCGACCTTCTTGCACGTCCATACGCCGTACGTCCACAGGAGGAACTGGTCGACGATAGACATGAGCGCGAAATAGAGCGCTCCCCTGCCGGGGAACAGGGCGAGGATGAGCGGCAGGCCGATGAACCCGGCGTTGCCGAACGCGAAGCAGCCGCGGAACATGCGCCCGCGTTCGCGCTTCAATCGCAGCACGTAGGAGAGCAGGGTGAACAGGCCGATGAGCAGCGCGTACATGACGAGCGTCATCGCGATGATCGCGTCGGAGCCGATGAGGTCGGCACGCGTCGTGCCGGACACGGCGTTCGAGAAGACGAGCAGCGGGATGCCCGCCTTGAGGATGAACGCGCAGATGCCGTCCAGCGCGGTCTCGCCGAGCACCTTGGATTTGACGCAGATATAGCCGACGACCATCATCACGGCCATGCCGATCATCTGGCCGAGCACGATGCCGAACTGCTGCACGGGACATCCCCTCCCTACGGAATCTCAGAACACGAGCTGGACGAGCAGCATGTAGACGATGGTGCCGCCGGCGATGGAGAGCAGCATGCTGCGCCGCCACAGATGCAATGCGACGATCACGAGGCATGCGATGAGTTCGGGCACGCCGTGGCTGCCGGTCAGGATGGGCGTGTTGCGCAGCGAGTAGACGACGAGCAGGCCGGTCATCGCATAGGGCAGCACTTTGCCGAAGTATTCGATGAGGCGCGGCGGCTGCTTCGATTCGGGGAACACGAGGAACGGCAGGAACCGGGTGAGCATCGTGCCCGCCGCCACCACGGCGACGGTGATCACCCCCTGGATCACGGTCATCGTCATCGCGTCACCTCCTTTTCTTCGTCGTTTCCTTCGTCGTCCCCCACCGCCGTGGCGGCGCTTTCGGCATCGTCGTCGTGCAGGTCGTCGAGCCGCGGGCGCAGCAGGACGAACAGCACGATCATCGCGATCAGCGAGGGGATCATGAAGTCGTCCGGACCGAACGCGACGAGGCAGGCGAGGGACGCGAGCACGCCGACGACCGCGCTGACGCGGCCGCGGCGGCCTGTGCCGGCGCCGAGCCACTGGTCGAGGAAGACGACGAGGAACAGCGCGGTGAGCACGAATTCGAGGCCGTCCGTGTCGAACGGCAGATTCGAGCCGATCACGCCGCCGAGCGTCGCGCCCGCCACCCAGTATGCCTGGTTGAGCACGGTGACCCAGAGGTAGAACCAGCCGCGGTCCACGCCTTCGGGAACCTGTGTCGAGGAGTTGATGGCGAACGTCTCGTCGCACATGCCGAAGATCAGGTATGGGCGTTTCCAGCCGAGTCCGCGGAACCTCCCGAGCATGGACAGGCCGTAGAACAGGTGGCGCGCGTTGACCATGAGCGCGAGCAGGAACGCGGCCACGGGGTTGAACGCGGAGAGCAGCAGGTTCACGGTGACGAACTCCATCGAACCGGCGAAGATGAACGCGCTCATGCACATCGGCCAGACGAACGAGAATCCCTTCGCGCCCATGAGCATGCCGTAGGAGCAGCCGAGGAACAGGAATCCGAGTGCGATCGGCACGGTGAGCGGGAACGCCGCCTTCAACGCCTTGAGGCGCATGCCGCGCCGCTCCTCCCGTGTCATGCCGCGTCTCTCCTCGTCTCTCTTTTCCGGATTGATTGCGGCGGACATGCTATCACGCATCGGACGCGGCGTGACGGCGGGCGTTCATTTTGGGACGGCGCGGCGGATCGCCTCGCGGACGGCGGCCGCGTCCAGCGTCTCGTCGCCGAGCGCCCGGTGCAGGGTCAGCCCCTCGATGAGCGAATCGAGGATCGCGGCGGTCGGCTTGTCGAAGAACCGTTCCAGCTGTGCGCGGCTGGCGGCCATCCAGCGTTCGGTGATGTCACGGTAGGCGGGGTCGCGGGCCGCGATCGTGTACAGCTCCATATTGATGACGAGGTCGCGCTGCGTGCTCACCAGATCGGTTTCGATATGACGGGCGACGGCCTCGCACACCCCGGCCTCGTCCGTCGCCTCGTCCATGCGCGCGGCGAACGAGGCGATGCAACGGTCCGCGTACCGGTCGAACGCCTGGTGCAGCAGGTCGGCCATGCCGTCGAAATGGTAGGTCATCGATCCGAGCGGCACGTTCGCGGCGGCGGCGATGACACGGTGCGACGCGCCGGCCACGCCTTTGGCGGCGATGACGTCGAGGCACGCCTCGATGATGCGGTCCTTGCGTTCCGGGTCGAAGCGGCGGGCCGACTCCCCCATGGCGCACCTCCTTGCTGCCGTGATGTCCGATCGTGATACCGATGTCGTCATCCAGCATACACGCCGTAATGTACGTTCGTACATACTGTTGCGTACACTCGTACACAACGCCGTCGGCTTCCGTATTCCCGCCGGCAGCGTACCTTGTCTCAACACGCGTGTGGGCCCCGCATCCTTGCCGCAGGATGCGGGGCCCACACACATTGCGCGCGCGAATACGCGAATCGGATCGTCGCCCGCGTCACTCGGGGCTCTTCAGCGCTCCGACCATGTCGATGCGGTCGAGCGCATGGTTCGTGGCGCGGCTCACCACAAGCGTGAACAGGAACGCCAGCACGGCCGCCGCCGCATAGCAGTACCACAGCACGTTGGGCACGATGTTCATGCCGGGCAGGTCGAGCCGGCTCACGAGGAAGCCGAGCAGTCCGCGGCCGCACGGCAGACCGATCGCGATGCCGATGGCGGCGAGCAGCAGCATCTCCTTGTTCACGTAGCCATGCACCTCGCCGCGGCGGAAGCCCAGCACCTTGATGGTGGCGAGCTCGCGTTCGCGTTCCGAGATGTTCGTGGAGGCGAGCGTGTACAGCACGACGACGGCGAGAATCGCGGCCATGGCGACGATGAAGCCGATCATCGCGAAGAAGATGGCGAAGCTCTTCGCGAAGTCGCGCTCCTGCTTCGCCGAACTCGTCACGGACAGGTAGTCGCTCTGCGAGGCGAGCCGGTCGGCGAACGCGATCTGCGCGTTATCGTCGCCCTTCACGTTGACGAGGTCGGCGTTGGGCGCATAATCGGCGTCGAACGCCTTCTCATAGGCGGATTGCGTCATGAACACGACGTTGCCGGTGTAGTACTGCGCGATCACGAACACGGGCAGTCCGGCGGTGTTCGCCATAGCGTCGGTCACGTCGACCTCGGAACCTTCGACAAGCGAGAGCTTCTTCGCGGCGTTCGCGGTGACGATGATGCCGCCGCCGGTCAGGTCGTCGCCATCCGCGCTGTACAGTTCGATCGGCGTGCCGGACGGCGTCTGGATGTTGATATGCCCGTCGGTCGATTCGCCGTCCTGGATGACCATGAGCTGCGCGGTGAGCTTCGCATCATGGTCACCCGCGTCCGCGTCCGGTGAGGCCAGGGTGACGGAGCCGAGCTGCAACGGCAGCGCGGATTCCACATCCTCGTCCTTGTCGAGCGCCTGCTGTGCCTTGTCGTGATCGGCGGCGGAAGTCACGGCCATCACGTCGTAGACGGAGATCTCGCCATGCTGGCGCGGCATGAGCGTCAGCGCGGAGGAGCCCATGCCGAAGCCTGCGGTCATGAGCGCGGTGCATCCGAGCACGCCGATGATGACCATGAGCGCGCGCGACTTGTAGCGGAACAGGTTGCGGGCGGTCACCTTGTCCAGGAATCCCAGATGGTTCCAGATGAATCCGATGCGCTGCAGCATGATCGTCCTGCCGGCTTTCGGCGCCTTGGGGCGCATGAGCTCAGCGGGCTCCAGCCGCAACGACCCCGTGCAGGCGGCCATCGCCGCGCCGGTGATGACGACGACGAACAGGAGCACACCGCCGACGGCGAGCCGCCAATCGACGAGCAGCGGATAATGCGGCAGCAGATACAGGTTCGCCAGCATCTTCCGCGTGAACACGAACGGCAGTCCGATGAGTCCCAGCAGGTCGCCGAGCACGCCGCCCAGCAGGCAGGCCGCGGCCGAGTAGACGAGGAATTTGAGCATGATCTCGCGACGGCCGTAGCCGAGCGCCTTGTACGTGCCGATGAGCTGACGGTCCTCCTCCACCATGCGCGTGATGGCCGTCAGACTCACCAGCAGCGCGATGACGAGGAACAGCACGGGGAACAACGTGCCGAGGCGGGAGATCATCTCGCTTTGCGTCTTCACGTCCTCATAGCTGGTGACGGCGCTGCGGTCGTTGACGATCCATTTCACACCCGAAGGCGCAGCATGCCCGATGGCGGTCTTCGCGGCGTCGACCTTGTCCAGATAGTCGTCGTCATACGTGTTCAGCGCTTTCGCGCCGGTGACGGTGACGACGGCGGACGTGTACGGCATGGCGTCACTCACGACCGCGTCCCCGCTGACGAACATCGGGTGGACGGTCTTCGAGGCGGTCACGAGGGCGAGCGGTCCGGAGGGGTTCACGATGTCGTTCGGGTCGATGACGACGCCGACGATCCGGTACGCGCCGTCGTCGAACACGGCGGGCGTGCGGGTCGCGGCGGCAGTCGCCGTCGCTGAACCGTCGGCGGAGAACGTCACCGTGTCGCCGACCTGCTTGCCGGAGTCATCGAGGTACTGCCGGGTGACGGCGATCTCGTGGCCGGCCTTCGGCAGGCGCCCCTCGCTCAGGTACGGGTCGTCGATGCCGCGGTCGTCGAGAGTCGAGACGGTGGCCGCGGCGCGCTTGCCGTCGATCTTCGTCGTGACGCTTTGCGAGCGGATGCCCGCCGCGTCGGCGACGCCGTCCGCCTTGCGCAGCGCGGCGATGTCGGCGTCGTCGAATCCGCGCGTGGAGACGACGGATATGTCGTGCATGCCGGTCGCGTCGAAGAAGTCGTCGAGGCCGGCGCGGATGTCCTTGCCGACGGTGTTGAGACCGCCGAGCATCATCACGCCGACCGCCACGATGATTGCGATGGCGGCGAACCGTCGTCCGTTGCCGGCGATCGTGCGCCACGCGTCCTTCCAGAGTGCGGTTCTACGCAACGGCCCACCTACCATTCGATGTCGGCGATGGGCGTCGGATGCTCGTTCACGGCGATCTCGGTGACCTTGCCGGAACGGAAGCGGATCAGACGGTCGCCCATCGGCGCGAGCGCGGAGTTGTGGGTGACGAGTGCGACGGTGATGCCGCGCTGGCGGCAGGAGTCCTGCAACAGCTGGAGCACCTCCTTGCCGGTGTTGTAGTCGAGCGCGCCTGTCGGCTCGTCGCACAGCAGCAGCTTCGGGTTCTTGGCGAGGGCGCGCGCGATGGACACGCGCTGCTGCTCGCCGCCGGAAAGCTGCGCGGGGAAGTTGTTGAGACGCTCCCCCAACCCCACCTTCTCCAGGGTTTCACGGGCGTCGAGCGCGTCGGGGCAGATCTGCGAGGCGAGCTCCACGTTCTCGAGGGCCGTGAGGTTGGGCACGAGGTTGTAGAACTGGAACACGAAGCCCACATCGAAGCGGCGGTAGTCGGTCAGTTCGGCATCGGACGCCTTCGTGACGTCGCGATCCCCCAGCCTGACGCTGCCGGACGTGGCGCGGTCCATGCCGCCGAGGATGTTCAACGCCGTGGATTTGCCGGCACCGGACGCGCCGAGAATCACGGCCAGTTCGCCCTGCTCGATGTCGAAGGTCGCATGGTCGAGGGCCAACACGGCGGATTCGCCGCTGCCGTACTGACGGACCACGTCATGGAATTCAAGGAAGCTCATCGTTTTTCACCTCTCTGGTCGGCACCGGTGCTGTCTTCCATTGTTCACCGGGCACCTGAGAGCGTAACCCATCACGGCGTAGGGTTAAATCCCCATATCCCGATACAGTGTGGGGTTAACGGAGACAGGAGCCGTGCCAGGCAAGCGCGGAATCGTCTCGGATCGGGTTTCCGGCATGAATCCGTGCCGGACAACCGCGTAACAGCACAGAATCAGCCTGTCCGGCAAATAATGGCGACAAGGAGGGGATATATGGCACGACCGAAGGCCACCGAACGATCGGCGCCGGAAAAGATGCAGGAGGCGTTCTGGACGCTGTTGGAGAAGAAGCCGTACGTGCAGATCACCATCAGCGACATCACGCGCGAAAGCGGGCTGAACCGCAGCGCGTTCTACTACCACTACGCCAACATCCCCGAACTCGCCGACGACGCGATCGCCGCGATCTACGAGGAGCCGGGCGTGACCGGATTCATCGCGCACATCATCCGGCAGGACGGCGATATCAGTATGCTGCGCGACTACGCGCTGGAGTTCGTCGGCTCGCCCGAACATCTCGCAAGCATCCGCCATCTGGCGCTCATCGCCGGACCGCACGGCTCCACGGGACTGGCCGCGCAGCTCAAGACATACGTCGGCGGCGTATGGCTGTCCGTGCTCGGGCTGGACGAGTCGCGGCTCAATCCCGGGCAGCGGGTCGTGCTGGAGTTCGCGACGAGCGGCATCCTCGGCGTGCTCGGCAAGGCGCGGACGCTGTTCACGCCGGAAAGCGTCGCATGGCTCGCGGACTCCGCCCTGCCGGACACCATCGCCCAGCTCATCAACTCGCTGAAGGACGATCATCGGAACTGACGGGATCGGCGACGCCAATGGAATGCGACGAATCCGACGCATGTCCCGCGCGACGGTACACTAAGGCTGTCACGCCGGCAGGGGCTACGGCGTCGCGCATCCACGTTTCCCGCGCGGCGACGACCGAAATCAGCCGGATCCGTTTTCCGACAGATTCGAGGTTCCCATGGATTCCGTCATGCCCGGACGCACGCCGTCGAAACGTTCCATCATCCCGATTATCGTGATGATGGTCGGCAGCTTCACCGCCATCCTCAACCAGACGCTGATGACCTCCGCCCTGCCGCATCTCATGCGCGAGTTCGGGGTGACGAGCAACACGGCGCAATGGCTGAGCACCGGATTTATGCTCACCAACGGCATCATGATCCCGGTCACCGCGTTCCTCATCCAGAAGTTCACGACGCGTCAGCTGTTCTTCTACGCGATCGGCATGTTCCTGTTCGGCACGCTCGTGTGCACGTTCGCTCCCGGGTTCTGGGTGCTGCTCGCCGGCCGCGTGTTGCAGGCGACGGGCGCGGGCATCCTCATGCCGCTTCTGCAGACCGTGCTGTTCATCACGTTCCCGCCGGAGAAGCGCGGCGCGGCGATGGGCTGGTTCGGCCTGGTCATCGCGTTCGCTCCGGCCCTGGGCCCCACCCTGTCCGGCCTCATCATCGACTTCCTGCCGTGGCGCTTTCTGTTCGTGCCGCTGATCGTCATCGCCGTCGTCGTGCTCGCCGCCGCGATTCCGACCGTGAGGAACGTGACCACGCGCACCGATCCGACCATCGACGTGCCTTCAATCGCCTTGTCGACGCTCGGCTTCGGCGGACTGCTGCTCGGCTTCAGCCTCGCCGGCCAGGAGGGCTGGACGTCGCCGCAGACGTTCGGCTCGCTCGCCGTGGGCGCAGTCGCCCTGTGCACGTTCATCCACCGCCAGCTGCATCTGGCGCGGCCCATGCTCGACTTCCGCGTGTTCGCCAAGCCGATGTTCGCCCTGTCGATGCTCGTCATCGTGCTCGTGTTCGTCACGTTCATCTCGACGATGAACATCCTGCCCATGTTCATCCAGGATTCGCTGGGGATGACCGCGTTGCAGTCCGGCCTGCTGCTCATGGGCGGCGGCGTGGCCGAAGGCGTGTTCAACCCGGTCGCCGGCCGACTGTTCGACCGCGTGGGCATCCACCGTATCGCGCCGCCCGCGATCGCCGTGGTCGCCGTCGCCGCGTTCGCGCTCTCCCGCATGGATGCGGACACGCCCGCATGGTGGCCGGCCGTGTTCTTCACGCTGATGATGGCGGGCGTCGCGTTCTGCCTGATGCCGTTGACCACCACCGCGCTCAACCAGCTGACCGGCCCGATGCTGCCGCACGGCACGGCGATGAACAATACGCTGCGCCAGACATGCGCGGCGATCGGCATCGCCGTCAACTTCACCATCATGACCACGAACACGCGTCCCGCGGCCGTCGCCGGCTCCGCTGCGGCCGGCCTCGCGCACGGCGTGGACGCGGTGTTCGTCACGGCGACCGTCGTGGCGTGCCTGGCGTTCGTGTTGTCGCTGTTCGTGCGCGACCGGCGCTGAACCGCAGCCGCCCGTGGCACCTCTACAATTGGTGGCATCACGGACGAATCCCGGAACGAATCCCCATGCCGGAGGGCGGAACCATGGAACTGCGCGTGCTGAAATACTTCCTCGCGGTGGCCGAGGAGGGCAACATCACGTGGGCGGCGCAATTGCTGCGCATCTCCCAGCCGACGTTGTCGCGCCAGTTGAAGCAGTTGGAGGAGGAGTTGGGCGTCACGCTGTTCGAACGCGGGCCGCATGCGATCACGCTCACCGAGGAGGGACGCCTGCTGCGCGACCGCGCGCAGACCATCGTCTCGCTGGCGGACAAGACGGAGGTCGATCTGAAGCGTTCCACTGGGGATCTCTCCGGCGACATCACGGCCGGGTGCGGCGAAGTGGGCGGCATGTCGTATCTGGCGCGGCGCATGGCCGAATTCCGTAAAGCCCACCCGGCGGTGCGGTTCCATGTGGTCAGCACGACGGCCGACGTGATCCAGGACCAGCTCGAACAGGGACTCATGGATTTCGGCCTCCTCGCCGACCCGGTGGACACCGAACGCTACGAATACCTGCATACGGGCATCAGCGACCATTGGGCGGCGATGGTACCCGACGGGCATCCATTGCAGACCCGCGAATCATTGACACCGTCCGATCTCGTCGGCGAACCGCTGCTGCTGCCGTCGCGCGAACCAGTGCGACGCGTGGTGATGCACTGGTTCGGCTCCCTTGCTTCGAAAACGGTCATCGCCGGCACGTGCAATCTGCCGGCGAACGGCGCGGCCATGGCGGCGAACGGGTTGGGTCTGTACCTGTGCATCGACTACGGCGCCTCGTATCCGGGCGTGCGCGCAGTGCCGCTCACGCCCGTGTTCGAAAGCAGCTCCGTGCTCGTGTGGAAGAAACAGGGCGTCTCCTCCCCCGCGGCCGGCGCGTTCGCCCGGTTCCTGCGCGCATGACGAAATCGGTTCAGGCGAGGTTGCGGTACGTCTCCTCGTCGACCGGTTCAAGCCATTCGTTGCTCGCGCCCTCCTTCTTCGGCATGATGGCGACATGCGCGAACGCCTCGTTCGGGGAGGCGCCGTGCCAGTGCTTGGTCTCCGGCGGGATATAGGCCACGTCGCCGGGCTTGAGCTCGACCGGCTCCTGGCCTTCGATCTGGTAGTAGCCGCGGCCGCCCACGGCGAGCAGGACCTGGCACACGCCGTGGTGGATGTGCCAGTGGTTCGTGCAGCCCGCCTCGAACGTCACGTTCGCGACGTTCACCTGACCGTCGCCGGCGAGCGGCGCGAGGTAGCTCTGGCCTTCGAAGTACTGCGCGTATGCGTCGTTCGGCTCCCCCATCGGGAAGGCGCTCGGGTTCTCCATGATGTTTCGTCCTTTCGTGTCTTTCTTTCTTGCCGTTATCGATGTCCATTACACGCCCGCCATCGCATTCCCGCCAATAGCGTCACCTCATACACGGCCATGCCTCGGGCGTATGGTGGAGGCATGCGCATCATCGAACGATTCTGCCGGGGCAAGCACGCCGACCAGTCGTTGAACGAGGACAGTCTCGTCGTCACGGAGGATTTCGCCGCCGTGGTGGACGGGGTGACGGGCAAGAGTCTGCGGCATCTGTGGAAGCCGAGCGGCGGCGTGGTCGCGAAGGACCTGCTGGCGAGCGCTATCGCGGGTTTGCCCGGTGGTGCTTCGATGCGTGAGGCGCAGCGGATTCTTGATGGTTGTCTGCGTGATGAGTATGCGGGGTTCGCGGCCGTGCATGGTGATGTGTCCTCGTCCTCAGGCGACGTGTCTTCGCGCGTGTTCGAGGTGGAGCCGTGGGAGCGTCTTCAGGCGAATGCCATGGTCTATAGCGTGTTTCGGCGTGAGGTGTGGTTGTTCGGTGATTGTCAGGTCATGGTGGATGGGGTGCGGACGCCGACGTTGAAGCGTGTGGATGAGTTGCTTGGGGAGTTGCGTTCGTTCGCCGCGCGGGCGTTGGCGTTGCGGGCGGATGCGGAGATGCGATGCTCCGACGGTCCGGAGACCGTGGCGACGGATGGCTCAGCACGCTCCTCCCATGTCGACGGTTCCGGAGATCCGGCGCGTGACATGATCATGCCGTTTCTGCGGTTGCAGTCGGAGTTCGCTAATCGGCGTGGGGAGTATGGGTATTTCGTGTTCGATGGGTTTACGGATCCGGAGTATCCGATTCGTGTCGTGCCGGTGGAGCCGGGTGCCGAGGTGGTGCTTGCGTCGGATGGGTATCCGTTGCTGCGCTCCACGTTGGCAGAATCGGAGGCGGAGTTGGGGCGTCTGCGTCGTGAGGATCCGGGGCTTGTGCGTGAGTTTCGGAGTACGAAGGGGTTCACGGCGGGGCTGGAGTCGTTCGATGACCGCACGTATCTGCGGTTCATCGTGTGAGGTGCGTCCCGTATAGCCGGCGGGCATGGGGGTGTATCGAACGACACTATTGGCTGGTTCTTTCCGACCGCGGTTCAATGGGACCGACTTGTGGAAAGGACCGTAATCATGAGTGTCGTCATGGCCGAACCCACGACCGATATCCTCGCCCGCGACCGGGGCGGCGTGCCCGTCGATCCCGCCGAACCGGGGTATGCCGCCATCGGTGCGATCATCACGGAGACGAAGCGGCTGTGCGTGGAGCTCAATACGGGCGGCTATCACGAGCCGGGCGAGGTCCATGCGATGTTCGAGCGGATCGTGGGGCATCCGGTTGACCCGTCGTTCCGTCTTAATCCGCCGTTCTACACGGATTTCGGCCGGAACATCGAAGTGGGGCGGGACGTGTTCGTCAATTGGGGGTGCACGCTGATGGATCGCGGCGGCATTTCGATCGGGGATGGTTCGTTCCTAGGGCCGAACGTGCAGCTCATCACCATCAACCACATGCGTGACCCGATGCGGCGGGCGGTGACCGTCTCGAAGCCGATCCGTATCGGCGCGCACGTGTGGATTGGCGCGGGCGCGATCGTGCTGCAGGATGTGACGGTCGGCGACGGCGCGATCGTCGGGGCCGGGGCGGTCGTCACGCATGACGTGCCGGCGGGTGCGATCGTCGCCGGGGTGCCTGCCAGGGTCATCGGACACGTGTGACGTTCCGGTGCCGTGACGTTGCGACGTTGCGGCGGAACATGCGATTAGGGATCATTCAGGAAAGGAAACAATCATGTCCACCAATACAGTCAGGTCCGCTAACGACGACTACGGCGACATCACGCCGGTCGATCTGCCGAAGCGCACGCTCGGCACGGGTTCCGCGGCGTTGGAGGTTTCGGCGATAGGCCTCGGCTGCATGGGGTTCACGATGAGCTGGCCGCCGTTCCTGCCGCACGACGAGTCGATCCGTGTGATTCGCACCGCCTATGAGATGGGCGAACGGCTCTTCGACACGGCCGAGGTGTATGGCCCGTTCACGAACGAGGAGCTGGTGGGCGAGGCGTTGGAGCCGTTCCGTGATGACGTGGTCATCGCCACCAAGTTCGGGTTCGCCCTGCACGGCGGATTCGGCGAAGGCGAGAGCGAGGCGCAATTGGATTCCTCGGGCCGCGTGCAGCAGACCGATTCGCGTCCCGAGACGATCCGCAGGGCGGTCGAAGGCTCGCTGAAGCGTCTGCGCACCGACCACATCGATCTCTACTACCAGCATCGCGTCGATACGAAGGTGCCGATCGAGGATGTGGCCGGCGTGATGGGCGAGCTCATGGCCGAAGGCAAGATCCTGCACTGGGGTCTGTCGGAGGCGGCGCCCGCGACCGTGCGTCGGGCGCATGCGGTGACGCCGGTGACAGCCGTGCAGAACGAGTATTCGATGTGGTGGAGGAAACCCGAGGAGGAACTGATCCCCACGTTGGAGGAGCTGGGCATCGGACTGGTGCCGTTCAGTCCGCTCGGCAAGGCGATGCTGGCCGGACGGTTCACCGCGTCCACGCGCTTCGCCGCCGACGACTATCGCAGCCGCATCCCCCGCTTCTCCCCCGACCATATGGCGCACAACATCGCGATGAGCGACTACGTCGAATCCCTGGCGCGGGCCAAAGGCGTGGCGCCCGCGCAGATCGCGCTCGGCTGGCTGCTCGCGCAAAAGCCCTGGATTGCGCCGATCCCCGGCACCAAGCACGTGGACCGTCTACGCCAGAACCTGGGCGGCGCGGCCGTCACGTTCACGTCCGACGAACTCGCCGCCATCGACCGCACGCTCGACTCCATCACCATCGAAGGCGCCCGCTACCAGCCCACGCAGGAGGCCTTGACCAACCACTGACGGGCAGAAAGCGGCCTGCGACCCGGTTGACCGGCACAGACACATATGCAAGTACTACTCATATAGTAGTAAATATGGCATTGTTTAACGAATATTGCTAATATATGAGTATGTTTGATTTGCTGGATGAGCCCATGCCGGGCGACGTGATGGCCGGTGTCGCCGATCGTATGGTCAAACGGCGCAAGGAGCACGGCATGACGCAGGCCGCATTGGCGGAGAAGTCCGGCGTGAGCTTGGGGTCGATCAGGCGGTTCGAGCAATCGCATGAGATCTCCTTCGGCTCGCTGGTGAACATCGCCTTCGCACTGCGTTGCGAACGGGATTTCGACGCGTTGTTCGCACAGCCGTACTATGCGACCATCGACGATGTCACCGCAGCCGCACGACGGAACGGAGGCCGCGCATGACCAACCCATTGCCGGATCTTGACCGGATTCGAGTCACATATGTCGGGGAATCGGTCGGTACGCTCACCATGTCCCCGAACCGTACCCTGGCATTCGCCTACGATCGGACGTGGCTGACGCACGGATTCTCCATCAGCCCGTTGAGCCTGCCACTGCGGGAAGGTGTGTTCGTCGCCAGACGGGACCCGTTGGACGGCATGTTCGGAGTCTTCGACGACAGCATGCCCGACGGCTGGGGCCGTCTGCTCACCGACCGGATGCTGCGCCAACACGGCATCGACCCGTATACGATCGGCCTGTTGCCGCGCCTGTCGATCGTGGGCGCGAGCGGCATGGGCGCGTTGGAATACGAGCCCGTGACGACGATTGACGACGAGCGTGCCGATCCACTCGATCTTGACGCGCTCGCACAGGAGTGCCTGCATCTGCTGAACACCGATTTCTCGGACGACCTCGACCGGCTGTTCGCCCTCGGAGGGTCTTCCGGCGGCGCCCGCCCGAAGATCCTCACCACGATCGACGACGAGGATTGGATCATCAAGTTCCCCTCATCCGTGGATCCACCCGACATCGGGGAGACCGAATACCGCATTTCGAATCTCGCTCGCGAATGTGGCATCACCATGCCGGAGACCCGATTGTTCCCGTCGAAACGCTGCTCCGGATATTTCGGAACCAAGCGGTTCGACCGTGTCCGGCCGGCCGACGGCAACACCCGCAAGGTGCACATGGTATCGGCCGGCGGACTGTTGGAGACCTCGCATCGCATCGCCAATCTGGATTACGGACTGCTCATGCGGCTGACCATGCGCATGACCGACAGCGCCGAGGAATGCGAGCGCATGTACCGGCTCATGTGCTTCAACGTGTTCATCGGCAACCGTGACGACCACGCGAAGAACTTCTCCTACCTGTACGACCGGGATCACGCCGTCTGGCGGCTCTCCCCCGCCTACGATCTGACCGAGAACCCCGGCATCAACGGCGAGCACACCACGGCGGTCAACGGCAAGGGGCGGGGCATCACGCTCGCCGACCTGGCCGGCATCGGCGTCAAGGCCGGCATACCGCGCACCCGCTGCCTGTCCATCGCCAAGGACATGCGGAAGCGCATCGCCGGTGCCGGATTCACCGTGCGCGACTGATCAGATTCACAGGTCCAGCCCGTCGACCCACTTGGTGAGCTTGGCCTCGCTCTCGGAGGCGGCGACGCGGCGTCCCGGCACCCAACGGGCGGCGGGCGCGGAATCATGCAATTGCACGCCGTCGGCGCCGCGCGTGCTGGAACCGGACGTGGCGAACGTCACGATGGTCCTTCCGGCCCAATCCTCGCTTTCGAGGAACGTGCGCACCACGCGCGGCGCGGTCTCCCACCACAGCGGGTAACCGACGAACACCACGTCATAGGGCTTCACGTCAATCGGTCCGGCGAGCGCGGGCCGCATGTCGCGGTGCGCGTGCTCCACGCTGGAACGGCTGGCGGCGTCACGCCAGTCGATGTCGGCGGCCGTGTACGGCTGTGCCGGTCGAATCTCCTTCAGATCCGCCCCGATGGCGTGCGCGAGTCGTTCGGCCACTCCCCGCGTGGTGCCGGTGGCGGAGAAATAGGCGACGAGCATGCGTTTGTTCATGATGGTTCCCTTCCCTCTGAGGACTATGTCCACGCTCCACGAGCCTCGAATATGAAAGGTCCGTGGCTCTACTCCGTATTACACCGCGGCCACACCGCGATGGCCAATAGTGTCGTTCGATATCCCGTCATGCGTCGAGGGCATGGGTTCGCGTTCCTGGCCGGCCTTTACGATGGCGTGCATGCGGTTGACGGTGAAACGGTTCGAGGAACTGAGTACGGCGGAGTTGTATGAGATCTACCGGGTGCGCGTGGCGGTGTTCGTGGTGGAGCAGCGGTGCGCCTACCAGGAGGTAGATGAGGCGGACCGGCGCTGCTGGCATGTGTTCCTGCATGATGACGATGGCATCGCCGCGTATTGTCGTGTGATCGACCCGGGTGTCACGTTCCCCGAGGCGTCGATCGGGCGCGTGCTGGCGACGCGGCGCAGGCAGGGGTTGGGTACGCGGATCGTGCGCGAAGGTCTCAGGGTGGCGCGGGAGCGCATGCACGCGGACGCGGTGCATATCGAGGCGCAGACGTATGCGCGCGGATTGTACGAGGCCCTCGGGTTCACGCAGGTGTCGGACGAGTTCCTCGAGGACGGCATCCCCCACATCGGCATGATGTGGCGGGCGTGACGGCCGGCCATGGCGACCATGGATCGGCCGCGCCTTTTCTCGGGTATCATGCGAGGTGTCGATGCATACCCCCCCCCTACCGCATACTGCAAGGAGGCTCCGATGAGGACGTTGGTACTGGTGTTTCATCCCGATCTCGAGGGCACGTCGCGCGCGAACAAGGCGTTGGCCGGGGCTGCGCGCGAACTGCCCGGCGACGCCGTGACCGTGCGCGACGTGTATGCGCTGTATCCGGACGGCGTGATCGACGTGGCCGCCGAGCAGCGGCTCATCGAGGAGCATGACCGCATCGTGCTGGAATTCCCGATGTACTGGTATTCGGCGCCCGCCCTGCTCAAGGAGTGGGAGGACAAGGTGCTCGCGTTCGGATGGGCGTACGGCCCGGGCGGCGAGGCGTTGCAGGGTAAGGAAGTCGCGGTCGCCACCACGGCGGGCGGCCCGGAATCCGAATACGTGGAGGAGGACGACGGCGCCACGATGCGCGAGGTGCTCTCCCCCTACCGGATGATGGCCCGCTACACGCACGCCGTGTGGCGAGACCCGTTCGTCGTCTTCGACTCCATGGAGCTGTCCGACGAGGCGTTGGCCGAGGCGGGCCGAAGGTACCAGGCGTTCCTCGCCGACTGACCACCCTGATATCCCCTCGCCCCGACCACGATCCGCCGCCGTCCCCGTTCCCGCTGGTACGATGATGGGGGAACGGCACCGATAGAGGGAGGAGACGGGATGGCTGCGATCGCCGTGGTCGACGACGACGCCGAGGCGCGCGGACGGCTCGGCGCCTGCATCTCGCGGTTCGCCGGAGAACATGGCCTGGACGTCGCCGTCGCCGGCTTCGCGGACGTCTCCGGGCTGCTGCGCCACGACCATCCGACGTGGGATGCGGTCTTCCTCGGTATCGGCGGGGCCGAAGCGGACGGGGGCGATGCCGCGCACGCCATCCGGGAGGACGATCCGTCGACGGTCATCGTGCTCGTCTCGGATTCGACGCAGCTGACGGTTACGGGACATGCGGCCGACGTGTTGGATTTCGTGGCCGAACCGGTGGATTACCCCGACTTCGCGCTGGTGATGCGCAGGGTGATGCGGCGCATCGGCGGGCGGCGCGCCAAAACCGTGTGCCTGATGTCGGAGGGTGTGCTGAGGCTCGTGCCGATCGGACGCATCTCACTGGTGGAGGCGCGGGAGGACCGTCTTCTCACGTATCACACCGCCGACGGCGACGTCACGGTCAGGGGCACGCTCGCCCAGGCGGAGGAGCTGCTGGCGGAAGGCGGTTTCATCCGTTGCGGCCGCCGGCATCTGATCAACGTGGACAACGTCACCGGCGTCGACGGGAACGAGATCCATGTGGACGGGCATCGCATCGAGGTGAGCATGCCGAAGAGACGGGAGATTCTGAGGGCCGTGGCCGAGTCGATGGGTGGTGCGCTGTGAACGGATGGATGGAGTTCCCCGGACTCGTCACGGTCGAATTGTTGGCCGCGCAGGCGTTGTTCGCGTGGCGCCTGCCGCGCCGCGAGCATGCGCCGCGCCGCGCGTTATGCGCCGTGGCGGCGATGCTGGCGTTCGGCCTGGCGGTGGCGGGATGTTCGGCGGCCGTGCCGGCCGTGTTCGCGCGTCTGATCGTCGGCGATTATCTGATGTTCGCGGCGTCCTGCATGGCGCTCGGCGCCGTGGTGCGCTGCGGATGGCGTACGGTCGCGGGGACGGCCCTGTGCGGGTACGTGCTGCGGCAGGGCGTCGCGGCGTTGGCGGGCATGCTGCATCCGGTTCGGATGCTGCTCGCCGGACGGTGGTCCGCCCCGTGGCTCGCCTCATGGGGTGCCGGGGAGGCCATGCGCGTGCTGGTGTTCGTCGCGGCGTACGCCGCGGCCTGGCGATGGTTCGTCCGCCCGCTGGACATGTCGAGGATCGGCCTGTCGTCCGCCGCGTCGACGGCGTTCCTGGCCGCGGCCGTGCCGTTGGCCGCCGTCGGACTGGGCTCCTGCGCGTATGCCGCCGGCCCGGGTTCGGCCGCATGGTTCATGGGTTCCGCCGTCTCCGCGCTCGCCGGCATGATCGTCCTGGCTTTGTTCGGCGAGGTCGTGCGCGATCGGACGCCCGATGACGAGCCGGCGTTCGTACGGCGGATGGACGACATGCGCGCCGACCATTATGCGCGGCTCAGGGATGTGCTCGAGACGGCGGACGTCCGCCGCGACGATCTCACACGACAGTTGGCCCGTCTGCGCGTCCCGGGCGCGACGGCATACGATGCGGTCATCGACGAGATCGCCGACGCCGTCGAAGACCGCGACCGCATCGCGGGCACCGGGATCCCGGCGCTGGACGTCGTGCTCGCGCAGACGGGCCGCGAGGCGGCGCGCCAAGGCATCCGGTTCACGTATATGGCCGGCGCGGACGGCGTGGCGTGGATGGACGACCGGGACGTCTACTCGCTGTTCGGCAATGCGCTCGACAACGCGGTCGAGGCGGCGGGACGGCTGGACGACCCCGAACGCAAGGTGGTCCGGCTGACCGTCGTGCGCCGCGCCGACCTGGTCAACATCCACGTCTCCAACTACTGCCGGGACATCCGTTTCGACGAGGACGGCACGCCCGCGGGCTCCGACGACTCCGACGGCGCTTCGGCGCACGGCTACGGGATCGCCAGCATGCGCATGACCGTCGAACGGCTGGGAGGCGACATGGTCATCGACGCCGACGACGGCGTCTTCGACCTGAACATCCTGCTTCCCGCGCCGCCGGCGGAACGGTCACGCGACGCGCGGCCGGACGACGCGGACTGACGACAGCCCGAGCACATACCAGGCGACGGGCAGGGTGAGCAGTCCGCCGGCAACGAACACCCACACGATCGGGATCAGGTCGGCGAGCGGCGCGAACACGAGCATGCCGAGCGGCATGCCGAGCGTGGAGAGCATCGTGTCGAGGCCGAAGACACGGCCGGTCATCGACTCGTCGGATTCGGATTGCATGATCGTGCGCATCGGGCCGACGCAGACCGCGGAGGCGACGCCGTTCAGCACGTCGACGACCAGATAGACGAGCAGGTTCGGCGCGAGGCCGAGTCCGACGACGGTGATGCCGACCATGGCGATGCCGAATGCGATCGCACGCATCCGGGCGAGCGAGCCGCCCAGCAGTCTGGGCCCGATCGCGGACATGAGCGCGCCGCCGAGCAGCAGGCCGACGCTCAGGCCCAGTTCGTTGGCGGCGAGCTTGTCGGAGGCGGTCGTGAGGTTCACGAACCCGAGGTTCAGATCCCGTCCATCGTATTCGCGGGTCATGAGCAGCAGCGTCAGGTTCATCGGCGCGACCGACATGAAGCAGGTGAGCGCATCGCCCAGCACCGCGCCCTTCAGGTACGGGTGGCGCATCGTATAGGCGAGACCGGCCTTGAGGTCGGCGAACGTGCGGCGCAGCACGATGAGCGGCAGCGGGTCCGCCGTCTCCCCCGTCGCCGCCGTAGCGGTCGCGTCGCCGCCGGACTCCGCCGGACGGCGCTTCGCCGGCATGCGGATCAGGGCGACGAAGCCGACGCCGATGACCGCGGTCGTCACGTCGACCAGCAGGATCGACCACAGCGGCGCCACGTTGACGAGCACGGCGGCGATCGCCGGCGCCGCGATGCGGTTCGCCGAGTCGATGACGCCGAAGATCGAGTTGACGCGCAGCAGCCCCTTCTCCGGGACGATGTCCGGGATGAACGACTGCACGGCGGGCTCCTGGATGCCGCCCCCGGCGGAACGGACGAGCAGCACCACGAAGATCAGCGACAGGCTCGCCCAGCCGGTCGCGAACGCGATGGACAGCACCACGGTGACGGCGGCGATGACGAGGTCGGGCAGGATGATCAGCGCCTTGCGGTTGTAGCGGTCGGCCATCGGCCCGCCGAATATGGAGACGAGCGCCTGCGGCAGGACGCCGAACAGCGTGGCCAGCAGCATGGCCGAACCGGTGCGCGTCTGCAGGACGATCCACCACCAGATGGCGAACTGGACGACGCTGGAGCCGAGCAGGGAGAACGCCTGGCCGGTGAGCAGCAGCGCGGCGCGGCGTATCCACCCGCGTTCGGACCGGTCGGTTGTATCTTCGGTTGTCGTTGCGATTGTTTCTTCTTCGATTGTTTCTTCCGAAAGATATTGAGACATACGCGGCATATCATGCCCACCGGGTGCGGACATACCGCAGCTGCGATTGATCAGCCCCTGGCTTCGTCGACCTTGTCGGCGGCATCGGCCCGTTCGCCCGGAACGTATTCGACCCCCGTCACGGCGTGTCGCGGGCGAACATGGTAGAAAAGACATAGACCTCTCGTTTCGAGATATCGCGAAGCGAGCCATGCCAACAAGGAGACAACATATGAAGAAGACCTTGGTCCTCGTGTTCCACCCGTCCCTGAACGGACAGTCCCACGTCAACAAGGCGCTCGCCGAGGCCGCCGGCGGACTGGACAATGTGACCGTGCGCGACGAATACGCGCTCTACCCGGACGGCAGGATCGACGTGAAGGCCGAGCAGGCCGCGGTCGAGGCCGCCGACCGCGTCGTGTTCCAGTTCCCGCTGTTCTGGTTCTCCTCCCCCGCCCTGCTCAAGGAGTGGGAGGACGAGGTGCTCGAGCACGGCTGGGCGTACGGCTCCGAAGGCCACGCATTCGAAGGCAAGGAGTTCGCCGTCGCCGTCTCCACCGGCTCCCCGGAGTCGAAGTACCAGCCGGAGGGCGACAACAAGTTCACCATCGAGCAGGTGCTCGTCCCGTTCGAGGGCACGGCCAACCACATCAACGCCACGTGGGTCAAGCCGTTCGTCACCTTCGCCTCCTTCGGCATCACCGACGAGGCGCTGGCCAAGGCCGTCGCGGACTACAAGGCGTTCCTGGCCAAATAACGCCCATCCCATCGGCTCTCGACGCGAAACGGCTCTCATGGTCCGCCCATGAGAGCCGTTTCGCGTCGAGAGGCCGTCGTCCCCAATCCCCAGTCCACGACGGACCGTGTCGCCGTTTGGCCATGACGCATCTACCGGTCGCGTGACGCGAGCTCCTCGCGCAGGGCGACGACGGCCGCGGCGAGTTCGCGCACCTGTTCGTGCAGCGCGCGCAGCTCCTCGGCGGAATCCACTGCGGAGTCCGCCGCCGTCGCCGTCACATCCGCATTCCCGACTTTCCGGCTTTCCGTTTCGCGCCGGTGCGCCTCGAAGTTGACCTGGTCGACGATCCATGAGGCGAGCGTGGCGGTGACGATGCCGATCAGCGCGATGCCGGCGAACATCAGCGCGACCGCGATGAGCTTGCCTTGGAACGTGACCGGCGACACGTCGCCGTAGCCGACGGTGGTGACGGTGACGAACGCCCACCACAGGGCCGTGCCGAACCTGTCGATCGTCGCGCCGGGAGCCCCGCGCTCCACCGAGTAGACGGCGAGCGCGCCCACGTACATGAGCATGCCGACGGCGCCGAACGCGTAGACGGCGATGCGGCCGCGCACCGCCATGCCGGAGGTGCGGTTGAGCACGTGCAGCACGGTGAGCAGGCGCAGCAGCCGCAACGGGCGCAGCATGGGTAGCGCGATGGTCGCGAGGGCGAACAGGTTGCGCGTGAACCATCGCCACCGGTCTTCGGCGAGCCACAGCGAGACGGCGTAGTCGACGACGAACATGATCCAGATCGCGTTGATGACGGTCTCGCACAGGAGGATGTGCGTGCCGGCGAGAATCTCCCACGAGTAGGCGACGAGGAACATGACGGACAGTACCATCAGCGGCCAGTCCGTCCAATGCTTCCATGCCTTGAGATCCATGCGACGATTCTACCGGTCGGAGCGCCGGTCACATGCCGGAGCCGGCCGGGTGCGCATCGACGCCATATAATGTACGAACGTACATAAAACCGAGCGAAGGAGCTTCAGGGATATGACCAGGGACGCACAGGGCAACGACTACGACGTCACCGCGGATCTTACGCCGGAGGGTCGCGTCGAATGGGACCGCATGGTCTCCGGCGAGGTCTACGAGGACTCCCATCCGGAGATCGAACGCAAGCGCGCGGAGGCGAAGCGGCTGTTCGTCGCCTACAACCGCACCGACTACGAGGATGTGGAACGCCGCCGCGAACTCATGGAGCGATTGTTCGCCTCGGTCGGCGAGGACGTGTTCATCGAACCGAACTTCCGCTGCGAGATGGGCCGCAACATCACGATCGGCTCGCACGCCTACGTCAACTTCGACTGCGTGATGCTCGACAACGCGCCGATCGTGATCGGCGACTACGTGTGGATCGCGCCGATGGTGGGCCTGTTCGCCACCAACCATGCGCTCGATTTCGAGGAGCGCAAGGCGGGGGCCTGCCGGGCGAAGCCGATTCGCATCGAGGACGGAGTATGGCTGGGCGGCCACGTGACCGTGCTCGGCGGCGTGACCATCGGACGTGGTTCGGTGATCGGCGCCGGCTCGGTCGTCACGAAGGACATCCCGGCCGGCGTGGTCGCCGTCGGCAATCCGGCGCGCGTCATCCGCCCGATCACCGAGGCCGACAGGACCGGGTTCTGCGAGCGCATCGCCGCACGCGACGCCGCACGGAACGAGTGACCGACGCGGGCGACGGGTATGGAGGCGACGGCTTCCCGCCACTCGTGTCCCTCATACCTCGCCTTCGTAGAGATAGTACGCGCCGGAAGCGCCGTCCGTATGTTCCCGGCATTCCTCGCGGATGCGGGTCAGTCCGCGATGGTCGTAGAAGCCCACATCGCACGTGGTGTCGGTGAACAGGAAATACCGGCGTGCGCCGTCGGCGTGGAATCGTCCGACCGCATGGTCGAACAACAGGCGTCCCACTCCCCTGCCGCGCGTCCGCTCGTCGACGAGGAACAGCACCACCTCCGCGTCGTAGCGCGTCCTGAGCCCGCGCATCAGCCGTCGGTCGACGGCGATCAGGTCGAGTGCGTCGCGGATGCCGCGTCGGCCGTCCGCCGTGAACGGTAACGGCAGCGATTCACGGATCACGCGTCGGACGTGACGGTCGAACGGCGTGGACCGCGGACGCGGCATCTTCGCGTCGACGCGCGCCAGGATCACGCCCACGACCCTGTCGCCTCGCACGGCGACGGTCGCGATGGTCGAGCATGACAGGCAGTGGTGCAGGTCGATGGTCGCGAGGCGTCGCGCACAGCGCCCGTCCATCGCGGGGTCGGCGTACCACATGCGGCGCATCATCGCGACGAGCGCCGGACAGTCGTCGTGTCGCAGCGGCCGCAATATCACGCCGGCCGCCGAGGCCGCCGAGGCTGCGGATGCCGCGGAATCTCCGGAATCGTCCATATGCATACGTTCCATTCTCCCATTCACCGGACGCGCGTCTGTCGGAGCACGTACCAGGCGACGGGCAGGGCGAGCAGGCCGCTGGCAATGAACACCCACGCGATTGGGATCAGGTCAGCGAGCGGAGCGAAAACCAGCATGCCGAGCGGCATGCCGAGCGTGGCGAGCGTCGTGTCGAGGCCGAAGACACGGCCGACCATCGACGGATCGGATTCGGATTGCATGACGGTGCGCATCGGCGCGGCGCACATGCCCCAGGCGATGCCGCACAGGATGTTGATGACGAGGTAGGCAAACAGCCCGGGGGCGAGCCCGAGGCCGACGATCGTGATGCCGACCGCGGCGATCGCGTGCGCGGCCACGCGCATGTTGTCGCGGATGACCTTCACGCCGATGGTGGACATGATGAGGCCGCCGAGCAGCATGCCGGCGCTCCAGCTCAGCTCGTTGGCGGCGAGCTTGTCGGAGGCGGTCGTGAGGTTCACGAACCCGAGGTCCAAGTCCAGCCCATCGTATTCGCGGGTCATGAGCAGGAGCGTCAGGTTCATCGGCGCGACCGCCACGAAACAGGTGAGTGCATCGCCGAGCACCACGCCTTTGAGACGGGGCTGCCGCATCGTGTAGGCGAGGCCGGCCTTGAGGTCGGCGAACGCACGGCGAAGGCCGGAGACGAGCGCGTTGCCCGCCGCGACGCCCGCGACCGGTGCCGGTGCCGCGGCGGCTTCCCCGCGTCGTTCCGGCACGCGGATGAGCGCGACGAAGCCGACGCCGATGACCGCGGTCGTCACGTCGATGAGCAGGATCGACCACAGGGGCATCACGTTGATGAGCACGGCGGCGACGGCGGGCGCGACGAGCATGTTGGCCGAGTTGATCATGCCGTAGATCGAGTTGACGCGCAGCAGTCCGCCGGCCGGCGTGATGTCGGGGATGAACGATTGGATGGCGGGCGTCTGCACGCCGCCGCCGGCCGAGCGGATGAACAGGACGACGAACAGGATGGCCAGGTTCGCCCAGCCGTGCGCGAAGGCGAACGACAGCATGACGGTGACGCCGGCGATGATGAGGTCGGGCAGCATGATGAGCGGCTTGCGCCGGTAGCGGTCGGCCATGGACCCGCCGAAGATCGACACGAGGGATTGCGGCATGACGCCGAACAGGGTGGCGAGCAGCATGGACCAGCCGCTTCTCTCCTGCAGTACGATCCACCACCAGAGGGCGTACTGCACGATGTTGGAGCCGAGCAGGGAGAATGCCTGTCCGGTGAGCAGCAGGGCGACGCGACGCGTCCAGCCGAGCTCGCGCGGATCGGGCTGCGGCTCGAAGGGCATGGTCGGTTCATGGGTATCAGTCATACGGGTGTTCCTTCGCTTCATCGTTCCGCACGGTCGTCCGTTCCGTACCGTGCATGGCATGCATACGGTCGAACCGGCATGCCGCGCCGACCGTCCGTCGTGGACGGTGCGGTGACGGCATGCCGGGACCGTATGTCAGATGAAGCCGGGCGCGTACACCGGGGCGTTGTTGTCCGGCGACGAGGCGCAACACAGGGAACACATGGTTCCAGACGTTAGCCGGATTCGCCGACAACGCCGGTCTACGCTACAGTCGCCCGCATCCGCCTAAGTCGCCTACAGCCGGTCGGCGATGAGACGGCAGTGGTCGCGCACCACGGCGGCGGACCTATGGAACTTCGCGAGCTCGTCGTCGCTCAGGTGCAGGTCGACGAAGTCACCCACGCCGTCGCCGTCGAGCGCGACGGGCAGGGAGAGGAACACGTCGTGTTCGCCGTACTCGTATTCGCCGTCGATGAGCGTGGACACGGATACGACGCCGCGCTCGTTCCACAGGATCATGCGCACGAGCCCCGCGACCGTGGCGGCGATGCCGTAGCTGGTGCCACCGCGCAGCCCCTTGATGTCGAGGCCGCGGCGGCGCGTCTCCTCCTCGATGCCGGCGAGCGTGACGCCCGGATAGCGCGAACGGTTGTCCTCCAGGTATTGTGCGAACGATTTGCCGATGAACGAGACCGTGGACCATGGCACGAACTGGCTGTCGCCGTGTTCGCCGACCACGTAGCCGGAGACGAGACGCGGGTCGAGCCGCGTGGTCTCGCCGATGATCGTCTTCATGCGCGACGTGTCGAGCGCCGCCCCGGAGCCGAACACCTGCGCGCGCGGCAGTCCGGTGCGTCTCCACGCGAACCAGCTGAGCACGTCGACCGGGTTCGACACCATGATGAGGATGCCGTCGAATCCGGAATCCCTGATGTGGCGCAGGATCGGGTCGACGATGTCGATGGCGGCGCCGAGCTCCTGCATGCGCGTCTCCCCCGGTTTCGGCTTCGGCCCGGCGGTGACGACGACCACGTCGGCGCGACGGCAGTCCTCCCAGCCGCCGGCGCGGATCGTCACGAACCTGCCGAGGAACTCGGATCCGTCGGCCAGGTCCATGGCCAGTCCCTCCGCCTTTTCGGGATGATGGTTGACGAGCACGAGCTCGTTGCACAACCCCTGTTGGACGATGGCGCTCGCCACCGCGGCGCCGACGCTGCCCGTGCCGACGACGACCACGCGGCTCCTGTTCGAAGTGACCATGATGCCGGTTCTCCTTTCCTCTCGAAATGTTGTGTCGACGGCGTTCCCGGCTTACCTGACGGCGGTGAAGAAGAACCGGGGGAACGGGAAGATGATGCTCCCATCGGATCGGGTCGGATAGGCCTTGCGCACGCGGGCGAGCACCTCGTTCTCGAAGGCCTCGCGCGCCGTGTCGTCGGCGAGCGCCTGCAGGTAGGGGCGCAGTCCGGTGCCGCGGTACCAGTCCATGATGGCCTCGTGCGAGGGCAGGGTGTGCATGTAGGTGGTGGTCCACATGCGGAAGCGCGCGGCGTGCGCGTGCAGCAGCTCCCAGTATTCGGGCGGCGTGAGGTTGAAGAACTCGCGGGCCTGCGGGAGCCGGTCCGCGTACGCCGGCGAATGCACCAGTTCGCCGATGATGCGGTGGATGGGTTCCTCGTAGTTCATCGGCGTCTGCACGGCGAGCATGCCGCCTTCGCGCAGCAGGCCGAGCATGGCGGGGATGAGGCGCGGGTGGTCGGGCACCCATTGGATGCACGCGTTGGAGAAGACCACGTCGAAATCGTGCGGCAGGGCGGCGGTCTGGTCCGGTTTCGACATGTCGCACAGGGCGAAGTCGATGTCCGGGTGTGCTTCGCGGGCGGCGGCGATCATCTCGGGCGAACTGTCCACGCCGAGGATCGAGGCGTGCGGGTAGCGTTCGCGCAGCACGGCGGTGCTGTTGCCCGGTCCGCAGCCGATGTCGATGAGGCGTGTGACCGTCCCGTCGTCCGGTGGCAGTTGCATCGCCAGATCGCGTGACGGCTGCGTGCGTTCCGTCCTGAACCGCAGATACTGTTCCGAATCCCATACGACCATGCGTTTCACGCTAGCGATGCGGACGCATGCGGTCCGCGGATGCGTCCGCATCGCGAACATGATGATAGCCGAGCGCTATTCTCAGCGGCCCTCCGCCGCGTCGTCCTTCAACGCGCGCAGCAGCGCCTGGTCGCGTTGCGCGATGACGCGTCTGCCGTCCTCGCCCTGCCAGGAGAAGAATCCCCTGCCGGTCTTGGCGCCGAGGTCGCCGGCCTTGACCTTCTCGGCGAGCAGCGGGTTCGGCCCCGTTCCGTTGTCCATGTCGTCGAACAGGTAGGTGCTGATGTTGTAGAACACGTCGAGCCCGCCCAGGTCGATGCTGGCAACCGGGCCGACGAGGTTCCAGCGGCGGCCGAGACTGTATTTCATCACGTCGTCGACGGTGGCGGCGTCGGCGATGCCCTCCTGGATGATGTGGAACTCCTCGCGCAGCACGGCCATCTGGAGACGGTTGCCGATGAAGCCGAGCGACTCCTTGTTGAGCCGGGCCGGCTTCTTGCCGATGCGCGTCATGAGGTCGAAGGTCACGTCGACCACGTCCTTCGTGGTCTTCTCCCCCGGCACGACCTCGACGAGCGGCATGAGCTGGGCGGGATTCCAGAAGTGGGCGACGACGAAACGCTCCGGATGTTCGAGCGCCGAGGCTATGGCCGTCGGGCTCAGGCCGGACGTGTTGGTCGCGAAGATCGCATCCTCGGGCGCGAAGCGCTCCACCTCGGTCCACACGGACTTCTTGACGTCGAGGTTCTCCGCCACGGATTCGATGACGAAGTCCGCGTCGGCGACGCCCCGCTCGTAGCCGACGACCGGCGTGATGCGGGCGAGCACGTCGTCGACGGTCTCGTCGTCGCGCAGCAGTCCCGCGTCGGCGAACGCCGTCGCGTCCCTGCGGATGTTCGTCGTCGCCCTGTCAAGTGACTTGTCGCTGCGGCCGACCAGCCTCGTGTCGTAGCCGGCGAGCGCGAACTGGAGCGCGATGGCATGCCCCATCGTGCCCGTGCCCACGTTCGCCACCGTCCTGATGTCGTCGATCCCCCTGCCCATCGTCGAACCTCCTCCATGAGTCCCTTGCGGACGCACACCGTCCTAAATGGTGATTGTAATCGCCTTTCCGGCACCGGGGGCGGAAGGAACCTCACGACGGACGCGGGATCGACGGCATGCCGCCATGCGTCAGCGGTCGCGCCAGCGCAGGAGCTCGAAGGCGAGGATGAGGGCGAGCAGGAGGGCGGAGGCGAGGAACACGACGCGCAGGGCCAGGGTGAGCGAGGGCAGGAACGTGGCGATGACGCCGAACACGGCCACGCCGACCGCGCCGCCGACCTGGCGGAACGTGTTGAACATGGCGGAGGCGATGCCGGCCTGCGCGGAGTCGACGCTCTTGAGCACCACGCCCGCGGCCGCCGGCGTGGTGATGGCCGCGCCGAATCCGACGACGCTCAGCCCCGTGGCGATCGCCCATACGGGGATCGGCGACGGGTAGAGGAATTCGAACAGGAATCCGGCGATCATGATTGCGAGCCCCAGCGTGATCGAGAACTTCGATCCGCGTGCGGTGATGATGCGGCCGCCGGCGAGGTTGCCGGCGATGGTGACGAACGCGGACGGCACGAACACGAGTCCGGCGGCGAAGGCGCCCATGCCGAGCCCGTTCTGCAGGAACAGCGTGCAGATGAACACCATGCCGTACCAGTTGAAGATCATGACGAATCCGATGAGCAGCGCGACCTGCATGCCGCGCACGTGGAACAGTCCCAACGGCATCATGGGCGTGCGCACCTTCGCCTGGGAGCGGACGAACGCGACGAGCAGGATCGCGCCGACGGCGACGAGCGTCCATGCGAGTGGCGAGGCGACGCCGAGGGCGCCGATCTCGATGACGCCGGCGATGAGGATGACGAGGCCGGACAATGCGAGCGACTGCCCCACCCAGTCGAACCGCTTGGCGCGCCGCGGCGAGGGCGCGACGCGCGCGCACAGGCCGAGGACCAGCAGGCAGAACGGCACGTTGATTGCGAACACAAGACTCCAGTGGATTGGCGTGAGCAGACCCCCGAGCAGCGGCCCCACGGCCGACGCGCTCGCGCCGCCCGCACCCCACAGGGCGAGCGCCCAGGCGCGCCACTTCGGATCGGGGCTCGTCTCGTTGATGAGCGACATGGATGCGGGCAGGATCAGCGCGGAGGCGACTCCGAGCAGGCATCGGCCGAAGACGAGCGCGCCCATCGACCATGCGAACGAGCTGAACAGGGACGCGGCGGCGAACAGGGCGGCGCCGCAGACGAACACGCGCTTGGCACCCCACCGGTCGGCGAGGTTGCCGCATAGGAGGAGGAGCGCGGCGAACAGGAGGCTGTAGCCGTCGACCACCCACTGCTGGACGGCCATGTCGCCGCCGAGGTCGCGGCTGATGGTGGGCAGCGCCACGTTGACGATGAGCACGTCCATACCGACGAGGAACGAGGCGATGGACGCCGCGGCCGTGGCGAACGGTGCGGAACGGGCGATGGTCCGCGTGCGGTCGTCCGGAAGCGCCGGCGACGGAGTCGATGGGGCTGGCGATGAAACGGTCGATGAGGTGGTCGTCGTTCTCTCCTTACGCTATGGACAAGGAATGTCCTATCGGTTGTCGCGTAGGATATGGTACGGCGCGTGGAGTGTTGGGGACGTTGGAATGTGAGTGATTATGGTTCATATCACATGAACCACAGGTTCACACCCTCTCGGCCGGGGCGGAGGAAGGAGACCGGATGCACGACAGGCGGTTGGATGCGAACGCGCTGGCGGCATCGAACTGGCCGACATCGACCATTACGATCTGGACGTGTTCAACGAGTGCGCCCGGACCGGCGACCTGCTCATCTCCAAACCGATGTGGGCCGACGTACACCCGCAGCTCGCCGACGTGGCCGTGGACTGGTCCGAACCGGTAGGCATGCAGTACGGTCTGCTCTACCCGCCCGGCCCCCACGCCCGCCGTCCGCGTTCGTGGACCGCATCGCCGAACTCGCCGGCGTGGGACGGGACGCGCCCGCACGGGAGACGACGGAAGCGGGTGACGCCCGCTGATACGATGGCGGTATCGCGGGAGGTAACGCGAGCAGCATCGACGCATCGAGGGAGATCGCCATGTCCACGCGAGACCATGACACGACACCATCCACAACCGTCACGACGTCCGCACCGACCATGCCGGACGAAGGCTCGTCACGCGCCCCGCACGCATCCCGGCCCCCGCGCCTCGCGAAACGCGCCCGCATCATCCTTGCCGCGTTGCTGGCGGCGGTCATCGCGATCGGCGGAGGCGGGGCCGTCTGGTGGACGCTGGGAGGCGGCGCGCAAACCGTCGCACTCATGCGCAGGAAACCGGCCTCGCCGGCGACGCAGGCCACGATCGACGCGGTCACCGGATTCGCCTACCGTTCCGCACCCGGATTCCTCGACGCGGCGAACGGCGACGACGACGGCAACGTCAACTACTCCCCCACGTCGATGTGGATGGCGCTCGCGCTCGCCGCGCAGGGCGCCGGCGGCGCTACGCGCACGCAATTGGACGAGGCACTCGGAGCCAAGGGTCTCGGCGACGGGGACTACACGTCGCTGCGCTCGTCGGTCAACGGCCGGTACGACGATGCGCGGTCCGTGATGGACGTGCACGACTCCGTGTGGGTGGATGGCCGCTACACGCTCAAGGATTCGTTCCGGCGGGCCGCGCAGGAAAGGTTCGACGCCGACGTGGAATCCCTCGCGTTCGACGCGCGCGCCGAGAAGCACATGTCCGAATGGATCGAGGACAACACCCACGGCATGCTCAAACCGGACATCCGGTTGAACGCCGGCACGGTGATGACGATCATCGATACCGTGTACGCGGACGGCCGCTGGGAGACACCGTTCGAAGAGGCGGACACCAAGGATCGGACGTTCCACGGCGCTTCGCGCGAGCGCATGGTGCCGATGATGGCGCATACGTTCGATTCGATGGGCTATGCACAGGCGGCGGACGGCTCATGGCGGCGCGTCTCCATCCCGTTCGACAACGGCGGCGCGCTGACGGTGCTGCTGCCCGCCGAGGGACGGTTCGACGAGTTCGCCTCCGAAGCGGCGCGGCTGGAGTGGGCGATGTCGACGTGCTCCGCGCGCGAGACCGGCGGCGATGCGCCCACCTGCAGCGAGAAGGCCGGAACCGATGCCGCGGGAAACGCCGTCCCGGAGGTGACGGCCGCGTCGACAAGCGTGGACCTGAAACTTCCGCGGTTCTCCATCGAAAACGCGTTCCCGCCGGAGAGCGCCGAGAAGACGCTCCGGGCGTTGGGCGTGACGGACGCGTTCTCGCAGGGCACGGCGGATTTCTCCGGCATGCTGGAGCCTGACGGGCTGCCGGGGAATCCGTTCATCGGCGAGATCATCCAGGGCACGCGCATCGAGGTGAACGAGAAGGGCGCGAAGGCGGCCGCGTTCACGCAGATCCAGGTGGAGGCGTCCGGGGCGCCCATCGACGACGAGGTCACGTTCGACGTGGACCGGCCGTTCCTCTACGAATTGGCCACGCCGGACGGCGTGCCGTTGTTCATCGGCGCGGTGCGCGACCTGTGACACCGGGAAGGCCGCCGGACGTCATTCCTCCCCGTCTAGGAGCGGCAGGGTGAGGCGCATCGTGGTGCCGGCCGGCGACGTGGATTCCACGTCGAGCGCGCCGCCGTAGCGGGTCGCCACGTCGCGGGCGAGCGCAAGTCCCAGACCGTAGCCCTGGTGCGCGGTGCCGTCGTCGTCGCGGGCGAACCGGCGGAACAGGCGTTCCGGGTCGTCGCCGATGCCGCCGCCGTGGTCGGTGACGCGCACGACGGCCTGTCCGCCGTGCAGGTATCCGGTCGAGACCGTGACCTTCGCGCCGTCCGGCGAGTGGGCGATGGCGTTGTCGAGCACGGCGACGAGGCATCGGGACAGTCCGATCGCGTTGCCACGCACGACGAGCCGGCCGCGTTCCCCGTCGACGCGCACGTCGAGGTTCACGCCGCGCGTCTCGGCGAGCGGACGCACCTCCTCGACGGACTGGTCGGCCACGTCGGCGAGCATGACGGGTTCGGCGTTGACGGCGCCGCGCGCGGCGACGAGCAGGTCGGTGATGATGGCGGTCATGCGGTCGACGTCGCCGCGCAACGCGGCGAGCGGCCCGTCGATGTCGCCACCGTGGGCGCGGCGGAAGTCGATGAGGTCGATGCGCGTGGCGATCACGGCGAGCGGCGTCTTGAGCTCGTGGCTGGCGTCGGCGACGAAATCCTTCTGGAGTTCGAACGCGCGTTCGAGCGGTTCGACCTCCTTGCGCGCGTAGTAGCGTCCGACGACGGCGACCGCGGCGATCACGCCGACGACGAACAGGAGGGTGAACGCGACGGCCTTCCTCGTGTCGATGACCATCATGCCGGAGCCGAACTGCCGGGTGACGCTCATGGCGTCGGGATCGAGGCCCCGTTCGGTGAATTCGTGGCGCGAGCCGAGCAGCACGCCGAGCGTGAAGAGGATGCCGCCGATCGCGGTGATGGCGGCCATGGCGATGGTCATGCGCAGGCTGATGAGCCGGGCGCGCCCCTTGTCCGATGATGTGATGCCCATCGCTCATCCTTCCGGTGTTCCGATGCGGTAGCCGCGTCCGCGCACGGTGTCGATGATGCGGCGCGTGGTCTTGCCGCGCACGTAGGAGACGTACACGTCGACGACGCCCAAGTCGCTGCCGGGCGAGAACGCGCCGGCGAGCAGCTCCTCGCGGGTGAACACGTGGTCGGGCGAGGTGGCGAGCGCGGCGAGGAGCTTCGTCTCGACGTCGGTGAGCGGCACGGCACGCCCGTCCGGATCCTCGATGACGTTGGCGTCGGGTTTGAGCAGCCAGTCGCCGACCATCACGCCGTTGGCCTGCGCGTGGAAGCCGCGCAGGAGGGCGCGCAGGCGCGCTTCGAGTTCGACGAAATGGAACGGTTTGGTCAGGTAGTCGTTGGCGCCGGCGTCGAGGCCCTCGACGATGTCGTCGACCTCGGCGAGCGCGGTGAGGATGAGCGCGGGCGTGGTGACGCCGGCGCCGCGCAGCATGCGGATGAGGGCGAGTCCGTCGCCGTCGGGCAGCCGCCGGTCGACGATGAGCGCGTCGTATCGCGCGCCCGCCATGAGCCGGTCCGCTTCGGCGACCGACTGCGCCCAGTCGGTCCGGTAGTCGGTGGCGAGCATCTCGGCGGTCATGGCGCCGAGGTTCGGGTCGTCCTCGATGAGGAGGACGGCCGGCAGGAGCAATCGTTCCGGGGATGCGGCCGCCATCGGCCCCGGCGCCTCCGGCCCTGGCGTCTCCGGTGTCGCCGTCACGTGCGTCGTCATGTCCATGCGCGTCTCACCTCATGGGGGATCGGGGATTCTCTTACGGTTATATCAGACCGCCGGCCGGCTTAGGAACCGCTAAGAAACGCGGCGGCGGTTGGTCCGGCGGCGTCCGCGGCGTTATCGTGCGCGGTATGCGATGTGATTCCCCTCTCTTCACCGCGGACCGGGTGTCGTGCACGGTGCCGTCGCCGGACGGCGACCGGACGGTCTTCGCCGGTCTGTCGTTCGCGATCGGCCGCGGCGAGATCGTCGATCTGGTGGGCCCGTCCGGTTCGGGCAAAAGCAGTCTGCTGACGGCGTTCGCGCGGCTCAATCCGCATGCGTCGGGCTCGTTCGCGCTGGATGGGCGCGACGCCGGGTCGTTCACGCCGCAACGGTGGCGGCGCGAGGTCGCCTACCTGCCGCAGAAGCCGATCCTGCCGGGCGACACGGTGGCGGACGCGATCCGCCTGCCGTTCACGCTCGCCGTGCGCGCCGACGCGCGGGACGACGGCCGGCGGGGCGGTCTCGTCGGCCGGTTCGCCCGCCTGTTCCGCGACGACGCGGCGGCCGCACGGGATATGCTGCCGGACGCGCGCATCCGGGAGACGCTCGACGCGATGGGATGCGGGGACATCGATCTGACGCGGCGGCCGCACGACCTGTCCGGCGGTCAGGCGGCGCGCGTCTCGCTCGCCCGCACCCTGCTGACCGAACCGCAGGTGCTGCTCGCCGACGAGGTGGACGCCGGACTGGACGACGAGAACGCCGCCAAGGTCGCGTCGATCATGGCGTATGCGGCCGGGCGCGGCATGGCGATCGTGCGCATCCGGCACCGGCCGCCGGACGGGCGCGCCTCTCGCGTCGCCACGCTGGCCGACGGCGCGCTCGCATGGGCGGACGCGGCGGAACGCGCGACGGGAGCGACGGACGGGAAGGAGACGGCATGAGCGGCAACGCGTACGACATCGACATCTGGGGTCTCGTCGTGGCGATGGCGATGGTGGCCGTCGCGGCCGGCGTGAGCGGGCTCATGCGCATGGGCATCGGCCGCTCCCTCCTGTGGTCCGCCTGCCGGGCGCTCCTGCAGCTGTGCGCGATGGGGTTCGTCGTCGGCTACGTGATCCGCGCGGACAACGTGTTCCTCGTGTTCGCGACGATCGGCGTGATGCTCGTCGCCGCCGTGCAGATCACCCTGTCGCGCGCCAAAGGCGTGCCGAAGGGGCTCGCCGGCCCGGTGCTGCTGAGTCTGACCATCACGATGCTGCTCATGATCGCGCTCGTCACCGAACTCGTCGTGCGTCCCCACCCGTGGTACGCGCCGCAGCTCGTCGTGCCGTTGACCGGCATGTTGCTCGGCAACACGGTCTCCGCGCTCGCCGTCGGCCTGAGCCGGTTCTACGAGAGCATGGACGAGCGGCGCGACGAGATCGACACGATGCTCGCCCTGGGCGCGACCGCGTGGGAGGCGGCGCGGCCGTCCATCGTCTCGTCGATCAGGCTCGGGCTGCTGCCGACGATGGCGACGCTCGCCTCCTGCGGCATCGTCACGATCCCGGGCATGATGGCCGGTCAGGTCATCGCCGGCGGCGACCCGTTGGAGGCGGCGAAATACCAGTTCGTCGTGTTCGCGGCGATCGCCGCGCTGACGCTCGTCGCCGACGGGCTCATCATGGCGATGACGTACCGCACCTGCTTCACCGAAGCCGACCAGTTCCGCCCGCAGGACATGCGCGGCGTGCGCTGAACGCGGGGGATCCTCCACGGACGCGACGGCGGTCGGTGGGAACGGAACCGTCCACGCCACCCGCCGTTTCCCCATTGTTTCCGGCGATTCACACGGAGGAGCCGCCGTGAGCGCTACCATGGAAGTGACGGGACATGGCTCCCGCAGGTATGAATGAGTATGAGTAGCGAAGAAAACAGCAAAAAGACAATGGAAAACAGTGGATATGCGATCGACCGCTCGTGGCTGACCGAGGCGAAGGAAAGCATCAGCCAGTGGTCGTACATCATGTTGAAGGACGCGGACGACAACGACATCGATTGGGATTGGGTGCGTTCGCTCGACCTGGAGCACGGCATCGGCGTGGCCTCCCCCGAGGACTTCGAGGCGGGCGCCGCGTCCAGCGTGCACGATCTGCTCAAGGAGGATCTCGCGATCCGTGACCGGCTCGAAGCCATCATCGCGAAGATGAGCATGACGTTCATGCGCGACTTCGACCGGAGGATCAAGACGTACGATCTGCCGCGCGCGCTCGCCTACGCGGACCGTCGTCTCAACGACCAGATCGCGCTGCTGCGCGACCGCGGCATCGCCGAAGGCCTGTGGACCGTCGAGGACGAGGACCGCCAGCGCGTCACCGTGCCGGTGCTCACGCCCGCGAGGGAGGGCGTGGTCGTCGACGACATCCAGGACCGTACGGCCGAGATCGTCAACACGCGCGCCGAACGCCGCAAGGCGGACCGCGCCAAGCGCGAGGCGGCGCGGGCGCACCGCGAGCACGCGCTGTTCGAGGCCGACGAGGTGCGGAACGGCTCCGTCGAGGCGGGCCCGGACGAGTCCGCGCCGATCGAGTCGAGCTCCGACCAGGGCAGCAACGACTATCTCATCGAGGGCCAGCCGGTCATCAACGACGACAATCCCGCCGTGCCGACGGTCGAACAGGTCAACCGCGACGAGACCGCCGTGCCCGAGGCGCGCTTCGAGAAGTCGCGCCACCGGGCCGCCGAGCATGTGGCGGCGCGCGAGGCGGCGCGGCCGAAGGACTATTGGCGCGAGGTGTTCCTGCCGGGCCGCGACGTGGACAAGGTGATGGGCATCGATCTGGAGACGAACGGCACCGAACCGTACCGCGCGTACATCATCGACGTGGGCTTCGAATACATGAACATGAAGTCCCCGCGCCCGGCGGACGCCCCCACCGGCTACGAGTACGACAAGGACTACTACGAGGGCGGCGACGCCTACGACCAGCATCGGTTCTCGTTCGGCGTGACCGACGAGGCGGCGCGCCACGGCAACCCGTTCATCATCCAGCTGACCGGCATCGACATCAAGCAGCGCGTCGGCGCCGACTATCCGATGTTCGACGAGGACGCCGAGGCCCAGGCCGACCTGCTCAAGCGTCTGACCGCGCAGCCATTCGTCGCGCATATGGCCACGTTCGAACACAGCTTCTTCATGCTCAACGTGAAGGGCTATGCGGAGGCGTACCGCAACGGCCACGTGACCATCATCGACACGCTGCCGATGAGCCGCCTGTGGGACGAGGGCTCCATCCCCAGCGAGGAGCATCCCGACGGCGACAACCGCCTCGACGCGTACGCGAAGCGCCAGGGCGCGCTGCGCGAGGACGACGCCGAACGCCATCTCGGTCTCGAGGACACGCACATCATGCTCCTCGCCATGAAGCACCATCTCAAGCAGCTCCAGGCCGAGGCGCGCGGACCGTGGGGGCCGAACGGCAAGGCGGGCGTCGGCGGCAAGCGCATCATCAGCCACCGTCGCCATTGGCGTCGCTGACCGGGACCACGGCTGACGCCAACCGTTGAACGGACACCGTGTCGTCTGTTTTGCATGGTCGAAACGGACGACACGGTGTCCGTTTATGGTATTCCCCCGTGCATGCCGCCATATTGTCGCGTCGTGGAGTAGTCTTGCACGCAGGCGATGGAACCCGCCGGGAAACCCGTTTTCCGAACCGCATTACCGCTGATAGTTCCTACACGATTCTCCCTTAGGGGCCGTCGTGTCTTCAGCGGACCGCGGCGGCATCCGGAAAGGCAACGACATGGGTCATCGCATACCCCAGATCCACCCCGACATCCTCGCCGTCGTCTTCGTCGGCGGCACGGTCGGCACCGCATTGCGCTACGCGTTCACACTGATTCCCGCGGCCGGCGACTTCCATACCGGCACCCTGGCCGCGAACCTGCTCGCCTGCCTCCTGTACGCGGGACTGACCGCGTTCCTCGCCGGCTCCGCATCGTTCGCCGCGCGGTTCGGCTCCCGCGGCAGGGAGTACGCGAGCCGCGGGCTCGGCATGGGACTGTGCGGCGGGCTGTCCACGATGTCCACGCTCGCGTTGGAGTGCTTCACCGCGATCCGTTCGGGCGACGCGGGCGTCGGCGTCCTGTATCTCGTCGTGACGTTCGCGCTCGGCATCCTGTGCGCGACCGCCGGCGCATGGGTGGGCGGCCGTCTCGCCACGCACGGCACCGCCGCCGACTCCACATCCGTCTCCGACGTGCGGAAGGGGGCGTGACGATGGCCATGCTCCTTCCCGTGCTCGTCTGCCTGTTCGGCGGTCTGGGCGCCTCCTGCCGCTACATGCTCGACACGACCGTCAAGACGTATTGGACGCGCGCGTTCCCGATGTCCACGTTCGTCATCAACCTGCTGGCCGGCCTTCTCGCCGGGCTCGTCGCCGCGGCGGCGCTTCGCGGCGGAGTGGACGAGTCGTGGCGTCTGCTGCTCGCCACCGGCTTCCTCGGCGGTTTCTCGACGTTCTCCACCGCGGTCAACGAGACGGTGACGTTGTTCGGCAAGCGCCGCTACCCCACCGCCGCCGGCTATCTGCTGGCGAGCGTCGTCGTCCCGCCGCTCGCCGTGGCCGCCGGGTTCATGCTCGTCGCGTGACGGCCGCCGCGGGCCCGTCGGTCATTCGCGGACGCCGAGCTCGCGTTCCAGCCACGCGCGTTCGGCGTCGATCTCGGCGTCGTGGACGGCGATGATGGCGCGACGGTACCTGTCTTTGACCTCGTCGTTGTCGATGGGGCCTTCGCCGTCGCTGTAGAGGCGGCGCACGTCGGCCTCGGCGAGCGAGTCGAGCCGGCGGCGCAGCACCGCGTTCCTGTCCGCCTCGTCGGGGATGACGGACAGGAACGACATGACGACCGCCCATTTGGTGATGTTGGTGAGCATGTACCCGCTCGTGCCCTTGAGCTCGTCGATGAGCGCCTCACGGCCGGCCGGTTCGAGATGGAATTCGCGCAGACGGCGGCCGTTGACGACCGTGTGGGTCTCGCCGATGTATCCGGCCTTGACGAAGCGGCCGGTGACCGCGTGCAGCGTGCCGTCGGAGACCGCCTGCATGTAGCCCTGGAGCTGCTCCATTTTCTTGCGCAGCCTGTAGCCGCACGCGGGGCCTTCCGAGAGGAATCCCAACGTCATGAGTTCTATCGTGTTCATCATGCCACCATGATACCTCGCTTCGATATATCTCGAAACGACACGCCGACAGCGAACGGCGATCACCCCACACATCGACCGCGGAATTCCACCGTTCTGCAACTGGCCATACATTGATTCGATATATCTCGGCTTGAAATATCTCCATCCCTCGAATAGAGTGATGACCAACGCGAGGGCGACGGGAACGGCAATCGCACCGCCGCCGGCAGCGACAACGGAACGACAACGGGAACAACACACCGGAAGGAAACCACCATGAGCAACATCACCATCTTCGGCGCAGGCAACATCGGATCCGCCGTGGCGGGCATCGCCGTCAAGGCCGGCGCGGCCGTGCAGGTCATCGACCGCAACCCGGACAAGGCCGCGGCCGCCGCCGACGGCGTCACCGGCGCGAAGTTCGGCGAGGCCGTCACCGGCGACATCGTCGTGCTCGCCCTGCCGTTCCCCGCCTACGAGGAGACGCTCGCCGCCTACGCCGGCCAGTTCGCCGGCAAGACCATCGTCGACGTGTCCAACCCGATCGACTTCACCACCTTCGACCTGGCGCTGCCGGAGGGCGCGAAGTCCGCCGCCGAATGGCTGGCCGGCAAACTACCCCAGTCCAAGGTCGTCAAGGGCTTCAACACGACCTTCGCCGCGACCCTGGCCACCGGCGTCAACGACGGCGCGCCGACCGTCGTCCAGCTCGCCTCCGACGACGACGCGGCCAAGAAGTCCGTCGCCGCGTTCATCGAGGCCGCGGGACTCAAGACCGTGGACGCGGGCCCGCTCAAACGCGCCCAGTACCTCGAGGGCTACGGCGCCCTGCAGATCGTCCTCGGCGTGACCGAGCAGACCCCGTGGACCGGCGGCTTCAAGGTCGTCAAGTAAGCGGTCACCCGCCGGCAAATGGCTGGGCCCCGACGCGAACCATATCGCATCGGGGCCCAGCCATTTGCCGTAAGACCGTACAAGCAGGTGAGGGATCCTAATCCTCGATGCCGAGCATCGAACGCAGCCATCCGAGCTCAGCCGCGACCTGCGCGTCATGCACGGTGATGAGACCGCGACGGTACGGGTCGTCGATGTGGTCGATCGACAGCGGGTTGCCCGCATCGCAGTAGAAGAAGTGCACGTCGCCGCCGGACAGCAGGTCGTAGCGGCGGCGCAGCACCGCGTCGCGGTCGGCCTTGTCCGGAACGGCGGACAGGAAGGTGAGCACGACCCGCCACCGGTTGAAGTCGGTGAGGATGAAGCCGTCCGCGGTCTTCAACGCCTCGACGAGCGCCTCGCGGCCGGCCGGCTCCAACGTGAACAGGTGACGCTGGCGGCCGTCGCGCACATCCGTCTGCTCGGAGATGAGACCGGCCTTCGCGAGACGGCCGGTCGCCGGGTAGATGGCGCCGTCGCTGAACCGGCGCATGTCGCCCTGCAGCTGCTCCATCTTCTTGCGCAGTTCGTAGCCGCACATCGTCTTCTCGGACAGGAATCCGAGAATCATCATCTCGATCAGGCTCATACCCTACTTCTCACCTCGTTTCGACATCCCAGCCATGATACCGGCCGGCACGGATGCGCGCCGCCGCGTTCCGCCCGCGGCTGACCCGCTCCACACGTCCGCCATCGGCCGCGGCCGGCGCATGACGGTGGGAACGGGAGTACAGTAGCGTTCCGTGGCTCAGAATCGTGCAGGAATCAAACAGGCATCGGCCGACGCGAAATACCGGCAGATGACGCAAAGCCCCGTTAAACCGCTGATCCTGCGGTTGTGCATCCCGGCGGTCGTATCGAATCTGGTGACCACCGCGTACAACCTCACCGACACGTTCTTCATCGGCCAGTTGGGCACCTCCCAATCGGGCGCGATCGGCATCGCGTTCTCCATCATGACGATCCTGCAGGCGCTCGGATTCTTCTTCGGCAACGGCGCGGGCAACTCGATGAGCCGGGAGCTCGGCAAACGCAACGACGAGCGCGCCTCCAAGCTGCTCGCCATCGGATTCGCGGGCGCCGTGCTCTCCGGACTCGTCGTGACCATCGTCTGCCTCGCCACCTTGCGCCCGCTGGTCGTCGCGCTGGGCTCGACCGCGACCATCGCACCGTACGCGGTCACCTATCTGACGCCCATCCTCGTGGCCGCTCCGTGCGTATGCGGCTCGTTCGCGCTGAACGGCCTGCTGCGCTACCAGGGCCAGTCCGCATTCGGCATGATCGGACTCGTCACCGGCGCGCTGCTCAACTTCCTGCTCGCCCCGTTGTTCATCTTCGTGGCCCATATGGGCATCTTCGGCGCGGGTCTCGCCACCGGCATCTGCCAGACGGTGAGCTTCGTCATCCTCACCGTGATGAGCGCCCGGTTCGGCGTATTGAAGCTGTCGCTGCGCAACTGCCGTCCCGACCCGCTGCTCCTGCGCGAGATCGCGGGCGGCGGTCTCCCCTCGCTGATCCGGCAGGGGGCCGGATCGATCGCCACCACGTGCGTGAACATCGCCGCCAACCCGTTCGGAGACGCGGCCATCGCCGGCATGGCCATCGTCATGCGCATCATGCTCGGCGCGAACTCGGTCATCATCGGCCTCGGGCAGGGCTTCCAGCCGGTGTGCGGCTACAACTACGGCGCCGGCAAGTTCGCGCGCGTGCGCGAGGCCTACTGGTTCTGCGTGAAGCTCGCCACCGGCGTGCTGCTCGTGCTCGCCGTGGCCATCTGGACGATCGCGCCGCAGCTGGTGGAGATCTTCCGCTCCGATCCGGCCGTGGTCGCGGTGGGCGTCGCGGCCCTGCACTTCCAATGCGTGACGGTCGTGCTCAACGGCGTCAACATGATGGGCAACATGATCTCCCAGACGCTGGGCAAGACCGGCATCGCCTCGCTCCTCGCCGTATGCCGCACGGGCCTCTATCTCGCGCCGATCGTGCTCATCCTCCCCCATTTCCTCGGCGTGACCGGCGTGGAGGCCGCCCAGTCCCTGGCGGATATCCTCACGTTCGCGACGACCATCCCGTTCATGCGCCATATCCTCGGCAAGGTGCTGCGCTGAGAGACGGCGATCAGGTCCGCCGCGACGGCGCCAAGCGTCCTACCGGCCGGTCTGCGCCTGCGTCTGGAGGCGCTTGACCTGCGCGATGACGTCGCGATGCTCGTCGAGCAGCGCCTGCGCGTCATCGTCCCGGCCTTCGGCGACGGCCCGCCAGTAGAGGGTCTTCAACGAGACGTACGCCTGCTGCATGCGGATGGCCTCGGCGCGTGCGGCAAGCCGCAGCGCCTGCGCGTCGAGCAGTTCGATCTGGCGTTCCGCTCCCGCCGCGCCGTCCTGCGCGTTGCGCAGGTATTCGCGCATCGATTCGAGCGGCATGCCCGTGGCGGACAGGCATGCGATCGTCGTGAGCCGGGTCAGGTCGTCGTCCGAATAGGCGCGATGCCCGGACGGGTCGCGGGCGATCGGCGGGATGATGCCGATCTGCTCGTAGTAGCGCAACGTGGATTCCGGCAGTCCGGAGGCGAGCGACGCCTCGCGGATCGTATGCCAGGTGGTGGTGTTCAGACTCATATCCCCATCGAAACACCATGGTCCTGCGGTGTCCAATACCCGCGCCGGATGCCCGGGCATGCCGGCTGCGCATGGACCGACATATTCCCGGGACTCATTTCACCCGATGCTCCACCGACGAGGATGAGACGGGTATGATGGCTGGTTGATATCCCTATTACGATGCCCGGTAAGCCGATAGTGGGTTAAGGAGACCGACGGAAATGAGCAGGGTCGAAGACGCGACTGTGAAATTGCCGGCGTTGGCGCATGCCGTTCGCCTGGGCTGGAAGTACATGTCCATCAAGGGGATGAAACCGGATGAGGATTATGATTCCTCCACGAACATCTTTTTCTCGTTGTTCGAGGATTCCCTGCGCCGAATGAATCCCGACATGGATGTGGACGCGCAGAAGGCGCGGTTCCTCGTCGCCAAGGTCGGTGCGTCGCTGGCGGGAGACGACTTGGGCCGGGCGTTCTACAATCATCTGCTCCATGGTCTAGACGGATACCGTCTCATCGACTTCGTCCATCCCGAACGGAACGATTTCACGGTGGTCACCGAACTGACCTATGCGCATGACGAGGATAATTTCCGCCCGGACATCGTGTTCCTCGTCAACGGCATGCCGTTGTGCTTCATGGAGGTGAAGCGCCGCAACAACCGCGAAGGCATCCTCGCGGAACGCGACCGCATGTACACCCGTTTCAAGCAGCCGTTCTTCCGACGATTCGTGAACATCACGCAGATCATGGCGTTCAGCAACGACATGCCCTACGACGATGAGGATCGTGGCCCCATCCAAGGTTCGTTCTACGCCGCGAGCGCCTACGGCGCCGTGAAGATGAACCATTTCCGCGAAGAGGACTCGGAACGGCTGCTGTCTCTCGTCTCTCCCAGAGATCCGGATGAGGAGAAGCAGATTCTCGCTGACAACAACCTCATCTCCGTGTTCGGGTCCCCGGCTTGGGAGTCTTCCATGCCACCGACCACTCCGGCGAACAGCATCATCACCTCGTTGTTCTCCCGCGACCGCCTGCTGTTCCTGCTGCATTACGGCCTGTGCTACAAGGACTATGTGAACGACGACGGCATCCGCATACTCGAGAAGCACATCATGCGGTACCCGCAGTTCTTCGCCACCCAAGCCGTGGAACGCAAGCTCGACGAGAACGTGAAGCAGGGCGTCATCTGGCATACGCAAGGCAGCGGCAAAACGGCCTTGGCGTTCTTCCTGTCGCGATACCTGACCGACTACTATCAGGACAAGGGCCGGGTCCTGCGCGTGTTCTTCATCGTGGATCGATTGGCTCTCGCCAATCAGGCGGCCGATGAATTCTCGGCCCGCGGCTCCCATGTCATCCACGTCGACTCCCGCAAAGAATTCACCGAACTGATGAACGAGACTTCCAAATGGACGGACAATAAGGGCCACAACGATTCTCCTGCGGAATCCGTCATCGCGGTCGTGAACATCCAGAAGTTCCAGGATGATGGCGGCGCCCTTGAGCAGGCCTATGGTCTGAACGACCAGCGACTGTTCTTCATCGACGAGGCGCACCGTGACTACAAGCCAGGCAAAAGCTTCCTCGCCAGCCTGTTCAACGCGGACCACGACGCCATCCGCATCGCGCTTACAGGAACACCACTCATCCGGCAGAAGGGCGGAGCCAACACGCGGCAGGTATTCGGCGATTACATCCACACGTATTTCTACGATCGCTCCATCGCCGACGGCTACACGTTGAAGCTGCTGCGCGAGGATATAAAGCCCCAGTTCCGCGTGCAGATGGAAAAACTCATGAAGGAGTTGCAAGAGGTCGACAAACTGATCAACATCAATGATGTGTTTGAGAGCCAACGCTTCTTGGAATCGCTGGCTGGCTACATCGTGACCGACCTGGCGCAATCCCGTATCGCACAGGGGTCGGAATGCGACAACATCGGCGCCATGGTGGTGGCACGCACCCCGAAACAGGCGAGGCGTATCCAAGCAGCGTTGCAGCAGTACGATACCGATGTCTCGTCAAAACTGGTGATGTATGACGAAGGTTCCAAGGCGGATCGGAGGAACACGCAGCTTGAGTTCAAGCGTGGCGAAATCGACATCCTCGTCGTCTTTGATATGCTGCTCACGGGCTTTGACGCACCCCGATTGAAGAAGATGTACCTGTGCAAGCCATTGGAAGCACATAACCTGTTGCAGGCGTTGACCCGCGTGAACCGCCCCTACAAGGACATGTCCCATGGGTTCATCGTTGATTTCGTGGACATCACCAAAGAGTACGACAAGGCAAACCACGAGTATTTCGAGGAGCTGAACAACGAATACGGTTCCGATGCCGAACAGTACCGGAGCCTGTTCGACGACCCCGAGCAAATCGCCTCCGATCTGGAGAAGATCAAGGATCTGCTGTGGGAATACAGTACCGAGAATCCAGTGGCCTTCGCCAACGAGATCAGCACGATTCAGGACGAAAAGCAGCTGTATGAGATCCGGGCCGCACTCAACCGGTACAAGGAACTGCGCAACCTGACCACGATGTACGGGTATGAGGAGCTGAACGACCGTTTCGATCTCGATGGTTTCAGTCGACTGCTCAATGAGGTCAACCTGCGCATCGACACGATCAACACAAGGAAGGCGCTCGCTCTCGAAGACATGAAGTCCGGAGGCATGAACGTGCTGCTCAAACACATGGAATTCAGCTTCAAACGCGAGGGTAAGGAGGAGCTCATCGTCGCCGACAGGCTGAAGCATGCCATCAAACGCATCGGCGGCACGTTCAACGGCAACCAGGACCCGAAGGACCCGAAATACATCGAACTGCTCGAGAACGTCCGCAAGAAGCTAATCAGCGTCAATATGGAGGAGCTGACCAATGAGGAGGCCAAGGACCTCATCGAGATGCTGGACGAGTACAACCGTCACGCCGAGGATATCAATCGAAAGAACGAACGGATCGCGAACCACTACGACGGCGACGTCAAGTTCATGCGGCTGCATAAGGAGCTGATGAGGGACGAGCAACCTGTGACCGACAGCAACAGCCAACTGATGAAGGTCCTGCTTGAGGTGAAGACCGTGATGGACAAGGTGGTCGCGCGCAATACAGCCGCCTTGGACCACGTGAACTCGTTCCAGGGGGATGCCGCCCCACGCATCATCAACGCCTTCGACAAAGGCGGGGTACACTGTTCGCCGGCGCAGTACAAATCGATCATCAGCCGCATCACCGGTGAATACATCAACGAAAGGAACGAATCCCAACGATGAACACGCAGATTCTTCGCAGTACGCTTGCCATGATCGACAAGCTGAAGACCGTGTGCGCGGATAAGGGACTGGCGAACGACAGCAGCGAATACAAGATCATCACCGAATCGTTCCTGTACAAGTATCTCAATGACCGCCTGTTGTTCCAGCTCAGTGAATTGGCGCCGTTCAAGGATTGCACCAGCATCGCGCAGGTGGTGGAGCGCTACGCGTCGTTGCAGGGCGACGACCTGGACCTGGTCAGGCTCATGCTGGGCAACACCGCCTTCATCCGTCCGGAATGGATGATTCCCGCGTTATATCGCCGACAGCACGAGGATGGGTTCGCGAAGACGCTCGACGAGGCGCTGCTCGGCATCGCCTCCGACAACATCGACGTGTACGCGGTGAAGGCGGGCGCCGAGTCGATCACCCTGTTCCAAGGGGTCTCCCGGTTCATCGTGGAGGAGTACAAGCGCGACGGGTTCTGCTCGGCGCTAATCAACGTGCTCGCGGATTTCAGTTTCGCGGACGCGTTCTCGCAGGGCTACGACTTCTTCTCGCAGGTGTTCGAATACCTCATCAAGGACTACAACAAGGATTCGGGCAGCTACGGCGAGTATTTCACCCCGCACGCGATCGCGAGCATCATGGCGCGCATCCTCGCCCCCGACGGCGACAGCGACGTGACCGTATACGATCCGGCCGCGGGCTCGGGCACGCTGGTGCTCGCCTTGGCGCACCAACTGGGCGAGGGCAACTGCACCGTGTACACGCAGGACCGTTCGCAGAAGGCCAACGAGTTCATGCGTCTGAACCTCATCCTGAACGGTCAGGTCGCCTCGCTCGCAAACGTCGTGCACGACGACACGCTCGTCTCACCCCGTCACCTGACGAAGGACGGCAAGGCGCTGAAGACATTCGACTACATCGTGTCGAACCCGCCGTTCAAGGCGAATTTCTCGTCGAGCCGCAACCTGCTCGCCTCGGAGAAATACGGGAAACGGTTCTGGGCGGGCGTGCCGAAAGTGCCGGCGAAGAACCCGGACAAGATGGCGATCTATCTCATGTTCCTCCAGCACATCATCGATTCGATGAAGCCGGGCGGCCGGGCGGCGATCGTCGTGCCGACCGGCTTCCTCACGGCGAAGGGCCGCATCGAGACGGAGATTCGGGAGAACATGGTGGACAGCGGCATGCTGCGCGGCGTGGTCTCCATGCCGAGCAACATCTTCGCGAACACGGGCACGAACGTGTCGATCATCTTCCTCGACCAATCGAAGCAGTACGATAAGGCGCTGCTCATGGACGCCTCGAAGCTCGGTTCGAAGGAGAAGGTCGGCAAGAATCAGCGCACCGTACTTGCCGACGACGAGATCGCGCGCATCATCGACGTGTTCAACCGCGTGGAGGAGCAGGATGATTTCTCGGTGCTCGCCGACTATGACGACATCAAGGCGAAACGCTACTCGTTCAGCGCCGGCCAGTATTTCGAAGTGAAGATTGAATACGAGGACATCACCCCCGAACAGTTCCAAGCGGAGGTGACGGAACGCATGGGCACGCTGCGCGACCTGTGGGCCGAAGGCGAACGCCTCCAGCAGGAAATCGAGGAGCAGATGAAGGCGGTGCACCTTGCGTAAGGTCGAACTAGGTAAGGTTCTCCAACTGCATAGAGGCTATGACTTGCCTTATGCCAAACGTGTCAGTGGGACCGTTCCGGTTATCAGCTCATCTGGAATTTCCGGCTCTCATAATGCCGCAAAATGTACTGGCCCCAATGTCATTACAGGCCGATATGGAACCATTGGTGAGGTCTATTATCACGATGGATCGTGTTGGCCGCTGAACACGACTCTGTACGTCAGCGATTTCAAAGGTAACGACCCAAAATATGTGTACTACCTGCTGAAGTACGCTCTCAAAGAGCTGATGTTCGGAGACGGAAGCGACAAAAGTACCGTGCCGGGAGTAGATCGCAATGTTCTCCACATGCTTCGAGTTCCTTTTGAACCGGATTCTGAACGCCAAAAGATGATTGCGGGAACGCTCAGCAATATTGACGCGAAGATCGAGACGAACGGGAGGATCATCGCGGAACTGGAGGCGCTGGCGCGCACCGTCTACGACTACTGGTTCACCCAGTTCGACTTCCCCGACGAGCACGGCAATCCCTACCGTTCCTCCGGCGGCCGCATGGTCCACGCCCCCACCCTCAATCGCGACATTCCCGAAGGTTGGCAAGTCGGCCGCCTCGGTGAAGTGGCTGGTCTTGTTGTAGACAAGCGCTCTTGTTCCGAACTGTCTGAAGAGAACTACGTCAGCACTGACAACATGCTGAAAGAGCGCGGTGGCATTATGCCTTCGGATTACCTTCCTGCAGAAGGCAATGTCACGGCTTTTAGCAAGAACGACATCCTTCTTTCCAATATACGACCGTACTTCAAGAAGATTTGGCTATCCGACCGAAACGGTGGCTGTTGCGCCGATGTCCTTGTATTCCGTTCCGATAAACCAGAATATGAGGCTTGGCTCTATCAGACAATGGCTGACGACCGGTTCTTCGCTTATGTCTCCGCAGGTTCCAAAGGCTCTAAAATGCCTCGTGGCGATAAAGAGCACATGAAGAATTACTCACTGGCCATTCCGTCAGAGGAAGTGTTGACAGCCTACTCCAAGTTGATTTCTCCCATGCATAAAAGTATTGCTCAATACAGGAAGGAGTCCGCCCGTCTCACCGCGCTGCGCGACCGTCTCCTCCCCCTCCTCATGAGTGGTCAGGCCGTCATCGACTGATACATCTAATTGTCGGCAGCGTTCTTCACGAGGATGAGACAGGTCGCCTCATCCTCGTGCCCGCACCGGATGCCGGGGCATGGCGCGCCGCATGGACCGATAGACTTCCGGAACCTCTGAGGGCATCGCTTGCCCGTACGGATTCGACGCATTATCGTGGCAACCGAAACGATATGGGAGGTGCACCATGAGCCCGGAGAACTCGTTCACGATGATGGGCATCACCACGCAATGGGATGACGACACCATCACCATCACGGAGGTCGGATATCCACGCACGGCCACATTGAGCAATAGCGGCAGGATTCTATCCTCCACGTTCGGTCCACAGGGCGAATCGTTCCTCCACCACTGGTTCGATCGCGTCAGGCCCACCGTGGAGGGATTGCGCGCCATCGACCGGGAATATGCCGATGCCTGAGATCTTCAGTTTCGCCGGCTATTCCATCTATTTCACCGCGCTTGACCGTGACCATGGCGTGCATGTGCATGTCGCACAGGGTTCTCGCCACGATCTGGCACGATTCGTGCTCGGTTCCGACGGTTCGGTGTCCTTGGCCCACAACAAGGGCGGGTTGTCCTCGAAGGACATCCGTCGTCTCCAGTTCTTCCTGACCGCGAATTACGAGGACATCCTGCTCGCGTGGAGCATGTTCTTCGGTCAGGATTATCACTTCGACCGCTGAAATCGTCTCATCCTTCCGCGTGCTCCCCTACCGCAGGTACCGGCCCGTCACGCTGTCCGGGTTCGCGGCGACGGCTTCCGGCGTGCCGGTGGCGACGATGCGGCCACCGGCTTCGCCGCCGCCGGGTCCCATGTCGATGATCCAGTCGGCGTTGGCGATCATGTCGAGATCGTGTTCGATGACGATGACGGTCGCCCCGCCCTTGACGAGCCGGTCGAACACGTCGAGCAGCACGCGCACGTCCAACGGGTGCAGGCCGATGGTCGGCTCGTCGAACACGAACACGGCGTCCGATTGGGCGCGCCCCATCTCGCCGGCGAGCTTCAACCGCTGCGCCTCGCCCCCGGACAGGGCGGGCGTCGGCTCCCCCAGCGTGAGATAGCCGAGTCCTAGATCATGCAGCGTCTCCAACCGCGCATGCACCTTGCGCATGTCTCCGGTCGCGCCCAGCGCCTCGTCGACGCTCATCGCCATCAATTGCGGCAGGGTGAGCGCGCGCCCGTCCTTCGACACGCGGTGGATCGCGCCGGCGGCGGGCGCGTAGCGCGAGCCGCGGCAGTCGGGGCAGTCGACGCTCACGTCGGGCAGGAACTGCACGTCGAGCGAGATCGACCCGGTGCCGTCGCAGGTGGGGCAACGCAATCGTCCCGTGTTGTAGGAGAAGTCGCCGGCCTTCCAGCCGCCCTGTTTCGCCTCGTCGGTGCGGGCGAACGCGCGGCGCAGGTCGTCGTGGATCCCCGCGTACGTGGCGACGGTGGAGCGCACGTTCGCGCCGATCGGCGTCGCGTCGATGAGGTTCGCGCGCCGGATGCCGTTCGCCGCGATCGCACGCACGTGCGCGGGCATCGCGGTGTCTTCCGCGTTCGCCCGCAACGCGGGGATCAACGATTCGAGCACCATTGTCGTCTTGCCGGAACCGGATACGCCCGTCACCACGGTGAGACGCCCGCGCGGCACGTCCACCGTCAGCGGCTTCACCGTGTGCAGCGGCCCGGTCTCCATGTGGATCGCGCCCGCCTCGAACATCCGGCCCGCGTCGACCTGCGCACGCACCCGTTCCGGCCCGGTCTCGGCGAGAAACGGCGCGATGCGGCTGCCCCGCTCCCCCATGGCCGCCACGTCGGCGACCGTGCCCTGCGCGATCACGTGGCCGCCGGCCGCGCCCGCGACCGGGCCCATCTCGATGAGATGGTCGCACGCCTTGAGCACGCGCACGTCATGGTCGACGACGACCACGGTGTTGCCGTCCGCCACGAGGTCGCGCATCACGCCGATCAACCCGTCCACGTTCGCCGGGTGCAGGCCGATCGAAGGCTCATCGAGCACGTACAGCACGCCGGTGGTCCGGTTGCGTACGGCGCGCGCCAGTTGGACGCGCTGCCGTTCGCCGGTGGACAAGGTGGAACCTGCACGGTCGAGCGCGAGATAGCCGAGGCCGAGCTCCAGCAGGCGTCTGGCCACGTCGAGGAACGATTCGGCGATGTTCGTCGCCATCGGACGCATCGCCTCGGGCAGCGTGCCGGGCACGCCGCGCACCCAGGCGACCGCCTCGTCCAAGGTCATGGCGCTCGCCTGGGCGAGATCCAGCCCGCGCACGCGCGGCGCACGGGCGGCCTCACTCAATCGCGTGCCGCCGCAGTCCCGGCACGGCTTCTCCTCGAGGAACCGCGCGACGCGTTTCAGTCCTTTCTCGTCCTTGGCCTTGGCGAGCGCGTTCTCGACCGTGTACACGGCGTTGTAGTAGGTGAAGTCGAGTTCGGCGAAGTCGTCGCTTTTCTTCGACCGGTAGAGGATGTGCTTCTTGACGGCGGGCCCGTGGTATACGATGTCGCGTTCCTTGTCGGTGAGTTCGCGGAATGGCACGTCGGTGCGCACGCCCATTGCCCGGCATACGTCCTTCATCAGGTCCCACATGAGCGATCCCCATGGGGCGACGGCGCCTTCGTCGATGGTCTTCGACTCGTCGGGCACGAGCGAGGCGAGGTTCACTTCGCGCATGACGCCGGTGCCGGAGCAGGTGGGGCATGCGCCCGCCGAGTTGAAGGCGAGGGATTCGGCACCAGGTCCGAAGAACGTCTCGCCGCAGTTCTCGCAGCGGATGGGCAGTTCGGCGGCCACGTCGAGCGTGGGCTCGTGGCGTGCCCCGCAGTGCGGGCATACGTGCGCGCCGCAGCGGGAGAACAGGAGGCGCAGGCTGTTGAGCAGTTCACTCATCGTGCCGAACGTGGAGCGCACTCCCGGTACGGCGGGCCGCTGGTGGAGGGCGAGCGCGGCGGGTACGTGGCGCACGTCGTCGACCTGCGCGCGCGTCGCCTGGGTGAGCCGCCGGCGCGTGTATGTGGACAGGGCTTCCAGGTAGCGGCGTGAGCCTTCCGCGTAGAGCACGCCCAATGCGAGCGAGCTTTTGCCCGATCCGGAGACGCCGGCCACGCCGGTGAGCGCGTCCAACGGCACGTCCACGTCGATGTCCTTGAGGTTGTGCACGTGCGCGCCGCGCACTTCGATCGCGGTCGGCGTGCGGCGCTTCCCCGCGTCTTCCGGCCTTTTGCCCCGTTCTTCCGTACGCTCCAGATCATGCTCATCCGTCATGCGGCCCATTGTAGATGCCGTACGTCTGTTGCCGTCGTGCGCCGGTTCGTATCGCATGCGTCATGCGGTGTGCGCGTGGATCTCGTATGACGCGTATGCGGGCAGGTCGTAGGTCTCGATGGAGAACGCGCGGCTCTTCCCCGTCGCCGGTTTGGCGATGTACTCGTTGCGCCCGAAGATGATCGTTCCGGTCTTGTCGCGCAGGACGAGCGTCACGATGATGTCGTCCGTGTACACGCCTTTGCCGTTGTCGTCGTCGCGGTCGGTCGTCACCTCGCCGCCGAACGTGACGCCGTCGAAATCGGTCTTGCGTTCCTGCACGTCGTGCACGCTGTACGATTCGGTTCCTCCCGTGTCGAGCAGATCGTCGGAGGATGGCGTCTCGACGGTGAACTCGACGGTCGCGGGTTTCTCCCCGTCGCCGCTCTGCCCGCTGAAGTACGCGGTCTCGCCGGCGAAGACGAGCGGGAAGACCGAAGTATCGGAGAACATGACGGAGCCGTCGGCGGCGCGACCGGTGACGGTGACTCTCGGGAATTGGACGGCGTGCGTCGTATCCGTGTCACGCAGGGCGAGCGCGTATTCCACGTATCCGTTTTCGGCCGACCAGCCGGATTCGACCAGTTCGAGCGGATTGTGTGCCACGGCGTCCGTGCCGCCGGCCGTGTCACCGGTCGAATCGTGGGAACCGTTCGCGCCATCCGCGCCGTTGCCGGAGGATGTCCCGTCACCGCCCGTCAAAGGCCGCGACGTCGTCGATGACGCGGATGACGCGGCGTTCCCGGTGTCGGCGAGGCGCAGCGCCGCGTATCCGACGCCGGCGGCGAGCAGGAGCGTGACGAGACCGGCCGCCGTCCACGCGACGATGCGGCGGGAGGTGGATGCGCGGCGCATGGCACCGGTCGGCGCGGACGCGCCAACGGTGCCGTCGCCGGCGAGCGCCGACGTGGAGACCGCGGGCGACGCCGCTGCGGAAGGCGCCTTGCCTTCCGTGCCGTGTTCCGCTGATTCCAAAGCGTCACGCAACTCCTGCACGGACTGCATGCGCGCGCTTGGCTCGAACGCGCACGCCTTGGCGACGACGGCGCGCGACGCGGGCGACGCCGCCGTGGCGTCGGCGAGCGCGCGCCCGTACGCCGTCGCGTCGGACGGGCTCACGCCGGTGAGCATGAAGCCGAGCACGCGCCCGATCGCGTACACGTCGGTGCGGGCGTCGGTGGGCGCGAACCCGTATTGTTCGGGAGCGGCGTACCCCCATGTGCCGAGCGTGGTCGTGTCGCGTGCGCGCGCCGTCGCGTCGCCTGTGGCGGCACCGGCGTGCTCGCGGGCGATGCCGAAGTCGATGAGGTGCGCGCCGTCCGTGGCGATGATGATGTTCGCGGGAGTCACGTCGCGGTGGATGATGCCGTGCGCGTGGAGTTCGCCGACCGCCTCGCACAGTTGGACGGCGATGCGCGTCGCCTCGGGCGCGGCGAGCCGTCCTTTCCTGGTGACGTGCCGTTCGAGCGTGACGCCGGGCACGTAGTCGTAGACGACCACGAACCGGTCGGGCAGCTCGTAGGTCGCCTCGACGCGGGGCAGGCGCGGCGATGTGCAGTCGGCGAGCGTGGACCAGAGGCGTCGGCGGGCGAGACGCAGCGGGATCTTCTTGCGTACGAACGGGCCGGCGCCGTCCAACGTCACGAGTTCGGTGACGCCGGACGGCCCGTCGGCGAGCGTGCGTTCGACGTGGTAGGCGTCGTCCAGTCCCATGGCGTGCAGGGTCTGCGTGTCGTCCATATGATCGCTCCAGTCGCTCCCGTTCCCGCTCAGTCCCGCGGCGTGAGCGTCGGCTCGTCGAACCGGTAGAGCTCGTCGTCGGTGGCGGCGAGGCCGAGTCCGTTCGTGATGCACCAGATGACGATTGCGTCGCGGCGTTGCCGACACCACAGTTCCGATACGCCGGCGAGACGCAGCAGACGTTGCGTCTCGCGCAGGTCGCAGCCGAGGCCGAACGCGAGCCGGATCGCGTGGTCGCGACCGGGGCGGCTTTTGCCGGAGAACACGTCGTAGACGACGGTGGGGTTGATGCCGGAGGCGCGCGCCACGTCGGCGCGTTTGCGGCCGTGACGGTCCAAGAGGAACCTCAGGTAGTCGACGAGCCGGTAGTCGCGTGGGCGTTCCTCGTCGAGGTACGCGTCGATGCTGCCGCTGGCGAGCAGACGGTCCAGCAGTTCCTCGGTGAGCCGCCGCTCCCCTCCCGTTGCGTTCATTGCCATGTCTCCTTGTATCGTTCCGCATCGCTCTTCCCTGACATCACATCAGGAAGAAGTCGTCGATCTCCGATTCGTCGTGCAGGATCTCCTCCTCGGATACGCCCGTGGCCCTCGCCAGCTCGATTGATCCCTCGAACCGCAGCCGCACGTTCACGTCAAGGTCGAACGCGTAGCGCTGCAGGCCGCCGAGCTTTCGGTATTCGGCCATCAGTCGTCGCAGAGCGCGGGCGTGACGCTCGTCGAGGTCGGCGATGAACGAGTCCATCCGCGCCTGATAGTCGTCCAGCAGCGCGCGCTCGCGTCTGTTCAGCACGTCCTTGCCGAGCCGAAGCGCGGTCGAGACCGCGATCGATCCGATCAGGGCGCCTACGACCGGAACGGGGATGACCGCCTGCCCGACCGCCGCGCCGACGGCGGCACCGGTCGCGTCGATGGCGTTCATCGTCACGAGGTTGAGGAATCCGTCGTCGTCGATCTCCCCGGATCTGAATCTGATGACCGCGTCGATCAGTCCGAAGGTCCCCGCCGCGATGGCGCCGGCGCTGGGGGCGGACAGCCGGCACACGTTGGTCAGGCCGTACACCGCGTAGCCGGAGACGCCTCCCTTGAGCGCGCCTTCGGCGGTCGTGAGCCCGCACGCCTTCCAGTCGTCGGCGGTGAACTGCCAGATCTCCCTGCCTTCCCTGTGACGTTCGTAGATGAACATGCCGAGGTTCACGCCGCCCTGCATGGCGGCTGCCATGCCGGCGGCCTTATGGGCCTCGCCGAGGTTCGGGCGGGCCTTGTCTTGGGCGGTCGCGCGTCGTTCGTCGGCGTCCTCCCGGATCCGCTCCTTGCGTTCCGCGGCCCTTCGGTCGAGGTTCTCGGCCTCCTGCGCGAACGTCCGGTCGATCGCGCCTTTCTGCACCTGGCCGTAGTCGAGTTTCGACGGACGCATCCACTCGTCCCACGGCACGCCGCGACGTTCGCTCTCGTCTTCGATCAGTCTGCGGATGCCCTCGACCGTGCGGTCGCTCAGCCGCTGGCCGTCGAGGAGCACCTCCTTGTCTCCGTTCATGATGGCCCGATACGCCGCCACATGGTCCTTGGAGAACATCATGTCCATCTGCGGGTAGCGTGCGGCGGCCTCGATCTCATGACGCAGGTTCGCATAGAACTTCATCTGCACGGCGCGACCGTCGACCAGTAGATCGGCCGGGCCGTTGTCGTTCAGCAGGACCGTCGACTCGGTCAATCCGTCGAGTGCCCGTCGGGCGTTGGTGATGCCGGTCTCGGCGAATTCGGCGATGAACCCGTGCAACCCTCTGTCGCCGCCGCGGTTCGCGTCGATGACCTGTTCCGCCACGTCCGCCTTGGCGGCATCGATATGGCGCAGCGCCTCGGCGAGCCGGCCGTCCATGACCTTGAGCGAATCGTTCTCCTGCGCCAGGATCTCCCCCAACGACGCCGCCAGCTCGGACAGGCGCATCCGGTTCAGCCAGTCGACGTATGCCGCGATGCCCTGTCCGACGTTGAGGTCGATGATCCTGCGGTCAGTCATCGAGCTTCAGCTCCTTGTTGATGAGCTGCGCGAGGGTCAGCGTCGCGTTGACGAGCAATCCGGCCCGCATCTTCTCGTCCTTGGTGAACCGGCTGTAGTCGGTGCCGGTCACTGCCTTGTTGGCCTGTTCCACCCCGTCGATCTGGGTCCGTGTCGTATCGGCCAGGACCTTGACCTCGGCGTTCATCCCGTCGAACCGGCGAATCATCTTCTCCACGCCTTGACGCTCGCCGACCAGCTTGTCCGCCGCTTCCTTGTTCTTCTGGCTCGCGAAGATGCCCGAACCCACCGCCGCGGCGCCGGCCACGCCGGCGATGGTCCAGCCCACGGGACCTGCAAGAGCCAGGAGGGCCGTGCCGGCGGACATGCCGCCGCCTCCCGCGGCCAACGCGCCACCGCCGAGCCAGGCCAATGCGGCGCTGTTCGCCGCCGCGCCGGACAGCGCGGAGATCGCGGTCCCGGTCGAGGCGACGCCGAACGTGGTGGCCACGCCCATCGCGGCGGTCGGGCCCATCGTCGCCACCGCCAGTCCCAGGGCGCCGAGTGTGGCGCCGGCTCCCGCACCGCCCTCGGCGGCCTTGGCCTGGTGCTCGGCCTGTCTGATCTCCTGTTCCTTGTTTTCGAAGGTCTCCACTTCGACGGCGATCTTCTTCAGGTCGACGGCGAACTCCTTCGGCGTGTTCGCCAGCTGGTTGATGTGCTGCTCGACGTATTTGACGTGCACGATCGCGAGTCTGCGCAGGTCGTACAGGGCCTTGGTGTTGTCGGACAACTTCTCCGCGGTCTTCTCGTAGCGTTCCACTGTATGGTTGTAGTCGTCCACGGCCTGCTGCCTCAGACGCGAGTTGAACAAATCGACGCTGTCGATGCCGCCTTTGACGCCTTGGGTGAGTTTCTGCGTGTCCTGGGAGGCCTTTCCGGCGGTCTCGCCGATGGCCTTCCCCGCCGCGCCGGCTACCTTGCCGACGCCATCGCCGAGATTCGCCGCGACCTTCATCGCATCGCCGGCCGCCTTGCCGACCCCGTCGCCGACGGACTTCGCCGCATGGCCTACCTGATTTCCCGCATCCTGTGCGATCTTCCCCGCTTTGCCGGCGAGATCGCCGATCCCTTTGCCGAGATTGCCGAATAGATTGGCCATCGTCTGGTTTCCTTTCCTCGTCGTCGTTGCCGTGTCTTCCATCCTATCGGCCGGGTCGGCCGCCCGTAGAACCGCCACGACATGTCCCGAATCTTTTCGCCGCCGATTCAGTCGACGACTGAGGGGCGCCGCGCATCCGGTCGTAATGATGGATGAGCGGCGTGGTCCCGTCTTCCCGGCGGAATCCACACCTCCCATAAAAGGCCATTTTAATGACATAACGCTAATTTGATTACATTTCCACATTGGATTACATTGAAAAGGGCGCACAATGGCATGTCATGCGCACGGGAAGGAAAGGCAACCATGAGCGAACGTTGGAGAACCGCCATCACGGTCGGTTTGACAGTGACGGTCGCCGGGCTCACCGCATCCGTCATCACCATGCTGTTGCTGGAGCGGAATCACCGGGCCTGACGGCACGGCACGACCCGTCGGACCGGCTCATCGCCCATCTCCAAGTGATGACGCACCGGCAGGACGGCCAGTAATCGCGAACGTACCTCGGCTTATTGAGGAAATACGAGGAGACGGCGTTTCAGCGTTTGCCGAGACCGCCGTCGGGGAACATGAGGAACGTGAGCGCGCCCGCCGCGGCGCCGCTGGCGAGCGCGCCGGTCACGACGGTGAGGATGCGCATGGCGGCACCGGGCGTCACGTGCACGTTCTTCGCCGCGGCACGTGACGTCGTCGCGTCGCCGGATGCGATGCGCGAGCGCGCCGCATCCGGCGACGGCGCACGTCCGGCATTGTCCGGAATGTCGTCGTCGGACGCATCGCCGACGGTATCCGTGACTGTCGCATTGCCGTCCGTCACGTCGCCGCCATCCGTCTCGCTTCGCAGCGGCTCGTCGACGAGCGTGGTGATGACGCGGGCGAGGTCGCGGTTGTCGTGTTCGGCGATCTCCGCGTTGAACACGGTGCGCAGGGCGAGGTATTGGAGTTTGCTCATCGGCGTTTTGCCGGTCTCGAGGTTGGAGACGGTCTGTCTGGCCACGCCGAGTTCGTCGGCGAGCTCCTGCGTGGTCCATCCGGCGACCTTGCGTATGATCGACAGGTTCTCCTGGAACTTGCCGATCCATCGGCGTTCGATTTCGGGTACCGCCATGACGTGTTCTCCTTCCGCGCTGCCACCCATCATACGCAATGGCCGCGTGCCGCCCCCCCCCGGTGCGGTGGGGCGGCACGCGGCCATTCGCGTTTCGGTCGGCTCCGGGCGCGGCGTTCGGGTCGGACGGGACTTTGACGCGTCAGAAGCGGATGAGCGACTTGATGACCTTGCGCTGGTCCATCGCCTCGTACGCCTCCTGGATGTGGTCGAGGTCGTAGACGCCGGTGAACACGCGGCCGGGGTCGATCCCGTGGTTCACGACCGCGTCGAGCAGACCGGACTCGAGGTCGTAGTGGCGCACGGGCGCAGGGCCGCCCTTGATGCCGATGTTGCCGTAGAACGTGCCTTCGGCGCTGATCTCGACGTCGTGCGGGAGACCGACGCGGCCGATGACGGCGCCGCGGCGGGCGAGGCCGATGGCCGTGTCGAACGACTGCTTGGAGCCGACGCATTCGAGCACCGCGTCCGCGCCGTAGCCGCCGGTCATCGCAAGCACCTTGTCGACGGCGGCCTGGTCGCGTTCGGCGACGACGTCGGTCGCGCCGAATTCGCGGGCGAGGGCGGCGCGGTCCTCGTGGCGGCTCATCGCGATGATGCGCGTCGCGCCGAGCATCCTCGCGGAGAGGACGCCGCACAGGCCGACAGCACCGTCGCCCATGACGACGGCCGCGTCGCCGGGCTTGACCTCGGCGGAGACGGCGGCATGATAGCCGGTGGACATCACGTCGGCGATGGTCAGGAGCGAGGCGAGCGTCTCGTCGTCATAGTCCTCCGGGGAGCCGGGGACCTTGACGCACGTGCCGTCCGCTTCGGGCACGCGCACGTATTCGGCCTGGCTGGCGCCGAAGTAGCCGCCGTGCGGGCACACGGACTCGAAGCCGGCCTCGCACACCGGGCATTTGCCGCAGCTGTACGGGAACGGCAGCACGACGAAGTCGCCGGGCGCGACGGTCGTGACGGATGCGCCCACCTGTTCGACCACGCCGATCGCCTCATGGCCGATCTGGCTGTTTTCGGGATGCGGGGAGAGCCCGCGGAAATACCACAGGTCGGAGCCGCACACGCAGGCGCGCACCACGCGCACCAGGGCGTCCGTGTCCTGTTCGACGCGCGCCTTCGCCACCTCGCGCACGGCCATCTCGCCGGGCTTCACGAAGATCGCGGCCTTCATCGTCTCGCTCATGATCGTCTCCTTCATCGTCGTCGTTCGATTCGCGACTTCACATCGCGTCGACGGCTTCCACCGTACGCACCTGAAGCGCTTGAGGGGCAAGCCGCGACACGCCGTCGCGGGCTCCTCGCCGGATCGGCCGGATCGGCCGATCATTTCACCCGCGTGATGGCGTTCCCCTTGACCATGAACCCCTTGCGCGCCATGTCGATCATCGGCTGGTCGAACGCGCTGTCCGTGTAGAACTCGTCGGTGACGGCGTCCGCGCCCAGCACCTCGCGCAGACGCTTCGGCTTGTTCGTGTTGAAGTTGAGGTACGTGACCTCGAAGGTCTCGGGGTCGATGGTGGAGGCGATGAGACGCCTGACGCCGAGTCTGCGGCACGCCTCCCCCACGGTCACGTCGAACGAGGCGGTGAGGATCACGTCATCGGGCCGCGGCTCGTACCACGGCTTGATCTTGCGCATGTTGCGGTCCCAGAACGCGCTGACCAGCGACCTCAGTCCGCCGGTCAGGTCGTCGGCGCCGACCACCGAGGCGTCGGCGGCGAGGATGTCGTCGCCGAGCCCGGCCTTCGCCGCGTCGTTCAGGGCGCTCACGCGCAACGCGTCGACGCCCTTCGACGTGGACAGGTCGTGGAGGTACTTGCGCGCCACATCGCCCACGCCACGTTCCATCTGCTCGAGCGTGGCACGCCCCAGCTTGTATTTGGCGGCGTAGCGCAGCACGGGGGCGAGATGGCGGAACACCTTCACGTCGTAGCGTGCGCTGAACAGGTAGAGGTCGAACAGGCTCTCCCCGTCGTAGATGGTCCCATCGAAATCGAAGACCCGCATGCGCTTCCCCTCACCTCACCGGCCGAGACCGGTCGTCACCTGCTGCTCGACGCGGTCGTACGCCTGGGAGAGCAGCATGTTGCCGGGCACGGTGGTCAGCAGGAACGCGAGCACGGCGGCGATGACCGACGCGATGATGCCTTTGATGAGCCTGACGACGATCTTGAACACCACGTAGGCGATGGCCGCGCCGATGGCGACGGTCAGGCACGTCCGCACCTCGGCGGGCAGGCTCCCGTACCACACGGCGATGCGGTCGAAGACGGACAGGTCGAGACCGTTGAGGTCGACGTCGGTCAGATCGATGGCTGGGAACATGGGTTTCCTTTCGAATGTCTGATGGATGGCACGAACGGACCGGGCGGTCCGGACGCGGCCGGTCATGCCTTGTGCGGCATGTCCGTCTCGGTGTCGATGACGATGGTGACCGGCCCGTCGTTGACGAGGCCGACGCGCATGTGCGCGCCGAAACGCCCCTCGCGCACCGGAACGCCGCCGGAACGCAGCGCCTCGTTGAAGCGGATCCACATGAGGTCCGCGTGTTCGGGCCTGCCGGCCTTGACGAAGCTGGGACGGTTGCCCTTGTGCACGTCCGCGTACAACGTGAACTGGGAGATGGACAGAATCTCGCCGCCGACGTCCTGGATGGAGCGGTTCATCTTGCCATGCTCGTCCTCGAAGACGCGCAGGTTCAATACCTTGTGGGCGAGCCAGGCGATCTCGGCGTCGCCGTCCGCGTCGGACACGCCGACGAGGATCATGTAGCCGTGGCCGATCTGCTGCGGCTCGAACGTGGGGTCGACGGTCCCGAGCTCGTTGACCACGTCGACGCTCGCCTGGGAGACTTTCTGGATGACGATTCGCATGCCCCCGATTATGCCACGTGTTTGTTCGCCGGAACCTTGCGACGGGCTGGGAGCCGGTCGGCGTGGACGGCCTTGCGGATATGCGAAAGGCGGAAGGGCCGGTCTCGGACCGGAGCCTTCCGCCTTGTTCATGCGATCTTCGACGCCGATGCGTCACTCAATCGCGTCACTTGATGATGACGTCCTCGGGCTTGATGTCGGAGGTGAAGCTCGGGGCGAGCTCGCTCTCGTACGCCTTCTCGAAGAAGCCGTCGTCGGTGAGGGTCTTGATCTCCTTGTTGGTCCAGTCGAGCAGGCTCTTGTTGCCCTTCTTCACGGCCGGCGCGATCGTGGACTCGTCGCCCAGGGTCTTGATGCCGACGGTGTAGCCCGGGTTGTCCTTGGCCCACGCATACAGGTACGTGTTGTCGTCGGCGAGGGCGGCGACGCGGCCGTCCTTGAACGCCTGGAACTGCTGGGTCTTGGAGTCGAACTTCTGCAGGTTCACGTCCGGGTAGTTCTGGGTGAAGTAGGTCTCGGCGGTCGTGCCCTTGGTCACGGCCAGGTCCTTGCCCTTGAGGTCGTCGGCGCTGGTGATCTTCGCACTCGTCGGGGAGACGACGCCGATGGAGACCTTCATGTACGGGCTGGCGAAGTCGACGACCTGCTTGCGCTCGTCGGTGACGGTGAAGTTGGCGAGCACGAGGTCGACCTTGTCGGACTTCAGGGAGTCGACGCGGCCGTCCGCGTTGACCTGCACCCACTCGACCTTCACGCCCAGGTCCTTGGCGACCTGGTTGCCGAGCGCCACGTCGTAGCCGGCGCGGGTGCCGTCGTTCTTCACGTAGCCGTACGGCGGCAGGTCGCCGAACGTGGCGATGCGGATCTTGCCGGCCTTCTTGATCTGCTCGACGGTCTGGCCCTGCTGGCCGGACGCGGACGAACCGCCGGCCGCCGGGTCGGGGCCGTTGCCGCACGCGGCGACGGAGATCAGCGTGGCCGCGGCGAGCACGCCGGCGGCGATCTTCTTCAGGTTGAACATGGTGGTTTTCCTCTCTCTTGGATTGGTGACAGGTTGGAAGTATCGGGGGTGTCGGCGCTCGTCACTCGTCGCCGACGGGCGACATGCTGTCGAGGAAGTTCCTCGCGCGGTCGGTCTCCGGGTTGGTGAAGAAGTCGGCACCGGACTGGCGTTCGAGGATCACGCCGTTCTCGAGGAACATGACGGTGTCCGCCACGCGGCGGGCGAACTCCATCTCGTGCGTGACGACGATCATCGTCATGTGGCGCTTGGCGAGGCGAAGCATGAGCTCGAGCACCTCGCGCACCATCTCCGGGTCAAGCGAGGCGGTGACCTCGTCGAAGAGCATGAGCTCCGGGTTCATGGCGAGCGCGCGCACGATGGCGATGCGCTGCTTCTGGCCTCCGGACAGTTCGCGCGGGTACGCGTTCTTGTATTCGGACAGCTGCACGTCCGCGAGGAGCCTGTCCATCTGCTCGTCGACCTCGGCCTTGGGGCGCTTCTGCACCTTGGTGGGGCCGAGCTCGATGTTCTTCGCGACCGTGAGGTTCGGGAACAGGTCGTAGCTCTGGAACACCATGCCGATCTCGTTGCGCAGGCGACGCCACGCCTTCTCGTTGTTGTTCGGCACGACCTCGCCCTTGAAGCGGATCTCGCCGCCCTGGATGGTCTCCAGACCGTTGAGGCAGCGGATCAGCGTGGACTTGCCGGAACCGGACGGGCCGAGCAGGACGAGCACCTGGCCGCGCTTCACGTCGAAGCTCACGTCCTTGAGCACCTCATGGTCGCCGTAGGATTTGCGCAGATGGCGCACGGACAGCAGCGGCTCCTCGCCCGTGGCGGTGGTTTCGTTGTCGGCTTCAGCCATTGTTACGCTCCTTGGCTCGCTTCTCCAGGACCTTGGCGATCATCGCCAGCGGCCAGCAGATGATGAAATACAGGAAGAAGATGAATCCGTACACCCAGAAGGCGGCGTCCGGATGGGTCATGCGGTTCGCCTCCATGATCTGCTGGCCGACGGTGATCACGTCGATGACGCTGATGAGCAGCAGCAGCGACGTGGTCATGATGACGCGGGCGGCCAGGTTGATGGTGGCGGGCACCATGAGGTTGATGGACTGCGGGATGCGCACGTACCACAGGATCTGCAGCCCGTTCATGCCGAGCGCCTTGCCCGCGTCGACCTGGTGGCCGGACACGGAGATGAGGGCGCCGCGCACGATGTCGCTGATCTCCGCCGCCACCCACAGGCCGAAGGCGACCACGGCGACGGTCACGCCGTCCACCTGCACGCCGAGTTCGCGCGGCAGGATGTAGTAGGACAGGAACAGGATGACCAGCGTGGGCACGATGCGGAAGAACTCGAGGTAGAGGCGCAGGACGGCGCGCAGGACCGGGTTGTGCAGGATGCGCAGCGCGCCGAGCACGATGCCCAGCGGGATGCCTACAATCAGCGCGAGGCCGGCGACGGTCACGGACGTGCCGAGGCCGGACAGCAGTCGCGTGAGGTTGTCCCCCGCGAAGATGACGCTCGCACCGGAGGCCGCGGTGACGTATGCGGCGCCCGCGGCGTCAGTTATCGCCAAAGGTTCCACGGCGGACCCTCCTTTCGATGAGCGTGAGGATGACGGACAGCGGAATCAGGATGATCGCGTAGGCGACGACCAGCATGAACAGGCACTCGTCGCTGCGGTAGTACATGCCGATCAGGTCGCGAGCCGTGTTGGTGAGCTCCGGCACGGCGATCACCGTGAACACGGACGTCTCCTTGACCATGAAAATCACGTTCGCGGCGACGGCGGGCACGCTGCGCGTCAGTCCCTGCGGGAGGGTGACGTGGCGGATCATCTGCAGCGGCGACAGGCCGAGGGCGCGCGCCGATTCGTTCTGCACGCGCGGAATGCCGGTGAAGCCGCCTTCGAACGCGCCGCACATGTAGGCGGATCCCAGGATGGACATGCCGACGACCGCGCAGGTCTCGGCGCTCCACTTGACGCCGATGGACGGCAGTCCGTAGTACAGGAAGAACAGCTGGATGAGCAGCGGGGTGTTGCGGAACAGCTCCTGGAACACGGTGCTGATCTGGGCGAGGACGGGCACGCGGTATTCGCGCAGCAGGGCGAGCATGAGCCCGAGCAGCGTGGCGAGCACGACGCTGACGGCGGAGAGCCTGAGCGTCAGGACGAACGCCTTCTCGAACAATGGAAGCGCCTGTTGGATGACTTCCCAGCTCACTGCCGCCCTCCTTCCCTGGTTTTGGTTTGCATGGATGTCATGGTCATGTGTGGTTCGCTGGTGTGCGATTCTCTCTTGCGGTTCGTTTCTTCTCTTGTCTCGGTTCCGCAGGGCCGATTCATTCGTTACCCATAAGAATAATGGGGAACGAACGCGCCGATTCTACCAAATATGAAACATTTTCAATCATTATCTCACAATCAAAACTGTCCCACATACTGTCGGAACAATCACGACAAGCTAGCACAACCTCAGGAAAAGCAATGTTTCCAACGAAAACCGGACGACGAACCGAACATCGCGGCCGACGACGGACATGACGCACTCGACCGTCGTTATGAAGTCTGCTTATACCCCGCTATCGGATAGTCCGAAGTGAATCATGGACACGGCGGCACGGGCGGCGTCTCAGACCTCCCGGCGTTGTCGCTTTCGCCCTTAGACTGGAGGGCATGTCTCTAACTATCGGAATCGTCGGACTGCCGAACGTCGGCAAGTCCACCATGTTCAACGCACTGACCCGCAACAACGTGCTCGCCGAGAACTACCCGTTCGCCACCATCGAGCCGAACACGGGCGTCGTGCCGCTGCCGGACGACCGCCTGCCGGTGCTCGCCAAGCTGGTGCACACGGAGAAGATCGTGCCCGCCACCGTGACGTTCGTCGACATCGCCGGCATCGTCAAGGGCGCCTCCGAAGGCGAGGGCCTCGGCAACAAGTTCCTCGCGAACATCCGCGAGGCCGACGCGATCTGCGAGGTCGTGCGCGCCTTCGAGGACGACGACATCGTCCACGTCAACGGCAAGGTGGATCCGGCCGACGACATCGACACCATCAACACCGAGCTGATCCTCGCCGACCTGCAGACCATCGAGAACGCGCTGCCCAAGCTGGAGAAGGACCTCAGGGGCAAGAAGATCGAGCCCGAATACATGGAGGCCGTCAAGCAGGCCAAGACCATCCTCGAAGGCGGCGAGACGCTCGACAAGGCGGCGCGCGAAGGCCGCTTCGACAAGGACTCCGTCTACGACCTGCACCTGATGACCGCCAAACCGTTCATCTACGTGTTCAACGTGGACGACAACGAGCTCGCCAACGACGAGCTCAAGGCGAAGCTCGCCGCGTCCGTCGCCCCCGCGCCCGCCGTGTTCCTCAACGCCCAGTTCGAGGCCGATCTGACCGAGCTCGACGAGGCGGACGCCCGCGAGATGCTCGAGGACGCGGGCCTCAAGGAGTCCGGTCTCGACCAGCTGGCCCGCGTCGGCTTCGACGTGCTCGGCCTGCAGACCTTCCTGACCGCGGGCGTCAAGGAGGTGCGCGCCTGGCAGATCCACAAGGGCTTCACCGCCCCGCAGGCCGCCGGCGTGATCCACACCGACTTCGAAAAGGGCTTCATCAAGGCCGACATCGTCTCCTACGACGACTTCGTCGCCGCCGACGGCTCGATGGCCGTCATCAAGGAGGAGGGCAAGCTCCGCCAGGAAGGCCGCGACTACGTCATGCAGGACGGCGACATCGTCGAGTTCAAGTTCAATGTCAGCAAACACTGAAATAACGCCAATCCTGTTGGCACAAATCCAGTGTTAATAAGTCAAGACACGCCGGGCTGGCACACGAATTGTGCCACACTACGTCGCCTAGTCTGACATGGACGAACACAGGACCCGCTCCCTAAATATGGGGGCGGGTCCTTCTGTTTCTGCGGTTCAGTGATAGCATGCAGGCTTTATTGATTCCGACCAGCGAAAGGAACAATATGAGCGGAACCATCGAAACCGAACGTCTGCTGCTGCGCCCGTGGAAGGTTGATGACGCAGCCGAGGCGGAGTCATTGTTCAGGTACGCTTCCGATCCTGAAATCGGATTGCTGTGCGGATGGCCGCCGCACAAGAGCGCTGAAGGCAGCATGAGCGATATCAGGAACATTCTTGCGGTGGAGAATAACTGGGCCATCACCATCAAAGACGACGGTGACGAGCCGGTCGGCAGTATCGCGCTCAAGCCGGTCAGCCACTACACCATTGACCCGGTCGAGGCCGATGATGCACTTAGGGAGCGCTATGGCAAGTATCTCGGTGACAATGCAATGGAGCTTGGCTACTGGATCGGACGCCCGTTCTGGGGCAGGGGCTATATGCCCGAAGCCTTGAACGCCGTACTCGGATACGCTTTCGGTGCGTTGCATAAGGACGCCGTGTGGGGCGGGCATTACAAGGAGAACGCCCAATCCGGTCGTGTGATGGCCAAATGCGGCATGAACCCGGTCTGTGAATCGAAGCATGACTACTTCGGGCTCATTGACGAATACCATGATGACGTCTTCCGCATCATCACCGCCGACAACCGGGAATCGGAACATGAGGCCATCAAGTATGCGAGCGGCCTTGCGCTGAAGATGTCGGAAGAAGCGGAATAAACAGAGCCCTCCGGATTGTGCACTGTAAGGAGGCATGGAAGGCTGCTGTTGGCAACCAGCCAAGCACTCGACACTGAACTGGCTGGCGGTGCGAAATCGGAAAACCACTGCGCTAATACATCGTGAGACAATCATGGGTTTGTGCACTGCGAAGCCACACTGCCACTAGGAAACAGCCTGATGCCGTATAGCGACATGGCTTGAGTTCAAGTTCTCCCCAGCGGCTAAGAAGTGAGTGTTTCATAGTGTCGAGGGCCTTGGAATCCCAGTGATTCCAAGGCCCTCGACTGTACTGCAGATAGCTATTGTCGTATGGGGGGGGATCGCGTCGTGATGGACTCGGTGCATTGCATACCTGATTGGGGGCGGATATGACAGGTTACGTATTATGTCTGTATAGGGCTCCACTGCTCTAAGGCTTTCGCAGACTTCATCGGCGCCTCCGAAAATGGAAGAGCCTTCCGGATTGCGCGCTGTAAGGAGGCGTGGAAGGCTGCTGTTAACAATGAGTCAACCATCTGGTCCTGACCGGGGATGATGACAATGGCCTTATTGTGGGAATATACTCGAGCCAGACCCTTTCTTCATGTGAGATGTTGGATTGGAGGTGCGGTATGCCGGAGTTGAGTCGGTTCTTCGGGATCATCGTTCGCATGATGTATCAGGATGAGAGCGAGCATCACAAGCCGCACGTCCATGTGTACTACGGCGACTTTAAGGCGTCCATCGCCATCGATGGCGAACTGTTGGCTGGTTCTCTTCCCACCAAGCAATACAAACTAGTGGTGGCATGGCTCGTGTTACATGAGGATGAGCTGTACAAGGCTTGGAACGAGGCTGTGTCCGGACGTCCGTTCGACCGTATCAAGCCGCTTTCGTGAGGAGAGGAGCCCGTCATGTTTGAAGTGAACGGCATTTTGTATGCGGATGAACCCGCTCGGGAACTGGAGGTCCGGTCGGCACGCGTCACGGATGACCATGTCATGTTGGTGACGTTCTCCACGGGTGAGACGCGTCTATGCGATTTTACTGAGATGTATGAAGATGTTCCCGTTTTCGCCCCGCTGCGGGATGAAAAGACGTTCGAGGACTTCCGAATCGATCGTGGCATCCTGACGTGGTGTGATGGAGACATCGACATCTCTCCCACATATTTGTACGAGCACTCATATGAATACGCCATTCACGGCGAACTGGTTTCGGCCTGATGCCGTATAGCGACTTCGTCGAGTTCAAGTTCTTTCCAACGTTTAAGAAGTGATTGCTTCATAGCGTCGAGGGCCTTGGGATTCCGGCGATTCCAAGCCCTCGTCTCATTTATTGCGACCAACCGCCATCGTGTGGGGTCGCGTCGCAGGAAATTCGACGTGAGCTGGCAGACGATGGCGTGCTATGCCGCCGTCACAGCACGTAGCTCATCCAGGAACGCGGTGGCCGCCGGGGTGAGGGGCTGCTTGTTTCTCCATGCACCGGCCGGTCTCGTATGCACCGGCGGGTCGAGTAGGCGGAATGTCAGCCCCGATTCCCATGACGTGTCGACCGGTTTGGCGTGGCCGATTACGCAGGCATAGCTTTCCTGCATGACCGTGATGAAATGACGCAACGTTTTGAGTTCTATGCGAGTCCCATGCGAGCGCTTCCCGGTTTTGAAAACGAAAATATATGCATTAATTCTATCTATTGAGATAGAAAAATCATATTTGTAATGCATTGCGCATGGGCATATCGTGGCGTCAGCGTCCGACGGAGACAATGAACTTGTTCGTCAACTCATTGCATCGGTTCCAATCCAAAGGAGAACATCATGACAAACAGCATGAAGGCCGCGGTATTCGCCGAACCCGGACGGATGGAGGTGCGGGAAGTCACCAGGCCGACGATCGAAAAGCCGGACGACGCGATTATCCGCGTGGTCAAGGCCTGCGTATGCGGCTCTGACCTGTGGTGGTTCCGTGGCATTTCGCAGCGCCGGCACGGTTCCCTCACTGGGCATAAGGCCATCGGCATCGTCGACGAGATCGGCGGCGACGTACGCACGCTCAGGCCCGGCGCCCTCGTGGTCGTGCCGTTCACGCATGGCTGCGGGCATTGCGCCGCCTGCCGCGCCGGGTTCGAGGCGAACTGCATGAACGCCGAACCGGGTGGCAATGCCGGCTATCAGGCCGAATACCTGCGTGCCGCCAAGGCCGACACCGCACTGGTGAAGGTTCCCGGCAACCCGAAATCGTACGATGATGCGACGCTCAATTCGCTGCTCATCCTGGCCGACGTGATGGCCACCGGCTATCATGCGGCGGTCTCGGCCGAGGTCAGGCCCGGAGATACGGCCGTGGTGTTCGGAGACGGCGCCGTGGGCCTGTCCGGCGTGCTGTCCGCCCGCATGCGTGGGGCCTCGCGCATCATCGCGATGAGCCGGCATGAGGACCGCGCGACCATTGCCCGCCAGTTCGGCGCGACCGACATCGTGTCCGAACGGGGCGACGCCGCCGTGGCGCGCGTGATGGAGCTGACCGACGGCGACGGTGCGGACGCGGTGCTCGAATGCGTCGGCTCGGCCCAGTCCGTCGAAACCGCCGTGCGTGTGGGGCGGCCCCGGCTCCACGGTCGGACGCGTGGGTGTGCCGCACGACGCGCACATCGACGTGGACGCCCTGTTCTGGCGCAACATCGGGCTGAAGGGCGGTCCCGCATCGGTAGCCACATATGATCGCGAGGTGCTGATGCCCGCCGTGCTGTCCGGCATAATCGAACCCGGTCGCATGTTCACCGGCGCGTTCGACCTTGATCACATCCAAGACGCCTACGAGGCGATGGATGAGCGCCGCGTCGTCAAGTCACTCATCAACGTCAGCGAGATCTGAAGGGAAGCATCGCAATGAACAACAATGGCAACAAGGTGGTTGTGTACTTCTCGCGCGCCGGCGAGAACTATGCGGTAGGAAAGACCACCGTAGGCAGTACCGCCAAGGTCGCGGCTGAAATCATGCGGCAAACGGGCGCGGCGGGCGTGGAGATCGTGCCGATTGAACCGTATCCGGACGCATACGATCAGACAGTGGCGCAGGCGACCGAGGAACGCAGGAGTCATGCGCGTCCGGCGTTCGCGTTGGACGGTGACACGGCGGCGCTGGATGCGGCGGAGGTGGTCTTCCTTGGCTATCCGATCTGGTGGTCCGACATGCCGATGCCGGTGTACACGTTTCTCGAAAGCCGTGACTGGGCGGGCAGGGTTATCGTTCCGTTCTGTACGCACGAGGGCAGCGGGTTGTCCGGCACCGAAGAGACCTTGGCGCATATCACCGGGGCAGGGGTGCGTGACGGTTTGGAATTACGCGGCGAGATGGCCCAGCATGATACGGCCTCGGTCGAACGGGCCGTCGGAACATGGCTGAGAACAATCGTCTGACGATGATTGCCGAATCGTGCCACCGACTTGCATCCACAACGACAAACTGCCGGAGGAAGGACAATCGGTCGAGCTCAGGTTCAACGTCTCCAAGCAGGATCTTCAGCCCCTAGAAAACGGCGCGATTCCAAGGATTCCGGCGTGTCGGAGCGTTGGAATCGAATCGTTTTCGATTTACGGAAAACCGCAAATTGGTGCTCACGAGCTCGCACGGCAATCCGGTGCGCAGTTCGGCGGAGCGCCACGCCTGGCGCAAGGCGTTGAGGGCGGCCGGGCGGTCCAATGGTCAACGTCCACAGCGTCCACCATTGGACCGCGTCGATGACCGCGCGCGAACATGCCGAACGACACGCGCACCGCCGTCATGGGGCATACGAGCATCACGATGACCAACCAGCACACGCATCGCGACGCCGCGCCGCTCGCCACCCTGCTGGGCCGGGCGATACCCGACCTGCACGACGACGGGGACGACGTAATCGATGCCGAAGTCATCGAAGAAGCCGCGTAGACGAGACGGACGCAAGCGGTCCCGGCGCTCACCGATATGAGTGCCGGGACCACTTGCCTGCTTATTTGTTGAGATTGTCAATGGCGTATTGGGCTTCTTCGGGCGTGAATTTCTCCCCATACACGGAGACGAGCTGGTCGTATATGGCAGCCGAAGACATGGACATCTGCTCCTGATACGACTTGGCTTTGGCCAGTGCGTTGGCATTGTAGTCGGCCTCAAGGTGGTCCACAGCCCATTGTGCGGCCTCGGCCGGGAACTTTTCGCCGTATTCGCTGGTAAGCTGGTCGTAGATACCCTGCTTGCTCATGTGCATGAGGGTGGAATACGACTTCGCCTTGCTGAGCGCGTTCTGGTATTCAACCGGCGGCTGCGCCTGAATACTGACCGTAGCTGTCTGTCCCTCATATTCCACGGTGAACTCGGTCGGAGTGTTCATATTGACGGGCCCGGGGTTCTGCAGTTTCCATCCGCTGATGGTCTTGGTCGTTCCGTCGTCGTACTTCGCTGTCACCGTGATTCCGGAGGTTTGGTCTGTCACCTGCTCGCCATCCTTGATGCTCCCGCTGTAGGATGCGGCGAGACCGGTGAGCTTGGCGGTCTGCTTCGGTGTCGTGGTCCGCGATGGCGAGGCATTGTTCGTGGTCGAGCTGCCCGTCGTTGAAGAGCTCTTGTCGCCTCCCCCTCCACCGATGACGCCCAGGATGACGATCACGATGATGACCCAGAACCACCATTTCTTCCAAATCGGTTTCTTGGGTTTCACCTGTGGCGTGGGAGGCGCGGCCGGCGGTTGTTCTCCCCGCGTCGATGGCGTCTGCGGTGTGGGGTCTCCGGTCGGCGTGGTCATGGTTCTCTCCTTTGATGTGGTGCGTCGGCGAGCATGCGCGATAGTCCCGGACGATCTCGACGGTGATGTTGAGCTCGTCCGCGGTCTGCCAGATGTCGCCGTCGTACATGGTTTCCGCGGTTCGGTATGTCTCCTCGTCGATGAGGAGACGTGCAGTCATCATACGGCATCGCCGCTCGTAGACATGCCCGGCGTCCCCGTATGCACGGTGCACGAGTTCGTGGGCGAACGCGCACCGTTTGCGACTGTAAGTCATGTGCCGATCGATGAGGAAAGTGTCAGTGGCGGTGCGGTAGCGTCCGGCAAAATCGCTGGACAGGATGACGCCGGCAACGCAGGTCATGGTTCAAGGCCATCGTAGGTCGATCGTCGAGTGGGCCACCCTGCGAATGACCTCACGCATACCAGATACCGTGAAGGCGAGGAGTCCTCTCCCGTAGGACGAGCACGTTGCCAGCGTGAAGCATATGGAACCATTATCCGGTTCTGTCCGTGCGACCGGTTCGCCTTTGTCCCTCGTCATGCTTGGCAGGGGCTTCGTAGACGACGAGACGCATCGGGGGCGCTCCGGATATGTCGTCGAGTGAAGCTGTTAGAGCGCCGTTCTACGGGATATACATGCAACAACTCCGAGTGTGATGACGATGACCGCGGCGGCCGCGACGAAGCTGCCGGTCATCGCGGACTCGTAGGCGCGCGAAGCCGCCTGCCGTACCATCTCACCCGTCACGCCTGCGAATCCAGCCGCCTGCTGGAAATCCAATGTCACGGAACCGGCGGACCGCGGGTCCAGTCCGGCGAATCGTGCGAGATCACGGAACCCCGCCGCATACAGTCCGCTCTGTATGCTGCCGAAGATTCCCACGCCGATGACGGATCCGAATTGGCGGAACACGGTCAGCAGACTGGAGCCGGCGCCGGATCGCTCGATCGGCACCCGCCCCATGGCCCAGGTCAGCATCGCCGGCTGGCCGGCGCCCAATCCGAATCCCGCCATGATCTGACCGATCATCGCCGTCGATTGCCTCATCATTTCTCCGGGCCACCACATGGCGGCGCCGATTGTCAGCATGCCGGCGGCCAGACACCCCAAGGCCATCAGGCTCGTGCCGCGCGAACCGATCCGGGAGACGATCCAGTCATCCATCCGCGCCCCCACGATGGACGTGACGACCAGCGGCATCAACAGCATTCCTCCAACCAGCGCACCGTGACGCAACACCGTCTCCAGATAGGCCGGCATGATGAAGATGATGCCGTACATCGAGAAGTTCAGCATCATCAACGCCGGCGCACAGGCTGCGAACGACGGGTCCTCCATCAGTCCGAGTTCCATCAGCGGGTTGCGGGATGCGCGATCATGCAGCACGAACCCCGTTATCAGCATGACGCCGATCGTCATCGGAATCCAGGCGTCCGCAGCCAAAACACCGTGCTGCGCATCGACGAGGCCGGCGGAGAACAGGGTGAACCCGGCGAACATCATCGCCACCGACGCCCAAGGCATATGCAGCGACCGGGACCTGCGTGATCCGCCGGCCTGCGGCACGTTCATGCGGATGACCGCGATCACGGCGAGGAACACCACGCCGTCGAATCCGAAGATGCCGCGCCATCCCAGCGTCGCGGTGAGCGCTCCCCCGACGAGCGGGCCGAACGGGACGCCCAAGGTGCCGGCTATCGCCCATGCGGTCATGGCGCGGGACAGCTCGGCCCCTCGGAACAGGATGCCGAGTAGCGCCTGCCCCATCGGGATGACCACGCCCGCGCCGGCGCCCATGATCGATCGCGAGACGAGCAGCACCGGCACGTTTCCGGCCATGAGGCCGATCGCGGACGCGACGACGAACATCATCAGTCCTGCGAGCATGGTCTTCAGGTGGCCGAGTCGGTCGCCGAGGAATCCGGCCAGCAGCACCACGGCGGCGAACACGAGATTGTAGCCGGAGATGATCCACTGCTGTTCCGCCATGCCCGCCCCGAGGGATTCCGCAATGTCCGGCAGCGCCACGTTGAACGCGGTGGTGTTGATCATCATCACCAGTTCGGCCGAGCACAGGCAGATCAGGGAACGACTCTGATTCCCGTCCTTCGCATCGTTCATCATCCGACCCCCCTATAAGATACTGATAAGTTTCTTATAAACAGCATATGATTATAGATATCCACGAATAAGAAACGCCGTGGTATCTTGCAGTCAACGGTATGAACAATCACCGAACACAGCACCATGCCACACATGGAGAGACAAGCTCATGGAAACGAACGCCGGACCGAAGCGGACACGACGCCGGGGCAAGGCCCTGGAAACAGCCATCCTGGAGGCCGCGTGGGAGCAACTGACCACACGCGGCGCCGAGGAGTTCACCTTCGACAACGTGGCCACCAGGGCGCACACCAGCAAACCGGTGCTGTACCGCCGATGGCCGAACCGTACGGAACTGTTCGTGGCCGCCATGAGACAGCACCGCGGTCATGCCGCCATCGAACGTCCGAACACCGGCACACTCAGAGGTGACGTCATCTCCATCCTCCTGCAGCTCAATCGCAAACAATCCGACGCGGTGATGGTGCTAGCCAAGTTCGGCGTCTACGCCGACTGGCTCGGAGTGAGCGCGCACGAACTCTACGAGTGCACGATGATGAGCGACCGGCCCAGCATCATGATGGCCATCGAGAACGCGCGCGCACGCGGCGACATCACCTGCGAGCTGCCGGAATCGCTGTTGCGCATGCCCGGGGAGCTCGGTCGCGCGATCATCCTGCGTGACATGCGCCCCCTATCCGAGGCGGACATCATCGCCACGGTCGACGAACTGTTCCTTCCGCTCGTCGACCATTACGAGCGTCAGGCACGAGCCGCCGGCAGGTGACGCATCGGCAGGCATCCGGCGCGTCACGCGACTACAGTGGCACGGTATGGCGGATACGGTACGTGTGATCTTCGAATTTCCCGATGAGGAGGCGGCACATGCGTGGCTCGACGCGCTCGCGCTGCTCGGATCGGGGACGCCGACTCCCCTGATCGACGGCGCCACCGTGACGGGCACGAAACGCAACGGCCCGCAGCTGGCCAAGTGGCTGACCGCGAATCCGGGGTGGCATCGCGTCGCCACGCCGGCGAACCGCGCGGCGGCGTTGAAGGCCGCGTACAAGATCAACCGGGGCGACCGCCGCGGTTTCGAATCGGGCGAGTTCGAGGCGCGCGCCCGGCTGGTCGACGGGGCGTGGATCGTCGAGGCGCGCCTCATCCCGAAACGGCGCAGGACGGCAACGCCCGAAGGCATGTCGCCGCTGTTCGGGGAATAGCCGATCGACGAACGGTCCGGCCGCTCCCCTACGCCATGATCGCGTCGACGCCGTCGATGACGGCGCCGCGGAACCCGTCCTTCTCCAGCTTTGCGACGCCACGGATCGTGGTGCCGCCGGGCGAGCAGACCGCGTCCTTCATCACGCCCGGATGATCGCCGGTGGCCATGTAAAGCGCTCCCATGCCTTCGACCATCTTCGCGGCGAGCCGGTAGGCGGTGGCGCGTTGCAGACCGTAGGTGACGCCGGCGTCGCCGAGCGCCTCGATGTACATGTCGGTGAACGCGGGGGCGCAGCCGGCGACGACCATCGCGATGGTCATGTGCGCGGTGTCGACGCGTTCGATGAGGCTGATCGGCGAGAACAGCGCCTCGAACGTCGCCGTCTCATCCTCGGTCAGCGTGTTCGCGGTCTCGGTGACGAGCACGCCCTTGCCGACGGCCATCGGAGTGTTCGGGATCGTGCACTGGACGTGCACGTCCGCGCCGCTCTCGCCATCGGCACCGCCGGCGAACAGGTTCCGGTACTTCTCCAGATCCCAGCCGGCGGCGATGGACACGACAATCCTGCCGGGCTTGGCGAGCTCCTTGGCGAGCGGCCCCACGACCTCCTCGATCTGGTACGGCTTGACGGCGACGACGACCACGTCGGCCGCGACGGCGACCTCGAGCGCGTTGTGCAGCGGGCGTGCGCCCAGTTCGGCCGCGGTCCGCTCCAGCTTGTCCCAGTGGGCGGCGCAGGCGACGATCTGGCCGCCGCGCACGACGCCAGCGTCGACGAGTCCCCGTGCGATGGCCTGCGCCATGTTGCCGTAGCCGATGAATCCGATGGTGATGCCGTTCAGATCGGTCATGTCCGTTCGTAGCCTTTCCCTGGGTGTCGTGCTATCCGCACGCCATCATAACGCCGCCGATGTTTCGGGGAAATCAGAACAGCTCCGCGAGGTCTCCCCTGTTCAGCGCCTCGTCCCACAGGCGGCGGAACACGATCGGACCATGCAGACCGTCATGTTCGAACTCGTTCGTCGTCCAGTAGTGGCTGTTGCCGACGCGCGACAACGTGTCGAGCTGGAGTCCGGAATCGACGTACATGTCATCGAAGTAGACGGCGGCTTGGAGCGGCACCTCGTTGCGGGCGAGCTGCGCCTCGTCGTAGATACGGCCGAAGCGCGTGTCCTCCATGAGCACGTCCATCGCCGCCTTGAACGGGCGCAGCGCCGCCTCCTGCTCGAACATCCACGGGAACATCGCCTCGCCGGTGAACGTGAGCGGCCGCTCCCCCGCGTCGAACTCGGGATGCGCATCACGTACGCGCTGCGCCGCCCAGTGGATCGGCCGCTCCAATTCGCCGTTCGCGTAGATGAACTCCTGCAACGGCCAGTAGAGCGGGCGCGACGAGGTGGCGTTCATCACCTTGGTGAGGAACTCGTCGGACAACGTCGCGCCGCCGTCTGCCGGCGTGGAGCCGTCACCATCGGCGAACGCGTCGTCGAGAATCCAGTGGACGCGTTCGGAGCTCGGCTTCATGCCGAAATCGGAGCCGAGGCATTGCAGCCGTTCGACGGTGAGCGGGTCGCCGTTGGGCAGCAGCGGGAATCCATGCGCGGCCATGCCGGCGATCACGCCGAGTCGGCGCCCGAGCCCGTCGGCCGCCAGCGTCTCCGGCACGGTGTCGGCGAGATGCGCGGTGAAGTCCCGCACGTCGTCGACGGTGGGCAGCATGTCGGCGAGCGCGGCGACGCGTTCGCGGTCCTGCGGGTAGCGTTCGTAGAATTGCCGGGTCTTACGCGCCATGCGCGGGAACGTGTGTTCGTAGACTTCGGTGGCGTCGGCGGGCACGTGCGGGATGCCGCCGGTGGTGAAGCTCACGGTCACGCCCTGCGGGTACAGGGACAGGTACGTGAGGGTGAGGAATCCGCCGTAGCTTTGCCCCAGCGTCGCCCATGCGCGTCCGCCGAATTCGGTGCGGCGCAGATGTTCGAAGTCACGCACGATGGAGTCGGCGAGGAACTTCTTGAGGTAGTCGGCCTGTTCGCGTGCGGCGGCGGCCGCGGATCCGGCGCCGTCGCCGTCATGCGCGGCGGCGATGCGTGCCATCGTGTGCGTGTCGACGCGGTTGGAGCGGCCGGTGCCGCGCTGGTCTGGCAGGATGACGCGGAAATGCTTCGTGGCCTCTTCGATCCAGCCGTCGCTGGTCGGGTTCAGCAGGCGCGGGCCGGCGCCGCCGGGGCCGCCTTGCAGGAAGACGAGCAACGGCAGGTCGTCGTGGATGTGCTCGGGCGTGGTGACGACGCGGTAGAAGAGTCTGATGCTCTCCCCGTCGAAGCCTTTGCCGGGTTCGTGGCCGGTCCAGTCGAGCGGTACGTCGATGGCATGGTCTTCGATGTACAGTCCGGGCACGTAGTATTCGTTGAGCAGCGTCATGCGCGAGCGTCCTTTCCGATGTCCACCATGGTCGGAACGGCCCGGCGGAATTCCTCCACCCATTCCACGTGTGTGGGCGGACAATATTCTGACGTCATTCAGACGGCATTCCGGCGGCGCGCTTCCCGCTTGCGGCATCATGCGACGTCTGGTGTCCTCTGCACTGCCGGTATCGTTCGTGTATGGTTCGACACCGTTCCTGCATGGTTTCCGGTCACTTGTGCATGGTTCGGAGCGCAACCTGCATGGTTTGCCGCCATTACTGTAGAGCCGGAGCCCCTACCTGTGCGCCTCCCTCGGGTAGACGGCCGGATTCTCCGATGCCGCTCGATGCCATATCGGCCATTTTCCGCGGCTCCGCATGATCGTCGCCCCCGTTGCAACCTATCTTTTCGGCACCACACCATGCAGGTTCGGCCGAAAAACCTACAGGTTCGTCCTCGAACCGTACACAACCATTGCCACACCATACAGGTAGTCTCCCGGACCGTGCAGGTTCGCCCCTGAACCATGCAGATCACGCCTCGACGACCATGCATCCTATGTATCCCATCGTGCACCTCCCGCCCCGGCTCATCCTCAGGCATGATGGCGGGGGAACCATCTCCGCGATAGCCTTGGGCGTATGGGTGTTGTGATGGGACGGATCGTGGCATGGGACCGCTCGCATGTGCTGGTCGTGGATGCGTTGCTCATGTTGGCGATGGCGGCATTCTGCCTGCTGCTGGCGAGCGACACCGATCCGGGCACCGTCCCGGCGCTGTTGTTCCCCACGACCATGCGCGCCATGCGTCTATGGTCGATCATCATCCTCATACCGGCGGCGATGCGACGGTGGCGGCCCGAGATGGCCTCTTGGCTGTTCGTCGCGCTGTGCGTGGCCCATCTCGTGTTCGGCCCCGCGGTCACGTACGCCGATCTAGTTTCCCTGCTGATGCTGTATTCGGCGCTGCTGTACGGCGATCCGCGCCATACGCCGCGTTTCGTCATCGCCGCGTTCTCGATGGGCGCGCTCGTCTCCGGCGTCTGGGCGTTTGCGTTCAATCTGGGGCCGTTGCTTGACGGGACCGGCGATTGGGCCGCTTGGCGGTCGAAAGGCCCGGCCATACCGACGTGCCGTTCGTCGACCAGTGGCGTGTTCGGCGCACAATCGGCGAGCTGCGCCGGAAGGATCGCGATTGACGTGGGGCTCCTGTTCCTGCTCGTTTCGATATGTCTGGTCAGCGTGATCATCATGGCGTTCTGGCAACGCGCGCGGGCGGCCACGCTCAGGGCCATTCGCGAGCGCAACGCGTCGATCGCCGCGCGCGAGGTCGAGGAGACGCGCATCGCGCGGTTGGCGGAACGTGCGCGCATCGCCCGCGACATGCACGACGTGGTGGCGCATACCCTGTCGACGATCATCGTCCAGTCGGATGGGGGACGGTACGCCGGCGCACACGATCTCGCCGTGGCGAAACGTACGATGACGACGATTCGCCGCGAGGCGGCGCACGCCCAGCGCGACATGCACCGGCTGTTCGACGTGTTCGGCGGACGGGCGGGCACCGGATACGCGGATATCCCCGACCTGTTCGACGGCCATCCGCCGGTCGCGCGTCATGTGGACGGCGACGCGCGCCCCGATCGTCTCTCCCCCGATGCGGATACCGCCGTGTTCCGTCTCGTACAGGAATCGCTGTCCAACGTGCGCAAGCATGCGGGTGACGGCGCCCGTGTGACGATGGACGAGACCTGGGGTTCGGACGCGTTGGAAATCGTCATCCATGATGACGGTATGGGAGCGTCCTCCGCCGTCGACGGGCATGCGCCCGGATATGGTCTGGTCGGCATGCGCGAGCGCATCGTCGCGACGGGAGGCAACGTCGAAGCAGGACCGTCGCCCGCAGGCGGGTTCACGGTCGCCGCGACGGTTCCGCTGCTGCCCGACCGTCGGCCCGTCCGCGTGGATTCCGACGACTCCGCACGGATCGACGACGCCGTGCCGGCGATCCTGTCGAAGCTGCACGCCGATCTGGCGTCGTTGCGCTCCCGCCTGTCCGGCATCGACGTGGACGCCGATGGCGCCGTATCCGGCGGCGCGGCGGGCATGACGCGCATCGGACGGGTGGCGTGGTGGACCGAACGGCACTACCTGTTCATGGACACGCTGACCGCGGCGCTGCTGACGCTCATGTTCCACACCGCGACGTTCAACGATTCGGGACTGGCCTCCGCCACGTTCGCCTCGCTGCCGGCGAGGCGCGCGGTCGCCGTGGCCGTGACGGCCGCCCTGCTCGCACCGTACGCGTTCCGTCGCCGGTTCCCGGAGTCGGCCGCTCTGGCGATGGCCGTCATGTCCGCCGTGGAATTGCTGTTCGCCCCCTCGATGCTCGCCGTGAACGTGTTCGCATTGGCGTCGGTGTATTCGGCGGTGTTGTATGGGCGCGACAAGGCCTGGCGCTGGGTGTTGTGTTGCGCGGCGTTCGATTCGTGGCTGTTCGGGGCGCGGGTCGTGGCCGGACGGGCCGGCTATGATTCGCTTGTTCATGTGCTGCTGCGGGGCGACGGCGGCGAACCGGCATGGGAGGTGGCGTTCGGCGGGCTGCTGGCCGGCGGTGTGATGCTGCTGCTGTGCCTGGCGAGCATGGCGATGGCCACGTGGCGTCGTTCGAGCGGATCCGACGTGTTGGTGCTGCGTCAGCGCGAGGAGGCGCTGCGCGCCGAGGAGGATCGTCGGAAGGTGCTTGCGGCGAATATGGAACGCGAGCGCATCGGCGCCGCCATGCGTTCCGAGGTCGCGGCGACGCTCGGCACGGTCATCGGCCGCGCCGACGAAGGATTGGCGATGCTCGATGGGACGCCCGCACCCTCGCCGGAACGCATCGCCGCATCGTTCTCCGGCATCGGCGCGCAGGGGCGTGAGGCGTTGGCGCACATGCGCGGGCTGCTCGCCGTGCTGCGCGAGACCGGGTTCAGCGATGCGACGCACGAGCATGCCGAAACGGGTATGCTGCTCACCCCGATGGCGCCGTTGGACGACCAATTGGGCAAGCGGGCTGACGATCGCGTCCGGAATCGGCCCGATTGATTCCACTGATTCAGGGAAGAATCAGGGACCGAAACCGCCCGCCGGATTCCGGACACCGGGTAGGGTGGTTCGGTATGAGTGGGAACGACAGGATTCGAGTGGTCATCGCCGACGATCAGGAGCTGGTGAGGGCCGGGTTCGCCATGGTCATCGGCTCGCAACCGGACATGGACGTGGTCGGGCAGGCCGGCGACGGCGGCCGGGCCGTGGCATTGGCCGAACGGCTGCACCCCGATGTGGTGCTGATGGACGTGCGCATGCCCGGCATGGACGGTATCGAGGCCACACGCCGCATCATCGGCGCCGACACCGCTGCAGCGGCCGCCGGTACGCCGGGCGCCGACGACGCGGCCCCACGAGAACATGCGACACATGTGGTCATCCTCACGACGTTCGACCTGGACGAATACGTGATGGCGGCGATCGACGCCGGCGCCTCCGGCTTCCTGCTGAAGGACGCGGAGCCGGAGATGCTGCTCAATTCGATCCGCACCGTGTACCGCGGCGATGCGGTCATCGCGCCGTCCGCGACGAAGCGGCTCATCGAGAGGATGTTCGCGGACGGGCACGCGTCCCGGCCGGCGGACGGCTCCGCGGCGACCGGCTCCCCGACGCCCGACACCTCCGACGGCTGCGACGCCGATGCACGCCCCGTCTACACCGATCCGGAGCTGGAACTGCTCACCGACCGTGAACGCGAGGTCCTCGTCGAGGTCGCGCACGGTCTGAGCAATCAGGAGATCGCCGACAAGCTGTTCATCAGCCTGCCGACCGTGAAGACGCATGTGGCGCACATCCTCGCCAAGATCAACGCGCGCGACCGCGTGCAGGCGGTGGTGTTCGCCTATGACAACCGGCTGGTGTGAGCGGATCGGCGACGGAACGGAAAGAACGACGGACCGCCGGACGGCATGGTCCATGGCCATGGACCATGCCGTCCGGCGGTTCCGGTTTTCCGTTAGGCTTCGGCGAGCGCCTCGACGGGCGGGGTGCTCGCGGCGCGGCGCGCGGGCAGGAGACTGGCCAGGAGGGCGGCGAGCGCGGAGACGGCGAGGACTGCGCCGTTGGTCTTCCATTCGAAGGGCATGGCGACGGTGCCGTAGAGACTGAACACCATGGTTGAGCCGAGCCAGCCGAACAGGGTGCCGAGCGCCACGCCGGCCACGCCGGAGACGAGCGACAGCAGGAGCGCTTCGACGGCGAGGGACCGGCGCAGTTGGCCGCGGGTCATGCCGATGGCGCGCAAAGTGGCGGATTCGCGGGTGCGTTCGATGACGGACAGGCTGAGCGTGTTGGCCACGCCGATGAGGGCGATGAGCACGGCGACGGCGATGAGTCCGACGAGCAGGGCCATCATGGCGTCGATGCTGGTGTCCCACATATCGCGTTCGGCGATGGGGCCGGCGACGCTGGCGTCGGGGATGGAGCCCAGGGCTTCGCGCACGCCGTCGATGACGCCGGCGACGCCGTTGTGGTTGGCGTCGGGGTCGACGGTCATGAGGAGGATGCGCCCCTGTTCGGTCAGGTCGCCGTCGGCGAAGTGGCTGGCGGCGACGAAGGCGACGGCGTCGTGGTCGGAGGAGACGCGCCGATAATCGGCCTGGACGACGGTGAGATCGAGTCCGGACGCGCCCGCGGCGCCGGCGGAACCGGCATCGGTGGCGAAATCGGCCGTGTGGGTGCGGCCGAAGTCGATATCGGCGCCGCTCAAGGCGTGACGCGGCATGAGGGCGTCATGGTCGTTCAGGGTGACGCCGGTCAGGTCGGCGTGCATGACCTTCGCGAGATCGTCGAGGTCGGGGATGCCGACGATGAGGACGTCGATGCCGTGTCCCTGGTCGTCGGTGACGTGACGCAGGGCGGTCGGCGCGTCGAGGACTCGTCCGACGCCCTCGACGCGGCGCACCTGCCGGCTCTGCTCCTCGGTCATGCCGGTGCCCGTGGCGATCATGTCGACGCTGTAGCGGGTGGCGAGCGCGTCGGCCATGGTGGTCTTGGCGCTGGCGGCACCGGTGGCGATGGCGGAGACGAGGGTGACGCCGATGAGGAGGGCGGCGCCGGTGGAGGCGACCCTGCGCGGGTTCTTCTGGATGTTGGCGTGGGCGATGGCGGCGCTGGGACCGGTCGTGGCGGCGAGGGCGCCGGCGCCGCGCATGAGGGCGGGCATCCAGCGGACGGCGGAGACGACGAGCGCGATGAACGTGAGCGCGCATCCTCCCATGGCGGCGAGCAGGACGGCGGGATAATGGTCGGTGGCGAGGGATTCGTGTCCGATGACGGACAGGTGCGTCTGCCAGACGCCGAACGCGCATGATGCTATGCCGACGGCGAGCATGAGGATGGAGAGGACGGTGCGCGCGTGCCCGCGATGTGCGGTTTCGGTCAGTTCGATGGGACGCAGCGCCTCGAGCGGCGTGACGGCGGTGGCGGCGCGTGCGGGGCCGAGGGACGCGATGACGGTCATGACCATGCCGAAGGCGACGGGTACGGCGATGACGGGCCAGGTGACGATGAGGCGCATGGGCGCGCCGGTGGTCTTCATGACGCCGGTGGCGCACAGCAGTGCCATGAGTCCGATGCCGAGCGCGACGCCGAGCAGCGAGGCGATGAGGCCGAGGATTCCGGCTTCGCAGAGGACGGAAGCGTACAGTTGGCGGCGGTCGGCGCCGATGGTGCGCAGCAGGGCGAGGATGCGCCGGCGCTGGGCGACGAGCACCTGGAACGTGTTGGCGATGACGAGCGCGGCGACGAGCAGGGCGAGTACGCCGAAGCTCATGAGGAACGTGGTGACGACGCTGGTGCCGTTGGCGCTGAGGGATTCCACGGCGAGCCGGTCGGCTTCGTCGCGGTCCACGAGCCGGCTGTATCGGGGCAGGAGACGCCTGATGGCGGCCGTGTCCGCTTGGGAGTCGAGGTCGAGGTAGACGGATGTGGCGGCGACCTGATCGAAGTCGGTGACGCCGTTGGCATAGGCCATGAGGTCGTCGGAGAGGATGGAGGCGCCGCCGTCGTACGCGTAGGCGCCATTGGGGTCGTCGGTCAGCCCCGTCACGCGCGCTTCGACGCCATTGGCGAGGTCCCGGCTTTCGTCGGTGTTTCCGACGTTGTTTCCGGCGGCGTTCGCACGGGGGACGACCCGCACCGTGTCGCCCACGTGCAGACCGAGTTGTCCGGCGACGCGTTCCGGCAGGGCGATCCCGTGGCCGCCGACGGGCCGCTCGCCGCGTGTGACGGTCACGGGCAGCAGGCTCGTCTCGCCCGTGTTGATGGCATGGCTGGTGGCATGGCGGGCGCCGTTGGACAGCCCGATGTCGGCGGCGGTGACGGCGCGCGCGCCTTCGACGCCTGCGACGGCGCACATGTGGTCGAGATGGTAGTCGGCCACGGTGCGCGAATACGCCTCGTCGGTCTGTTTGTCGGTGGGATGTTCGGGCAGGTCGGTCAGGACCATCGCGTCCGCTCCGGCGTAGATGGCGGTCTGCTGGCGGATGAGGGAGTCGTTCATGGCGTTGCCGAACAGGAACGTGGAGGCGATGAACGCGGTGCCGATGAGCACGGCGACGCCTGCGGGGATGAGCATACGGGCGGTTTTGCGCATGAGGTTCACGGTGATGCGGAACATGGGTCGTCCTTGCTTGCGTGGGTCGGTTCGGTCAGTGGGCGTGACGGTAGGAGCCGGCACGGTGCGCGCCGGCGTGGGCGGCGGCATGGGTGTCCCGGACCGCATGGGACCGCCGCGGCGGTGCCGGCGGTTCGGTGGACGCCGACCGTTCTTCGGCGGCGAGCGCGGCCCGCCGTTCCGTCATGAGCAGCTGGTTCATGCGGTCGGCGGTGGGATGGGTTTCGTCGGCGACGATGCGACCGTCGGCGAACACGATGGCGCGGTCGGCGTATGAGGCGGCGACGGCGTCGTGCGTGACCATGACGATGGTCTGTCCGAGTTCGTCGACGGATCGCCTGAGGAATGCGAGCGTTTCGGCGCTCGACACGGAGTCGAGGTTGCCGGTGGGTTCGTCGGCGAACACGAGGGATGGTTTGGTGATGAGCGCGCGGGCGATGGCGACGCGCTGCCGCTGGCCTCCGGACAGTTCATTCGGCCGATGGTCCAGGCGTCGTCCGAGCCCCAGCGTCCCGACGAGCAGATCGAACCATGCGCGGTCCGGTTTGGCGCCGGCGAGCGTCAACGGCATGAGGATGTTCTGTTCGGCGGTGAACATCGGCAGCAGGTTGAAGCTTTGGAAGATGAATCCGATGCGGTCGCGGCGCAGCAGGGTGAGCTGCCGGTCGTTCATGCGGGTCAGATCGCGGCCTTCGAAGATGACGTGGCCGGAGGTCGCCGAGTCGAGTCCGGCGAGCGTGTGCATGAGCGTGGATTTGCCGGAGCCGGACGGCCCCATAATCGCGGTGAACCGCCCCTTCCCGAAGCTCACGTCCACGCCGCGCAGCGCGTGCACGACGTTGTCGCCTTCGCCGTAGTCCTTGGTCAGTCGAATCGCCTGGATGGCGGGGGTCGTGGTCTCGTCCATGTCGTTGCTCCCATAGTCGGGCCGGACCCGTCGTCCGGCGTATGGTCCCCACGATATGGGCGTTCCCCCGCGCGCCCCATCGTGCGCGGGAGTGATTCGCGATAGCCGGCATCATCCTCGAGGATGATGCCGAAAACGAACGGGGGCGGCGGACCGATCGCCCGGGAGCCTTCCCCTATTCCGGGATCCCGCCGTCACGCCGCCGCGTCATGACCCACGGCGACGCCCCTTCGACGTGGGGATCCCACCGGGCTCACTTGGCGAGACCGGAGGCGCGCAGCGCCTCGAAGCCGCCCTTGAGGTCATCGAGGATGTCCTCGATGTTCTCCAGGCCGACGGACAGGCGGATGGTGCCCTGGTGGATGCCCTGGTCCTCGAGCTCCTCCACGGTCTCCTGGGAGTGCGTGGTGGAGGCCGGGTGGATGACGAGGGACTTGGAGTCGCCGACGTTGGCCAGCAGGCTGAACAGGTGCAGGTTGTCGATGAAAACGCGCGCCGCGTCCTTGCCGCCCTTGATGTCGAAGGTGAAGATGGAGCCGGCGCCGTTCGGGAAGTACTTCTTGTACAGCTCGTGGTCGCGGCGGCCCTCGATGGACGGATGCGAGACGGACTCGACCTCGGGCACGGTCTGCAGGTACTCGACGACCTTGAGCGCGTTCTCGACGTGGCGTTCGACGCGCAGCGACAGGGATTCGGTGCCCTGCAGCAGCAGGAACGCGGCGAACGGGGACAGCAGCGCGCCGGTGTCGCGCAGCAGGATGGCGCGGATGCGGGTGGTGAACGCGGCCGGTCCGAGGGCCTCGAAGAAGTTCAGGCCGTGGTAGGACGGGTCCGGCTCGGTGAGAGTCGGGAACTTGCCCGGGACCTCGGCCCAGTCGAACTTGCCGCCCTCGACGACGGTGCCGCCCAGTGCGGTGCCGTGGCCGTTGATGAACTTGGTCGCGGACTCGATGACCACGTCGGCGCCGTGCTCGAGCGGGCGGAACAGGAACGGGGTGGCGAAGGTGTTGTCGACGAACACCGGCAGATGGTGCTTGTGGGCGATCTCCGAGATGGCCTCGAAGTTCGGCAGGTCGGCGTTCGGGTTGCCGAAGGTCTCGAAGTAGACGAGCTTCGTGTTCTCCTGGATGGCGTCCTCGAAGTTCTGCGGGTCCTCCGGGTCGACGAAGGTGGTGGTGATGCCGTCGCGCGGCAGCGTGTGCTTGAGCAGGTTGAAGGTGCCGCCGTAGATGTTCTTGGAGGAGACGATGTGGTCGCCGGTCTGCGTGATGTTGCGCACCGCGTATTCGACGGCCGCGGCGCCGGAGGCGACGGCGATGCCGGAGGTGCCGCCCTCGAGGGCGGTGATGCGCTCGGTGAACACGGCCTCGGTGGTGTTGGTCAGTCGGGCGTAGATGTTGCCCGGGTCGGCGAGGCCGAAGCGCGCCTCGGCGTGGTCGAAGTTGTGGAAGACGTAGGAGGCGGTCGCGTAGATCGGCACGGCGCGGGCGTCGGTGGCCGGATCGGCGTTCTCCTGACCCGCGTGCAGCTGCAGCGTCTCGAAGTGGTAGTTCTTGTTCTCGGCCATGATGTGTGCTCCTTGTCGGTTGGTCTCGAGGTGTTGGTTATGACGGTACGACCCCCGCCCCGCGCGCCGCAAGCCCGACGTTATCGGGGTTGCCTATAGGGGCTTATCATCCGTTGGCATCATTGGCGTCGCCGGGGATGGGCCGGGGCGGATCCGCCGTCGGAAACCCCCGCGACACGCCGGATGGCCGCCGCGCGCCGCGTCCTCGCGCCGGAGCCGCGCACCCCGGCACGTCTCGCTATGCGGCCGTGCGCGGCGCGGGGACGTGAACCGGTTCGTGAATCGGACTACGCTCGGCGGTGATGATTGTCGCGGCGCCGCGCGCATGCGTCGGCGCCGCACGTTCCGATGATTGGAGTGAAAGACCCATGACCGACGTCACCCTCTACGACCGCGACCCCCTGTACATCCCGCGCGTGGCCGCCGTGCACGACATGTGCGGTTACGGCAAGTGCTCGCTGACCGCCGCCATCCCGATCCTGTCCGCCGCTGGATGCGACGTGTGCCCGGTGCCGACCGCGTTGTTCTCCGCGCACACGCGCTACGAGGTGTTCACCTTCCATGACACGACGGAGATCCTGCCCGGCTACCTTGACGCGTGGCGCAAGGAGAACGTGGACCTGGACGGCGTGTACTCCGGTTTCCTCGGCTCCGCCGAGCAGGTGGCGCTGATCCAGCGCCTGTACCGCGAGTACCCGAAGGCGCTGCGCCTGGTCGATCCGGTGATGGGCGACGCGGGCCAGATGTACCCGACGTACACGCCGGAGCTGTGCGAGGCGATGGGCGCGCTGGCGGACGGCGCCGACGTGCTCATGCCGAACCTGACGGAGGCGTCGATCCTCACGAAGCGCGACTACCCCGGCCAGGATCTGGATGACGCGGCCGTCACCGACCTGCTGGACGCGCTGCTGAAGCTCGGCGCGAAGAACGTGGTGCTGAAGGGCATCGACCATGGCGACGGCAGGATCGTCAACTACGTGGCGAGCGCGGAGACCGGCGCGGAGAACAAGATCGAGCTCGCGCACGAGAAGCTGCCGTACATGATCCACGGCACGGGCGACGCGTTCGCCTCCGCACTGTGCGGCGCGGTGCTGGCTGGCCGCGGTCTCGCCGAGTCGGCGAGGATCGCCGGCGAGTTCGTGCGCCATGCGATGGAGAGCACCCGCCACCAGCCGAACTTCGAGGAACGCGGCGTGAGCTTCGAGCTGAACCTCGGCGAGCTCACCGGTCTGGTGAAGTGACGTTCCGTCCGTGACGGCGGGAGGGGCGTGGGGCGTCGCGGCTCCACGCCCCTCCTCCGTTTCATGCGCGTCCCGCGCATATCGCATCGTCACTGGTGCAATGGGTCGGTCTCGCACAGGTAGAACTGGTGCCCTTTCTGCGTGTTCTGACCGTATTTGAAATCCGGGTTCGGCTTGTCGTCGATCTGTTCGAAGTATTCGCCGAAGAACTCCTGGTACCGTCGGTTGGCCTCCATGGTCTGCTCGTCGCTGGGTTGCGCGACGGCGCTCACGGTCATCGTATCGATGTACTCGTCCTCGCCCAACGGCCCCGGCAGCAGATCGTGCTTGACGTAGCACCGGTAGCTGGCCCGGGCCAGGGCCTCGGCGTCGAGGTTGTCGGGATTGTCGCGCATCTGCTGGTAGATGGACTGCACGTTCCAGAAATCGGTCTTCTTCGCGCAGTCCTCCTGCACGTCCAGAATCTCCTGATCGGAGAGGCTGCCGCGCATCTGCCGCACCTCGGTTTCGGTGGCGACCAGACCATAAGGCGCAAGACACTGCTGTTGAGCGGTGAGGATCTCGTTCCATTCGGCGTCGGTGACCTGGCAGTCCTTCAGAATGCGTTTGGCGAGTTCCGTCTTCGCGTTCCCGTATTCCCGTTTGAACTCGTCGGCGTATGGACCGGAGAAATCCGGAGCCTTGCAGGCGACGGCGGTGGATTGTGCGGCGTCGCCGTTCGACGCGGTGCCCGACTGCGAACCGCAAGCCGCGCAGGACGCAAGCAGGGATACGGATACCAGCAGTGCAAGCGCATGACGGACATCGTGTTGCATATGCCCTTTGTCTATTCCCCGACCGACCATGATGACCTCCTCGTTCGTTTCCAGCATAGGCATGGGCGCCCGGAAACCATCGCATTGCCGTAGTCGCAGGGATTACAGCCAACAATGCGGAATCGAAGCGGCGGACGTACCGTGGAACCATCGGCAGGCGATGATGCTCTGCTTATGCGATGGCCAGGCCGGTAATGGCGCCGAGGCCATACATGACGGAGGCATCCGCTCGAACGATAAGGAGCATCACCATGAAGCGCGTACTGGCACATCGTATAACCGTATTGGCATTGACCGCCGCCATGCTATGCTTCTCCGCCGCATGCGACGGACCGTCTTCGGACACCATCGCCCAGCCGGAAGGCGAGCCCACGTTTTCGGGCCCTTGGGCCGAGGATTTCAGCCGGAGCTACAATCAGGCCCGCGAATCCGGCAATACGTTCGCGCAGGACGTGCTGCGCGACGAGCGGATCACCGAGGCGGAGGCCACGGAGACGGCGAACCGATTCCGATCATGCATGGCGGATGCCGGATTCGTATACGACTATGTGAACCCGGATGGCTCCGCCCAAATGCAGGTCGGCGACATGGGCGACGACGATCAGCGGCGGCTCCATGAGCGCAGCGTCGTCTGCGGCAGACAGTCGGGCCAGGATTTCATCACACCCCTGTATAACGCGTTGGTCCAGGATCCGGACGGCGAACTGCGCAACCGTACACCGGAGGAGATACGACGTGATCTGGCGGCGTGCCTCGTGCGCAAGGGCGCGGTCGGCCCGGAGTTCACCGCGGACGACGTCCCGATCGTCGACGAGGACGGCGAGGAGTACCGTCTGCTGGGCGAACAGTTCACCAATCCCGGCGGCAGATACTACAGCGAGCGGAACTCCGAGATCTGGATCCAATGCAACGACGATCCACGCAGGTAGGCCGGCGCGATTGCGGCTGGAACGCCGACATCGCGCTCGTTCATCGCGGTTCCTTCGCCGGCTGTCCGGAGGCTCGGATGCCGGCCAACGGTTCCAGCCATCGGTAGTCGGATTCGGTGCGGCATTGGTCGATGACGGCCGATCGCCGCAGGCCGTCCATCGAACCCCGGACCGGTACGACGCTCTCGCCGATGGGTTCGCCGTCGTCGTCCGTGATCGTCTTGGCCTGCATCCCATAGACGGACAGGCACGCGTTGTAGGCCTTGCGCACTTCGGCGAGTTCGTCCGGCGTCACCACGCCGTCTTCGAGTATGCTTCGCCCGAGTTCGGTGTGCAGGTTGTTCCATGCGTCCAGCGTCTCGTACTTGTGTGGACCGGTGAATTCGGGGTGGTCGCTGCCCGTGGCCAACGTGCGGCTGGTTCCGTCGCGCGCGTCGGCCGCCACGCCGCTCCACGGCTGCGGAAGCGATGCGGCCAGCGGCACGGCTATGGCGATGCATGCGACGAGGAACGTGACGGCCGTCAGCATGCGACGATGCGGATGATCGAGGCCGGCGACGAGGCTGTGAAGCCGTGTCCGATGGGCGCGCCTGCGTGGTCGGTCGTCGCCGTGGGGCCCGGTCATGATGCACGCTCCTGGTGGCGTGCCGGACCTGGGCGCATGGGGATGCGGGCGTACAGTATCCAGTCGCCGTCTTCGGCCGTGGTGTTGAGTTCGCCTCCCATCCCCCGGATGATGCGCCGGTGCAGGGCGAGTCCGCTGCCATGCGGTCTGAGGGCGTCCGGCATGCCGTCACCGGCGTTCCGTGCGGCATCGTTTTGCGGGGTGATCGGATTGGTCTCCATGATCTCGACGGCGTTTCCGCCGAAGGTGATGACGCAGCGGTATTCGCCTGCATCCGGACTCATGTGCCGGGTGATGTTCGCCGCGATCTCGCCGATGAGGTCGGCCGCGGCCGTCAGCGACTCCGCGGAGCAATCGTCGTCCGTTTCGCCGCGCAGGTCGAACCGGCCATGGAAGCCGAGACGCGCGAGTCTGGCTTCGGCCGCCTGCGCGGCGGTCGATACGTCCTCCCGCCGGCGGGAGACGGCGCGAGGCGCTGGAGGGATCCCGCCGTCCGGCGAAGCGTGACGTTCCGGCGCCTCCGATGCCGCCGGAACCTGCCGCCCATCGCCATCGGAGGATGACGGCCGCTCGAGCAGGTCGATCACATGGTGGATCTCGTCGAGCACGGACAGCGCCTGGTCGTTGACGAACCGCCAGTCGGCGCGTTCGCCCGCATGCGCCCCGTCATCACCGATGCGCCGCAGCTCGCGTTGCGCGGTCAACGCGATGTAGGAGAGCCCGCCGGACGCCGAATCGTGGATGCGCGAGGCGAGCCGCGTGTTGCGCTGCAACGTGTCGAGCTCCCATTGCCGGCGTTCCAGGGCCACGGCCCGTTCGCGCATCTCGTCGCGCTGCCGGCGCCATCGGAACGACATGCCGCCCATCGCGGCGAGCGTGAACATGCCGATGTAGTTGACCATGCCGATCCATGTGGCGGACAGCGCGTTGAACGTGTTCAAGGCGACCGGCACGCATTCGGCGATGGTCACCGTGAGCAGCGCGCCGACGGCCACGGGGATGGCGCTGTCGTATCCGATGACCGCGAGCGCCAGATACGCGGCCCACAGCGGGTTCGGCCCGGACAGGTCGAGGACGAACAGCCGCGCCACCACGGTCGCGATGATGAGCCAACCCGAGATCCGCGGGAGGAACGGCGAGAGCACGATGGCGACGACGGAGATCCCGGAGAACAGGAAGTTCAACGGGTAGACCGGCGGGATCGCCGCCCATTCGATCAGCGTGGCGGCGAGGGTGAACGCGGCGATGGCGATGCGGAACCAATGCGCGCGCAGCCAATGGAACGGACGGGACGGCACGCCGCCGGGGTCCGCGTCCCTCTCCGGCACGGCGTTCATCGTTCGTCTTCCGCCGAGCCGGTCCACAGGGCGACGGCCTGGCCGCGTGTGGAGACGCCGAGCTTGTGGATGGCGCGCGTCAGGTAGGTTTTGGCGGTGGAGACGCCCACCTGCATGTCGGCGGCGATCCGGATCGTGTCGAGGCCGCGCGAGCACAGGTTCATGGCTTCGGCCTCCCGGTCCGACAGGAGGAAGCGGCGTGGCATGCGGCTTCCGGCGAGGCGAGCGTGCGCGGCGGCGGCCGTCTCGAACGTGGCGTCCGTCGCGCCGGACGGCCATGTGCCGCCGGCGGCGAGCGTGCGGATCGCCTCGACGATCGGCGTTTCGACGGCTTTGGGCACGATGCCCTGCGCGCCGGCTTCGGCGGCTTTGGACGCGTAGACGGCGAGCGAGAACGAGGTGACGGCGAGGATGGCGACGCGCGCGGTCTTCACGCGGATGGCGCGGCAGACGGCGGGACCGGACAGTTCGTCCATGCTCATGTCCGTCAGGAGCACGTTCGGCGCGGTGTCCGGGGCGAGGCATCGGGCGAGCGCGTCGCGTCCGGATGTGGTCTTCCAGATGACGCGCGCCTCGCCCATGAGTTCGGTGATCGTGCGTTCAAGGAAGGCGAGCGCGAACGGGTCGTTGTCGAGCAGTCCGATGGTGACGATGGGACGCGCGTCGTGCGCGGGTGCGGCTGTCGCCCGGTCGTCGGCGTTCATGGTGCTTCCCTCCCCGGGCTTCTTCCGGTCGCGCGTCGGTGCGCGACGTTCCGGCCCTTGTTTTCACGGTAGCACCGGACGCGCCGCGGCGACGGCATTGTCGTCGTCCGTCGGATGACGGCTGGTCGTGTTTCGTCCTGTCGCGGCCCGACCTCTGCGATGCTTCACCGGCGGCGATGCCTCACCGGCCGTAGACTGGAGGGCATGGGTTCCGTTTCGTTCAATGAGCGCGTGTACGCGGTGGTGCGCCGCATCCCGCGCGGCATGGTCGCCACGTACGGGCAGGTGGCGGCGTTGGCGGGCGCGCCTCGCAACGCGCGCATGGTCGGCTATGCGCTGCATGTCAATCCGGAGCCGGGCGTGATTCCCTGCCATCGCGTCGTGTTCCGCGACGGTTCGCTCGCGCCCGGCTTCGCGTTCGGCGGCCCGGACGAGCAGCGCGCCCTGCTCGAGGAGGAGGGCGTCGTGTTCGTCCCGCCGGCGGCGAAGCCGGCGGGCGACCCGGGCTGGCGGGTCGACCTCGACCGATGCCAGTGGCGGGAGTAGACGCCGGGACAGGTCGTCCGGCACTGCCTGCGGTCTTTCAACACCTCACGCCGAGGCCATGCCCGTCACGTTCCCGCCGTTCCTCGGACCAGTCGCACCTCCCCCTGTTCGCGGCGGATGAGGCCGCGCGCCTCCAGTTCGCCCAGGTCGGCGAGCAGCCGCGGCATGCCGGTGTCCGGATCATCCTCACGAAGACGCGCCAGCAGCGCGTCGCACGTGACGGGCGCGTGCCGTCGCCGGCATGAGCGGATGGCCGTCAGTACGGCCTGTTGCGATGCGGCGAGCGCATCCTCCCGTTCCGCGGCCGTGTCGCCGTCGGCTGCGGTTTCCTCTCCCGCATCGCCCGCGGGTCCGGGCGTCCTGTCGTCGTTCCCGTCTCCGTCCGTGCCGTCGTCCCCTGTCGTTCCCGATATCCGCCACGGCTCCTCCCCCAGCTCGGGCTTGTGCGCCGGGTGGACGAGCTCGTCGATCTCCTCGACGGAGGCGAGCAGCATGGCCTGATGGTCGGCGATGATACGGTTGCATCCGGCGTTGTGCGGCATGGTGATGGGGCCGGGCACGGCGATCACCTCCCGGTTGAGGTCGTTCGCCCAGTTGGCGGTGCTGAGCGCCCCCGATCTCAGTCTCGCCTGCGCGACGACGACGGTGGAGGCGAGCGCCGCGATGATCCGGTTGCGCAGCAGGAACCGCCGTGCTTCGGGGATGGTGCCCGGGCAGAGTTCGCTGATGAGCGCACCACCCTGTCCGACCATCCGTTCGAACAGCGGCAGGTTCGTGGAGGGGCCAATGTGGTTGAGCCCGCCCGCGAACACGGCGACGGTGCGTCCGACGCCGCTCGCGTCGCCGACGCCGTCCATGGCGGCGAGCGCACCCCAATGGGCGGCCGCGTCGGTGCCGAGCGCCCCACCGGAGACGATGAGATGGCCGGCCGCCGCGACGCGTGTCGCAGTCTCGCGCGCCACGGTGCGCCCGTAGTCGGTGGCGCCGCGCGAACCGACGACGGCGACCGGTTTCGCGCAGCTGGTGAGCGCGCGCACGTCGCCGACGCCCCACAGGCAGAGGGGCGACGCCCAGTCGCGGCGTGTGGACAGATCCTGCAGCTGCTGCGGCCAGTACGGGCTGGCCGGGCCGATGACCCATTGCGCGCCGTCCATCGTGAACCAACCGGCGAGATGCTCCCAGTCAAGGGTGGGCAGGGTGTCGAGGCGCGCATGCCATCCGGCGAGCGCCTTGTGGAACGCGCGCATGCCCTGCGGCGTGACCCTACCGCCCCATCTGGCCAGGCCGACGGCGAACACGTGGTCGAGTCCGCTCCTCGCCATCCCCGCCGCCGCGCCGGCGTTGCCGGGTCTCGACCCGATGATGAGCCTCAGCGCCTCCGTCCCGCTGCCCGCCCCTTTGATGGTGGCGTACATGATCGCGTCCGCCCCGTCGAGGCAGTAGGTGAGCGTGGCACGCGCCAGCGTTTCCCGGTCGGGCGGCGGATAGCGCCGTGTCGTCAAGGAATGTGATGTCTCCATGGCCATGTCCTTCCATTGATCCCATGGTTTCCATGGAATCCGTGTAATCCGTCGGTTGCGTTGCGATGCCGTCCATTGCCGGCTCCTTTCCGTATGCGCCCCGCGCGGGAACGCTCATATCAGCCGCGTGCGCAGCGCGATGCCCTGCAGGGTCTCCTCGCGGCCGGGGGACGTCCGTCCGGCCAGGTCGGCGAGCGTCCAGGCGAGGCGCAGCGCCCGGTCCGCGCCCCTCAGGCTCAGCCGTTGCGTCTCCAGCGCGCGGTTGACCGGTTCGAGCGCCTGCGGGGAGACGTGCTCGCGCATCCACGTGCCGGACGCCTGCGCGTTGCAGGTCCACCCGTGAGCCCGGTAGCGTTCGGCGGCGACGCGACGCGCCTGGACGACGCGACGCCGTATCCGCGCGCTGGTCGGCCCGGTCTCGTAGCGTTCCCCGCCGATGATGCGCGGCACGGGCGGCACCTCCACCTGGATGTCGATGCGGTCGAGGATCGGCCCGGAGAGCCTGCCGAAGTAGCGTTGCCGTTCCTTGTGCGTGCACACGCAGCGCTCCCCCGTGCCGTAGCTCATGCCGCACGGGCAGCCGTTCGCCGCCATGACGAGCTGGAACGCGGCGGGATAGTAGGCGGTGCCTTTGGAACGGGACAACGCCACGTACCCGGATTCCAACGGCTCCCTCAACGTCTGCAACGCGCGCGCCGAGAATTCGGGCGCCTCGTCCATGAACAGGACGCCGCGGTGGGCGCGCGTGATCGCCCCGGGTTCGGCCAATCCGCTGCCGCCGCCCACCAGCGCCGCCGTGGAGGACGTATGGTGCGGAGCCTCGAACGGCGGCACGTCGCTGATGCCATAGGCGTTGAGCGTGCCGCACAGGGAGCGGATGGACGCCACCTCCAACTGTTCGGCGTCGGTCAGCGGGCACATGATGCCGGGCATGCGTGAGGCGAGCATCGTCTTGCCCGACCCGGGCGGCCCGACCATGATCATGTGGTGTCCGCCGGCTGCCGCCACCTCCAACGCCCATTTCGCCTGCTCCTGCCCGACCACGTCGGCCATGTCGCCGATCCTCGTCCACGCCGGCTCGCCGTCCTGCGACGAGCCCGTCTCCCCGGCTCCGCCGCCGACCGCGGTCTCGTCCGGCAGCCGGTAACGCGCGGTGCCGCCCATGAGTTCGATGAGCTCGCCCACGTGACGCACGCCGAGCACGTCCACCCCGTCGATCAGATGCGCCTCCTCGAGGTTGCCGACGGGCAGGATCACCTGCCTGACGCCGCGCTCGCGCGCGTGCAGGAGGATCGGCAGCACGCCGTTGATTGGCAGCACCGTGCCGTCGAGGTTCACCTCGCCCATGACGACCGAGTCGATGAGGCATTCGTGCGGGATCGCGCCGGCGGCGCCGAGCACGGCGGCCGCGATGGCCAGATCGTGCGACGAGCCGCGTTTCGGCATGCTCGCCGGGCTCAGGTTCACGGTCACGCGCGTCTCCGGCCAATGGAATCCGGTCGCCTGGCAGGCGGATTTGACGCGTTCCCGCGCTTCGGACAGCGATGCGTCCGGCAGTCCGATGATCGAGAAGTACGGCAGGCCCGGGCTGATGAACGCCTGCATGGTGATGATGAACGCCTTCAATCCGATCAGCCCAACCGACAGCGCGTTGCCGATCGCCATCAGAACGCCCCCGGGATATGGTGGACGAGCGGACGGCCGCCGCGCACGACCACGGTGACCACGTCGAAGCGCACGCCCGTGTGGCCGATCCGATGCCCCGGCTCGAGCAGCCACTGCACGCCCGCCCGGCGCAGGTTCGCCTGCTTCGTATAGGTGACCGCCTCCTGCGGCAGCCCATGCTTCATGTTGCGCCGCGTCTTCACCTCGACGAACACGACCCGCCGTTCCGGCGACAGGGCGACGATGTCGAGCTCGCCGTAACGGCATCGCCAGTTGCGGTCGACGACCGTCCATCCGCGTTCCGCGAGCCATGCCGCGGCGTAGTCCTCGCCGAGCGCGCCCAACGCGCGCGTGGCGAGTGTGCCGTCCTTGAGCCGTTCGGCGATCCGGTCAAGCGGTTCGAGGACGGGAATACCGGACGTCAGGGCCTCCGGCGGCGCCATCTGCAATGCTGTGGTATCCATGCGTCCACTGTGCCCGTCCATGCGGTTCCGCGGCCGTCCCGCCGGGAATTGTGGAAAGAGCCCCCACCGCCGGGCGTGTTGTGGACGGCGTGTGGATGGCGGACGGGTTATCCACCATTCGGCAGGAGCCTTGACAAAAAAGGCCGTCTAAGTCCGCCCTTATGGAACAATGGTGTGATATGAGTCCGAAGCAGTTGGAAGAAATGTACGATGCGGTGATCGTCGGCGCGGGCGCGGCCGGCCTGTCCGCCGCGTTGGGAGCGCTCCGCTCCCCCGAGATCGCGCGGATGAGGGAGGACGGCGTCGACCCGAAGATCCTGGTGGTCTCGAAGCTTCAGCCGTTGCGCTCGCACACCGGATCCGCCGAAGGCGGCATCGCCGCCTCGCTCGGCAACATCGAGGCCGACGACTGGCATTGGCACTACTACGACACCATCAAGGGCGGCGACTGGCTGGTCGACCAGGACGCGGCGCGCCTGCTCGCCGAATACGCGCCCGAGACGGTCATCAACCTGGAACGCGGCGGCGTCGCCTTCTCCCGCACCGAAGACGGCCACATCGCGCAGCGCCGCTTCGGCGGGCACACGCGCGAATTCGGCGGCGCCCCGGTCAAGCGCGCCGCCTACGCGGCCGACCGCATCGGCCACCAGATCCTGCACGCCTTGTGGCAGCAGTGCGTGGCCGCCGGCGTCACGTTCGCCGAGGAATGGTACGTGACCGACCTCGTGCTGGCCGATGACGGCGCGAAGGCGGCCGGCGTCGTCGCCCTCGACACGCATACGGGCAAAATCCACGCGGTCAAGGCGCACAACGTGCTGTTCGCGACCGGCGGCGCGGGACGCCTGTTCCACACCACGTCGAACTCATGGGACCTGACCGGCGACGGCATGGCGCTGGCGCTCGCCGCCGGCCTGCAGCTGGAGGACGTCGAGTTCGTGCAGTTCCATCCGACCGGCCTCGCGCATACGGGCATCCTCCTGTCCGAGGCGGCGCGCGCCGAAGGCGGCGTGCTGCGCAACGCGGACGGCGAGGCGTTCATGGAACGCTATGCGCCCGGCCACGCCGATCTGGCCGCGCGCGACGTGGTCTCCCGTTCCATCATGGCGGAGATCGACGCGGGCCGCGGCGTCGCCGACCCGAAGGATCCGGACGGTCCGAAGGACTGCGTCTGGCTGGACATGACGGGCATCGACCCGGAGCATATGCGCGCCGTGCTGCCGCAGGTGGTCGAGACCATCGAGAAGTACGCGGACATCGACCCGTCGAAGTCGTTCGTGCCGATCAAGCCGACCGCCCACTACACGATGGGCGGCATCCCGATCACCGTGGACGGCGAAGTGTATCGCTGGAACGCGGGCGACGCCGACGGCTCCGACGGCACGGCCGGCGCGCGCGCCGTGGTCGACGGCCTGTTCGCGGCCGGCGAATGCTCGTGCGTGTCCGTGCACGGCGCGAACCGTCTCGGCGGCAACTCGCTGCTCGACGCCTGCCTGTTCGGCACGCGCGCCGGCCGCACGCTGGCCGCGCGCATCGCCGAACATCCGGTCGACGATCCGATGGCCGCGGACGACCCGGACGTGCAGGAGACGGACGACACGATCGCCGCCGCCGTGGACGCCGCCTCGGCCGCGCGCGAAGGCGAGCTGAAGGACCTGCTCACGCCGCGCACGGACGAAGCCGGCACCGGAGACGGCACGGACGCCTCGGGCGACGCCGACGACAACCCGTACCGTCTCATGGCCGACCTCGGCCAGGTGATGGAACGCGCCGCCGCCGTGCGCTGCGACGCCGCGGGTCTCGAAGCCGCGCTGCGCGCGATCGACGGCGAGCTCGCCCCGCGCGCCGGGGCGCTCGCCGCGCACGACAAGACGGCCGCGTTCAACCAGGAGGTCACCGCCATCTGGGAGGTGCGTCATCTCATCGGACTGGCGCGCGTCGTGCTCGCCGCATCCGACGCCCGCCACGAGTCGCGTGGCTCGCTCAAGCGCAATGATTTCCCCGAACGCGACGACGAACGCTTCCTCGCCCATTCGATGACCGACGTCTCGGGCCGTGTCTCATGGCAGCCGGTGCACATCGTCGACGTGCCGCCGAAGAAACGTGAATACTGAGTCACGGCCTGTCCGGCCACGGCTTATGTCACAATGGAGAGTTGTTTTGAGACCGATTGAGGAGGCGCGCGCATGACGAATTCGAACGTGACGACGGTGACGTTGAAGGTGAACCGTTTCACGCCGCGCCCCGAACGCGAACGCGACCGTGCGCGCGGCGGCAGCCCGTTCGCGCGCACGCGCAAGAGCTCGCCGTTCGGCGGCGGGTCGGCGGCCCCGGCACGGCGTCGCCCCCGTGGCCGCCAGTGGGTGCAGGAGTACACGATCCCCGCCCGCCCCGAGGACACGGTGCTCGACTGCCTGCTGGCCATCAAACGCACCGTCGACCCGACGCTCGCCTTCCGCTACTCGTGCGGCCACGGCATGTGCGGTTCGGACGCGGTGGCGATCAACGGCACGCCGAACCTGCTGTGCACGGCCACGCTCAAGGATTGGGTGAGGCCGGCGAACGGCGTGGCCGTGACGGACGACGACGGATTCCGCCGCACCGGCGACGACGCGATGGATACGGCCGTGACGGACGGAACGGTTCTTCCCGAATCCGGCAACCTCGGCGTCATCGAACTCGGCCCGCTGCCCGGTTTCCCCGTCGAACGCGACCTCATCGCCGACATCGATCCGATGCTCGACCAGATCAGGAAGCTCAAGCCGTATCTCGAGGCGGACGGCGTGCTCGCCACCACGCATGAGGGCAAGGTGGACGTGTTCGAATACCTGCAGCACCCGGACGAGCTCGCGAAGTACGAGCAGCTGAGCAACTGCATCGCCTGCGGCGTGTGCGAGGGCTCCTGCCCCGTGTTCGCCGGCGGCGACGCGTTCATCGGCCCGGCGGCGCTCATCTGGGCGAGTCGTTTCGTCAACGATTCGCGCGACACGATCACGATGGATCGTCTCGACGCGATCGACACGGCGGACGGCGTGGCCGCGTGCCAGTCGGTGCGTGCCTGCACGCGCCAATGCCCGCGCGGCATCGACGTCGGCGAGGAGATGTGGCAGATCGTCGCCAAGGTGCGCGAGCGCTGACCCCGAGCGGTACGGCCCCGTGGAAGGCGGCCGCCGGCCGGCCCGTCATGGTCCATGATGGTTCATGACGGCGATTCCACACGATGACTTCAGAGGACGATAAAGGACAGGTTCATGGATAGGACGCAGTACACGAATCTCGCGCAGGCGTGGGGGTTCGTGGAGGATCACGCGCTTTCCCGACAGACGCCGGCGATGGCCCAGATCCGGGCCGCCACCGAGAAGGCGGGCATGCCGCAGGGCTCGGCCGCCCAGTCGGAGGCCCTGTCCATGCTGGCCCATCTGACCGGCGCGAAATCCGTGATCGTGGTGGGCACCGGTTCGGTGATGGAGACGTTGGAGCTGGTGCGCGGCCTCGACGGCACGGGCCAGCTCACCGCCGTCGATTCCTCGGCGAAGGGCATCGGCGTGATCCGCAAGGCGTTCGACGTGGTGCAGGATTCCACGGCGACGAAGCTGCGCGCGGTGAACGCGCAGGCGGGCGTGTTCCTGCCCCGTCTCAACGCGGGCGACTACGACATGATCGTCGTGGCCGGCGACGCCGTCAACTACGCGGCGTCGTTCGAGCAGGCGCCGCGACTGCTGCGCGCCCACGGCGTCATCGTGTTCACCGACATGCTCGCCTTCTACGACGGCATGAACTCGGGCGGCGTGCTCGACCCTGCCGATCGCAGCGAGAAGGCGACGGCGATGCGCGCCATGCTCGACACGGTCGAATCCGACGAACGCTTCCGCACCGTCCTCACCCCCACCGGCACCGGCCTGCTCATCGCCTCGAAGCTGTGACGCGGCACGTCCCATGACAGACGGATACGATCATTGGCCCGTGGACTCGGCCGAACGGCTCGACGTCCGCTGGTACAGGATCCGCATGCATGGCAGGGACTGGCTGATGGATTATTCGGATCCGCGTGATCTGCGCCTGTATATGCCGGACCTGTTCCCCGATGCGGCCAACCGGCATCGAATCTGGGATTGGGAGAACCTGCCGGAGAGCATCCGGACGAGGCATGGCGAGCCGGTCGGATCGTCGCCCACATCGATCGGTCTGTCGGCCGGTGTCGTCAGATGGCTGACGATGCTGCTGCTCTTGTACCTATGGTCGGCACCGGCACGCTTCAACCTCGCGTATCTGACCGCGCTCCCGTGGATCGGCGAACACTGGTACATCGTCATCCCCGTGACCATATCGTGTTTCGCGGCCGGCATCCTGATCTTCTCGGCCTGCTGCCGAAGCGGCATCGACCCCGGCCGGCCCGCCGACATCGTCATGACGAGAATCGACGAATCGACCGGGGCGTCATCCGCGCGTCTCGCCTGTGGCCGGCTGATACGGCTTCTCGTCTTCCCCGCCGTGATGGTCCTCGTCGGCGTGTTCGGCGTTCTGGTGCATGGTCCGAACCTGCTGTCGTTCGTCCTGTTCCTCGTCCTGCCGTTGCTGACGCTCGTATCGGACCGTTTCATCGTGTTCTCGCCGCTCCTGCTCGGCTGGACGTACCGGATCGGGAGCGCCCCACGCGACGACGTCCGATTCCGCGGATAGCCGGTCGACGGCCTTATCCTCGGATTGCACCGGTGGCCACGCGCACGGCCTCGTCCGGATCGTCGGTAATCGTCACGAGCCGCGGATCGACGCCGGAGATCATGCCGTGCTCCTTGACGGGCCCCTCCAGCCAGTCGAACAGGCCCTGCCAGTAGGCCTTGCCGACCAGGACGACCGGCATGCCGTCCACCTTGTGCGTCTGCACGAGGGTCAGCACCTCGAACATCTCATCGAGCGTGCCGAAGCCGCCCGGGCAGACGATGATGCCGGACGAGTATTTCACGAACATGAGCTTGCGCACGAAGAAGTAGCGGAAGCTCATGCCGAGGTTCACGTAGTCGTTGATGCCCTGCTCGTGCGGTAGTTCGATGCCGAGGCCCACGGATTTGCCGCCGGCCAGCGCGGCACCCTTGTTCGCCGCCTCCATGATGCCGGGTCCTCCCCCGGTGATCACGGCCACACCGGCCTGCGCGAGCCGTTCGCCCATGTGGCGGGCCGCCTCGTAGGCGGGGTCGTCGGGACGCGTGCGGGCGGAGCCGAATATAGCGACCGCGGGCCCCAGTTCGGCCAGCGCGCCGAAGCCGTCGACGAATTCGGATTGGATGCGCAGCACGCGCCACGGGTCCATGTGCAGCCAGCCGGTGCCGTCGTCGGGCCTCAGCAGGTTGGCGGTGGTGTTGTCGGCGGGGATCATGTCCCCGCGCATGATGATCGGTCCGCGATGGTAGGTCTGTCCCAGGGGCGCGTCCGCGTCGTTGTCATTGCTCATACCGCACGATTCTAACGCGCCGGCCGCAAGGTCAGACGCGCGACGCAGCCTCATGCGCCTCGCGCTCGTATCGTTTCGACTGACGGCTCAGCAGCACGCCGGAGATGGCGGCGGCGATGAGCGAGCCGACGAGCACGCCGAAACGCGCCTCGGCGGACAGCTCCGGATTGTCGTAGGCGAGGGAGGCGATGAGGAACGCGACGGTGAAGCCGATGCCGCACGCGCAGGCGGCGGGGAACATGTCGCGCACCCGCAGCCCCTTCGCCATCTTGAGGCCGAACAGGTGGGTGGACAGCCATGCGGTGGTCATGATGCCGAGCGGCTTGCCGACGACGAGCGCGACGATCAGCGCGATGACGATCGGCGAGAGCATGAGCGCGGGCGTGAGCGATTCGAAGTGCACGCCGGTGGCGAACAGGGCGAACACGGGCAGGGCGAGCAGCGCGGAGAACGGTTGGAGCTTGCCTGCGTACCGGTCGGCGCGCGGCGTGGTCTCGCCGTGCACCTCGCGCGCGGGGGTGAGCAGGCCGACGAGCACGCCGGCGAGCGTCGGATGCACGCCCGCCTCGAACATCATCACCCAGGCGAGGACGCCGACGACGGCGACAAGCGGCCACGGCACGCGCCGCATGCGCACGAGCGCCGCCCAGACGGCCGCGCAGGCGGCGATGCCGATGAACCAGTACCACGCGTTGAGCGCGGAGAAGAACACGGCGATGAGGATGATGGCGAGCAGGTCGTCGACGGTGGCGAGCGTCATGAGGAACGCGCGGATCGCGCCGGGCAGCGCTTTGGCGAAGATGGCGAGCACGGCGAGCGAGAACGCGATGTCGGTGGCGGTGGGCACGGCCCAGCCGCGCGCCATCTCCGCGAACGGGATCTCGCTGCCCGTGGTGGTGAGCACGAGGGAACCCGCGGGGCCCGGCCCGTATTGCGCGAGCAGCGCGGTGACGGCGGTGAACAGGATGGGCGGCGTGACCATGCCGCCCACCGCGCACAGCATCGGCACGGCGGCGGCCTTCGGGTTGGCGAGCGAACCGGTGGTGAGCTCCTGTTTCAGGTCGAGGCCGACGGTGAGGAAGAAGATGGTGAGCAGCCCGTCCTGCGCCCAGTGGCCGATCGGCAGGTCGAGGTTGGTGCGCGGCACGGCGATATGCGTTTCGGCGATGGTCTCGAACGCGTGGGCGGTGGCCGGCAGGTTCGCGAGGATGAGGCCGAGGAACGCGAAGGACAGCATGATGAGTCCGGAGAGACGGTCAGATGCGGCGATGTGGCGGATGGTGCCCCACACTCCCCTGCGACCGACTCCCCTGCCGCGGGTGCTGCTGCCGTTCGTCATGCGTCCTCCCCGGATCATGGCCGTTCATGATTCGTCCGGCCGATATTGGAAAAGCCCCTGTCACATGCGTGAGAGGGGCTTTATCGTGCGCCGGACAGGATTCGAACCTGCGACCTGCTGATCCGTAGTCAGCTGCTCTAATCCGCTGGGCTACCGGCGCATACCGCTTGGTTTACCTCGTGCGGTCCGAGGTGGTGCGCCGGACAGGATTCGAACCTGCGACCTGCTGATCCGTAGTCAGCTGCTCTAATCCGCTGGGCTACCGGCGCATACCGAATATTCGGTTATCAATGCCACGGAATCATCCGTGACGAGTGCGCGAGACAGGATTCGAACCTGCGACCTGCTGATCCGTAGTCAGCTGCTCTAATCCGCTGGGCTACTCGCGCATACCGCTTGGTTTACCTCGTGCGGTCCGAGGTGGTGCGCCGGACAGGATTCGAACCTGCGACCTGCTGATCCGTAGTCAGCTGCTCTAATCCGCTGGGCTACCGGCGCATGTTGTCTTGCTCAGGCAACTCGACATATATTACCCATCGTCCGCGGATTCGCAAGGTCGGCGTGTCGCGTCACGCCGCGCGCCGCCTCCGTCCTTGGGAGCGCGCCGTGACGGGGCGCAGCTCCTGCGTGTCCACGCTTTCGCTGGAACGCACCATCTTCGGCACGCCGGCGCCGGTGACGGACGCCTTGTCGACGATCACCTGGGTCACGTCGGGCATGCTCGGCAGCTGGAACATCGTGTCCTGCAGCGTGCGTTCGATGATGGATCTGAGCCCGCGCGCGCCCGTCCCCTGCCGTATCGCCGTGGCGGCAATGGCGCGCACCGCCTCGCGCGTGAACGCGAGATCCACGCCGTCGGCGGCGAACAGCTTCATGTACTGCTTGACGAGCGCGTTGCCCGGTTTGGTGAGCACGGCCGCCAGATCGTCCTCGTCGAGCTCGTCGAGCACGCTGACGACGGGGAGACGTCCGATGAATTCGGGCAGCAGTCCGAACTCGGCGAGGTCGTCGGCGCTCACCTGTTGGAGCAGCTCCTCGTCCGGCACCTGATGGTCGTGCCATGCGGCGCCGAAGCCGCTTTCACGCGCGCCGAGACGCGTCTTGATGATGTCGGCGAGGCCGACGAACGCGCCGCCGCAGATGAACAGGATGCCGCGCGTGTCGATCTGCACGGTCTCCATGTCGCGGTGTTTGCGCGTGCCTTCCGTGGGGACGGAGGCGACGGTGCCTTCGAGGATCTTCAGCAGCGCCTGCTGCACGCCCTCACCGGACACGTCGCGCGTGATGGACGTGTTCTCACCGCTTTTGCGCGCGATCTTGTCGATCTCGTCGATGTAGACGATGCCGTGCTCCGCCTTGGACACGTCGCCGTCCGCCGCCTCGATGAGCCGCTGCAGCACGGTCTCGACGTCGTCGCCCACGTAGCCGGCTTCGGTGAGCGTGGTCGCGTCGGTGATGACGAACGGCACGTTCATCACGTGGGCGAGCGTCTGCGCGAGATACGTCTTGCCGACGCCCGTGGGACCCAGCAGGAGGATGTTCGATTTGGCGACCTCGACGTCGGCGAGCGGGTCGCGGCGGCGACGGCCGCGCGTCCGCCCGTGCGCCTCGTCGAGTTCGCCGGCGCGTTCCGCCAGCTCCATGTTGACGCGCTTGTAGTGGTTGTACACGGCGACGGACAGGGCGCGCTTGGCGGCCTGCTGGCCGACCACGTACTTGTCGAGGTACGCGTTGATCTGCACGGGTTTGGGCAGCTGCAGCGCGTTGACCTCGGCGTCCTTGTGCCGCTCCTCGGAGATGATGCCGACGCACAGTTCGATGCACTCGTCGCAGATCGCGGCCCCCTGGCCGGTGACGAGCTTGCGCACCTGATGTTCGGTCTTGCCGCAGAACGTGCACTTCGGCACGCCGTCGTCGTAGCTCACCACACGCCCCATCGCATCTCCTTCACCCTCGTACGTCGCATAGGGGCCGCCCGGCCGAATAGACGGCAGGGCGGCCCCGGTTCGTCCGCCTCACTGGCGGTGTTCGAGCACCTCGTCGACGATGCCGTATTCCTTGGCCTCGCCGGCCGTGAGGAACGTGTCGACCTCGATGTCCTTAGCGATCTTCTCCTGGGACTGGCCGGTGTGCTTGGCGAGCGTCTTCTCCAGCCATTCGCGCATGCGCAGCATCTCACGCGCCTGGATCTCGATCTCCGTGGCCTTGCCGAAGCCCTGGTCGATGGCCGGCTGGTGGATGAGCACGCGCGCGTTCGGCAGCATGAGGCGCTTGCCCTTGGTGCCGGCGGCGAGCAGGATCGCGGCGGCGGAGGCGGCCTGGCCGAGGCACACGGTCTGCACGTCCGGCTTGATGTACTGCATCGTGTCGTAGATGGCGGTCATGGCCGTCATCGAGCCGCCGGGCGAGTTGATGTACATCATCACGTCGCGGTTCGGATCCTGCGATTCGAGCACGAGCAGCTGCGCCATGATGTCGTCGGCGGAGGTGTCGTCCACCTGGACGCCCATGAAGATGATGCGGTCCTCGAACAGGCGCGTGTACGGGTCCTGCCTCTTGAAGCCGTACGGGGTCTTCTCCTCGAACTGCGGCAGGATGTATCGGTTCTGCGGCGCGAACGCGGCTTCGCGGCGCGCGGCCGGCATGAAGCCGACGACGCCGGCGGGACCGGCCAGACGGTCGGCGCGTGCGGCGAACTTCGCTTCCTCGGATGCCATGTTGTTCACTCTCCCTTCGTCATCGAATCGTGCGTGGTGATGATCTTGTCCACGAAACCGTACTCCAGCGCCTCGGTGGCGGTGAACCAGTGGTCGTACTCGTTGTCGCGGTAGATCTCCTCGACCGTGTGGCCGGTCTGCTCGGCGGTCAGCTCGCTCATGGTCTTCTTCATGTCCATGATGAGCTCGGCGTTGATGCGCACGTCGGTGGTGGTGCCGCCGATGCCACCGGACGGCTGGTGCATGAGCACGCGGGCGTGCGAGGTCAGGAAACGCTTGCCCTTGGTGCCGGAGCTCAGCAGGAACTGGCCCATCGAGGCGCACATGCCGAGGCCGACGGTCGCCACGTCCGGCTCGATGAGCTGCATCGTGTCGTAGATGGCCATGCCGGCGGTGATGGAGCCGCCCGGCGAGTTGATGTACAGCCAGATGTCCTTCTTCGGGTCCTCGGCGGCCAGCATGAGCATCTGCGCGCAGATGCGGTTGGCCATGTCGTCCTTGACCTCTTCACCCATCCAGATGATGCGGTCCTTGAGGAGCCTGTTGAAGATCGGGTCGGCGAATCCGGCGGCCGGTGCGTCGTCGGCCATGACCGGGAGGGTTGCAAGAGTGTTGCTCACCTTATTCTCCATTTCGAATACTGTCATAAACAGTATTCAAGCCTACCGCCTTCAAGCGACGGCGCGGCGCATTTGCGCCCGCTTTCGGCTCGACGCGTACAGGTTCGCGGCGGCGTGCGCGGCCGGGCGGACGGTGGCGGGCAGGGACTGGCGGAGCGGCCCCGCTCACCGTTTCCACGCGTCGAGCATCCGCTGCGACGTGAGCGCGGAGGCGGCGACGGCCAATCCGACCGGCACGAAGAGCGCGATGGGTGCCTCGGCGAGCTCCATGATGAGGCACATGGCCATGAGCGGCGCCTGCTGGGAGGCGGAGAGCAGCGCGGCGGCCCCGATGAGCGCGCACACGCCGACCGGGTCGCCGGGAAACGCGAACGACCAGAGGAGTCCGAGCGTCGCGCCCAACGTGGCGCCGAGCGCGATGCCGGGCTGGAGCACGCCGCCGGACGCGCCGGACCGAATCGTGGCGAGCGTCGTCACGGCCTTCGCGAGGAACGTGGCCGCCAACAGGCCGATGAGCGGCCAGACCTGCGCCGAACCGGCCCCGGAGCCGGCGGCAAGACCGTCGAAGCCGAGCTGGGCGGCGGCGCGGCCGTTGCCCATCACCTGCGGCGCGAACACGGCGACGAGACCGGTGGCGAGGCCCGCGAGCGGCATCTGCCACAGCAGCGCCCTGCCGTGCGGCTGGTGCGCGGTCGCCCACGAGGATCCCCGCCGGAACAGCGCGCCCGCCGCGCCGCAGGCCACGCCGCACAGCAACGCGAACAGCATGAGGCTCGGCGTGTAGTCGGCGGTCATGCCCGCCACGGCGTAGAACGTGTGGCGGCCCTTGACGAGCGAGGCGACGTAGGCGGCCGTCGCGGACATGCCCAACGCGAATCCGACCTTCTCGATCGTCACATCGGCGAGCAGGATCTCGACGGCGAAGAACATGCCGGCGAGCGGCGCGTCGTAGACGCCGCCGAGACCGGCTCCGGCGGCCACGGCGACGATCATGCGCCGGTCGGCGAGCCCCGCCTCGCCGCTTCCCTCCCCGCCGATGCGGAACAGGTCACAGAAGCGTTGGGCGAGCATCGCGCCGAGTTCGCGCGGCGCCACCTCGCGGCCGATGGACGCGCCGGATCCGACGATGAAGATCTGGAGCACGACGTGCACGACGGTCTGCCACCAGGGCATCCGCTCCCCCGCGACCGCCTTCTTGACGGACGGCACCTTCGTGGTCTTCGTACGCAGCAGCCACCAGGCCAGCGCGGCGACGGACAGGCCCACGGTCACGGACACGGCGCGGCGCACGGCCGGCACGTGGAACGGGCCGGGCATGGCACCGCTCTCCACGTAGCCGAGCATCACGTGCTCGACGCCGTACAGCAGCAGCGTGAGCAGTCCGGCCCCCGCGCCGATCAGCGCGCCCAGAACGAGCGTCGCGGCGACGAGCCATACCATGCGATCCATGCGGATCCGTTCGTGCATCGTCATCCTCTCTCCCTCACCCGGCCGCGCCGGGATCCCTCGTCGGAAGGAGCCGATCGTCGGCATGACGACCGGCATAACGAAATGGAGGCTTGGAACCCGGATGGTTCCAAGCCTCCATACGTCATATCACGCTAACGCGCGGCTATGCTCACTCGCCGTCCTTGGAGGACAGCTCGTCGGCGACCGCGGCGGCGGCGGAAGCGGCCTCGACGGACTCGGCCTCCTCCTCTTCGGCGGCGTCACCGAGGAACGCGGAGAGGTCGACCTCTTCGCCGTTCGCGGTGAACTTGACGGCGCGCATGCCGGCGAGCAGGCCCTTGGAGCGGCCGACTTCCTGCACGGCGGAGCCGAGCTGGCCGTTCTTGATAATCGCCTGGATGAAGGCGTTCGGGTCCATGCCGTACTGCTGGGCGATGGAGGCGAGGAAGTTGAACACGTCGGCCTGGGAGACCTCGACGTTCATCTTCTCGGCGAGGGTGTCGAGCAGGATCTGGTCCTTGATCTCCTTCTCGGCGCCTTCCTCGGCCTGCTTCTTCTGCTCGTCGGTGGCCTTCTCCGGATCCGGGGTGAGGCCCTTGAGGTGCTCCTCGACCGCGGCGGCCTTGACGCCCTTCGGCACCGGGATCTCGAGGCCCTCGGCCAGCTTCGCGAGGAACGCGTCGCGGGCCTCGGTGGCCTGACGGCCCTTGGCGTCCTCGCCGGCGGCCTTGCGGATGTCGGCCTTGAGCTCCTCGAGCGTGTCGAACTCGGAGGCCTCCTGGGCGAAGTCGTCGTCCAGCTCCGGCAGCTCCTCGGCCTTCACGGAGTTGACCTTGACCTTGACGGTGGCCTTCTCGCCCTCGTGCTCGCCGGCTTCCAGCGTGCCCTCGAAGGTGGTCTCCTCGCCGGCGGACAGGCCGTCGAGCGCCTCGTCGAGGCCGTCGAGCATGGTGTTGGAGCCGAGCTCGTAGCTCACGCCCTCCTGGGAGTCGACGGTCTCGCCGTCGATCTCGGCGGACAGGTCGATGTTGGCGAAGTCGCCCTTGGCGGCCGGGCGGTCCACGCCGACCAGGGTGCCGAAGCGCTGGCGCAGGGCCTCGAGGCGCTTGTCGACGTCCTCGTCCTTGACCTCCGGGGCGGCGATGGCGATCTCCATGCCGTCGATCTGAGGCAGCTCGATCTCCGGGCGGCGCTCGACGGTGGCGGTGAACTTGAGCTTGGTCTCGTCCTTGGCGGACTGCGGGACCTCGACGACGTCGAACTCCGGCTGGGCCATCGGGTGGATCTTCTTCTCCTCGAGGGCCTTGGAGTAGAGCTCCGGCACGCCATCGTTGACGGCCTCACCGGCGACGGCGCCGAAGCCGAAACGCTGGTCGATGATCTTGCCCGGAACGTGGCCCTTGCGGAAGCCCGGCACGTTCACCTGCTTGGCGATGTCCTTGCGAGCGGCATCGAGGTACGGGTCGAACTCCTCCGGTTCGACGGTGATGGTGAGCTTCACCTTGGTGGGTTCGAGGTTACGAACGCTGATCTTCACGCTAAACGCTCCTGAAAAGTTGTTTTTCCTATATCTGCCCGAAGGCAACCGTCACATTATAACGCGCGACACGGACGCTGCGACGAGTTTCACCTGCCAGTCGCGCGCGCCCTGCGCCGCGAGGAAGGCCGCCACGTCGCGCGACGCCGGGTCGTCGGTCCAGCACAGGTTGCGGATGATCTGCGGGCGGATGATCACGTCGGCGGGCGTGCGCGTGTCCTCCGCGATCTGGTTGACGACCTTCCGCACGCGCTTGAGCCGGGCGAGACGTTCCGGGCGACGCTCCCACATGCGCATGCCGCGCGGCGCGTTCGTCTCCTCGCCGTCGTCCCTGCCGCCGCGGGCGTCGCCATGGCCCGACGGCATGACCGGAAGCTCGTCGTCGGGCAGGTCGAGCGCCTCCTGGATGGCGGCCTTCCACACGGAGGGCTTCACGGCGCGCTGGATCGGCGCATACCGCTCGAACATCTTGTCCTGTTCGCCTCCCGTGTGCATGCGCACGCGCTCGTTGAGGCAGCGCACGGCGCGGAACTCGCGCGCGTTGTGCGGTTTGCGCTTCGCCGCCTCGATGATCGACGAGTCGGCGAGCAGCAGCGTCGGCGCGATGTCGTGGAGCCGGGCGAGCTCGTCCCGCTTCGTCCACAGGGCGCGCGCGACGGCGAGGGCGCGCGGGTCGCGGTTGATCTCGGTGATGTGGGAGATGCGCAGCCACGGCACGGGATGCTCGTGGCGGGGTCTGCCGGACGTGCCTTCGGCGAGGATGTGCGCGAACTCCTCCTCGGCCCACTCCTCCTTGCCGGCGCGTTTCAGGTCGGCGCGCATGAGCGACTCGAGCTCGATGAGGAGCTCGACGTCGAGGGCCGCGTAGTTGCGCCAGTCGTACGGCAGCGGACGATACGACCAGTCGGCGGCGGAATGCTCCTTGGCGAGCGTGATGCCGAGGTACTGCTCGGTGACGGAGGCGAGGCCGAAGCGGTGCAGTCCGAGGAGCCTCGCCGCGACCTCCGTGTCGAAGAGCCCGCGGGGCGTCAGCCCGATGTCGGCGAATCCCGGCAGGTCCATCATCGCGTCGTGGATGATCCACACGGCGTCGCCGACCGCGTCGTTGAACCGGTTCCAGTCGACGCCGGCGCGGGTGAGCGCGACCGGGTCGAGCAGGACGATGCCCGCCCCCTCGCGTTTGAACTGGATGAGCCAGTCCTCGTGCCCGTAGCGGAATCCGGACGCGCGCTCCGCGTCGGCGGCGAGAGGTCCGGACGCGCCGGCCAACGCCTCGCAGGCACGTCGGTAGCCTTCCGGCGTGTCGGTCAGTGGGGGCACGCCCCCACGCGGCTTGGATTGCAGTCTTGGTTCCGCTTTCGGTTCAGTCAACGTCCGTTTCCCCGTCGAAGAGAATGGTGGATTTGAGGAAGCGGGCCCATACGGACACGCTCGCTCCGGCATCATACGGCATGCCGTCGAACGTCGTGGGGGTGAAGGAGACGCGGATCTCGCATCCGGAGGAATCGTCGCGTCCGAGCGAGCCGAACGCGGTGTTGCGCGTGACGGTGACGGTGCCGCCCACGCTGTCCGGATCGACGCCGTCGAGATGGTCGCACATGAGGTCCCAGTAGAGGTCGGGGGCGAGCGCGTCGTCCTCGTCGTTGTCGAGCGGGAGCCGCGCGAACGCGACGCAACGCCAGCGTGATCCCCAGTCGTCGCGCGGCGTCGCGCTGTAGAGGATCATGATCCATCCGGTGGCGACGCCTCCCGGCGTGATGCCGTCGAAGGGGAAGCCCGCGTCGTCGTCGCGCGTGCCCGCCTCGAGTTCGACGCCGATGCCGTAGTCGGCGAGCGTCGAGGGGACGGGGATCTCGCGATAGCGTACGTCCCCGATGCGTCGCATGCCGCGGACCGATTCGACCGCATGCCATACGTCGTCGGGCACGCCGGCCGGCCGGCCCGGCAGTCCCGGACCGGCGTCACGCCCGGTGCGCGATTTCACGCCCGTGGGAAATGCGTAGATGTCGGCCATATCTCCAGCGTAGGTGCCCCCGCGCGCTTTCGGGGCATCGGCACGCGGGGATTTGGGGCGAATCTAGTACACGGTGAAGCCGTGCGCCTCGAACTGCTTGACGACGCGTTCGCGCAGCGCGGCGCTCGGGCCCTTCTGGTTCTCCAGCGGGTACGGGATGCGCAGCTCGTGCCACTTCGGACGGCCGAGCTGGTGGAAGCCGAGCACGTCGATGTGCTCCACCGCCCCGTCGAAGCTCTCGCAGATGCGCGCCACGTTCTCGACGTTCTCCTCGGAGTCGGTGAGTCCGGGCACGAGCACGAAGCGCACCCAGATCTTCTTGCCGGCCTTGGCGAGGCGCTGGCCGAAGTCGATGGTGGGCTGGAGCACGCCGCCGGTCACCTTGTGGTAGGTCTCCTCGTCGCCGGATTTGACGTCGAGCAGGCACAGGTCGATGTCCTCGAGCATCGCGTCGGTGTAGCTCGTGTTGAGGAAGCCTGACGTGTCGAGGCAGGTGTGCACACCCATCTCCTTGGCGGCGTGGAACACGCGGGAGACGAAGGCGGGCTGCATCATCGACTCGCCGCCGGAGAACGTGATGCCCCCGTGCGTGGCCTTGAACAGGTCCTTGTAGCGGTCGACCTTCTTGATCATCGCCTCGAGCGTGACGGGCTTGCCGTCGCGCATCTTCCAGGTGTCCGGGTTCTGGCAGTACTGGCAGCGCAGCGGGCAGCCGGACATGAACACGGTCATGCGCGTGCCCGGGCCGTCGACGGACGTGTTGATGTCCCACGAGTGGACGAAGCCGATGTCGCCGGACCTGAGCGCGGCGATGCGGTCGCGGCGGTCGAGGCCGATCGGCGATTCGAAGCCGGACAGGCCTCCCATGAGGGTCTGCTTGGCGTAGGTCTTGGATTCGCGCAGCATGTGGCGCGTGGTGGTGCGGAACTGGGTTTCGGGCATCGTCGTCCTCCTGTTCCGAGTGATGCACGGAATGATCGTAATCGTATTGGTTGTTGCAGTTGTCGCATAAGGAAGGGGTGGGACGAATCCCACCCCTTCATCGTTCTACCGCTTCACGCGGCCGCTGGTCTCCGACGGGAATCAGTCGGTGACGGCGCCCTGGTGGAAGGTACGGGAGATGACGTCGAGCTGCTGCTCCTTGGTGAGCTTGACGAAGTTCACCGCGTAGCCGGAGACGCGCACGGTCAGGTGCGGGTACTTCTCCGGGTGCTCGACGGCGTCTTCCATGGTCTCCTTGCGCAGGACGTTGATGTTCGCGTGGTAGAGGCCGTGGCCGTTGCCGGCGTCGAGGATGCCGACCAGGTTGCCGATGCGCTCCTCCTCGTCGCGACCGAGGCCATCGGGGGTGATGGTGTTGGTCAGCGAGATGCCGTCAAGAGCGTCGTTGTAGTCGATCTTGCCGACGGAGAACATGGACGGCAGCATGCCGTGGGAGTCCATGCCGTTCTCCGGGTTCGCGCCCGGGGCGTACGGGGTGCCCTTCTTGTGGCCGGACGGGAAGGAACCGGTGTTCTTGCCGTACTCGACGTTGGAGGTGATCGTCAGGATGGACTGGGTCGGGACGGCGCCGCGGTAGACCGGCAGGCGCTTGACCTGGCCCATGACCGTGGAGACGACCCACTTGGCGATGTCGTCGGCGCGGTCGTCGTCGTTGCCATAGATCGGGAACTCGCCCTCGGTGCGGTAGCCGACGACCAGGTCGTCATCGGCGCCCTCGACGTACTCGTACTCGTGGCCTTCGAGGTTCTTGGCCTCGGCGTTGGTGATCGGGTACACCTTGGCGTACTTGATCGCGGCGAGGGAGTCGGCGGCGATGGACAGACCGGACATGCCGCAGCCGAGGGTGCGGTACACCTCCTTGTCGTGCAGGGCCATCTCGATGGACTCGTACGCGTACTTATCGTGCATGTAGTGGATGATGTTCAGCGCCATCACGTAGGTCTCGGACAGCCACTCGAGGGCCTTCTCGTAGTTGTTCTTGACCTTCTCGTAGTCGAGGGTGCCGTCGGCCTCCGGGAGGATCGGGTCGATCACGCCCTTGTCGATGACCTGCATGCCGGTCATCTCGTCGCGGCCGCCGTTGATGGCGTACAGCAGGGCCTTGGCGGAGTTCACGCGGGCGGCGAAGAACTGCATCTGCTTGCCGACGCGCATCGGGGAGACGCAGCACGCGATGGCCGCGTCGTCGCCCCAGTGGCCGCGGATCTCACGGTCGGACTCGTACTGGATGGCCGAGGTGTCGATGGAGATCTTGGCGCAGAAGCGCTTGTAGCCTTCCGGCAGCTTCGGATCCCAGAAGATGGTGATGTTCGGCTCCGGGCCGGGTCCGAGGTGCTCGAGGGTCAGCGTGTTGAGCAGACGGAACGAGGTCTTGGTGACCAGCGGACGGCCGTCGTCGCCGAAGCCGGCGTCGGACCAGGTCGCCCAGTACGGATCGCCGGAGAAGATGGCGTCGTAGTCCTTGGTGCGCAGGAAGCGCACGATGCGCAGCTTCATGACGATGTTGTCGATGAGCTCCTGGGCGTCGGTCTCGGTGATCTTGCCGGCCTGGAGGTCGCGCTCGATGTAGCAGTCGAGGAACGCGGAGTTGCGGCCGAAGGACATGGCGGCGCCGTCCTGGGACTTGATGGAGGCGAGGTAGCCCATGTAGGTCCACTGCACGGCCTCCTGCGCGGTCTGCGCCGGGCGGGTCAGGTCGAGGCCGTACTCGTTGCCGAGGTTGATGAGCTGCTTGAGGGCCTTGATCTGCTCGTCGTGCTCCTCGCGGAAGCGAATCCAGTGCTCGATCTCCGGCTCGGTGAAGTCGTTGCGGTACGGCACGGAGTCCTTGTCGCGCTTCTTGAAGGCGATCAGCTTGTTCACGCCGTACAGGGCGACGCGGCGGTAGTCGCCGATGATGCGGCCGCGGCCGTAGGCGTCCGGCAGACCGGTGAGGATCTTGTTGTGGCGGGCGACCTTGATCTGCTTGGTGTACACGCCGAAGACGCCGTCGTTGTGCGTCTTGCGGTACTTGGTGAAGATCTTCTTGATCTCCGGATCCGGCTCCTTGCCGGCCTCCTTGATGGCCTGCTCGACCATGCGCCAGCCGCCGTTCGGCATCATCGCGCGCTTGCAGGGGACGTCGGTCTGCAGGCCGACGATCACGTTGTCGACCTCCGGGGAGTCGATGTAGCCGGCCGGGAAGGCGTCGATGCCCGCCGGGGTGTGGGTGTCCACGTCGTAGACGCGCTGCTTGCGCTCGACGGCCAGGTAGTTGTCGTCGAGGTACTTCCACAGGTGCTTGGTCTTCTCGGTGGCGGGGGCGAGGAAGCTCTCGTCGCCGGTGTACGGGGTGTAGTTCTTCTGGATGAAGTCACGAACGTCGATGTCCTTCTGCCAGTTGCCGCCCTCAAAGCCGTCCCACGCCTTCGCGTCGAGCTCTTCCGCGGTCAGTGCAGCAGATTCAACAGCTGTCATTTCCACTCCTTGGTGTTGTATCTTCCGACGCACCTTCGTCGTCGTTGTCTCCCAGTGTAACCGCCCGAAAATGGGAAAAGGCGCAAAACGGGCGTGACATATCTCACATTGCGTTATCGTTCACACGCCCGTTCCGCGCCGGTTTCCATCGGTTGCCGCAATCGGCGGCGGCCAGGGGGCTCACGCCCCGGAGCCGTCGCCATGGCCGCTACGCCTTATGCGGCCGGTCCCAGTCGAGGTTCCACTGCCGGTCCTGCTCCTTCCAGAGGGTCTCGCGGTCCTGGAAGATCTTCCACGCGTCGAGCGCGTCCTCGCGGGACTTGTACGGCCCCATGCGCTGCTCGATCGGGGATTTCGGCCCCTGTTCGGGTTCCCCGGTGACCATGTTGAAATACCATCGCGTGTCCTTCGCCATGATGATCTCCCTTCTGCAATGGCACGACTGTTTATTCGCGGTTACTCGCGGTTACTCGCGGAACGCGTTGGTGATCGGCAGGCGGCGGTCGCGTCCGAACGCGAGCGCGGTGACCTTCGGACCCAGCGGGTATTGGCGGCGCTTCCATTCGGCGCGGTCGACGAGACGCATCACCGTGTCGACGGTCTTCTCGTCGAAGCCGTCGGCGAGCAGGTCGGCGCGGCCGTGCGCGTGCTCGATGTACGCGGCGAGCACCTGGTCGAGCAGCTCGTATTCGGGCAGCGAATCGGAGTCCTTCTGTCCGGGGCGCAGCTCGGCGGACGGCGCCTTCTCGATGGAGGCGACCGGGATCATCACGCCGTTCTCGAGCGGCGTGCCCGGATCGCCCGCCTCGTTGCCCACGATCTTCAGGCCGCCTATGCCGACGCCGGCCGCGGCCGCCTTGTTGCGCCAGCGGGACAGCTCCCACACGCGCGTCTTGAGCAGGTCCTTGATTGGCGCATAGCCGCCGACCGCGTCGCCGTAGATCGTGGAGTAGCCGCAGGCGAGCTCTGACTTGTTGCCGGTGGCGACGGCGAGCAGCCCCTTCGAGTTCGAATAGGCCATGACGATGACGCCGCGGATGCGCGCCTGCAGGTTCTCGGCGGCCACGCCGTCGAGGTCGAGCTGGCCCTGGAACGCCTTGAACAACGGCTCGATGGGCTGCACGTCGTAATGGGCGCCGATGTTCGCGGCGAGGTCGGCCGCGTCGTCCTTGGAACCGTCGGAGGAGTACATGGAGGGCATGGAGATGCCGTGCACGTTGTCGCCGCCGACCGCGTCGGCCGCCATGGCGGCGACGAGCGCGGAGTCGATGCCGCCGGACAGGCCGAGAGTGACGCCGTGGAAGCCGTTCTTGGCCATGTAGTCCTTGAGGCCGAGCACGCAGGCGGTGTACACCTCCTCGTCCGGGTCGAGCTTCGGCGCGACCGTGGACTTGGCCTGGTGCACCTTCGCCGTGTCGAGCGTCCAGAAGGCGAGGTCCTCCATGAACATGGGGGCGCGTTCGAGCAGCGTGCCGTCGGCATCGACGACGAAGCTGCCGCCGTCGAAGACGAGGTCGTCCTGGCCGCCGACCTGGTTCACGTAGATGAGCGGCGCCTCCACTTCGGCGGCGCGGCGCTTCGCCAGTTCGAGGCGCACGTCGGTCTTGCCCTCCTCGTACGGGGAGCCGTTGATGGTGACGAGCGCGTCGATGTCGCGGCCGGCGAGTTCGGCGACGGGGCCGCCGTCCTGCCAGATGTCCTCGCAGATGGCGACGCCGAGGCGAGCACCGTCCACGTCGAGCACGACGGAGCGTTCGCCGGCCTTGAAGATGCGGAACTCGTCGAACACACCGTAGTTGGGCAGGAAGTGCTTGTCGTAGCCGGCCCACACGACGCCGTCGTGCAGCACGACGAGACGGTTGTAGGGCTTGGAGGTCTCATGGTCGGTGCCGACGGTGCCGACCACCACGTACAGGTCGCGCAGTCCCTCCTTCCTCAGGGATTCGGCGAGCCCGTTGGCCTTGTCCCATGCGGCCTGGCGGAACGTGCGGCGCAGGGCGAGGTCCTCGATCGGGTATCCGGTGAGCGTCATCTCCGGGAAGACGACGACCTTGGCGCCGTCGGCGGCGGCGCGGCGGCTGTAGTCGAGCACCTTGTCCGCGTTGGCGTCGAGCGCGCCGACGCAGGTGTCGATCTGGGCGAGTGCGAAGCGAATCTGTGTCATGTCTCCCTATCCTAATCCGTGGTCGTCGTCCGTCCCGTCAACGCCGTCCCGCGGCGTCATCCCGTCCCGTCAGCGAGCGGCACCGTCGCCGGAACCGGAACCCGGACCGGAGGCGCCGAGTTCGGCGAGCACGCGCAACGCGGCGTTCACGTAGAAGTCGACGAACGTGGGAATCGACGCGTCGAGGCCGACGAACCGGGGGCTGTGCCAGTCGGCGCATCCCTCCGCACCGTTCGAGCCGATGAACGCGAACACGGAGCGGGTCGTGCGCGCGAACTCGCAGAAGTCCTCCCCCGCCATGGACGGGCGGATCGTCTCCAACGCCGCGTAGCCGCGCACGTCGGCGGCGACGGCGCGCGCGAGCGGCGCGTCGGAGACGACCGGATCCTGGAAGTCGTCCCACGTGACGTCCGCCGTGATGCCGAACGCCTCCGCCGTATGCCCGACGACCGCCTTGAAGCGGCGTTCGGCGAGCAGGCTGTCCTCCTTGTGGAAGTAGCGCACGGTGCCCTGGAAACCGGCTTCGGCGGGCACGACGTTCCACACGCGGCCGCCGTGCACCTCGGTGATGGACAGGACCAGCGGATGCAGCGCGTTGACGTTGCGGCTGACGATGGTCTGCAGTTCGAGCACCATCGACGCGAGCGCCTCGATCGGACCGGTGCCCTTGTGCGGGTATCCGGCGTGCGTGCCGTCCGCGTGGAGCGTCACCTGGAAGCGCACGCAGCCGGCCATCATCGGCTCGACGCCGACCGCGACCTCGCCGGGCGCGTAGTTCGGATTGTTGTGCGTGCCGATGATCGCGTCCACGTCGTCGAGAAGCCCCGCGTCGAGCATCGCGAACGCGCCCTGGCCGGTCTCCTCGCTCGGCTGGAAGAGAATCTTCACGCTGCCGGCGAACCGGTCGCGGTGCTCGGCGAGCCAGAACGCGGCGCCGAGCAGTCCGGTCATATGCAGGTCGTGGCCGCAGCCGTGCATGACCCCCTCGTTGACGGAGGCGAACGGCAGCCCCGTGTCCTCGACGATGGGCAGGCCGTCGATGTCGGCGCGCAGGGCGACGCGCGGCCCGGGTCCGCCCTCGCCGCGGATGAGCCCGACGACACCGGTCTCCAACGGGTTATCGAGCACCTCCACGCCGTGCGCCTTCAACTGGTCGGCGAGGTAGATGCTGGTGTCGTATTCCTTGAAGCTGCGTTCCGGATGCGCGTGCAGGTAGTGCCGAATCGCGACGAGGTCCGGGTCGGCCTCGACGTGCCCGACGACGGCGGAGGCGGTGATGTCGGTTGCGTGGTCTGTGCGGTCTGTTGCGTTGCGTTCGCTCATACGCCCGATTGTAGGTCGTGCCCGCGTGGACGGGACGGATACGTCCGTCGACGGTTCCGACACCCGTTCCGCCCGTCGTCTCCCCTCACCTCCCTAGACTGGGATGCGGAACGATCCGATTCCTGCGATTCCCGCGAGGAGGCACCATGACCACGCCCGACATCCGCGCCGCGTTCTTCGACATCGACGGCACGCTCACCAGCTTCGTGACGCACACGATCCCGCAGTCCACGATCGACGCGCTGCACCAGCTGCAGGCGAAGGGCGTGAAGGTGTTCATCTGTTCGGGCCGCGCGCCCAGCCACATGACCGTCGTGCTCGACATGATCCCGGTCACGTTCGACGGCATCGTCGGCCTGAACGGCCAGTACTGCGTCGACCATGACGGCTTCCTGGAGAAGGAGGCGCTCGACCCGCAGGACGTGCGCACGATCGTCGCCTGGCTGGACCGCCACCCGGACGTGGTGGCGAACTTCTGCGAATCCGACTACGTGTACTTCAACCAGGTGACCGAGCCGATGCGCGCCACGTGGAAGCAGCTCGGCAAGACCGCGCCGAAGGTGTTCGTCGACGACCCGCATACGCGCCCCGCGACGCATGAGACGTTCCAGGTGAGCCCGTACATCGGCGACGAACAGGAGAAGGAGATCGTCGGATTGTGCCGCAACGTGGCGGGCGTGCGTTGGCATCCGGACTTCGTCGACCTGATTCCGGCGGACGGCGGCAAGCCGAAGGGCATGGAACGCTTCATGCGCCATTACGGCTGGACGCGCGAACAGGTGATGGCGTTCGGCGACGGCGGCAACGACGTGACGATGCTGGAGTTCGCCGGCATCGGCGTGGCGATGGGCAACGCGACCGAAGGTCCGAAGGCCGCCGCCGACTACGTGACCGACGACGTCGACCACGACGGCGTGATGAACGCTCTCAAGCACTTCCACGTGCTGTAAGAGAGGACCCCCTCAGTCGGCCTGCGGCCGACAGCTCCCCCTGAAGGGGGCGCAGAACGGATTGCGCCCCCTTCAGGGGGAGCTGTCCCGCGAAGCGGGACTGAGGGGGTCTATGCCGTCTCTACCGCGATCGTCACTCCGCGACGTCGACGGAAAGGATCACGGCCGGTTCGGTCGGACGGTCCATCGGGTCGGTGGGCAGCGCCTCGAGCTTGTCGACCACGGCCTTGGACTGGTCGTCGGCGACCTCGCCGAAGATCGTGTGGTGGCCGTCGAGCCACGGGGTCGGCACGGTGGTGATGAAGAACTGGGAGCCGTTGGTGCCGTGGATCTTCCCGTCGCGGCCGCGGCGCAGGCCGGCGTTCGCCATGGCGAGCAGGTAGGGGCGGTCGAACTTGAGCGTCGGGTCGATCTCGTCGTCGAAGTCGTAGCCGGGGCCGCCGGTGCCGTTGCCGAGCGGGCAGCCGCCCTGGATCATGAAGTCCTTGATGATGCGGTGGAAGCTCAGGCCGTTGTAGAACTTGCCGTGGGAGGGCTGGCCGGTGTACGGGTCCGCCCACTCCTTCTCGCCGGTGGCGAGGCCGAGGAAGTTCTTCACTGTCTCCGGGGCCTTGTCGTCGAACAGGTTGATGGTGATGTCACCTTCGGAGGTGCGCATGATGATCGTAGTCATGGCGTCAAGTCTGTCATAGTCGCAAGACGACGGGGACGGACCCATGGAACGGCGTCGGCCCGCGTCCGTCCCGATGCGGGGACGGACGCGGGCCGACGGCATCGCGGACGATCGCCTGCGCAATCAGCGGACGTGGTGGTCGATGCGCTTGGCGAACCAGTCGCCGAACGACTGGATGACCTGCACGAGGATGACGCTCAGGATCACGGCGACGAGCATCACGTCGTACTCGTAGCGCTGGTAGCCGTAGCGGATGGCGATGTCGCCGAGGCCACCGGCGCCCACGGTGCCGGCCATCGCCGAGTAGCCGAACAGGTTGATGAACGTGATGGCGGCGCCGCGCACGAGCGACGGCAGGCTTTCGAACAGAAGCACCTTGGTGACGATCTGCCAGTTGTTCGCGCCGAAGCTCTGCGCGGCCTCGATGAGGCCGCCGTCCACGTCGGCGAGCGACTGTTCGACGACGCGAGCCACGAACGGCGCGGCGGAGATGACGAGCGGCACCATCGCGCCTTCGACGCCGAGCGACGTGCCGACGATGAGGCGCGTGAACGGGATGATGGCGACAAGCAGGATGATGAACGGGATGGAACGGCCGATGTTCACGATCCAGCCGAGCACGGTGTTGAGCGGGCGGTTCGGCCAGATGGACTTGGCACCGGTGATGGTGAGGAGCACGCCGAGTGGCACGCCGATCACGTAGGCGAGCAGCGTAGAGCCCGCGGTCATGATGAGCGTATCGCGGGTGCCTTCGAGCATGAGCTCGCCGTAGTTCGCGATGAATTCGGTGATGGTCTGTCCCATGGTCAGCGTGCCTCCTCATGCTTCGCGGCGGCCTTGGCCGGCTCGACCGGCTTGCCGTCCTCGTCCTCGTCGCGTCCGTTCTGCTCCTCGGCGCTGGCGATGAGCGCCTTGAGGATGTCGCTCTGCGGGTTCGCGAACAGTTCGGCGGTCTCGCCGGTCTCGACGATGTAGCCGCCGTCGATCATGGCGACGCGGTCGCAGATGTTGCGGGCGACGGACAGCGAGTGCGTGATGATGACGAGCGTGACGCCGAGCTCGCGGTTGATGCGGCGCAACAGGTCGAGGATCTGCACGGTGGTGGTGGAGTCGAGGGCGCTGGTCGCCTCGTCGCACAGCATGATCTTCGGCTCGTTGGCGAGGGCGCGCGCGATGGCGACGCGCTGCTGCTGACCGCCGGACAGCTGACTCGGATACCGGTCCTCGAACCCTTCGAGGCCGACGAGGCGCAGGAGGCGCTTGCCGCGTTCGATGCGCTGCGCCTTCGGACGGTGCGCGAGCTCGAGCGGGAAAGTGACGTTGCGCAGCACGGTGCGCTGCTGGAACAGGTTGAAGTCCTGGAAGATCATGCCGATCTTCGTGCGCAGCTCGGCGAGGTCGCGTCCGGTGACGTGCGAGACGTCCTTGCCGTCGATGACGACCTTGCCTTCGGTGGGGCGCTCGAGCAGGTTGATGGTGCGCACGAGCGTCGACTTGCCGGCGCCGGAGGAGCCGAGGAAGCCGAACACCTCGCCGTCGTTGATGGTCAGGTTGATGTCGTGGAGCACCTCGTGCGCGTCCGCGCCGGTGCCATAGCTCTTCTTGAGATGGTCGAATTGGATCATGGATCGTTCCTGTCGTATGTGGTCGTGATATGCACGATGCCGCACGATATGGCGGTGATTCGCGTCGGACGCGTCACCCGTATACCGTGCGGCATGCTAGCGGAAGGGCTGGAGACCGATCAGAAGACCGGGACGACCGCGCCCTTGTAGTTCTTGTTGATGTAGTCGCGGACCTCGCTGGAGTTGAGGGCCTTCTTGAGCTCCTTGGTCTTCGCGGTGTTCTCGTTGCCCTTCTTGACGACCAGGATGTTCGCGTAGGTCTTGGCGGCCAGGCCTCCGGCCTTCTCGATCTGCAGGGCGTCCTTGGTGACGTCGAAGCCGGCCTGGATGGCGTAGTTGCCGTTCAGCGCGGCGATGTCCACGTCGTTGATGACGGTCGGCACGACGGCCGCCTCGAGCTCCTTGAACTGGAGGTTCTTCGGGTTGGAGGTGATGTCCTTCGGCGTGGCGTTGATGTCCTCCGGATCCTTGAGCTTGATCAGGCCGGCGTCCTGCAGGAGCAGGAGGGCGCGCGCCTCGTTGGTGGCGTCGTTCGGGACGGCCACGACGGCGCCGTCCTTGAGGTCGGCGATCTTCTTGGTCTTGCCCGGGTACAGGCCGAACGGCTCGAAGTGCACGGTCTCGACGGAGACGAGGTGGGTGCCCTTCTCCTTGTTGAAGTTGTCGAGGTACGGCTTGTGCTGGAAGTAGTTGGCGTCGACCTCGCCGTCCTCGGTGGCGGTGTTCGGCTGCACGTAGTCGGTGAACTGCTTGACCTCGAGCTTGTAGCCGTCCTTCTCGACGATCGGCTTGACGGCCTTGTCGAGGATCTCCGCGTGCGGGGTCGGGCTGGCGGCCACGGTGATGGTCTTGTCGTCCTCCTTGCTGGTGGCGGTGGACGAGCTGCCGCAGCCGGACAGGCCGAGCGCGGCGACGGCGACGACGGCCAGGGCAGCCGCGGCGGACTTGGTGAAGCGCATGATGTCTTCCTCTCTCAATTCATCATCCATATCGGCGGTGAACGGCCTTCGCCGTTCCCAACGCTTCGCCACTATACAAACGTTTGCCGCGCGCAACGCGGTACCGTAATCGACGTTGCTTATAGCGCGCGCCTCACGCGACACGCGAACCGACACGCGCCGCGTATCACGGCCTCGGCGCCGGGGCGCGCCGCCGCATGCTCACTGCATGCGGCGCAGGCGCGGCTCGGCGGAGTCCTTCGCGCCGGTGATGCGGTACACGTCGAACACGCCTTCGATCTTGCGCACGGCGGCGAGCAGGGTGTTGAGGTGCTGCGGGTCGGCCATCTCGAAGCTGAACTGGCTGGTGGCCACGCGGTCGGAGCCGGTGGAGATCGAGCCGGAGATGATGTTCACGCCGTGGTCGGAGAGCACGCGCGTCACGTCGGAAAGCAGGTTGCGCCGGTCGAGCGCCTCCACCTGGATCTTGACCATGAACACGCCCTTGGTGCTCGTCCATTCGACCTCGACGACGCGTTCGGGCTGGCGGCGCTGCAGGTCGATCATGTTCTGGCAGTCGGTGCGGTGCACGGACACGCCCTGGTTGCGCGTGATGAAGCCGATGATCTTGTCGCCGGGCACGGGCATGCAGCAACGGGCGAGCTTGACCCACACGTCGCCGACGCCCTTGACGGACACGCCGGAGCTGCTGTTCGTCTTCTGACGCGTCTCGACGGGCTTGAGCGGCAGGACCTCCTGTTCGATCTCCTCGTCGACCTCGTCGGCGCCCGCGTCCTTGACGAGATGCGAGATGACGTTCTGCGTGGAGATCTGGCCGTCGCCGATGGCGGCGAACAGGCCGTCCGCGTTCGGGAAGTTGAGTTCGTCGGCCACGCCGATCAGCGCCTCCGGCGTGAGCAGCGTGTTGATGGGCAGGCTGCGCTTGCGCATGGCGCGGGTCAGTTCGTCGCGGCCCTCCTCGATCGCCTCGGAGCGGCGCTCCTTGGAGAACCACTGGCGGATCTTGTTGCGCGCCTTCGGGCTCTTCGCAAAGCTCAGCCAGTCGCGCGACGGGCCGGCCGTGTCCGACTTGGAGGTGAGGATCTCGACGGTGTCGCCGTTCTCGAGCTTCGTGTCGAGAGGGACGAGACGCCCGTTGACGCGCGCGCCCATCGTGCGGTGGCCGACCTCGGTGTGCACCGCGTAGGCGAAGTCGATGGGGGTGGCGGCCGCCGGCAGGGAGATGATCTTGCCCTTCGGCGTGAACACGTACACCTCGGCCGAGCCGAGGTCCTCCTTGAGCGAGCCGAGGAACTCGTTGGAGTCGGGGGTCTCGCTGGTCCAGTCGGCGAGCTGCTGGATCCACTTGAGGTTGTCGGCCTCGCTCAGCTCCTGGTTCTCGGAACCCTCGCGCTTGCGGTCGGACTTGTCAGGCGAACTCAGCGCGCGGCCGGCCTGGCCGTTCTCCTTGTACTTCCAGTGCGCGGCGATGCCGAATTCGGCGCGCCGGTGCATGTCCCACGTGCGGATCTGGATCTCGACGGGCTTGCCGCCGGGGCCGACCACCGTGGTGTGCAGCGACTGGTACATGTTGAGCTTCGGCATCGCGATGTAGTCCTTGAACCGGCCGGGCACCGGGTTCCACCGCGCGTGCACGGCGCCGAGCGCCGCATAGCAGTCCTGGATCGAGTCGACGATGATGCGCACGCCCACCAGGTCGTAGATGTTGGCGAAATCGTGGCCGCGCACGATCATCTTCTGGTAGATGGAGAAGTAGTCCTTCGGGCGTCCGGTCACGTACGCCTTGATGTGCTGCTCGTCGAGGTCCTCGTTGATCTCGGCGAGGATCTGCTTGAGGTACACGTCGCGCTGCCCGGCGCGGCGGGCGACGAGCACGACGATCTCGTTGTAGATCTTCGGGTAGATGACCTTGAAGCTCAGCTCCTCGAGCTCGGTCTTGATGGCGTTCATGCCGAGGCGGTTGGCGAGCGGCGCGTACACGTCGAGCGTCTCGTGCGCCTTCTTGACGGCGCTGGAGGTCTTCACGTAGCGCCAGGTGCGCGCGTTGTGCACGCGGTCGGCGAGCTTGACGACGAGCACGCGCACGTCGCGGCTCATCGCGACGACCATCTTGCGGATGGTCTCGGCCTGCGCCGAGTCGCCGTATTCCATCTTCGAAAGCTTGGTGACGCCGTCCACGAGGCCGGTGACGGTGTCACCGAACTCGGCACGGCACTGGTCGAGCGTGTAGTCGGTGTCCTCCACCGTGTCGTGCAGCAGGCCGGCGGCCACGACGAGCGGCCCCATGCCGAGGTCGGCGAGGATCTGCGCGACGGCGAGCGGATGGATGATGTACGGTTCGCCCGACTTGCGCCGCTGCGCGGAATGTTGGATCACGGCGCGGCGGTACGCGCGTTCGAGGATGGTCAGGTCCTCGCCGGGATGGTGCACGCGGCACGCCTGCATGATCGGCAGCAGCGGATTGATCGGATCGGTGCTGACCTCGCATCCCAGTTTGCGTGCGGAATCGAATTCCATATCGTCGCCCGCCATGGCGCACCTCCCTCGCTCGTATGGATTTCCATCCTAACGCGTCTTCCACGCGTCCGACGCGTTTATCCTACCGCGTATCAGGCGACTCCCGTGGAGCCGAAGCCCCGTTCCGCGCGGTCGGATCCCGGCAGCGTCTCGGCGGGGACGAACCTCGCCTCGACGTAGCGCTGGATGACGAGCTGCGCGATGCGGTCGCCGACCTCGAAGCGCGCGGTGCGCTCCGGGTCCAGGTTGATAAGCGGCACCTTGATCTCGCCGCGGTAGCCGGCGTCGATGGTGCCGGGCGCGTTGAGCACGGTCACGCCCTGCTTGGCGGCGAGACCGGAGCGCGGATGCACGAGTCCCACGTAGCCTGCGGGCAGCGCGATGGCCACGCCGGTCGGCACGAGGGCCCGCTGGAACGGCTTCAGCTCGAACGCCTCGGCGGCGCGCAGATCGGCGCCGGCGTCGCCCGCGTGGGCGTAGAACAGTCGGGCGAGTTCGGCCGGCTGGTCCGGATTCACGGCCTTGACGAGAACCTCGGTGTTCTCGGGTTCGTTGTACGCGGGATCGAAGGTCATCAGGCGGCGCACTCCTGGCACACGGGCTGGCCGTCGTCGGTCATGTAGGCGAGCTGGCTACGGTGCTTGACGAGGAAGCACTCGGAGCAGATGAACTCGTCGCCCTGCATCGGGATGACCGTCACGGAGGAGTCCTCGTTGCTCAGGTCGGCACCCGGCAGCTCGTAGTCCTCGGCAATGGCGTTCTCGTCGTCGTCGATGTCGCTCGATGAGTTCTGCGAGCCCTTTCCGAGAGCCTGCAGCGATTCCTCGTCCTCATCCTTGTTGCGGGGGGAATCATAATCCTGAGCCATCGCGATCCTTTCGTAGCACGGGGCCCGCCGTGCCGGCGGGGCCCGAAGACTGGTTTACTCGCCCATAGAATACACGATTTCAAATACTCGTAAAGTTCGACACGTGGGGCATACTGTATTGTGATACAAGTTTTTGAGGAAAGTGGTGCGCGCATGCCTGACAATTCGCCTCGGGGGGCCCGTCTCGACCATGTCTCCGACGCCGGCGACCTGGTGTTCGAGGCAGGTGGTGAGCGTTTCGTCGTCACCGTGGACGACGCGTTGGAGCGGGCCCTGCTCGAGGCCAAGCAGATCCGTTCGGAGTCGATGAAGCGCCGCCAGCCGCACACGATGGACACGTTGCCGATCTCGCAGATCCAGCAGCTGATCCGCGCCGGCGCCGACCCGGCGAAGGTGGCCGCCCACTACGGTCTGGCCGAGGCGCTGGTGCGCCGCTTCTCCGCCTCGGTGCAGACGGAGAAGCAGTACGCGATCGAGCAGTTCAAGCGCGTGCCCGCACCGAAGGGCTCCCGTCTGCGCACGATCGAGGAGATCATCGACATGACGCTGCTGGCGGCGCGCGTCGACCGGGACACGCTCACGTGGTCGGCGACCCGCCGCCATCACGAGCCGTGGCACATCGTCGCGCGGTTCATGTCCGCCGGGCGCAAGGTGCATGCCGAATGGACGTGGGACATGCATGACAATTCCATCGTCTGCCTGAACGCCGCGGCGCGCAAGCTGATCGGCGAGCAGAGTCTCGGCGTCGGTCCGGAGCCGGCCGCCTCCGCCGCGGCGAGCGGCGTCGCGGGCGCGCCGGCGGTCACGCGGCAGCCCAGTCCGCAGCCAGCCGCACCGGAAGCGGGCCACGGGGCCGCCGCGCAGCCGGCCGCGACTCCGGTTCCGGCGACGTCTCCCGACGGTCTTTCCGTCGCACCGCCGTCGCCTTCGCTGCCGGCGGTGCGCCCGGAAGCGGAGGAGTCCCCCGATCCCGCCGCGCAGCAGTCCGATTCCCCGATGGCCACGACCACGGACGACATCCCCGTGTTCCGCACGAACGCGGAACCGGCTCCGGCCCCCGACGCCGGCGCGGCGGACGGCCAGACGTCGCTGGCGGGGGCGTCCGACGATGCGGCGCGTTCCGTCAATGCCGCCGGCGAGGAGCGCCCGCGCACGGAACGCGCGGAGGCGGCGCGACGCCGTTCAGGCCGTTCCGCTGTGCCCAGCTGGGACGAGATCCTCTTCGGCGAGTGACGGCCGGTGGTCTTCGCCGCCGTCCGTCCGCGCGATGCATCCCCTGTCTTGTCGACGGCCGTCAGGCCATGTCGATGAGGCAGGGGATGTCCATTTCCAGCATAGTCTGGGAGCCGTGCACGCTGGGCAGTCTGGTCGCCTTGTCCGACTGGGTGCGGCTGTCGACGAGCGTGACCTGGCCGGCGGCCTGCACGATCACGTCGCCGAGCATCGGTGCGACGCGCGCGTCGACCGGTCCGAACAGACCGTCGGCGACGGCCTCGCGCTTCGTGCGGACCAGCGCCTTCTCCCCCAGCCGGTCGCGCCACCTCGCGGCGATGTCTTCCGGATTCTCGTCCTGCTCGGCGTAGAGCATGAGGGCGCGCGGCTCGCCGCCCACCAGACGCACGCCCCGCGCGAGCTCCGGTTCGGCGGCGATGTCGATGCGTTCGCGTCCGTCCGACATGACCATGCCGTGATCGGCGACGATGACGATGAGCGTGCCCTTCGGCGCCTCGCGGGCGAGCAGGGCGAGCTGCGCGTCGATGCGCTCGAACGCGCCGATCCACTGCTCGGAGTCCCAGCCGTGGTTGTGGCCGACCTTGTCGGCGTCGCGGATGTACAGATAGGACAATCCGGGTTCGCGGGCGGCCCGCGCGGCGGCGCGCACGCGGTCGCGCGGCGTCACGCCCGACACGTAGGTCCCGCCGCGCAGCGCCGCCTCGGTGAGCGGCGACCCCTTGAACTTGGCGAGGCCTGAACTGGTGACGGGCACGCCTTCGGCGGCGAGGCGCTCGAACACGGTGGGCTCACGCTGCAGGTCGTGCGGGTCGACGATCGGGTCGGCCGGCTGCGCCGCGAACCGGCCGCCGGGGCCGGCGGGCTTGGGCGCGAGCGCGTCCTTGAACTGGATGAGCTGCATGAGACGCCCCGACGACGGTTCCAGCTGCGTGTAGCCGGCCATGCCGGTCATCCCCGGGCAGGTGCCGGTGCCGAACGTGGCCATCGCGGCGACGGTGGTGCTCGGCGCGCACGTGGAGATGGGCCGCTGGTTGGCGGTGTCGCGCATGAGCGCGCGCAGGTAGGGGGCATGGCCGAGGCGCATGGCGAGGTTCCAATAGCCGAGGCCGTCCACGAGCACGACGATCGCGGAATGCGCGTCAGGCAGGCCGATCGCGGTCTGGAGCGTCTTCGGATCCTGGTGCACGCGGGTGGGCGTCGGATGCCCGATCGCCGCGGAGACGGCCGGCAGCACGGAGGACAGGTGCAGCGCGCCTCCGCGGACGCCGGGCGCGACGGAGGTTCCGTCCTCCGGGTCGCTGGTCGCGCGACCGGGCGTCCGGCCGGACGACCAGTCCCCGTACCGGGCGGTGTCCGTCAACCGCAGCAGCTCTTCCATCTCAGGCGTCTCCACACTCATGCCTCCCCATAGTAGTAGTCCGATGCGGTCGGCTGGCGTCGGTCCGGCGGCAACGGCGGCATGATGGCGGCATGATAGTATGTTGCGGGTTTTCAATCGTCTTCAGGGAGTCCGTCACATGGCATCACACCGCAGGTCCGCAGCCGCCGCGTACGATCCGCGCACGGTGAAGGAGCACATCGTCGAAACGCCGTTGAACGAGGAGATGAGCAAGTCGTTCCTCGAATACGCGTATTCGGTGATCTACGCGCGTGCGCTGCCGGACGCGCGTGACGGCCTGAAGCCCGTGCAGCGGCGCATCATCTACCAGATGGGCCAGATGAACCTCACGCCGGACCGTCCGTACATGAAGTCGGCGCGCGTGGTCGGCGAGGTGATGGGCAAGCTGCACCCGCACGGCGACTCCGCGATCTACGAGGCGATGGTGCGCCTCGCCCAGCCGTTCGCGATGAGGCTCCCGCTCGTGGACGGCCATGGCAACTTCGGTTCGCTCGACGACGGCCCGGCCGCCTCCCGTTACACGGAGGCGCGTCTCGGCCCGGCGGCGCTGGCGATGAACGCCGACATCGACGAGGACACGGTCGACTTCACGCCGAACTACGACAACAAGCTCAAGGAGCCGACGGTGCTGCCGTCGGCCATCCCGAACCTGCTGGTCAACGGCGGCTCGGGCATCGCCGTGGGCATGGCGACGAACATGGCCACGCACAACCTCGGCGAGGTGGTCGCCGCGGCGAAGCATCTGATGGCGCATCCGGACGCGACGCTCGAGGAGCTCATGCACTACGTGCCCGGACCGGACTGGCCGGGCGGCGGCATCGTGATCGGCCGCGGCGGCATCCGCGAGGCGTACGAGACGGGCCGCGGCACGCTCACCACCCGTTCGAAGACGCACATCGAGAACGTGACCGCCCGCAAGAAGGCGATCGTCGTGACCGAACTGCCGTTCATGGTGGGCCCGGAGCGCGTGCTCGAACGCATCTCGGAGGGCGTGAAGAACCGCAAGCTGGAGGGCATCACCAGCGCCATCGACCTGACCGACCGTCACAACGGCACGCGCATCGTCATCGAGATCAAGACCGGCTACGAGCCGAACGCGGTGCTCGCCCAGCTGTTCAAGCACACGCCGCTGCAGGACAACTTCACCATCAACAACGTGGCGCTGGTCGACGGCCGTCCGCACACGATGGGATTGAGGGAGCTGCTTCAGGTGTGGGTTGAGCATCGCCGCGTGGTGGTGCGCCGCCGCAGCGAGTTCCGCCGCAGGAAGGCGTTGGAGCGCCTGCACCTGGTGGAGGGCCTGCTGCTCGCCATGGTGGACATCGACGAGGTGATCCAAGTGATCCGCACCTCCGACGACGCGGACACGGCGAAGAGCCGGCTGATGGCCGTGTTCGACCTGGACGAGGTGCAGGCGCAGTACATCCTCGACCTGCGTCTGCGCAGGCTCACGCGCATGAGCCGCATCGAACTGGAGGCGGAGCGCGACGACCTGAAGAAGCGCATCGAGGAGCTGGAGCGCATTCTCGCCTCGGCGGCCGAACTGGACCGCGTCGTCGTGCGCGAGATGGACGAGACCGTCGCGAAGTACGGGACGCCGCGCCGCACCGTGCTGCTCGACGAGGGCCCGGACGGATCGCTCGCGCCGGTCGTCGCGAAGGGCGACGATTCCTCGGTCTCGCGCGAGGCGCTGCAGGCGGCGCGCGACGCGGCCACCGTCTCGTCGGTCGCCGCCGACGTGGCCGCTGCCACGGCCGCCGCGAAGAAGGCGGGCGAGGAGGCCCCGGTCGCGGCCGCACTGCAGATCGACGACGAGCCGTGCGTGGTGATGCTGAGCGCGACCGGTCTAATCGCGCGCACCACGCCGAGCGCGATGGACGTGTACGCCGCCCGGTCCGCTTCGGACAAGCGCGTGAAGGACGACCAGATCCACGCGATCTTCCCGACGACCACGCGCTCCACGTTTGGACTGGTCACGTCCGCGGGCCGTCTCGTGCTCGCGCACGCGGTGGATCTGCCCTCGCTGCCCGCCTCGGAAACGCTGGGCGTGGCCGGCGGCGTGAAGGCGGACGAGCTGATCGGCATGACCGAAAGCACCGACCCGGTGGACGGCGAGCATGTGGTCGCCGCGTTCGCGATGGAACCGGCCGAGGAGGGCGGCACGCTGCCGCCGCTCGCGATCGGCACGCGCGGCGGCGTCGTGAAGCGTTGGAACCGCGAGGCGCCGACCACGATGGACTCGTGGCAGGTCATCGACCTGAAGGACGGCGACGAAGTGCTGGCCGCCGCGCCCGCCGCGGACGAGGACCGCATCGTGTTCGTCGCGTCCGACGCGTCGCTGCTCACGTTCGAAGCGAAGAACGTGCGTCCGCAGGGTCGCACGGCCGGCGGCATGGCCGGCATCCGTCTGGCCGCGGGGGCGCGCGTGCTCGCATTCGCCGTGGTGCCCGCCGGCAAGGTCGCGTGGACGTATGAGGAGGGCGAGAACGGGCTGGCGTCCGCGTCCGGCGCGGTGGTGCTCACCGTGGCCGGCGACGAGGAGGCGCTGCCCGGCACGGAGAACGGTTCGGCGAAGGTGACGCCGCTGGAGATGTACCCGACGAAGGGCCGTGCGACGGGCGGCGTACGCTCGCAGCGGTTCCTCAAGGGTCAGAACACGCTGATCGCCGCCTACGTGGGCGCGTATCCGCTCAACGCCTCCACCGATTCGGGCGCTCCGGTCGACCTGCCGAAGCCGGACATGCGCCGCGATGGCTCCGGCACCGACCTCGCCGCCGCCATCGCCTTCGTCGGCTGATTCGGGACGGCATCGCCTCCCTCTGACGAGGGAGGTGGCCGCCAACGGCGGACGGAGGGGAGAGAAGACGGCGGCCGTAGGCCATCTCTCCCCCAGTCGGCTACGCCGACAGCCCCCTCGTCAGAGGGGGCCACGTCACGGCGCGCCCCGGGGTTTGCCAAACGTTCATCCGACACACCTCGCCCAAACTTGTTTCCGCATTGGAAAGTGATATTGTTTTCCATAACGGAAAGAGGTTTGGGCGTTCGTCATACCCGCTCGGATACGGCGCGCCGCTTCGACCTCCCGTCCCGCATCGCCGTTTACACGAAGGGGGTCATCATGACGGAACCGAATGGCGAGAAGAACGACCGCATCGACGAAACGGCCATGTCCGGCATGACGCGGCCGGAACACATCGCGGCCACCGGCACGCCGCCGGACGTCATGGATGCGATGGCATCGCTCGACGCATTGGATCTGGACCGCAACAACGTCGCGAATCGATTGGATGCAGGCACAAGGATTCCGAACACGCTGATCGGAGGCATCCTCGGACTGGCGAACGCCGGACTGTACTGGTTCATCGGATGGGCGCTGCTCGCCGGGCACGGCGAGTTCACCATCATCGACGTGTGGATCTACGTCATCGTCGCCATACTGATCGTAGGCGGCTATGCGGCGCTGATGGCCCGCGCGCAACGCGTCACCGGCATCGGCATGTGGAACCGCCGGCAGCTCTCCCCAGCCCCGCATGCGCTGCGGGATGGCGGGTACCGCACGGCGTTCATCGTCTTCGTCACCTGCAGTTGGGCGGTCGTCCCTGGCGGCATGCTGCTGCTCGGCCTGTTCTGCGCATCCTGGTGGCCGGCCCTGATCGGCATCCCCTTGTGCGCGCTGCTGTCCGCCGTGACCTACTTGCGGTATTTCGACGAATACATACGGCTGATGCGTGGGGCCACGCCCCGCCGGAACGGGTTCACACGAATCGGAGAAGCGTCATGACCGTGTCTGAAGCGCATGACGCGAACGCCCCGGAACCGGTGTTCAACGAGGTCATCCATGCGCCGGTGCGCCTGCGCATCTGCGGGCTGCTCGACACCTACGGCACGGTCCGGTTCGACACGTTGCGCGACACGATCGGCGTGAGCGACGCCACCTGTTCGAAGCATCTGAAGACGCTCGCCGACCACGGTTACGTCACGCTCGATAAGCGCGCCGGAGACGGCGGCAAGGCGTACAAGGTCACGTGGGTGAAGCTCACCACGAAGGGCGAAGCCGCGTTCCATTCCCATGTCGCCGCCCTCCGCGCCATCGTCGCAGGACGATAGCGGCCATTAATCGGCCTCCCTCTGACGAGGGGCCGATCCCCCACGTCCTTCATCATCGGGCCCTTGCGTGAGCCTGCCCGAAATCCACTCTCACTTCATCATCGAGGCGCATATGCACGCGGTTCTCTATAAGAATCTCATCCAGTTGCGGCACGATCCGGCGAAACTGCTCGTCATCGGCCTCACCGTCATCGGTTCGGCGACGATCATCGCGCTCATCGCCGGAACGGATCTGACGACGAGACTCGCATCGCCGTTGTACCGGTGCGCGTTCGCCATCATCGGCGTGGGACTCGCGCCGTTGACCGTGGATGCGTTCCTTGACGACGCGGCGGAAGGCGTCATCGCGGCGTTGCGCGCGGGCGGCCAGTCGACGTGGCGGTACCCCGTGGCGCAACTCGTCACCGCGCTGCTGCCGCCCGCCGTACTGTCGCTGCTGCTCGCGACCGTCCCGACGTCGCTCATCCCGTCGCTGCGCCCGCTCGTCGAAGGCGGGCAGGGCGTGGCGGCGGCGCTCACGCCGCTGCCGATCGTCGCCGCGACATACCTGTACCAACTCGTCTCCCACGGAAAGGCGATATTCATGACCACGAACACACTCGACCACGGCATCGCGGACGACGCATCGGACGCCGCCGTTCCCACCGCTCCCCTCGCCATCCGCGTGCGGGACCTGACGTTCGGATACAAACGCAACAAGCCGGTGCTCGAACACGTCGATCTGGACGTGCCGGAAGGCCAGTCGCTCGGCATCCTCGGCTACAACGGCGCGGGCAAGACCACGCTGTTCTCGCTCGTCACCGGACTGCTGCGCCCATGGCGGGGTTCCGCCGCGATCAACGCGGACGTGTTCCATTCGATGCGCGACGTGTTCCAACTGACCGAATCCGGCAATCTCGCGATGAACATGACGATACGCGAGAACCTCAGATTCCGCGCGATGCTCTACGCCACTTGCGAGAATCCGCATCCGATTGACCTCGAGCATCTCGACACGCTGCCGATGGTGCGCGCGTTCGAACTGCAGGACCATCTCGACAAGAAAGCGAAGGAGCTGTCCACCGGACTGCGCAAACGCGCGGGGCTCATGGCGGGACTGCTGCTCGACCCGAAACTCATCCTGCTCGACGAGCCGACGAACGCGGTGGACCCGATCACCCGCCAGCTGCTCATCGACCTGATGCGGCAGCTCAAGGCGGACGGCCGCACGATCCTCACCATCACGCACGACCTCGACTACTGCCGCCAGGTGGCCGACCGCGTCGTCGTCCTCGACGACAAGCGGATCGTCAGGGATTGCATGGTCGCCGGTTTCTCCGATGAGAGCACGTTCCGGAATGCGGTGACGCTCGGACGCGAACGCGACCACGTCGACTTCGGACTGCACGCGAACCCGGCGGAGGGAAAGGAGACACGATGAAGGCGATACTGTGGCGTGATTGGCGGATCTTCCGCACGTCCCCGTTCTGCTGGGGCACGTTCGCCCTGTTCCTCACGACGATGCTGCTGATGGTCGCGTTCCTGACGTCGACGCCGGGCGGCGGCAACGACGCCGGCATCTCCGACGGGCTGATGTTCGCGATCATATGCGCGCCGATGACCGGCTGGTCCGCCACGTACAGCACGCTGCACACGCTGGACGCCAACAAGTCGATGTTCTCCGAATCGGCCAACGCCGCCGGCGGCGAGCATGCGGGCGACGGCACCATGGAGCTGTTCCGCTGCTCCGGCAGGCCGATGCTCACGTATTGCCTGGCGAAGAGCCTGCTGCCGATGGCGGTCGCCGAGACGATGACGTTGCTAATCATGGCGTACCTCGCATGGTGCGGGCTGATGACGGCGCACGGCACCCTGCCGATCCCCGATGTGCTGTTCACGCTCGTCGCGCCGTTGACGACCGCGTTCGCACTCGAGGAGATGCTGCTCGTCATCGGCGGCGGCGCTTTGGGGATGACCGTCGGCATGCTGGTGTCGCCGGTGCTGGTGACCGGGTTCGTCGGCCTGTGCCTGCGTCTGCCGCTTGGCGGCGCGCCGGTGCTGGCCGTGGGGTTCGGTTTGGCGATGGCCGCGCTCACCGTGGCGCTGGCGCGCAGGCGCTACCCGGACACGCTGCGGCCGGTGCAGGAGTGACGCATCCGATTGCGCCCGCTGGCGGGAGCTGCGTGACGCTCCGCCGTGACGTTCGTGGTATCTCCCGATTGCGCCCCTTCAGGGGGAGCTGGCCCGCGAAGCGGGACTGAGGGGGACGCCGGGCAGCCACTCAGCCGCACCGGCACCGCTGCGGTGCTACTACACTTGTGGCGCAGGAGGCGACAATCATGAAACTGCTTGTGGCGGTGGAAGGCGTGGCCCTGTCCCGCGCGATCACGGATACGCTCGAACGCGCCGGTCACGTCGTGACCACGGTGGAGCCGGCGTTGGCCGGCACGTTCGGTTCGGCGGTGACGGACGCGATGCGCGACGACGAGAACGCGCCGTTCGACGCGGTCATCGTCGACACGCCGCAGGCGCTCGCCACGGCGTCCTCCGTGACGCCGCACATCAGATCGTTGCTGCTGGCGACGACCTCCTCCCCCACGCCCGAGCACTCCCCCGACGCGACGTTGCGCATGCCGTTCTCCGACACGGAACTGCTCGCCTACGTGGAGATGCTGTCGCGCGAGTCGAACGGGCTCGGCGCACAATCGATGATCATCCGCGGCGACTTGACGCTGGACCTTGCGAACCGCAAAGCGTATTTCGCGAGCACGCACCGGCCGATGCCGCTTTCCCGTCTCGAATACGACGTGCTGGAGGCGTTGGTGAAGGCGAACGGGCGGTTCGTGGGCTTGGACGATCTGCAACGCGGCCTCGGCCGGTACTTCGCCGGAGAGGACCTGATCCGCAATGCGCTGTACACGCTGGATAAGAAGCTGCGGCACGCGGGGCTCAACCTGAACCAGCATGGGGATTCGTTCCGCGTGATGTGAGGCGGGCGTGAGGTGGGCGTGACGTGACGCGATGTGCGCGTGACGCGGGGCGGTCCCGTCGCGCCCGTCTCACGTCACGTGAGACGTCGATCACGCATCATGCGAGATAACGGTCACGCAGCGCGGCGAAGATGGCGGGCGTGCCTGCGAGCACGCCGGTCTCGAGCCGATGGCCGAGGTCATGGCCCTCCCAGTCGCCGACCATGCCGCCCGCCTCGGTGACGAGCAGTCGGCCGGCCGCGTAATCCCACAGCTTGATGTCCATCTCGAAGTAGGCGTCGGCGCGACCGCACGCCACATAGGCGAGGTCGAGCGCGGCGGAGCCGGTGCGGCGAATGTCGGCCGAGTCGACGAACACGCGGCGCATGATCTCGAAATTGCGTGCCGCGAGCTCGTGATGGTAGGGCGACGTGCCCACGTTGACGAGCGATCTCGCCATGTCGGTCTCGCCGGACACGTGGATGGGCCGGCCGTCGAGATAGGCTCCGCGGTCCGCTTCGGCGGTGAACGTCTCGCCGCTGAACGGCTGGTATACGACGGCCTTGACGGTCCGGTCGCCGTCGAGCAGGGCGAGCGAGATGGCGCTGTGACGGAAGTCGTGGATGAGATTCGTGGTGCCGTCGATCGGGTCGAGCACCCAGGTGAGGCCGGTGAAGTCCACATGCTGTTCGCCGTTCTCCTCGCCGAGGAACGCGACATGCGGCCAACGGTCGGCGAGCGCGGTCTTGAGGAAGGACTGCACGCCCATGTCGACCTCGGTGACGAAGTCGGCCACGCCCTTGACCGTGATGCGTTCGCGCGCGTCGGCCGAGGAATCCGCGAGCACGTAGCGGCGCGCGGCCTCATGCACCAGTTCGGTCATGCCGGCGATGGTGATGGGGGTTGTGGTGGTGGGGTCTGTGACGTTTGGCGATGTGCTGGTGTCGGTGTGCATGTCCGTGTCCATTGGTTCCACTCCTTGACGCTGTCCGCCCGCGGCGGATTCGGTGCCGCAGGTCGTACTGGTTCAAAGTGTAAGGCCCTCAGGGCGAACGTGCATGGTGTCGGGGCGAATGTGCATGGTTTGGAGAGGAACGTGTACGGTTACGGAGTGGTTGTGCAGGATTTCGGGGCGAACGTGCATGATTCGGAGGCGAACGTGTACGACGCCCTCGTGAAGACCCGCGAATCATGCCGACGGATGTCCAGCAATAACGGCGGAATTCCAAGGATTTCAAGACAATACCCTGCCGCTCATTCGCCTCTCGACCAGTCTTCTTCAGCGGCATACCATGCAGGTTGCCCGATTCGAGGTACAGGAAGCCCCAGAAACCATACACGTTCATGCCAGAACCATACACATCCGAGACTGAGCCATACACATTCGATGCCACAGAGCGCCCCGTCTCCAATGCTTCCGCGAATCCGCACCAGCAAAACGTCTGATAATCGCCTTCGACGCGCATGACGACTACGGGGGACGGGATGCCACAATAAGCCGTATCGACTCTTGTGGCGCCCCGTCTTGCGCCTATTGCAACGCCTTGACCTTGTCGAGCAACGTGCTATATGAGTCAGCGTCTTCGTAACGCACGTCGCCGGCGAGTTTCAGCTCGTTGAACAGGGTCTTCGCGCACGCGATTTTTCCGTTCTCCACTCCACGCAGGTCGAGACTGCTCAAATCGCCCTTGGTCTCGACCACGAAGAACAGGTGTTTGAGCCCGCTGTCTTCACGGAAGGCCACGGCCCAGTCGGGAGCGTAGTCGCCGACTGGTGTGGGGATGCGGAATCCGCGCGGTAGTTTCGCGTAGACGGCGACCTCGCCGGCGGTGTCGAGGCTTTCGGCGAATCGGCGTTCGACGCTGTCATGCGCGAACCCGTCTGGGAAGACCCAATCCTGCACGCATTTGCTGGCCCTGTAGGCGTCCTTCTCCTCACGTGCGGTGGTACCGGCGGTGAAGATGCTCGCATCATAGTCACCTTCGATGCGGTCATAGCAGATATGATCCACGATCATCGTGGCCTTCTGCCCGACGATGAGCCTGGCCGTTTTGGCGATGAACTGCTCGGGGTTGTCACGGAACATGCGGAATTTGTCACCGCGGATGCGTTTGAGGATGGCGGCCACGCAACGTCGTGTGATGGATGCGCCGTGTGCGATTTCTCCAAGCAGATCGTAGGTGACGCCGTTGGATGCGTCCACATTCAGGTCGACGGAGTCACTGCGGTCGCGCGTGAAATGCGTGCCGTCGGCGATCGCCTCGCGTGTGGCCTCGTGTTTCTGCATACCTCGCGTGACCGTGTAGGAAAGCTTGGCGACGACGAGTTTGTCGTTGATCTCCTTGACGGATTTCTCGATGAGCTCGTCATCGTCGAAGTGCACGGTGTACGCGTATTTGTGGTTGATGCGCTTCCAAAGCTCTTGGAATTCGCGTTTCTCCCAGTTCGCGTTCAGCGGGTTGCGGGTGATCTTCGCTTGCAGGGCGTTGCCGATGGCGACGGTCGTGGTGCCTTCGAGCACGCCGTCAAGCGTGTATCGGATGGCGTCGGCTTTGCCCCGTAATGTTTCGGGCAGTGTCGCGACGGCGCACTCGTTGAGTCGCACGTTGCGGTAGACGTCGGTGAGTTTGCCATCCCTGTCGATCAGACCGCATTGCACCAGCGTGAAGTAGATGTCGCTTGACTCCTTGGCTGTGAACGTGATGGTCCTCTCCCCCGCGTGCTCCGGTCCGAGTTTTTCGGCGGGCACGGCGACGTGTGTGAAGAACGCGTTGTCGATGCTGATCGTGCGCTCGCGCAGTTCGTTCCTCATGTCGCTCTGGAGGGATTGGGCGAACGTCTCGTAGCTTTCGGAGGCGATGATGGTGAGCAGGTTGACCTCCTGCACCTCGTCCTTACGAAGCACGTTCGAGTCCTGGCGCACGCCTTCCTTGTTGACGCACAGGCGCAGACCACGGCCGACCTCCTGCCGTTTGCCGGTTTCGGAGTCGGAATGTTTGAGCGTGCATATCTGGAACACGTTCGGATTGTCCCAGCCTTCACGCAGTGCGGAATGGCTGAAGATGAACCGGGTGGGTTCGTCGAAGCTCAGCAGGCGCTCTTTTATACGGCCTCCCTTGCGGATGGTGCGCACCAGATCGTCCTTCACCAGCGAGGAACGGTTGTCGATCATTCCATTAGCAGACATTTAGCAGACATAACGTCTCAGTGTAGCCGCCATCGCACGTCCGTCTTGCCCGACACGTGCCGGGTATTCCATCGGTCTCGCACGACGCTCCGGTAAAGTGAGATGAACTGGTTCGGATCGCGATGAGGAGACGAGGACGCCATGGTGGACAGTGCGGTGATGATGGTGCAGACTGCCGCGCCCACACTCGTCACCGCGCAAGACGTGAACGACCGGTTCGGGGACCCGCCCTCCTCCATCCGGTTCAACTGCCCGTACTGCAGGCGTCCACTCATCCCCGGAGCCATGGGCCCCAAGTATGATCACAAACGTCAGTCGGGCGCACGCGGCAAAGGCAACCGTCGCACGAAATCCCCGTATTTCAGTCATCTCAAAAACGACAAATGGGCGCAGCTCTGCGAACAATACCACCCGGATTCGGCCGTCGAGCAGGACGACAGGGTACCGTCACTGCTCATGTTCCTACGTCGTGACAAGCGTGGAGGCAATCGGTTCCACATCGAGTTCTCGCTACGCCGACGCGGGCTGCAACACATGCTGCGCAAGCTGACGGATACGGACGTCGTGACGGTCGACGGCGTCGACTACCCCATGCGCGAACTGCTTACGAAACGTTCGAACACCATCAGACTCCCGAAGCCTGAGCGTGATCCGGAGACGCGCATCGTCATTCCGAAACGGTGGCGACGCCATGTGGGGTGCCCGCAACCGCACGACGACCTGATGGTGTTCTCCAGCGCGTTCGGAGGCAACGGCGGACGCAGGCTGCCGGAACGTTCCGCATTGCAGACCGGCGTCGACTATTACATCATCGGAAGCGAACGACGTCTCAAGAATCTCGGCAGCTACTTCGACTTCACGAACAGCAGGGGCGTCGTCGACGATGGGCCGCTCCTCGTGTATGAGGTGCGCATCGGCGCCTCGTCGGCGCGTCTGGACAAAGCCAACAACTGGCTCGGCGCCTTCGGCTACTTCATATCGGACTACGACTGTTCGGCGCAGCTTTTGTGGCCGCCGTCCCTACGCTCCTGGGGCGTGGACGAACCATTGTTCCGATGGTCGACCCCCACGTATCGCGCGCCGTATCAGACCGGGGACGAACCGATGCCGGACCGTATCGTCTCGCAACGATTCCTGCCGAAGGATCCGCGGGCACGCGCCGTAGGGCTGCTCGGATTCGACAAGCCCGACATCACCGAAGAGAACGACTCCTACTGCGTGTTCTTCAAACCGACCAAGCGCATGCCATGGAGCACGGCGTATATCGGCCCCAACTATCCGGACGATCTGCATCCGTACGACGAATGGAGACAGACCGAAGATAAGAACGGTATCGAAGAAACGTCGGATGATTCCGCTGCGGATACGGGCGCGTCGGACACAATCGGCGCTCCCGACACGCCCGGCACGACCCCATCGAGGAATGACGTTCCCGGCGACGCCACCGGCACCTCTCCCCTGCCTCTGAGCGGCGGCGCCCGAATAGCTCGCCGACGGCTAGGCATCCCACAGCTCGCGCAACCGCACTCGCAAAGCACCGCCATCGCACAACTCAGGGAAAGGATGTAATCATGCCCTGGATCAACGATTCCGAATTCACCCATGCCTCCGTCTGCATGGCAAAACGTGACAAGAGCGGTCATATCATCACCCTGACCCGGCTTCTTGATTATCGGAAGAATCTCAATGGCGATGAATCGTTCACTTGGACATATCGTGATGACCGCAATGCCAAGCGGGCAAAGCAAACAGATCCAAACGACCCCAAAACGTTGTATCACAAGGATACCCTTGACACCCTTTATGACAAGGAAGAAGATTTTCTCTTCGTTCACTGGAAACCGAATGCGGATAAGCCTGAGCTCCCATTAATACGGAATCCGTACACGCACCCATACGATTCCGTTCCAGAATTCTATGAGGTAATCAACAGTCCGGCTAATAGTTTGCAAGAACTCCGCGATAATCTCCAGCATGGGTGGGACTATTCAGGAAAACCCACGAGACATGTCCTTGTCATCTATGCAGAGCAGAATGGCAAGCTCGACACCGTCCTGTTGAACAGAGATGATTTGGATTATTCCGGCAACCGTATCCGGTTGAAATTCACCGCCGCTCTGGGTGCCAACCGATACAGACTGAGCATCAATGACGTCACCCATCTTCCAGAGAATCCGTCGGACATCGGATATAGGCGCGCCATATACACCAATATCTCTCTGCCACGCGTAAAGAACAAAGTACTTGTCCAACCGCTATCAAGGTATGCCTTGCATTACATGCGATGGTATGTGGACAATGTCCGAGCTTTTGCTCCTGGAACCGACGAGCAGCGACTGGTCGAAACCATCAAAGAAGCATTTCAGGCGCCTGAACGTCTCAACGAATTCGATTCCCTGTTGTCGCCCGTGGATATACAACGTTTACGAACAACCATCGCTCGCTTCATATATGACGACAATCAGATGGCCCATCTCGTGAAAGACACTCTCGCCAGCGATGGCGCCTTCAAACGCGCTTGCATAGCGGCATGTCGCCAAGAGGTCCTATCCGAGTGGGAAGAAGAACGAAACAAACGAATCGCAGCTCTTAACGGTGAAATCGCCATGAAGCAGAAGGCGCTCGAACAGCGAATCCAACTCAAGCAGGGTGAGCTCACACAATTGGAAGAAAGCATTCGCTCCCGTTCCGAGTCTTATGAGCGGCTTGGCAATCTCATATCGCCATTGCAGGCTGAAGTCGATGAAGCAAATCGGGAGCTGGAGAATGCTCGTGCAGCGCTTACCGGTATCCACGAACAACAAGAATCCAAGCTGGCCGAACTTGAACAGCAGCGGAAGACCGTGTTAGATCGTCTGGATGAGGATGTCGCGCTGCGGCTCGGTCTGAAGGCCGTGTTGGGATCAGTCACGTCGGAGCATTCCGCCAGCACTCCAGCCGCGGGCGCCAATGCCTCCAGCACCGTCAACAATGAAACTTATCTCCTGTCGGCAATCACCTACCCGAAGATTCCGGCGCAGTATAGTGAGGAACGATTCACACGCGTGTTGTCGAACAATCTGCGTGCCTCCGGCATCGTTGACACAAGCAAGCCCAGGGAGTCTCCGAACGAGTTGGCGAGCGCCTGCGGGATCATGCTGTCGCCGGCACGGCTTCTGGCCGTGGATTCCACGTTCGCGGCGGATCTGGCCAACGCCCTGTCCTATGCGATGCGTGGCGAACCGGCCCGTCATGCGACGGTTCCGGCTGATTGGAACGACGCCCGAGCGTTGGATCGTCTGCTGTCGGATACGGGCGACGGCGTGCTGGTCTTGGACAACGTCTTCGACACGGTGAACGAGAGTCTGCTATTCGCACTGTCACGGCTCCATTCCGAATCGACGATCATCCTGCCGATCGGCGCATACGGCAATCTGCGGCTCGTCGCCGCCGAAGTCTGGGATCACGTGTTCTATCTGCCGACCGAACGGTATGTCAAGCTGCCGGCCACACCGACGACCATGCAGCGGTTCGCGAGCGCTTTCCATCGTTCTGAAACCAAATGGCAGATGGCGTTCGACACCGCCACCGCCATGCGGGAGCACACGTCGCTGCCGTTGTCCTCGTTGATGCTTCCGGCAGCCATCTCCGCCCGGTTCCCGATTCCCGGAGATGGTCGACGGTGGACGTCCGCCCATCTCGCCCTGCAGACCTATGCCGCCTTCGGTATGGAGCAGGCACGAGCCATCCGCATCGACGGCAAGGAACCCCCATTCGTCAAAGAATTGCTGGCACGCATCGAACGGGGCCGCAATGGCCGGTGATCTGTTGAGAACCATGGCAGGCGATCTCGGGATCCCCCGCATGCACGGCGAGGATGATACGCGATTCGTCTGCCGAGTCTCGTATTCCGCGCTCCGGTTCTGGATGCAGGCGTTCTGCCTTGACGACGGTTTCGGCGGCTCCTACGGAATCAGCAGGCCGACCATCGCACGCAAAAGCGAGGCATGGCTGCGTAATCTGGCGGGCCTGTACCCGGGCGTACTCGATTGGTACGACCACGGTGCCGGTATGCGGAGGAATCTGTCGGATATGGTGCGGACGTTGACCGACGTGAGCGACCTCGTCGAAACCGGCGACGGACTGTACCGTTGCACGGCGCGGCATACGGTTCCGCTCGGCGCGCAGTGCTCCATCGTACTGGGATCGGCCGATCCGACGAACCTCAACCCTACCGACGTGCTCCCGATGTCGGGCATGGCTTACCTCGCCGGCAAGGCGCCGTCGCCCTCGACGGCGCCTGTCGACGATGCTCCCCGGCACCGCTCGTCGAAAAGGAAAGCCGCCATCACTCCGACGGAGGATGGACGTTACATCACCATCGACCTGTCGCACCCACCATCCGGTTCCACGCAGGCCGCACGGTTCGACCTGCTGACATGGCCGACGTCCTCCGTCGACGACAGGTCTCGCAGAATCGCACGAGCGGAATACGCCCTTGCGCTCGCGAAACTGCTTGAATCCGAAGGCTACGCCATCTTGCAGCGACGATCCTTCCACCCACCGATCAGAACAGACACCGCTCGATGACCTGCTTGCCGCGCAATGCCGCCATCCAGTCGGCGGGGATTCCGTCCACGCCGTAGACGATGCCGGCAAGACCTCCGGCCACGGCGGCCGTGGTGTCGGTATCCGAACCGAGGTTCACGGCCTTCAGCACGCATGCCGCATACGAGTCCGTGGTGAGCAGGCACCAGATCGCGGCGAGCAGCGTATCCAGCACGTACCCGCCGGAACGGATCTCCGTCTCCGGCAGCGACGCCACGTCGGCGCGCACCGGCTGCACCTCCGCCAACGCCTGGACCGGCTTACGGCCGGCGATCAGCAACCGCGCGAACGCGACCAAACGCACGCAGGCGTCCATGCTCGTCGGATGGGCGTGCGTGATCGCGCTTACCGCACGGATCTCGTCGTCGGTCGCACCGGTGAACGCGAGCGGAATCGTGCGCATCAGCGAACCGTTGCCGTTGTCCCACTCGCCGTCGCAGCCGCGGCCTGTCACCAGCGCCTCGACCGTGGTGTTGCCGATGTCGAACAGGCCGTCGACCGTGTACGCGTCATGCCGATACCAGTCCTCGAACCGAGCGCGCATGTCGCCCACGTCGATGCGCCCGTCGTCCGCACGGATCGAATCGCAGACAGCGAGCGCCATGCTCGTGTCGTCGCTCCATGTGCCGGCCGGCTGATCGTGCGTGCCGTGACCGGTCATATCTTCCGCGTGGAAGCTGCCGCGCCTCCTGAACTAGTAGGGCACGCCGAGCGCGTCCCCCACCGCCTGCCCGTACACGGCATCCCGCAACATCGCTGTCATGGCTATCTCCTTGTTCTTGTGAGCATTCAGCTCACGTCGTCAGCGGATTCCACGGTCACGAACAATCCCTGAAACGAGAATAAACCCCGTTCCCGAAATACCGGCACCGTACCATTACACTGGCAAACATGAGCATCCCTAACAACACATCCGGATGGCCGAAGCCGCCGCGGCATGACGGACAGCCCTGGAACGAGCCGAAGCACGCCGACGGCAAAGCCCGGCAGTCCTCCGTCAATGCGAACGCCCGCGGCGTGGCGAAATCCGGCAGGCGCGCGATGCCGTTCAAGGCGACCGGACACAAGGGCGGCATCAGCTTCCGCTGACGCCGCCGCAGGTTTTCCAGCCATGGACTGGACGCACGCAAATAGGCGGCCCAGGCGACCGTTCCGGAGTCTCAAGGCGAATGTGCATGGTTCGGATGGCAACGTGCATGGCTCAACCGGCAACGTGTATGGTTCCGGCGGCAACGTGCACGATCAGAGGCCGAACGTGCACGGCCATGCCGTGAAGAACGCGAATCCATGACATTGCCGCGATATCAATTCGGCGGAATTCCGAGGTTTTCGCAAAACCAAGGATTCGCCCTGCAGGTCGCTTTCAAAAGGACACCATGCAGGTTGGTCGTTTCCAACTACAGGTTGCCTCCGAAACCATGCACTTCCACGCTTCGACCATGCATATTGCCCTCTGAACCATGCACATAGCCTGCCAAATCATACACATTCGCGTATCCCAGCATCGGTTCCCCGTAGCGTGCTGCCCGCCACGGCACATCGCGATAATGGGACAGCAGCTCAGAAAACCACGGAGAGAACCGGGGTAGCTTGCTTCGGAACCGGACGACGGATCCGCGAGCGCCGTTCCTTCACAGGATTGCCGGGAGTCCTTCATCTTCCTCGGAGCATGCGCCAATCCCCCGCCGGCATACTGGGCCCCACCAAGGCAACCACCTTCGGAAAGGAGCCGACCATGTTGGATCTCACCATGCTGGATTTCGCGGAACCGTGGCTCATCGGCGCGACCGGGCCGACGACCGACGCCTACGATCCGAGCGTCGACGCCTATACCGCCTATGGCGACGCCGACGCCGGCAACTAACACCGGCACCGGCGTCGACTGGAACCGCGGGGCGTCGTGCCGGAACCGCAATCCAGCCCCCGGCACGACGCCCCACCGCAACATGGCCGATACGTCACGGCATTACCATCACGCGCCAGCGGGGCGGTTCGCGCAGACCACGACGCACCGGACATAACCGGACACATACGGCACGCAAAGGAAAGGCAGGCACATCCATGAAGATGCTCACCGTAGGCCCGAAGGACATCCACCAGTTCGACACACTCGAGGAGTTCGCCAAGGAGTTCGGGCTCGGCCCGCGCGACCTGGTCGTCACCATCGGCATGATTCACGACGCGTTCCTCGAGCCCCATCTCAACGGCGCGCACGTGCTGCTCGTCGACAAGTACGGTAACCAGGAGCCGACCGACGTGATGATCGACGCGATCATCGAGGACGCGAAGGCGTTCGATTATGACCGAATCGTCGCAATCGGCGGCGGTGCCGTCATGGACATGTCGAAGATCGTGGCCGTGGCGGGCGGCGCGTCGATCGATGAGGTCATCGATCATCTGCCCGACTTCAAACGCACGGTGGGACTCGTGCTCGTGCCCACCACGTGCGGCACGGGCAGCGAGGTCACGGAGATCGCGGCCATCAACCGCACGCGTCTCGGCTGCAAGGCGGGCATCGCCGGCCCGGAGATGTTCGCCGACCATGCGGTGCTCATCCCCGAACTCCTGTACGGTCTGCCCGACCACGTGTTCATGACCAGCTCGCTCGACGCGCTCGTGCATTCGGTCGAATCCACGCTCTCCCCGAACGCGACCCCGTACACGCGCCTGTTCGGCTATGAGGCGATGCGCATGATCGTAGGCGGCTATCAGGCGATCGTCGAGGCCGGCGGCCCGGAGGGCGATGTCGACAAGCGCCGTGTGAAGCGCAACGAGCTGATGACCGACTTCCTCATCGCCTCCGACTATGCGGGCATCAGCTTCGACACGGGCGGCTGCGCGGCCGTGCACGCGCTGAGCTACCAGCTGGGCGGCAAGTACCATGTGCCGCACGGCGAATCGAACTACGCGATGTTCACCGGCGTGCTGCGCAACTACATGGAGATCAAGCCGGACGGCGAGATCGCGAAGCTCAACGGCGTGCTCGCCGGACTGCTCGGCTGCGACGTGGCCGACGTGTACGACGAGCTGGAGAGGCTCATCGACCAGCTGCTGCCGAAGAAGGCGCTGCACGAGTACGGCGTGACCCGCGAGGATCTGCCCGAGTTCACGGACCGCGTGATGACCACGCAGGCCCGCCTCATGCGCAACAACTACGTGCCGCTCGACGCGGCCCGCGTGCGCAAGATCTTCGAGGAGCTGTACTGACGATGACGCCCATCGAACTGGCGACGCGCAGGCGGGTCACAGGATTGACTTCGGGCGAGTTCGCCCGCCTGTTCGTGACCATCGAACGCAAGGTTGGCGGCGAGTCCGCGCACTGGGACGCCTCCGACGTGGAGTCGTGGGAGCTGGTCGGCCCGCCCGTGACCGCCGACCAGCATCTCAACGACACGTTCGCCGCCGCGAACGAGTTCGTCGCGACGCTCGCGAAACGCCTGTACCGGATGATCACCCCGGCCGAGGAGGATACGGTCGTCACCGTGTTCGACGACGACGTGACCTTCTGGGCGGAGCAGCCCGATCTGGGCGGCATCCCACACGCCCTGTGGAACATCGCCGCGTTGCAGGCCATCGAATGGGTGCGTCGGGAGACGGGCGTCGTCTGTACGCTCGACGTGCGTCCCGCGATTGGCTGAGCCCGCCCGTCCCGTTCAGTACAATCGCATGCCCTGCGGCACGGGGGTGAAACCGGCCTGGTGGAGGACGTGCGTATATGGGTTGCGTGCGTTCAATGGCACGCCGTTCACGTCGGCGAACGTGATGGTGCGTGCGGCCACGCCTTCCGCGCCGCCGCGGCGCAGCGCGTAGGCGAGTTCGGTCAGACCGAGACGCAGCCTCGCGTCGGCCCCGGCGTCCGGCACGCCGCCGGCGAACACCGTCAGATGCTTCGATTTCGGTGTCGCATAGGCGACCGGCCCGCCGGCGGCCAGCACGACGATGCCGCCTTCGCGCCGCACCGGCTTGGATGCTCCCGCCGGCGCGGACGGCCAGGGCAATGCCGAGCCGTACAGGTTCGCCGGGTCGAGCACGGACAACGCCGCCGGCGAGCGCATATGCCCGGACGCCACGCCCGGCTCCCCCGGTCCACCCGACACCTCCGACGCACCAGTTCCACCGCGCCCGTCGCCTCCGGCCCGCCGCAGTTCGTCGACCGTCTCCCGTTCGGCGAATTGGGCGGCACCGAATCCTTCGACGAACATGCCGCGTGCGAGACGCCCATGCTCCTCCATGCGTTTGAGCAGCGGATACAGCGCGGGGAATCCGCCGGGCAGATTCTCCTTGTCGACCAGCGGCTGGGCGATGACGCCGTACCGGTCGAGCAGGATCTCCACCAGTTCGAGCGCGCGCCGCTCGCCGCCGTCGGCACTCATGTTCTCCACGTTCCCCATATCGTCCGTGTCCGGTACGTCATCCGCGTCCGCCATGCCGACCGCGGACCACAATCCCGCCAACGTCATCGGCGTCGCGGGCCGCATGCGGATGCGCCGGCGCGACGCGCGCGACGGCGTGCGCACCTTGCGCGTGCCGGCTCCCAATGCGCGCACGGGTGCGAACGAGCTGTTGGTCACCTTCCCCTGCCAGACGAGCGTCCACAGCGCCTCCTCGAAGCGTGTCATATCCCACTCGGGCAGGAGGATCTCGCCGGTCGCGGCGTCGATGTCGGGCTCGGCGATCGTGGTCCAGACGTGTTTTGCGGCGTCGGCAAGCTGGGCCGCGTGGTAGGCGCCGCCGGAGGATAGTGCGGCGAGGATGGCCGCGGCATACGGACTTTTTTCAGTGTTCTCTCCCCCGGACTGCCGTTCCAGCAGGGGGGAGTCGGCGGGGTGGAAGGCGATGAGGCCGGTATCTGCGGGTTTCGTGCTGCCGGTTTTGGAGCCGAACCATGCCGCTTCGCCGCCGGCGAGCAGTTCGTCGAGCATGGCGGGCGTGTATCCGGCGACGCGCGCCGGGAACACCGACGACTCCCAGACGGCTGCGGGCAGCGTCACACCCTCCAGTTGCTCGATGACGCGCATCAGCCCGTCCGCGCCCTCGTATGTCTCGCCTCCGACCGGTCCGACGCCCTGCCGTTGCAGCAGGAACGACTGGTACGCGGCGGCCGGCACGGGTCGTATCGCCTCGCGCGCCTTGGCGAGCGACCGCGCGCGGATGCGGCGGAACACGTCGCGATGCAGCCATTGCGTCGGCTTGCTCCCCGCACGCTCCGGAGTGTCCGCGCCACCGTCGACGTCCCCGGCATCCCCGGCGTCATCCATGAACCGTCCGTGCAGCAGTTCGCCGCGCTGTTCGAGTCCGTCCAACGCGTGCACGGCTTCGGTCGCGTCGATGCCGAGGTCGGCGATCATCCGGTCCGCGGTGAACGGCCCGTGGGTCTTCGCGTAGCGGGTGACGCGTCCGGTCACGTCGTCGGCGGCGAGTTCGTTCCAGAACGTGCGTCCGGCGAGTTCCCGCGAGACGTCGGCGATCACGTCCGGGTCGAGCACGGCGCTCATGTCGGCGTTGCCGAGCAGCCGTTCGAGCACATCGGGGTCCATGGACAGCATGCGCACGCTGCGTTCGGCCTGCGGCACGTCGTACTGGTACATGACGGATCCGACGAAGCCGAACAGCAGGTTCTCGGCGAACGGGGACGGCGTTTCGGTGGCCGTGTCCTTCATGACGATGGTTCCGGCGTCGAGTCCGATCATCAGGTCGCGCAGGGCCTTGAGATCGTAGACGTCCTGGAGACATTCGCGCGCGGTTTCGAGCAGCAGCGGGAAGTTGCGTCGCGTGCGTGCGGCGGCGAGCAGTTGGGCGGCGCGGAGCCTCTGCTGCCACAGCGGCACGCGCCGGCCGGGTTCGGTGCGCGGCAGGTAGAGGGAGCGTGCGGCGCATTCACGGAACCGTGCCGCGTAGAGCACGCTCTCCCCCACCTCGCGTTCGACGATGCGCGTGAGCTCGTCGGGGTCGAACAGGAGCAGGTCGCGTGCGGGGACGTCGCCGACGCCGTCGGGGATGCGGATGACGATGCCGTCGTCGGCCGCGTAGGCCTGCCCGTCGAATCCGTAGCGTTGCTTCAGACGCGTGGTGATGGCCATCGACCATGGTTCGTGGACGCGTCTGCCGTATGGCGAGTGGATGATGACGCGTTGGTCGCCTTCCTCGTCCGGGCATCGTTCGATGACGATCGTGCGGTCGGAGGGGATGACGCCGGTGGCCACCTGCTGTTCGGCGAGCAGCCGGGCGAGATTGTCGACGGCGTTGCGGTCGAGACCGTCGGCGTCGAGGCGCGCGAGGACGGACGGGGTGAAGGATGGGGACGATGGTGATACCCCCTCAGTCCGCTTTGCGGACAGCTCCCCCTCGAAGGGGGAGCAATGTTGGTCGGTCGTCGTCATTGCTCCCTCGGTCCGCTTTGTGGACAGCTCCCCCTCACAGGGGGAGCGGGAAATGGTGAGGCCGGCGGCGAGGTCTCGGATGAGGTGGCCTTTGGCCTGTCCGAAGCCGGCGTCGCGGCCGGATTCCTCGCCGTGCCAGAACGGCAGGCGCGCGGTGCGGCCGGGGGCGGGCGTGACGACGACCCGGTCGTGCGTGATCTCCTGGATTTGCCAGGTGGAGGTGCCGAGCGTGATGACGTCGCCGACGCGTGATTCGTACACCATCTCCTCGTCGAGTTCGCCGACCCTCCGTCTCCCTTGGTTGCCGTCCGCTTCGGGCAGGACGACCGTGTAGAGGCCGCGGTCCGGGATGGTGCCGCCGGAGGTGACGGCGAGCCGTTGCGCGCCGGGCCGCGCCGAGATGCGGTTCGCCTCGTGGTTCCACATGAGCGGCGGGCGGAACGCGGAGAACTCCTCGGTGTCGTAGGCACCGGTGAGCATGCCCATGACCGCGTCGAATATGCTCCGGTCGAGTTCGGCGAACGGCGCGGCGCGGCGTACGGCCGCATACCAGGCGTCCGGATCGAGGTCGTCCATCGCGGCGGCGGCCACGGTCTGCTGGGCGAGAACGTCGAGCGGGTTGCGCGGTATGGCCAATGGTTCGAGGCCGCCGGCGCGCATGCGTTCGATGGCGGCGGTGACGCCGATGATCTGTTCGCGCGTCAGCGGGTAGAACAGGGCGTGCGAGACGCCGCCGACGTGGTGGTCGGCGCGACCGACGCGCTGCAGTCCGGATGCGACGGACAGGGGCGGCGCGATCTGGATGACGAGGTCGACCGACCCCATGTCGATGCCGAGTTCGAGGCTGCTCGTCGCGACCACACATTTGAGTTCGCCGCGCTTCAGCCGTTCCTCGATCTGTTTGCGCCGGTCCTTCGACACGGAGCCGTGGTGCGCCATCGCGATCACGTCGTCCGGCTTGTGCGAGCCGACGAGCTGCGTGGTGCCGCCGACGACCGCGTCGTAGTGCGCGGCGAACCGTTCGCGCCCTTCGGGCGATCCCATGTCTGCCGCCGTAGGAGAGGTGACGGAGCCCCCGCTCCCCCGGCGTTCGGCGTACAGGTCGTTCAACCGCGCGGTGAGTTTCTCGGCGAGTCCGCGCGAGTTGACGAACACGAGCGTGGTCCGGTGGGCGAGGATCTCGTCGAGCACGCTCGCCTCGACGACCGGCCAGATCGACCCGCTTGTGCGGTCGCCTGCCGCGCCGATGATCGCCGTGGAGGAATCACGGTCGGCGAGGCCTTTGCGTTCGGCGAGCCGTTGCATGGCGGGCGTCACGCCGGAGATGTGCGGCGCGTCGGCACGCGGCGCATCGACACCGCCGGCGCGGTTCGGCACGTTCGCGGAGGAGAGGTCGCGCATGTCCGCCAATGGTTCGATGACCTTCAGATCCATGTCGGGACGCGAACCGGGGTTCACGATCGTGACGGGCCAGTTTCCGCCGAGGAACCGCGCCGCTTCGGCGGGCGGGTTCACGGTGGCGGACAGGCCGATGCGCTGCACGGGCGCGTCCGCGGCGACGAGGCCGTCGAGCCGTTCGAGGCTCAGGGCGAGATGCGCGCCTCGCTTGGTGCCGGCGAGCGCGTGCACTTCGTCGACGATGACCGTGTCCACGGTCTTGAGGATGCGTCGCGCCTTGGAGGTGAGCAGCAGGTAGAGCGATTCGGGCGTGGTGACGAGGATGTCCGGCGGGTGGGCGGCGATGGCGCGGCGTTCCTTGGGCGTGGTGTCGCCGCTGCGCGTGGCGACGCGGATGCGCGGCGCGGGCAGGCCGAGCGTTTCGCATTCGCGGGCGATGCCGTCGAGCGGCGCTTCGAGGTTCCTGGCCACGTCGACGGCGAGCGCCTTCAGCGGGGAGATGTAGAGGATGCGCACGCCGTGGGCGGCACGCTTCTCGGAGGCCCCCATCAGGCGGTCGATGGCGGAGAGGAAGGCGGCGAGGGTCTTGCCGGAACCGGTAGGGGCGACGACGAGCACGTGCCTGCCGGAACGGATGGCCGGCCATGCCCCGCGCTGGGCTTCGGTCGGCTCGCCGAAGGCGCGCTGGAACCAGACCCTCGTGGGCTCCGAGAACGATTCCAATCCTTCGCACATATGTTCGATTATCGGCTCGGCCGCGGACACGCGACACACGCCCGCCCGGACCTCGGCCCGATGGCTCCGGCCGGTCAGTCCTCCACGTATTCGAGGATGTCGCCGGGCTGGCAGTCGAGGGCCGCGCAGAGCCGGTCGAGCGTGGTGAAGCGTATCGCCTTGGCGCGGCCGTTCTTGAGCACGGATACGTTGACGGGCGTGATGCCGATGCGCTCGGCGAGCTCGCCGACGCTCATCTTGCGTTTGGCGAGCATGACGTCGATGTTCACGCGGATGGCCATTCAGATCACCGCCTCGAGTTCGTCGCGTTGCGCGATGGCGGCTTTGAGCAGGGACCTCATGACGAGCATGAGGAGAACGAACGCGGCGATGAGCAGCAATGCGACGACGCACGCCGCGCTCATGGCGGCGGCGCCCATCGCGACGTCCGCGGCGACGCCTTGGGTCGGATCGTAATATTCGGCGTGCGCGAGCGATCCGTAGAGCAGCACGAACAGGACGAGCGCGCCTTCGGCGGCGGCGCATGCGATGATGGCGTCGGTCCACGTGACGGCCTTGCCGGAGAACACGTCGCGCCGTTTGGCGAGCGTGAGCAGCCGCCACAGGGGGATCAGCGCGACCTCGAAGCACAGGATGCCGAGCACGCCGGCGATGGCGTACGGCCATCGGGCGGAGGCGAGCTCCGGGTACGTGGCGACGATGTCGCCGGAGAGTACGACCACGGCGTACTGCCCCCACAGGCAGATCAGTTCGAAGAGGACGATCATCGCCTTGAGCACGGCGATCGCCGTGGGGTAATACTCCTTCCAGAGCCGCACGTCGGGTACATCACTCCCGTCCGATCGATCGACGCCAGCCATATGCCCCACCGCCTTCCTTGTCGCATGCACCTGAACCCATCCCGAACTGGCGCAGCGCATCATTGCAATCGCACGACGATAATAACCTATCGAAATTCGATATGCAAATTCGGTGAAGAATCGTATCTCGATAATCATCTATCGTTTTTCGATAGCTTACGGTGAGGGCAAAGCACGACGAAGCGACGGACGGCCCGCCGCACGCATCATCGAAGGAGCACGACATGAATCCGCGACCATCGACCACCACGCAACCACCCGTTACGCAACCACCCGCCACGCGGCCAACGACCGCACGACCGTCACCCGCCGCCGCGAAACCCTCGACGCGGACCATCCTCACACTCGCCGTCTCGCTGCTCGTCGTCGTGGCGTTCGACCGTCTCGTCATCGCGGCGCCGTTCCGATACGCATCCCCGTTCACGCCGATCGCCGTCTTCTGGACCGTCTGCATGGCGACGACGACCCTGCTGCACTGGCGGACGGCCTCCCGCCGCCCGCTGACGTGGTTCGTCGCCGCGGCCGTCGTCGCCTGCGCCGTCTGGACGGCGACGGACATGGCCGGCGCGCTCACGGCGTACGACGTCACCTATCCGTTCACGATGTTCATGGCCGTGCCCGCGCTGCTCATGCTGCACCTGCAGCTCGTGAACGGCCGGTTCGACGCGTGGCGCCCCGCCGGCGTCGCGTTGCGCTGGCTGACCGGCTGGGCGGTGCAGCCGTTCTCCGGATTGGGAGCGTTCGGCAGGGCCGTCGCCGGAATCGCCCGCACCACCACCCACACCGTCCCGAACGGCGACCGTCGTCCGACGATGCGACGCATCGGACTGGCGATGGCCATCGCCGTACCGATGCTCGTCGTCCTGGGCACGCTGCTGGCGAGCGCCGACATGGTCTTCGCCTACGCCCTCTCCCGCCTCGCCGCGGACGTCGACGTGACGGCGTTCGCCTGGCATGCGGGGTTCGTGCTGACCGCGCTCCCGTTCATGTTCTCGCTGCTCGCGAACCAGGACATGCGCGATGGCGCGGTCGCCGGACTGTACGGCAGGCGGATCTCGTTGTCGTTGGATCCGATGGTGACGGCGATCGTGCTGGGCGCGGTGCTCGCCCTGTACGCCGTGTTCTGCGCGGTGCAGTTCGCGTTCCTGTTCGCGGGCGCGGGCCTGCCGGACGGCATGACGTACGCCGAGTATGCGCGCGGCGGGTTCTTCCAGCTGCTGCTGGTCGCCGCGATCGATCTGGGCGTGTTCGGCGTCGTGCTTTCCTACGCGCCGCGCACGCGCACGGTGACGGCGATGCTCGTCGCGCTCGTCGCGGCGACGGGCGTGATGCTGGTCTCGGCGGGCATGCGGCTCGGCCTGTATGTGGGCGCGTACGGGCTCACGTGGCTGAGGTTCGCGTCGTTGACGTTCATCGGCCTGCTGGCCGTGGTGCTTGTGCTGTGTCTCGTGAAGACGGCGACGGTGCGCATGCGCGTGGACCGGCTGCCGTTGGTCGCGACGTGCTTCGTCCTGTTCGTCGTCTGGTACGTCGCGCTCGGATGGTGCGATCCGATGGCGTTGGTCGACGCGTACAACGCGGCCCACGGGTTCGACGCGGCGGGCGCGATGGCGGCGATGTGACCGTCACGCGCGCTTGCGGCGCAACACCTCGTGCATGACGACCATGAGCAGGAGGAACGCGAACAGATAGAACGGGAACAGGCCGATGCTCACGTACTGGGCGATGAGTCCGAACAGCGGCGGCATGAGCATGGAGCCGACGTAGGCGAACGCCATCTGCACGCCGATGATGGCCTGCGAGTTCTCCTCGCCGAAGTATCCGGGCGTGGAGTGGATGACGCACGGGTAGACGGGTGCGCAGCCGAGGCCGACGATCATGAGGCCGGCGAGCACGCCGATGTGGTTCGGCAGCGGGATGAGCATGGTGACGGCGCCGAGCGCGATGAGCGCCTGTCCGAGGCGGATCATCGCCGGGTCGGACAGCTTCATCGTGATGAAGCCGCTCAGGCCGCGCCCCACGGTGATGCCGATGCAGAACAGGCTGGCCCAGCGGGCGGCGGTGGTCTTGTCGATGCCTTGGCCGAGCACCATGTAGCTGGATCCCCACAGCATGGCGGTCTGCTCGATGGCGCAATAGCACAGGAACATGATGAGGATCTCGCGCGCACCGCGGATGGCGAGCACTCCTTTGAGGCCGAGCGACTTGCGGGGCTCGGCGGACGGAGCGCCCTGCGCGCCGTCGCCGGAGCCGGCGTCGGAATCGGAATCGGCGTCGGGCCCGGAGGGAGCCGGAGCCGCGGCCGCCTTGCGCGACTTCCACAACGGCAGGCTGAGGAGGAGGATCGCGGTCAGGCCGATCTGCAGGAATCCGATGTACCGGTAGCCCCACGGCCACCCCTGACCTCCGGCGAGCGCATGGCCCATCACGTAGGGGCCGATCAGCGCACCGACGCCCCACATGCAGTGCAGCCAGCTCATGTGGCGGCTCTCGTAGTGGATGGCCACGTAGTTGTTGAGCGCCGCGTCGACGCCGCCGGCACCCAGCCCGTAGGGGATGGCGATGAGCACCAGCACCCAGTAGTTGGGGGCGACGGAGAAGCCGATCAGGGCGGCGGCGGTGATGGCGACGGATGCGGCGGTGACGCGGCCCGTGCCGAACCGCAGGGTGAGACGGTCGGACAGGAGCGCGGAGCAGATGGTCGCCGCGGAGATGGTCATCGAGATGCCGCCCTCCCACGAGACGGGGGCGCCGAGATCCTGGCTCATCGTCGGCCATGCGGCGCCGAGCAGGGCGTCGGGCAGGCCGAGCGATATGAAGGCGACGTAGATGACGGCGAGCAGCAGGCTTGCCATGGTTTCCCTCCACTGTGACGGTCAATCGTTATGTACGTTCGTACATACTAGCGGGCGGCACATGACAGAACGGCCCCGGGACACGCCGAAGGCGTCCCGGGGCCGTATGCGGCGGGAGACGGATCACGCTGCGCCCGTCACGCGGAGAAGTAGGCGAGCACGTCGGCGGCCGAGCCGAACGACGCCTGCGCGCCGAGGCGCGTGGCGGCGTAGCCGGCCACGTAGGAGGCCATCTGCGCGGATTCGAGCAGCGAGTAGCCGGCGGCGAGACCGGAGAGCACGGTGCCCATGAATGCGTCGCCGCAGCCGGTCGTGTCCTTGGCGGGCACCTTCGCCACGTCGACGCGGTACCAGCGGTAGTTCTCGATGACGATGGAACCCTGGTCGCCGAGCGTGACGATCGCGCGCTCGAACCCGTAGTCGGCGATGCGCGAGACCACGTCGTCCCAGTCGCAGCCCGACCAGTCGCCGCCGTCCGGCTCGTCCAGTTCGAGCAGCTGGGCGGCCTCATGCTCGTTGACAAGCAGGATGTCGGTGGACGTGACGAGCTCGTGCGGCAGTTCGGGCAGGAACGGGGATTCGTTGAGCAGCACGGTGACGCCGTCCGCGTGCGCGGCCTCGGCGGCGGCGATCACGGTGGTCATCGGGCTTTCCAGGCACAGGCCGAGCACGCTCGCGGCGGCAAGCGCCTCGCGGTGCGACTGCACGTAGCCGGCGCTCACCTTGCCGTTCGCGCCCGGCGAGTAGACGATCGTGTTCTCGTTGTCGGCGTCCACGGTGATGACCGTGGTGCCGCTGGTGCCTTCGGCGCGCAGGATCTCGCTCGTGTCGACGCCGGCCGCGTCGAGTTCGCCGAGCAGGAAGTCGGCGTTCACGTCGTCGCCGACCGCGCCGTACATGCACACGTTGGCGCCGAGACGCGCGGCGGCGGACGCCTGGTTCGCGCCCTTGCCGCCGGGCAGGATCTTCAACGCCCCTCCCCTGACGGTCTCGCCCGGTTCGGGCAGCCGTCGGGTGGTCACCGTGTAGTCGGCGTTCATCGAGCCGACGACGGCGACCGACCCCTCGGCGCGTTCGAGGCTGATCAGCCGGTCGCGCACCTCCTGCGGCATGACCGGGCGCGCGCCGCCCTCGAGGATGACGGCGGGGATGACGCCGGTCATCATCACCGGCTTCAGGCCGGAGCCGGCGCCGTTGGTGACGACGGCCGGCATGGATTGGGTGACGGACTCCACCACGGCCTTCGCCAGCGACGGTTTGGCGGCCGCCGTCCTGGCGACGACCGGCGGCGTCGTCTGCCGCGCGACCGACGGCACCTTCACGACCGGCTGGGTCTGGGTGGGGGCCTGCACGACGAGCGGCTGCGATTGGGATTGGGTGAGCGGCGACGGCAGACCGGCGGCCGCCGTCTCCTGCTCCACGGTGTGCACGAGGGAGGCGAGCCGCTCCTGCGACTGGATCTTCGACCGTTCGCTCATCGGCGTGACGGGGGGAATCGCCGCGGGCATCGCCGCCGCGTCGGGATGGATCACGGGGATGCGTTCGGTGTCCGCCGGAGGTTCGGATACGAATCCCTCCGTCGGTTCCGCGTCCATGCCGTCGCTTTCTTCTGCGCTCATCTCGGTATTCACATCGGACAAGCATAGTAGCGGTTGCGCACAAATCGCACACATATGGGAACGCCCGGCCGTGACATCACGCGACCGGGCGTCCCGCGCCTCCCGCATCCCCACGATGGGGAGAACCGTCAGGTGTCGATCTTGGAACGGTCGAAGTCGTCCGCGTTCTCGACGATGAACGCCTTGCGCGGCGGCACGTCGTCGCCCATGAGCAGGCTGAAGATCTCGGCCGCCTGCGCGGCGTCCTCCATGCGGATGCGGCGCAGCATGCGCGTGCGCGGATCCATCGTCGTGTCGGCCAGCTGGTCGGCGTCCATCTCGCCCAGACCCTTGTAGCGTTGGATGTCCGGGTTGTAGGAGATGTGGCGGCGGTCCAGGTCGGCGAGCTTGCCGGCGAGCTCGTCGTCCGAATACGTGTAGATGTACTCGCCCTTGTGCGAACCGGCGAGCGCGATGCGGTGCAGCGGCGGCACGGCCGCGTACACGTGGCCGTGCTCGATGAGCGGGCGCATGTAGCGGTAGAACAGGGTGAGCAGCAGGATGCGGATGTGCGCGCCGTCCACGTCGGCATCGGTCATCATGATGACCTTGTTGTAGCGCGCCTGTTCGATGTCGAAGCTCTGGCCGCTTCCGGCGCCCACCACCTGGATGATGGCCGCGCACTCCTTGTTCGACAGCATCTGCGTAATCGACGCCTTCTGCACGTTGAGGATCTTGCCTCGGATCGGCAGGAGCGCCTGGAACCCGGAGTTGCGGGCCGCCTTCGCGGTGCCGAGCGCGGAGTCGCCCTCGACGATGAACAGTTCGGCCACGTCGTCGTTGCCCGGCTGGCAGTCGGACAGCTTCGACGGCATCGACGCGGATTCGAGCGCGTTCTTGCGGCGCGTGACCTCCTTGGCCTTGCGCGACTGGACGCGGGCGTGCATCTCGCCGACGATCTTCTCGAGCACGCGCGCCGACTGCTCCTTGTAGCCGCGTTTGGCGCCGGTGATCATCTCGCCGAACTGCTTGTCGGTCATGCGGGTGACGATCGGCTTGACCTGCGCGGTGCCGAGCACGTCCTTGGTCTGGCCCTGGAACTGGGGTTCGGCGATGCGCACGGTGACGACGGCCACGAGTCCGGCCATGATGTCGTCGCGTTCGACACGCATGTGCTGGTCCTTGAGGTTCACCTTGAGCTTGCGCGCGTTCGCCTCGACGGCCTTGCGCACCTGCCGGGTGATCGAGTTCATCAGTCCGTCGACGTGCATGCCGCCGCCCGGCGTCTCGATGATGTTGACGAAGCTGCGCATCACCGTGTCGTAGCCGTTCACCCACCTGAGGGCGATGTCGACGCCGCAGGTGCGCGTCACGTTCTGCGCGTGCAGTTCGCCGTTCTCGCCGACGGCCTGCGTCTCCTCCTCGTAGGTGCCTTCGCCCTGGATGCGCCAGATGTCGGAGATGGGCTCGCCGTGGGAGAGGAAGTCGACGAAATCCCTGACGCCGCCGGTGTGGAGGAACTCCTCGACGCGGGCGTGCGTGTGCGCGGCGGCGTCGGCCTGCGCCACGGCGACCGCATCGGACGGGACGGAATCCCCCGACGTGACGGCGACGGATGCGGCGGCATCGGTCGCCGCCTCGGATCCGGTTTCGGCCGCGGCGTCGACCTCGGCGGGCGCGGCCACGTCGACCTCGCGCATCTCGTCGAGCGACGCGTCGCCCGTTTCGGGCACGTTCTCGTCGATGACGGTGATCTTGAGGCCCGGCACGAGGAAGCTGGTCTGGCGCACGCGGTCGATGAGCTGCTCGTAGGAGAACTCGGCGGTGCTGTTGAAGATCTCCTTGTCCGCCCAGTAACGGATGCGCGTGCCGGTGCGCTTGGCGGGCACCTTGCCGACGATCTCCAGCTCGGTGGGCCGGTTCTTGCGCGTGCGCTTGAACGGCGAGTCGGGCGAGGGGTTCGCCGGGTCGGCGTCCGCGTACACGCCCGGATGGCCCTGGTGGAACGACATGTGGTGCGTGAGCCCGTCGCGGTCCACCCACACGTCAAGACGGGAGCTCAACGCGTTGACGACCGACGAGCCGACGCCGTGCAGGCCGCCGACCGCGTTGTACGAGGAGTTGCCGAACTTCGCGCCGGCGTGCAGCTTGGTGAGCACGACCTCCACGCCGGTGAGCTTGGTCTTCGGCTCCTTGTCGACCGGGATGCCGCGGCCGTCGTCCGCCACCTCGATCGACCCGTCGGTGTGCAGCGTCACGACGATGTTCGTGCAGAACCCGGCCAACGCCTCGTCGACGGAATTGTCGATGATCTCCCACAGGCAGTGCATGAGGCCCTGCGAGTCGGTGGTGCCGATGTACATGCCCGGACGCTTGCGCACCGCATCCAGGCCCTCAAGGACGGCCAGGTCCTTGGCGCCGTATTCCTCTTTCGCCATAATCCCCTAGTGTTGAACGATGGTTGGTCGGCGGCCGCCGATCACTGATCCAGGAAGTCGCGCAGCGTCTGCGAACGGGACGGGTGGCGCAGCTTAGACATGGTCTTCGACTCGATCTGGCGGATGCGTTCGCGGGTCACGCCGTACACGCGGCCGATGTCGTCGAGGGTCTTCGGCTGGCCGTCCTCGAGGCCGTAGCGCATCTTGATGACGCCGGACTCGCGCGGCGAAAGGGTCTCAAGCACGCTCTTGAACTGCTCCTGGAGCAGCGAGAACGCGACCGCGTCGGACGGGGCGATGGCGTCGGTGTCCTCGATGAGGTCGCCGAACTCGGAGTCGCCGTCCTCGCCGAGCGGGGTGTGCAGCGAGATCGGCTCGCGGCCGTACTTCTGCACCTCCTGCACCTTCTCGACCGGCATGTCGAGCTCGCGCGCCAGCTCGTCCGGCGTGGGCTCGCGGCCGAGATCCTGCAGCATCTGGCGCTGCACGCGGGAGAGCTTGTTGATGACCTCCACCATGTGCACGGGCACGCGGATGGTGCGCGCCTGGTCGGCCATGGCGCGGGTGATGGCCTGGCGGATCCACCAGGTCGCGTACGTGGAGAACTTGAAGCCCTTCTTCCAGTCGAACTTCTCGACGGCGCGGATCAGGCCCAGGTTGCCCTCCTGGATGAGGTCGAGGAAGAGCATGCCGCGGCCGGTGTAGCGCTTGGCGAGGGAGACGACGAGTCGCAGGTTGGCCTCGAGCAGGTGGTCCTTGGCCTTCTTGCCGTCGTTCGCCGCCCACTTGAGCTCGCGCTTGCGCTTGAAGTCCATCGTGTCGCCCTCGGTGTCCAGCAGGTGCTGGGCGTACAGGCCGGCCTCGATGCGCTCGGACAGGTCGACCTCCTGCTCGGCGTTCAGCAGGTTGACGCGGCCGATCTGCTTGAGGTAGTCCTTGACCGGGTCGGCGGTGGCGCCGGCGGTGATCACGCGGCGCTTCGGGTTGCCGATCTTGCCGCCGCGGCGGCGCGGACGCGGCTCGTAGTCGTCGTCATCGTCGCGCACGACGAAGGCGCCCTTCTGCTTGGGCTCCTCCACCTCGGCGGGCTTGTCGTCCTCGTCGTCGTCCTCGGAGTCGTCGTCATCGTCGAGGTCGTCGTCGGAGTCCTCGTCCTCCGCGTCGTCCGACTCGTCGTCGACGTCGTCGCCGTCCAGGTCCTCGTCGAGATCGTCGAGGTCGTCGACGTCGAGATCGTCCTTCTCGTCGTCCAGCTCGTCGACCTCGTCCGCCTCGACCGGCTTCGCCGGCTCGTCCTTCTTCCTGCGCGGACGCTTCGCGGCGGGCTTGCGTGCCGTGGTCTTCGCGGCCGTCTTCTTCGCGGCCGTCCTGCGCGCGGTGCTGGCTTTCTTGGCGGCGGCGGGCTTCGTGTCCTTGGTGTCCTCGGTCTTGTCGCCAGCCGTCGTGCTCTTGGTAGCCAAACTTATCCTCCTCGCGGTTCCTCGCCCCGCCTCATATACCACATGGGCACACTTCTGGCAAGGGCAAATCGTCAACTATGTGAGTAAACCACCCCATAGGGACGATTATTCCCGTCGCGAAGGAATCCGCGCGCCGCGGGGACGGGCCGCATGCTCACACGCAGCTGCACGCCGGACCGAGCCCGCGTTCGGCCGCGCCCAGCACGATCGCCGCCAGCGTGCACCCCTCGTCGGCCGCGAGCGAGCGCAGCGCGTAGACTGGCGCGCGGCAGTCGCCCAGCCACCACAGCACGTAGGCGATGGCGGCGAACGGCTGCGCCGTCATCGACAGCGGCATCAGGCAGGCCATAGCGGAGAACATCGTCACCCCCGCCTGGCAGCGGTCCATGTCCGGCCCGTCGTCGCCCTCGAACGCCGCGGTCATCAGATCGCGCACCAGGGCGGAGACGGGAGGCGTGCGCGGCCGCGACAGTATGGCCATCAGCGTGTCCCTGTCGCAGGCGGCGCGGTCGACGATCAGCGACAGGATCAGCGCGTCGCGCATCGCCAGCACCTCGTGCATGCCGACGGCGATCGCGGCCATGGTCTCCTCGTCGAGGTCGACGCGGCCGTGGTCGATGTTGTCGAGCCACTCGTCGAGCGGCCCGTCCATCCATTCGTTGTTGCCGGCCTCGGGGCCGCGCTCGCGCCGCTCCTCGCGCAGCTGGCCGACGAGACCGTCGATCACGTCCCCGTCGAGCTCGTCGAGCCCATCGAGGAACTCCCGGCACTCGTCGGGGCTGTCGGCGTGCACGGGGCGATGGGCCCGTCCACCCGCGCCCGGCGAGGCGTCCTTCCTTCTGCGTCGGTGTCGTGTCATGGCATCCTCCTTGATGTTCGATTGGTCGGCGGCCGCGGGGTCCCGCGGCCGTGATGCCAGTATGACGGCCGGGACATGGCCGGCGCACGCCCCGCGGGCAATGTGGATAACACCCCGTCGGGCCTTTGCCGGAGCCGATTCCGCATCCGGTTGTTTTCGGCGGTCATTGTGGATAACTTAGAGGCATGGATTTGAGAGCTCTTGACAGGTCCCTGATCGAACCGCGCATCGCCGCCCTGGTGGCCGAACGGGCCGGCGTGCCCGCCGAGGACGCCGCCGGCGCGGACTCCCCCATCCCCGCCGCCTGCCGGTCGATGATGGACGCGGTCGTGGGCCAGGGCGTGACGTCCAGCGAGGGCGGCAAACGCCTGCGCGCGCTGCTCGCCCTCGCCGCGTACGACGCGTTCGGAGGCGATCCGGCGGCCCGGGACGCGATGGTGGACATGGCGTGCGCGATCGAGGTGTTCCAGACGGCCGCGCTCGTGCACGACGACATCATCGACGACTCCGACCTGCGCCGCGGCAAGCCGAGCGCGCACCGGGCGCTGGAGGACCGGACGGGGGACGCGGCGATCGGCCGCGGCCTGGGGCTCATGCTCGGCGACCTCCTGGCCACCGCATGCGTCGACATCGCCAACAGCGCGGCCGGGCGGCTCGCCGACCCGTCCGCGCTGGTCGCCGCGTTCCTCACCATGCAGCGCGAGGTGGAGATCGGCCAGATCCTCGACCTGGCGGTCGAACAGGCGTCGCTGGACGACCCGCGCGCCCTGGCCGAGGCGTCGCTCGGCGTGTTCCGGTGGAAGACGGCGAGCTACACGACAATCGCGCCGCTCGAACTCGCCCTGCTCGCGGCCGGCGCGGAACGCGGCGAGGCGCGCGCCCGGGCGCTTTCCGTGGGCGTGCCGCTGGGACTCGCCTTCCAATTGGAGGACGATCTGATCGACGTGGTCGGGTCGAGCCGGACGAGCGGCAAGCCGGTGGGCGGCGACATCCGCGAGGGCAAGCGCACAGTGCTCCTCGCCGACGCGCTCGAGGCCGGCTCGGACGCGGAGCACGACGAGCTCGCCGCGATGTTCCGCGCGCCGGAACGCGACGAGGCGGACGTGCGCCGCGCCATCGGACTGTTCTCCTCGACCGGCGCCGTGATGCGTTCACGCGAACGCATCACGCGCCTGTGGGAGCGTTCGCTCGCCGCGATCGACGCGCTTGGGCTCGACGGGGACTCCCGCAGGCGCCTCGTGGACGCGTGCGCGCGTTTCGTGCCGGACGTGGCCGAACGCTAGAGTGGGACGGCAGGGGATGCGCCCGTGGGCGACATGTCGCCCACGGGCGCATCCCGGTGATTTTTCGTGAGTGACGTAAGGACACGGACGCAATCCTATGAGTGAAGCCGCAAACACCCCCGTAGGCCAGGTGATCGAAGGCCGCTACCGCGTCGTGCGCCAGATCGCGCAGGGCGGTATGGCGACGGTGTACGAGGCGCAGGACGAACGGCTCGGACGCACGGTGGCCATCAAGATGATGCACACGCAGCTCGCGCAGGGACCGCACCGCGACCAGTTCCTCGAACGCTTCCGCCGCGAGGCGAGATCCGCCGCGCGCATCGCCAACCCGCACGTCGTGCAGGTGTATGACGCCGGCGAATCCGATGGGCGCGCCTATCTGGTCATGGAGTACGTGCACGGCGTGAACCTGCGCCATGAGATGAACGGCCAGGGCGTGTTCAGCGTGCGCCAGACGCTGCGCATCGTCGCCGAGACGCTCGACGGCCTGTCGAGCGCGCATCAGGTGAACGTGGTGCACCGCGACATCAAGCCGGAGAACATCATGCTCAACGACCGCGGCCGCGTGCAGATCACCGACTTCGGTCTGGCGAAGGCCACCTCGCAGGCGACGCTCTCCTCCACCGGCATGCTGCTCGGCACCGCCGCCTACCTGCCGCCGGAGACCATCGAGCGCAACGAGGCGACGCCGCAGGGGGACCTGTACGCGGTGGGCATCATGGCGTGGGAGATGCTCGTCGGCCAGGTACCGTTCATCTCCGACAATCCCGTCACCCTCGTCTTCAAGCACGTCCACGAGGACGTGCCGTCCCTCACCGTCCCGTGCCCGGGCATCGATCCGTCCGTGGCGCGGTTCGTCGCGCATCTGACCGCGCGCTCGATCGACGCGCGTCCCGCCGACGCGACGGCCGCGGCGGCGGAACTGCGCGACGTGATGCGCGGTCTCACGGTGGAGGCATGGCAGTACCGTCGCCCCGACGCGGAACCGGCCGGTGAGGCGACGTCCGGTGAAACGACGGTTCCCGTCGCGGGCCGCGCGGCCGCCGGCGCCGCCGCGGTCGGCGCGCGGCTCGCCGGCGCGGGACTGCCGCCCGCTCCCCCGGTCGCGCCGCCGCAACCGCCGATGCCTCCCGAACATGACGCGACGGACGGCGCGCCGCACGATGGGACGCCGCACGACGCCGCACGCGGCGAGGCGGAACCGCAGCCGACGCGTGCCCTGCCGCAGGCCATGCAGCCGGCGACGGAGGCCACCGTGACGTTGCCGCCGACGACGGCCATGGAGGCGGCGGCGACGCAGGTGCTCGTCCCCGTGGCCGAACCGAAGGAGACGCAGGCGCTCAGCCTGTTCGATTTCGAGGACAAGCCCGCCGCGCCGCGCACCACGGCCGCCGACGCGCAGGCGACGGCGAACGCCGAGACCGTCGCGCTGCAGCCGGTGGCAGACGACGCGCAGGGCACGACGCCGGTGCCGCGTGCCGTCACGCCGCTCGCCGGCATGGATGGCACGCTCGCGACCGTCGCGGACCGGCCGACGGTCCAGCACGCCGCCGCGACCGTGTCGGCCGCGACACCGCCGGCCGCTCCCGCCGACGTGGCGCCGGCCGGCAAGAGGAAAGGCCACGGCAAGGCCATCGTCATCACGCTCGTCACGCTGCTCGTCGTGGCGCTCGCGGCCGGCGGGGGTGGCGCATGGTGGTACTACCGCGGACCGGGAAGCTACTGGGAGCTGCCGAAGCCGGACGACGTGACCTGCGAGGAGAACCGGGCGTGCACGCTGGAAGGTGCCGCATGGAAGACGTACGAGGGCACGCTCAAGGTGCTGGGCATCCCCTACAAGACGTCGACCGCATACAGCGACACCATCGAGGAAGGGCACATCATCCTCGCGACGCTGCACGGGAAGGACGCCGAGGTGAACACGCACGTGAGCAAGCGCGACACCCCCACGATGAGGGTGGTCGTGTCCCGCGGCGTGAGGATGGCGACCATCCCCGACGACATCCTCGACCCGAACTCGGCGAACGGCAAGGCCCCGCTCGACGCATTGAGCAAGGCCGGATTCACGAACGTGAAGCACGACCAGTCGAAGGACGTGTACTCGGAGACGCTGCCCGAAGGCGCGACCCTGAGCATCTCCCCTGACCCGGGCACCACGCTCAAGCACAACGCGGAGATCGACGTGGCCCTGTCGAAGGGCCCGATGCCCGTCACCATGCCCGACATCGTCGGACGCACGAAGGACGAGGCCGCCACCGCGCTCGACGACCTCAAGCTCAAGGCGAACTGGAGCGAGGAGTACAGCGACACGATCGACTCCGGCAAGGTGATCTCCTCGTCCGTCGCGAAGGACACGCAGCTGCACTGGGGCGACTCGGTGGACGTGGTCGTCTCGAAGGGGCCGGAGATGGTGACCATCCCGGACGTGCGCGGCAAGACCTACGACGAGGCATCCAAGACGCTGGAGGCGCTCGGCCTCGAGGTGAAGAAGTCGGCGCCGCTCGGCGACGTGACGCACACGGTGCGCCTGCAGAGCCCCGACCCGGGCCAGCAGGTGCGCGTACGCGACGAGAAGGGCAACAAGACGGTCGTCACGCTCACCGTGGTGTGAGTGATACGTGGTGCGCGGGCAGTGCGCGGGCGTGGTGTGAACGCGGTACGCGAAACCCCCTCAGTCCGGCTTCGCCGGCCAGCTCCCCCTGAAGGGGGCGCAGGATTGTCTCCTTGCGCCCCCTTCAGGGGGAGCTGTCGTCCTACGGACGACTGAGGGGGTTCTTGGCGGAGACGGACTCCGTCACGCGGCGGCCGCTTCGGCCTCCTTCTTCGCCTTGAGCTCGGCCTTGATCTTCTGCGCGTATTCGGGCACGTACTCCTGGCCGCTGAGCTTCTGGATCTCGGCGGTCAGATGGTCGGTCAGGGAACGCAGGTCGTCGTGCGTGATCTCGTCGGAGGGCTTCCTCTCCACGTGGATCGGCTTGCCGTAGATCACCTGCGTCCTGCCCTTCTTCGGAATCGACGTGCCGATCGGCTGGAGCTTGTCGGAGCCGATGAGCGCGGTCGGCACGATCGGGCAGCCGGTCTCGAGCGCGAGGCGGGCCACGCCCGTGTGCCCCTTGTACAGGCGGCCGTCGGGACTGCGCGTGCCCTCGATGTGGATGCCGAACAGGTGGCCGTCCTCGATGATCTCGCGCGCATGCTCGAGCGCACCCAGCGACTTGTTGCCGCCGGAACGGTCGACGGGGAACACGCCCACGGACGTGAACCACCACTTCTTGAACTTGCCCTTGATCCCCTTGCCTTCGAAGTATTCGGCCTTGCCCATGAAATGCACCATGCGCGGGCAGGTGATCGGGATGAGCGCGTCGTCGATGACGGCCAGATGGTTGGCGGCGATGATGGCCCCGCCCTTGCGCGGGATGTTCTCCAGCCCCTTGGCCGTGGGGCCGAGGCGACGGCGAGCGATGGGACCGAACACTTTGACGAAGAACCAGTAGAGCACTTGGCGTTTCCCTCCCCGCGCAGGCCATGGCCGCGCATTAGAGTGGTATGTATGACTGACCTCAACAATACCAATGCGGGCGACGAGCGGCCAACCCCCACGCCGGATGGCGACGACCGCAAGGGAGACTCGGCGGCGAAGCCGGATCTCGGCAATCTCGACGCGGCGTGGGCGGCATTCGAGGCGGAGCACAAGGACGAGCTCAAGTCGGTGGCGTCGTCGCGCAACGCGAAACGCTTCGAAAAGCACGCGGAACGCCGCGAGAAGGAACGGCTCATCGACATCGACGACCTGGCTCCCGACGCGTTCTCACGCACGGGAGCCAGCCATGGGCCGCGCGATTTCACCGGTTCCAGCTGGCTCGACACGGACAGGGTGATGGACTCCTACGATGACGGCGGCTTCACTCCCCCGAACCCCGAGATCGGCCCGGTGAGGCGTTCGACGCTCGTGTGCTGGATTCTGCTCGTCGTCGGACTCGTCGGCTCGGTCGCCACGATGTTCATCCCCGGCATCGGCTCGGTGCCGATTCTGGGATGGCTGCTGAGCTTCGTGTTCAGCATGTGCACGATCATCGGCCTCGGCGGGCTCATCGGCAAGATCCTGAACCGCAGGCGGCAGACCGGCGACCGCGGCGGCTATTTCGACGACGGCGCGCGTGTGTGACCTCGTCACGCAAGCGTCACGAGTTGAAGTCGATGGACTCCTGCAGTTCGGCGATCATCGCGCGCGCCGCGTCGGGCGCCGTGCGCTTGCCGAAGACGACATCCTGCTGATAGCGCACGATGGTCTTGTCGAGCTCGGAGGCGCCGTTCGGGGTGATGGCCGGCGGTTCGCCCGACGTGTGGCGGATGGCGTCGACGAAGTCGAGCGCCGTGCGGTCGGTGCCGGTCGCCTTCGCGGCCAGGTCCCTGCGGATGGCGTCGTTGGCCGGGATGCCGCGCTCGGTGCCGAGAATCCGCCCGGCCGTGGCGTCGTTGAGCAGATAGTCGACGAGCATCGCCGCCTCGGCCGGATGGCGCGACTGCGAGGAGATCGCCCAGTACATGCCGGGCTTGAGGTACATGGCCTTCACGCCCGGATCGTCCTGAGGCAGCGGGACGAGCGTCATGTCGTCGGTTCCCGCGGCCTGGGCGTAAGGGGTGATCTGCGTGGTCTGGGTGAGCATCATCGCCTGCCGCCCCTTGCCGAAGTCGCTGTCGTTCATGGCGGCCGCCGTGTTCTCGCTCCAGCGTTCGGCGCTGCCCTCGATGCCGTTGCCGGCCCAGTCGGCCGGCAGCTGGAGGAAGGACGCCAGCGTCTTGGCCGAGATGGCGATGCGGTTCCCCTCGAACAGGCGCTCGCCGTGCTGGCGCGCCCACAGTTGCAGGCCGAACCCGTTGTTGGGGGCGATGGCGCCGATGTCCTTGCCGCCGGAGCGTTCGGTGACCTGCTTCGCGAAGTCGGCGAACTCGTTCCACGTCCAATGGTCCGTGTCGGGCAGGGTGAGGCCGAGCCTGTCGAGCACATCGTTGTTGACGATGACGCCGTACTGGGTGGTGGTCATCGGCGCCGCGACCTGACGGCCTTCGACCTGCCCCATCCGCTTCAGCGAGGCGTCCATGCCGTCGAGGTCGAGATAGTCCGAGGCCTTGTCGAGGTCGAGCAGGGACCCCATCGAACCGTAGAAGGCGAGGTAGAGCTCGTCCATCTGCATGACGTCCGGCGCGTTGCCTCCGGCGGACTGGACGGCGAGCTTGTCCCAGTATCCGGTCCAGTCGGAGTATTCCGTCTCGACGTGGATGCGGGGATGCTTCTTCTCGAAGGCCCTGACGGCCTGTTCGGTGGCCTTGACGCGGGCGTCGCCGCCCCACCAGTCGAGCCTGATGGTCACGTCGCCCTCCGCCGGCTCGACCGGCACGTCGGAGGCTCCGACCGAACCGCCGCACGCCGCTGGCGCGCACAGGGCCAGGGCCGCCGACACGGCCGCCGCGAGCCTCGCGCTTTTCCTCCACAACCGTCTGAACATCATTTGCCTCCCGTGGTGGCGATGCCCTGGACCAGATACCGCTGCCCGAACGTGAACACGAGGAACAGCGGGATGAGACTCACCACGCTCATCGCGAACATCGGGCCGTAGCTGGATTGGGATTGCGAGTCGATGAACGTGCGCAGGGCGATCGGCACGGTCATCATGTCGGGCTTGGTGAGGTAGAGCAGCTGGGTGAAGAAGTCGTTCCACGTCCAGATGAACGTGAACACGGCGCAGGTGCCGATTGCGGGCTTCATCAGCGGCAGCAGGATTTGGAAGAAGATGCGCGCGTGGCCGGCGCCGTCGATCTGGGCGGCCTCGTCGAGGTCGCGCGGCAGCCCGCGCAGGAACTGATAGAACAGGAACGTGAAGAACCCGTCCATGGCGAGGAACTTGGGCACGATGAGCGGCACGAACGTGTTGATCATGTGCAGCGAGTTCCACATGATGTACTGCGGGATGACGACCACGTGGATCGGGATCATGAGCATGAGCAGCATGAAGCCGAACAGCGGACCGCGGAACCGGAAGTCGAGGCGCGCGAACGCGTAGGCGGCCATCGAGCAGGTGAGGATGTTGCCGACGATCGCGAACACGACGATGATCAGCGAGTTGAGGACGTACCGGCCGAACGGGTGGCTGAGCGCGTTCCATCCGGCCACGTAGTTCTCCCACAGCGGGTGGGTGACGACGAGTCCCATGTTCGTGAAGATCTCGTTCTGCGGGCGCAGCGAGCTCGCGACCATCCACAAGATCGGGTAGAGCATGACGATCGCGAGCAGCAGCACGACGATCTGCTTCGCGACGGCCACGACCACGCGCGCCGCTCCCCTGCCCCGGTCCGGCATCATGCCCTCCCCCGATCCGAGATCGGCGTGGGCGGCCGCCTTGTCGTCGCATGCGGCCACGACGGACGCCCTGCCGGCCGTCTTGTCGGTTGCCATATCCTTCGTCCTTGTCGTGTCAGTCATCGTAATGCACCCAGAACCTCGAAAGCGCGAAGTTGATCCCGGTGAGCGCGGCCACGATCAGCACCATGATCCAGGCCATCGCCGAGGCGTATCCCATCCTGAGGGAGGCGAATCCCTGCTGGTAGAGGTAGAGCGTGTAGAACAGGGTCGAGTCGGACGGTCCGCCGGTGCCGCCGGAGACGACGTACGCCTGCGTGAACGTCTGGAACGAGTTGATGACGCTCATCACCAGGTTGAAGAAGATGATCGGCGAGAGCATGGGCAGGGTGATCGACCGGAACCTGCGCCATGGGCCGGCGCCATCGACGCTGGCCGCCTCGTACAGTTCGCGCGGGATCTGCCTGAGTCCCGCGAGGAAGATGACCATCGGCGAGCCGAACTGCCAGACATGCAGGGCGATGAGCGTCCAGTTGGCGGTGTCCGGGTTGGCGATCCAGCTCATCGACGTGTCGATGCCGATGAAGCCGAGGAACGCGTTGAACAGGCCGTCGGCGCCGAACGCCATCTTCCACAGGACCGCCACGGCGACCGAGCCGCCGAGCATCGACGGCAGGTAGAACGCGGAGCGGTAGAAGGCGAGCCCCCGCATGCCGCGGTCGAGCGCCACGGCGAGCGCGAGCGCGGCGGCGAGCTGCAGCGGCACGGAGACGACCACGTAGGTGAGCGTGACCTCGAGCGAGTGGAGGAACCGCGGGTCGACGAGCATGTGACGGTAGTTCATGAACCCCACGAACCTCGGCGGCTTGATCATGTTGTATTTGGTGAACGAGATCACGAGCGAATACAGCATCGGGATCAGGCTCAGGAACACCGCGCCGATGAGCCACGGCGCGAGGAACCCCAGCGCCGTCTTGGTGTCCTTGGGTCTGTCCTTGGGTGCGCGCCGGTTCCTGACCAGCGTGCCGAATTCCGTGAAAGCGCTCATGACGTTCCTCCGTCATCACCGTTCGTCTCGTGTCGTCCGACGGCCTTCATCGGCCGGGATCGAGACAAGTCTATCAACGGCGTGATCCTGTTGCGGCTTGTTGCCATAGTTGCCGTCATCACGTACCGCATGCGGAATCCCGCACGCCCTGATGGGACGTGCGGGATTCCGCATGCGGTCGCTCGGGGTCGTCACGCACGGCGGCGCAGGCCGAGCGCGACGCCCGCGACGGCGAGCAGGATGGCGACGGCGAACGCGACGGCGACGTCCACGCCGGTGCCGGGCAGCGCGTGGCGTTTCGCGGCGGTGTTCGCGGCCGTATCGTTCCGTCCATCGCCGGCGGACGCGCCGTCGGCGGCGGAGCCGGAACCGTCGGCGCCGTCGGACGGACGCTGCTGCCCGTCACCCGGTCCGGGCGTCGGCTGCGGCTCGGGCTCCGGCATCGGCGTGACGGCGGACAGTCCGCTCTGCGCCTCGGCCAGGGCGGCGACGGCCGCGTCGACCGCGTCCTGATCGGCGGTCGCGTCGTCCAGCACGTGCTTCGCCGATGCCAGCGCCTCGGCGAACGGCTTCCACGAGTCGGCGGTGTACGCCTTCTCGTCCAGCGTCTGCGCCTTGGCGATCGCGGCGTGCAGCGCGGACTTGTCCACGTAGGTCACCGCGGCCTTGGGCGTCGTGCCGGCGAACGTCAGCGCGTCCAGGCCGAACAGGTTGCCCTTGGCGACGTCGGTGACGGTGAAGCGGATGGCGTTCCTGCCGGCCTTCAGCGCGACGCCGTCGAAGTCGTACGATTTGCGGGTGTCGTTGGCGGAGGAGCTCATCACCATCGGCTTGCCGACGTCCGCCCCGTCGACCGACAGGCGCACGGTGGCGCGGTTGTTCTTGTCCTTGGTGAACACGGTCAGGTCGTAGGTGCCGTCCGCGGGCACGTCGATCGCGTATTCGGCCCAGCTGCCGGCCTTGGCGTTCTCGAACGCGGTCCAGCCGCCGCCGCTGAACGCCGCGTCGGCGACGTCGCGTTTCGTCAGTCCGTCGCCGCTGATGGTCGCCGTCTTGCCGTCCAGTTCGACGGACGTCACGGCGGCGAGCGTGAGCCCGACTTGCGTCACGGCGTCCGCCTTGACCTGCACCTGTTCGGAGGCGTCGCGGTAGCCGTCCTTCGCGACGGTGAGGGTGGCGGCGATCGCGTCGGTCGTCACCGGCACGTCCTTGAGCGTGTAACGGCCGTGTTCGTCGGTGGTCGCGTCGAGCGTGCGCCCGCCCACGGTCAGGGTGACGGCCGCGCCGTCGACGGGCTTGCCGTCAAGGCCCGTGACGGTGCCGGTCACGGTGCCCGTGTCGGAGGCGGTCTTCAGGTCGATGGTGGTGTAGGCGCCCTTGACCGTGCCCTTCGTGGCGAGGAGCGTCGCGCCGTCCTTGCCGGTGACGGCGATCGCGTAGTCGCCGGCCGGGATGTCGGCGATATGGTAGTAGCCGCTTGCGCTGGTGGCGGCGCCGTAGGTCCTGGCCGTGTCCTGCGCGGCCGTGAACGTGACGGTGGCTCCGGCGATCGGCGTCGCGTAGGCGTCGGCGAGCGTGCCGCCCACGCCGGTGAACGTGGTCTCGTAGATGCCGGGGTCGGGGGTGACGGCGTCGATGGTCGCGCCCGCGTAATCCTTGGACATGGAGTCGCCGAGTCCGAAGATCTTGTCGGCGGCGACGAGCTTGTCGTTCCACTGGTACGGGACGCCGGTGCCGTCGACCTTCGGGTCGGCGAGCCTGAGCGCGTCGAAGGCGCTGACGCGCCCGGCGACGGAGGTCGGGTAGGCGTGCTCCTTGAGCTGTCCCGCGAACAGCGGTTCGCCGGAGGCGAGGACCACGGGGTGGGCGTCATTGGACGAGGTCGGCTTGAACCCGTAGTAGACGTTGTGGTCGTAGTCGACGTTCCTGCCCGCGGACATCGTGTGGTTGCTCAGGTTGTTGCCGGTGGAGTTCTCCTCGTAGTAGAAGATGTTGTTCTTCAACGTCCACACCTCGCCGTTGCTGCTGGCGGATACCCATGTGGGGGTGTCTCCGGCCGTGATCGGCTTCTGGATGTCGCTTCCCTGGTAGAACACGTTGTTGTAGACGTCGACGGTGCCGCCGTAGATGCAGTCGCGCAGGATCTTCGCGCGGTTGTTGAAGAACACGTTGTAGCGGATGACGACGGTGTTGTAGTCGTAACCGCAGATCAGGATGCCGTCGCCGTTGTCGTGGATGTAGTTGTACTGGATGACGATGTTGGTGCAGTTGCGGTCCGGGTCGATGGCGTTGGAGTCGCCGCCGCCCGCCTTGCGCTGGGATTCGAAGACCTCGTTGTTCTGGACGGTCACGTTGTCGGCGAAGTACAGTTCGATGCCGCACACGCCCGGATGCCCGATGACGTTGCCTTCGACCAGGCCGCCCTGCACGCTGGTGAGGTAGATGCCGTCGCCGTTGTAGACGCCGGTCTGGTCGATGTAGTTGTTCCTGACCGTCACGTCGGTGTGCATGCGCGCCTTCGACTGGTAGCCGTTCTCGGCCCGGCCGTCCCAGGCCGCGTACTTGTGGGAGCCGCCGTACCATTGCTTGATGGTGAACGCACCGAACGAGTTGCGGCGGAAGTCGTTGTCCTCGACGGTCACGCCGTGGAACCGGGTCGGCTCTCCGGTGGGCTTGAACGTCTCCATGAGGATGGCGGCGGTACGCTTGGAGAAGTCCCAGCCGCCCTTCATGTTGACGCCGTTGGTCTGCTTCCTCATGTTCGCGACGCCTTCGTCGAAGGGGATCGCGATGGCGCTCTGCGTGATCCAGGAGACCTCGCCGGTCACGTCGTGCACGTACAGGTCGTGCAGGTCGAATCCGCTGAGGCTGGTGGAGGACTGGCCGTAGATGTGGATGCCGCGCAGGTCGGCGACCAGCGCGCCGTTCTTCTCGTCGATGGCGCCGCCTTCGTCGTTGCCGGTGAATCCGGCGGCCTCGTTGCTCACGTCGAGTCCGGAGATGTCCCAGTACTGCTGGTCCTTGAGCTGGACGACGTCGTTGACCTTCGCGTCGCCGGCGAGCACAGGCCGCGATCCGTTCTCGGAACCGTAGGAGCCGAGGACGATCTTCTCCTCGGCGCTGCCCGAGCCGAGCGGGTGCAGCAGCGCGGTCGGTTCGTCGTAGTCGAGCTTCGCCTCGCCGGTCGCCCGCCAGGTGTCGCCCGCCTTGAGCAGGATGCGGTCGCCGGGCTTGAACGTGGTCTCGTTGACCTTGTCGAGGGTCCACGGCGCATCCTGCGAGGTGCCGCTGTTCGCCGCCTTGCCGGACGTCGACACGTAGTAGGTGGTTCCCGACGTGGCCGCGTTCTGTTCCTTGTACTCGTGCATCGGCACGGTGGCGGCCTGGGCCGCCGCCGGCGTCAATCCGATGAGCATCGCCCCTATGGCCGCGGCCGCGGCCAGCCGCGACGTCGCTTTCCCGAATCCCATGGTGTCTCCTTCGCTGGTTCCTGTGGTTCCGTTTGTTGCATTCCGTCCCCACCGCTTTGCGAGGACACCGTCAGGCTAATGGTTGCGATGCCACACCAGGGGGTTGTTGCCACAGGTTGCCAAACTCCGGATGCCGGATCGGAGGTGGCGGAAACGCTTCGGAGACGACGATGCCCCGGCCGCCGAAGGGCGGTCGGGGCATCGGGAACGGATACACCCGGAAACGGGCCGCGGACGGGCCGGAACCGGATCAGGCCTTGGACTGCGCGACGGCGATCCACTTGTCGAACAGCGCCGAGGCCTTGCCGGAGTCGACGGTCTTCTCGGCAAGCGCATACGCCTCGCGGAAGCGTTCGGCGAGCGTGCCGCCGGCGACCAGATGGCCGTCGGCGACGATGGCGGACGCGGCGTTGAGCAGCGCGGTGGTGCGGGCGGGGATGTCCTTGCCGGCGAGGAAGTCGCGGAACGCCTGGGCGTTGACCTCGGGCTCGCCGCCCTTGAGCGTCGCGACGTCGATCTTCTCCAGGCCCAGTTCGACGGTCGGGTCGAACTCGGTCTCGGTGACCTTGCCATCGCGGATCTCCCACACGGAGACCGGACCGGTGGGCGCGAGCTCGTCGAGACCCTCATGGGAGGTGTACACCATGCCGGACTGGCCGTTGGCGGCGTACACGGCGGCCATGATCGGGCTCACCTCGCGCTTGGCGCAGCCGATGGCCACATGGGCGGGACGGGCCGGGTTGGTCAGCGGTCCGAGCACGTTGAACACGCACGGGATGCCGAGCGCGGCGCGAATCGGGCCGACGAAGCGCATGGCCGGGTGGAAGGTGCGGGCGAACGCGAAGGTGATGCCCACCTCGTCGCCGACCTCGGCGACCGCCTCGGGCTTCAGCTCGAGCGGAAGGCCGAGCTTCTCGAGCACATCGGCGGCACCGCACTTCGAGGAGGCGGCGCGGTTGCCGTGCTTGACGATCTTCACGCCGGCGGCCGCGGCCACGACGGAGCCCATCGTGGACAGGTTCACGGTGGAGAAGCCGTCGCCGCCGGTGCCGACGATGTCGGTGGTCTCGCCGGAGACGTTCAGCGGCACCGCGTGCGACACCATGGCCTTGGCCGCGCCGGACACCTCCTCGGGGGTGAGTCCCAGCTGCTGCTGCATGGCGAGCGCGGCACCCACGGCTGCCGGCGCGGCGTTGCCCTTCATCAGGTCATCGACGAACCATTCGGACTCCCCGGCGCTCAGATGGTCTCCCCCGACCAGTTTGGTGAGAATCGACTTCCATGTGATCTCTGCCATTGTTCCTCCTTGTCGCGCGTGCGGCGCGACCGATTCACCAGTAACGCCGCTCATTGTAGCCGCCGCGCGTTTCCCTCCGACGGAACTTCCATATAGCAGAACGGCGGGGAGGCTCCCCGTTGCGGGAGAAGCCTCCCCGCCGCCGCGTCCGGCGGACGGACCGTCGAATCACCCGGTGATCACCCGGTGGATCACTCGGTGGTCTGCGGCCAGCACTGCTCGTATCGGATGCCGGTGAGCTGCTCGACGATCCTCTTCGTCTCCGGGTCGACGTCCTTCTTCAGGCCGCCGGCCTTCAGACGGTCGATCTCCTTGAGCAGGACGGCGTCGGTCTTCTTGTCGAGCTTCATCGTGAAGGAGATGATCCACGCGACGGCGAGACCGGCGATGATCCACCACACGAGCACGGTGCCGATGGCGTTGACCGCCTGGTCGGGCTGCGGTTTGCCCGCCTTGAACGCCTCCTCGACGAAGCCGTTGGCCCCGAGGTACCAGCCCCACGCCATGGCGGACAGACCGGCGGTGATCTTGCGGGCGAACTGCTGGAAGCCGATGTACAGGCCGCCCCGGTTCTCGCCGGCCATGATCGTGTCGACGTCCGGGATGAACGGGAACACGTTCCACGGGATGAACCAGGTCATGGCGCGGAAGACCAGCCACCAGACCATGACCACGTAGAGCATGGCGTTCCAGGCGGAGGTGTCGTTCTGGGCGGCGGTCTGCCACAGGCCCCACAGGCCGAGCAGGCCGATGATCGCGCCGGCGAAGTTCAGGGAGAACATCCTGCGCGGTCCCAGCTTGGCGAACAGCCAGCCGAAGACGGGCTTGAGCGGCTCGCCGATCAGGGCCATGCCGAGCAGCGCGGAGCCGAAGGCGACCGGCTTGTTGAGGTTGTAGAGCACGAAGAACAGCCACACCTGGCCGAAGATGTCGAGGAAGGACTGGCCGAGCAGGTAGATGAGGATGTGCTTGCGGAACGTCTTGTTGCGCAGCGTGGAGAAGTAGCCGACGAAGATGTCGATGACGCCCTGGAGCCACTTGCCGAAGTCGAACGGCTCCTTGGCCTCGGCCTCGATGGCGGCCTCGTCGAAGCCCGCCTCCTCGGGGGTCAGCTCCCACGTGGACTTGTAGGCGATGAACACGAACACCGCGAACAGCACGATGAAGAAGCCCATCGAGATCGTGTAGGAGGAGCTCTGCTTGTCGCCCAGCGCCTTGAGGAAGGCGGCCATGCCGAGCGGGATCACGGCGGTGGAGATGCCGGAGAACAGCATGCGCGTGGTGCTCAGCAGGGTGCGGCCGTTGAAGTCGGTGGTCATCTCGTTCGGGAGCACCGAGTACGGGGTCATGATGAGCTGGTTGGCGATGATCCACAGCGCGTACACCACGAAGTAGGCCCACACCGGCATGCCCGGCACGAACATGAGGATGGTGACCAGAAGCGTGGGCACGCCGAGCAGGATCAGGAAGCGTCGGCGGCCGAACCTGCGGCCGATCCTGTACTTGTAGAGGTTGTCGGACAGCGTGCCGAACACGAGCGCGGAGAACGCGGCGAGCATCGTCGCGATGCCGACGATGGAGCCGGCCTGGGCGACCTTGAGGCCCGCGAACGTGGTCCAGAACAGGGTGAGGTAGGTGGCGATCTGGCCGAAGCCGCCTCCGTAGAAGTCGCCGAACGCGTATCCGACCGCGTTGAGCAGGGTGATCTTGCGGCCCTGGGGCGCCTTGGCCTCGGGGGTCTTGTCGTGCTGCGTCATTGCATTCCTTTCCTTGATTGCGATTGCGGCGCTCAGTGCCGCCACTTGGTCTTCATGGCGGCGAAGATCTCGTCGTCGGTGGGATGGTTCTCCATGTTCATGATCACGAACACGTCCTTCTCCCATTCGGGGTAGGTGAAGTCGCGCAGCCACTGGTAGTAGTGGGGGCCGTCGCCGACGCACCTGAGATAGCCCATGAGCTGGCGTGCGACCCACGCGGACTGCTTGACGTCGGTCAGGCAGTCGTTGCGCCAGAAGCCCGCCCACTTGCCGTGTTCGCGGTCGCGCATCGCACGGTCGCCGGCGTCGAACTCCTCGGCCGCGAGACCGGCCGCGTAGAACGCGTGCTTCCAGTCCTCGTCGTATCCGGCGAGGAGGGCGTCGCACACGTGCACGGAGGCGGCCACCGAGTGTTCGTAGATGCCGGCTTCGACGCCGATCGAGTCGCGGATGAGCTCGGCCGCCGCGTCCTGCCCGCGCAGTTCGGCGGAGATGGCCGCGAGCTCGACGTGGTCCGCCAGGTCGGCGTAGCGCGCGACGGCCGGGGCGATCAGATCGCGGTAGAACGTGATCTGCTCCTTGAGGCTCGCCGCGTCGTGCATCCAGCGCAGGTCCTGCGCCGGGGCCTGGCGGTCCCTGAGCCACTGGGTGACGAGCATGCGCGGCACATGGTTGAAGTACTGCTCGCCGGCATGGTCGTCCCAGTTGGGCCCGTACTGCACGGAGGCCTTCCAGTACTCCTCGTACAGGTCGAACACGGCGTCGGCGTTGTCCTCGCCGTAGTAGTCGGCGGCGTACGCGCGGGCGGTCTTCTCGAAGTCGATCGATCCCTCGCGCCAAATCGCGGCGATGAAGTTGAGGAAGTAGACGTGCGGCTTGATGTTGGAGGCGTTGACGATCCACACGTCGTCGCCGCCGTTCGCGATCACGTCCTCGAGCTCCTTGGCGACAAGCCTCGGGTCGTTGCAGATGTCGGTGGTGTGGTTGGCGGCCTGCAGGTCGTAGAAGCTCGCGTGGTAGTAGATGCCGTTGTCGCCGTCGTTCGTCGGCATGGCGGGCACGCGCGGGTTGTTGTTCTCCTGGCGGCGGGAAACCATGCGCCCGAAGCCGTTATCGGCCCAGATCTTGGCGACCTGCTTCGGGTAGGTGAGGACGCCGGCGCGGTAGAGCTCCATCGCCTCGCCATAGAGGTAGATCACGCACTGGGCGCCCGGGTCGGCGTCCTGCACCATGTCGTACTGGCGCTGGATGATCTCGCTCAGCAGCCTGCCACGCGCCTCGTCGGTGGCGTAGCGCGGGTCGAAGTTCCAGAACGGCTGGTCGCCCTGGCCGCGGAAGCCGAGCGTCCACACGGTGCGCTTGCCCTTCTGCGCCTCGATGGCCTCGCGCCACAGGGCCTCGAAACGCGGCTCCTCCTCGGGCCACTTCGGCCGTACGCCCGGGTAGGCGGAGGCGAACATGCGCGCGCCGAGCGGGCAGGCGTGGTGCTGGTTGATGTAGAAGCCCATGTCCTGGGCGAGCTTCAGATGCGGCTCGCCGCGCTGGCCGGAGCCGGGGATGACCATGTTGCCGCCGAGACGGTACACGGTCTCGAAGGCGAGCCTCCACGGCTTCTCCTTGTCGTTGTCGACCTGCCAGTCCTCGAGCAGGACCTCGTCGTTGATGAAGAACCCCTTGTACTTGACGGCGGTCGGCTTGGACGCGAGCGTGAAGTCGTCGGCGACCTCGATGGCCGGGACCGGCGCGAACCGCTGGTCGTTCCAGAACCAGAGGTCCTTGACGCCGAGCACCTCGCGGCTGACGGCGTAGAGTCCGTAGATGAAGCCGAAATCGTCGCCGGCGTGGATCTCCAGGCCGCCGCCGGCGACGCGCACCTCGTAGGTCTCGGGATCGCGCGGCTCCTCGACGAGCACGATGTCCGCGCCGGGCAGGTCGGACGGCGCAATCGTCGCACCGAGGTCGCGTTCGATGTCCTCGACGGCGAAGGACACGGCGCGCGACGGCGTCGCGCCCGTCACCTTCGTCGCGGATGTGATGGTTATGGACATGGTTCCTCCAAGTGAACTTGTCTCCTGCGTGTAATCCGTTCCGGGCTTCCACGCCCGGAACCGTTGACAGGATTCATGTTCGCGCGAATCACCATCCCCATTGCGCTTGTTGCCCAAGGTTGCCATAATCTCGGTGGAAGATGTTGCTCATGATTCGGAAAGGCACGTCATGGGACGGAAGACCACCATCTACGACATCGCCCGCGAGGCCGGCGTCAGCCCATCGACCGTCTCGAGGGCCCTGTCCCAGCCGGGACGGATCTCGGCGAAGACCGAATTCCGCATCCGCGGCATCGCCGAACGGCTCGGGTACCTGACGCCCGACCGGGACGGCTCCGGCGAGGGCCTGCCGCCCACCGGCATGCTCGCCGCCATCGTGCCGACCCTGAACAACGCCCTGTATACGTCCGCGATCAACGCGATGCAGCGCCGATTGGAACCCAAAGGGTACGGACTCATCACCCTGGACACCGACCAGCGGCCCGCCATCGAACGCAGGGCCATGTCGTACGTGATGCGCAACGTGGACGGCGTGGCGCTGCTCTCCTCGAGACTCAGCGAACCGGACATCCGACGCATCATGCTGGTCAAACCGGTCATCCTGCTGAACCGGACCATCCCCGGGCTCACGAGCGTCACGGTCGATGCCGCCCACGCCATCGACGACGCGGTGCGTCAGCTGAAGAGGACCGGGCATTCGTCCATCACCTATCTGGCGGGCCCCGCAGGCTCCTGGTCGAACGAATACCGACGACGCTACATCCGTGCGGCTGCCTTCCGCTACGACATGACCTACCGCGTGGTGCGCGAATGCGATCCGAGCATCGCCGGCGGCACCAGGGCCGTCGACCAATACCTCATCCGCCCCACCGACGCGGTATTCGCGTTCAACGACGATCTTGCGGCGGGATTCATCGCCGCGGCGAGACGCAACGGACTGCGGGTCCCGGAGGACGTCTCGGTAATCGGCTTCGACAACACGGAGATGTCGTCGATGCTCTCCCCCACGCTCGCCACCATCGACATGAAAGCCTCCGACATGGCCGTCACGGCGGCCGACGCGCTTGTCGACTCGGTGCGCAATCCGTCGGTAGTCCGCCCCGAGCCCATCACCTTGGAGGCGACGTTCGTGCCGCGGGACTCGCTGGACCCGCATAAGCGATCGACGATGAAGCTCGGACCATACGCGGAGATCAAACGCTCGAGCGACACCATCGTCATCACGATGCTGTCCAACGCGTTCAACGAGACGATGCCGCGCATCAACGAGTTCATGCGCACCCACCCGCACATCGTCGTCGACCCGATCGAGGGACGCACGCAGGAGAACACGCTGTCCCTGTACTGGGAGCGCGTCATCAACCACCGGTCCGTGCCGGACGTGATCAACGTCGAACGCACCGCCCTGCCCCAGCTCGCGGCGTCCGGCGCGCTGCAGGACCTCACCGACGAACGGCTCGAACGAGAACTGGGCTCGCTCGTGGACAGGGCGGCGTTGCGGTCCGCGCACTACGCCGGCAAACTGTACGGCATCCCCGGCGACCAGTCGCAGACCGTGATGTTCTACCGTTCCGACCTCCTGGAACGCTACCGGCTCAAGGTGCCGCGCACCTGGGACGAGTTCTACGAGGAGGGCGTGGCGTTGCGCACCCGCAACCCGCGGCGGTTCATGGGCGTGCTCGACACCAACGACGTGCAGCATTACCTGTCGTTCTTCCGTGCGGCGGGCACACGTCTGTGGAGCGTACGGGACTATTCCACGATCGAGTTCCATATGACCGACGACACGGTGGTCTCGGTCGCCCGGTTCATCCAGCAATGCCTTGACGACCACGTCCTCAAGGCCGAACCGTTATGGGACAACCGGTACATGACGGCCCCGGAGTCCGGCGAGTACCTGACCATCACCCACGCCAACTGGCTGGGCAAGATCCTCGCCTCCTCCTATCCGGCGGACAGGGGGCTGTGGAAGGTGGCGTTGCCCCCGGCGTTCGCCGACCCCTCGATGGTGATGACCTCGGAGATCGGCGGCTCGACGTTGGCGATCAGCGCGGGGCTTCCCAAGATCCGCCGGCGGGCGGCGTTGACGTTCATCCGATGGTTCCAGCTCGATCCGGCGTCGGTGGAGCTGCGCGCGCCGGGAGGCGTGTCCGCGGCGGCCGGCTACGTCGAGGATCTGACGCGCCGCGGCGCCATCGACCCGTATTTCGACCAGCCGATCTACGACGTGTACGCCAAATCGGCCGCGCGCGTGAACCGCGACTGGGACAACCTGCCGTTCTACAGCCAGCTCGACGCCGAGTTCACGCGCATGATCGCGCCTGCGCTGCGCCCCGGCGGCGACAGCGCCGCACTGCTGGGCGAATGGGAACGGCGTCTGAAGGCATACGCCGTCTCGCAGGGGTTCACCGTGCGCTGACGAGGCTGCGCCGGCCCGACCGCGTCATGCCGGCGCAGAAGCTCCCGCCGCGCGCATTCCCCGCGGCATACGCATAATCCCCCGCCGATGGGGGCACTGAGCTGCCCATCGGCGGGGGATCGTCATCGCGACGTTCATGACGTCGGATGCGTCAACGACGCGTCACGGCTCACTTCTCGTTCTGGCCGTGGCACATCTTGTACTTGCGGCCCGAACCGCACGGGCACGGGGCGTTGCGGCCGGTGCCCGGGAACGTGCGGCCGTCGGCCCACGGGGTCTTCAGCTCCTCGCTCTTCGGACGCTTGTTGGCCGGGACCTTGCCCTCGGCGTGGCTGATCGGCGCGGGGCCGGAGATGGCGGACGTGGTCTCGCCGGCCTCGGACGCCTTCGCGGCCTCTGCGATGGCCTCCTTCTCGGTCTCGTCCTGCTCGGACTCCTCCTCGACCTCGCCTTCGGCGGCCTCGGCCTCGGTCTCGCCGTCCTCGTCGGGGCCGGCGGCCTCGGTGGCGGTGGTGATGCCGAGCTCGCTTTCGGTGGCGTCGACGGCCGCGTCCTCGTCGGATTCGGTGGTCGTGTCCTCGGTGCGGGCGACCTCGCGGATGTCCACGTGGAAGAGCAGCTGGACGGACTCCTCCTTGATGGCCTCGACCATCGAGTTGTACATCTGGTAGCCTTCGCGCTGGTATTCGACCAGCGGGTCGCGCTGGCCCATGCCGCGCAGGCCGATGCCGTCCTTGAGGTAGTCCATCTCGTACAGGTGCTCGCGCCACTTGCGGTCGAGCACGGCGAGCACGACGCGGCGCTCGAGCTGGCGCAGGCCTTCGGCGCCGAGCGTCTCCTCGAACTCGGCGTACTTGGCCTTCGCGTCGGCGACGATCACGTCGCGCACCGCCTCGACGGCCTTCTCGCCCTTCTTGCCTTCGGCGGCCTCCTTGACCTCGTCGACGGTCACCTCGGTCGGAATCACGGTGTTGAGCGCCTTGAACAGGCCCTCCCAATCCCAGTCCTTCGGCTTGTCGGAGCCGTTGTTGGCACCCTTGACGTAGCTGGTGACGGTGTCGGAGATGAAGCGCAGGATGTCCTCGTGGATATCCTCGCCCTTGAGCACGGCCTGGCGCTCGGAGTAGATGACGGTGCGCTGCTTGTTCATCACGTCGTCGTACTTGAGCACGTTCTTACGGATCTCGAAGTTCTGCGACTCGCGCGCCTTCTGCGCAGTGCGCACGCCCTTGGAGACGCTCTTCGCGTGGATCGGCTCGCCCTCCGGCAGGCCCTTGGCCATGACGCGGGCGACGAGCTGCGTGTTGAACAGGCGCATCAGGTCGTCCTCGAGGGACAGGTAGAAGCGGGACTCGCCCGGATCGCCCTGACGGCCGGAACGGCCGCGCAGCTGGTTGTCGATGCGGCGGGACTCGTGGCGTTCGGTGCCGAGCACGTACAGGCCACCGAGCTTCTTGACCTCCTCATGCTCGTCCTTGACCTGCGCCTTGACCTCGGCGAGGGTGCCCGGCCAACGCTTCTCGTACTCCTCCGGGGTGTCCTCCGGGGAGTAGCCCTCGGACTTGAGCTTGGCGTCGGCGAGGAACTCGACGTTGCCGCCGAGCATGATGTCGGTACCACGGCCGGCCATGTTGGTGGCCACGGTGACGGCGCCCTTGCGGCCGGCGACCGCGACGACCGCGGCCTCCTTCTCATGCTGCTTCGCGTTGAGCACCTGGTGCGGGATCTTGGCGACGTCGAGCAGCGTGGAGACGACCTCGGAGCTCTCGACGGAGGCGGTGCCGAGCAGCACCGGCTGGCCCTTGGCGTGACGGGCGGCCACGTCCTTGACGATGGCGGCGAGCTTCTCCTTCTTGGTGCGGAAGATGAAGTCGTCCTTGTCCTGGCGGATCATCGGGCGGTTCGTCGGAATCGGCAGCACGCCCAGCTTGTAGGTGCTCATGAACTCGGCCGCCTCGGTCTCGGCGGTACCGGTCATGCCGGCGAGCTTGTCGTACATGCGGAAGTAGTTCTGCAGCGTGATGGTCGCGAACGTCTGGTTCTCGGCCTTGACCTCGACGCCCTCCTTCGCCTCGATGGCCTGGTGCAGGCCCTCGTTGTAGCGACGGCCGGGCAGGATGCGGCCCGTGTGCTCGTCGACGATGAGCACCTCGCCGTGGGTGACGACGTAGTCGCGGTCGCGCAGGAACAGCTCCTTCGCCTTGATCGCGTTGTTGAGGTAGCCGATGAGCGCGGTGTTGCTCGGCTCGTAGAGGTTGTCGATGCCGAGGAAGTCCTCGACCTTGGTGATGCCCGGATCCTTGATGCCGACGACCTTCTTCTTCTCGTCGACCTCATAGTCCTCGTCGCGGGTGAGCTTGAGGACCAGCTTGGCGAAGGTGCGGTACCAGCGGGTCACGTCGCCTTCGGCCGGGCCGGAGATGATGAGCGGGGTGCGGGCCTCGTCGATGAGGATGGAGTCGACCTCGTCGACGATGGCGTAGTGGTGGCCGCGCTGCACCAACTCGCTCTTCTCCCACGCCATGTTGTCGCGCAGATAGTCGAAGCCGAACTCGTTGTTTGTGCCGTAGGTGATGTCCGCGTTGTACTGCTTGCGGCGTTCGGCCGGCTTCTGCTCGGTGATGATGCAGCCGACGTTGAGGCCCAGGAAGCGGTAGATGCGTCCCATGAGCTCGCTCTGGTAGCTGGCGAGGTAGTCGTTGACGGTGACCACGTGCACGCCCTTGCCCTCGAGCGCGTTGAGGTAGCTCGGCAGCGTGGCGACGAGGGTCTTGCCTTCACCGGTCTTCATCTCGGCGATGTTGCCCCAGTGCAGGGCGGCACCGCCCATGAGCTGCACGTCGAAGTGGCGCTGGCCGAGGGTGCGCTTCGAGACCTCGCGCACGGTGGCGAACGCCTCGGGCATGATGTCGTCGAGCTTCTTGCCGTTGTCCAGCTGCTGCTTGAACTTCGGGGTCTGCGCCTTGAGCTCCTCGTCGGAGAGCGCCGAGATTTCGTCCTCGAGCGCGTTCACGGCCTTCGCGACGTTCTCGAGTTTCTTGATCTGCCGGCCCTCGCCCATGCGCAGTGCCTTGTCAACGATATCTACCACTGTTCGCTCCTGTGTCGTTACCTTGGACCGCCCATCCGACGCGGCCCGCGCGGCCTGGACCGCACGTCCGTGTCGCGCCTGCGCGGACACACTGCCGATTATCTTACGCGATAATCGCGATAAGCCCGCACATTTTCCTCATATTCGGCGGCCTTTTTCGCCGACGGCCGGCGGGAGGACGCCAACGAAACCGTTTTCCGTCCCGCACGCATCGGGCCGCGCATACGATGAGGGGGCCGCGCCACCATGGGCGCGGCCCCCTCATCGGTCAATCGTGTCGGATGCGTCGAATCGACGTCACTCGGCGGCCTTCACGTTCTCCGGGGTGTCGATCTCGAACACGCCGTAGCTCCAGCCGTGACGGTGGTAGACGACGGACGGACGGCCGGTCTCCTTGTTGACGAACAGGAAGAAGTCGTGTCCAATCAGCTCCATCTCGTACAGCGCCTCGTCGATGCTCATCGGCTCGGCGATGTGAAGCTTGCGACGGATGACGATCGGGGTGTCGCCCACCTGGACCTCGACGGACTCGCCGGGGCCGAGATCCGAGGCGACGGCCGCGGCCGGGCTGTTGTTCGGCTCCTCCTCCGGAGCCTCCTCCTCGACGACCGGCGGCTCGACGACGCCCATGTCCACCGGGACGGGGTTCGTGTAGCCGCGGCGGTGGTCCTTGCGGCGGTCGCGCGTGCGGCGCAGACGCAGCGTCAGCTTGTCCATCGCCAGGTCGAGCGCGCTGAACTCGTCGGCGCTCGATGCCTCGGCGCGCACCACGGTGCGGCCGGCGATGATGGTGATCTCCACGCGCTTGGCGGTATCCGCCTGACGCGGGTTGCCCTCATGCGACAGCACCACCTGGGCGCGCTGCGCATCGGGCGCGATAGCGGTCACACGATTCATCTTGTTCTCTACGACATCACGGAACCTGGGCTTGACCTGCGTGTGACGTCCGGTAACGACGATTTCCATGTGGACCTCCCTTAACTCAAGCGGTTGCCCGCTATTTGCGTTCCGTACGGCGTCTTCACCGTCCGGGTACGCCCCATTCTAGACGAACCGGGCGTTAACGGCGGGAGAACTCGCGGAAAGAATACCGGTTCTTCGTCATTTCCCCGACGCATACGTGCAACATCCGCGTGATTGCATGGATTCCGCATGGACGGGAGCCGACGCGCCCCGCGTGTCTTCCAGCGTCCGTCGAGGCGACGTGTCGGACGGTCGTGTATAGTTGTGCGGTCGAGACCCCTTGATGGCCGCGGCCCAGGTCCCGCATGGGACTCGGGCTGAGGAACTTCCGGGCTCCGCAGAGCACGATGGCGGATAACGTCCGCCCAGGGCGACCTGAGAGATAGCGCAGCAGAGAACAGACCGCCCGTCCTCGACGGGTAAGGGTGAAACGGCGGTGTAAGAGACCACCGGACCCCTGGCAACAGCGGGCCGCATGGCAAGCCTCATCGGGAGCAAGGCCAAGCAGATGGCGGTAAGGGCTGCTCGCCCGTGCCATCGGGTAGGCTGCTAGAGCCTGGCGGCGACGTCAGGTCGAGATGGATGGCCATCCGTGCCGCGCGTTCGCGCACGGCACGACAGAACCCGGGGTATAAGGGGTCTCACCTCAATTCCTGATCCCCGCTCGCGGTTCCGACGGATACGACGGAACGATGGGCCATGATGGCCCCGGGCGGAGCGACGGTTCACCGGAACAGTTCCGACGCGACGCGACGCAGCGTCTCCGCGTCATGTCCCTTGCGCCCGCCTGCCGACCAGAACCGGCGCATGCGCACCTGACGGTCGAGTCCTTCGGTCTTGCGGGCGACCTTGCGTCCCAGCTCCCATGCGGCGTCCTCGAAGGCGCCGTCGGCGTCGGCCTCGCCGGCGACCTCCTCGGCCATCGACCGCGCGACGCCCTTGCGCGTCAGCTCCGCGACGGCGCCGCGCCGGCCCATCATCCTGCCCACGCAGTAGCGCATCGCGCTTTCGGCGTATTCACGATCGTCGAGCAGACGCACCTGGATCAGACGGTCGATGACGCCGTCGACCACATCCTCCTCGTAGCCTTTGCCCAGCAGACGGTCGCGAAGCGCGCCGGATGCGCGCGGGGCCGCATCGAGCAGGCGCAACGCCGCCTCGCGGCAGGCGTCGAAATCCGCGGCCCCATCGCGGGCGGCGCCACCGGATGTTCCGGGCACATCGTCCCGCGCCGCGGGGATGGGAGGCTTCCCCATCCCCGCGAGAAACGACTCGGCGCTGATCACGTCAGGCCTTGGCCGTCGTCTTGGCGTCCGCCGACAGCTTCGCCGACGTCTTCGCCGGCGCCTTCGCGGACTCGTTGGATTCGCTGGCGGCCACCGACTCGGTGTTCGCGTCGGCCTCGGAGGCGGCCTTGGTGGCGTCGTCCTCGGCGAACTGGTCGGTCGGCTGGATGAGGCCGAACTCGGCCTTGACCTTGTTCTCGATCTCCTCGGTGATGGCCGGATTATCCTTGAGGAACTGGCGCACCTTCTCGCGGCCTTGGCCGAGCTGGTCGCCGTCGTAGGTGAACCAGGAACCGGACTTCTTGACGACGCCGACCTGGATGGCCATGTCGAGCGCGGAACCCTCGCGCGAGATGCCCTCGCCGTAGAGCATGTCGAATTCGGCGGACTTGAAGGGCGGGGCCATCTTGTTCTTGACGACCTTGACGCGCGTGCGGTTGCCGATGGCCTCCTCGCCGTTCTTGATGGTCTGGATGCGGCGGATGTCGAGACGCACCGAGGAGTAGAACTTCAGCGCCTTGCCGCCGGTGGTGGTCTCCGGGCTGCCGAAGAACACGCCGATCTTCTCGCGCAGCTGGTTGATGAAGATGGCGGTGGTGCCCGCCTGGGCGAGCGCGCCGGTCATCTTGCGCAGTGCCTGGCTCATCAGCCTGGCCTGCAGGCCCACGTGGCTGTCGCCCATGTCGCCGTCGATCTCGGCCTTGGGCACGAGGGCGGCGACCGAATCGACGACGATCACGTCGAGCGCGCCGGAACGGATGAGCATGTCGGCGATCTCCAGCGCCTGCTCGCCGTTGTCCGGCTGGGAGACGATGAGGGAGTCGGTGTCGACGCCGAGCTTGCGGGCGTACACCGGGTCGAGCGCGTGCTCCGCGTCGATGAACGCGGCCACGCCGCCCTTGCGCTGCGCGTTGGCGACCACGTGCAGCGCAAGTGTGGTCTTGCCCGACGATTCGGGGCCGTAGATCTCGATGACGCGCCCCTTGGGCAGGCCGCCGATGCCGAGGGCCATGTCGAGGGCGAGCGAGCCGGTGGGGATGACCTCCACGTTCTGTTCGGGACGGTCGCCGAGCCTCATCGCCGACCCCTTGCCGAAGCTCTTCTCCACCTGCGCCAGCGCGGTGTCGAGCGCGGCCTTGCGGCGCGCGTCGAGATCGTCCTTGCCGCCGGCCGTCTGCCCTTTGCCCGATGCGGCGCCCGTCTTCTGTGCCATGATGTCCTCCTTCGCGGTTGCGGCGGATCTGCCGTTCCCACGGTATGGGACCGACCCGGGCCACGGCAAGACGGGACCGCCCCTGTGGTCGGAGCCCCTCCCCCGGCCGCATCTCATACGACGCGGGGAAGGCGGCGAACCCAATCGGGACAACGGTTCCGGCCCGCAGCGCGGCAACGCCACGCGCAACGCAGTTGGTTATCGCTGTGGATAACTATAGCGCACAGGCACGAACATTTGTTCGACTTCACGACATGCACACAAATCGGCGCGGCGCGATACGCGACCGCCGGCCTCACCGCGCGGGCATCGGCGGCGCGTTATGATCCCGTCCCCAGCGCTCGGAGTCGGGAACCCCCATCTGGTCGCACAGTACGTTCCACACCACACGAGGTTCCTCCCCCGCGTCCAACGCCTCGACGACGGTCATGTTCGCCAACCGCGGCAGCTGCTGGTCATGGGAGAGCGCCCGTCCGTAGCTCCGGCCGAACACCTCCTCGAGCAGCTGCCAGAACTCGCGTTCCCTCACCGGCTCAGGCTCCGATCATGTCGAGGCGGTCGGCGACCATGCGCAGCAGCTGCGCGGTGCTCACGCCGAGCGCCTCGGCGATGGAGCTGAGCAGCTCGGAGCTGGCCTCCTTCTGGCCGCGCTCCACCTCGGACAGGTAGCCGAGCGACACGCCGGCCTTCTCGCTGACCTCGCGCAGCGTCTTGTGGTCGCGCGTGCGCAGATCGCGCAGCACACGGCCGATGGCCTCGCGCAACGTCAGCTCGGCCGGTTCGCGTTCGGCTTCGCGCCTGGCGTCGGACTGGACCGCGGCGCGCGCCGGACGCTCCTCGCCGTCGGCCTCCTCCCACATGCGGCGGCGGGCCTCCTCGGCCTCGGCCTTGGCCTTCTTCGCGGCGCGCGCCTGGATCATCTGCTGCTGGGCGAACATGACGGCGCGGCGCTGCGCGGGCGTGAGCTCGCGCATGCGGGCGGCGCCGGGGCGGACCATCGCCGCGGCGGGGTTCATCGTCGTCTGTTCGGTTCGCGTCATCGTCTCCATGTTCCCATCCCTTTCCTACGGGGTCTCGTATCGCTCGATATCACTTCCAACAGCCCGACGGCACGGACTATTCCCAGAGCGAAGCGGGAAACTTCAGAAAGTTGATGTGAACTGGCTCACGTTTTGCAGGACGCGCAGCACGGTACGCTCCCGAATCTGCTGCCTGGTGCCGTCAAGCCGCAGTTCGACAGCGACGGTGCGACGGCCGTGGTCGTCGGTCGCGTCGAGACGGACCGTGCCGATCGGCGTTTCCGCCCCGATCCACGTCTCCCGCGGATCCGGCGCGAGCGCGGCCGCCGGCGCGGGAAGCGACACGCCGATGTAGACGAGGCCGGCGGGCTTGTCGCCGTCCGGACCGGGCCCGGCGACTCCGGTGGTGGCGAGACCAATCACCGTGTCGCCGTCCTCCGGCTGCGCGTACAGACGCGCCGTGGCGATGGCCATCTGGCGCGCGACCTCCGGGTGCACGGCGCCTTCGCGGGCGAGCAACGCACGGTCGACGCCGAGGATGGACGCCTTCGCGCGGATGTCGTAGGTGACCGCCGAGCCGAGGAAGACGGCGGAGGCGCCGGGGATGCGCACGAACGCGTCGGCGAGCAGCCCGGCGGTCAGCGATTCGGCGCATGCGATCCTCAGGCCGCGCGTCTCGCAGGTCCTGAGGATCGCCGCGGCGAACGTGTCGCGCTGCACGTCAGCGCTTCCTCGATCCGATGAACGTGTTGTAGAGGTACACGCCGCCGGAGTAGAGGCACAGGACGAGGGCCACGTAGAGCAGCGCGTAGGTGAGGAAGTAGTAGGCGCTCAGCCACATCGGCATGGCCTGCCCCTCGTCGAACACCCACAGCGGCAGCAGCAGCATGGCCAGGCCGATGCACTGGAAGAGGGTCTTGAGCTTGCCGGGCCATGCGGCGGCGATCACCTTGCCGCCGGGGCGTTCCATCACGAAGAAGCGCATCACGGTGATGCCGATCTCGCGCACGAGGAACAGGATGGTAGCCCACCACGGGAATTCGGCGAACACGGAGGCGACGACGAGCGTGCCGCAGGTGAGCAGCTTATCGGCGATCGGATCCATGAGCTTGCCGAGCTCGGTCACCTGGTCGTACTTCCTGGCCATCCATCCGTCGAGCTTATCGGTGGAGGCGGCGATGATGAAGATGATCGCCGCGGCCCAGCGCAGGGTCTGGTCGTCGCCGCCCCACGGGCCGGCCTTCACGTACAGCACAAGGAACACCACGACAAGCACGATGCGCGAGTAGGTGACGAGGTTCGGCGGGGCGTTCCATCCGTCCAGCAGTGACGGCTTCTTGTTTTCTACGATCTGTTCGTCGGTCATGGTCTTCACGTTACCCTCACTGCTCTACCTCGGGAAGGGAACGGTCTGACGGATTCCTGTAGGAATCCCAAGAGGCCGTCCCGTTCTTCCATCTTCCCGTCTTCCCGTCGCGTCGCGCCCGCGCCCGCGCCGGCGGAACCGTCACGCCTGCGTCGCGCCCGCCGACTGCGGCGCGGGGCCGTCGCCGCGGATGAACGCGAGCACCGTCTGCAGGTCCTGCGGCTGGACGAGCACCTGACGCGCCTTCGAGCCTTCGGAGGGACCGACCACGCCGCGCGACTCGAGCAGGTCCATGAGACGTCCGGCCTTCGCGAAGCCGACGCGGAGCTTGCGCTGGAGCATCGACGTGGAGCCGAACTGCGTGGTGACGACGAGCTCGGCGGCCTGCAGCAGCACGTCCATGTCGTCGCCGATCTCCTCGTCCGGCTCGTTGCCCTTCTTCTCCGCCTCCTTGGCCATCTGCTCGATGTCCTCGCGGTATTTCGGCTTGCGCTGGGTGCGCACGAACTCGACGGCCTTGCGGATCTCCGATTCGGACACCCACGAGCCCTGCACGCGCTTCGGCTTCGCCTCGCCCATCGGCAGGAACAGGGCGTCGCCCTGGCCGATCAGCGTCTCGGCGCCGGTCGTGTCGAGGATGACGCGCGAATCGGTGGCCGAGGAGGTGGCGAACGCGAGCCGGGACGGGATGTTCGCCTTGATGAGGCCGGTGACCACGTCGACGGACGGGCGCTGCGTGGCGAGCACGAGGTGCACGCCGGCGGCTCGCGCCAGCTGCGTGATGCGCTGGATCGAGCTTTCCACGTCGTTCTTGGCGACCATCATCAGATCGGCCATCTCGTCGACGACCACGAGGATGTACGGGTAGGGCGCGACCTTGCGGTTCGAGCCGGCGGGCGCGTGCACCTGTCCGGCGCGCACCGCCTTGTTGAAGTCCTTGACGTGGCGGAACCCGAAGTATTCGAGGTCGGAGTATCGCGCGTCCATCTCCTTGACGACCCATTCGAGCGCCTGCGCTGCCTTCTTCGGATCGGTGATGATCGGCGTGAGCAGGTGCGGGATGCCCGCGTACGCGGACAGTTCCACGCGTTTCGGGTCGACCATGATGAGCCGCACCTGATCGGGCGTGGCGCGCATGATGATCGACGTGAGCATCGAGTTGATGAAGCTCGACTTGCCGGAGCCGGTGGCGCCGGCGACCAGCAGGTGCGGCATCTTCGTGAGGTCGGCGGTGACGAACTTGCCCTCCACGTCCTTGCCGATGCCGGTGAGCATCGGATTCGGGTCGGCGAGCGCGCCCTGCGAGCGCAGCACGTCGCCCAGGTGCACGATCTCGCGGTCCTCGTTCGGGATCTCGATGCCGATGGCGGATTTGCCGGGGATCGGCGAGAGGATGCGCACGTCGGAGCTGGCGACCGCGTAGGCGATGTTGCGCTGGAGGTTGGTGACCTTCTCGACCTTGACGCCCGGCGAGAGCTCCACCTCGTACTGGGTGACGGACGGGCCGCGCAGGAAGCCGACGACCTTCGCATCGACCTTGAACTGCTGGAACGTGGAGGTCAGGGCCCGGATCACGCGGTCGTTGGCGGGGGTGCGGGCCGCATGCGGCTTGCCTTTGACGAGCAGGTCGAGGTCCGGCAGGCGGTACGGCGGCTCGGCCGTTTCGACCGCCTCTCCGGCCCCGGTCCCGGCTCCCCCGTTCGCGTCGCCGGTGTCGACGATCTCGCCGGAGACCGGATCGACGTGTGGTTCGGACGGGGCGGAGGCCGCGGGAACGGCGGGGGTCATGTCCTGTTCGCCGGTGTCGGCGCCGTAGGCGCCCGTGCCGGCTCCCATCGCCACGGTGGCGGGCTGCGCCGTATGCGCGGGCACCACGTCGGCCGCGGGCGCGCCGGCGGGCAGGTCCGCGGCGGCGCCCATCACGGTGGTCGCGTCGTCGGCGGCGGAGGCGATCGGTGCCCACGGGTCGGCGTAGGTGGGCGAGACGGCGGGCAGGTCGAGCGAATCCGGTGCGATGACGGTGGTCTCGGCGGCGTCGCCGTGATGCTTCGCGGCGACGCGGAACGGATCGTCGGCGTCGTACCGGTCGAGCGACGGGTCGTCGCCGGAACGACGTCGCGAGAACAGGCGCGACAGCCATCCGAACGCGCCGGAGCCGCCGCGCGACGCGGCGTCGTCCGTCCCGTCCTCGCCGTCGTGCGCGGGCACGCCGTCGGCGAACGCGATGGTGCCGTCGCCGACGCGCACCTCGTTCGGGAAGTCGTCGTCGCGTTTCTCGTCGTCGGCGGAACGCCCCTGGACGCGCGCGACGATGCGGCGGCACAGTCCGGGCAGATCGGTGACATGCAGACCCGAGATGAGCAGGAGCGAGAACAGGCCGACGATGACGAACACGACGATGGCGAACGCCCGAGAAAGGCCCCAGGCGAGCGGCGACCCCAGCGCGTAGCCGATGAGGCCGCCCGCGTTCTGGATCGCGGTCCAGTCGAATCCGGGCGTGCCGGCGGCGAGCGCTACGTCGATGATCGAGCAGACCGACCACAGAAGCATCACCCATCCGGTCATGACGCGCGGATTGCCGGACCCCCGGCCGGAGTTGCGCATCAGCCGGAACGCCACGAGGAACAGCAGGATGGGCAGCATGACGCTCATCACGCCGAACACGCCAGACGCGAGGGCATGCAGGAGACGGCCGAACGGCCCCTGGACGCGGAACCATTCCGACGCGCAGAACAGCACGCCGAACACGAGCAGCGCGAAGCACAGGCCGTCACGGCGGTATGCGGGGTCGAACTCGCCCACGCCGGACACGGAACGGACCGCGGAGCCCAGCGCGCGCGGCACGGCGAGCAACGCGCGCCGCCACCACGGTTCGTCCATGTAGTCCCCCTCGTTCACCGGATCCATGCGACGGGTCCGCCCGTCGTTCGCGCCGGAACCGGCGCCTCTGCTTCCTCGTGTCTTTGCCATAGCGCACTCCAATGTAGCGAATCGCTCGTACCGTGGCGCGCATGCCGCGCGAATCATCGTCAATTCCCCATAACGGCGGGCGAGGGAACGCCCCGGCGCATGCGTCGTGGTTTATCATGGGTTGCATGACTCCAGCCGAACGTGCGAGCGCAGTCGCATTTGCACTGAAGAACTGCGCGTTGGATTCGATGAAGCCGGGCGATGCGACGATGCGCGCCGCGGCCGACTATGAGGCGGGCCGGATCGACGTGGGCGCCCTCATCGACGCGGCGGACGGCGAGACGTCCCATGTGGTGGGCGCCTCGCGGCTCGCGGACGGTTCGCTCGACGACCATGCGCGCGACCATGCGGCATCCGTGTTCGCCCGCACCGTGCTGCTGGTCGAGCGCCCGTGGCGGCCGACCGGCGACCTCGACGAGCTGACCGCCATCCACAAAGGGCTGTTCGAGGGCGTGTTCGACGACGCGGGCCGTCTGCGCACGTCGGACACGTCGCGTGGCGTGACGAACGACACGGCGCTCGCCCACAACCCGGAGGCGTTCTTCCCGGCCGGCCTGATCGAGACGGGGGCGCTCAACATCGCCACCGAGCTGGCGGAGCGGCGCAATCTGCAGGCGTTGGACCGCGGCGAGTTCACGCATCGTCTCGCCCACGTCTACGACGAGCTCGGCTACCTGCACCCGTTCCGAGGCGGCAATGCGATGACGCTGCGCATGTTCGCCTCGCGTCTCGCGCACGACGCTGGCTGGGACCTCGACTGGGGCCCGGTGACTCGCGAGGCGTACAAGGCGGCGAAGCACGCGGCCTACTGCGGCGACACGTCCGGCTTCGAGCGCATGTTCGCCGCGATCGTGCGTCCGGCGAATCCGACGCGCGTGTTCCTCATCGCCGGGTTCGAGCAGGGCCCCGCGCACTGACGGCTTCCGGCGGGCCGACCCGCATCGACGAGGCCCCGGGACGTTCACGGGAACGTTCCGGGGGCCTCGTCGCGTCCGCGGTCAGGCGATGTCGCCGAGATGATGCTGGACGTATTCGTCGGCGTGCGCGTCGATCGCGTCGTAGTCGCCGGCGTCGGCGTGCGCGATGATCGCCATCGCGTTGTCGACGAGCCGCGGGTTCAGCGCCTCGAGCCAGTGGATGCGCGGATCGCGGCCGAACCATCCCATCTGCTTGCGGGCGAGACGGCGCGTCTTCTGCGCGATGTCCGCCCAGGCGTCCTCCTCCTCGTCCCACATGCCGTCGAGCAGGTCGATCATCTGCTGGTAGCCGAGCGCGCGGCCGGCGGTGAAGCCCAGATGCGGGCGCAGGCGGCGCACCTCGTCGAGGAAGCCGTCCTCGCGCATCCTCGCGGTACGGATGCCGATGCGCCGGTCGAGTTCGCGACGGTCCAAGTCGAGGCCGATCTGCACGGACGGGATCACGTAGCGGTAGCGCGGCAGGCTCGCCGAATACGGCCTGCCGGTCAGTTCGATGACCTCGAGCGCGCGGATCGTGCGGCGCGGGTTACGCGGGTCCATGCGCGCGGCGGCCTGCGGATCCTTCGCCTTGAGCTCCTCGAACAGCGCGGTCGCGCCCTCCGTCCTCTCGCGCTCCTCGAGTCGTGCGCGGATCGCCGGATCGGTGCCGGGGAACGAGATGTCGTCGATGGCGGCGCGCGCGTACAGGCCGGAGCCACCGACGAGGATCGGGCGCACGCCGCGCGCCTTGAGGTCGGCGATCGTGTCGCGCGCGAGCTTCTGGAAGCGCGCGACGGTCATCGTGTCATCCGGGTCGATGATGTCGATGAGATGGTGCGGCACGCGCGCCTGCTCCTCCTTCGTCGCCTTCGCGGTGCCGACGTCCATGCCGCGGTACATCTGGTAGGCGTCCGCGTTGACGATCTCGGCCTTCTGCCCCGCCGCGGCGAGACGCTCGGCGATGGCGATGCCGAGACCGGTCTTGCCGGAGGCGGTGGGGCCGACGATCGAGACGACACGCGGCTCGGCGGCCGGCGTTCCGTTCCCGGCGGAGGAGGCCGAAGACGCTTCAGTGGCGGACATGGTAGGTCTGCCCCTTCCTCGGATCCGGGTCGGCGATGAGGTTGTGGCGTCCCGCATGCGTGACGGTCGCGGTCACGAAGTCGCCGATCCGCGGCGTCGGCTCGCCCTCCGGCACGCCGATGTGGACGAGCACGCCGGTCTTCTCGCGTCCGGTGACGCGGTGCGTGTCCGAATCCTTCTTGCCCTGCTGACCGGTGACCATCACCTCGACGTCACGTCCCTCGAACGTGGCGAGGTTCTCCTCGGTGATCTGCTCCTGCAGCGCGACGAGACGTTCGAACCGTTCCTGGACGACGTCGTGCGGCAGCTGCTCCATGGCTGCGGCCGGCGTGCCCGGACGCGGCGAGTAGATGAACATGAACGCGGACGAGAAGCGGGCCTCGCGCATCACGTCGAGCGTGGCCTGGAAGTCCTCCTCCGTCTCGCCGGGGAAGCCGACGATCACGTCGGTGGAGATCTGCGCGTCGGGCATGGCGGCGCGGATGCGGCCGAGGATGTCGAGGAACCTGGCGGAACGGTAGGATCGGCGCATCGCCTTGAGGATGCGGTCGGAGCCGGACTGGAGCGGGAAGTGCAGCTGGTGCATCACGTTCGGGGTCTCGGCCATCGCGGCGATCACATCGTCGGTGAACGCGGCCGGGTGGGGCGAGGTGAAGCGCACGCGCTCCAATCCCTCGATCTCGCCGCAGGCGCGCAGCAGCTTGCTGAACGCGTACCGGTCGCCGATGCCGTAGCCGAACGAGTTCACGTTCTGGCCGAGCAGCGTGATCTCCTTCGCGCCGCCGGCGACGCAGCGGCGGATCTCGTCGAGGATGTCGCCGGGGCGGCGGTCGCGCTCCCTGCCGCGCGTGGTGGGCACGATGCAGAACGTGCACGTGTTGTTGCAGCCGACGGAGATCGCCACCCACGAGCTCACGCGGGAGGCGCGGGCGGCGGGCAGGTCGCTCGGCATGTGCTCGAGCGCGTCGGTCACCTCGACCTGCGGCTTGCCGGTGGCGCGGTTCTGGTCGAGCAGGCGCGGCAGCGAGTCGAGGTTCTTCGTGCCGAACACGGCGGACACCCACGGGGCCTTGTCGGCGATCTTCCGCCTGTCGATCTGCGCCATGCAGCCGCCGACCGCGATCTGCAGATTCGGACGGTGGAGTTTGACGCGGTTGTACCGGCCGACCGTGCCGTACATCTTCTCGGTGGCGTTCTCGCGCACCGCGCACGTGTTGAGCACGATCAGGTCGAGGTCGCGCGAGGCGACCTGCTCCTCGGTGGCGGGCACGTAGCCATCCGCCTCGAGCACGCCGGCGATGCGCTCCGAATCGTGCACGTTCATCTGGCAGCCGAGCGTGTCGATGTGGAACACGCCCTTGCCTCGCCGGCCGGCGATGGCGGCCGCGTCGGCGGTCTCGACGTCGTATGAGGCGCGCTCCGCCTCGGTCATCATGTCTTCATTCACAGCGTTCCATTCTATGGGACGGCCGGGTCACGGCATGTCCCGTACATGGTATGCGACGCGGACGGAGCGCGGGGTGACCATGGGTGCCCGGCATCGACGGCACGTGAGGAGATTTTCAGCAGACGTCCGGATTCGCATGGTCCCCGCGGCTATAATCGTTGCCGTGATACTTGACCGTCATTCCCGATTGAGCACCTCCGACCTCAAAGCCCGATTGAAGGGACTGAACCTGTCGGACAGCGTCTTCGACGCCGACCAGATCACCGAATTCGTCGATCTCATGCAGGTGTACGAAGGCGCGATGTACGAGATCTCGACGAAACTGGAGATCCTCGACAACGAGTTCCAGGTACGGTTCGCGCACGACCCGATCCACCACATGGAACGGCGCCTCAAATCGGTGGGATCGATCATCGGCAAACTGGAACGCAAGGGACTGCCGATCGCCGTCGATTCAATCAAGGACAACCTGTTCGACGTTGCCGGCATCCGCGTGATCTGCAACTACCGTGACGACGTGTATTCGGTATCGAACTACCTGTCCGCCCAGTCGGACATCCAGGTGCTGCGCGTCAAGGACTACATCAAACGTCCCAAGCAGAACGGCTACCGTTCCCTGCACGTGATCTACGCGGTGCCCGTGTTCCTCTCGTCGGGCGCGCACTACACGCCGGTGGAGGTGCAGTTCCGCACCATCGCCATGGACTATTGGGCGAGCCTCGAACACGCGCTGCGCTACAAGGCGGACCTGCCGGATGCGAAACTCAGCGAACATTCGCAAACGCTGCTCGACTGCGCGCGGTCCCTCCAGAACATCGAGGTGCAGATGCAGAACATCCACCGCGACATCAACGGCGCGCCGGTGGTCGAGCAGACGCCGAAGACCTCGGACTGAGTCGGGCGGGACCGGGTGCCGCGGGCTAGCCGCGACGCATCCACTTCGGCAGTTTCGCGGGCGTCTGGGCGAGCATGGTGCCGAGGAAGATGAGCGCGCAGCCGAGATAGCCGCGTGGGGTCATCACCTCGCCGAGGAAGATCGCCCCGCCCACGGCGGAGAAGAACGATTCGAGGCTCATCAGCAGGCTGGCTTGCGTGGGCGGCACCCACTGCTGGCCGATGACCTGCAGCGTGTAGGCGATGCCCACCGATCCGATGCCCGCGTAGACGATCGGCTCCCATGCGGCCGCGGCTCCCGTCCAGTCGATGGAGCCTTCCGCGGCGGAACCGATCCAGCTGAGCGCGGCGGTCGTGCAGAACTGGATGAACGACAGTTCGATTGCATCGACCTTGGCACCGAGTTCATCGATGACGAGGATGTGCGCGGCGAACAGGAGCGCGGTGAACAGAAGCAGCAGGTCGGCGAGGCCGATCGACCCGAACCCGTCGGTGATGCACAGGCAGTAGAATCCGGCGACGGCGAGCACGACGGCCACGCCGACGAGGACACCGATGCGACGACGGAGGAACACGAAGGCAAGCAACGGCACCATCACGATGTACAGGGCCGTGAGGAATCCGGCGCGGCCGGCGGATTTGCCGTAGAGAATGCCGTACTGCTGGAGGGTGCTCGCGGTGAACAGCACGACACCGCAGATGGCGCCGACGACGAACGGGTTGGCGAGCGCACGGCGGAACGGCGGCTTCGCCGTCCGAGACGTTTGGGGATCCGGTCCGGCATCGACGTCGGCTGTCTCGGCGATCCCGCCTTTACGCCCATGCCGCACGAGCAGGATGGGGACGAGGGAGACCGCGCCGAGCGTGAAGCGCGTGGCGTTGAAGAACAGCGGGGTGACCGCGTCCATGCCCTGCACCTGCGCGACGAACGCGAACCCCCAGATGAGCGCGCATGCGGTCAGGCACAGCATGCCGATGATGTCCTGTCGTCCCTGTGTTCCCGTTCTTCCCATAGGGATTCAACCTACCGTGCGCGTGCACGGATATGGGAAGGCCCGACCACATGATGGTCGGGCCTTCCGATGATTCGTGATGCCGCCCTTGCGGCCGATCGGCGGCGGCCTGGGCGGGTGGTTCCCCGCGTTTTCCTATCAGTCCCTGCTGCCGAACAGCTGGAGGATGTAGAGGAACATGTTCACGAAGTCAAGGTACAGGTTGAGGGCGCACAGGATGGAGATCTTCTTGATCATCTCCGGCCCCTGCGCCTCATACGCCTTGAACAGGGCCCTCGTGGACTGCGCGTCGTACATGGTCATGCCGGCGAAGATGACGAGGCCGATGGCGCACACGAGCCGGGTCATGCCGCTCACGCCGGGGATGAACGCGAGCACCAGCTGGGTGATGATGAGGACGACGAGCGCCACCATGAGAATCGGCCCGAACTTGAGCATGTCGAACTTCGTGGTGAGGCTGAACATGGTCAGGGCGAGGAAGAACGCGGCGGTGACGCCGAGCGCGACGCCGATCTGGCCGAGGTCGTACACCCAGAAGATGGAGCTCAGGGTGAAGCCCATGAGCGCGGCGTACACGTAGAACATGGCGCGGGCTCCGCCGACGCTCATCTTCGTGATGCGCATGCCGAGCACGACGGCCATGCCGACCTGGACGACGCACAGGCCGATCAGGCCGATCACGCCGGTGGCGGCGAGGAAGTAGTAGTAGGCGCCGGTGATCTGCGCGAGCACGGCGACCAGGGCGGTCACGACGAGGCCGATGGTCATCTCGCCGTACGCCTTGGTGACGGAGACGCGTTCCGCCTGTTCATAGGAGTAGGCGACCTGGCCGTTGACGGTGGCCGCGGCGCCGCCCTGCCCCGCGTACGCGTACTGGGGCTGGCCGTACTGCGGCTGACCGTACTGGGTCGGCATCTGCTGGCTGTACTGGTTGTATCCGGTGTTCTGCTGGCCCGCGTACTGATACTGCGGTGCGCCGTAGCCGGTGTTCAACGTGTTGTTGCCCTGCGGCTCGTAGTTGGGATTGGGCTGGGGCTGCTGACCGAATGTCATGTTCGCTCCTTCTCGTTATCGACGGTTCCCATCCTACGCGGCCAACTTGGCGTTGTCTGGGAATTTCAGCCCACAGCCCGACCCGGCCCATCCGCGTCAGAACAGCGGCACAGTGCAGAAGGCGCTGCCGGCGGCTCCGGTCGCCTCCTTGGCGTCCTTCTCCTCGCCGTTGACGATGACCTTACAGGTGACCTTCTGGTCGTTGCCGCCCATGACGTCGCCGGTGACGCTCACACCGGTGAGGTCCTTGGTCTCGTCGCCGGTGAAGGTCTTCGACCAGGAGCCGGAGAACTGCTCGGTGTTGCTCGATCCGCTCTTCGTCCAGATGACGGTGCCGTCGCCGGTGGCGGTGGCCTGCAGCTCGATGGTCTTCCCGGCCTTTCGCTCCGACGACGCGTCGCCGTCCGCCTTCGTGGAGTCCCCGCTCTGCGTCCTCCGGCTTGTCGTGGTCGACGACGCGGAATCTCCGGTGCGGGTGATCGTCGTGGACGACGATCCGATGATCTGCCAGGCGATGTCGCTGATCCTCACCGACTATTCCGACGGCCGCATCATGTCGTCCACGGCGACGAGCGGCGCCGACGCGGTGCGGCAGGCGGCCGAGGAACATCCGGACGTGGTGCTCATGGACATCGCCATGCCCGACATGGACGGCATCGAGGCCACGCGTCGGCTCCGGGCGCTCCCCCGGCAGCCCCACGTGCTGATGCTCACTTCGCTGAGCCCGTCGAACACCGTTGAACGCGCCGTGGAGGCCGGCGCGGAGGGGTTCGTGTCGAAGACGGACTCCCCCGGCGACATCATCCGGCGCGTGCTCGGCGTATGCGCCGACGCGCCGCAGTTCAACCCGGCGAGCCAACGTCAGCTCATCAGCGGACTGCACGCCCAGCGGCCGACGTCCCGGCGCGACGAGGCCCGCGCCATGCTCGACGCGCTGCCCGAACGCGAGCGCGAGGCGGTGGTCCTCGCCGCCGAGGGGTTCACGAACGCGCAGATCGCCGCACGCATGTTCATCTCGGAACGCACCGCGAAGGCGCACCTGTCGAACGCCGCGGACAAGCTCTCGATGGGGCGCGTGCAGATGGCGCGTCTCGTGGAACGCGCCGACCTGCCGGTGCGCCCGTAGCCGCCCGCGGCCACCGATCATGGCCACATCCCGGCGGATCACCCGGCGGATCATGCGGGGCAAGTCGGATCATGTGAGGCAAGTCGCAACATCCCCGGCTCGCGATGGCCGCCGGACACGCCGCACGCTGCTAGGCTGTTACGTGACAAAAACGCATAGGGTCGTCACGCTCCGCTGCGGTTCGCGGGGCCGGCCGAAGACGCCGGAAGGAACATGACATGGGTATCAACGCCAAGGAACTGCCGCTGGGTGATGTGTTCACGCCGGACTACCGGTTGTTCATACCCTCGTTCCAGCGCGCCTACATCTGGAAGCCCGAGAACATCCTGCAGCTGGTGAACGATCTGCTGGAGGCGTGCAAGACGCCGGAGACGCCCTACTTCCTCGGCTCGCTCATCCTGGTGCGTGAGGGCGGCCCCCGCTACGAGGTGATCGACGGCCAGCAGCGTCTCGTCTCCCTGTCGATCATCATCGCCGCGCTGCGCGACCTGGAACGCGACCCCGAGTGGATGACCCTGCTCGACCATCTCATCGTCGATCCGGGCGACAAGCTGCGCGGCATCGTCAACGAGCCGCGGCTCACGCTGCGCGAACGGGACGCCGCCTTCTTCCGCGAATACGTGCAGGAAGGCAATCTGGAGGCGCTGTTCGATCTGGGCGACGAGGACTGGACGACCGCGGCGCAACGCAACATCACGCGCAACACGAAACGCGTCTACGACGAGCTGTCCTCACTGGGCGAGGAGGAGCGTCGCGCGTTCGCCTCGTACATGGTCAAGATGGTCACGCTGGTCATCGTCACCACCGACGACCTGGACGGCGCGCACCGCATCTTCGACGTGATGAACATGCGCGGACTGCCGCTCACCGCGTCCGACGTGTTCAAGGCGCGCGCCACGTCCGCGCTGAAGCCGGCGGAGATGGACGCGTACGCCGCGCGTTGGGACGACATCATGGACCCGCTCGGCGACGACCCGCAGTCCACCGAGGAGTTCTTCGCGACGCTGCACATGGTCCTCACGCACAAGCATTCCACCGACAAGCTCATCGAGGAGTTCCTCGCCGACGTGCTGCAGCCGCGCATCGACGCGGGCGACGTGCCCGCGTTCATCGACGGGACGCTCGCCCCCTATGCGGCCGCATGGCAGGTCATCGCCCACGCGCCCGACACCGTGCTGCCCGACGATGTGAAATCACGGCTCGAGGCGTTGAACGACTACCGCAACCATGAGTGGAAGGCCGTCGCCATGTGGACGCTCGTCCACTCGTATCGCCATCTCGGCTCCCCCGACGTGTCGCCGTTCGCGTCGCGCGCCGGCCGCGCGGCACGCGCGAACGCGACGGTGAAGACGCTCGGCGGCCATGATGCGCACCGTCTCAATGAAGTGCTCGCCGCTCTGGAACGCATCACCGGCGTCGACACGTTGAACCGCGTGGACTCGTTCACGCGCCGCGGCCACATGACGGCCGCGATCCGCGACCTCGACAAGGGGTATCCGACGAATCTGGTGCGCGGTCTGGCCGTCAGGGCCGACGACCGCACCGGCGCGCTGATCCGGCTGCACAGCGAGATGCAGGGCGACGACGAGCTGATTCGCCTGCTGCTCATCCGCGCGAACGAGCAGGCCGCGGGCGCGCACCTGACGCGCCCGCGCCGTCTGAGCGCGCTGGCGGTCATGCCGTTGGACATCGAACGCTCCGCGTCGTTCGCGAACTGGTCGCAGGACGACCACGATTACTGGATGTACCGTCTCGGCAACATGGCGCTCGCCCAGGGCGCTCCCGACCAGCTCGACCGCATGGGCGAGTACATGCAGCGCCGCGACCGGATCCTCATGCGCGCCGACTCGCGCAGGTTCCCGCTGACCGACGGGCTGAAGGACTTCAACGAGTGCACGCCGGCGATGCTCAAACACCGTCAGGAGGAGACGATCCGCCTCATCGCCGACTACTGGCAGATCCGATACGACGAGAACCACACGGATCTGACCAGCCAGGACAACGACGCGCTCGCCCAGGCCACGGCGGCCAAGCCGTCGCACGGGTCGCGGCGGGTGACCATCCGTCAGGTCGTCAAGGCCGGGCTGCTCATCCCCGGCGAGAGGCTCGTCTGGGAGCGTCCGCGCAAGGGCGAACGCTGGTATGCGACCGTGACCGAGACCGGCAAATTCCGTCTCGACGACGGTTCCGAACACGCCTCCCCCACGGCTGCGGCGAAGGCGGCGGCAGGCGGCAAGGCGAGCGGCGGCTTGGACGTGTGGAAGCGCACGTCGGACGGCATGAAACTGTCGGAGATCTGGAAGAAGTACCGCCAGCAGGCCGGCTGACGCGCGGCACGCGCCGGGAAACGGTCAGTCGGGTAGTGCGATACGAGAGAAGGGGTCTGGAACACAACCGTTCCAGACCCCTTCTCTCGTTCCGCCTTGCGGCCGGCCATGCACCGACTACTTGCGCATGAGGTTCCTCAGCACGTACTGGAGGATGCCGCCGTTGCGGTAGTAGTCGGCCTCGCCGGGCGTGTCGATGCGCACGACCGCGTCGAATCCGACCGTCGAGCCGTCGGCCTTCGTGGCGGTCACGTGCACGGTCTTCGGCGTGACGCCGGAGTTGAGCTCATCGACGCCGGCGATGTCGTAGGTCTCGGTGCCGTCGAGGCCGAGCGACGCGTAGGACTCGCCTTCGGGGAACTGGAGCGGCAGCACACCCATGCCGATGAGGTTCGAACGGTGGATGCGTTCGAAGCTTTCGGTGATGACGGCCTTCACGCCGAGCATCAGCGTGCCCTTCGCGGCCCAGTCGCGCGAGGAGCCGGTGCCGTACTCCTTGCCGGCGAGCACGACGAGCGGCGTGCCCTCGGCCTTGTAGTTGAGGGACGCGTCGAAGATCGTGGACGGCTTGCCGGTGGTGAAGTCGTAGGTGTAGCCGCCGGGCGTGACCTCGTTGCCTGTGGAGGCGAGCAGAAGGTTGCGCAGGCGGATGTTGCCGAACGTGCCGCGTACCATGATCTCGTGGTTGCCGCGGCGCGAACCGTAGGAGTTGAAGTTCTTCGGCTCCACGCCGCGCTCGGTCAGGTACTTGCCGGCGGGGCTGGACGCCTTGAACGCGCCGGCCGGGGAGATGTGGTCGGTGGTGACGGAGTCGCCGAGCAGGGCGAGCACGCGCGCGCCGTGGATGTCGGACACGGGGGCGGGCTCGGCGCTCATGCCGTCGAAGAACGTCTGGCGGCGCACGTACGTGGACTTCGGGTCCCATTGGAACAGTTCGCCCTCGGGCACGTCGAGGCCCTTCCAGCGATGGTCGCCCTCGAACACGGAGGCGTAGTCCTTGAGGAACATCTCGCGGCTGACCGTGCCATTGACCACGGCGGCGACCTCCTCGTTGGTCGGCCAGATGTCCTTCAGGTACACGTCGTTGCCGTCCGCGTCCTGGCCGAGCGGCTGCGACTCGAAGTCGAAGTCCATCGTGCCGGCGAGCGCGTAGGCGATGACGAGCGGCGGCGAGGCGAGGTAGTTCATCTTGACGTCCGGGCTGATGCGGCCTTCGAAGTTGCGGTTGCCGGACAGCACGGCGGTGACGGTCATGTCGTTCGCGTTGATGGCCTCGCTGATCTCGGGCAGCAGCGGGCCGGAGTTGCCGATGCAGGTGGCGCAGCCGAAGCCGACGAGCTCGTAGCCGAGCGCGTCGAGGTCGTCCTGGAGGCCCGCGGCCTTCAGATAGTCGGCGACGACCTGCGAGCCGGGCGCGAGCGAGGTCTTCACCCACGGCTTCGGCTTCAGACCCTTGAGGTGCGCGTTGCGGGCGATGAGGCCGGCGGCGACCATGACGGACGGGTTGGAGGTGTTCGTGCAGCTGGTGATCGAGGCGATGGCCACGTCGCCGTTGTTCAGCTCGAAATCGCCGCGGAAGTCGGTGGAGACGGGCACCGGCTCCTTGACGGTCTTCTCGGTCTCGTAGGCGGGCAGCGTCCTCTCGAACGTCTCCTTCGCCTCGGACAGGACGATGCGGTCCTGCGGGCGCTTCGGGCCGGCGATGGACGGCACGACGGTCCCGAGGTCGAGCTCCATGTATTCGGAGTACTTCGGCTCGACGTAGTCGGGGTCCTTGGCGTCGCCCCACAGCTTGTTGGCCTTCGCGTAGGCCTCGACGAGCGCGACCTGCTCGTCGGAGCGGCCGGTCAGGCGCAGGTAGTCGAGCGTGACGTCGTCGATGGGGAAGATGCCGCAGGTGGAGCCGAATTCGGGGCTCATGTTGCCGATGGTGGCGCGGTTGGCGAGCGGCACGGAGGCGATGCCCTCGCCATAGAATTCGACGAACTTGCCGACGACGCCGTGCTTGCGCAGCATGTCGGTGATGGTGAGCACCACGTCGGTGGCGGTCACGCCCTCGGGGATGGAGCCGGTGAGCTTGAAGCCGACGACGCGCGGCACGAGCATGGAGATCGGCTGGCCAAGCATGGCGGCCTCGGCCTCGATGCCGCCGACGCCCCAGCCGAGCACGCCGAGGCCGTTTTCGGTGGTGGTGTGCGAGTCGGTGCCGACGCACGAGTCGAGGTAGGCGAGCTCGCGGCCGTCGCCCAGTCCGGACGCCTCGGCGCTCTTGGTCATGACGACCTTGGCGAGGTATTCGATGTTGACCTGGTGGATGATGCCGGTTCCCGGCGGCACGACGCGGAAGTTGCGGAACGCCTGCTGGCCCCAGCGCAGGAACTGGTAGCGTTCGCCGTTGCGCTGGTATTCGATGTCCATGTTGAGTTCGACGGCGTTGGGCAGCGCGTACTTGTCGATCTGCACGGAATGGTCGATGACCATGTCGGACTGGACCTGCGGGTTGATGACCTCCGGGTCGCCGCCGAGGTTCTTCACGGCGTCGCGCATGGTGGCGAGGTCGACGATGCACGGCACGCCGGTGAAGTCCTGCATGACGACGCGGGAGGGGGTGAACTGGATCTCGTGGCTGGGTTCGGCGTCCGGATCCCAGTCGAGGAGCGCCTTGACGTGGTCGTCGGTGATGTTGGCACCGTCGATGTTGCGCACCAGGTTCTCCACGAGCACCTTCAGCGAGTAGGGCAGGTGGTCGACGCCGTCGAGGTCGGCGATCTTGTAGTAGTCGAAATCCTTGCCGGCGGCGTGGAGCGTCGCCAGTTGGTCGTCACGTAGGGACATGCTTCCTCCGAATCATTGGACCGGCTTGATATCGCCGATTATCCACTCGAAATGGTACGGGAACGTAACTTTCCCTCTGGCGTGTCGGCTTGAAACGTGAGACAATACGCCGACCGCCGCGCACGTGCGGAGTGAACGCTCACTTTCCGTCGCGACGGTCCGCGCGACCGACGGGACGCGCGTCCGCCCGGTCTCCAGCGGCGCGGCCGAGCAGCCTGCCGAGCGCCGTGCGCGACGCCCACGGCACCGCGGCAAGGCAGACGGCGAACACGGCGGCCGCGCCGGCGAGCGCGATCAGCGTGGGCGCGACGAGCGCGCCGGTGGGGACGACGAGCGCGAAGAAGCGCGCGACGAACGGGATGAACATGCCGATGACGCCGGCGGCGGCGAACACGGCGACGAGCGCGCCGCGCCAGCCGTTCAGGGGGCGCGCGACGCGGGCAAGCACGAACACGCCCATGACGAACAGGACGATCGCCTCGGTGGCGCGCAACGAGGCGAGGTCCGCCGCCGAACCGGCCACGTCCCAGCCCATGATGCGCGGCAGCGTCCATGCGGTGATGAGCACGGACAGGGCGGTGGCGATGCCGCCGGGTAGCGCGAATCCGACGACGCGCTTCAGGAAGCCGGGGATGTAGCGGCGCGTGTTCGGCGCGAGCGCGAGGATGAAGGCCGGCATGCCGATGGTGAGCGCGCCGATGTAGGTGATATGGCGCGGCAGGTACGGGTATGGGATCTGCGTGAGCACCACACCCAGCGAGATGAGCGCCGAGTACACGGTCTTGACGAGGAACAGGCCGGCGACGCGTTCCATGTTGGCCATGACCTGCCGTCCGCGGGCGACCACGTCGGGCAGGTGGGAGAACTTCGAGTCGACGAGCACGACCTGGGCGACGGCCTTGGTGGCAGGCGCGGCGTTGCCCATCGCGATGCCGAGGTCCGCCTCCTTCAGGGCGAGCGCGTCGTTGACGCCGTCGCCGGTCATCGCGACCGTGTAGCCGCGCGCATGCAGCGCGTCGACGATGAGCTTCTTCTGGTCGGGCAGGACGCGGCCGACCACGTCCACGTTTTCGAGGACGCGACCGAGTTCGGCCGGATCGTCGGGCAGCAGACGCGCGTCCATGATGCGTGGATCCCGGTCGCCGGCAAGCCGCACCTTACGCGCGATCGCGCCGACGGTGACGGGATTGTCGCCGGAGATGACGCGGCATCGCACGCCCTGTTCGCGGAACCAGGCGAGCGTCGCCTCCGCGTCGGCGCGCAGCCGCTCCGAGCACACCACCAGCGCCACCGGCACCGCGCGCCGGTCGAGCGCGATTGCATCTTGGCTCCCCCTGACGAGGGAGCTGTCGGCGCCAGCCGACTGAGGGAGAGATCCCGGCAAGTCCCCGGACGCCGTGCCTTGGCCGTCTGCACGCGCCCGCGCGACGAGCAGCACGCGGCTGCCCTCCTTCGCGATCGTCTCGACCCGTTCCAGCAGCGCCGCGTGGTCGCCGTCCAACGCCGCCAACAGCACCTCCGGCGCCCCCAGATACCATGTCGCACCGCCCGCGACCGTCACCGCGCTCCACTTGCGCGACGACGAGAACGGCACACGTGCGACGACCTCGCCCGGCGCGTACCCACGTGCCCCGAGCCCGTCGAGGACGGCGCGGCCGGTCGCGTTCGGCTGCTCCTCGTTCGCGAGATCGTAGAGCGCCTGCGTCGTCTCCCGCTCCCCGGACGTCGCATCGCCGCCATCACCGCCATCGTCACTGCCGTCGCCGCCCCGCAGCATGACCACCCGGTCGAGCGCGATGCCGCCGTCGGTGATCGTGCCGGTCTTGTCGAGGTTCAGACAGTCGACGCGCGCCAACGTCTCCACGGATTCGAGCTCCTGCACCAAGGTCTCGTGCCGTGCGAGACGCATCGCGGCGACGGCGAAGTTGAGCGAGGTGAGCAGCACGAGTCCTTCGGGGATCATGCCGACGACGCCGGCGACGGCGGAGACGACCGCCTGCCGCCACTGTCCGGTGGCGAGCGCGACCGACCATCCGCCGACCGTGTGGATTTGGGAGATGATGAGCAGCACGCACAGCGGCACGACGAGGAACGTCATGAACTTGAGGATCGTGTTGATGCCCTTGTTGAGGTCGGAGACGGTCTTCTTGTACACCTTGGCCTTCGCGGTGAGCGTGGCTGCGTACGACCGTGCGCCGACGGCGGTGACGCGTGCGAGCGCCATCCCGGAGACGGCCGTGGAGCCGGAGTAGGCGGCGTCGCCCTCATGCTTGCGGACGGTGCGCGATTCGCCGGTGAGCATCGACTCGTCGAGCTCCAACCCCCAGTCGCGGACGATCTCCGCGTCGGCGGGCACCTGTTCGCCGGAGCGCACCCAGAGCAGATCGTCCATGACGATGCCGTCATGCGGCACGGTCACGTCGCGTCCGTCGCGGCGCACGAGATAGTCGGAGGCGACGAGGATGGAGAGCCTGTCGAGCGTGCGTTTCGCGCGCAGTTCGGTGACGATGCCGATGCCCGTGTTGATGATGATGACGAAGCCGAAGACCGCGTCCTTCCACGATCCGGTGGCGAGCACGAGAATCATCGCCGCGAGGATGATCCCGTTGAACAGGGTGAACACGTTGGCGCGCACGATGTCCTTCACCGAGCGCGACGTGGAGTCCTTCACCCTGTTGACCGCCCCGGACGCGACGCGCGCCCGCACCTCGGCTGCCGTCAGACCGGTCTCGTCCACGTCATCGCCCACGCCAATCGCTGAATTCGCACTCATGCCCACTACCCTACCGTGCGTAGCTCCGTAGAATGGTTGCGTCAGCATCATTGCAGCATCATTGCGGCATCATTGCAGCATCATTGCGGCACCATTGCAGCATCATTGCGCGAGAAGGGAGCGTCATGGCTATCCAGTCGACGATCACATTGAACAACGGCACGGTCATCCCGCAGGTGGGATTGGGCGTGTTCCAGACGCCGGACGGCGACACGACGGTGAACGCGGTCACCGCGGCGCTCGAAGCCGGCTACCGTCACATCGACACGGCGAGGATCTACGGCAACGAGGAGTCCGTGGGCGAGGGCATCCGCCGTTCCGGCGTGCCGCGCGGGGACATCTTCCTCACGACGAAGCTGTGGAACGACGACATCCGCGCGCACCGCGCGAAGGACGCGTTCCAGGAGAGCCTCGACCGTCTCGGCGTCGACTACGTCGACCTGTATCTCATCCACTGGCCGGCCGACGGCTGGCGACAAGCGTGGAACGACATGCAGGAAATCTACGCCTCCGGACGCGCGAAGGCAATCGGCGTGAGCAACTTCCAGCGCCATCATCTCGAGGAGTTGCTGAAGGATAGCGACGTGACGCCCGCGGCCGACCAGATCGAATCGTCGCCGCAGTTCGCGAACCAGGAGCTCGTCGACTTCGCGCACGGCCTCGGCATCGCCGTCGAGGCGTGGAGCCCGCTCGGCGGCACCGGCGGCACGCTGCTCGCCGACCCGCGTCTGGCCGAGATCGGCGCGAAGTACGGCAAGTCGGCGGCGCAGGTCGTCATCCGCTGGCACATCCAGCGCGGCGTGGTCGTCCTGCCGAAGTCCACGCACGCCGACCGCATCCGCCAGAACTTCGACGTGTTCGACTTCAACCTGACCGCCGCCGACATGGCCGCCGTCAGCGCCCTGGAGACCGGCCGCCGCAACGGCGCCGACCCGGACGATTTCGATTTCTGATCGGATCGGCGAGCGCAGTGGTGGCTCGGCTTTGAGCACACCAATCTGATGGGGTGGAGGCCGGCTTATCGAAGAGTCGGCCTCCACCCCATCATTCCCCAGGATGACTGGGTAACCCCTTGTTATTTTGAAGGGTCGCTTCATTGGTTTTCGTGAGCTTCGTCAGTTACGTTTTCGTTGCAATGACGCCATTTTGCTGACTTTCGCGAGATTCGTTGATTGCCGTTGATTTCGCTGTTCCCCGCGGTCATTGTGTCCCGGCTGTGTCCGCATCGGCGCAGGTGTTCCCCAGTCAAATGAGGCGCAATGACTGGAGAACGGCGACAACCGGCTATGAGACATTCGTTCAGGGCACTCATGCGAGACGTGATCTGAACGCAGCTTTCCATCGTCCCCTTGTGCGCTCCACATGCAGCGAGATGCCAAACATCGATGCAAGACGTTCGTCGGTAAGGCCTTCGCCTATCGGTCCGGCGAACGTGATGGTTCCCGGCGTCGTGGTGCGGTTGTCCCGTCGTGAGGCCAATGCCGACAGTTCTCGCAGCACCGTTTCACGGCCGCCCAAATCAAGGCCGGTGGTCGGCTCGTCGAAGATCAAGAGATCCGCCGGAGAGACGAGTGCGCGGGAGATTATCACCCTCGTGCGTTCGCCTTCGGACAGGTTGCGCCACTGTTTGCCGGCCAGATATGCGATGTCGAGCCGGCGCATCATCGCATACGCCTTCTCGTATGCCTCGTCGGCCGAATCCTTCGTTCCTCGTGGAATCCCCGAGGCGACGATTGTGAGCGGGTTCTTTTCCGACCCGATGTTGTGCCCGAACGCCGACGAGACGATGGCTATGCGGGTGCGACGGCGCTCCGGGTCCGAGCCCGCGACGGTTCGGTCCCCGAAGACGCGCAGTTCGCCGACGTTGGGGTAGGTGCGCATCGCGATCATTTCCAGCAGTGTGGATTTTCCCACGCCGTTCGGTCCGAACAGCACCCATCGTCCGCCGGCGGCAATGGTGAGGTTCACGTCGGCAAGGATCAGCCGCCGATTGCGGTAGTAGCCCACCGACCGTGCGCGTACTGCCGCATCATAGGTTGTTCCATCGAGCAGGGTCATCGTTTCACTCCCGTACCCCGTCCGACGATGACGCCAATGGCGGTCTGCGCGACGGCGAGTATGGCCAGCATGATGAGTACCGTGCGCCATCCCGAAGTAATGTCGTAGAGCGTTCCAGCCAACGTGGGGCCGACCGCGGCGAGCAGGTAGCCGACGCATTGCGCCATGCCCGACAGTTGCGTCGTCTCCTCGGTGGTCGAGGTCTTCAATCCGATCGGGGGAGAGCGTCGGACAGGGGCAATGTCGCGGCCGAAGCGAACGCGGCCATGCCGGCCATGCATGCGGAGTAGATGCCGGTGGCCAGTGATGTGCGGCCGGGATAGTCACGTTTGACTATGGCCGGCACCAGGACGTTGCCCACCGCAATCGAGCAGCCGACGATGAGCGTGCCGACCCACAGTCCGGTGGTGCCGCACGTCGAACGAATCGCGCTGCCGACGATGGTGCGGGATGGCGTTGTGTTGTCTGTTCCATGATGATTGATGGGTGATTGATGGGTGTCCGTGTGATGATGCCGTTGATTCGTATAAGGGGTGTTTGTTATCGTCCGTCGGGGATCCGAGCGGCGATGGCGTTGAGGTTTTCGACGACCGCCGCGATGATCTCGTCGTCGCTTTGTCCGCCTTCCAGCTTGAGCAGGCCAAGCGAGTGGAGGGCCCCGGCGATGGAGAAGACGGCGGCGATGCGCTCGCGTTCGTTCGCTGCTCGGGCGGAGTAACGTTCGACGAGCGTCGATTCGATTTTGCGGAACATGGCTTCGGGGCGGCCTGCGAACAGGACGCGCAGATCGTCGATCTGGCTGTCGATGGCCGGTCTCCAGCCATTGAGGAATGCGGGTGGATCGGACAGGATCTTGTCCTTGTCGGGGTAATGCTCCAGCATCGCGTCGATGGTCTCGTCCTCAAGCTTGTCGTTGAGGTCGTATACGTCGAGGTAATGCTTGTAGAACGTGCTCGGGTTGACGAGCGCAAGGTCGCAGATGCCCTTGACCTTGACCTTCGAGACCGGAACTCCTGATGCCCGTAGGCGCAGGAACGCCTCGCGGATCGCCTTGCGGGTCTTGACGATGCGTAGATCGGTCATCATGCCCCTTTCGTCTGTTCGTTTGCCGGTGGCGTCATTCCCTCGCCGACCATAAGCCGAGTGTTATACGACGATTCGGGCAAATCGTCGTATAAGCGAGGTATGTCGCATATCGGTGGTTGTCATCCGTTGCGTTTCGATAATAATTGATGCTCGTTGAATAATCAATAACTATTGCTTATCGGAGTGTTATTGTGAAACTTGGCATCAACAGAAAACAATGGATCATGGTCATCGTGCTGCTCATGGGCACGTTGCTGGCCGTGCTCAACATGTCGGTGGTCACGCCGGCGCTGCCGTCCATCATGAAGGACCTCGGGGTGGATTCCACCACCGTTCAGTGGCTGTCCAGCGGCTATTCTCTGGTCGAGGCGATGGTCATCCCGCTCGCCGCGTTCCTCATGGGGCGCTTCTCCACCCGCAGGCTGTTCATTGGATGCATCTCATTGTTCGCGGCCGGCAGTCTCGTCGCCGCATTCGCGTCGACCTTCCCCCTGCTCATGGTCGGCCGGGTGCTGCAGGCCCTGTGCACCGGCGCGATCATGCCGATGGTCACCGCGGTGATCCTGCTCGTGTTCCCCAAGGAAAGCCGCGGTACGGCAATGGGTATCACAGGACTCGTCGTCGGTTTCGCCCCGGCGCTCGGCCCGTCCGTCTCCGGCGTGATCATCGACTCGTTCGGCTGGCGCACGCTGTTCGTCATCATGGCGGCAGTCTCGCTGATCGTCATCGCGTTGGCCGCCGTCTACCTGCGTAACTTCGACGGCTTCCAACCGGGTGCGTTCGACCTTGTCTCCGTGCTGCTCTCCTCGGTCGGTCTGGCATGCCTGTTGTACGGGCTGTCCACGTTCACGTCCACCGGCAACATGATGCTCACCGTCTCGCTGATCGTCGTCGGCGTGCTGCTCGTGGCCGTGTTCGTGCGCCGACAGCTCAAGGCGAAGGAACCGATGCTGCGCGTCGGAATCCTCGCCAACCGCACCTATGCGCATTCGGTGATCATCGTGGCATGCATGCAGGCGGCCCTCATGGGTTGCAACGTCATGGTGCCGATGTTCATTCAGACCGTGCTCGGCGCATCCGCCACCGCCAGCGGGCTCGCCATGCTTCCCGGCGCCCTCATCGGCGCATGCTGCGGCATCGTCTCGGGCCGCATGTTCGACAAATACGGCATCCGCAAGGTCGCCCTGCCCGGCCTGACGGTCATGACCATCGGCGGCGTGCTCATGGCTCTGCTCGGCGCGGACGCCTCGGTTATCCTCACAGCATGCGCCTACACCGTGCTCTACACGGGACTCATGTTCGCCATGACCCCGGTGAACACCTGGGGCATCAACGCGCTCGACAACGAAAACATCGGGCACGCGCAAAGCGTGACCAACACCGTCGGACAGATCGCCTCCTCGATGGGCACAGCCCTCATCGTATCCATCTCCGCGCTGTCCACCACCCTCGCGCCCACCGCCACCGGCCACGCGCAATCCATACTCGGCTCGACGCTGGCATTCGCCGCCATCGCGGTCATCCTCGCGGCCGCCCTCATCACGGCGCTTCTGGCGACTCGAACGCACCGAGGCACGACGAAACGGACTCTCGTCGGACAGTGACCGAAACGACAACGCATCAACAGACAACACGGAACCAAAACGAAACGAGACATGATGAACACCACGAACAACTCGCTGACCCACAACATCCGCACTTTCCACCACGGCACCGAACCGCTGGTGGATCCCATCCAAGACACATTCATACGCACCGACAAAGCCGGCAACTCATGGTTCTGGGTCGGTCATTTCGAGGCGGGCGGCCACACCCTTGACTTCATGTACCACGTCAGCGTCCTGCAGCTCTCCAAATACCTGCCGGTGCGCATGATCAACAGCGTGCTGTCCATCACCGACGAGACCGGACGCATCTACCGTCACGAAGACCGCTTTTACAAGGTCAGGCGAGGACAAGTCGCAGGCCAGGGACTGCACATCCACACCGACAAGGACGTCATCGAAGGCGATCTCGACAACATGCGCATCGCATCGGCCATGCCGGACGGATCCATCTACCTCGACCTGCACGGCACCGGATACCCACTCTACAGTCTCGGTACCGGCTACTTCCAGATCGCCGGAGTGGCCAACTACCAATACTCGTTCCCGCACATGGCCGCCAAAGGCGTCATCACTCTCGACGGCCAGCGCCACGAGGTGGAGGGGATGGTATGGATGGACCGTCAGTTCGCCGGCATGCCCAAAGGCAGAAGCCTCAAGGACGGCTACAACTGCAAATGGCTGTGGATGAACCTCTGCTTCGACAACGATCCCGACGTGATCAGCCTATGGGGTGTAACCGAACTGGCCACCGGCGACGAGCACTGCTGGGCGAGCGTCCTGCACCAAGACGGCACCCAATCCTTCACCGGCGTGGATCCGATGGCCGGAGACTCCTTCAACGTGTGGGAAAGCCCCACGACAGGCATGAAATATCCGACCGGATGGACCGTCTCCATCCCCGAATGGGAAGCGAAACTCACCGTCACGTCCATCATGGACGAACAGGAAATCGCCTCGCCGAACCCCTCCGGCTGCAAATACGAAGGCGCGAGCAAGGTGGTCGGCACCTACCGGGGGCGCCCGGTGACGGGCCACTGCTGCCTCGAACTCGTCGGCGGATGGAACTAGCGACACCGGTTTATCCTCCCGAAAGCACCGGCATCGGTCTAATTGCACCAACCTACCGAAGAGGACAGATCCGACGATACCGTGAACAAGGATTCGGGATGGACGCTAAATAACCTTCAGGTGGTTTTCACACAAGAAAAAGCCCGTCTCGTGCATAACATCACGAGACGGGCTTAGCTCATTGATGGTATCCGGCTTCATTATCTTTGCTGAGCTTGCCGTTGAACGCTTGGTTCACGAGCGTGTAGACGGCTTGTGCGACGCCGATGACGCCGGTCAGGATGATGCCCCAGCCGTAGCCGTGGAAGCCGTTGGTGGCGGAGATGGCGATGACGCCGAGCAGGATGCTCACGCCGAGGCTGGTCAAGCCCACGTAGTCGGCGGGGAGGCGCTCTTGAACGCCTGAACCAAGGCGGGCGCGACGAGGGCGACGATGCCGGCGGCGAGGGCGGTCGCTGCGGAAATATCCATGAATCTTCTCCTTAAGATTGGTTTGGGTATGGAAGCGGCGGCCTCCGGCGCGGTACCGAAGGCTGCGGCGTCGGCGCGGGCGTGACTATGGTGTTGCCGGAGTTGGCGTACTTGTTCCACTGTGCTGTGGTGCCGCGGAAGTAGTTCAGATCCGGCGGGCCCGCATATCCGGGGATGCGGCTGTTGCTGGTGTACTGGCGCATGGCCTCGCCGTATCGCCCGTAGTTCCGCGGTCGTGTCTATCGTTGCGGCGTTATTCTTGTCGAACTTGCCAACAAGTATCTGCTTCACGAGTGCGAAGATGGCCTGTGCAGCACCAATGCTTCGGTAAGGTCGAAACCTCACGAAGGTTGATTGGAATTCCGGCGCACCGGCGAATCATCAACCACCGAATCCATGTCTATCCGCGTCCTTGTAGCCCCGTATGAGGCTCTTTGGCGTCTTCGATGAATAGAGTTCGTCGTGCGTGCCGGTACGGGTCAGGACGAGCACCAGCTTGTCGCCGTCGATGAAGTAGACGAGCAAATCGCCGTCGATATGCAATTCACGGAATCCGCTCCATTGACCCGTCAACGCATGATCGCGGTATTTCGTCTTCAATACGTCGGTCTCTCCGTTCACCAGCGCACGAATCGCCGGCTTCATCCGTCTGAAATCGACTTGTTTCTTCTTCAGGGCTTTCACATCCTGATCGAAGGCTCTGATGGTCGCGATGGTCAGTGGTTCAGAGCGCATCGAAATAGTCATCCATCTCGTCGACGGACTTGAAGGAGTGAGTGTATTCGCCACTGGTCGCCTGACGTCGAGCTTCCGCGTTGCGCAACGCCTTGATCTCCTCCTCCAATTCCCGGAAATGACGGTAGTCATGCTCGTTGATGATGAAATACACAGGCTCGTTGTTGCGGAGCACGGTGACGGGCGTGTTGTCCGCGACCTTCGCGAACTCGGCGCTTGCGGTGCCACGGCCAAAGCGGCTGATGGGAACCAAGGTATCCACGGGGACGGTCAGCATAGCCATATCAAACCTCCATGCTTGAAACCATGTATATTTGCATGCTATTACAATGCACCGGTAGTGTTGAGGGCCCCTTCGGGCTCACGCGCGATATGGGCGTATGGAATCGGAATGAATCCTGTGGACGCGCGGCACCCACGGCTCGTTCGACTGGCCTCTGCTCGATGGCGGCTCGCTGGCCGTGGGCCGATTCGAGGTTGATGGACCTCCGCTCAACGCGTTCCACACGCACGCTTTTACGTGGCAGCTCCTTCACGCCCCGGCGGAAAACGGTACACGCCCCGACACCTATAATCGAAAACAACACGGAATCGCTTTTGCGACAGGCGCCGGAAGGAGGAAACCGACCATGTGCGCACCATCTGCATACAATCCGGAACCAGGAAACGACACGGCGTATCTCGGCGCGGAAAACGGCTTCACCGTGTTCGAATATGGAGGTCGGCGTATACGTTTCCGCGCTCCCTATTCGCTGGAGCGGTACACGGATATCAAACAATGGGACGACGACGGATACCTGGTCGTAGACGCGAAGTACAGGCACAATGCCATGCCCGAGGAAGAATACATCGATTTGGAGCCCATCCTCAAGGATCTTTACATCGATGCCGCCCGTTTTCTCAAACCAATCAAGAAAGTGAGGATAGCCCATGCCTGATATCGCGGCAATCGCCAGCGCTGCGGGAATGATCGTCAATGGCTACGCATTCACCAACGCCGAAAACGGCCATGTCAGAGTACTGAACCTCAATAGTCCCGACTCGGCCACCGTACTCGATCGCGACGGCACCGTGCTGGAGACCAGTATGGATGATATGGAAGTCGGCATCGTTCAGGAGTATTACCGGAACAACCGGGAATTCCTAGAGGAGAATCATGCCTAAGTACTTCCAATTCATGGTTGCCGGGTATTATCTGTATTTCACTTCATTCTGTGTCATCGAATGCATGCATGTACACGCCAGCGACACCAAACTCACCGAATCCGGTTCAGCGAAGTTCTTCGTCAAGGCCAACGGCGATACTACTTTGGAACGCCAAGGCAGACTTACCGCAAAGGAAGTCTCCATAATCCAGAAGTTCATCAAGAAGAACTATCGGGAGATGTATCTCAAGTGGAAGGAGTACAGCACCGAGGACTTCTATGGACGTTCCTGATTCCCATAGCCAAGTATTCGGGGCGTATTCCGTTTTCATTCTTCCCTTTATGCAGGAGCTCTACCAACGTTCCAGCATGTGCTGCATGACGCCGTTCTTCACGGCGTCTTTGAAATGGCCGATGTGAGCTCCCCGCAGCACGTACGCCTCATCGTCGGAGCCGTCGTCGTAACGCTCCAGCTCCTCCTGCATGACGGTGCCGATCACCTCGGCGAATTCGACGAACGTCATGGCCTGATCCAAATCAATGCCGAGCGCGGCGTACACGCGAATCACATCAGGGTCGACGCCCGCATCGAACATCCTCGCGGCGACACTCATACAGACACCTCTTCCATCGGCTGCCAGCCGGCATTGCGTCGGCGGTTCCTCCATCCTGGCATATCCCACATGATTTGCGAACATCGGAACGGCTTACCCGACTGATTCCCCAGCACCGCATGTACGCGTGCACGGTACAGCAGCACAGCAATTGCCCGGCACCACATTCCCTCAGCATCATTCGGAGCCAGTGCGTGGCGTGCTCCCGACGCTGGGACAGCTTCCGGCGTTGGGAGCACGCCACGCATGGCAGGGAAGCGACGTCAGCGGAGGTCTTGGGCATCGTCGGATTGCCAAGCTTGGCACGGAAACAACGCTAAGCGGGGATTCAGTGTCGGGAGCATGCCATGGCTGGCACGGAACAGACGCTTAGGAGACACCCAGTGTCGGTTCCGCGCCGAGCATGGCGAAGAACCGACGCCGGGTGGCGGGTTCCGACGCCGAACGACAGGGCCGATACCGAACAATGGGAAACCGATACCGGACAGCAGAGAACCGATGTCAAACAACGGAGAACCGACGGCCGAACGGCAGATTGCACCGGGAGAAACGGCATGAGAACGACGCCTCATCCCCATCCTGTGCGACTCTCCCTATCCCCTACCGAACCGTGCTGACGGTGATCTGACGGGCGTGGGGTTCGTCGTTGAGGATGGTCATGGCGGCGTCATCGATCGGCGTGGCGTCGGTGGCACGGTCGTTGATGGTGAGCGTCGCGGCATAGAGGCGTTCGTCGGCGGGCGCGTGCACGGGCGAGAGCAGGGCGACGGGGATGCCGGCGTCGCGGGCGTCCTGCAACGCGGAATCCCAGCCAGACGAGTCGACCGTGACATCGATGTCGGCGATGATGATGAGGTTCACGACGCGCGAGACCATGTCGCGCACGCCCTGCTGGGCGCGGGCGGCGGCCGCCGCGGAATCATCGGAACCGGACCCAGCGGAGGAACTGGAAGACCCAGAGGAATCCCCGGAATCCTTCACCGACACGTATACGGCTTCCAACCCGGCGTCGGCGAACGCGTCCAATACCACCGAATCAGCGGCGGCCGTGGCGGAGCCGACGACGCCGATCACCGCGTCGTCGCGCACCGTGCCGACGTGCGCGATGGACGGCGTGCGGCCCTGCGTGTCGCCGACCGCGGTGCCATGCGGCGCGCACGCGGCCGGCACCAGCAGCGCCACAGCACACAACGAGCATGCGATGGCACGAACCGACCGGATCGCGGCACCCCGCAAGGCGGCACCCCCCGTCACGCGGCGTCCCCTCCGCGGCGGAACAGTGCCACGGTCTCGACGTGGTGGGTCATCGGGTAGATGTCGTAGGCGCGCACGTCGGCGAGCTCGTAGCCGAGGCCGCGCAGCGTGCCCGTGTCGCGCGCGAGCGACGTCGGATCGCATGCGATGTAGATGATGGAGCGTGCGCCCGCCTCGGCCATCTGACGGCACACCTTGGCGCGGGCACCGGCGCGCGGCGGGTCGAGCACGATGAGGTCGGGGTTCGCGAGATGCGCGGGCACGTGCGCGAGCGTGCGGGCGACGTCGCCGCAGCGCGCGTCCACGTCCGCGAGGTCCATGCGGCGCAGGTTGCGCTGCTGGCTTTTGACCGCGTCGCGGCCGCCTTCGACGCTGAACATGCGCGTGCGCGGGGTGACGAGCGTCGCCAGCGGCAGCGTGAACAGTCCGGAACCGGAGTAGAGGTCCCAGATGACGGCGTCGTCGCGGCCGTCGAGTTCGCGGCGCGCCAGGTCGATCACGTGGTTCGCGAGCGCGACGGGCGCTTCGCGGTGCACCTGCCAGAAGCCGTTCGCGTCGACCTCGTAGGTGAATGTGGTGCCGGCGACCGTGACCTGCTCGTTGAGCACGCGCGAACCGGCGGTCAGTTCGCCGTCGACGAGAATCGCGTGATTGTCGCGGATGGCGACGCCTCCGCGCGGCTCGGGCACGGCGAGTCGGATCTGCGAGCCGGGTTCGAAGCCGCCGTCCCACACGTGCTGCCCGGCGGCTACATCGAGCAGGGTCTTCGTGGCGAGCGGCATCGTGTCGAGGGGGACGCGCACGTGCGTGCCGCGACGGCGCATCGACGGACGTCCATCCTCGTCGGCGATCATCTCGATGCGCGTGCGCCAATGAAAGCCGCCGAGCGCCTCGTCGCCGTCCTCACGTTCGATGGGCACGGCCACGTCGATATGGCCGAGCCGGCTCAGCTGTTCGGAGACGGTGACCGCCTTCCACTTGAGCTGGCCGGGCAGGGAGACGTGCACGAGGTCGGCGCCGCCGACGCCGCCGCCCATGGCGAGCGGGCCGGCGAGCGGCCATGCGGGCGGGACGCGGTCGTCGCTCGGTTCGATGACCTCGACGACCTCGCCGGTCCAGAACCGGTCGTCGCGGTCGTGCGGCTCGTCGAGCGCGATGCGGACGTGCTCGCCGGGCAGGGCGAAACGGACGAACACGACGCGTCCGTCGATGTGGGCGACGCAGCGGCCCTGGTCGGCGTAGCGTTCGATGCGGACTTCGGCTTCCATGGGTTCCTTTTCGGTTGTGTCTTCTTCGGCTGTGTCTTCGGTTTTCGATACCTATTCGGTCTATTCGGTCGCCTCGCGGGCGCGTGCGGCCGCCTTGTGGCGGTGCAGGGGCGTCGCGATGACGAGGTAGCTCACCCAGATGGCGAGCGCCCAGAACGGGATGCCCATGAAGAGACGGGTCACGCCGAGAGCCGCCACATGATCGGTCATGTAGAGCGGCACCTGCACGGCGAGGCGCAGGGCGAACAGGCCCAGCCACAGGGCGGTGATGATCATGTACGCGCGTTTCAGCGCCTTGTCGTCCATCCAGTCGTGGAACCATGCGCGGAACCGTTCGGTGGGCATCTGGCGGATGAATTCGATGACGAGGCCGAGGCCGGGCACGCGCGCGGCGAGCGAGACGGCGAGCAGCGCCGCGTACACGCCGTTCGTGAGGAAGCCCAGCATGTAGTAGTTGCGGGCCTCGTGGCTCTTCCACGCCCAGACGAGGCAGATGCCCACGGCGATGAGGCCGCTCAGCGCGCCCATCACCGATTGGCGTTGGATGAGACGCGCGAGCACCTGGATGACGGCCAGCGCGGCGGACACGCCGATGGTGAGGTTCAGGTCGTTCGTCGCGATGAACAGGACGACGAACACGACGCCGGGCAGCATCGATTCGACGACGCCGCGCGGGCCGCCGATCGCCTCGATGACGGAGAAGTCCTCCCCCGCGCCGTCGCCGGCACGGTCGCCGGCCCCGGCGAGTGCGCCGAGACCGGTGCGCTTCCTCTGATTCGGATCGGCCACGTTCGCGCCCACGTCAGCGGACTTCGGAGAACATCGGGCCGCGCGAGAGCGTGGTCTTGACCTCCGTCTGCTGGTCCTGGCTCAGCGGGCCGTCCGGACGGGTGGGGACGTCCTTCAGGTGCTCCTTGCCCTGTGCTTCGGTCTCGCCTTCGGCGGCGGCCTTCGCGGCCCTGCGCTCGGACGGGCTGACCGGCGGGTGCATGGGGATGAGGTCGCGCGGGGCGAGCGGCTCCTCGCCGCGCTCGACGACGATGTCGGAGAAGAAGCGGTTGAGCGCCTCGGTCTCCTCGGCGTCCGGGTCGGTGGCGGCCACACCGGAGAAGATGCCGCGCAGCATCCAGCGGGGGCCGTCCACGCCGACGATGCGCGTGGTGAGGGTCTTGCCGCCCTTGATCTCGACGGGCAGGCGCAGCTCGGTGCCGAACACGCCTTCGACGGCGGAGGCCTTCTTGTTGGCGGCGAGGAAGTCGTCGCGCCAATCCTCCCACAGGCCGAGGGTCTTCGGCGCGGCGTACGCCTCGATCTCCAGGCTGGAGTTCTTGTAGGTGATGGTGGAGCCGAGGATGGCGCGGGTGGCGCGGTTCGCCTTGATGCGCAGCTCGATGTGCTGCATGAACGGCAGGTAGTAGGCGCCGAGGTCGAGGTAGTCGTCGTAGTCGGGCACGTCCTCGTCGTCCACGTCCCACGGGCCGCGTTCCTCGCCGCGTCCCGCGTATTCGCTGCTCGCCTCCGGCAGGGCCGCGGCGGCCGTCTCCTCGGCGGTCTCGCTGTCGGCCTTGGCGGCGGCGTTCGCGGCCGCGGCGGCCTTCGCGTCCTCGTCCTCGGTCTCGACGGCGGCCTTCGCGGCCTTGTCCTTCTTCTTGCCGAATCCGAACAGTCCCATGGTTCCTCGTTTCGTTGCTACGTTCTTTACGGTTGCGACCCTGTTAAGCCTAACACCTTCGGCTGCCCGTAGGTCACACGTCGTAGCGGATGGTGAGGGGCGCGTGGTCGGACCAGCGCAGATCGTAGGCGGGCGCCTTGTCGATGACGAATCCGCGCGCGGTCTCGGCGAGCTCCGGCGTGGCGAACTGGTAGTCGAGACGCCAGCCGACGTTGTTGTCGAAGGCGCGGCCGCGCTGGCTCCACCACGTGTACGGTCCCTGGATGTCGCCGGCGAGGTCGCGCATCACGTCGACGAACTCGTACTCGTCCAGCCACCGGTCCACGTAGGCGCGCTCCTCGGGCAGGAAGCCCGCGTGCTTCACGTTGCCCTTCGCGTTCTTGATGTCGAGCGGCGTGTGCGCGATGTTGAAGTCGCCGCACAGCACGGCCTGGCGTCCGCCCTTCGCCGCCTCGTCACGCAGTTCGCCCATGCGCGTGAGCATCGTGTCGAGGAAGCGGAACTTCTGCGCCATCTTCGTCGCGTCGTCGGCGTTGCCGGCGTGCACGTACACGCATGCGACGGTGATCGAATAGCCTTGCGGGGTGACGACGTCCGCCTCGATCCAACGGCCCGAATCGACGTCCTCGTCGAGGCCGGGCAGTCCGTGGCGCACGGCGGTCACCTCCAGGTCGGAGAGCAGGGCGACGCCGGCGCGGCCCTTGACGCGGCACACCTCGTTGACGCGGTGCAGCGCGGCCGGGCCTTCGACGCGGCCCGCCTCCGCGTAGTCGGCGGCGAGACCGTCGAGGATCGGGTCGAGTTCGGCCTGCGGGGCGCGCACCTCCTGCATGCACCACACGTCGGGCGTGTTGCGTCGCGCCCACTCCTCCACGCCCTTGCGTTTCGCCGCGCGGATGCCGTTCATGTTCGATGTCGTGATGGAGATCATGCGGCTCACTATACGGGCATGCATGACGAAAGGCCCCCTCTCACTCGTGTGAGAGGGGGCCTTTCGTCATGCGTTTCGGGTCTCTTCCCCACCCGGCTTCGCCGGGAGCCCCCTCGTCAGAGGGGGGCCGAGGGAAAGGGCTAAGGCTCAGTCGAGGCCGAGCTGGAGCTTGCCGCCGGGGATGGCGTCGAGCAGGTCGCGGGTGTACTGCATCTTCGGGTGGTTGAACACCTCGTCGGTGGTGGCGTGCTCGACCAGACGGCCATGCTGCATCACCACGACCTCGTCGGCGATCTGGCGGACGACGGCCAGATCGTGGGTGATGAACAGGTAGCTCAGTCCCTTTTCGGCCTGCAGGTCGTTGAGCAGGTGCAGCACCTGGTCCTGCACGAGCACGTCGAGGGCGGAGACAGCCTCGTCGCACACGATCACGTCCGGGTTGAGGGCCATGGCTCGCGCGATGGCGATGCGCTGGCGCTGGCCGCCGGACAGCTCGTTCGGGTAGCGGGTCATCACGGACTCGGGCAGTTCGACCATGTCGAGCAGCTCGCGCACGCGCTTGGCGCGGCTCGTCTTGTCGCCGATGCCGTGGATGCGCAGCGGCTCCTCGATGGAACGGTAGATCGAGTACATCGGGTCGAGCGAGCCGTACGGGTTCTGGAACACCGGCTGCACGTGGCGGCGGAACTCGAGGAGCTCCTTGCCCGTGAGGGAGGCGATGTCCTTGCCCTCGTAGAGCGCCTTGCCGGAGGTGGGCGTCAGGAGCTTCAACACCATGTTCGCCACGGTGGACTTGCCGGAGCCGGACTCGCCCACGATGGCCAGCGTGGAGCCGCGCTTGACGGAGAAGGACACGTCGTCGACGGCCTTGAACATCTCCTTCTTGCGCGGAAGCTTGAACTCCTTGGTCAGATGGTCGACGACGATGACGTCCTCGCTCTTCTCGAGCTTGTCTTCGCCGACGATGTGGTGCTCGAGCAGCGCGTCCGCGTCCTCGCCGCGCTCGTGCGCGGAGATGATGCGCTGGGAGGCGAGCGACGGGGCGGCCGCGACCAGACGCTTCGTGTACGGGTGCTGCGGGTGCTGGAGCACTTCGAGCGACGGACCGGATTCGACGACCTGGCCCTTGTACATCACGACGATGTGCTGGGCGCGCTCGGCGGCGAGGCCCAGATCGTGGGTGATGAACAGCACGGCGGTTCCGAGCGAGTCGGTGAGCATGTGCAGATGGTCGAGAATCTTCTTCTGCACGGTCACGTCGAGCGCGGAGGTCGGCTCGTCGGCGATGAGCAGGTCGGGGCGGCAGGCGAGGCCGATGGCGATGAGCGCGCGCTGGCGCATGCCGCCGGAGAACTCGTGCGGGTACTGGCGGGCGCGGGTGGCCGCGTCGGGCAGGCCCGCCTCGGAAAGGAGCCCCGCGATGCGGTCGTCCACGGTGGAGCCGGTGACGTGGGCCTTGGCGATCGCCCATGCCTTGTCGTCGGCGACGCCGGCCTTGATGAGGTCGTCGGCGACGCGCCAACGGGTCTCGGAGCCGGGCACCCACTCGCCCTTGAAGTAGTCCATGGACTTGGCGGCCGCCTCCTCGCCGACGCCGGCCTCGGCCAGCGCGGCCTTGGCGGCGTCGAGCAGGGCGGGCAGCTCGGCGGATCCGACGAACGTCTCGTCGTCGTTGCCCTTGAGCTCGACGTCCGCCTCCTCGCCGGCCAGGGCCTTGGCGAGGGCGGAGCGCTTCTCGTGCGCCACGTCCATGTTGTTGGCGGTGAGCGCCTCCTTGACCTGCGTGCCGATGCGGTACACCGGATTGAGGTTGCTCATCGGGTCCTGCGGGACGAGGCCCATCTTGTCGCCGCGCAGCTTGTCGAAGTCCTTCGGCTTCAGGCCCGTGAGCTCCTGGCCGTCGAGCTTGATGGAGCCGCCGACCACGTGGCCGGTGCCGGGCAGCAGGCCGAGCACGGCCATGGCGGACGTGGACTTGCCGGAGCCGGATTCGCCGACGATGGCCACCCACTGGCCAGGGTAGACGGAGAAGGACGCGTTGCGCACGGCGTGCACGGCGCGCTTGTCGTCGGTGGTGAAGTCGATGGCGAGGTTCTTCACCTCGAGCAGCGGGCCGTGGGCCTTCTGCATCTCGACGATCTTGGCATCGTTCGTGTTTTCCATTTGTCTTCCTACCTCACACTCAGGCCGTGCGGCTCTTCGGATCGAGGGCGTCCTTGACGGCGTCGCCCATCATGATGAAGCTCAGCACGGTGATGGCCAGCGCCACGGACGGGTAGAACAGGACCATCGGGTTGGTCATCAGGTTGACCTGCGCCTGCGAGATGTCGCCGCCCCAGCTGACGGTCGTGGTCGGCAGGCCGACGCCGAGGAAGCTCAGCGTCGCCTCGGACACGATGTAGGAGCCGAGGGACGTGGTGCCGATGACGATGATCGGGGCGAGCGCGTTCGGGATGATGTGGTGGAACAGGTTCCTCATCGGCGTGGAGCCGAGCGCGGTGGACGCGGTGTTGAACTCGAGGTTCTTCGCCTCCATCACCGAACCGCGGGCGATACGCGCGGTGGACACCCAGCCGAACAGGGCGAGCACGAGCACGACCTTCCAGATGGAGGTGGAGGTGCGGAACATCTGCAGGACGACGATGGCGCCCAGCAGGAACGGGATCGAGTAGAAGATGTCGATGATGCGGCTCAGCAGCGCATCGACCCAGCCGCCGCAGAAGCCGGCGACCGCGCCGATGAGCGTGCCGATGGCCACGACGATGATCGTGGTCAGCAGGCCCACGGACAGCGAGGTGCGGGTGCCGTAGACGGTGCGGGCGAACACGTCGCAGCCCTGGAAGTCGTAGCCGAACGGGTGGCCGGCCTCGGCGGGCTCGAGCGAGTTGTCGAGGTTGCAGTAGTTCGGGTCGATCTTCGTGATGACGCCGGGGAACAGCGCCACGAAGACGATGCACACGATGAGCACGCCGGAGATGATGAACAGCGGGTTCTTGCGCAGCGTGCGCCACGCGTCGGCCCACATGCTCGTGGCGGGGGCGGATTCGTCGACCTTGTCGACGGCCTGCAGCGGGGTCTCGTCGAGCGGGGCGACGTAGCGCTCCTGGCCGGGCAGCGTCTCGTAGACGGCGGGTTTGGTTTCGTCGGTCATGATGTCCTTTCCTCCCTCGTCACTCGTAGCGGATGCGCGGGTCGAGCGCCGCGTACAGCAGGTCGACGATCAGGTTGCAGATCACGAACACGAGCAGCAGCAGCGTGACAATGGAGACGACGAGGTTGCCTTCGCCCTTGAGGATGCTCTGGTAGGTGAGGAAGCCGACGCCGTGGATGTTGAAGATCTGCTCGGTGATCATGGCGCCGCCCATGAGCGCGCCGAGATCCTGGCCGAGGTAGGTGACGACGGGGATGAGCGAGTTGCGCAGCACGTGGCGGACCATCACTGACTTGTTCGACATGCCCTTGGCGCGCGCGGTGCGCACATAGTCGAGGGCGATGTTCGACGAGACCTCGGAACGGGTGAGTCGGATGATGTACGCCATCGAGACCGATCCCAGCACCATCGCCGGGAAGAGCAGCTCGGTGAACGTCGGGTTGGCACTGGCCGTGACGGGGATGAGGCTCCACTGCACGCCGAGGAAGTACTGGCCGGCGAAGCCGGTGACGAACGTCGGCACGGAGATGAGCAGCAGGGAGACGATCAGGATGACCGAGTCGTACCACTTGCCCTTCTTCAGGCCGGAGATGATGCCGAACACCACGCCGAAGACCGCTTCGAAGACGAACGCCATGACCGCCAGCTTGATGGTGACGGGGAACGCGCGCCCGATCTCGTCGATGACCGGCTGCCCAGCGAACGTGTTGCCGAAGTCCAGCGTGAACGCGTTCTTGAGGAACAGCAGGTACTGGATGATGAATGGCTTGTCGAGGTTGTATTCGGCGCGGATCTGGGCGGCGACCGCTTCGTTGACGGGCTTGTCGCCGAACATCGCCTTGACCGGATCACCCGGCAGCGCGAAGACGAGCGCATAGACCAGAAGCGTCGCACCGAGAACCACGGGGATCATCTGCAGGATACGGCGCAGAAGATATTTGCCCATCGGTTTCTCCTTGTTTCACGGACCGGTGCGTGACGCCGTTCGGATGCGCCTTTCGGGCGCGTCGAAGCCGCCCTGGCCGGTCGCTCAGTACCCCGTTAGTTTACCCTATGTGCCGACACGAATGTTTCACAATGATGAATCACAGGTGGACGGGATACGACGAAGGGGACGGAACCCGGATGGGTTCCGTCCCCCTTGTGGTCTCGATTCGAGAGAGGAATCGGATCAGGCGAGCGTCAGGCTCACTTGGTCAGCTCCTCGTAGACCGGCAGGTTCTGCCAGTTCATCTCGAAGCCCTTGACGCTGGTGCTCGCGACGCCGGTGGCGTTGGAGTAGTACAGCGGGATGGCCGGCAGGTCGTTGAGGAGGATCTCCTGCGACTGCTGGTAGATCTTGTTGGCGGCGTCGGTGGTCTTGGCGGCGTAGGCCTCGTCCATCAGCTTGTCGAACTCGGCGTTCTTGTAGTCGCCGTCGTTGGAGCCGTTGCCGTCCGCGGCGGCGGAGGCGTACAGCTGGAACAGGTAGTTCTCGGCGGACGGGTAGTCCGGCTGCCAGCCGGTACGGAAGGCGCCCTTGATCTGGCGGTTGGTGACCGCGTCACGGAACTCCTGGAAGGTCGGCATCGGGTTGGTGGCCGCGTCGATGCCCAGGTTGTTCTTCAGCTGGTTGACGATGGCGTCGTAGATCGGCTTGGCGCCGCCGTCGGCGTTGTAGGCGAAGGTCAGCTGGCCGTCGTACTTGGAGATGGCGTCGGCCTTGGCCCACAGCTCCTTGGCCTTGGTCGGGTTGAACTCGAGGTTGCTCTCGCCCTTGAGGCTGCTGGAGTAGCCCGGGGTGAGCGGGGAGGTGAAGTCCTTGGCCGGGGTGGCGACGCCGCCGAGGACCTTCTCGGTCAGCTGCTTGCGGTTGATGGCCATGGAGATGGCCTGGCGACGGAGCTGGCCCTCCTCGGTGTTGGTCTGGAAGTGCTCGAGGTTGGACGGGATGGTGAAGGTCTGGGAGACGGAGCCGGCCTTGTTGTAGGCCTGGACCTTCGGATCCTTCTGGAAGGTCTTGGTGGCGGAGGCCGGGACGGACTCCATCACGTCGAGGTTGCCAGCCTGGATGTCGGCGTAGGCGGCCTTGTCGTCGGTGTAGATCTTGAAGGTCACGCCGTCGTTCTTGGCCACGTCATTGCCCTTGTAGTCGGGGTTCTTGACGAGATCGATCTCCTTGTTGTGATCCCACTTGGAGAACTTGTACGGGCCGTTGCCGACCGGGGCCTCGCCGAAGGCCTTCGGATCCTTGTAGAAGGATTCCGGCAGCGGGGCGAACGCCAGGTAGCCGACCTTGATCGGGAAGGTGGCGTCCGGCTGGGACATGTCGACGGTGAAGGTGTGGTCGTCGACGACCTTGAGGCCGGAGAGCTGCTCGTCGCCCTTCAGGTTCTTGGCGTCCTGCAGCTCGTTGAAGCCCTTGATGGTGGAGAAGAAGGAGGAGCACTTCTGCGCGTTCTTCGCGTTGGCGGTGTAGCTCCAGGACTTGGTGAAGGACTCGGCGGTCACCGGGGTGCCGTCGGTGAACTTCCAGCCGTCCTTGAGCTTGATCGTGTACTGGGTGGCGTCGTCGTTCGGGGTGATGGACTCGGCCACTTCGTTGGAGGCGTTGCCCTTGGCGTCGAAGGAGACGAGGCGGGCGAACAGCAGGTCGCCCGGCTTGCCGCCGCCGGTCTCGTTGGTGTTGCCCGGGATCAGCGGGTTCTGCGGCTCGGAGGCGTACGAGGTGATGATGTTGTTCGAAGCGGTGCTGCTGCCGGCGTTGTTCGAAGAGCCGCAGCCGCCCAGCATGGTCGCGACGGCGCACACGGCCGCGGCGATCGCGAAGGCTTTCTTCTTCATATGGATTCTCCTGTTTCATCCGGGCGCGGGGGTTCCGCGCCCTGTCACGCGAAGGGGGCCGGTGGCCTCACGGCCAGCCAACCCCCTTGCTGATCGCGTCCCATTGTGCCGCAGAACGGAGACGTTGTGTTACCGAATTGCGAATATTCGGTGAAAGACCTTGGCGTTTCCTGCCGGTTCCGTCCCGGTTCTCCGGGAATCACGTCATCGTCGCCGCCGTTCCACATTCCGGACATCGTCGGCCGCGCCCGCGCCGCTCCCGGATCACGCGCGCGGGAACGCCTGCGCGTAGCGCGACTTCAGCTGTTCGATCGAGACGTGCGTGTAGCGCTGCGTCGTCTTGAGCGAGGAGTGGCCGAGCATCTCCTGCACCTCGCGCAGGTCCGCTCCCCCGTCGAGCAGGTGCGTGGCGGCCGAGTGGCGCAGCGCGTGCGGCGAGATGTCGGGCACGCCGGCGCGCCGCGACGCCTCGTGCACGACGCGGCGGACGATGCGCTGGTCGAGCCGCCCGCCGCGCGCGCCGAGGAACAGCGCGGCCGCGGCGTCCGCACGCGCGTCCCGCCCGGTGTCGCGACGTGCCGTTTCCGTTCGCCCGTCGCGAACGGAACGCCGTCCGTCGCCGCGCGCGCCATGCGCGTCGCGCGACGCGGCCGCCGCAAGGACGGGCGGCCGGCCGCGTCCGATCCACCATTCCAGCGCGCGCGACGCGGGCAGTCCGAACGGCACGACCCGCTGCTTGTTTCCCTTGCCGGTGACCCTGACGGTGCGGTTCGAGAAATCCACGTCCGTCAGGTCGAGTCCGACGAGTTCGGCCACGCGGATGCCGGTCGCGTACAACAGTTCGAGGATCGCCGCGTCGCGCAGACGCATCGCCTCGCCAAGGACTCCGTCATCGGCGGCGCCGCCGTCCCGCGTCACGTCGCCGGCCGCCGCACGCCCGTCGCCGCCGTCGTCTCCTGCGCCGCGGGGCACGCCGTGCGCCCGCTCCTCGACTTCGCCCATGAGCCGGGACGCCTGCGCTTCGGTGAGCACGGCGGGCAGGGTGCCGGGAATCTTCGGCGTCATCAGCATGGCGGCCGGATCGGTCGCGGTCACGTCATGCCCGTGCGCCCACGCGAAGAACCGGCGTACGGCGACGGTCTTGCGCGCCATGCTGGAGCGCGCGTGCGAGCGCGACTCGTGCGCCATCCACGCGCGCAGGTCGTCGGGCGTCACCTCGTTCAGATCCTCGACGCCGCGCAGTTCCAGGAGATGCAGGCACTCCCCCACGTCCGTCCCGTACGCCTTGAGCGTGTTCGCGCTCAGCCCGCGGTTCGCCCCGAGATACGCGAGGAATTCCCGCAACCGGTCGTCGAAGCGCATGCCGATCCTTTCCTCCATGCCGTTCTCCGATAGACTATAACCGTTCGCGATAGTGGGAAATGGGGCGGCGATGGCACGACATGCGGCACGACGGAACGGGAATCGGAACGACGTCGGACGACGCGACGACGGGGAGGTCGTGGCGCGGGCCATCGACCTGACGAAGACGTACGGCGACGCGGACGCGCGCGTCACCGCCCTCGACCATGTGGACGTCGCGTTCACGCGCGGCGAGATGACCGCGATCATGGGGCCGTCCGGCTCGGGCAAGTCCACGCTCATGCACATGATGGCCGGGCTCGACACACCCACCTCGGGTCGCGTGCTGGTCGAAGGCCTCGAGGTCTCGTCGATGAGCCAGCGCCAGTTGACGAGACTCAGGCGCGACCAGATCGGCTTCATCTTCCAATCGTTCAACCTGGTGCCCACGCTCACCGCGGAGGAGAACATCCTCCTGCCGCTGCAGATCGCGAAACGGCCCATCGACCGCGCATGGTTCGACAAGGTCGTCGACGTGGTGGGTCTGCGCCCGCGCCTGAAGCACCGGCCGAGCCAGCTGTCCGGCGGCCAGCAGCAGCGCGTCGCCTGCGCGCGTGCGATCATGGCTCGACCTTCCGTGATCTTCGCGGACGAGCCGACCGGCAACCTCGACTCGCGGTCCAGCCGCGAGGTGCTCGGATTCCTCAAGGATTCGGTGCGCAAGTACGGGCAGACGATCGTCATGGTGACGCACGATCCGCGCGCCGCCTCCTACGCGGACCGCGTGCTCGTGCTCGCCGACGGGCGCATCACCCGCGACCTCAGGCACCCGACGTACGAGGAGATCCTCGCGCAGTTCGCCACCGAAGGCGACGAGGCGCGGGGACCGGAGGGGGACGAGGAGGCCGCATGATCCGGATCGGGCTGCGTGACGCGCGGGCGCATCTGCCGCGGTTCGTCATGTCGATCATCGCGATCGCGTTGGGCGTCTCGTTCGTGGTCGGTTCGTTCGCGTTCCGCGCGATGATGAACGACCAGGTCGACCAGATGCTCGGCTCGAACACCGACGCCGACGTGTACGTGCGCGGCGTCAAGGAGAAGAAGGACGACGCCGCGACGACGGGGACAGGCTCGGACTTGTCCTCGTCGTTGAAGACGTACAACGACATCGACGTGTCGCTCGCCGACGACATCGCCAAGGTGAAAGGCGTCGAGTCAGCGGGCGTCACGTATTCCGTGTCCGGTTCGCTCGTGCTCGTCGCCAAGGACGGCAACGCGGTCTCCACGATGGGTTCGCCGACGATGGGCATCGGCCTGGAGCGGGGCACCTGGCGGTCCGCGCATCTGGCCAAGGGCCGTTGGGCGAAGAACCGGCACGAGATCGCCCTGCACGCGTTCGCCGCCGAGACCGCGGGGCTCGCGGTGGGCGACACGACGAAGCTCGTCTACCCGTCCGGACCGGAGGACGTGAAGGTGGTCGGCGTCTTCGATACCGACGTCTCGCAGGCGGGCGCGATCATCATCGGCCTCGCCCCTTCGGTCGCGCGCGACCTTCAGCAGGAGCAGACCGGCGAAATCGGCGTCACCCAGGTCATCGGCGTGTATGGTTCCGCCGACGGCGGCGTTCCCCTCGACGACGCGCAGCAGCGGGAGCTCGCCGAACGCATCGACGACGCGCTGCCGAAGGACGCGAAGGCCACGGCGATCACCGGCGACCAGCTGCGCGACGAATACTCGCGGTCCATCAAGGACCAGTTGGGCTTCATCCAGCCGCTGATTCTCATCTTCGGCGTCATCGCCCTGTTCGTCGGCTCGTTCATCATCGCGAACACGTTCTCGATGATCGTGCGCGAATCGATGCGTGGCTACGCGCTGCTGCGTTCGGTGGGTGCCTCCCCCGCGCAGGTGTTCTCCACGGTGATCGTGCAGGCGCTGCTGCTCGGCCTGATTGGTTCGGGCGCGGGCATCGCGCTCGGCTGGGGCATGGTGCGCCTCATCGTGTTCGGACTCGCGCAGGCGGGCACACCGATGACCGGCGCCGCCGATCCGGGCCCGACGGACATGCTCGTCGGCCTCGTCGTCGGCCTCGCGGTCACGCTGGTCGGCGCGGCGCTGCCGGCGCGCAGGGCGGCGACCGCGCCGCCCATCCAGGCGATGAACGAGACCGTGAACCCGGAGAAGCCGGTGCTGCCGCGCGGCGTCGCCGGAACCGTGATGATCGCGTTCGGCGCCCTGTGCTGGGTCTTCTGCCATCGGATCGCAGCGGCGGGCGACGGAGGAGAGCCGACGCCGGTCGCGTTCCTCAACGATCTGGCGTCGCGGTTGGGCGTCGGATGGCCGCTCGGCGCGGGCGCGGCGCTCATCGTCGTCGGCGTGATCGTGCTCGCGCCGGCGCTGGTCGGCCCGGCCGGCGTCGTGCTCGGCTGGGTCCCCGCGCATGTGTTCCCGGTGACGGGACGTCTCGCCGCGCGCAATCTGACGCGGCAGAAACGGCGCACGGCGAACACGGCGGCCGCCCTGTTCGTCGGCGTCGCGATCGTCAGCTGCCTCGGCGTGGTCGCCTCGTCGGCGAAGGCATCGGTCGCCGGCATCGTCGACACGGGGCTCAAATCCGATTTCACCGCGATGAGCGCGTCCTCCGGTCGCATCCCCGATGAGGCGGTCACGGCGATCAGGAAGACCAAGGGCGTCGCCTCCGTGTCGCAGAGCCGCATGCTCATGGGCGTCACCTACGGTTCCGGCGACGACGCGGCGCAGGCGATGACGTTCGCCGAACAGCCGTCCCTGTTCTCGAAGGTGTTCGCGCCCGTCGCGAACTCCGGCGACGCGGACCGGGCGCTCAGGTCCGGCGAACTCGTCGTGGGGCTGTCCGTCGCGCAGGACAACGGCTGGAAGGTCGGCGACACGGTGCAGGTCAACGGCCGGCGCGTCGTCGTCGACGAGGAGGCGACCGCGAAGGCGCAGGCCGACTATCAGGCGAAGCTCATGGCCGGGCAGGCGCAGCCGGTCGACCCGTCGACGCTGGTGCGCACGACCACCGAGACCACGCATGTGAAGATGAAGGTCGGCGCGGTCATCGAGAACTCCGTCTACCGGTCGATGGTGCTGATGAACGACAAGCGCGCGGAGCAGATCAACAACGAGAACACGATGTTCACGATCATGCTGTTCATCAACGCGGCTCCGCACGCGGACACGGCCGCGGTGAAGAAGCGTCTCGTCAAGGCGGTCAAACCGTTCTACGTCATCACCGTGCAGGACCGCGACGAGTTCAAGTCGACGATGTCGACGATGGTCGACCAGATTCTCATCATCCTGTACGCGCTGCTCGCCCTGTCGATCGTCATCGCCGTGTTCGGCATCGTGAACACGCTCGCCCTGAGCGTGTCGGAACGCACGCGCGAGATCGGCCTGCTGCGCGCGATCGGCACGTCGCGCGGGCAGGTGCGCGGCATGCTCGCGATCGAGGCGTCGCTGATCGCCGTGCTCGGCACGCTGCTCGGCGTCGTGACGGGCGTCGCGGCGGGCGCGGTGATCCGCGAGGTGTACGCGTCAAACGGATTGGAACGGCTGTCGGTCCCCTGGGGGCAATTGGGCGCGTTCCTCGCCGCGTCGATCCTCGTGGGCGTCGTGGCCGCATTGCCGCCGGCGCGACGCGCGCTGAAGGTGCCGGTGCTCGACGCCGTGGCGACGGACTGAACGGAGGAATCGGGGAGTACAGTGGCAGATACCGGACATCGACGTCCGGAACGGACCATGCAACGGATCATTTCGGGGAAAGGACGAATCATGGCATTGCCGAGGCAGATACCGTCGGGCGCACGCGTCGTCGTGCGCGTCATCGAGGGCGTGGACCCGGCCGACGGACGCACCAAGTTCCGCGACTACGTGGGCCACGTGCTCGGCTGGGACGGGCGCACGCTCGAACTGTCGCGCGACGCGGCCGCGAACGGCTCGCGCCCGCAACAGCACGTGACGATCGACGCGGACACGATCGCCACGCTGAAACCGGTGCCGGAGCGGCCGCGGACGAGGCCGTAGGGAAACTCCGGTCAGACGGCGGAGCGGATTTCGACGCGGACGGCGTCGGGGCCGTCGAAGGCGATGATGTGCTCGCCGCGACGGGCGGAGGCGAGCAGTTCGCCGCGCCAGTCGCCGGCCGGGTCGATATGCAGCTCGACCGTCTCATATGGCTCCCACTCCCCCGCCTGCCGCGCGGCGATGGCGCGCTGGGCGGCCTTGTAGTCGCGGAACGGCTGGCCTTCGGCGAAGAAGCCGAGCATGTCGGTCTGGGCCTGCGCGCCGACGGCGATGTCGCGGGCGTCCTGTTCGCCGTGCAGCAGGTTCGCGACCTTGAGCAGCCGGGAGGCCACGTCGCGCAGCAGCCGTTCGACGTTCTCGGCGTCCTCCTCGACCATGGCGCGCGTGCGGTCCGGGTCGGTCAGGGCGACGCGCGTCATGTCGCGCCAGCTGCCCGCGGCGAGCGCGGCCGCGATGTTGCGGTCGGGGCTGGCGACGAGCGTGTTGATCATCGCGGTGGCGACGACGTGCGGCATGTGGCTGATAAGCGCGGCCGCCTTGTCGTGCGTGTCGTCGTCGAGGACGATCACGCGGTCGCCGACGCCGGCGGTGATGAGCCGGGCGACGTCGAGGAACCGCCGGTAGTCGGTCGTCTCGTCGACGGTGATGGCCCACAGGGCGTCGTCGTAGAGGTGCGGGTCGGCGGCCGCCCAGCCGGACAGCTCGTTGCCGGCCATCGGATGCGCGCCCACGTAGCGGTCACCGAGCCTGGCGGCCTTCACCTGGTCGCGCACCATGCCTTTGACGCTGCCCACGTCGGTGAGCGTCACGTCGAGGCCGGGGGTGCCGTCGATCAGAGGCTTGAGCACGGCGAGGATGGCGGGCATCGCCTTCAACGGGTTGCACAGGATGATCGTCGAGGGCCGCGCGGCGACGAGCGCGTCAAGCGTCGGCGCGCAGCGAATGCCGGCCTTCTCGGCCTCGGCGTACGGGTGGGGGCGGTGGTTCCATGCGACGACGTCGATGCCGCGGGAGACGAGCCTGCGGGCGAGCGAGCCGCCGATCAGTCCGAGCCCGATGATGCCGACCGGCCCGGCGGATGCGGGCGTGCGATGTCCGGCGGTCGTGGCGGTCGTGTCTACCACAGCAGTTCCCTCCTCGTGGTCTTGTCCTGTTCCCAGTCGTCGCTGATGCGCGTCGCGTCGAGATGCACGCCGCCCTGCGGCAGCCTCCACGCCTCGACGGGCGGGTTGGAGCGTTCGCGCCGCGGGTAGACGGCGAGCGTCTTCAGCCAGATGCCGTGCGCGGCGAGCGTCGCGAGCACGTCGCGGAAGCGCGGCTCCCACGGCGCGGCGTCGAGCGTGTCGATGAAGCTGTACGTGCCGTCGTCGCCTTTGATGGGACGGGACATGAAGCTGGTCATGTTGAGCCCCGCGTCGCGCAGGATGTCGAGCACGTTGGCGACGACGCCGGGGCCGGTGACGAGCGGGATGAACGTGATGATCGTCTCGAAGTCGGTTTCGCGCGCGCGTGCGCGGTCGTTCGACGCGCGCACGTCGTCGCGCCTGCCGAGGACGAGGAAGTCGGTGTGCGCGCCTGCGAAGTCCTGCACGCGCGCGGCGAGCGTGTCGAGTCCGTAGAGTTCGCCGCAGATGCGCGGCCCGAGCGCGACGCCGCCCGGCTGAAGGTCGCGGCAGGCGGCCGCGTTCGACGACGCGGGTGTGGGCGTGAGATGGTGGTCGGCGATGAACCGCTTGCACTGGGCGAGGCCGTGCGGGTGCGCGGAGACGGGAATCGCGGTGGAACCAGCGCCGTCGGAGGTTTCCCCGGCGTCGCGCGCGGCGAGAGGATTGTCGCCGCGTCGTGTGAACGCGTCGAACGCGACGTCGACGCGCACGCGCGCGAGGCCGGCGACGTCGGTCGCGTCGATGAGCGCGTCGAGGTTCGGCACGACGTAGCCTTCGACGTTGTTCTCCCAGGCGATGACGCCCAGGCCGCGGCCCGAGCGGACGGCCTCCATGATGGCGGGGACGTCGGGCAGGGGGACGAGGTCGAAGCCCGTCTCCCCCGTCGTCTCATCCGCGAGCTGCACGGCGGCCTCCATGGCCGCCTGATGCGTGAACGTGCCTTCTGGCCCGAGATAGAACAGGGTTTCGCGTGTCATAGGACACCACTGTACCGTCACTTGCCGTTCGGGGCGGGGATGCGGAACCATGATGCGGGCGGGACCAGCATGGCGACCTGCACGAGGATCACGCCGTACAGCCAGATGTAGCCGGCGTGCTGGCTGAAGAACGTGGTCGGCGTGCTGAATCCGGCGACGACGAGCGCGTCGCCTCCCGGGCCGGGGACGAGGGCGAGGCCCCAGGCGACGGCCGAGGAGACGATGAGATGCAGGGCGAGGCCGGTCACGCCCTGGCGCGCGCGGGCGCAGTATGTCGACAGGGCGATGATGAGGAACGCGAGCAGAAGCCCGTAGGGGACGTTCGAGGCCGCGCCCATGCGGTGCGCGAGCGTGCCGACGAACGCGGCGCCCGCGCCCGCGAGCAACGTGACGACGGTCCGGCCCAGAGGACCGAACCGGTGCGACCACGGCCGCCCGTCGGAGCCGGCCGTGGTCTTCGCGCGCTCCGTCACTTCGTCACTTGCCCTGCTGGGCGGCGTTCTGGCGACGCTGCTTGGCGCGCCACTTGTACCAGTCCTCGCGGCCGAGGATGATCTTGCGCACGCGGATGGACTCCGGGGTGACCTCGACGCACTCGTCCTCGTTCGCGAAGTCGAGGGACTCCTCGAGGCTCATCTTGATCGGCGGGGTGAGGGTCTCGAGCACGTCGGCGGTGGAGGAGCGCATGTTGGTCATGTGCTTGGCGAGCGTGATGTTCACGTCCAGCTCGTCGGGCTTGTTGTTGACGCCCACGACCTGGCCCTCGTACACCGGGGACTGCGGCTCGACGAAGAAGTTGCCGCGCGCCTGGAGACGCTGCATGGCGTACGGGGTGGCGACGCCCTTGCGGTCGGAGACCATCGAGCCGTTCTGGCGGATGGTGATCTGGCCAGCCCACGGCGCGTAGCCGGCGGAGATGGAGGAGGAGATGCCGGTGCCGCGCGTGGCGGAGAGCAGCGCGGTGCGGAAGCCGATGAGGCCGCGGGACGGCACGGTGAACTGCAGACGCACCCAGCCGGAGCCGTGGTTGGTCATGCCGTCCATGCGGCCCTTGCGGTCGGCCATGAGCTGGGTGACGGTGCCCATGTACTCCTCGGGCACGTCGATGGTGGTGTTCTCCATCGGCTCGTTGATCACGCCGTCGATCTTCTTGGTGACGACCTGCGGGCGGCCGACGGTCAGCTCGTAGCCTTCGCGGCGCATCTGCTCGGCGAGCACGGCCAGCGCAAGTTCGCCGCGGCCCTGCACCTCCCAGGCGTCCGGACGGTCGGTGGGCAGCACCTTGATGGACACGTTGCCGATGAGCTCGCGGTCGAGGCGGTCCTTGATCATGCGGGCGGTGAGCTTGTGGTCCTTGCCCTCGGTGCCGGCCAGCGGGGAGTCGTTGACGCCGAAGGTCATGGAGATGGCCGGGTCGTCGACGTGGATGAGCGGCAGCGGCTTCGGGTCGTTCGGGTCGACGATGGTCTCGCCGATCATGATGTCGTTGACGCCGGCAACGGCGACGATGTCGCCGGGGCCCGCGGACTCGACGGGCTGGCGCTCGAGGCCCTGCGTGCGCAGCAGCTCGGCGACGCGGAAGTTCTCGATGGAGCCGTCGACGCGGCTCAGGCCGTAGGTCTTACCCTTCTCGAGCGTGCCGTTGTAGATGCGCACGAGGCCGAGACGGCCGAGGAAGTCGGAGGAGTCGATGTTGGCGACGTGGGCCTGCAGCGGCGCGCCCTCCTCGTACTCCGGGGCGGGGATGTTGGAGATGATGGCCTCGAACAGCGGCTCGAGGTTGTCGTTGTCCGGCAGCCCGCCGTTCTCCGGCTGGTTGGCGGAGGCGTAGCCGGCCTTGGCGGCGCAGTAGATGACCGGCATCTCGAGCAGCTGATCGAGATCGAGGTCGATGCCCTCGTGCTGCACGTCGTCGGCCAGGCCGAGCAGCAGGTCGGAGGTCTCGCCGACGACCTCCTCGATGCGGGCGTCCGGACGGTCGACCTTGTTCACGCACAGGATGACCGGCAGCTTCGCCTCGAGCGCCTTGCGCAGCACGAAGCGGGTCTGCGGCAGCGGGCCCTCGGAGGCGTCGACGAGCAGGACGACGCCGTCGACCATGGAGATGCCGCGCTCGACCTCGCCGCCGAAGTCGGCGTGGCCGGGGGTGTCGATGATGTTGAGGGTGATGCCCTCCGGGTGGCCGTACTTGGCGGCCAGCGGGCCGGTGTACTCGACGGCCGTGTTCTTCGCGAGGATGGTGATGCCCTTCTCGCGTTCCAGATCGTTGGAGTCCATCACGCGATCCGGAACTTCCTCGCGCTCGTTGAACACGTGGGACTGCTGGAGCATCGCGTTCACCAGCGTGGTCTTGCCGTGGTCGACGTGAGCCACAATCGCCACATTACGGATATCACCGCGAACCGCCATCGAAACCTCTCTTGATTGATTCTGTTTGTTCTTGTCGCGTAACCGCGCGGCGCGGGGCCTGTCCCGCGCGCCGCCCTCCCGACAATATGGACAGCATGGATTGGTCCAACCTGTGTGTGCACACAAACCGCACTGATGATAGCCGGAAGGCTTGACCGCGGTCGCGGTCAAGCCTTCCGATGAACGGCGCTCAGTCGCCCAGGTCGAGCACGGCCGGCTTGGAGCCGTCGTGCACGAAGTACACGTCGTACCAGGTGAGGAACGTGTAGATGGTCCAGATGCGGCGGCGGTCGTCGGTCTTGCCGGCGTAGTTGTCGTCGAGCATCTTGAGGATCGCGTCCTGGTCGAAGAACTCGTTCACGTAGTCGCGTTCGAACACGGAGCGCACCAGCTTGTAGTACTTCTCCTCGCGCAGCCACTTCTTGATCGGCACGGGGAAGCCGAGCTTCTCGCGACTCTTCCACTCCTCGGGCAGGTGGCGGCCGGCGGCCTGGCGGAACGCGTACTTGGTGTTCTCGTCGTTGATGAGCCACTTGGTGGGCACCTGTTCGGCGACGCCCATGAGCACCTTGTCGAGCAGCGGCACGCGCAGCTCGAGCGAATGGGCCATGGTGAGCTTGTCCGCCTTGAGGAGGATGTCGCCGGGCATCCACTGGTGCATGTCGAGGTACTGCTTCTTCTTGAGCTCGCTCAGCCCCTTGCCCTCGATGCGGGCATAGGTCTTGTCGACGATGCTCTGCACGCTGGGCGCCTTGCGGTACGCGGGCTTCAGGATGCGGTCGGACTCGGACTCCTCGAACACGCGGGCCTGGCCGATGAAGCTCTCCTCGGCGGGCGCAAGGTTCGCGTACAGGTGCCATGCGCCGTGGAAGGTCTTGCCCTTGCACCAGCGGGCGATGGCGTGACGGGCGCCGGCGGGCAGGTGGGTGAGCCAGCGGGTGACGACCTTGATGACCTTCGACTTCGTGTGCACGCCGTAGTCGATGTAGCCGCCGAACAGCTCGTCGGCGCCCTCTCCGGAGAGCACGACCTTGACGTCGTGCGCGGCGAGCTTCGAGAGGAAGAACAGCGGCACGCAGCTCGGGTTGGAGTCGGGCTCGTCGAGATGCCATTGGATCTGCGGGAAAGCGCTGAACGCCTCCTCGTCGGTCAGGGCCTCGGCCGTGTTGTTGAGCTTGAGGATCCCGGCGAGTTCGCCGGCCTGCTGGCTCTCGTTGTAGGTGCCCTTGCCGAAGCCGATCGAATACGTGTGCTGCGGTCGGGCCACGGCGGCCACATAGCTGGAATCCACGCCGGAGGAGAGGAACGAGCCGACCTCCACGTCGGCGATCTGGTGGGCCTTGACGGATCCCATGACCGTGTCGTCGATGGTGTCGACGAGATGATCGAGGGTCACGTCCGACTCGCGGAAGCGCTCGTCGTAGTAGCGGTGGATGTCCATCTTCCCATCGCGGTACGTGAAGTAGTGGCCTTCGGGCAGCTTGAACACGCCCTTGAAGAAGGTCTCGGCGAACGGCGGGTACTGGAAGGTCATGTACGGCTTCAGCGCCTCGCGGTTGAGCTCCTTGACGAAGTCGGGGTGCTGCAGCAGGCTCTTGATTTCGGAGGCGTACATGAACGTGCCGTTCATCTTCGCGTAGTAGAAGGGCTTGATGCCGAAGTGGTCGCGCGCGCCGAACAGCTCCTTCCTGGTCTTGTCCCAGATCACGAAGGTGAACATGCCGCGGATCTTCTGCAGCAGCTCGACGCCCCACTCCTCGTAGCCGTGCAGCAGCACCTCGGTGTCGGATTCGGTGGTGAACGTGTGTCCGGCCTCGATGAGCTGGGCGCGCAGCGGTTGGTAGTTGTAGATCTCGCCGTTGAACGTGATGACGAGGTTGCCGTCCTCGTTGTAGATGGGCTGCTGGCCGCCGCCGAGGTCGATGATGCTCAGGCGCCGGTGGCCGAGCGCCACGTGCTCGTCCACGTACTTGCCTTCCGAATCGGGTCCGCGGTGGGCGATGATATCGGTCATCCGCTTGATGACCGGGCACTTGACGTCGATCGGGTCGTCGTTGACGAATCCGGCGATTCCGCACATAAGGTATTCCATCTCCTCGGGGTTGATTTCGACTGCCAATACCCTACCAACGCGATGTGACGGTCCTGTGCATCGCCGCCGGCGCGGTCATCGCCTGCGAAGTTACCGGCGGCGAAGCTCCGACGACTGAGCCGTATAGCGGAAAGCCCGGTGAGCTTTCCGTAGGCGAAGTGAGCGGTTTACCGCGAAGGCTGCCTGCGGAGTTCCGCAGGCAGCACGAAGTGCATGGTCTCCTTGGTGGTCTCCACCGATTCGACGTCCGTGTAGCCGAGTTCCCGCAGCGCGGTGATCACGCCGTCCACGTACTCCTCGGGCACGGACGCGCCGGAGGAGACGCCGACCGCCTCGACGCCCTCGAACCATGCGGGGTCGAGGTCGCCGGCGTCGTCGACCCGGTGGGCGCGGCCGCGCTCCCCCAGCCCCTCCTGTGCGACCTCGACGAGGCGCACGGAGTTCGACGAGTTCGCCGACCCCACGATCACGACGCATCCGGAGCGTTCGGCGACGAGCTTGACGGCGGCCTGGCGGTTGGAGGTCGCATAGCAGATGTCCGAGCTGGGCGGCATCTCGATCCACGGGAAGCGGGCCTTCAGCGCGGCGATCGTGCCGGCCGTCTCGTCGACGCTCAGCGTGGTCTGGCTCAGGAGCACGAGCTTCGTATCCGGCGTGAAGTCCAGCCCCTCGACGTCGCGCTCGTGCTCGATCAGATGCACGTGCTCCGGGGCCTCCCCCACGACGCCGACCGCCTCGTCGTGGCCCTTGTGACCGATGTAGACGATCTCGTAGCCGGAACGCGCGAACCGCAGCACCTCGCGGTGCACCTTGGCGACGAGCGGGCAGGTGGCGTCCACCACGTTGAGCCCGCGCGCCTTCGCCTCCGCCTTGACGGCGGGCGACACGCCGTGCGCGGAGAACACGACCGGCACGCCAGCGGCGGCGGCCTCGTCGGGGATCTCGTCCAGCTCCTCGACGAACACCGCGCCCTGCGAGGCGAGATCCTCGACCACATGCTTGTTGTGCACGATCTGCCGGCGCACGTACACGGGCGGCAGATCGCCGTCCGGCGCGCCGTGCGAACCCTTGAGGATCGTGCGCACGGTGAGGATCGCCCGGTCCACGCCGGCGCAGAATCCGCGCGGATCGGCCAATACGATGCGTTTCGCCATGGGAATCAGGGACCTTTCTCGACTGTCGCGGGGCATCGGCGCGTCCGGCGCCGCCCTCCCTACTGGATGCACTCTACCGCACCGCGGGGCACCGCGACCGGCCGCGCCGCGCGCGATTCGCCGGCGACATGCGCGGCGCGGCGTGAAAATGGGGCTAGACTGGACGTGTTAGCGATAACGCAAGTTGTCGCGTACACTACAACAACCTCTATATTCACTCTGGAGTGAGATATATGGCCAAGAACCTTCCCCCGCGCACGGGACAGCAGTACACGATCACCCACGGCGACTACAAGGCCGTCATCACCGAACTGGGCGCGACGATGCGCGAAGTCACCTACAAGGGCAGGAACGTGATCGTCCCGCTCGGCCCGGACGACCCGGTCACCTGCTGCCACGGCCAGCTGCTCGTGCCGTTCCCGAACCGCATCGAAGCCGGCGTCTACACCTTCGAGGGCAAGACGTACGCGCTGCCGATCGACGAGCACGACAAGAACACCGCCATCCACGGCTACGGCTACCGCTCCTTCTGGAAGCTCGAATCCCTCACCGAGAGCTCCGTCACCCAGTCGTGGCGCGTGCCGTTCCTGCTCGGCTACCCGTTCGACGTGACCGTCACCGCGACGCACGAGCTCACCGACGACGGCCTGAAGATCACCGTCGAGGCCACCAACAACGGCGACGTGGACGCCCCGTGGGCGCTCGCCATCCACCCGTGGCTCGACAACGGCTTCAACGGCTACGGCGACGAGATCGACGGCCACAACGCGCAGTGCACGCTCACCGTGCCCGCCCGCACGCACGTCACCGTCGACGAGAACCTCATCCCGACCGGCACCGAGCCGGTGGACGGCACGAAGTACGACTTCCGCGAGCCGCGCCTGCTCACCGAGCAGCCGTACGACGACGCGTGGACGGACGTCGAGCACGCCGCCGACGGCACCGCGACCGCCACGTTCCACCGTCCGGACGGCCTGACCGTCCACGTGGGCGGCGACGAGACGGTCACCTCGTTCCAGGTGTGCACCGGCACCGGCTTCCCGGCGTTCAAGCACCCGGCGGGCACCGCCGTCGAACCGCAGACCGCCTACGCGAACGCGTTCAACACCGGCAAGGACCTCATCGTGATCAAGCCGGGCGAGTCCAGCGTGACGAAGCTGTTCATCAAGGCCGAGATCGACTGACGCCCCTTTCCACGGCACGTGCCGCGAACCGCCTGACGGGCATCGCCCGAAACGCGGTTTGCGGCGCGTCCGCGCTCTGTGGCATAATGCCGAAGGCTTATTTATCTTTCCAGTAAAGGAGTCCATCATGGGCATGCGCGGACGTAAGCGCAAGGATCGTCGTAAGAAGGCCGCCAACCACGGCAAGCGCCCCAACGCCTGATTCTTGTCTGTTCAAGACGCGGAAAACCCGCCTGAGCCTCGCGCCCAGGCGGGTTTTCTCATGTCCCCGGCTCCCTCTGATGTCCGAGTCCTCGGCTCCCTCTGATGTCCGAGTCCTCGGCTCCCTCTGACGAGGGAGCTGTCGGCGAAGCCGACTGAGGGAGAGACATCACAAACGAGGTGCCACATGTCCCCGTGCGAGACACCCGCTTACTGCTCGCCGCAACAGTGGTCGAGGCACGTCTTCAGCCGCGCCTTGAGACATTCGGGCGCCGATTCGGGCCGCAGATAGGCGCGCAGCGCGGCGATCATCGCCTGCTCGCGCTCGGAGCAGCAGGTCGACGGGTCGAAGCACTCCCCCATGCCGGACGCGGCGACGTCCGGGGAGTCCGCGCCGACGACGCGCGTCTCAGCGATATGCACCTCGGTGCGGCTGACCGTCCCGTCCGCGTTCACGCGGGTGATGGAGACGCTGCTGACCTGCTCCACGGATCGCTCGTTCATCGCGTCCCCTTTCCCTTGCCGTCGGTTCCATTATCGCCGGAAACACCCGAGCCGGCACGGCCGCGCCCCGACTTCGCCGAGGGTGAACCGGAGGCGGAGGACGGCTTCGCCGGCAGCTGCGAGCCGTACCCGCGCTCGCGCGCATAGGAGGCGAGCTCGTGCTTGAGCTGGGTGCGCGCGCGGTTGAGCCGGCTCATCACCGTGCCGATGGCGACGCCCTGCTCCTCGGCGACCTGCCGGTACGATTTGCCGTCGATCGCCGTGTCGATGAACACCTGCCGGCGTTCGGGCGACAGTTTCGCCAACGCCTGCATGATCTCCTCGGGCGCGAACGCGTCCAGATACTCGTCCTCCGCGGATTTGAGCCCGTCCGAGGAATGCTCGGACGCCTCGTACAGGTCCCAGTCGTCGTATTCGCCGCTCGTGTCGTTCGCCCGCTGCGGACGGCGCTTCGCCTTCGCATACTGGTTGAAGTAGGCGTTGCGTTCGATGGTGGTCATCCACGCCTCGAAGTTCGTTCCCGGGGTGAACGAGTCGAACGCCTTGAATCCCTTCTCGAAGGTGTCCTGCACGAGATCCTGCGCATCGTCCGGATCGTTGGTCAGGCGCATCGCCCGCCGGTACAGTGCGTCGAGCGCGGGCATGGCGAGCTTCTCGAAGCGCGCGCGGCGCTCCGCCATCGTCTCTTTCGTCTCGCTGGTCACGGTTGCCCATTGTAATCGCCGTCCACGGGATATCGTCGGCATCCTGCGACGGGAATCCAAGACACCTCCCAGCGAACGTCGAGATTCGTCGCCCACAGTGGAGCCGTCCGGACGGGAATCCCGCGGGAACGGCCCGTACACGACCGAGCACACGACCGGACGCACGACGACATACGACCGATACGAACGGGCGGGCCCGGGGCCCGCCGCGAAAGGAAGCGACACCGATGGCCCTGACCCTGAACTCCGCCGCGGCACTGCTCGAACGCCACCACCTGTTGCGCGAGGTGATCCACGGCGGACATTGGTCAAGGACGGCCACGGCGCTGCCCCACGCCGACGAGCCGTTCGCCTCGATCACCTACGACACCCGCGAGGTCGCCCCCGGCGCGATGCTCGTGTGCAAGGGGCGCTTCCGCCCCGAATTCCTCGACGGCTGCGACGATCGCGGTCTCGCCGCCTACATCGCCGAGACAGACATGTCCGCCCACACCGCCGCGCCCGGACTGATCGTCGACGACGCGCGCAAGGCGCTGAGCCTGCTCGCCGCCGAGTTCTACGGACGCCCGCAGGACGAACTCACCCTAATCGGCATCACCGGCACCAAGGGCAAGACCACCACCGCCTATTTCACGCAGGCCGTGCTCAACGCGCGTTCCGGAGGCCGCTGCGCCCTGTTCTCCTCGGTGGACAACTGCCTCGACGGGCGCACCTACGTCGAATCGGATCTGACGACGCCCGAATCGCTCGACGCGTTCCGCATGATGCGCGAGGCGGCCGACAACGGCATGAGGTACCTCGTCATGGAGGTCAGCTCGCAGGCGTACAAGGTGAACCGCGTCTACGGACTCACCTTCGACGTCGGCGCGTTCCTCAACATCTCCCCCGACCACATCAGCCCGATCGAACACCCCACGGCCGAGGACTACCTCCGCTGCAAGCGCCTCATCGTGGACAACAGCCGCGCTCTCGTGCTCAACGCACGGGCCGACCACGCCGACCTGCTGCGCGAGGACGCGGCCGCCGCCGGCGTGCCCGTGACCGACTTCGCACTGCTGGACTCCGCGCCGACCGATGGCGACGCGCCGGCCGACGCCATCGGCTGGCCCACGGACGACGGCCACGACGCCTACGCGATGCGTCTCGACGGGCGCGACCTCGGCGGATACCGGCTGGACCTCGCCGGCGATTTCAACTACGAGAACGCGCTGGCCGCCGTGGCCATCGCCCATGCCGCCGGCGTGACGGCCGACGAGGCGGGCGCGCTGCACGCGATGGAGACGACGCGCGTGTCCGGGCGCATGGAGCGCTTCCGCGACGAGGCGAGCGACACCGACGTCATCGTCGACTACGCGCACAACCACGTCTCCGTCAAGGCGCTGCTCGACTTCGTCGACGCACGCTACGCAGGCCGCGATCCCGTCGTCACGCTGGTGGCCGGAGCCGCGGGCGACAAGGCGCTCGACCGCCGCCGGGAGATCGTCGAGGCGGCGCAGGACCGCATCGCCCGCTTCGTGTTCACCGCGGAGGACACCGACACCGAACCCTACGAGGACATCTGCCGCGACATGCGCTCCCACGTGACGAACCCGCATGTCGCCACCGCCACGATCATCGACCGCGTCGCCGCCATCGCCGACGCGCTGGACGAGGCCCGCGCGCATCCGGAACGCACGGACGTGGTGCTCGTCATCGGCAAGGGCGACGAACGCTGGATCAAGGACCGCAACAGGCACGTGCCGTACGAGGGCGACGACCGGGTGGTCGAACGGCTGCTGGCGTCGCGGTGAGACGCCGGCGGGCACGGCCGTCCCGCGCCCGCCGTGCCCGTCCCCCAAGGCCATCGCACGGCGGGCGGCGGTGGAGTAGTATCGTGCCGTGACGCCGGGGAGACCCGCGTCACCGCACGATACTAGGGAGAGAACCATATGCCCACCACGACTTCGCCGTTGAGTCTCGCCGCCGCGGCCAAGCTGCTGGATAACCATCATCTGCTTCGTGAGATCGTCACGGGCGAGTGTTGGACGATGGACGCCTCGACGCTGCCCGGCGCCGACGATCCGATCCCGTCCATCACCTACGACACCCGCGAGGTGACGGACGGCACGCTGCTGTTCGTCAAGGGACGGTTCAAACCCGAGTTCCTCGACGGCATCGACGGGCGCGGTCTCGGCGCCTACGTGGCCGAGACCCCCTACACGGACCGCACGAAGGCGCCGGGCCTCATCGTCGAGGACGTGCACAAGGCGATGAGCCTGCTCTCCGCCGAATTCTACGGACGCCCGCAGGACGCGCTCACCCTGATCGGCATCACCGGCACCAAGGGCAAGACCACCACCGACTACTTCACGCACGCGATCCTCAACGAGTACTCGCACGGCCACGCGGCGATGATGAGCTCGCTCACCTGCTGCCTCGACGGGCATACGTGGACGCCGTCCAAGCTCACGACGCCCGAATCGCTCGACGCGTTCCGCATGATGCGCGAGGCCGCCGACGCCGGCATGGAGTACATGGTGATGGAAGTCAGCTCCCAGGCGTACAAGGTGAACCGCGTCTACGGACTCACCTTCGACGTCGGCGCCTTCCTCAACATCTCCCCCGACCACATCAGCCCGATCGAACACCCCACGTTCGAGGACTACCTCTACTGCAAGCGCCGCATCATCGCGAACTCGCGCACGCTCGTGCTCGGCGCCGACTGCGACCACGCCGACCTGCTGCGCGAGGACGCGCGACGCGCCGGCGTGACGGTCACGACGTTCGCGCTCGACGACCCGGCGACCGGACACACGACGCCCGCCGACGTGACGATCGCCGTGGACCCGTCGCGCAAGACCGGCATCCGCGTGACGAGCGGCGGCGCGACCGTCACGCTCGAGCTCGACATGCTCGGCGAATTCAACTTCCTCAACGCGGGCACCGCGATGACGCTGGCGATGAAGGCCGGCGTGCCGTTCGACGACCCGGCGATGCGCGCCGTCGAACGCGTGCAGGTGCCGGGACGCATGGAACGCTTCACCGAAGGCGAGAACCTGCACGTGTACGTGGACTACGCGCACAACTACATCTCCACCAAGTCGGTCGTCGATGAGGTGCTGCGCGTGTACGGCGAACGGGACCCGCGCATCACGCTCGTCGCCGGATCGACCGGCGGCAAGGCCATCGACCGCCGCGAGGGCATCGTCAAGGGCGCGCTGGGACGCGCCAAGTCGTTCATCCTTACCACCGACGATCCGAACTTCGAGGACCCGCGCGCGATCGCCGAGGAGATGGCCTCCCACGTGACCGACCCGGACGCGACGGCGAAGGTGATCGTCGACCGCGAACAGGCGATCGGGACGGCCATCGACGAGGCCCGCGCCGACGCGCGTGAGCACGGGAGGCTCAACATCGTGCTCGTCATCGGCAAGGGCCATGAGACGCGCAACATCATCGACGGCAGGCCGGTGGCGTGGCCGGGCGACGCGAACGTCGTGCGGCGCGCGCTCGAACGGCATGCGCAGGGAGTAAGGTGAGCAACCATGACCCGATTCCAACCGATTCTGCTTGGCAGCGACATCAACGTGTACGGCATGGCCCGCGCGTTCCACGAGGAGTACGGCATCGTCTCCGACGCGTACGCGTACTTCCAGCTGAGCCCCACCAAGTTCAGCAAGATCGTCAACGTGCACATCGTGCCCGACTTCGACAACTTCGTGACGTTCCGCGACTTCATGCTCGACCTCGGTCGTCGCATGAAGGCCGAGGACCCAGACCGCGCGCTGCTGCTCATCCCCTGCGGCGACGTGTACGCGAACCTGCTGAGCCAGTGCGGCGACGACCTGAGGAAGTACTTCGTCTACAACACGCTCGACATCCGCCTGTCGCGCGAGCTCGCCTACAAGGCCACGTTCTACAAGCTGTGCGAGAAGTACGACCTGCCGCATCCGAAGACGAAGACCGTGACCGCCGAGGACGTGAGGCTCGGCGCGTACAAGGACCTGCCGTTCTCCTACCCGGTGGCCATGAAGCCCGCCAACTCGGTCGAATGGCTCGACATCGACTTCGAGGGCCGCCGCAAGGCGTACATCTTCGAGCGCCCCGAGGAGCTGGACGTGATGATCCGCCGCGCCTACGACGCCGGCTACAAGTCCGAGATGATCATCCAGGACTTCATCCCCGGCGACGACTCGCGCATGCGCGTGCTCAACGCCTACGTGGACCACCACCACCGCGTGCGCATGATGTTCCTCGGCCACCCGCTGCTCGAGGACCCCTCCCCCGTGGCCGCCGGCAACTACGCGGCCATCATCCCGGACTTCAACCAGGGCGTGTTCGACCGCATCAAGGCGTTCCTGGAGAGCATCGGCTACGAGGGCGTCGCGAACTTCGACATGAAGTACGACGAGCGCGACGGCGAGTACAAGCTGTTCGAGATTAACCTGCGCCAGGGCCGCTCCAGCTACTTCGTCACGCTCAACGGCTTCAACCTGGCGAAGTACTTCGTCGACGACCTCGTCGAGGACACGCCGTTCGACGGGAACACCGTGTTCGGCCGCGGCTCGAAGCTGTGGCTGGAGATCCCGCGTTCGATCTTCACCGACTACGTCGCCGAAGGCGAGGACAAGGCGCGCGGCATGGCGATGATGAAGGCCGGCGACTGGGGCACCACGCTCGAGTACTCGAAGGACATGAACCCGCTGCGCTGGCTGATGATCCGCCACATGTTCTCAATCTACAAGAAGAGCTACGCCAAGTACTTCCGACAGAAGGGCGCATTGAAGTGAGAAGACCGTTCTTCGCCGTGCTGGGAGGCATGGGATCGCTGGCCACGGAAAGCTACGTGCGTCTCGTCAACGAGGGCACGCACGCGCATTGCGACCAGGAGTACCTCGACTACGTCGTGTTCAACGACGCCGCCGTGCCGGACCGCACCGCGTTCATCACCGGCCAGTCTGACGACGACCCGTTCCCGGTGATCGCCGACGACATCGAGAAGGCGACCGCGATGGGCGCGAGCTTCATCGTGCTCACCTGCAACACGGCGCACTATTTCTACGACCATTTCCAGGCGCTCACCCCCGTGCCGATCCTGCACATGCCGCGCGGGGCGGTCGCGCGCCTCGCCGAACTGTACCCACATGCGCCTTCGGGCACGTGCGAGCGCGTCGGCTTCCTCGGCACGCTCGGCTCGCGCGCCGCGGGCGTGTACCGTCAGGCCGTCGAGGAGGCGGGCTACGAGTTCGTCGAACCGGACGACGCGCTGCAGGACCGCATCACGTCGCTCATCTACGACGACGTGAAGGGCGACGGCGGATTGAACCTGGAACGCTACGAGTCGGTACTGCGCGACATGCTCGACCCGTCCGGACCGGTGCGCGCCGACGCGCTGATCCTCGGTTGCACCGAGCTGAGCGTGCTGAACGAGGCGTTCCCGATGCCCCAGCTGCCGCTCGTGGACGCGCAGGCCGTGCTCGTGGACGATACGATCGTCCGCGCCAAGGCGTTGCGCGAGTCACGCAAGGCGTGAGCCGATCGGTTCTTCCGGCTCTTCCGGCGGCATGACGAAGCCCCCTTCCATCCCGTAGCGGGTGGAAGGGGGCTTCCGCGTCTTCGTGTCTTCGCTCAATCGGCGATGGCGAGGCCGCCGTCGAGCTTCTGGCTCACCACGGCGGTGACGCCGTCGGCACGCATCGTCACGCCGTAGAGCGCGTCCGCGATCGACATCGTGCGCTGCTGGTGCGTGATGACGATGAGCTGGGCGTGCTCGCGCAGGTCATCCAGCGCGTCGAGCAGGCGCGTGAGGTTCACGTCGTCCAGCGCGGCCTCCACCTCGTCCATCACGTAGAACGGGCTGGGGCGCGCGGTGAAGATCGCGAACAGCAGGGCCAGCGCGGTCAACGAACGCTCGCCGCCGGACAGGAGGCTCAGCTGCCTGACGCGCTTGCCGGCGGGGCTCGCCTCGACGATCACGCCGGTCGAGAGCAGGTCGTCGGGGCGTTCGAGCCGCAGACGTCCGGTGCCGCCGGGGAACAGAGTCGCGAAGACCTGTTCGAACGCCTTGGCGGTGTCGTCGAAGGCGGTGCGGAACACGTCGACCATCGTCGCGTCGAGGTCGTGGATGAGCCGCATGAGGTCGTCGCGCGAACGGGCCACGTCGTCGCGCTGCCCGTTCAGGTACCGGTTGCGCTCCTCCAACGCCTCGTACTCCTCGGTGGCGAGCGGGTTCACCTTGCCGAGCTTGGCGAGGTCGCGCTTCGCCTTGTCGAGACGCCGCTCCTGCTCCTCGCGCACGTACGGCGTGGTGCGGATGGCGGCGGGAGCGCCGTCGGCGGCCGCATCGGCTGTGGTATCGGCGGCGGTTACATCGGTGGTATCGGTCGCGTCGGTATCGGCGGTCTCGACGGGAATCGGACGGCCGTGCTCGTCGAGCACCGGCACCGGCCGGTCCGGACCGTACCCCGTGACGAGCTCCTCGACCGTCATGCCGAGTTCGTCGCCCGTCTTGCGTTCGATCTGCGCGTATTCGCCCGCGTAGCGCTCGCGGTCCACGTCGAGCGCATGCTCGCGTTCCGCCAGTCCGCCGACCTTTGGTTCGAGCCCGTTGCGGCGTTCACGCAGCTCGCGCAGCTCCTCGTTGCGTCCCGCCGCCGCGGCCCGAAGCGCGTCGCGCTCGGCGACGACCTTCGCGATCGCCTGCTCCGCCTTCGACGCCGCCGCGCCGGCCTTCCGCGCGAGCGTCCGGGCGTGCGCGGCGCGTTCGCGACGTTCCGCGGCGAGCCTGTCGAGCCGTTCGCGGCGTTCGCGCGCCGCCTGCGCCTGCGTGTGCAGGAGCATCGTCTGACGTTGCAGCGATTCGGCCTTGCGTTTCGTCTCCGTCCATGCGATCTTCGCGGCGACCTCCCGGTCGCGGGCCGTGGCGAGCGTCGTCTCGAGCTCCCGCGCGCGTTCGGCGAGTCCGTCGGCGTCCTGTCGTCCCGCGTCGCCCGTCGTTTCCGCGTCGAGCGCGGCATTGAGGTCGGCGAGACGGGCACGATGGTTCTCCTGCTCCTCGCGCGCGGCGGCGAGCCGTTCGTCGAGTCGTGCGAGCTCACGCGTGACGCCGTCGAGACGCGATCGGATGTCACGCGTCTCACGTTGCGCCTGTTCGGCTTTGAGCCGCTGTTCGGTGCGTCGTCGGGTCTCGGCGTCGACGTTCGCCGACGCCTGCGCGAGCGCGGTGCGCGCCTGCGACACCTTGGGTTCCAGCTGTTCGAGCCGTGCGGCGAGTTCCTTCGCGCGGCGCAGCGCCTTGTCGCGGCGTGCGGCCAGCGACAGGTCGCTTTGCGCGGAGCCCGCGCCGCCCGCCGCGGCGACGCCGGCGACCAGCACGTCGCCGGCGCGCGTCACGGCGCGGGCCGCCTCGCCTGCGGCGACGATGCGTTGCGCGTCCTCGAGCCGGTCGGCCGTGGCCGTGTCGGCGAGCAGGGCGCGCACCGTGGCGACGACGCGGGCGGCGAGCGCCGGATCCGCGGCATGGGGGTTCGCGGCGACGAGCGAGGCGAGCGTGGGCGTACCGGCGACCGCGTCGCCTTCCTCGGTGTCGCCTTCCGTGGCATCGGCCGATGCTCCCGCGGTATCCGGGATGTCGCATCCCGCGTTGATGACCGCGGCTTTGCCGATGCGGCGTTCGCGGGCGGCGCGCAACGCGGCGAGCATGGCCGTGTCGTCGGGGACGATGAGCGCGCCCGCATACCCGTCGAGCGCATGGGCGACCGCCTCCTCCCATCCGTCGGCGACGTGGATGAGGTCGGCGAGACGCCCGAGCACGGTCACGCCCGGATCGGATTCGAGCGAACCGGCGTCGCCACGTGACTCGAGCGTATCCTTCAGCGCCTCGGATTTGGCGTCGAGCGAGATGATCGCGGACTGGAGGTCCCGCTGTTCGGCGAGCAGCGCGTCGAGGGCGCCGCGACGTTCGTCGAGCGCGGCACGCGCCTCGTCCAACGCGACGTTCCCGTCGTCGCCGGTTCCGGTCTGCTCGCGCAGGCGTGTAAGCCGCGTGCGCGCGTCATGCTGTTGGGCGAGCAGGGATTCGCGTTGCGCCGCGAGGTCCTTGCCTCGTCCCTCCCCCAGTTCGACGGCGGCCTCCTCGCGCGCGATGAGCTCGCGCATCCGTGCGGCGCGCGCGTCGCGTTCCCGTGAGGCGCGGTCGACTTCGGCGATCGTACGTCGCATGCCGGCGAGTCGCCGCTCGTCGGCGGCGCGCGTCTCGGTGGCCTGTTCGAGCGCGAGCCGCGCATCCTGTTCCGCGTCCCGCGCTTCGGCGGCCTGACGGTCGAGTTCCGCGGCGCGATGGTCGAGGATGTCGGGATCCTCGCCGCGTTCCGGCGCGACGGCCGCGGACAGCGCACGGCCGCGTTCGTCGGCGAGCGCGGCGAGCGAGCCGAAGCGTTCCTTGAGCTGCGTGAGCTCATGCCAAGACCGGTCGAGCCGTTCGATGGTGGGGTCGGCTTCGCCGGCCTGCGCCTCCACCTGTTCGATGCGCACCTTGACCTGCGCAAGTTCGCGGCGCAGGGCGTTGAGGTCGCCGCGTACGGCCGCGAGCTCCTCGTGGGCACGGTCGCGGCGGCGCATCGCCTTGACGGCGTCCTCGGCGTAGAGGCGCGACTGCGCGTCGCGCAGCGTGACCTTGATCGCGTCGGCGCGGCGGGAGACACGGGCCTGGCGGCCGAGCGGGCCGAGCTGTCGGTGAATCTCGCCGAGCAGGTCGTCGAGCCGGCGCAGGTTGGCGTCCGTGTTGGCGAGTTTGCGCAGCGCGCGTTCCTTGCGTTTGCGGTGTTTGAGGACGCCGGCCGCCTCCTCGATGAACGCGCGGTGCCCGGCCGGGTCGGCCCTCAGGATCTGGTCGAGACGACCCTGGCCGACGATCACGTGCATCTGCTGGCCGAGGCCGGTGTCGCTCAGCAGTTCCTGGATGTCGAGCAGACGGCATGGCGAGTTGTTGATCGCGTATTCGGAGCCGCCGTTGCGGAAGATCGTGCGCGAGATCGTGACTTCCGTGTAGTCGATGTCGAGCGCGTGGTCGGTGTTGTCGATGGTGAGGCTCACCTGCGCGCGGCCGAGCGCCGGACGGGAGGACGTGCCCGCGAAGATCACGTCCTCCATCGACGTGCCGCGCAGGTTGCGCGCGCCCTGCTCGCCCATCACCCAGGTGAGCGCGTCGACGATGTTCGATTTGCCGGAGCCGTTCGGGCCTACCACGGCGGTGATGCCGGGCTCGAAGCGCAGCGTGGTCGCCGAGGCGAACGATTTGAAGCCGCGCAGCGTCAGTTCCTTGAGATACACCCCTTGGTCGTCCTTTACTCGGCCTTGTCGGCGGCGTTCGTGGCGGTGTCGGCGTTCGCGTCGGCGTTCGTATTCGTGTCGGCGGAGGACCGCTCCTCGCCGCCGAACAGACCGCCGAGCACGTCGTCGCCGTCGTCCTCGTCGGAGTCGGAGCCGGTCTTGCCGGCGTCGCCGTCGTCCGGCTCGACGACGGGCTGGTGGATGCTCATCGCCTTCCTCATGATCGGGCTCGCATGCTCTTCGAGCATCTCACGGGCGTCGCCGGCGGTGACGAAGCTGCCGCAGATGAGCACGCCGTGGCCGTAGCCGACGCCGAGCTCGTCGGCCTCGTCGACCATGTTGACGGCGGTCTGGATCGCGTCCGGCAGTTCCGGCTCCTTGACGACGCGGTCGCGGCCGAACACCTCGACGGCGATCTTCTCCAGGTCGTCGGCGGACATGACGCGGTCGCGCCACGAGTTCTCGGTGACGACCACCTGGCTCAGGACCGGTTCGAGCACGCCGAGATACTCCTCGACCTGCTTGTCCTCCATCATGGCGACCACGCCGACCAGCTGCTCGAAGTGGTAGTTCTCCTCGATGGCGGCGCGCAGGGATTCGGCGGCGTTCACGTTGTGGCCGCCGTCCACGATGATCGTCGGCGAGGTGCGGATCTGCTCGATACGGCCCGGAATCCTCACGCTGGAGAGCGCCTCGGCGACGATGTCGCCGTCCAACGCGCCGGAGACGGGGATCACGGCCTCGCAGGCGGCGAGCGCGGAGAGCGCGTTGTGCGCCTGATGTTCGCCGAACTTGGCGATCGGGACCTCGGTGTACGTGCCGAGCGGCGTGGACAGGGTGGCGACCTGTCCGCCGACGGCGGGCATGCGGTTGACGACCTCCATCTCGTAGCCGTCGCGCACGAGCTTCGCATGGTTGCGTTCGGCGGTCGCCTCGATGATCGGCATGACCTCCTCCTCATGCGGCTGGGGGCCGATGACGGCGGTGCAGCCGGGCTTGATGATGCCGGCCTTCTCGGTGGCGATCTCCTCCACGGTGTCGCCCAGCCACTTCATATGGTCCATGTCGACCGGGCCGATGATCGCCGCGTCCGCGTCGAGCACGTTGGTGGCGTCCCAGGCGCCGCCCATGCCGACCTCGACGATGGCCACATCCACGGGCGCATCGGCGAACTTCCAGATGGCCATGGCGGTGAGCACCTCGAAGAAGCTCATGCGCGGCTTGCCCTGCTCCTCCATCTTGCGGTCGACGAGCGCGACGAGGTCCTTGATCTGGTCCCACGCGTCGATGAAGTCGTCGTCGGAGAGCTGCTGGCCGTCGATGGCGATGCGCTCGTTGATCTTCTCCAGATGCGGCGACGTGTACAGGCCGGTGCGCATGCCGTAGGCGCGGCAGATGGCCTCGGCCATGCGTGCGGTGGACCCCTTGCCGTTGGTGCCGGTCACGTGGATCACGCGGAACGACTCCTCCGGGTGCCCCAGCACGTCGAGCATCAGGTTCATGCGGTCCAGGTCGAGATTCGTGGTGTTATGCTCCGGCGGACGGCTCATGATGTCCAGCTCGACGTCCTGGATGGTCTCGTTGTTCCTGTTCGGATGCTCGAATGACATGGTTCCTGTGCTCCTGCTTGTTCTTCTGTGCCGTCTATATGGCCTCACATGCCCAAACCCCACAATGATAGCCGACCCCCTGCCGTCATAGGCCATCCGTTCGCCGGCCGCTCATCGTAGGTGCGCCCTTCCCCTTCCGCGTCGCTTCCCCTCCGCGTCGTTTCCATACCAACGGCGTCGCATGCACACCATCCGCTGGCCGGAAACGACGCCGGGAGAGCTCTCAGCGTCGGAACTGTGCCAAGTGTGGCGCGGAAACGACGCTAAAGGACCCTCCACCGTCGTTTCCGTGCCAAGGATGGCACGCAACCGATGCTCAATCCCCTCCTAGCGTCACCGTTCCGCCACCCATGGCACGGAACCGACGCAAGATGGAAACCTCCCGCAGCCCGGCGCCATCACCGTTATCCACATCGGGCACCTTGTGCGCGAATCGGCTTGATTCCGCCGATTCCTGTAACGGGCACGCCGAAAGAGGGGGCTCCGACCACAAGGGGCGCTCGGCACCCTCCGCGGAGTGCGAATCGGCTACGGTCGAACCATGAGAACGCATAGAACGGTGACGAAGCTGATGGCGGACGCCCAGCGTGCAGGCAGATGCGCGTATTCCCGCAATACGGCCGAGCAGGCGGCGTTGCGCAGGCGCGCGAAAGCCGGAGATTTCACATGCGTCTATCCGGGAATTCCGTCGCTGTACGCCGAGACCGTTTATTGGAACGGGCTGAATCCTCCGGAACGCACGATGCACATCGCCCGCACGCTCGCACAAGCCCATCGCACATGGGTGTTCGGAGGACTCGTCGCCGCAGTGGCCTACGGATTCGAACATCAATGGTGTCTGCACGACGGTTCCGTGACGATCGCCACATCGAATCATGGCACGCACCGTCCCGACCGTCATCTGAAACGCGTCTATGTGCCGAAGACGGCGGCGGCGCGGATCGAACACGAGGAAACGGGATTGTTCCTGTTGCCGCCCGCCATGACGTTGCTCGATTGCGCCGGCTCACATGAATTCCGTTTCTCATTGCCGTTCTTCGACTCGGCGTTCGCCAAGGGAATCACCGCCGAGGACGTGCTCGACGCGATCGGCCGGATGCACGCCGATCCACGCTCGGCCCTGCGTCTGCTGCGTCACGTGAACGCGAAAAGCGAGAATGGCGGGGAATCGTTGGCACGCGGAACGATGATCGAGGAACGATTCTCCACGCCCCGTCTTCAGGTGCCGGTGAGGGACCCGCAGACCGGAGCGGAGTACCGCGCCGATTTCGTGTGGACGCTGGCGGATGGCGCGACGGTCGTCGGCGAATATGACGGCACACGCAAATACATCGATCCCGACATGACCGATAATCGAAGCATCCAGGAGATCGTAGCGAACGAACGCCGCCGGGATGAGGCCTTGAAGCGTGCAGGCGCACGCGAAATCGTCCATTTCAACTATGACGACGTCATGCGGAGGACGCCGTTGACGATGAAACTGCTCAAAGCCGGCATTCCCCGCCGGGACGCCCCATGACCGGTATCGGTACCATAATCCATTCCGAGGAGGGAACACGCATATGAGGTATTTCACCACCGACACGCATTTCGGGCATCCGCTGGTGAGCGTGCTGCGCGGATTCACGAGGTTCGATCCCGGTCGCACGCGCTACGCCGCGCTGCTCGCCGACCAGGGGCGCAAGGCCGCCGAGGATTGGGCGAAGGGCGTCGTGCTCGACGATTCGCGGCTCAGCTTCCGCACCGCGGCTGACACGGACGCGCATGACGCGGCCGTCGTCGCGAACATCAACCGGCTGGTCGGCGAGGATGATGAGCTGTGGATTCTCGGCGACATCGGATTCCGCACATCCGTCAATCATCTCAAGGACTGTCTGAGGCGGCTGCGCTGCCGGCATCTGCACGCGGTGATCGGCAACCATGACGACTGGTGGCTGGACGATCGTCCCGCCCGCAACCTGTTCGCCTCGATCGAGTCGAACGGCACGGTCGGTCTCATCGGTCTCGACGCCGCACGGCCGGACGCGGTCGAGACCGTGAACCTGTCGCATTTCCCGTACCGCGAGGATCTCGCCTACGGCTGGCCGGACGACGCCGTGCGGTTCCGCGACAAGGCGCTGCCGTTCGACGGCCGTCGTCTGCTCTACGGCCACACGCACCAGCTCTCGCCCGAAGGCGCCCGCCCGGAAGCGCTCAACGTGGGCCTCGACGCGTGGAATCTCGAACCGGTGAGCGAGACCAGCATCGCCGACTGGTTCCACGGGCACGCCGGCGACAATCCGCGCGCCGCAATGCTCGACATGCCGTCGGATGGAAGATTCTGAATGGTCGGATTCCGGTCGCGGAACCGCGAGCCTAAGCCAGCGCGGGATCGGCGAAACGGCGGTTGGCGAGGACCGGGAGCGCCCGGCGGGCGGCGGCGAGCGCGTCACGACGCAGTCCGGCGGTGATGAGCGTCGGTTGCGGGCCCGCCGCCGCGACGACCTCGCCGAGCGGGTCGATGATGCGGCTCAATCCGATGGTCCTCGCTCCCGTCGCACTGCAGGCGAGCACATAGCAGGTGTTCTCCAACGCGCGTGCGGCGGCCATGATCTCCCAATGGCGTTCCTTGCGCGGGCCGCGCACCCATGCGGCCGAGACCGCGATCGCGTCGGCACCGCGCACGGCCAGCGAGCGCGCCGTCTCGGGGAACCGCAGGTCGTAGCAGGTCATCACGCCGATGCGCCATCCGTCGATGTCCACGATCGGCGGGAGCGCATCGCCCGGCTCGACCGTGTCGGACTCGCGTTCCGCGAACGCGTCGTACAGATGGAGTTTGCGGTAGGTCGCAGCGATTTCGCCATCCCTGATGACGACGAACACGTTGGACACCCGTCGGGCGGTCGCACCCGCCGCGTCCAGGGCGTCCGCCGGCACATGCACGGTGCCCATCAGCGTGATGCCATACCGTTCGCTGATATGACGCAATCCGGTGACGAACGGACCGTCCAACGGCTGCGCCATGCGCGCCGTATACGAGGGATCCCCGTCGTCGCGCGCAATCAGTCCTTCCGGCAGAAGCAGCACCCGCGCGCCGTTCTCCGCACCCTGCCGCGCATACCCCTCGATGATCTCAAGGTTCGCGGCCGGTTCTTTTGCCACCGTGAACTGAGCGACACCGACCTTCAGCACGTCATTCCCATGCATTTCGACATCCATATCGCCATTATCCGCCGCCGCTCATCCGAATGTCCGGTTCCTCTCGAGACCCACGTCACATGGTTTCGGCGTGTCGCGAATCCGGGATCGGGGACGGGCGGAACGCGCGTAGAGTTGGTGGGGATGCGGCGGATGCGCCCGCACCATACGACCATATGTCCAATGAAGGGAACCATCATGGCAACACTGCTCGATCCTCCCGCCATCCCCGTGCGCCGCGCGCATGACGGGCTGGAACTGCCGGCCATCGGCTTCGGCACGTACAAGGTGAACGGCTTCGCCGGCGTGGAGGCGATCAAGTCGGCACTCGAGGTCGGCTACCGTCTCATCGATTCGGCGTTCAACTACGAGAACGAGGGCGTGGTCGGCAAGGCGATCCGCGAATCCGACGTGCCCCGCGAGGACATCATCGTCGCCTCGAAGCTGCCCGGCCGCCACCACCAGTACGACCAGGCGCGCGCGACCATCGAGGAGTCGGTGGCGCGCATGGGCCTCGACTACATCGACCTGTATCTCATCCACTGGCCGAACCCGTCGCAGGGCCAGTTCGTGGAGGCGTGGCAGGCGCTGGTCGACGCGCAGCAGCAGGGTATCGTCAGGCATATCGGCGTGAGCAACTTCCTGCCCGGCCACATCGACCTGCTCATCCGCGCCGCCGGCGTGACGCCCGCGGTCAACCAGGTGGAGCTGCACCCGTTCTTCCAGCAGAACGAACAGCGCGCCTACGACGACGCGCACGGCATCATCACCGAGGCGTGGAGCCCGCTGGGACGCGCCAACCAGATGCTCAAGGATCCGACGATCACGCGCATCGCCGCCAAGCACGGCGTCTCCCCCGTCGCCGCGATCCTGCGCTGGCATATCCAGCTGGGCGACGTGGCGATCCCGAAGTCGATGCACCGCGAACGCCAGCGCGCGAACCTCGACCTGACCGGATTCACGCTCGACGAGCAGGACATGCGCGACATCGCCGCGATGGACAATCCGGAGGGCTACACGTTCGGCCAGAACCCGCACTGGCACGAGGAAGCCTGACGCACGAGTCCTCCGACGATTCGTCCGACAAAAATATAACAATGATGGAGTGCCTTGGATTGACACCTTCTTTCAACACACGCGCTGTTACGTGTGGGTGACATTTCAAGGCACTCCATCATCCAATCTCGGGAATCACCATGACATACAAGACACAAAGTATCGGCGGGCTCACGTTCGCCATCATCGCAGCCGCCTGTGTTGTTGCCGGCGCACAGCCTTGGGTAACGGCGCTGTTCGCCGTTGCGGCCGGCCTCGACGTCCTCCGTCTCTGCCTTTTCGGAGGTCGTGATGACGACTGAATATCTCGGCGTCACCGATGTGGCGAAACTACTCGGCATCAGTACAGCCGCGGTCTCGAACTATAAGCTGCCCGAACCGGACGCGACCATCGGACGCACACGCGGGTGGCTCCCCGAGACAATTGACGCGTGGAACGCGGCACGCCCCGGCCGCGGTGTCGGCGGCGGAAGGCCACGCAAGAACCGCGGATAGACGATGCCTCTCCGGCACAGCATCACACCGGAAACACCCACCACAGACTTCATGACGGGTTGAGGGATGAATCGGCGTTTGGATTATTCGGGGACGGGGCCCAACCTGTCGAGGAATCCGCGGTCGCAAAGCATTTCGCTTTCGTCCGTCGTGCAGTATCGGACCCTGCCGGTTTCCATGTCCACGAAGAATGCTTGAGGCAGTCCCAATACCATGCCCGGTTCGTAGTCGGCCGGGACGACGTAGAAGATGAGCTCGCCGTCATGCACGCCGGCGGGTTCCTCCAAGCTAAGGCCTTCGGCCTGCGCTGCCCGTGAGGCTTCCTTGTGTAACTCGCTGAACGGCTTCATTCGCTTACCCCCTCCATCGGTCCCGACATGATGTCCTTGTCCAATTCAAGGTTATCAATCCCTGTCGGAACCGGAGCGGAGACGATCATGCCAAGATCATCGTGGTTCGGGGAATGGAGATAGGGCCTGTCGGTAATGGCGGGTTGAACGTCTTCGACCAGATGCGGTATTCAATGATTCAACGCATACGCGAGATTCTTGATTCCGAGGACTTCGATTACATCGATAAGGTCCTCTTCTACGATGCGGAACCCGGTATTGCAACGAAAAAGCGCCGCCCCTTTCGGAGCGGCGCTTTCGTGTGGTGGAGTCGCGGGGAATTGAACCCCGGTCCGGTGACCGTACCCTCAGTCTTCTACGTGCGTAGTCCGCTGGCCATGCGGCGGTTTTTCTGCTCCCAACTATGTCGCGGACAACCGTTGGCGGGCATATTCGCAGTAAAAGTCCCGATGCGACCCTGTGACTCGATCACATCAGCAAGTCCTCTAAACGACGCTCAGCATCCCCCCAAGGACGAGGAGGAGTGAACGGAGCGGCTGCTCACTGGTTAATCCTGGCGCGAAGCTCAGGCAGCGAGAGCGAACTCAGTGCGGTTAGATTTAGCACTTATTCTTTTGCCGGGGGCATCCACGAGCGGACCCGGCGTTCTCGGCACGCTTCCCTGCGACGAACAGGTCACCGTCGAAACCGATCGACCCCATTCTTGAATTATCAAGCTCCGGTCTTGCGGCCGGACTTTTCAGAATACACCCGGCCTCCGCCTATCGCAAACGGGGCCGGCACTTACGCTGTCAGCGCAGCACCGGCCGCAACGGCGCGGACACGTCGATCTCGGTCTTGTCGCCAATCACGTTCGGGTCGGACAGGATCTTGTCGACCACGGCCTTCTTGAGCTTCAGATCCGAGGAGTTGCCCCACACGATCACATGTTCGCCGCCGTTCAGTTCGGTGGTCACGGAATCCTGCGTGCCGGCGGTCACTTTGGTGATCTGCTTGCGCAGCGATTCGGGAAGCGAATCCAGTATCGTGAGCGTCTCCTTGACGGCCCGGCTCTTGAGCCCGGCGTCCACGTCGCCGACGTCGATCACCGGCACGCCCTCCACGGAGGCGTTGGCGGACACCGAGTTCAGGATGCGGGCCTTCGCGTCGACGGCGGTCAGCGCGTCCGAGCCCTTCTCCCTGAGCATGGCCGCGGGCCGCTGCGCCTTGATGGTCACGGCGAGCCCGTGCGGGAACTTCTTCACCGCCTCCGCCCGGCTCACGCCGGCGATGGCGGTCATCTCGTCGGTCATCGCGTTCGTGTCGACGAGCAGCAGCGATTTGCCGGTCTGTCCGTCCACGATCTGCCGCACCTGGCGTTCGCTCACCCATTCGTTGGCGCCGGAGACAGTCACCTGCGAGGCTTCGAGCCGCAGCACCGGGGACAGGAACAGCAGCCATCCCAATCCGACGACCAGGGCGGTCACGAGCACCGCGACGCCCACGCGCAACGCGATGATGCGCGCGCCCACGCGCCTGCGCTCCTTGGCGCGCGCCTTGAAGTCCACGACCTTGGGTCGCGTGGCGAGGCCGAGCGTGCCGGAGTTCTCCTGCAACGTCCGGGCGACGAGGTCCTCGCTGGCGAGCCGGCGCGCGTCGACGAACTGTCCCGGTTCGGAACGTGACACCGGTTCTCGCGAGCCGGCCTCGCCGACGGCCCGGCGGGGGCGGCGTTCCGTCTCCGATCCGATTCCGGCCGTGTGCGGCGCGTCGAGGCCCGCCGCCCCGCCGGAGCGGCGGCGCGCGACCGACCTGCCGGACACTGCGGACGAACGCGTCTCACGGGGTTTGCCGGAACCGCCGTATCCGCCGGAGTCCGCGAACCTACTGGAATCGTCGTATCCGCCGGCTTCCCGCCCGGACGCACCGCCGTCCGACCTGACGACGCGTCCCGCCATCACTCGCAGCTTTCGCGGTGGGCTTCGAGCGCGTGCAGGATCACCTCGTCCATTTCGGTGATGTCGCCCGCACCCACGGTGAACACGACGTCGCCGTGGTGCGCGCGCATGGCCATCATGCGGGCGGCGAGGTTCATGTCGTCGACGGCGCGGAATTCGACGCCCGTCATCCCCTGCGATTCACGCACGATGGTGAGCGGTCCCACACCCGGGAAGTCCTCCTGCTTCTCGCGCGCCGGGAACACGCCGGTGACGATCACGTCATCGGCCTTGGCGAGCGCCTCGGCGAACTCGCGCGCGAAGAACTTCGTGCGGCTGAACAGGTGCGGCTGGAACAGCACGCGGATCGTCGACTTCGGGTAGCGGCGGCGCGCGGCGTCGAGCAGCGCGGCGATCTCGGTGGGGTGATGCGCGTAGTCGTCGACGACGGTGACCTGCTTGACGGTGCCGCGGACCTGGAACCGGCGTGCGGCGCCGCGGAACGACGCAATCGCGGCGGCCGCGGCGGACGGCACCACGCCGAGCAGCACGGCGGCGGAGATCGCGGCGGCCGCGTTGCGCGCGTTGTGCAGTCCGGGCACGGCGAGCGTGACCGGCTGGTCGACCGGCTCGCCGCCGGTCACCGCTTCCGGCAGATGGAGCGTGAAGTGTTCGGCGCCGGTCCCGGCGGTCTCGTTCTCCGATTCGATGTGCACGTAGGCGGCACCGTTGAGGTCGCCGGCTTCGGCCGGATCGGCGGTGCCGTAGGCGATGGCGTGCGCCGCGACCGACGGATCGAGCGCGCGCAGCACGGCGAGCGCGTCGGCGTCGTCGGCGCAGATGACGATGTGACCGGTCGCGTGCCCCGCGTGTTCGACGAACGCGGCGCGGTAGTGCGCCTCGTCGCCGTAGTGGTCGAGATGATCGGCCTCGCAGTTGGTGATGATTGCGATCTCGGGACGGTATTTCTCGAAGCTGCCGTCGGATTCGTCGGCTTCGGCGACGAGCGGCGCGCCCGCGCCGACGTGGCCGCCGTCGATGGTGGTGCCGTCGGGCCCCTGGATGGAGCCGCCGATCGCGTAGCTCGGTTCCTCGCCGCAGTGTTCGAGGACGTGCGCGAGCATCGAGCTGGTGGTGGTCTTGCCGTGGGCGCCGGCCACGGTGACGGCGCGCTTGCCGTGCATGAGCAGGGCGAGGATGTCGCTGCGGTGGACGATGCGCTTGCCGGCTTCGTGCGCGGCGACGATCTCCGGGTTGTCCGGCTTGATGGCGCTCGAATAGACGATGGTGTCGGCGTCGGCCACGTTCTCGGCCTTCTGGCCGAACGCGACGGTGATGCCGAGCGATTCGAGGCGGTCGGTCTTGACGCTGCGCTCACGGTCGGAGCCGGACACGGCCACGCCGCGTTCGTGGAGCATTTCGGCCAGGACGGACATGCCGGCGCCGCCGATGCCGATGAAATGCGTGGCCCCCAGCGTGTCGGTGGTCTCTTCCGGACGGAAGGCCGCGCGTGCGGGGTCGAGGATGATGGACGATGAGGTGTCTGCGCTCACGAAACGTGCTCCTTGTGGGAATGATCTGCGGCCCATCCGCGTCTGTCCGCGGCACGGGCCTGTTCCATTATGGTCGGATATGTCGTATCGGTCCACTCGCGTATCGGCCTATTCGCGGCCGGTGCCGGCCAGGGCGAGGATGCGGCGCGCCATCGTGTCGGCCGCGTCGCGGATGCCGTACTCCCAGGCCTTCGCGCCCATGGCCCTGAGCCGTTCGGAATCGGCGAGCAGGGCGGGGATGTGACCGCGCACCCAGTCGGGCGTCATGTCGGCGTCGGCGACCATGACGCCGCCCTGGGCTTCGACGACCGGCTGCGCGTTGAACCGCTGTTCGCCGTTGCCGATGGGCAGCGGCACGTAGACGGCGGGCAGACCGAGCGCGGTGAGCTCGGCGACCGTGCCCGCGCCGGAACGGCAGATCACGAGGTCGGCGCACGCGAACGCCAGGTCGATGCGTTCCAGGTATTCGGCGACATGGTAGTCGCCCTGCCCCGCGGCGTCGCCGTCGTTGAAGCGCAGTCCGGCAAGATGGCCCTCGCCGGCGTTCACGTCGACGAGCCCGCGCACCTCGTCGGCCTTGCCTCGACCGGTCAGGTGGATGACCTGCGCATGGGCGAGGATGTCGCCCGCGGCCGCGGCGACGGCGCGGTTGAGGCTGACCGCGCCGAGCGAGCCGCCGGTGACGAGCACGAGCGGACGGTCCGGGTCGACGCCGAGCTCGGCCGCGGCGCGGCGGCGCGCCCCGGCGCGGTCCTTCACCAGCTCGCCGACGAGCGAGGCGATGGCGGGCCTGAGCGGCAGGCCGACGCGTTCGATCTCGGTCCCCTTGCCCGGCTTCAGGCCGGTGCCCTCGTACACGGTGCCGATGAAGTCGGCCCAGCGGGCGCCCAGCTTGTTGGCCATGCCGGCGCGCGCGTTCTGCTCGTGGATGACGATGGGCAGGCCCATGCGGTGCGCGGTCGCGTAGACGGGTGCCGAGGCGTAGCCGCCGAAGCCGGCGACCACGTCGGCCTCGCGCGCCTCGAGGATGCCGCGCACCTTGCGCGTCTCTGCCCTCCATTTCGCGGGGAACCGCAGCATGTAGAGGTTGGGGCGGCGCGGGAACGGGACCTTGTCGATGGCGTCGAGTTCGAATCCGGCGGCCGGGACGAGATCCTTCTCCAGTCCGACGGCCGTGCCGATGACCGTCACTTTCGCGTCGGGGTCGATCCCCCGGATCGCGTCGGCGACGGAGAGCAGCGGGTTGACGTGTCCGGCGGTGCCGCCGCCGGCGAGGACGATATGCTTCATGGGTATCGAGCATAGTCAGGCGCGCGGCCATCTACAGTCTGGACGTGTCCGCCTTGACCTGCGGCTGCTGCCGCATGAGCCCGCTGGCGAATCCGGCCGTCATCAGGCACATGAGCATCGACGAGCCTCCGGACGAGACGAACGGCATCGGCACGCCGAACACGGGGAAGATGCCGACGACCACGCCGATGTTGACGAACGCCTGCCCGACGAACCAGGTGGCCACGCACATGAGGGCGATCGCGCTGTAGCGGTCCTTGGCCTGCATGGCGCTGAACAGCAGGCACCAGCCGAGGATCGCGAAGATGAGGATCACCATCGCGCAGCCGACGAAGCCGGTCTCCTCGCCGATGATCGCGAAGATGAAGTCGTTGTGCGCGGCCGGCAGATAGTTCCATTTCTCGCGCGAGTTGCCGAGGCCGACGCCGAGGAACCCGCCGGAGGCGATCGCGTAGCGCGCGTGCGTCGACTGGTAGCAGATGTCCTGCGCGTCGGCGGCGGAGCATTGCGTGTATGCGGCGAGCACGCGTTCGCGGCGGTTGGGGCTGGACGCGACCATCGCGACCACGGCGGCCATGCCGATTCCGGCGATCGCCGCCAGTTTCCTCCCCGGGAATCCGGAGACGAGCAGGGCGACGAAGCCGATGAGCATGACGACCATCGCGGTGCCGAGGTCCTTGCCGCCGAGCACCAGCACCAGGCAGGCGCCGTATACGATGAGCACCGCCCGGTACGCGGAGAACACGTCCTTCCATCCGGTCCGGTCGCCGAGGATCCGGCGCGCGGCGATCAGCGCGGACGGCATCCACACGCACAGGGCGAACTTCGTGAACTCGGCGGGCTGGAAGGTGAGCGACGTGCCGGGCAGGGCGATCCAGCCGTTGTTGCCGTACTGGCCGACGCCGAGCGGCGTGAAGGTGAGCGCCTGGACGAAGGCCGCGACCACGACGAGCGGGAATCCGGCCTTCCGGTAGAGCCGCGTCGGGCACGCGCCGACGAGCATGCCGAGCACCAGACCCACGACGCACACGCCGACCTGGCTGAGCGAATCGGTGAACGGCGACCGGCCGGCCGACGCCGACGAGACGGCGGACGACGAGAACACCATGATCACGCCGAAGACGCTCAGGCCGAGTACGGCCATGCGGAAGCCGTGGTAGCACCACAGCGGGTTGAGCAGGCTACGGATGCCGGGATGGTCGCGATCAGTCTTCGCCATACGCCTTCACCCAGCGGCGCGCGGCTTCGGCGAAGCGGTTGCCGCGGTCGGCGTAGGAGACGAACTGGTCCATGGAGGCGCAGGCGGGCGCCATGAGCACCACGTCGCCGGGCGCGGCGTACGCGCCGGCGGCCTCGACCGCGCGGTCCATCACCGTGCCGTTCGGTTCGGGGTCGATGACGGTGAGCGGGGTGTCGGGCGAGGAGGCGGCGAACGCGTCGAGCATCGGACGCTGGTCCTTGCCGATGATGACGGCGGCCTTGATCGTGGCCTTGCGGTCGGCGACGAGGTGCTCGAACCGGCTGCCCTTGGCGAGGCCGCCGGCGATCCACACGACGGTGCCGTCGGCGAAGCTGGTGAGCGAGGCGTTGGCGGCGTGCGCGTTCGTGGCCTTCGAATCGTCGACGAAGCGGATCGTGCGGCCTTCCGCGTCGGCGGCGGTGGCGGCGACGGTCTCGATGCGGTGGCCGCCCGGGTGGAAGGCCTTCAGCGCTTCGAGCGCCTTGTCCTTGTCGGCGCCGTAGCCGAGCACGAGGGCGAGCGCGGTGAGCGCGTCGGCGAGCAGGTGCGGGTAGATGGTGCCGTCGGGCTCGGTCAGATGCGTGAACTCGGCGATGGGCGCGATGCGCGTCGCCTCGCCGGGCTCGCCGCCCGCGACGCCGCTCCTGTCGACGATCCAGCCGTCGGCGACGCCGATCTGACCGGCCTCGGGCTCATGCAGCGTGAATCCGACCTTGAGGCACCCGTCCGCGGGCTCGGCGGCCCCGGCCTTGGCGGTGACGAGCACGTCGTCCGCGTTGTAGACGAGCGCGCGCTTGACGCCGTGGAACACCTTGGCCTTGTCGGCGGCGTAGTTCTCGCGGCCGCCGTGCCAGTCGAGATGGTCGTCGGCGATGTTGGTGATGGCGGCGCAGTCGAGCGCGAGCGAATCGGTGAAGTGCAGCTGGAACGAGCTCAGCTCGACGCACAGCACGTCGTGCGCGGGGTTGGTGGCGCAGCGCGACAGCGACATCGCCATGTTGCCGGAGGCGATGTTGCCGGCGCATGGCGCGTCGAGCCCGCAGGCGGTGAGCATGGCGGAGGTCATCTCGGTGGTGGAGGTCTTGCCATTGGTGCCGGTGATGCCGATCCAGCCGGCGGGCTCGCCGGTGCGCGCGGAGTCGACGCGCAGACGCCACGCGAACTCGACCTCGCTCATCACCGGGATGCCGCGGCGCTGCGCCTCGAGCACGAACGGCGTGCGGGGGTTGAACACGGGCGACGACATGACGTAGTCGACCGTGTCCCAGTCGATCTGGTCGAAGGAGTGGAGGTCGGCCTCCGGCTTGCGCTCGTCGACGCCGATCACGTGCGCGCCGCGCTCCCGCAGCACCTCCGCCAGCGACGTGCCCGACACGCCGAGTCCCGCGATGACGACCGTCTTTCCTGTGATGTCCATGTCTTGATCCCCCTTAGGATGTCCGCATGATGTCCGCGATGCCGTGACGGGTCACGCCGCGGCTCCAGCGGCATTATTCCAATCGATTGTTACGCCGAACGCCGGTCCGGCCGCCGGCCCGGCCGGACTCAGCTGAACAGCAGGCCGGAGCGGGTCACCCAATCGCCGTAGAAGACGACGAGGCCGATGAGCACGAACATGAGCTCGATCATCCAGAAGCGCACGACGACCTTCGACTCCTGCCATCCGCACAGTTCGAAGTGGTGGTGGATGGGGGCCATCTTGAACACGCGCTTGTGCGTGGCCTTGAAGTAGCCGACCTGGATGACGTCGCTCATCGCCTCGATGACGTACAGGCCGCCGATGATGACGGCGAGGAACTCGGTGTGCGTGGCGATGGAGAGCGCGGCGAACAGGCCGCCGAGCGCAAGCGAGCCGGTGTCGCCCATGAAGATCTCGGCCGGGTTGGTGTTGTACCACAGGAAGCCGATGCAGGCGACGGCCGCGCAGATCGCGATGATGGTCAGGTCGAGCGGGTCGGAGACGCCGTAGGCGAAGCCGTAGTGGCCGGCGCCCTTGAGGTGGTAGCTCTCCCAGAACGCGATGACGCCGTAGCCGGTGAACGCGATCATCGAGGATCCGGCGGCGAGGCCGTCAAGGCCGTCGGTGAGGTTCACCGCGTTCGTCCACGCGGCCATGAGGAAGTTCACCCAGATCACGAAGATGACGATGGCGACGGCGCGTCCGGCGAAGTCGAAGCTCAGGAACGGCTTCTCGATGAAGCTCATGCCGGCCTGCGCGCTGGGGAACCCGTTCTTGGTGGGGATGAGCAGCGCGAGCACCGCGTAGACGGTGGCGAAGATGAACTGGCCGATGAACTTGCCGCGCACGGTCAGGCCCTCGTTCTGCTTCTTGCGCACCTTGGCGAAATCGTCGATGAAGCCGAGCAGGCCCATCGAGAGCATCGCGAAGAGCACGAGCACGGCCGACCACGAGGGCACGTCGCCGTTGCGCAGGTAGCGGTAGAGCGCGGAGGCGCCCCAGCCGAGCAGGATGGCGAGGTTGATGACGACGCCGCCGAGCGTCGGCGTGCCGCGCTTGACCAGATGCGACTGCGGGCCGTCCTGGCGGATATACTGGCCGTAGTGCAGCTTGTGCACGAGGCGGATGAGCATCGGCGTGCCGACGATCGTGACGAGCAACGACACGAGGATTCCAATGATGAGCGCGATCACTTGCTGTTCCTTTTCCCTGTCTGTTCCCTCGCCGGGGTCTCGTCCCCGGCATGTTCCCGGTTTGCGGCGGTGTGCGGCGGCGTCATGCGTCCGGGGTCCAGCGCGCGGCGAGCGCGCTCAGCCCGGAGGCGTGCGATCCCTTGAGCAGCACGACGGTGCCGGCATGTCCGCGGGCCGCCTCGCGCACGAGCGCGTCGGCCGCGTCGGTGTCGTGCACCTGCGCGACGGCGTCGGCGTCCATGCCCGCCTCCGTCGCGCCCTGCGCGATCGAGGCGGCGAGCGCGTCGAACTCCGGGTCGTCCGGCGAGCCGACGGCGATGACCCGATCGATGCCGGCGTGGGCGGCGTATTCGCCGATGCCGCGGTGCAGGCCGCGTTCGTCGCCGCCGAGTTCGAGCATCGCGCCGAGCACGGCCACGCGATACGGTTCGGGGCCGCTTCCGGCGCCCCAGCGGGCGAGTCCGTCGATGCCGGCCTTCATCGAATCCGGGTTCGCGTTGAACGAGTCGTCGATGAGCGTGAATTCGGCGTCGCCTTCGCGCACCGTGGAGACGGCCATGCGGTGCGGGCTGATGCGCTTCTGTTCGCCGAGCGTGCGGGCGATGTCGTCGAGTCCCATGCCGAGGCGGCGGGCCACGGTGGCGGCGGCGAGCGCGTTCATCACGTTGTGCGCGCCGGGGATGCCCATCGTCACGTGCGCGTCGGCGCCGTCGTCGGCGGCGAGCGTGAAGGACGCGCGGTCGGTCGCGTCGCAGGCCACGTCGCGCGCGGTGAGCGCGTCCTTGCCGGCGTTGGCCGGGTCGACGCCGAACCACAGGACGTCGCCGGGCGCGATGGCGGCCATGGCGGCGACGTGCGCGTCGTCGGCGTTGAGGACGGCCGTGCCGCCGGGCGCGAGGCCGCGCACGATCTCGGACTTCGCCTGCGCGATGCGTTCGACGGAGCCGAATTCGCCCAGATGCGCGACGCCGACCTTGAGCACGATGGCGATGTCCGGCGGGGCGATGCGGGTGAGCCCGGCGATCTCGCCGACGTGGTTGGCGCCCATCTCGGCGACGAAGTATCGGGTGGACTCCCCCACCGTCAGCGCGGTGAGCGGCAGTCCGATGTCGTTGTTGAACGAGCCGACCGGGGCGACCGTCTCGCCCATCGTGGCGAGCAGCGCCTTGAGCAGGTCCTTGGTGGTGGTCTTGCCGACCGATCCGGTCAGTCCGATGAGCGTGAACGGCTCGCCGGTGGCGCGGCGCAGTTCGATGTTGCGCTTCGCGAGCGCGCCGAGCGCCGCGACCGTGTCGTCGACGACGATCTGGGTGACGTCGGCGCCGGCGACCTCGTGGTCGACGATCGCCGCGACGGCGCCCTGGGCGCCCACACGCGCCGCATAGTCGTGTCCGTCGACGCGTTCGCCCTTGATGGCGACGAACACGCCGCCCTCGCCGACCTGCCTGGAATCGCTGACCGTGTGGCGCGCGACCGTGCCTTCCGGCACCTGTCCTGCCGCCGGCGGGACGATGCGTCCGTCCGTCGCCTCCGCGATCTGGCCGATGGTCATCGGCATCATTGTGCTGTCCGTCAAACCTGAGCTCCTCGTTTGTCGTTCGTTGTCGTTCTTCGGTCGTTCTTCAATCGTTCCGTCCGTCGCGCGGCCGTCCGCGTCACGGGCGGGCGCGCGTCACGGCGGCGCGCCTCATGAGAGGTCGCCGGCCACCCGCAGCGCGTTCCTGATGTTGTTGCGCCGCACTCCCGCGGCGAGCACCATGGCGATGGCGAGGGACAGGCGCCGCCGTTCCTCGTCCGTGTCCGTGGTGGTCGCGATCCGGGCCAGCGTGTCCGATTCCTCGGTGCGGCTGGTCACGCGCATCTGCTCGTCGGCGCGGAAGCCGTATTCGTCCTGCATGCGTTCGATCACCGCTCGGTCGGCGTTCGCCGGCGCGGGCGTCGCCGAGCCGAACACGTCGACGCTGACCGATTCGAGCGCGTGCGTGGAGACGGTCAGATCGTCCAGGGCGATGACCACGGCCGCCGCGCCGTCCTCGGCGCATACGGCGAGCGTGCGCTGCAGGTCGAGCACGCCGAGCGGATAGTCGAGATCGAGGCCGCGTTCCAGCGAATACGAGCCGCCGACGCTGATCACGCCCACCGGATTGCCGAGCATGTGCAGGAACTTCGCGAGCTTGTCCACCACGGCGACGCTTTCGGTCGGCGTGCCGCCGCTCACGGCGAACACGGCGAGCGTGTTGGACGGGTTGCCGGCCATCTGCGCGGCCAGCGCGCCGAGCTCCTCGTCGGTGGGTGACGCGTACAGGATCGGCATGTCGGGGTCCTCGGGCAGGTTGCCCCGCGTGCTTTCGGGGACGATCGCCGCGTAGGCGCCCTTGCGGCGCGCACGGCGCAGCGCGTCCACGTCGAGGTCGTGGTCCGACCACAGGAGCGCGCCGGGGGCGACCGAGTCGATGTCGTCGGCGAGCGAGGTGACGGTGACGGACTTGGCGAACGGCGGCACCAGATCCCAGCCGTAGTGCTCGACGAGATGCCCGAGTGTCATGCGCTGCATGATGGACTCGCTCACTGCGCTCATATTCTCCCTTTCGCCCGTGTTACCACTCAACCGGAATAGCATCCGTGCGCGGCGACGAGGTCGGCACCTCGTACTTCTGCATGAGGAATTCACCGATCTGCGCGAACAGCTTGCCGGATGTGGTACCACCATACATGCCGTCCGGGTCGAGCATGACCACGGTCACGACATAGCGCGGATCGTCGGCGGGGATGATGCCGGAGAAGTCGGCGATGATCGAGGTGAGCTGGCCGGTGGAGCCGACGACCTCGGCGGTGCCGGTCTTCGCCGCCACGCGGTAGCCATCCACGCCCGCCGTGGTCTTGTACTCCTCGGCGACCGACTCCATCGCGTTCTTGATCTCGTCCGACACGCTCTCGTCGATGACGCGCGTCGCCTCGCCGTGGGACTCGTCGGTCACGTGCCCGTCGGCGTCGGTCACGGACTTGATGATCGACGGCTGGCGCATGACGCCGCCGTTCGCGATGACCGACACGGCGCGCGTCAGCTGCAGCGCGTTGACCGTGTAGCCCTGGCCGAACAGGATCGTGTCCTTCGTGCGGCCGTCCCACGATTCGGGCGTGCCGAGCACGCCCTGCGACTCGCCGGGCAGGTTCAGGCCGGTGGGCTGTCCGATGCCGAACTTGGTGAGCATGTCGTAGCGCTGCTGCGAGGTCACGTTCTCGGAGGCCATGACCATGCCGACGTTCGAGGAGTTCTGCAGGATGCCGGCGAGCGTCCAGTGCTTCGTGGCGTGCTCGACGGCGTCGTGGAACTTCTGCCCGTTGCTCTTCGTGTACTCGTAGGGCACGGAGAACTTGTCGGTGATCTTGTGCGCCCCGTTCTGCAGGATCGCGGCGAGCGCCGGCACCTTGCCGATCGAGCCGGGCTCGAAGGTCTGGCTGACCGCGCGCGAGACCGAGAGCTTCGCCTCGTCGGAGCCGGCCTTGACCTGGTCGGAGTCCTCGAGGGCGACGATGCCGCCGGTCCGCGTGTCCATGACGACGGCGATGCCCCACTGCGCGTGGCTGGACTGGACGCCCTCGGTGAGGACCTTCTTCACGTACCAATCCACGTCGGAGTCGATGGTCAGCGTCACGTCCTTGCCGTCGACGGCCTCCTTCGACTCGGTGACGGTGCCGGGGATGACCTCGCCGCCGTTGCCGCGCTGGTAGACCGTGTAGCCATCGGTGCCGCTCAGCGTCTTGTCGAGCGTCTGCTCCAGACCGGCCGCGCCGTGCCCGTCGTCGTTCATGCCGCCGAGCAGCGAGCCGAGCAGCGTGCTCTCCGCGTAGACGCGCTCGCTGCTGAGCTCGCCGTAGACGATGCCGTACAGGCCGAGCTTGTCGATCTGGCGTTTGACCTGCGGGGTGACGTCCTTCTTGATGACGACGTACTGGCCGGTGCCGTTGAGCATGGCGCCGAGCTCCATCGCGTCCATCTTGAGGATGGGGGCGAGCAGACGGGCGACGGCGGCCGCGCCGGTCGCGCCCACCGGCTTGCCGTCGATCTCATGGCAGTAGCCGAGGGATTCGGCCTGCTTGGAGCCGCAGGACACGGGGGTGAACCCGGTGGCCGCGTCCGGCACGCCGATGATGTTGTAGCGTTCGACGCTCTGGGCGAGCACGGTGCCGTTCGCGTCGAGGATCTTGCCGCGGTTGGCGCTGGTGACGACCTTGGAGGTGCGCGCGTTGGTGGCCGCCTGGGCGGTGGCCCGGCCTTCGAGCAGCTGCACGCAGGCGAGCCTGCCGAGGCACACGGTGCCGATCACGGCGAGCGCGATCCCGACGGCGAGGCTCTTCACCATGAAGCCGTCCATCCCGTGGGCGCGGGCGAACGCCCTGATGCGCTTCATCATCACTGGCCGCCTTCCTGTGGCTCCTGGTAGCCGTTCAAATCGATGGTGACGGATCCGGACTGCGGGACCATGCCCATGTCGCTGGCCTTCTGGGGCAGGGACGCCTCGAGCTGGTCGAGCTTCGCCTGGTCGTCCTGCACGTCCTGGGTGAGGCGGCTGATCGAGGTCTCGAGCTGGGAGACCTCGAAGGCGTTGCTCACCATCTGCGTGCGCAGCATGAGCGCGCCGATCAGCGTGCCGGCGAGGAACGTCACCGCCACGACGATGTGCACGGTCGGGGCGGAACGGGTCCTCACCCACGTCATGAACCGTCCGAGCCCCTCGACGAGGCCGGCGCGGGCGTCGGCGCCGCCGTCGACGACGCGCAGCTCGGGGCGGGACGCCGGGCGGGAGGCGGGTTCGGGGCGACGCGACGCGACGGAACGTGTCGTGCGTGCTGGGGTCGCCATGTCAGTTCCTCCTTCCGTGCCTGCGGCGGTCGTCCGCCGCGCGGCCGGCGCGCGCGCCGCGCGGCAGCGCGTCCCGTCCGAACCGTTCGACGGCGCGGACGGGAAGCGGCCTCGACAGTTCGACGGCGCGCAGACGCACGGACGCGGACCGTGGGTTCGCCGCGATCTCCTCGGCGTCCGCCTTGACGGCGCCGCGCGTCAGCTCCCTGAAGAACGGGCGCGCCTCCGGCGGGACGACCGGCATGTCGGGCGGCACGTCGGCGGTGAGTCCCTGGGCCATGAAGGTCTTGACGGTCTTGTCCTCCAGCGAGTGGTAGGACTCGACGACGATGCGCCCGTGGGGGGCGAGGCGCAGGGCGATCTGCGGCAGGGTGCGCGCGAGCTTGTCGAGTTCGCCGTTCACCTCGATGCGCAATGCCTGGAACACGCGCTTGGCGGGGTTGCCGGCGGGACGGTGCGCCTTCGGGATCACCTCGTCGACGAGCGCGTTGAGCTGGGCGGAGGTGGCCAGCGGCCCCTCCTCCTGCCGCCGCCTGACGATCTCGCGGGCGATCGGACGGGAGAACTTCTCCTCGCCGTAGGTGCGGAAGATGCGCGTCAGGGCGCGCTCGTCGTATTCGGCGAGCACGCGGGCCGCGGTGAGCGGCTGGCTCACGTCCATGCGCATGTCGAGCGGCGCGTCGTGGGAATAGGAGAAGCCGCGGTCGGTCTCGTCGATCTGCAGGCTCGACAGGCCCAGGTCCATGAAGACGGCGTCGACGCGGCCGATGCCGTGCGCGTCGAGCGCCTCGGTGAATTCGTCGAAGGCCGCGTGCACGGGGACGAAGCGGTCGGCGAGGCCCTCGCGTCCCATGCGTTCGGTGGCGAGCGCGAGCGCCTCGGCGTCGCGGTCGATGCCGACGAGGCGGGCGTGCGGCGCCGCCTTGAGGAAGGCGGTGGCGTGTCCGGCGAGTCCCAGCGTGCAGTCGACGATCACCGGATGGTCCGAGCGGTCGAGCCCCGAGGTGACCAGACGCACGCAGTCGTCGAGCAGGACCGGCTGGTGGATCGTGGCCGGGTCCCTCGTCGCGGCGCTCATGTCGCTCATGTCGTGCTCCTTGGAATGTTCGTGGTTCACCGTCGTCGCGGTCTGCGTTCCGATGGTTCCGTTGGTTCTGGTTCGTTCGTCGTCCGCGCCGGGGACGGCGTCGCCGGCGGTCACGGTCCTCACAGTCCCACCTCCGGCAGGACGTCGTCGGCGATGTCGGCGTATCCCTGTTCCTTGTCGGCGAGGTAGGTCTCCCACGCCTCGCGGTTCCAGATCTCCGCGCGGGTGCCCACGCCGATCACGACGATGTCGCTGCCGAGGTTCGCATAGTCGCGCAGCATCTGCGGCACGAGCACGCGCCCCTGCTTGTCGGGATCCTGGTCGACGGCGCCGGACAGGAAGACGCGCAGGTAGTCGCGCGCCGCCTTGTCGCCCATCGAGGTGCGTTGGATCTGCATCGCGATGCGTCGGAACTCCATGGCGGGCAGCAGGTACACGCAACGTTCCTGTCCGCGCGCCATGACCAGCCCGGTGCCGAGCTGCGCGCGCATCTTGGCGGGCAGCGCCATGCGTCCCTTCGCGTCGATCTTCGGGGTGTAGGTGCCGAGCATGAGCGGCGGGAGCGCCGCCTGCGGCTGGATTGCCTGCGGCGCGGGGGCCGGCACGCCCGCCATGCCGCCTCCGGCGACGCCGGGCTCGTTTCCGGACGCTACGGGCGCCCCCATGACGGGGTATCCCGGGTACGCCTGATAGCCGGCGTATCCCGGATAGCCGGCGAGGTTCGCTCCCCCCTGGGCGGGGCCGAACCCCTCCGCCTGCATCCCGTTCACGGTCTCGCCGGCCATCCGCCCCACCTCCTTCGCGCGACATCCAGACACACTCCGACCACACTGCCTCCCCACTCTACCCCACTTTTCCCCATCGTTCCCCACACGCGCACACAATCCGCGCTTTTTCGCCGCCCCGGACGCCACGCGGACGGAATTCACCGGGAATTCACCCGTGGAGAATGGACCGCGTCCCGCGCTCGTTGGGGGTGAGGAGTAGATTGGAACACTCAAGTTTTCAGGAGACCAGAACAGGGGAAACGGAACACATGTCGAGTTACGCCTCGCAGATCGAGGAGGAGCAGCGCGCGGTCAGCCGCGCATACGACCGTCTGGACGCGTTGCGCGCGGAGGCCAGGCAACGTCTCGACACCGTGCGTGCCGCGGGCTCGCATGGCTCGCCCACCCAACGGACCGAACGCGACTCGTTCGCCACCATGTACGAGGACCGGCTCACCCAGCTGCGCGCCGTGGAGGACCGGCTCGTGTTCGGCCGTCTCGACGACGTCTCCGGGTCGCGCCGCTACATCGGGCGCATCGGCCTGTCCGACGAACGGCATGTGCCGATGCTCACCGACTGGAGGGCCGAGGCCGCACGGCCCTTCTACGAGGCGACCCCCTCCCATCACGGCGACATCGTGATGCGGCGCCACATCACCCTGAGCTTCCGCGACGTGGTCGCCTTGGAGGACGAGGTGCTCGACGTCCATTCCGACCAGGTCGGCGAGGCGTCCAAATCGGGCACGCTGACCGGCGAGGGCGCGCTGCTCGCCTCGCTGAGCTCGCGCCGCACCGGCAAGATGACCGACATCGTCGCCACGATCCAGGCCGAGCAGGACCACATCATCCGTTCCGCGATGGACCGCGCGGTGGTCGTGCAGGGCGGCCCCGGCACCGGCAAGACGGCGGTCGCGCTGCATCGCGCCGCCTACCTGCTGTACACGCACCGCCGCACACTGGAGCGTTCCGGCGTGCTCGTGGTCGGCCCCAGCACGACGTTCCTGCACTACATCGACCAGGTGCTGCCGTCCCTCGGCGAGACCGGCGTGGTCTCGCGCACCATCGCCGACCTCATCCCCGGCGTCGAGGCCACCGCCACGGACTCGCCGCGCGCCGCCCAGCTCAAGGGCGACCACCGCATGGCCAACGCGGTGCGCAACGCCGTCGCCGCGCGCGAACGCGTGCCCGCCGACCTGCCGGTCGTGCAGATTAACGGCATGAGCGTGCCGATGCTCGCCGTGGACGTCGAACAGGCGATCGGCGACGCCAAGCGCACCCGCCAGCCGCACAACAAGGCGCGCGAGACCTTCGTCAAGTCGATGATCTCCGCGATGCGCACGCGCTACGAGGAGCAGCTCGACTACACGCCCGACCAGGACGAGCTCAACCGCGCGGTCTCGCTGCTGCGCATGAACGACAAGGTCCGCGTGGCCCTGAACCTCGCCTGGCTGCCGATGAACGCCGCGTGGCTCATCGACGACATGTTCTCCAAGCCGGCGAAGCTGCGCCGCTTCGCCCCCTGGCTCGGCGAGGAGGACGTCGCCGAACTGACCCGTCCGAAGGGCTCGGCCATCACCCGCTCCGACGTGCCGCTGCTCGACGAGGCGTTGGAGCTGCTCGGCGAGGACCCGAAGATCGCCTCGAAGCGGCGGCGCGAGGAGGCCGCGCAGGCCGAACAGCTGCGGTTCGCGCAGGACACGCTCGCGCAGAACGGCATCGGCACCGGTCTGGTCACCTCGCAGATGCTCGTCGACCAGATCAACGGCCCGGACGGCGAGGCGACGGCCCAGCGCGCCGGCCGCGACCGCGAATGGACCTACGGGCACATCGTCGTCGACGAGGCGCAGGAGCTCACCGCCATGGACTGGCGCATGCTCATGCGCCGCTGCCCGTCCCGCTCGTTCACGATCGTGGGCGACGTGGCGCAGACCAGCGCACTCGGCGGCACCCGCTCGTGGCCGAAGACGATGAACCGTCTGTTCGGCCGCGGCCGCTGGGACCTCAACGAGCTGACCATCGACTACCGCAACCCGCAGGAGGTGTCCGACCTGGCCGGGCGGTTCGCCGAGGCGCAGGGGCTCTACATCTCCACCGTGCACGCGGTGCGGCGGATCGCGGATTCCGTGTCCCGCACCACGGTGGGCACGCGCGACGAGCTGGTCGGGGCGGCGGCCCGGCAGGCGGCCGAGCTCGCGAAGCGCTTCGTCGCCCAGGACGGTTCGGGCCGTGTGGCCGTGATCGCCCCCGACGCGCTGCGCTTCGAGCTGCGCCGGGCGCTCGCGCCGCAGCTGAAGGCCGTCCTCGGCGACGACGAGGCGCGCAGGCTCGCCGAACAGGAGACCTGGGACCGTCAGGTGGACGTGTGCGGCACCGAGACGGTGAAGGGCCTCGAATACGATGCGGTCGTGCTCGTCGAGCCCGGGCTCATCGACCAGGAGGCGCCGAGCCGCCTGGTGGCGGCCGCCGACCTGTACGTGGCGATGACCCGTCCGACGCAGCGTCTGGCCATCGTGCGGACCTCATTGGACGAAAAGGACCTGGAACTCTAAGGTGGGGAATATGCCTAAAGCACTGTTGTTGGAGAACATTCACCCGGATGCGGCCAAGTCGCTGCGCGACCACGGGTTCGAAGTGGAGACGATGAAGGGGGCGCTGAACGAGGACGAGCTCATCGACGCGCTGGACGGCGTCGACGTGGTCGGCGTGCGTTCCAAGACGAGCGTGACGCGCCGCGTGCTCGAGGCGCGCCCGACGCTGTCCGCCGTCGGCTGCTTCTGCATCGGCACCAACCAGGTGGATCTCGATTTCGCCGGGGAGCAGGGCATCGCCGTGTTCAACGCCCCGTATTCGAACACGCGATCCGTGGTGGAGATGGTGCTGTGCGACATCATCTGCCTGATGCGCCGCATCCCCGCCCACACGCACCATCTCAAGCACGGTGTATGGGACAAGACGGCCACCGGCTCGCATGAGGTGCGTGGCAAGACCCTGGGCATCATCGGCTACGGCAACATCGGCTCCCAGCTGAGCGTGCTCGCCGAGGCCCTGGGCATGCGCGTCGTCTTCTACGATCTGGAGGAGAAGCTGGCGCTCGGCAACGCCCACCGTTGCGCGACGCTCAACGAGCTGCTCGAACAGTCGGACGCGGTGACGATCCACGTGGACGGCCGCAAGTCGAACACCGGCTTCTTCGGCGAGGACCAGTTCGCCCACATGAAGCAGGACGCGATCTTCATCAACGCCTCGCGCGGCTTCGTCGCCGACCTCGGCGCGTTGAAGCAGCATCTGGACTCCGGCCACCTGTCCGGCGCGGCCGTGGACGTGTTCCCCGTGGAGCCGAAGAAGACCGGCGACCCGTTCGAGACGGCGCTGGCCGACGAGGACAACATGATTCTCACGCCGCACATCGGCGGCTCGACCCTGGAGGCGCAGGAGGCCATCGGCCACTTCGTCTCGCAGCGACTCGAGGACTACTGGGAGAAGGGCTCGACCTCGCTGTCAGTGAACCTGCCGCAGATCAATCTGGGCGCGAACCGCGGCGTGGCCCGCATCGCCCACCTGCACGCCAACCTGCCGGGCGTGCTCGCCCGCGTGAACCGCGTGCTCGGCGAGGAGAACATCAACATCGCCGCGCAGTCGCTCGGCACCGAGGGCGAACTGGGCTACGTGGTGACCGACGTGTCCCAGCGCCCCTCCAAGACCGCCCTGGAGGCCCTGCGCTCCATCGAGGGGACCATCCGCATGCGCGTGATCTCCTGACGCGTCGCGCCCGTCGCGCCGCGTGTCCGTCCTCGTCGCCGTCCGCCGGCGGCCCGGGACGGACACGGCAAGGCCCCGGTGTCCCGTTCCTGTTCCGGAACGGGACACCGGGGCCTTGCCGAAGATGCCGAGGATCGGTATGGTCCGTTCAGTCCTTGAGCGCGTCGATGGCGCGCTGAAAGTCGGACAGGTCCTCGAAGTTCTGGTAGACGCTGGCGAACCGCAGGTAAGCGACCTGGTCGAGCTCCCGCAACGGCTTAAGGATGGCCTTGCCGACCTCGTCGGAGGTGACCTGGGCCTGTCCGGTGGATCGCAGATCCTCCTCGACGCGCTGGCCGAGCTTCCTCAGGTCGTCCTCCTTGACCGGACGCCCCTGGCAGGCCTTGCGCACGCCGGAGATGACCTTGTCCCTGTTGAACGGCTCCAGGCTTCCGGACCGCTTCTCGACCAGCAAGGTGGTGGTCTCCAGTGTGGTGAAACGCTTGTTGCAATGCAGGCACATGCGCCTACGACGAATCGAATAGCCGTCTTCGCTGACGCGGGTCTCGATGACCTTCGTCTCGGCATGGTGACAATACGGGCAATGCATGCCATCCACCATACCGTGACCCACCCCGCGCCCCGCCGCGGCGGGGTTTCGACACGCCCCGGAGCCCGTCACCTCGCCGCGTCCCTGGGCACCACGATGCGCTGGCCCGCGCGCACCTCGGTGCCGCTCATGTCGTTCAGACGCATCAGCTCGTCCACCGATTCGGACACGTCGCCGCCCTCCGGGGTGATCATCTCGGCATAGGTCCACAACGTCTGCCCCGGCTGGACCGTATAGCTCGTCACCTCCATCGCGCCCGTGGCGCTTCTCGCCTGCGCCGGGGAGAACAGCACGCCCACGCCGATCCACATCGCGACGGCCGCCAACACCACCACGACCGCCCGTTCCATCGTCTTCGCCATGACGACCACATCCTTTCGAACAGACGTTCCATCGAACAGTTGTTTTGATTGTGGCACATATGTTCGAACATCGCAACCCGCCGTGTCGAACATATGTTTTGCCGATTGCCCGTTTCGGCGCTATGCTTGCATCATTCACAGGAAAGGAGCGCGCATGGGCACCGTACCGTTCAGGCCGGGGAACGCCGGCGAACCGGACGAGAGGGAGCTGACGGAACGTCAGCGGATGATCCTCGACGCGATCAGGACGTATCAGAGCGAGCGCGGCTTCTCCCCCTCCTTCCGCGACATCGGCCGGGCGGCCGGCCTGAAGAGCCCCTCGTCGGTGAAGCACCAGCTGCAGACGCTCGAGGCGAAGGGGTTCATCCGCCTCAACGCCAACAAGGGGCGCGCCATCGAGATCCTCCGGCCCACGGCGGGGACGTCGGCCTTCGGCGCCTCTCCGGAACGCATCGACGACGCCCCCTCCCCCGTCTCCTCGCCGATGGCGGAGGATTCCACCGTGGTGGTGCCGTTCCCGGCGTCGTCGTCCGCGTCGGTGCGGGAGTCGCGCGACGTGCCGCTGGTGGGCCGCATCGCCGCGGGCGTGCCGATCACCGCCGAACAGCATGTCGAGGACGTGATGCGTCTGCCCGAACGGTTGACGGGCCCCGGCGGCAATCTCTTCATGCTCGAGGTCCATGGCGATTCGATGATCGACGCGGCGATCTGCGACGGCGACTTCGTGGTGGTGCGCGAGCAGCAGGACGCGGTGAACGGCGACATCGTGGCCGCGCTGCTGGACGGCGAGGCCACGGTGAAGACGTACCGCAGCGAGAACGGGCACCTGTGGCTGATGCCGCACAATCCCGCCTATCCGCCGATCGACGGCACGCATGCGACGATCATGGGACGCGTGGTCACGGTGCTGCGCCGCCTGTAGCGGCGCGCGTGCTATAGTCGTCATCGTCATGGACCCCGGCCGCAACGCCGGGGTCCTCGTGTTTTCGGACGCTACCGGGAATGGTAGTGAGAAACGGTCTCACCTGCGTGGGGCCGATGGAAGCGAGGTGTCGTCATGGTTCACGATCATGCGCATGGTTCGGCCGCAACGCCGTCGCCATCCGGCCGGGAGGCGGCGGCCCATCGCCGCAGGCTTACGGCCACGCTGGCGGTGACGGCTTCGGTGTTCGTCGTGGAGGTGGTGGCCGCGGTGCTGACCGGCTCCCTCGCGCTGCTGGTGGACGCCGGCCATATGCTGACGGACATGTCGGTGTTGATCGCCTCGACGGTGACGGCGGTGCTGATGGGCCGCAGGCCGAGCAGCACGCGCACGTGGGGCTGGGCGAGGCTCGAGGTGCTGACGGCGGCGGCTGGCGCGGTGGTGCTGCTCATCGTGGGCGTATACGCGCTGGTGGAGGCGGGCATGCGCCTGTTCGGCGGTGCCGGTCATGGCATCGACGACGTGAATCTGCTGTTGTTCGTGGGCATCCTAGGCTTGTCGGCCAATGTGGCGTCGATCTTCATCCTGGCTTCGCAGCGCGGCGACAACATGAACATGAAGGCGGCGTTCCTCGAGGTGATGAACGACGCGTTGGGTTCGGTGGCGGTGGTGCTGTCCGCCTTGGTGATGATGTCGACGGGCTGGATGGGCTTCGACGCGGTGGCGGGCGGCGTGATCGCGCTGATGATGATCCCGCGCGCGGTGTCGCTGCTGCACAAGGCGGTGCATGTGCTGCTGGAGGAGACGCCGGAGGGGCTGGATCTGGACGAGGTGCGCGAGCATCTGGAGCAGGTGCCGCATGTGGTGGCGGTGCATGACCTGCATGCGAGCACGGTGTCGACGGGCATGCCGTTCCTGATGGCGCATGTGGTGGTGGATCGGGGGCTCACGATGGAGCAGGCGGCGGTGATCCTCGAGCAGCTGCAGGATTGCCTGCGCGAGCATTTCCCGGTCTCAATCCCCCACACCACGTTCCAGCTCGAACCGGAAGGCTACGACTCCCCCTCCGACGAATCCCTCCACGAGTAGGTCGAACCACCCTCAGTCGGACTCCGTCCGACAGCTCCCGCCAGCGGGAGCCGGAAAAGAACAACCCCTGTACGGGCCCACACAAGGCACCCGTACAGGGGTTGTTTCACGAAAAAAGCCGTTGGGCATCAACCCTATGAAAATGGTGATGCGCGCGTGCGGCTTCAAGGCGCGGGAGGCGAAGGCGTACGAAGGTACGTCGAGCCTACCGCAACGCCGAAGACGCTCCGCGCATCGCCGTTTTCATCAGAAGCCGAACTGGGCGGCGGTTTCCTTCAGCGTCTCGGCGGAGCGCTTGAGGGCCGCGAGCTCCTTGTCGGAGACCGGGGTGTTGATGGCGGTGTTGACGCCGGCGCGGTTGATGAGGGTCGGGACGGACATGCACACGTCGGAGATGCCGTGGAAGTCCTTGAGCATGGAGGACACCGGCAGGATGCGGTTGGAGTCCTTGAGGACGGCCTCGATGATGTCGACGCCGGACATGCCGATGGCGTAGTTGGTCGCGCCCTTGCCGTTGATGATCTTGTAGGCGGCGTTCTTGACGTCCTGGTGGATCTGCTCGCGGGTGTCGGCGTCGAGCGGCTCGTGGCCCGGCAGCGGGGTCCAGTCGAGCATCGGGACGCCGCCGATGGTGGCGGAGGTCCACAGCGGGACTTCGGAGTCGCCGTGCTCGCCGGCGATGTAGGCGTGGACGTTCTTGACGTTGACGCCGGTCTGCTGGGCGATGAGGAAGCGCAGGCGGGCGGAGTCGAGGTTGGTGCCGGAGCCGAAGACCTGGTTCTCGGGCAGGCCGGAGATCTTCTGGGCGACGTGGGTGGCGATGTCGACCGGGTTGGTGATGAGCATGTAGATGGCGTTCGGGGCGACCTTGACCAGGTTCGGGATGATGGCCTGGAGGATCTTGACGGTGGCGCCGACGAGCTCGAGGCGGGACTGGCCCGGCTTCTGGCGGGGGCCGGCGGTGATGACGACCATGTCGGCGTCGCGGCAGATCTCCGGATCGTCGGAGCCGTCGATGGAGACGGTCGGGTAGAAGCTGGAGCCGTGCTGCATGTCGAGCACCTCGGCCTCGACGCGCTCCTTGGCGATGTCCTCGAGGACGATCTCGCGGGCGATGCCGCGCTGGGCGGCGGCGAACGCGAGGGTGGAGCCGACGGCGCCGGCGCCGATGACAGCGAGCTTCGTGGGCTTGTTGACCAATTCAGCCATGTTAATGAACCTCTCTTAGAGTCAATGCCCGTTGCCGGGCATCATTCAACCAACGGCTACCAATGTACTCGCATAACGTGACGACGCGTCGAACGTTGGTTGACGGAATCCTTGCAACGGCAACGTTGTTATCGCTCACACGCGCATCGCGCGACACATGTGGGCAAAGTCACATCGCGAGCCACGAAGATATTGGACGGCGGCCGCGCGACACCGCACGCCGCCGCGCCGACGTCAGTCGACGGCGACGGCGACGATGCGCGCGGCGAGATGCGCGTCGACGTCGGCGACGACCTTCACGCCGTCGTCGCGCCATTCGACGCTTTCGACATGGCCGTATTCGCGCACTTGGGACAGCAGGGCGCCGGCCGTGTACGGCAGGAGCGCGTCCACGTGCACGTTGGGCACGGGCAGCAGCGATTCGACGGCGTCGCGCAACGCGTCGACGCCGCGGCCGTCGAACGCGGAGACGATGTGCGCGTCCGGTTCGAGCGCGGCGAGCCGTTCCAGCGTGGTCTCGTCGCACATGTCGGCCTTGTTGAACGCGATGATGCGCGGGATGGATTCGGCGCCGTCGATGCCGGACAGCACCTCGTTGACCGCGTCGATCTGCGAGAACGGGTCCGGGTGCGAGCCGTCGACGACGTGCAGGATCACGTCGGCCTCGGCGACCTCCTCCAGCGTGGATTTGAACGCCTCGACGAGCTGCGTGGGCAGACGACGCACGAATCCGACGGTGTCGACGTAGGCATAGAGACGGCCGTCGCGCGCCTTCGCGCGGCGCACGGCCGTGTCGAGCGTGGCGAACAGCGCGTTCTCGACGAGCTCCGTCGATCCGGTGAGCCGGTTCGTCAGCGACGACTTGCCCGCGTTCGTGTAGCCGACGACGGCGATGGTGGGCAGCCCGTAGCGCCGGCGCGAGCCGCGCTTGACCTCGCGGGCGGGCGCCATCTCGCGGATCTGACGCTTGAGGCGGGCGATGCGCGTGCGGATGACGCGTCGGTCCATCTCGATCTTCGTCTCGCCCGGGCCTCGCGATCCGATGCCGCCGTCCGCGCCGGCCGCGCGGCCGCCCGCCTGACGCGACAGGGACCCGCCCCAACCGCGCAGGCGCGGCAGCATGTATTCGAGCTGGGCGAGCTCCACCTGCGCCTTGCCTTCGCGGCTGGTGGCATGCTGGGCGAAGATGTCGAGGATCACGGCGGTGCGGTCGACGACCTTCACCTTGGCGGCGTCCTCAAGTCCGCGGCGCTGGCTCGGCGGCAGGTCGTCATCGACGACGATCGTGTCCGCCTCCTCGCGCGCGACGATGTCGGCGATCTCGCGCGCCTTGCCGGAACCCACGTAGGTGGCGGCGTCCGGCTTGAGACGATGCTGGAGCAGGCCGTCGCACACCTCGGCGCCCGCGGTCTCGGCGAGCGCGGCGAGCTCGCGCAGCGACTCCTCGGCCTTCGCCTGCGTGGTCTTCGCGCTCGACCATACGCCGACGAGCACGACGCGTTCGAGGCGCACCTTGCGGTATTCGACCTCGGTGACGTCCTTAAGCTCGCCGAGGCCGGCGACGTGCTTCAGCTGGTTGCGCGACTCGCGTTCCGCCCACTCCTCGTCGTGGCGTTCCGCCCAGCCGGCGCCGTTCCCTTCGTCGAGCAGCACCTCGGACGCTTCGGCGAGCACTCCCCCGCCGTCCGTCGCGACGGCCTCCTCGCCGGTGCTGCTGGCGTGCGATGGTTCACGGGTTGCGGTGCTGCTGCTCAATGTCACCTCTGGTCTGTCGGAAGGTTCCTCGATTGCGTTATGGTCCTTATTATCATCATTGAGGTGACATGCGCCGGCATGCGCACCATGGGACGGACGGTCCGGGCGACGCGCGACGCGGGCGTCGGGGCGGTAAGGAGTTTGAGGACATCATGGCGGAACAGTATTTCGCGGCGGAACCGACGTCGAAGGACGTGCGTCGCACGATGCACGTCACCCTGCGCGGCCACGAGGCGGACGTGGAGACGTCGAACGGCGTGTTCTCCGGTTCGCGCGTCGATCTCGGCACGTCGGTGCTGCTCAGGCAGGCGCCCGAACCTCCCGAGACGGGCGATCTGCTCGATCTCGGCTGCGGTTGGGGCCCGGTCTCGCTGGCGTTGGCCGCCGAATCGCCCGAGGCGCGCGTGTGGGCGGTGGACGTCAACGAGCGCGCGCTGGAGCTGACCGCGTCGAACGCACGTCGCAACGGCGCCGCGAACGTGCATGTGACGGCGACGGACGCGCAGGGCGCGCCGCTCGCCGACCAGCCGCTCGACGTGTGCGAGGCAATGCCGGACGATCTCCTGTTCGACGCGATCTGGTCGAATCCGCCGATCCGCATCGGCAAGGAGGCGCTGCATACGCTGCTGATGGCGTGGCTGCCGCGTCTGAAGCCGGGGACGGGCGCTGCGTATCTGGTCGTGCAGAGGAATCTCGGCTCGGATTCGCTGATCCCGTGGCTGGCGGACGCGCTCGGCGAGGGTTATGCGGTGGGCAAATACGCGAGCTCCAAGGGATTCCGTATCATTGAGGTTTTGCGAAAGTAACGACCAGTAGGAAGTCAGCCCAGCAGCATGCGTTTCGAATATCCAGCGGAATTGCCGGTCTCGGCGGCGCGCGACGAGATCGCCGACGCCGTCCGTCACAGCCAGGTGGTGATCGTCTCCGGACAGACCGGTTCGGGCAAGACCACGCAGCTGCCGAAGATCCTGCTGGAACTGGGGCGCGGCACGCACGGCAGGCAGATCGTGCACACGCAGCCGCGCCGCATCGCCGCGCGCACGGTCGCCGAGCGCATCGCCTCCGAGATGGGCGTGCGGCTCGGCGACGAGATCGGCTATCAGGTGCGCTTCACCGACGAAAGCTCGCCGAAGACGCGCCTGAGGGTCGTGACCGACGGCATCCTGCTCGCGCAGATCCAACGCGACCCGCAGCTGAGCCGCTACGACACGATCGTCATCGACGAGGCGCACGAGCGCAGCCTCAACATCGACTTCCTGCTCGGGTACCTGACGGCCCTGCTGCCCAAGCGCCGCGACCTGAAGCTCGTCATCACGTCGGCGACCATCGATTCGGAGAAGTTCCAGGAGCATTTCGAACACGCCCTGCACGAGAAGGTGCCGGTCATCGAGGTGTCGGGACGCACCTACCCGGTGCAGGTCGTCTACGAACCGCTCGGCACGGCGCCCGCGCTGATGCGCGAGGTGCCGGGCTTCGCGACCGGCGCGCGCCCCGGCGACGCCGACTACGAGGAGCTGGCGAACGCGATCGCCGGCGAGGACGACGGGCCGGCGCGCGGTGGCCGCGGGCCGGCGCGCAACGCGAACTCGTCGTATGAGGACGACGGCATCACCGACATGCCGACGGCCGTGGCGCGCGCCTGCGCCGAGCTCGTCATCCACTCCTCGCACGAGCGGGGCCCGCGCGACATCCTCGTGTTCGCGTCCGGCGAGCGCGACATCCACGAGTTCGAGGCGGCGCTGCGGCACCATTACGGTCCGCGCGCCGAGGACATGCGCCGCGCGGACGCCATCGAGATCATGCCGCTGTTCGCGCGCCTCTCCGCCGCGGACCAGCACAAGGTGTTCGAGGCGCACACGCACCAGCGCATCGTCATCGCGACGAACGTGGCGGAGACGTCGCTGACCGTGCCGGGCATCCGCTACGTGGTCGACCCGGGCACGGCGCGCATCTCCCGCTATTCGAAGACGGCGAAGGTGCAGCGCCTGCCGATCGAGCCGATCAGCCAGGCGAGCGCCAACCAGAGGAGCGGCCGGTGCGGCCGTGTGGCGGACGGCATCGCGATCCGTCTCTATTCGCGCGAGGATTTCGAGACGCGCCCGCGCTTCACCGAGCCGGAGATCCTGAGGACCTCGCTCGGCGCGGTGGTGCTGCACATGCTGTCGGTGGGCGTGGCCCGCACCGCCGAGGACGTGACCGGCTTCGGCTTCATCGACCCGCCGGACGTGAAGGCCGTCTCCGACGGCTTCAACGAGCTCACCGAGCTGAAGGCGGTGGCGAGGAGGCGCGGCGAGGTGACCCTCACGCACATCGGCCGCCAATTGGCGCGCATCCCGATCGACGTGAGACTCGGACGCATGGTGATCGAGGCGGCGCGCACCACGTCGCCGAACACGCTGGCCGCGGTGCTCGTCGTCGTCGCGTTCCTGAGCCTGCAGGACCCGCGCGAACGCCCGGACGAGAAGCGCGAGGAGGCCGACCGCATCCACAACCGGTACGCGGACCCGACCTCCGACTTCCTGACGGCCCTCAACATCTGGGACCGCGTGTTCCAGGCGGACGGCAATCCGAGCAACAACGCGCTGCGCCGCATCTGCAAGACCGAGTATTTCAGCTGGCTGAGGATGCGCCAGTGGAAGGACCTGGTCGCCCAGTTGACGCAGATGTGCCGCGAGATGAAGTTCAAGGTGGGCGAGCCGCAGCCCGCCTCGCGCGCCGGCCTCGAGATCCGGCAGCTGCCGATCAACCAGCAGGCCGCGCATTCGCTGTGCTGCTCGTGGGACGCGGAGGGCATCCACAAGTCGATGCTCGCCGGACTCCTGTCGATGATGGGCATGCAGGTGGTACGCGAGCCGAAGGCCTCCGACTACGCGCACCTGAAGGGCGCGGCGAGGGCAAGGGCCCTGAAGCGCGCGCAGAAGATGTCGAAGAACGACTATCTGGGCGCGCGCGGCACGCATTTCGCCCTGTTCCCCGCCTCCGCCGTCGCCAAGTCGACGCCCAGCTGGGTGATGTCCACCGAACTGGTGGAGACGTCGCGCCTATGGGCCCGGTATTCGGCGGTCATCGACCCGGCGTGGGCGGAGCCGCTGGCCGGCACGCTCACGCGCACCACGTACGCGGAGCCGCACTGGTCCGGTTCGCGCGGCTCGGCCGTGGCGACCGCGCGCGTGCTCCTCTACGGTCTGCCAATCGTGCAGGACCGCACCGTGCAGTGGGGACGCATCAACCCGTTGGAGGCGCGCGACTTCCTGCTGCGTCAAGGCCTCGTGGAGGGCGACGTCCAGCAGCGGTTCAGCTACGACGACTTCGTAGCGAAGAACCTCAAACAGCTGGAGGAGGCGGCGGACGACGCGAACCGCACGCGTCAGATCGCCGAGACCGTGTCCGACGAGGACCTGTTCGACTTCTACAACGCGGTCATCCCGCACGACGTGACGAGCGTCGCCGCCCTCGCCAAATGGTGGAAGGGCGAGCATGACGCGCATCCGACGCTGCTCGACTTCGACCCGAGCAAGGTGGAGCGCCTCCAGTCCGCCGAATCGGTGAGCCTCGACGACTATCCGGACCACTGGCATACGCTCGGCACCGACGGCCAGCCGATCGACCTGCGATTGAGCTACGTGTACGACCCGTCCGACACGGCGGACGGCGTCACCGTGCATGTGCCGTTGAAGGCGCTCTCGCGCGTCACACCGGAACAGTTCACGTGGAACGTGCCCGGCCTGCTCGACGAGCTCATCCTCGCGATGATCAAGGCGCTGCCGAAGAAGCTGCGCGTCCAGTTCGTACCCGCGCCCGACGCGACGCGCAGGATCCGCGCGTGGATCGACGACCACTACCCGGACCTGCCCGGCTCCGGCTCGCAGCGCAAGCCGAACCTGCCGCCGGAGGACGCCGGTGGCGACGCCGCGGACGGCGCGGCCGGCGGCGGTGCGGGGGCGGCGGGCGGCGCCGCATGGCCGGATCTCGCGCACGTGTTCACGCGCGCCGCGATCGAGACGGTCGGCGCGCAGATCCACCCCGAAGTGCTGGGACCGGAGCTCGTCGAACGGCTCTCCCCGTACCTGAAGATGACGTTCGCGGTCGAGCAGCCGCTGGACGACGGACGCGGCGGGCACGGCGGCGACGGCCGACGTGCCCGCAGGCGCGGCAGGAACGCGGTCAAGACGCTCGGCACCAGCAAGGACCTCAAGGCCCTGCAGGTCAGGTTCGCGCAGGAGGCGCAGGTCTCCGCGCGCAAGGCCGTGCGCCGCAAGGCCGACCAGGCCGCCGGCCAAGGCAGACTCGTCGAACAGGCGAACCTGCTGCACAAGGCGGGCGCGACCACCGAATCGCGCGCGTCGATGCTGTGGCGGGGCGCGCTCGACGCGCTGCGACTGCCCGACGAACGCGTCTCGTCGCGTTGGCTCGGCACGGAGGCGCTCATGCTCGCCGCCGCCCCCTACAAGTCGACGAAAGCGCTCGTCGAGGACCTGCAGCTCGCCGCCGTCAAACGACTGCTGCCCGACGTGGACCGTCTGCCCGACGACGAGGCGCTCGCCAACGCGGTGCTCGACGTGCGCGAAGTGTACGAGGACACCGTCTACCAGGTGGCGCGCGACGTGATCGCGATCCTCAAACGCTACGCGGAGGTGGACAAGGCGGTGTCCGGCAAGGCGGACCTGCCGATGCTCTCCGTGCTCCAGTCGATCCGCGAGCACATCGCCACGCTCGTCCACCCCGGGTTCATCGGCGCCGCTCCCCCGGCCTCGCTGCGGCACATCGAACGGTACCTGCACGCCGACCTCATGCGCCTGACGAAGGCCAAGTCGGACAAGAACCGCGACGTCCGCTGGGCGTGGGAGGCCGACGAGGCGAAACAACTCGTCGACAAGGCCATGGCCAAGGCGAAGGCCGAACCCGCCGGCCCGAGGCATGAGGAGCTCATGCGCAAGGCCACGGACGCGCGCTGGCTCTTGGAGGAGTTCTACGTGAGCCTGTGGGCGCAGGAGCTCGGCACGCCCAAGCCGGCCAGCATGAACCGCATCCGCAAGGCGCTCGCCTGACCCTGCCGGTACAATACCCCGGTACGGCGCACGACCCCGGCGACGGCGAAGCCGCGTCGAAGAGACGCGAATCAGGACAACCATCAAGCAATCAAGGAAACGAAGGAAACGACTATGGCACTGACCAAGAAGCAGACCAAGCAGCTGCGCGGCATGGCGAACACGATCAAGCCGCTCATCAACATCGGCAAGAACGACGTGACCGACGCGCTCGTCAAGCAGGCGAGCGAGACCCTGGAGAACCGCGAGCTCGTCAAGTTCAGCGTACAGGACGGCTCCGGTCTGACCGCCAAGGAGGCCGCCGAGAACCTGGCCGGCCAGCTCGGCGCCGAGGTCGTGCAGACCATCGGCAACCGCTTCACCCTGTTCCGCCGCTCCAAGCGCAAGAACGTCGAGCACATCCGCCTCGTGCGCGAGTAATCGCGCGAACAATCGGGGGGCTTCCTCCCTCTTCCCATCCCCTTCCCTCCCCACCGTTCCCGGCGTTGTCCAGCGTGACGCGATACACTGCACACGCCGGGAGCTCTCCGCAGATCCGTGCGGCCAGGGCCGGCTTCAGCATCCTGGACAGTCAGGCCATCCGCGATTCCGCCCATGTATCGGGCATCGCGACGATGATACGGGATTTTGCAACCAATGACAGAACAGAAGAAGGAAACAAGCGGACAGGCGCGCGGCGTCATGCCGGACGAGAGGATTCCCGGCAAGCTGATCGGCGCGATCATCGCGACCGGCGCGCTCGCGTTCATCGGCATCCTCACCGAAACGGTGATGACGGTGCTGTTCCCCGCGCTGATGCGCGAATTCCACGTGGACACGGCCACCGTGCAGTGGATCACCACGATCTATCTGCTCACCGTGGCGGCGACGATGCCGATGTCGTCGTTCCTCAAACGCCGGTTCCGATTGAAGGCGATCTTCGTGGCCGCCGTGCTGCTGGCGCTCGTCGGCTCGGTCATCATGATCGTCGCGCACGCGTTCCCGCTGCTCATCGTCGCCCGCATCATCCAGGGCGTCGGCTCGGGTGTGGCCACGCCGCTGATGATGAACATCATCCTCGAACAGTCGCCGCGTTCCAAGATCGGGCGTCTCATGGGCGTCGGTTCCCTCGTCATCACGGTCGCGCCGGCCATCGGCCCGACCGTCGGCGGCGCGGTGACGACCGTCCTGCCGTGGCGCGCGATTTTCGTGATCGCCGTGCCGTTCATCCTGCTCGCGCTGCTGCTCGGCATGCTGTGCATCGAACAGAAGGCCCCCACCGAGGCCGCCTACCTCGACCCGTTCCAGGTGGTGACGATCGTCGTGGCGCTCGTCGGCATGGTCCTCGGATTGAACCAGGCGGGCGTCGCGGTGAGCGCCGCCGTGGCCGGACGTTCGGCCACCCGCGCGGCCGTGGTCGCCGCCGTGAGCGTGGTCGTCGGCCTCGCCGCGCTGGCCGCGTTCTGCTGGCTGACGAAGCGCGCGTTCTCGCCACTGCTCAGGCTCGGCATCCTGCGCGATCCGGTCGTGCTGCTGCATCTGGTCGCCTATCTGGTGATGCCGATCGTGTCGATCGGATTCGGCTACGTGATCACCAACGTGGCGCAGCTGGGTCTCGGCACGAACGCGTTCCTCGCCGGTTCGCTGGTGCTGCCAGGCGCGCTAATCGGCGCCGTGTGCGCGCCGCTGGGCGGCTGGCTGTACGACCGCTTCGGCGCGGTGAAGCCGATTCTCGTGCCGTTCGGCATCGCGACGCTCGGTCCGGTGCTGCTGTTCGCGTTCGCGCTGCGGCTCACCCCCGTGATGCTCGCCGGCTTCTACTTCATCTTCGGATTCTGCTTCGCGCTCGGCAACTCGAACGTGATGACGAGCGCCCTGAGTTCGATTCCCCGCGAGTTCGCGCCGGACGGCAATGCGATCTTCAACACGGCGCTCCAGTTCGGCGGCGCGGCCGGCACCGCCCTGTTCTCGACGATTCTGGCGGTCGCGCAGGCCGGTCATGGCGCGGAGGGATCGGCGGAGTTCATGCACGCGACCGCGGTGGGCGGCCAGTGGGTGTTCGCCACGATGATCGTGATCTGCGTGGCCGGATGGGTGAGTCTCGCCGCCGCGTTCCGCGCCCGCGCCCGTCGCGGGCTATGAACCGTCTGTCCGGCGACCGAAACGGGACACGAACCACGTGACCGGCACCCGACTGACGGCCGACTGACCGTTAACTACGTTCCAAGGGGTACTTCGTGACGGTGACTGACAGCCATCTTGTCTCCGAGGGGTACCCGCTCGGGTAGAGAGGGCGCCGAAATGGCTTGGCCCCGGTGCAGAACGCCGTCGGCACCTGCCCCTGTGCGGTGACGGATACCCCTCGTTAGCGAGATGGCGATCCGCATCGGAGCGGAAGCACCCCTGACAACGCAAATACCTCTACGCCGGTGGTCAAACGGCATCGGATCGTCCCGGATACGCGTTCCGCGACCGCAATGCCCTTTGGCGCAGCAGCCAGTCTCGATCGCGTCGCAGCCCGGCGCAAGAAATCCCGGAGATCTTCAGCGGTTTCCGGGATTTTTCGTATCGGGTCACCGACGACAATAATCGTCGGCACAGCCATCGGCGCGAGAAATCCCGGTTCCGTCCCAATCGTCCGGGATGTATTGCGCAGAGAACGAGTCGGTGCGAGGATTCCCGGACGGCTCCCCCTCTTTTCCGGGATTCCTTACGCAGCCTCGGGGCGGATCGCATGGAGATACGAAGTTGCTGAGAGATACGAATTCCGTTCCGCACCGCGAGCCGCGAGCCATGAGCCACAAGTAAGTTCATGGGGAACTTCCGAAACAACGCGTGTGGCCCGTCCCGAGGGATCTCGGGACGGGCCACACGCGGATGAAAGGAAGGAAATGAAGGAAGAGAGAGGGTGGATGCCGGCGGACGTGTCACCGTACGGTCCCCGCGCGAAGCTCTCGTTGCTTCAAGGCGAGGAGGATTGCCTTTGCGGGCACCGATGGCGTATCGCCCGCCGGTCTCCATGTTCAGTTATCGCTTATTCAGTTATCGGTATTCAGTTATCACGATGTTCGGTTATCACCGCGGTCGTCATCACGGTAGACGGCGACCGCTGCGGGGCTCCGATCGGTCCGGGGGAACCGCCGCGCCGGGCGGCGCCTCCCCCGGACCGATCATCGCCTATTTCTTCTCGCCGACCGCGGTCACCACACGCTGGAGGACCACGAAGGCGAGAATCATCAGGCCGACCACGATGGTCGTCCACTCGGCCGGGACTCCGAAGTCGGAGGTCAGCGGGTCGATGATGGAGCGGACCAGGGCGCCGAGGGCGGAGCCGAGGACGTAGCCGAAGCCGCCGGTGATGATCGTACCGCCGATGACCACGGAGGCGACGGCGTCGAGCTCCCAGCCGACACCGACCGTGTTCTTCGCGGAACCGAGGTTGGCGATGTACACGATGGAGGCCAGCGCGGCGAGGGTCGCGGAGGTGATGTAGATCGTGAACTGGGCGCGCTTCACGGGCAGACCCATGAGCTCCGCGGAGGAGCGGGAGCCGCCGATCGCGTAGATGGTGCGGCCGGTGCGGGTGTGGTGCAGCAGGATGTAGCCGAACACCAGCACCACGAGCGAGATCACGACGCCGATGTTGAAGTAGAGGTCGTTGCTCAGCTTCGGGTTGTCGATGATCGTGATGCTCTGCGCGATCCAGTCGAAGTTGTTGTTGTCCGGGAAGGTCAGCGAATCGGTGGAGATGATGGAGGCGATACCACGGGCGAGGAACATCGTGGACAGCGTCGCGATGAACGGCTGCATGTTGAATTCCTCGATCAGGATCGCGGCCAGCAGGCCGAACGCCGCGCCGATGAGCAGCATGACGACCATCACGACGAGGGCGGGAACGCCCGCGTTGGCCATCTTGATGCCGATGACGGCGGTGATGGCGACGATGGCGCCGACCGACAGATCGATGCCGCCGGTGAGGATCGGGAGCGTCATGGCCACGGCCAGGATGATGAGGTAGGCGTGGTCGATGAACAGGGTGGAGATGAAGCCGAGTCGCAGGTAGGTGCCGAAGAGCGCCTGGCCCATGATCATCATCAGGATGAAGATGACGACGGCCGCGATGGTCGGAATCATCTGTGCGTCGATGCGACGCGTCTTCTTCACGGCCTTCTTGGCCGGGGTTGCCGTAGCGTTTGTCATGCTGCCACCGCCTTTTCAGAGGACTTGAGCGCGCGCTTACGCTTGAGTTCCGCGCTCAGGTTACGAACCTTGGGTGCCTGCATCACGCAGATCACGATCACGACGACGGCGAAGAAGGCCGGGGTTGCGGCGGAATCGATGCCGAGGGTGATGATGGTCTTGCGGATCATGGCGATGATGACGGCGCCGACGGCGCTGCCAGCGAGGGAGAACTTACCACCGAGCAGCGAGGTGCCGCCGATGACGACCGCGAGGATGGCGTACATCTCGAGATCCTGACCGGTCTTGACCACGTCGACGCGCATCACGGATGCGGTGGCGAACAGGCCGGCGATGGCGGCGAGGAAGCCGGAGATCGCGTAGACGAGGAAGAGGATCTGCTTGGGCTTGATGCCAGTCATGCGGGAGGCTTCGGGGTTGATGCCGACGGCCTCGATGAACATGCCCATGGCGGTCTTGCGGCACAGCAGGCCGACGAGGATCACGATGACGACGGCGATCACGAAGTTGGCCGGGATGCCCAGGATGAAGCCGTTGGCCATCCACTTGAGCGGTTCGCTGCCGGCGACCGCGGAGGCGTCGGTGTTCTCGCCGGAGGTGATGACCTTCGCGAGGCCACGGCCGGCGAGCATCATGATCAGCGTGGTGATGAACGGCTGGAGGCCGAGGAACGCGACGAGCGCGCCGTTGATGCAGCCGACGGCCAGACCGATGACGAGGGCCAGCAGGATGGAGAGCCACACGTTGGTGCCTCCGGACAGCGCCTGCATCGCGGCCGCGCCGGCGACCGCCATGACGGAACCGACGGAGAGGTCGATACCTGCGGTGGAGATGACGAGCGTCATGCCGGTGGCGATCATCAGGTATCGGGCGGATTCCTGAAGCATCGTGATGATCGGGCCGGCGAGACCGCCCGTGTTGTCGTTCCACTGCAGGGAGAGGAACGCGTGATCAAACGCGGTGCACAGCAAAACCAGCAGGATGAGTGCGACCACCTCGACGGTGATGTTAGAGGAGAGCAGCTTCTTGACGATGTTGTTCTTCTCGTCCGCTTGCTTCTTATCAGCCATCATCCCTCCTTTCAGTTCTTCACGTTCGTGTTGGCGATGGTCTCGACGATGGTCGACTGCGAGACGGTGTCGCCGTTTTCGATTTCAGCGATCTTGTGGCGATCCTTGAGGACCTCGATGTCGTCGGACAGGCGCACGACCTCTTCAAGCTCGGAGGAGATGAAGACGACGCCCATGCCCTTCGAGGCGAGGTCGAGGACGACCTGCTGGATCTCGGCCTTCGCGCCGATGTCGATGCCTCGGGTCGGCTCGTCGAGGATGAGGAGCTCCGGGTGGGTTGCCAGCCAGCGGCCGATGAGGACCTTCTGCTGGTTGCCGCCGGAGAGGTTCTTGATCGGGCGATCCGGATCGGCCGGTCGCACGTTCATCTCCTTCATGTACTTGTCGACGATCGCGTCCGCTTCCTTCTTCGGAATCGGCTTGAACATGCCGCGCGTCGCCTGGAGGGCGATGAGGATGTTCTGGCGGACGGTCAGGTCGCCGACGATGCCCTCGTCACGACGGTTCTCGGTGGAGTACGCGATCTTGTTCTTCAGGGCGGTGGCCGGGTCGCCGATGGACACCTGCTTGCCGTTGAGCGTGTACGTGCCCGAATCCGGCTTGTCGGCGCCGTAGAGGAGGCGGCCGAGTTCGGTGCGGCCGGAGCCGAGCAGGCCGGCGAAGCCGACGACCTCGCCCGCGTAGATGTCGAGATCCACCGGGTTGATCGTGCCCTTCTTGCCGAGGCCCTTGACGTCGACGATCGGCTTCTCGCCGGGCTCGATGGCGCGGCGCGCCTTCTTGGCGCCGATCTGGGACAGTTCCTCGGCGGACTTGCCGATCATCATGCCGATGAGCTCGTCGCGCGGGGTGTCCTTGGTCATGACCTCCTTGATGAACTTGCCGTTGCGCAGGATGGTCAGGCGGTCGGTGATCTCGTAGATCTGGTCGAGGAAGTGGGAGACGAACAGGATGGCCACGCCGGAGTCGCGCACCTTGCGCATGATCGCGAACAGGTCCTCGACCTCGTTGGCGTCGAGGGAGGAGGTCGGCTCGTCGAGGATCAGCACCTTGGCGTTGATGACCATGGCTCGCGCGATGGCGACCAGCTGCTGCATGGCGATGGAGATCGAGCTCAGCGGGGTGTGCGGATCGATGTGCTCCAGACCCATCTGCTTGAGGTAGGTCTTGGCGGCCTCGTGGGTCTTCTTCCAGTCGATGCCGAACGGGCCGCGCTTCTCGTGGCCGAGCATGACGTTCTCGCCGACGGAGAGGTTGGTGCACAGGTTGACTTCCTGGTACACGGTGGCGATGCCGGCGTTCTGCGCGTCCAGCGTGCCGTTGAACTGCTGCGGCTTGCCTTCGACGGTGATGGAGCCCGCGTCGATCTTGTAGACGCCGGTGAGGGCCTTGATCATCGTGGACTTGCCGGCGCCGTTCTCACCCATGAGAGCGTGGACCTCGCCCGGGTACAGCGTCAGATTGACACCGTCCAGGGCCTTGACGCCCGGGAACTCGATCGTGATGCCCTTCATCACGACGATAGGGGTTTTGTCTGTCATATCGTTGCCTTTGAACAGGGAAGATTGTTACCGTTTTGTGATATTTCGACCCCACATGAATGATGGTGCACAAGGGACTACCTCATGCACCATCGGTTATATGTTCATGTGCGGTTCTCGATCATCACTGATGGAGGCGCTTGGCCCGAATCAGTAGGCGCGGGAGTTGGAATCCAGGGCTTCCTTGGCGCTGGCGGCGTCGAAGGTCTTGGACTCGATCTGGATGTCGGACTTGACCTTCTTGCCACCCAGGTAGTCCTTGACGGCCTGCGCGGTCTCCTTGCCGAAGATCGGGTTGTACTCGATCACGTAGGAGAGGTCGCCGTCGACGAGGGCCTGCAGGGCGTTCTTCGTACCGTCGATGGTGATGATCTTGACCTTGCCCTTGAGGCCGGCGGCGTCAACGGCCTGCGCGGCGCCGAGGCCCATCTCGTCGTTCTGGGCGAAAATGAACTGCGGGTTGTCGGACTTGTACTTGTCCAGCAGGCCGGCGGTCACGGTCTTGGCCTCATCGGTGGACCAGTTGGCGGACTGGGACTCGAGGACCTTCACGTTCTTGGCGATCTTGGCATCCCAGCCGGCGCCACGATCCTTGACGACGGACAGGCCGGCGGGGCCTTCGAGGATGAAGCCGTTGGCGCCGTCCGGGAAGTTCTTGTTCACGAACTCGGCGGCCTGCTCACCGGCCCACTCGTTGGACGGTCCGATGTGGGAGACGATGGCCTTCTTGGCGTCGGAGTCCTTGACCTGGACGTTGCGGTCGACGGTGAAGACCGGAATCTCGGCCTCGGCGGCCTTCTTCAGGGACTCGTCCCAACCGGTATCCTCGGTGGAGGACAGGATGATGGCGTCCACCTCGTCGTTGACGAACTTGTTGAAGGCCTGAATCTGCTTCTGCTGATCGTTGTTCTGGGTCGGCGAGTAGATCAGGTCGAATCCGGCGGACTTGAACGCGGACTTGATGTCGTTCTCGTTCGCGGTACGGAAACCACCCTCGGGGCCGACGGCGACGAAGCCGACGGTCTTCTTGCCGTTGTCCGAACCACCGTTGGAGCCGGAACCGCATGCTGCCACGCTCACCAAAGCGGCGGCGGAAGCAACAAGGGCGATGGCCTTCTTCCAATTCTTCATGTTTATACTCCTCCTCGAGTTATCGAGCACCAAGGTCCTTTCCTTGGCTGACGACTGTTTGTCATCGACAAGCTCAAGTATGAACCAAACAATGTGAGCGTTCAACCTCACGGGATAACATTTCGATAACGTCTTGATAACGATTTGATAACATAGCGCCCGCACGTCGGCTTATCGGCGCGGTACCGCCGTTTTCGGGTATTATGGAGAGCGCCGTAACGAGGCGCCGCCGCCTCGCATGCACCTATACATGCACCTATATGAGGCGGTCGGCACCGTACAACGAACACGAAAGGAGACCCATGGATACCGTGTTCCTCATCATCAAGCAGGTGGAAGGCATCAAGCACCTCGCCGGCGTGGCCGCCACCATCGGCGACGCCGCCAAGCTGCTCGCCAAGTGGGAGCCGGAATGCCCGGACAACTTCAACTTCCTCGGCACCGAGGAGGTCTACGGCGTCAAGCGTCACCTGTTCAACATCCCGTTCAACATGCAGTACCTCATCTACGAGGTCCCGATCAACTCCGAGGTCCCGCAGGAGCTCTTCAAGAGCGAGTACGGCGGCATCTGATCGAACGACCCGCGCATCTCGTCGAGAGAGGGCTCCTTCCCGTCAGGAAGGAGCCCTCTTTTGTCGTTTCCACGCATGCGCGACGCATGGTGCACCGCATCGTCGCCGCACCGTCCGTCACTGCGCGCCGAGCGCCGTCACCTGCGAATCGGCGATGGACCACGATCCGTCGAGCGAACCGGACACCGACCGGACCACGCCGAGGTCGTCGAGCACGGCCAGCCTGCGGTACAGCGCGATCTGCCCGGAGGCGAGTCCCGTCACCGTGGTGTCCGGCAGACGCTGCTCGCGCACGGGGCCGGGCGCGATCTGCCGGTATCCCCGCTGCTTCTGCACCACCGACGATCCGGACGAACCGGACGAACCCGACGACGAACCGGAGGCCGAACCGGACGAATCCGACGCGCCATCCCCGCCGGAACCCTGGCCGTCCGCGTCGTCCGTCGAGGGGACCGACACGTAGATGAGGTTCAGATCGTTGTAGAAGGTCATCATCGTCACGTTGCGCTGCCGCGAGATCTCGGTGGGCTGGGAGGACAGTCCCGACGGCACGAGGCTGCCGTCGCGGCTCACGCCGACCATCACCACGCCGTCGTCGAGCGCCAACGCGAGACGCGCTCCCTCCGGCGAGACGGTGACGGCGCGGATCGACTCCGAACCGAGCCAACCGACCGAGAGATGCCGTTCCACGCCGTCGCGCGAGACATAGAGGCTGTGGCCGCCGTCCGAGACCGCCCAGATCTCGCCGTCGAGACCGCCCGAGATGAACGAGACGCGGGCGCCGGAGAACATGACGCCGCACGAGGAGGCGTCAGCCTTGAGGCATTCGACCACGCCGTCGGCTCGCAGCACCGCTCCCCCGTCGGCGGAGAACGCGAATCCGCGCGCCCCCGGGTAGCCGTCGGTCTCGCCGACGCGCAGGGGGCTCGACGAGCCGAGGGAGACGACGCGTCCGTCGGTGAGCGTGTAGAGGCCGACGCTCGGCTGCCCGTTGTCGAGGTCGAAGCCGGAGTCGATCCCCGAATAGTCCGCACTGTCCACGGTCACCTGCAGCTGGGCGCTAGGCACGCCGTCGCCGAGCGTAAGCCGGATGAGATGGACGAGCGCGACGCGCGACTCCTCGTCGAGCTTGAGGAACTCGGTGCTCAGCCGCACCTGCGGCTTGCCGTCCGTCAGGGGCACGGTGTCCACGGCGAGCGTCGTCCTCGCCGTGTTCACGTCGCGCACCGCGTCGCCCAGCCAGGCCGCGCCGCCGGCGAGCACCTCACGCACGGCCTGGGTGCGCCAATTGCGCCAGCTGAGCCAACGCACGTCGGGCACGAGATGCTTGCCGGCGGCGTCCAACTGGTAGACGGACACCTGGCGGAAGACCTGTTCGAAGTCGGCCGAGGAGACGACCACGCCATCCGCCAGATGGGAGATGCGCCACTGGCCGTCGGACTGCGCCATCGAGAACGTCATCACGGTGGTGCTTTCATCCGCGGGGGCGGGCGTGTACAGTCCGTGGGCGTCGAGGCTGCCCACCACGTTGAGCTCCGCCTCGACCACGATGCCGCCGGAGGCCTCGGGCGATCCGGTCTGCCCGCTCGCCTTGCGCGTGAACCTGGGCGTGCCGTCGTAGATGACGGCGCCGGCGTCGCCCTTCCACTGCTCCGCGGCCTGCGTGGTGAGGAAGCGGCGCGCCACCCGGTAGCCGTCGGACTGCACGCCGGCGGGCATCGCGTTGAAGAACCCCTCGACGATGTCCTCCGGCTGGTCGTTGTCCGACGGTCCTTCCGGACTCGTGTAGACGCGCTGCGTCTGCTGTTCGACCGGCGAGAACGCCTGCACGCCGCCGCCCGACGGCAGTCCGATCGGGCTGGAGCAGGCGCCCGCCGCGCATACGGCGGCGACGACGGCGCATGCGGCGGCGACGCGCGCACAGCGCCGCGCGAGCCGACGCGCCGACGCGCCCGCCGTGGGCGCGGACGCAGGCACAGGTACGGGCGTGGGCATGCCGCCATCGGCCGATCCGTTCCGTCCGTCCATCATTCGTCTCCCGTCCCGTCGTGGCCGTCGCTTCCCGTATCGCCGGCGCTCCCGTCGCCGGTCCCGCCGTCCGCGGCGTCCATGGTGTTCACGCCGCCCGCGTCGCCGCCGTCGCGCGAGCCGTGCTTGACGTAGTCGGCGCTGCGGTTGTCGGCGATGCCGAAGCCGCCGGTGATGACGGGACGGCTGGTGCCGCGTTCGAAGTCGACCGGCAGCTCGTTGTCCGGCACGACGCCGAGCGCGGGATCGCGCGGCAGCGTGACGAGGAACCAGGTGCCCTCGCCGAGTTCGGAGCGCACGCGGATCGAGCCCTGGTGGAGCTTCGCGTCGGTCATCGCGATGGACAGGCCGAGACCGGTGCCGCCGGTGGTGCGCGCACGCGAGGGGTCGCCGCGCCAGAAGCGGTCGAACACGTGCGGTACCTGGTCGCGAGGCATGCCCACGCCGTAATCCCGCACGGAGATGACGACGGCGCGACGGTTGGCGGCGAGCCTCACCTCGATCGGCTTGTCCTCCGCGAAGTCGACGGCGTTGGAGAGCAGGTTGCGCACGATGCGCACGATGCGGCGCGCATCGAAGTAGGCGAGCACCTCGATGTTCGGCAGGAACGTGTGGATCGGCACGTGCTTCGCCTGGGCGAGGCCGGACACCTGGTCGACGGCCTCGCGGATCGGTTCGCGCATGTCGGCCTCGACCAGGTCGAGCGCCGCATAGCCCGCGTCGTAGCGGGAGATCTCCAGCAGATCGGCGAGCATGTCCTGGAAGCGGTTGATCTGGCCGGAGAGCAGTTCGACGGTGCGTCGCGTGATCGGGTCGTACCCGTCCTTGCGGCTTTCGAGCAGATCGGAGGCCATGCGCATCGTGGTGACGGGGGTGCGCAGCTCGTGGCTCACGTCGGAGACGAAGCGGCGCTGCATCGCGACCGCCTCCTCCAGTTCGTCGATCTTCTGGTCCAGCGCGGCGGCCATCGTGTTGAACGAGTCCTGCAGGGAGCCGATCTCGTCCTTGCGCGTCACGGGGACGCGCGCGCCGAGATCGCCGGCGGCGAAGGTCTCCGCCGCGGCGGCCACGACGCCGACCGGGACGATGATGCCGTGCAGCGCCATCCACACGACGATGCCGACGAGCACGCTCAGCGCGAGGCATACGGAGATGAGATTCATCTGGATCTGGGTGAGCGAGTTCTCCTGCGACTCGTAGGAGAACAGCGCGAAGAACTCGAGTCCGCCGGCGGCGCCGAATTCGAGCGTGGTGCCGAGCACCGCGCCGGGCATGTCCGTACGGTTCTCGACGTCGATCGCGATGGGCTGGTAGAAGACGCGGCTGTGCGTGTCGGAGGCGACGGCGCTGCGCATGTCGTCGGTGACGGCGTCCTCGTATGTGGGGTCGGTGGACACGGGCACGATGAGTCGGCTCTCGTCGTCCTTGCCGCGCAGATAGACGCTCACGAGGTTCGACGCGCCCTCGTTCTGCAGCGAGGAGGCCAGGTTGTTGACGAGCTGCTGGTACTGCACCGAATCGGAGACGTCGGCCGAGTCGAGCCCGGTCTGCGCCTGCTGCACCATGTTCGAGAAGTCGTTGCGCGCCTGCGTGGAGACCTGGTCGAGGAGCGTGGAGCGCACGGAGATCATCGACACGACGGAGAAGACGACGGCCACGATGAGCGTGACCGCGACCACCATGGCGACGGTGCGCGCCTGCAGCGACCGTCGTACCTCGGCGCGTCCGCTTTTCAGCAGACGACGCCAGCTGAACCGGTCGCCGATGCGCGCGCGCAGATCGGCGCCGGTCATGCCGCCGCCCGCGCGGGATCATGCTCCGGCGGGACGAACTTGTAGCCGATGCCGCGCACGGTGACGATGATCCGCGGCTTCTCCGGATCGTCCTCGACCTTGGCGCGCAGACGTTGGATGTGCACGTTCACGAGACGCGTGTCGCCGTCGCCGTCGTAGCCCCACACCTTCTTGAGGAGCGTGGAGCGGCTGATGGCCTCGCCGCTGCCGGCGGCCAGCACGGCGAGCAATTCGGACTCCATCGGCGTCAGCCCGAGGTCGACGCCGTCCTTGGTGGCGGTGTGGCCGGTGCGGTCGATGACGATCGCTCCGCGTTCGATGTGCTGCGGATCGGAATCGCCCGTCTCGCCGCCGTTGCCGGCCGCCGCGGCGAGCTTGGCGCGGATGCGGAAGCGCGCGCGGATGCGGGCGAGGAGCTCGGCCACCTTGAACGGCTTGGGCACGTAGTCGTCGGCCCCCGCCTCGAGTCCGGCGACCACGTCCACGGTGTCGGACTTCGCGGTGAGCATGATGATCGGCACGTTCGACGAGGTCTCGCGGATGCGCCGCGCCACCTCGGTGCCGTCGATGCCGGGCAGCATGACGTCGAGCAGGATGAGGTCCGGGTTGACGGTGGGGAACATCTCCACGGCGCGCAGGCCGTCGAGACAGGTGGTGGTCCGGAACCCCTCGTTCTCCAGCACGATGGAGAGCATCTCGCCCAGTGCCTGGTCGTCGTCGACGATGAGGATCATCTTACCGGCGCTTTCGTCCTGCGTCATCGCGTGCTCCTTTCCCGCCATGGTCATGATGGCGTGGCGCGTCCGTCGTTTCGTATCGGGCTCATTGTACCCCGTAACCGCTTACCTGTCCGCCTGTTTCGTCCGTTCTTCCCGATCGGCTCCCGTCCCGGCGTCCCGTCCGTCCCGTCCGTCCCGCGGACCGTCGCCGGAGTGCAGGATCGGCTCGATGCGGGCGAGCCGATCCCCCACCTCGCGTTCGTAGCCGCGGTTGTTCGGCCGGTAGTAGCGCCGTCCGCGCAGGTCCTCGGGCAGGTACTCCTGCGGCGCGACGGCCCCCGGCCAGTCGTGCGCGTACCGGTAGCCCTCGTGGTTGCCCCACTCCTTCATCAGTTTGGTGGGCGCGTTCCTCAGATACAGCGGCACGGCGCCGATGTGCCCGGCGTCCACGTCCGCCAGCGCCTCGTTGATGGCCATGTAGCTCGCGTTCGACTTGGGCGCGGTGGCCACGGCGATCGCCGCCTCGGAGAGGATGATCCGGGCCTCCGGCATGCCGACGAGCGCGACCGCCTGCGCGGCGGCGACCGTCACCTGGAGGATCTGCGGAGCGGCCATGCCGACCTCCTCGGCGGCGGCGATCATGATGCGTCTGGCGATGAACCGCGGGTCCTCGCCGGCGCGGATCATGCGTGCGAGGTAGTGCACGGCCGCATCCGGGTCGGATCCGCGCATCGATTTGATGAACGCGGAAATCACGTCGTAATGGTCGTCGCCGTCCTTGTCGTAGCGCACGGTGGCCACGTCCATCACGGTGGAGACGACGTCGGGCGTGATGGTCGGGCGGCGTCGGCCCTTCTCACGCGCCTTGTCGCCGGTGACCGCGCCGGCGGCCGCCTCGAGGATGGTGAGCGACTTGCGTGCGTCGCCGCCCGCCATCCGCACGATCTCGGCGATGGCCTCGTCGGTGGCCTTCACCTCGCCTTTGAGCCCGCGATCCGATTCGAGGGCGCGGCGGACGAGGTCGTCGAGCTGCTCCGGTTCCAACGATTCGAGTTTGACGACGACGGAACGGGAGAGCAGTGGCTTGATGACCGAGAAGCTCGGGTTCTCGGTGGTCGCGCCGATGAACGTGACGTCGCGGTTCTCGACGGCGGGCAGGAGCGCGTCCTGCTGGGATTTGGAGAAGCGGTGCACCTCGTCGATGAACAGGACGGTCTCCTCGCCGCGCGCGACGAGCCGCTCGTGCGCGCGGTCGAGCACGGCGCGCACGTCCTTGACGCCGCTGGTCACGGCGGACAGCTCCTCGAACACGCGGCCGGACTGGCGGGCCACGATCGTGGCGAGCGTCGTCTTGCCGACGCCGGGAGGCCCGAACATGATGATCGAGCTGGGCGCGGTGAGCGAGCCCTTCGACGCCGGATTGGCGAGACGCCGCAGCGGCGAACCCTCCCCCAGCACGTGGGACTGCCCGATCACCTCGTCGAGCGTGCGCGGGCGCATGCGCACGGCGAGCGGACGCGTCACCTCGTCCGGCGCGTCCGACGCCGCGAACAGGTCGTTGTCGGTCATTCGTTGCCGACCTTGTAGTCGAAGAAGACGACCTCGCCGCTCTCCTGCGTGGCGTCGAGGTCGACGACGCCTTCGATGGCCCAGTCGTGGTCGCCGTCGGAGTCGTCGATGATCTGACGCACCTTCCACGAGTGCTCGTCCTTCTCGTGCTTCGTGTCGAGCATGAAGAGCTCCGCGGAACGGGCCTTCGCGTCGGTGTTCACGTATTCATGCTCGTCATAGAAGTCGTCGAGCGCGTCCTCCCATTCGTGCACGCCGTAGCCCCAGTCCTTGTCGAGCGCGCCGAGCGTGTCCGGATCGTCGAGATCCATGAGCGTGACGCGGCGGAACAGGGCGTTGCGCACGAGCACCGTGAGGCCGCGGCGGTCCTCGACGACGGCGTCGCGCGCGCCGGGGGCGGCGAGCGACGCGGCCGCCTCCGAGGCGTCGGTGGAGCCGTCCGCACCCGCGTTCTCCCATTCGTCGACCAGCGAGGAGTCGATGGAACGCACGAGCACGCGCAGCCAGGCGATGATGTCGTCCAGCTGCTCGTCGCGCTTCTCCGGCGGCACGGTGCGGGCGAGCGCGCGGTACGCGTCGGACAGGTAGCGCAGGAGTGTGCCTTCGGAGCGGGCGATGTTGTAGCGGGCGATGTAGCCGGTGAAGTCGGAGGCGGTCTCGACCATGTCGCGCACCACCGACTTGGGGCTCAGCCAGTAGTCGTTGGCCCACGGCACGTCGTGGCGGTACTGGTCGAACGCCGCGTCGAGCATGTCCTCCAACGGCTTCGGGTAGGTGATCTCCTGGAGACGGTCCATGCGCTCGTCGTAGTCGAGTCCGTCAGCCTTCATGTCGGCCATGGCCTTGTCGCGGGCGGCGCGCTCCTGGGCGCGCAGCACCTGCTTGGGGTCGTCGAGCGTGGCCTCGACCATGGAAATCACGTCGAGCGCGTACGTGTCCGACTCGGGGTCGAGCAGTTCGAGCGCGGCGAGCAGGAACGGCGAGAGCGGCTGGTCGAGCGCGAAGTCGTCGGGCACGTCGAGCGTCATCACGTAGTCCTTGCCGCCGTCGCGGCCTTCGAGCACCTCGATCACGTCGGTGTCGAACAGGGTCTGGAAGATCTCGTCGGCGCGCTGGTGGAGCTTCTCCTTCTGATCGGGGGTCTGCGCGGAATCGTCGATGAGGTCGTCGATGCGCGCACGGGCGTCGCCGCCCTGCTCGACCTCGTTGAGCACCATCGAATGGGTGATCTTGAGGTGCGGCACGAGCGTTTCGGGGGCGGCGTCGATGAGCTTGTCGAACGTGTTCTGGTTCCACGTGACGAAGCCTTCGGGCGCCTTCTTGCGCTTGACCTTCTTGAGCTTCTTCGGGTCGCCGCCCGCCTTGGCGATGGCCTTCTGGTTCTCGATCTCGTATTCGGGCGCCTCGGCGACGACGAGGCCTTCCGTGTCGAAGCCCATGCGGCCGGCGCGGCCGGCGATCTGGTGGAATTCGCGGGCCTTGAGGCGGCGCATCTTGGTGCCGTCAAATTTCGTCAAGGCGGTGAGCACGACCGAATGGATCGGCACGTTGATGCCGACGCCGAGCGTGTCGGTGCCGCAGATGACGGGCAGGAGGCCCTGCTGGGCGAGCTGTTCGACGAGGCGGCGGTAACGCGGCAGCATACCCGCATGGTGGATGCCGACGCCGGTACGCAGCAGACGCTGCAGGATCTTGCCGAACGCGGTCGTGAACTTGACGCCCTTGATGGCCTCGGCGATGGCGGTGCGCTGCTCCTTGCTGGAGACGCCGGTGGAGGCGAGCGCCTGCGCGGTCTCCAGGGCGGCGTCCTGCGAGAAGTGGACGACGTAGATGGGGGTCTCGCCGTTCCTGAACGCGAGTTCGACGGTCTTCTCCAACGGGTCGAGCGTGTACTCGTAGCTCAGGGGCACGGGCCTGGGCGCGTCGGCGATCACGTCCACGTCGGGCACGTCGTTCAAATCGAAAAGCTTGTCGGCGATCGCGTCGACGTTGCCGAGCGTGGCGCTCATGAGCAGGAAGCGCGTCTGCGGGAGGGTGAGCAGCGGCACCTGCCACGCCCATCCGCGCTCCAGGTCGCCGTAGTAGTGGAACTCGTCCATCGCGACCATGCCGATGTCCGCATGCTCGCCCTCGCGCAGCGCCTGGTTGGCGAGGATCTCGGCGGTGCAGCAGATGATCGGCGCGTCCGCGTTGATGTGGCTGTCGCCGGTGATCATGCCCACGTTGTCGCGGCCGAACACCTCGACGAGGTCGAAGAACTTCTCGGAGACGAGCGCCTTGATGGGTGCCGTGTAGTAGGAGCGGCGGCCGGTGCACAGGGCGGCGAAGTGCATGCCGAGCGCGACGAGCGACTTGCCGGAGCCGGTGGGCGTGTTGAGGATCACGTGGTCGCCGGCGAGCAGGTCCATGATGGCCTCCTCCTGATGGGGCCATGGCTCGATGCCCTTGACGTCCTCCACCCAGCCGAAGAACCGTTCGTAGATGTCGTCGTCCGTGAGGTTGCGCTCGCGTTCGCTTCCGTCCCATTCCGGGGCGAGCCGCCCCAGCGACCCGTAGCGCTTGTCGTCCTCGTATTCCTTCTCGTCGGTCATGGTTCCCTAGCTTAGCCGACGTCGCGCCTCGTCGGCGTCCACTTCCGCTTCGAGCGGCGGCCAGGACATGTTCATGTTCCGCAACGTGGTGCGCAGCAGTTCGGAGACGACGGCCCTGGAGTACCAGCGGTTGTCGGCGGGCACGAGATACCAGGGCGCGGCGGGCGTGCTCGTCCGCTCGAACACCTCCTGCCAGGCGTCCATGTAGTCGTCCCACCGGTCGCGCGCGTCCAGGTCGGAGACGTCGAACTTCCAGTATTTGGTGGGGTCGTCGAGGCGCGCGAGGAAGTGCCGGCGCTGCTCCTCGCGGCTGGAGACGAGGAAGATCTTGATGATGGCGCATCCGGAGGCGACGAGATTGCGCTCGAACCCGTTGACGATGTCGTAGCGGGCCCGCCACACGTCCTCGGGGAACGTGCCGTACACGTGCGGCATGACGATGTCCTCGTAGTGGGAGCGGTCGAAGATCGCGATCCACCCCGGATCGGGCAGTTCGCGTTCCACGCGCCACAGGAACCCGTGGCCCGCCTCCTCCTCGGTGGGTTTGCCGAATCCGTGGTAGTGGATGCCCATCGGGTCGCCCTGGCGGAACACGTGGCGCACGATGCCGCCCTTGCCGGAGGCGTCCATGCCCTGCAGCACGATGAGCAGCCTTCTGGGCGACCCCTTCACGCCGTTCGCGTACATGAGCCGCTGGTAGCGGGCGATGCCCGACGAGCTCAGGTCGATGAACCGTTCGCCGTCGTACTTGTCGCCGTCGAAGCCGGGGGTGCTCCCCGCGCCCGTCGCGGCCAGCTCCCCCACGTCGACGCCGTGGTGGAACATGAGCCGCTGCGCGGGCGGCAGCGACCAGACGGCGCTCAGCAGCTCGCTGGATTTCGCGGCGCGCGCGAGACGCTCCGCCACGTTGTCGCTGTCCTCGACCGAGCCGATCAGCTCCTCGGCGCGGTCGAGCGCCTTGTCGACGTACTTGCGCGTCCTGCCGCCGCCTTTGGCGTTCTTCCTGTCATCCTTGGCCATAGTGCCGATTGTACGCCGCCGCGGACGTGTGGCGACGATTTCGCCGCCGGCACCGGACGGTCACGCGGCGCGGCGCGAGCGGCGGCGGTCGCGCACGCGCAACGCCGTGCCGACCGCGGCGACGGCGACGGTGCCGAGGGCGACCGCGGTGAGCGCCCGACGATCGAGGCGCTTCGCCGCGGGCCCGGGTCCGGCGGCCTCGTCGCCGTTCTCGCCGGCCGCCGCATCGGAGTCGGGATGGTTTCCGCGGTCCGCGTATTGCGCGTTGACGACGGTCGGACCGTCGAACGCGTCTTCGACGTCGTCGGCGGTCTCGACCTTGGCGACGTCGCCGTTCGCATCCAACGTGACGCGGGCGCACAGGGCCTTCGCCCAGTCGATGCGCTGCCAGCCGTCGGACGACTTCCATAACGGGTATCCGGAGTCGAGCGCGGTCTTCGCGAGGATCGCGTTCCGCTGGTCGGCGTGCAGCTGCGGGTAGGCGAGACGCAGCACGTCGGCGGCGCCGCGCGGCGCGGTGAACGGTTCGCCCTTCTCGGTCTTGTTCTGCGCGAATCCGTAGGTCATGCGCTTGACGTAGACGCGGACGGCGGACGCCCGGTCCCTGACCGGCTCGTCGGCCACCGGGTCGAGGAACCCGTTCGTATAGCCGCCTTCGCCGGTGGCTTTGAGGTCCGCGATGCACGCCTTGAGCGTCGCGCCGTGGCCGTCCGCCCTGCAGCGTTCGGTGAGGTAGGCGCGCAGCTGCCGCGCGGCGGGGGCGACCGACGTGCCGAACTCGTTGTGCCAGTATTGCCCGTTCTGCGCGGAGCCGCCGATGCGCCCGCCGATGACGTCGAGCGGATAGTGGACGCCGAGCACGATGCGGTTGTTGCCCGCCTCCGAGGTGCGCGCCATGATCTGCGGCGCGAGTTCGGGGATCATGCCGGCGAGCGCCACGCCCCACGAATAGGCCGTGGTCGTGTGTCCGGACGGGTAGGAGCTGTTCTTCTGCAGGTTCGAGTAGCCGGGGACGTGGTCGCCCCATGCGGGCGCCTGCCTGATGTCGAGCGTGGCGGGCAGTCCCGCGAGGTCGTTCGTGCCGTTGTAGGCGCTCACCGAGCGGTCGAGGTAGGGCCGCGGGTGCATGGCCGCCCGCTTCGACTCGTAGGTGGAGGCGACGTCGAAGCGGAACAGGTCGACGACGCGGCCGAGCCGGTGTCCGTCGATGCCTTCGCGCATGTAGCGGCCGAGCACGGGGCCGAGCGCGTCGGGCATGGTCTCGCGCGCCCTGAGGTCGGAGTCGACGAGCGCGCGTCTGCGCTGCGGGGTGAGCCCGTCGGCGTCGGCGCCTTCGGCCCCCTTGTGGTTGATGGCGACGGCGAGGTCCCCGTCGCGCTTCATCACGGTTTTGTCGAGCACCTTGCCGCCGTCCTGCGCGCTGGTGGGCGCCTTCCAGTAGTCCTTCTCGTAGTCGGCGAGGAGGGCAGCCCAGTCGGGGTTGGGCAACTGGTCGGCGCGCGCGGCGGGAACGGCGCCGGGGATCGGCGCGACGGCGGCCACGGCGACGGCCGCGACGGCCGCGGTCGCGGCGACGAGCGCGGCGGCCGCGGCGCGGAGGGACCGGATGCGCGCGGATACGATGACGGCGGACAGGTTCGGGAACGGTGTCATGCTCCCTAACCTATCCGCCGTTTCGCTACGCGACGAGGGGCGCGGCCGAACGATGGGTGAACTCTTCGTGTCGCTCAGATCTTCGGACGGTGCCCCATGTCGTCGTGGTTGTGGTCCTTCTTGCCGATGTCGCCGTGCGGCTTGAAGACGGCGCGGTCGTGCTTCTCGCCGTGGCCGTACTGGTCGTGGCGTTCGGGCGGTTCGCCGCCGTTCTCCTTGGCGGCCTTGGCGGCGAGGCGCGCCGCCTTCGCGGCCTTCGCCTTGCGTTCCGCCTCCTCGTCGCGGATCAGACGGCCGGTCTCCGGATCGATCTGCGATTCGGGCTGCGTGGCGTCATAACCCTGCTCGTAGCGGGTGCGGCGCCAGTTGCGGATCGACGCGTTCGTGCCGCGGTGGTGCACGTGGTACTGGCGGGGCGCACCGCCGAGCGGCAGCTCCTCCACCTCCTTGGCGACGGCGATCTGGTTGATGTTCGACGGGTCGCCGGCGGCGATCGGCGCGACCGGCTCGGGTTCGGCGGGCGCGGCCGTGCGCTGCTGCATGCGTTCCGGCAGCCATTCGGCGAGTCGGGACAGCAGCCAGCAGGCGATGAAGTAGATGACCGCGGCCATGACGAGCGTCTGCAGGATGTTGAAGTACATCGAGCCGAGTCGACGCGACTCCTGCAGCAGATCCGTGTACATGATGATCGAGCCGAGCGCCGTGTCCTTCAGGACGACGACGAGCTGGGTGACGGCGGCGGGCAGCATCGCGTAGACGGCCTGCGGCACCTCGATCTGGATGAGCGACTGCGTTTCGGTGAGTCCCAGGGCGAGGGACGCCTCACGCTGGCCGTTCGGCAGATTGCCGACGCCGGAGCGCACGAGCTCGGCGACGACCGAGCCGTTGTAGAGCACGAGCGCGATGACGACCGCCCAGTACGAGGGGCTCGGGAATCCGGCGAACGCGAACCAGCGCCAGAAGAAGATCATGAGCAACAGCACCGGCACGGCGCGGCAGAACTCGACGATCACGGCGGACACGCCGCGCACGAGCGGGTTCGGCAGGAGTCGACCCACGCCGAACACGAGGCCGAACAGGACGGCGCCGACCACGGCGAGCACGGTCGCCTTGACGGTCATCCACAGGCCGGGCAGGTAGAAGTCGGTCCACGCCTCCTTCTCGAGGGCGGGCTTCCACAGCTCCCAGCTCAGCTGGTTCTCGCCGTCCGGCGGGTTGTGCAGACGCATGAGCATAAGTACGACGAGCACGGCGAAGACCAGGCCGGCGACCCAGTTGATGATGCGGATGGTGCGGCGGCCCTTAGGACCAGGCGCGTCGAACAGGACGGAATTGGAAGTATCGGCCATGACTCGGTCACCTCCTCACGGCGAGCTTGTTGGACAGGTACGTGGTGAGCATGCCGATCGGGATGATCAGAATCACGTAGCCGAACGCGAAGATCAGGAAGATCTGGATGATGACGTCCGGGCGGAACTCGATCATCTGGCTCATCAGCGACGACGTCTCGGTGGAGACGGACGCGGCGGCGGCGACGGTCGAGTTCTTGAGCAGCGCGATCAGCGTGTTGCCGAGCGGGGCGACCGAACCGCGGAACGCCTGCGGCAGGATGATCTCGGTGGCGGACTGCATGAAGCCGAGGCCCAGCGCGCGGGCCGCCTCGGCCTGGCCGAGCGGCACCGTGTTGATGCCGGAGCGCAGCGACTCGCACACGAACGCGGCCGTGTACAGGCTCAGGCCCATGACCGCCAGCCAGAAGAAGTTCGTGGCGAACGTGTCGGAGAAGGTGAGCTTCAGCTGCGCGTACGCGCCGAGCACCATGAACACCATGATGATGGTGAGCGGCAGGTTCTTGAACAGCTCCACGTAGGCGCCGGCCACGGCCCTGAGGGACGAGATCGGCGAGATGCGCATGACCACGAGGATCACGCCGAGGATCATCGAGAACAGGGCGCTCCACAGGGTCAGTTCGATGTTGACGAGGAACGCGCCGGGCACGTCGTACTGGCTGAACAGTTCGAGGAATCCGTTCATCACTTGTCCCCCTCGCCCTCGTCGGGCGTCGGCGGGTTGTACTCCGCGTTCGGCGTGTACGCCGTGCCCTTCGTGTTGTCACTGATCGCGCGCTTCCAGGAGCCGTCCTGGATCATGTCGACGATCGCGTTGTTGATCTGCGCGGCGAACTTGGTGTCGCCCTTCTTGATGCCCACGCCGTAGTACTCCTGCGTGAACGGCTTGCCGACGACGCGCAGCTTGCCGCGGGAGGCGGAGGCGAGGCCGGCGAGGATGATGTCGTCGGTGGTGACCGCGTCGACGATGCCGGAGAACAGGGCGGTCGCGCATTCCGCGTAGCCCGGCTGCTCCATGAGCTGCACCTCGGAGGCGAACTTCTCCTTGACGGTGGCAGCGGAGGTCGAACCGGTCACGGAGCACAGGCGCTTGCCGTTGAGGTCCTCGGGGCCGTTGATGGACGTGTCGTCCTTGCGCACGAGCAGGTCCTGGCCGGCCACGAAGTACGGGCCGGCGAAGGAGACGGCCTTCTTGCGCTCGTCGGTGATCGAATAGGTGGCGAGGATCATGTCCACGTCGCCGTTCTGGAGCATGGCCTCACGCTGCTTGGACGGGGCCTCCTTCCAGATGATCTCGTCCTCGGAGTAGCCGAGCTTCTTGGCGATGTACTTGGCCACGTCCACGTCGAAGCCGACGTAGGTGCCGGACTTCTTGAAGCCGAGGCCCGGCTGGTCGAACTTGATGCCGATGCGGATCTTGCCCGCCTCGTCGGAGCCGCAGGCGGCCAGCGACATCGTGCAGGCGAGCGCGGCCACGACGGCGATCGCGCGGCGCGCCATCCGCTTCACTGATGGTTTGAACGTCATATGCTTGCCTTCTTGTCTTTCCCTCGGTCCGTCAGTGGGTGAGGATCTTCGACAGGAAGTCCTTGGCGCGCTCGGTCTTCGGATGCTCGAAGAACTCGTCGGGCGTGTTCTGTTCGAGGATCTGGCCGTCGGCCATGAACACGATGCGGTCCGCGGCCTTGCGCGCGAAGCCCATCTCGTGGGTGACGCACAGCATGGTCATGCCCTCGTGGGCGAGCTCGACCATGACGTCGAGCACCTCGTTGACCATCTCCGGGTCGAGCGCGGAGGTCGGCTCGTCGAACAGCATGACCTTCGGGCGCATGGCGAGCGCGCGGGCGATGGCGACGCGCTGCTGCTGGCCGCCGGAGAGCTGGGAGGGCATCTTGCCCGCCTGCGAGTCGACGCCGACGCGGGCGAGCAGGTCCATGGCGAGGCGTTCGGCCTCCTTCTTGTCCATATGGCGGACCTTGATCGGCGCGAGCGTCACGTTCTCCAGGATGGTCTTGTTGGCGAACAGGTTGAACGACTGGAACACCATGCCGACCTCGGCGCGCAGGTTGGCGAGCTCCCTGCCCTCCTGCGGCAGGGCTTTGCCGTCGATGCGGATGTCGCCGGAGTCGATGGTCTCCAGACGGTTGATGGTGCGGCACATCGTGGACTTGCCGGAGCCGGACGGGCCGACGATGACGAGCACCTCGCCCTTGTTGACGGTGAGGTTGATGTCTTTCAGGACGTGCAGATCGCCGAAGTGCTTCTCGACGTGGGTCAGCTCGACGAGCGGGTGGCCGGAGGTCTCATTGCCCGGCACGAGGGGCGCGACGGGGCGCGTTTCTTCTAGTTTCTCTGACATGGGAGGTCAGTATAACGGCACTGTGTTACCGGCAGACTACCAGCCGGACATCAACTGTTCACCATGTGAGACACTTATCCATCATCCCGCCCCATTCCCCAGCGCCCTCTTCCCCATGGTGCGGCAACACACTTCCTCCACAACCCCGGAATCAAGCCGTTTCGCGCCACCGCACCATGGGTGATTCATCGCACCATGGGGGTTTCACCGCACCATGGGCACGCGCATCACTGCACCGGACGCGGCTTGCCGAGGCCCGCGACGAACCGCACGCCCGGGATGTCGGCGAAGATCGAACCGTCCACCACGAGCTTGGAGGGGCGCACGCCGGACCCCAGATACAGCTTCGGGATCGACAGGATGTGCTGGTCGACGAGCAGCGGCCACGTGTCCGGCAGGCCGATCGGCGACATGCCGCCCGACTCCATGCCGGTCGCCTCGACGGCCGCCGCGATCGGCGCGAAGCTCACCTTGGAGACCTCCAGCGTGTGCTTGACGACGCCGTTCAGGTCGGCGCGCGTGTCCGCCGTGACGAACGCGGCGGCGAACTGCGGCGGCGCCTTGCGCGTCTTGTGCGTGTGCACGACGACCACGTTGCCGGTGATCGAGAACGGCACCCCGTACTTCGGGCACCACAGGTCGGTATCCGACTCCTCGTCCGTGTTGATGGTCACGCCCAGGATCTTCGATTCCGGCACCCCGGCCGCGACCAGCGCGTTCAGCTTGTCGAACACCGGCTTCGCCAGCAGGTCCCCGTCATGCCAGTCCAGTATCTCCAACGTCATAAGTCCCCCTTCGCCATGCGTTCGTCCGCCCAGCATAGCGGCGCCCACCGTGCCGCCGCCCGGCGCGCCTATACCCGTTCCCTATAACCGGTTCCATCCGCACCCCATCCCCATGGTGCGGCGATGTCCCCATGGTGCGGCAACACGCTTCCTCCATAACCCCGGAATCAAGCCGTTTCGTGCCACCGCACCATGAGGGGTTTACCGCACCATGGGAATGCAGGTTCCAAGGAAGCGCTCGTCGTGGGAGACGACGACCAGCGCGCCCGGGTAATCAGCCAGCAAGCGGGCCAGCGACGCCTTCGACGACAGGTCGAGATGGTTCGTCGGCTCGTCCATGACGATCAATTGCGGACCGTCCGGCAACGCCAGGCACACCAGGAGCTTGCGCAGTTCGCCCGGCGACGGGGATTCCCCGGCCAACAACCGGTCCGGGTCGGCGTTGAGCCGCGCGTACGCGCCCAGCACACGGGCCCGGTCGCCGGCGGACAGTCCCTGCAAACGGCCCATCGCCGTATCGCGGTCATCGTCGGTGAGTTCCTGGGCGACAATCAGTTTCGGCACGTCGGCGGCGTGCGCGATCATCGCGTGCAGCAGCGTCGACTTGCCGGTGCCGTTCGCCCCCGTCACCGCGACATGGTCGCGCGGGCCGACCGAGATCGTCGGGATCGCAAGTCCTATGGCCGAAGTCTCGTCGACGGCCGGCGACAGTCGGATGCGTCCGCCGGAGACGACGGCCCGCGACAACCCGGACAAGTCGGACGAGTCGAGTCCCAGGCCGTCCTCGTTCACGCTTTCCGGCCCGGTATCGGCGGCGTCCCGTCCGTCGAACCGGACCACGCCCGAATCCAGTCGTATCAATTCGCGTCGGCGGCTCGGCGCAATGTCCATCCAGATGTCGCCGTCGTAGCGTTTCGCCGCGACCGTGAGATCCGCCTCCCGTCGCCGCGCCGCAATCGCCCGGGCGTCGAGCCGCGCGTAGGCGCGGGTGACTCCGCGGTCGAGACCGGTCATCTTCGCCAATTGGCGTCTGTCCCTCGCGTCATGGTCGTGTCGGTCGATATGGCGGCCGCCGCGTTTCGCCGCCTCGACCTGCCGCACCTTGCCGAACTCCCGCGCGCGGGACGCCGCCAATCGGGCGGTCTCGCGCCGCGCCTCGGACAACGCGGCGGCGTCGGCGTCGTCGCGCGCCGCGATCGTCGCCGAGACCTGCGTCCATCCGCCCGGAACCGCGTCGACGACGGTCACGTTGCGGGAGCCGACGTGACATCGCGAGAAGACGACGCACCGGCCGCAGGTCGCGTCGATGAGCGCCGCGTCGTGCGAGACGACGACGCCGATGCCGCGGTAGGCGCGCATCGCGTCGACGATGCGCGCCCGCGCGACGGCGTCGACATGGTTCGTCGGCTCGTCGAGTATCAGCACGTCGGGGCGTGCGGCGAGCGCGCAGGCGAGCTGCACGCGCTTCCTCTCGCCGCCGGACAGCGTGTCGTAACGGTACGGCCAGTCGTCGCCCATGCCGAGCATGTCGCGTACGGCGATCGTCTCGGGCGACCAGTCGGCGGCGAACATGTCGAGACGTTCCGGCGAGACGTCGACGCCTTGCGGGCAATGGCCGATGACGAGACGTTTCGGATCGGGCGTGACGGTTCCCCCATCGGGGATGACGGTGCCGCGCACGATGGCCATGAGCGTGGATTTGCCGATGCCGTTGTCGCCGACGACGGCGGTCCAGCCGCGCGGGAACGATACGTCGACGTCGGCGAACAACGGCTCCGGAGCGTCCGGATAGGTGAAGGTGATATTGGTGAGAGTGAGGATGGAGGGTTGCATGGGTCGCGCCTTTCACGTCGGGCGTGCCGCTTGGGATGCGATGTCGATGACGGCGTGGGACCGGATACGGCCAACGGGCCCGGCACATATCGTCGCCTGCGATCGGCCACGCCCGGACGGGCGGAAGCCTGAGCCCATTGACGGATGACGCGCGGCGGCACGCTTCGACGCGTGGTCCCGCTGGAGTACCGTCATCCTTCACAGGCGCAACTTGGCTGGTTTCCTTTCGTTCGGTTCCTCTGGCATATCGAAGAACCCGTATTCACGATGCCGTTCGTACATTAGGACGAAACGACGACTTCGCCGATTGTGGACAATCCGACGGGACACGCCGCAGCGGCATCCGGAATCGACCGGGTTATCCACATCGCCCGGAATCATGTCCCTCCCGATCCGGCTTCGGTTATCATGCCCGGATGAACACATACGGCTATGACGAAGCGCCCATGGACGGCGAGGTCCACGATTACGTGAGACGCCGTCTGAACGAACAGGCGGCGGCAAAGGCGCAGGCGTGCCTGGGGCTGCTGCCGCGGGTGAGGACGGAGCGCACGACCTGCTTCGCCTTGGACACGGCGTTGACGCTGTACGCCGTCGAAACGCCACGATGCGGCGGACTGCCACGATGTGATTTCCGCGTCGTCGTGCGCGACCGTGTGGCACGATCGTCCCTCGACGGCGTCGATTTCCGCACCTGGAACCAGCCGTTCGCCACGTATACGTTCCCCAACGGATTGGTATGCGTGCATCCCATCGATACGTGGATCCAATACGCCCGATATCTGGATCTCACCGAGATGGTGGTGCTCGGCGAAGCGATCGTCCGACGATTCGGGTACGCGTTCGATGATCTCGCCAATCGGCTTACGGCGTTTCGCCGCATCGCCGGCCGGGCGCGATGCGACGCGGCCCGACCGCTCATGCGACCGTCCGACTCCGTGCAGGAGACCCGTTCGCGGCTCGCGCTGCTGCGGTATGGCCTGCCGATGCCGGTCATGCATCATGCCGTCGCGGCTCCCGGTGGAACGACCCGGTACGTCGTTGACATGGCGTACCCGGAGCGCCGTGTCGCCATCGAATACGACGGCGACCATCATCGCCGGTTCCGCAGCCAATACGTCCGGGACCAGCGCAAACGCCGGGAGCTGCGCGCGATGGGGTGGACGGTCATCGAGACGTTCGCCGACGACATACGTGACGCCGACGGACGATGTGACTTCGCGCGACGTGTGGCGGACGCGGCCGGCATGCCGTTCACGGCGATGCCGAGCCGCGCGCATCGCGCGCTCGCAGACCCGTCCCTCCGTCCCAACGCGCGCCGCGGCGAATACCATCGACGCGCCTTGGCGCGCGAGGCGTCCATGCACCGCCCCATGGTGCGGTGACCTTCCCATGGTGCGGCAACACACTTTCTCCACAACCGCGAAATCAAGCCGTTTTGCGACACCGCACCATGGGGGTTTTACCGCACCATGGGAACGGGTGGGTTTGAAAAAGGGTGAGCCCCCTGATGGGGGCTCACCCTTGGATGGGGACGATCAGTCCTCGTCCTCTTCCGGGTCGTAGTCGACGCCGGTCTCGGCGCGCTGTTCGGCCGAGATCGGGGCCGGGGCACCGGTCAGCGGGTCGCGGCCGCCGCCGGCCTTCGGGAAGGCGATGACGTCGCGGATGGTGTCGGCGCCGGCGAGGATCGACACGGTGCGGTCCCAGCCGAGGGCGATGCCCGCATGCGGCGGGGCGCCGTACTTGAACGCCTCGAGCAGGAAGCCGAACTTCTCGGCCGCCTCCTCGGAGGAGATGCCGAGGACGTTGAGCACGCGGTCCTGGATGTCGTCGCGGTGGATACGCACCGAACCGCCGCCCATCTCCTCGCCGTTGCAGACGATGTCGTAGGAGTCGGACATGGCGTGCTCCGGATCCTGGTCGAACTTGTCGATCCAGTCCTTGGACGGCATCGTGAACGGGTGGTGCATGGAGGTCCACTTGGAGTGGCCGACCGCCACGTCGTCGTCGTCCGGATCGTCGGTCGGCTTGAACAGCGGGAAGTCGACGACCCACGTGAACGCGAACTTCTTCGGGTCCAGGAGTCCCGCGCGGGAGGCGAGCTCGACGCGCACGGCGCCCAGCAGCAGCTGGGAGGACTCGCGGGAACCGGCGGCGAAGAACACGGCGTCGCCCGGCTCGGCGCCCACGGCCTGCATCAGGCCATTGCGCTCCGCTTCGGACAGGTTCTTGGCGACGGGTCCCTTGAGCTCGCCGTCCTCGGTGAAGGACACGTAGGCGAGGCCCTTGGCGCCGCGCTGCTTGGCCCACTCCTGCCACGCGTCGAACTGGCGACGCGGCGTGGAGGCGCCGCCCTTGAACAGGACCGCGCCCACGTAGGGGGCCTGGAACACGCGGAACGGCGTGTCCTTGAAGTATTCGGTGAGCTCGATGAGCGGATTGCCGAAACGCAGATCCGGCTTGTCGGAGCCGTACTTATCCATGGCGTCCTGCCAGGTGATGCGCGGCAGCGGCAGCTGCACCTCGTAGCCGGCGGTCTTCCAGATGGCGGCGATGACCTTCTCGGCCATGGCCATGACGTCCTCCTGGTCGACGTACGCCATCTCCATGTCGAGCTGGGTGAACTCGGGCTGGCGGTCGGCGCGGAAGTCCTCGTCGCGGTAGCAGCGGGCCAGCTGGTAGTAGCGCTCGACGCCGGAGACCATGAGCAGCTGCTTGAGCAGCTGCGGGGACTGCGGCAGCGCGTACCAGGAGCCGGGCACGAGGCGGGCCGGCACGACGAAGTCGCGGGCGCCCTCCGGGGTGGACTTGATGAACGTCGGGGTCTCGACCTCGGTGAAGTCCATGTCCTCCAGGGCGTGGCGGGCGGCCTTGGCCATGTCGGAGCGCAGCTTCAGGTTGTGCTGCATGGACGGGCGGCGCAGGTCGAGGTAGCGGTACTTCAGGCGCACGTCCTCGCCGGGCAGCTTGTTCTCGGACTCGTTCTCGAGCGCGGTGGACACCTGGAACGGCAGGGCGTCGGACTTGGCGAGCACCTCGATGGTCTCGGCGACGACCTCGATCTTGCCGGTGGCGAGATGTTCGTTCTCGTTGCCCTCCGGGCGCAGGCGGACCTCGCCGACGACCTGGATGACGAATTCGCTGCGCAGCGGGCGGGCCATGTCCTCGTCGTAGATGACGACCTGCACGAGGCCGGTCGCATCGCGCAGATCGATGAAGGCGACGCCGCCGTGGTCGCGGCGACGGTCGACCCAACCGGCGAGGGTGACCTTCTGACCGACCAGCGCCTCGGTGACTTCGGTGGCATGGTGTGTTCTGTAAGCCGTCTGGCTCATGCTTCCTCTTTCAGTTCTTGACGTGTCCCGACACGCCGTCCGACACGACGCGGGGACGGCGGTTCTCAGTCGATGACTACGGTTTGCCGGGCACTAACAGTATCCGGCTCCCATGACGTGGCGTCGGCCGGGTTCTGGTCGCCGGAAACGATGTTCTTCACCTCGTCGCCCGCGCCCTCCTGGCCGGGGAACCACACGTACGGGATGCCGAGCTTGTCGGCGTACTTGATCTGCTTGCCGAGCTTGGCCGCGGTGGGCGCCACGTCGGCGGCGATGCCGCGCGAGCGCAGCGTGTTCGCGATCGCGTTCGACGCGGCGCGGTCCTCCTCGTTCCATACGGCGACAAGCACGCTGGCCGGCGAGACGCGGCTCGCGTGCGCGCCGGCGGTGTGCAGCATGTAGCTGACGAGACGGCTCAGGCCGATGGACAGGCCCACGCCCGGGTACTTGCGGCTGCCCTGCGAGGCGAGGTTGTCGTAGCGGCCGCCCGAGCATATCGAGCCGAGCGACGCGGCGCCATCGAGGAACGTCTCGTAGACGGAGCCGGTGTAATAGTCGAGTCCGCGCGCGATCTTGAGGTCGGCGATCACGGAGCCGGGGCGGATGGCCGCGGCCTGGTCGACGATCATCGCGAGCGTGTCGAGGCCCTGCTTGGCGAGCGCGTACGCCTCGGAATCGGCCGCGATGCCATGGGCCGCGCACAGCGCGTCGAACTTCGACGCGAGCTCGGCGCCGTCGGCGGCGGTCAACTCGGCGAGTTCGAGGCAGGCGCGCGCCTGCGCCTCGGACGCGCCGCACTCCTCGACGAGGAGCTTCGCGACCTCGTCGGCGCCGATCTTGTCGAGCTTGTCGATCTCGCGCAGCACGCCTTCGATGTCGGTCAGGCCGAGCCCGCGGTAGAAGCCCTCGGACAGCTTGCGGTTGTTCGCGTGCACGGTCGCCTTCGGCAGGCCGAACGCGCGCAGGCGTTCGAGCGCCGAGACCATGACGAGCGGCAGCTCCACCTCGTAGTGGTCGGGCAGGTCGCCCTGTCCGATCACGTCGATGTCGGCCTGGACGAACTCGCGGTAGCGGCCCTCCTGGGGACGTTCGCCGCGCCAGACCTTCTGGATCTGCCACCGCTTGAACGGGAAGGCGAGCTGGCCGGAATGCTCGACCACGTACCGGCTCAGCGGCACAGTGAGATCGAAGTGCAGGCCGAGCCGTTCCTCGATCGGGGTGTCGGACTCGCGACCGACCTCCTGCAGACGGGACAGCAGGTAGATCTCCTTGCTGGTCTCGCCTTTCTTCAGCAGGGACGCTCCGGTCTCCACGGCACGGGTCTCGATGCCGAGGAAGCCGTTGAGCTCGAAAACCTCACGGAGCGTGTCGATGACACGCTGCTCCACAACGCGTTCAGAGGGGAGCCACTCTGGAAATCCTGAAATTGATGCGCCTTTAGCCACGGAATCAATATAATAGGTGAGGGTTGCGTCAAACAACGCCATATTCCCATGGGGGTCCGAGCGGATTCCCCGGGTATCGCGATGCGGGACGCACGCCGCACATACTTCCAAGCTGTAAGGAGCTGGCCATGGCCGACGAGAACGTCACCGAAACCGAGAACACCACCGAGCCCACCGAGCAGGCGACGCAGCCCGCGGTGGAACAGACCGCGCCCGCGGCAGCTCCGAAACCCTCGGCGATGCCGAAGCCGCACGCGCCGTCCCCGGCCGCGTTCGCCCACAAGCCCGCCGCCGCGCGCCCCGCCGCGCCGGCCGCCAAGAGCGGCCACGCCGAGGCCGCGATCCACGAGGCCGAGGCGTTCGGCCGCGTCGCCGACGACGGCACCGTGTACGTCAGGGAGGGCGAGACCGAGCGCGAGGTCGGCCAGTTCCCGGACGTGTCCAAGGAGGAGGCGCTGGCCCTGTACGCCCGCCGCTTCCTGGACCTCAAGGCGAAGCTCGACGCGCTGGCGGGCCGCCTCAAGTCCCGCAACGTCAAGCCGCGCGAGATCGACGAGTCCCTGAAGATGCTCGCCGAGGAGACCGCCTCTCCGGCCGTCGTCGGCGACATCGCCGCCCTGAAGGCCCAGTACGAGGAGCTGAAGGCCGCCGGCGAGGCGAAGAAGGCGCAGATCGCCGAGGCGCGCAAGGCCGCGATGGCGAAGGCCATCGAAGGCCGCACCGCCATCGTCGTGAAGGCCGAGGAGCTGGCCGCGTCGCTCGGCGACAACACGAACTGGCGTTCCACGGCGGACAAGTTCCGCGCCCTGTTCGACGAGTGGCAGGAGCACCAGCGCAACAACGTGCGCATCGACAAGAAGGACGCCGACGAGCTGTGGAAGCGCTTCTCCGCCGCCCGCACCACGTTCAACCAGGCGCGCCGCAAGTGGGCGCAGGCCCGCGACGTGGAGCGCAAGGAGGCCCGCGACGCCAAGGAGGCGATCATCGCCGAGGCGAACGAGCTGAAGGACTCCACCGCGTGGGGCGAGACCTCCCGCAAGTTCAACGAGCTGATGGACCGCTGGAAGAAGGCGGGCCGCGCCGGCCGCAACGAGGACGACGCCCTGTGGGCGCAGTTCCGCGAGGCCGCCGACACCTTCTTCAACGCGCGTCAGGCCGACCGCGACCAGATCTCCTCCTCGGAGAAGGAGAACCTGGCCGCCAAGGAGGCGCTGCTCGTCAAGGCGGAGGCGCTCGTGCCGGTCGCCGACGAGAAGGCCGCCAAGCACGCCCGCCAGGAGCTCGCGAAGATCCAGGAGGAGTGGGACCAGATCGGCTACGTGCCGCGTGACGACATGCGCCGCATCGAGGGCCGCCTGGACGCGGTCGACAAGCAGATCAAGGCCGTCGAGGACGCCGCCTGGAAGCAGTCCGACCCGGAGGCCGACGCCCGCAAGTCCAGCTTCGAGGAGCAGCTCAACGCCCAGCTCGCCGAGCTCGACGAGAAGATCGCCGCCGAGTCCGACCCGAAGAAGAAGGCGAAGCTCGAGGCCGAGAAGGCCACGAAGGAGCAGTGGCTCAACGCGGTGAAGTGATGCCGCGCGCCGCGTAGTGCGGTCCACGCCACGCGTAAAGAAGCCCGCCGTGAAGGAGATCACGGCGGGCTTTTCGTATGGTTCTCTCCCCAGCCGGCTTCGCTTCCCTACACGAGCACGGTGCCGGTGACGGGCAGCGGGATGCGCACATCCGGGTGACGGCCGAGATAGTCGGCGAGCGCCTCGCCGTACCCCATGTCGAGCTCGTGGTAGTTGCTGCCGGCGCGGAACGCGGTGTACCGGTCGCCGCCCTGGAGGAGGAACGAGTTGGATGCGGCGATGACGAGGTCGTCGTCGCCGATCTCGCGCCCGTCGACCGTGAGGTCCACGATCGACGCGCCGCCCGCGTCGTCCGTGCTCTCCCCCGGCACGTCGGGCGCCTGCCCGCCGGTCACGTACCGGTACCGCACGTTGCCAGACACGCCGAGACGCGAGATGACGGTGCGGCCGCCGTGTTCGCGCCATTGCTGGGCGAGCACGGCCTTGAGCTCGCGTCCGGTGAGCGTGGTCTTCGCGACCTTGAACTGGAGCGCCATCATGCTGTCGACCTCGCGCAGGGTAATCTTCCCGTCGCCGTTCTGGTCGAGGTTCGCGGTCCTCAGACTTCCCTCGTTGGAGAATCCGACGACGGGTATCCGGTCGCCGGCGTACAAATCGCGGCGCACGGCCTCGCGTTCGGCGTCGGCGACGAGCACGCCGAGCGCGCTTTCCGTGCCGGGCGACGGCACCTTGCCGAAGTAGGCGTCGCGCGCGATGGTGCCGACGACACGCCCGCCGACACGCCGCGCGCCCGCCGCGGCCTTCCGCCAGATGGCGGCGGCGCGGCGCACGCGCGCGTCGGTCTCGCCGGCCGACCGCCACGCGGCCTGTTTCGCATGGGCGACGCCATCGGTGCCGTCCGCGCCGTCGAGCGCGTAGACGCCGGCGACGCCGGTCGGCGTCATGCCGTTGCCGGGGTCGACGTCACGCACGGCGACGTGCGACGTGCGTCCGGAGCCGGTGATGACGAGATCCTGCACGGCCATGTCGCGCCCGAAGCTGCCCGCTTCGATGATGGGGGCGCCGGCGGCGGTCGTCATGCGTTTGACGGCGTGGCTGTGGCCGGCGTAGACGAGGTCGACGTTATGGTCGAGCGCCGCCGCGCCGGTTCCGGCGGCGGCGGACGCGTCGGCGTGGATGAGCGCGATGACGGCGTCGGCTTCGCCGTTCGCCTCGTCGCCGTCGCTGAGCTGGTCGGCGACGCGGTTGACGGCGTGGACGGCGGTCTCGTCAAGGTCGGCGTCGCGGGTGATCTGCGGCGTGGCGACGGCGCCGAGCGCGTCGGTGAGCGCGCCGACGAACGCGACGCGTTTGCCGTTGACCGTGCGGATCGTGTAGTCCTTGACGTGGCTCAGCATGCCGTCGGACGTCTTGTTCGCGGCGGACACGTTGGCGCTCAGCCAGTCGATGCCGTTGGCGGGCGCGGCGATGCGGTCGTTGAAGTCGGCGACGCCGCGGTCGAACTCGTGGTTGCCGACGGCGGAGACGGTCAGTCCCCACGCCTTGGCCATCTCGAGCGTGGGTTCGTCCTTCTCGTACGCGGATTCGTAGGGGCTGCCGCCGACGAGGTCGCCGGCGGAGACGGGCACCGTGTTCCCCGGGTTGTGCGCGTCGGCGAGCGCGAATCCGGCGGCGTTCGCCTCGCCGCGTTCGATGTGCCCGTGGAAGTCGGTGATGTCGGCGATGGTGACGGTGCGTTCGCCCGTGGCCGCGTCCGCGCCGGAGAAGGGAACGGTTCCCGGGTTCGACGCGGACGCGTGCGGGGCCGCGAGCGCCGCGACGAGAAGGAACGTGATACCTGCGATGGCGACCCCCGGTCGCCTGCCGGCCTTCGTGCGCCGGCCTGACTGCATCCTGCTCACGATTGCAAGGTATGCCGCGTGGTTGAACGGCGTTCCCGCGCATGCCGTCGCGCAGGTGAATTCTCAGTGGCTTCTGAGTGGGGGCCGGAGGTCCCGTCCGACACGCGTCCACTATGCGGCGGGAGGCCCAAACGCACATCGGTGCTGTTACACTATCCCTACCGTGAACGCTACAGACGCAACGGCATCCACGGCGACCGAGCCGCAGGAGCAATCGAAGAAGACCCACATCCGCACCGTCGCCGACCTGTTCGTCGAATGTCTCGTCAACGAGGGCGTGGAGACCATGTACGGCATCCCCGGCGAGGAGAACATCCCGCTCATGGAGGCCATCGAGCGTGACGGGCGCATCCGCTTCGTCCTGACCCGTCACGAGCAGGGCGCCGGTTTCATGGCCGCCACACAGGGCCACCTGACCGGCAAGCCGGGCGTGTGCCTGGCGACGCTCGGCCCGGGCGCGCTGAACCTCACGCTGCCGGTCGCGCAGGCGAACGCGAGCACGACGCCGCTGGTCGCGATCTGCGCGCAGGGCAACGTGACCCGTCTGTATAAGGAGTCGCATCAGATCGTCGACCTGGTGAGCGTGTTCCGTCCGCTCACCCAGTGGACGTCGATGGTGATGGAGCCCGCCTCGGTGCCGGAGATGGTGCGCAAGGCGTTCTCGATCGCCCAGCGCAACCGTCCGGGCGCCACCTGCCTGATCCTGCCGGAGGATGTGGCCGAGATGCCGGCGCCCGAAGGCGCACATCCGCTGCCGTTGCCGAACCCGATGAGCTTCGCGCCCACGCCGGACACGATCGAACGCGCGGTGAGCATCATCCGCGGCGCGAAGCATCCGATCATCCTCGCCGGCAACGGCGTGGCGCGCGGCCACGCGGAGAACCGTCTGCTCGCCCTGGCCGAGCAGCTCAACGTGCCGGTGGCGACCACGTTCGAAGGCAAGGGCGTGATCTCCGACCGCATCCCGCTGGCGCTCGGCGTGGTCGGCTTCATGCGCCACGACTACGAGAACTTCGCGTTCGACGAGGCGGACCTCATCATCGCGGTCGGCTTCTCGATCCAGCAGTTCGATCCGAAGAAGATCAACCCGAACGACGACAAGACGATCATCCACATCAACACGTTCATCGAGGACACGGACGCGCATTACTCGACGGCCCTGAACATCATGGGCAACATCGACGCGACCCTGTCCGCGCTGGTCGACGCGCTGGCACGCCAGCATGTGACGTTCGGCGTGTCCCATCCGAAGATCCACGAGCTGCTGACGGACGAGTACGAGTCGTACGCGCAGGACGACTCGTTCCCGCTCAAGCCGCAGCGCATCGTCGCCGACACGCGCCGCGCGATGGAGACCGACACGGACATCGCGCTCGTCGACACGGGCGCGTTGAAGATGTGGATGGCGCGCCTCTACCCCACGTACTATTCGAACACGTGCGTAATCGACAATTCGCTGTCGACGATGGCGTGGACTCTGCCCGGCGCGGTCGCCGCCTCGCTGGAGAACCCGGGCCGTCCGGTGCTCGCGGTGATGGGCGACGGCTCGTTCATGATGAACGTGCAGGAGATCGAGACGGCGGTGCGCGTGGGCGCGCGCATCGTGATCCTCGTATGGGTGGACGAGGCGTACGGCCTCATCAAATGGAAGATGGACCTGCATGACGGCAGCCACGAGTACGTGGACTTCAACAATCCGGACGTGGTGGCGCTCGGCATGAGCTTCGGCGCGAAGGGCCACCTCATCGAATCGGCGGACGAGCTGTACCCGACGCTGCGCGCCGCCCTGCGCTCCGGCTCGGGCATCGACATCATCGCCTGCCCGGTCGACTATTCGGAGAACATGAAGCTCATCGACAAGCTCGGCGAGGTCGACTTCAGCGCCTGACCGTCTTCCGGCCGCCGATGCATGACGACACATGACCATGCATGACATACGACGAAGGGCTTCGGTTCCAGCTGGAACCGAAGCCCTTCGTTCGTCTATGGCCGAAGCCGCGACCGGGACGTCACTCCGCGTCGCCGGAGGCGTCGCCCGTGGACGGGGCCGCGTCGGCGCCGACCAGCTCGGGCTCACCGCCTTCGCCGGACCCGCCTTCCGCGTCCGTCTTCGGCTCCTCGAAGTCCTCGCCCTTGAACGTGAACTCGCCGAGGATGCCTTCGCCCTCCGCGTCGACAACCACGCGCTGGCCGTCCTTGAGCTCGCCCATGAGGATCTTCTCGGAGATCGCGTCCTCGATGTCGCGCTGGATCACGCGGCGTAGCGGACGGGCGCCGAGCAGCGGGTCGAAGCCCTTCTGCGCGAGCAGGTCCTTCGCGGCGTCAGTGAGTTCGAGCGACATGTGGCGGTCGAACAGGCGGTCGTTGAGCTGCTTGACGTCGAGGTCGACGATCTGGCGCACCTGCGGCTCGGTGAGCTGCTTGAACACGATGATGTCGTCCAGACGGTTGAGGAACTCGGGGCGGAACTGCTGCTTGAGTTCGGCGCTCACCTGCTCCTTCATGCGCTGGTAGCTGGACTCGGTGTTCGAGCCCAGGTTGAAGCCCGTGTTGGCGGCCTTCGCGATGTCGCGCGTGCCCAGGTTGGTGGTCAGGATGATGATCGTGTTCTTGAAGTCCACCTTGCGGCCCTGGCCGTCGGTCAGATGACCGTCGTCGAGCACCTGCAGCAGCGTGTTGAAGATGTCCGGGTGGGCCTTCTCGATCTCGTCGAACAGCACGACGGAGAACGGCTTGCGGCGCACCTTCTCGGTGAGCTCGCCGCCCTCCTCGTAGCCGACGTACCCCGGGGGCGCGCCGAACAGGCGCGAGGCGGCGTACTTCTCGGAGAACTCGGACATGTCGACGCGGATGAGCGCGTCCTCGTCGTCGAACAGGAACTCGGCGAGCGTCTTGGCCAGCTCGGTCTTGCCGACGCCGGTGGGGCCGGCGAAGATGAACGAGCCGGACGGGCGCTTCGGGTCCTTGAGGCCGACGCGCGTGCGGCGGATGGAGCGGGACAGCGCGGAGACCGCCTCGTCCTGGCCGATGATGCGCTTGTGCAGCTCCTTCTCCATGTTGAGGAGCTTCTTGGACTCGGCCTGCGTGAGCTTGAACACGGGGATGCCGGTGGTGGAGGAGATGACCTCGGCGATCACGTCCTCGTCCACGACCATCTTCACGTCGGACTCGCCCTCGTGCCAGGCCTTCTGCTTCTCCTTGAGCTCGGCCTGCATCTTCTCGAGGTCGTCCCTCAGGGAGGCGGCCTTCTCGAAGTCCTGGTCCTTGACGGCCTGCTCCTTCTCGGCGGAGAGCTTCGCGACCTTCTGGTCGAGCTCCTTCAGCTCCGGCGGCGTGGTCAGGCGCTTGATGCGCAGGCGCGCGCCGGCCTCGTCGATCAGGTCGATGGCCTTGTCGGGCAGGTTGCGGTCCTGGATGTAGCGGGCCGACAGCTCGGCGGCGGACTGGAGCGCGCCGTCGGTGATGGTCACCTTGTGGTGGTTCTCGTAGCGCGAGCGCAGGCCCTTCAGGATCTCGATGGTCTCGGCGATCGTCGGCTCGTGCACCTGGATCGGCTGGAAGCGGCGTTCGAGGGCCGCGTCCTTCTCGATGTACTTGCGGTACTCGTCGGTCGTGGTCGCGCCGATGGTCTGCAGTTCGCCGCGCGCGAGCATCGGCTTGAGCATGTCGGACGCGCCGAGCGCGCCGTCGGCCGAACCGGCGCCGACGATCGTGTGGATCTCGTCGATGAACAGCACGATGTCGCCGCGGGTCTTGATCTCCTTGAGCACCTTCTTGAGACGCTCCTCGAAGTCGCCGCGGTAGCGCGAGCCGGCCACCATCGAGCCGAGGTCCAGCGAGTAGACCTGCTTGCCCTTGAGGGTCTCCGGCACGTCGCCTTCCTGGATCTTCTGCGCCAGGCCCTCGACGACGGCGGTCTTGCCGACGCCGGGCTCGCCGATCAGCACCGGGTTGTTCTTGGTGCGGCGGGAGAGCACGACCATGACGCGCTCGATCTCCTTGGAGCGACCGATGACCGGGTCGAGCTTGCCCTCGGCGGCCTCGGCCGTGAGGTTGCGGCCGAACTGGTCGAGAATCGCCGAACCGGACTTGTTGGCCTTGTCGGCCACGCCGCCGGCGTTCGCCAGATCGCCCTTGCCCTTGCCGTCGCCGGAGTTGCCGCGGATCATGTCGATGGTGGTGGAGCGCAGCTCCCCCAGGTCGACGTCCATCTTGATGAGCACCTGCGTGCCCACGCCCTCGCCCTCGCGGATGAGACCCAGCAGGATGTGCTCGGTGCCGATGTAGCTGTGGCCGAGCTGCAGCGCCTCGCGCAGGCTCAGTTCGAGCACCTGCTTGGCGTGCGTGGTGAAGGGTATGTGGCCGTTGGACGTCGCGTTGCCCTTGCCGATCATCTCCTCGACCTGCTTGCGGGTGGCGTCGAGCTCCACGCCCTTCGCGGCGAGCGCCTTGGCGGCCACGCCCTCACCTTCGCGGATCAGTCCGAGCAGGAGGTGTTCGGTGCCGATGTAGTTGTGCTGGAGGGAGCGTGCCTCCTCCTGCGCCAACACGATCACGCGCCGCGCACGGTCTGTGAACCGTTCGAACATTATTGTCCTTCCTCAATTGACACTGCCCCTCACTTTAGCGATTCGCGGTGACGTTTGCCCCGTTCCGTCCCGTATTTCCGCTCAGGACGTATGGAAGGCGATATGCTGGGACTTGGTGGATGTCCTTTACGTGATGACCAAGGGAGGTTCATGATGACCACATTCGATTTCCCGCATGATTCGACGGCCGACATCGTCGTCGGCGTGGATGGTTCCGACGAGTCGTTCGCGGCGCTCAAATGGGCGCTGCGCGAGGCGTCCCTGACCGGGCAGCGCGTGAACGCGGTGTTCGGCTGGACGCATTCGTGGGACATGGGCGCCGAGCCGGACAGCGAGGAGGCGTGGGCGAAGGTGCGCCGCGACATCGCCGCCCAGCTGCGCGAGTGGGTGGACGAGGCGTGCGCCGGCATCGACTTCGATCCCGAGCGTCTCAAGCTCACGTCGGTGAAGGCGTCCGGCACGACGGCGCTGCTCCAGATCGGCCGCGACGCGCAGCAGATCGTCGTGGGGCGTCGTTCGCTGGGCCGTGTGGCCCGCTGGTTCATGGGGTCGCTGTCCGCGTCGCTCGCGGAGGCGGCCGAGGTGCCGGTCACGGTGGTGCGCGTCGCCGGCGGCGAGGACGAGTCGGTGACCGACGACATCGCGAACGCCCTCTCCCCCGTCAAGGAGACCGTGCACTACGTGCCGAGCGAGGGCGTGGTCGAGGAGTCCCGCCGCCCGGTGGTCGTCGGCGTGGACTGTTCGGACACGTCGCGCCGAGGAGCTGCTCGCCGGCCTGCTGGCCGACACCCCCGTCCCCGAGGGGGTGGAGGTCGAGTCGCACGCCTTCCACATCACCGCGTCGAAGGGTCTGGTGGCCGCGTCCCGGTACGCGAGCCATCTGGTGGTCGGCTCGCGCGGCCTGAGCGGCCTGGACGCGCACTTCCTCGGCTCGGTGTCGCGTCAGATCGTGAACTTCGCCGAGTGCACGGTCACCGTGGTCCACTGACGACCGGTCGTGGGCGTACCCCGCGGTGCGGCCGTGCCGCGGGATACGACGAGGGGCGGGAAGCGATGCGTTCGCTTCCCGCCCCTCGTGCGTGATGCGCGTGTGGCGCGTGGCGCGTCACCGCGCGTCGTCGACGTCGCCGTGTTCGGCTTCGTCCTCCGCGGTGTCCGCGTCCTGCTCGGGCGCGTCGTCCGGTTCGGCGGATTCCTCCGTCGCGGATTCCGTGGTCCCGTCCGTGGCGTCGGCTTCGGTCTCGTCCAAGCCATCACCGTCGTCTCCGGCCTCGTCGGCGTCGTTCTCGTCGATGCCGTCACCGTCGGTGCCGAGTTCGACGACCGCCTCGAGCTCCGGCGCGTCGGCCTCGACCGTGTTCTCCTCGATCTCGGGGGCGTCCGCGTCGATTTCGGTGTTCTCCTCGATGTCCTGTTCGGTGGCCTCGGCGGTCTCGTCGTCCGCCGCGATCGAGTCGACGGCGGACCCGTCCGCGGCGGCATCCGGCTCCGCGGCCCCGGCCGAATCCGGATGACCGGCGTCCGCGGCGCCCTCCTCCTGTTCGAGGATTTCGACCTGGGCGCGCTCCTCGCGCGGCTTCTGCGCGATGATGTCGATGTGCAGGTCGTCGAAGGCGGGCTTCGACTGCACCCACAGACGGCTCGGCTCCGGCGGGTCGATCTCCGAATGTTCGCCGCAGCCGTGGTCGAGGGAGACGACGCGGCCGTCGTCCGGGCTCCACTTGTTCGCGCATACGCCGAACAGCAGGTTCAGTTCGCCCTTCAGCGGGACGAAGAAGCCGCATGTCGAGCACAGGTGGCCGGACGCGGTCTTCGTGGACATGGCCTTCGGGCCGCGCGGGCCCTCGTACCAGCGTTTCGCGGTCTGCGCCCGGCCGAGCGGGGAGAGCACGTGGCGACGCGACAGGTCGAACTCCTCGACCGCCTCGTCCACGTCCTCGCGCGAGTCGTCCGCGCCGGTCTCACCGGTCCCGGAGCCGTCGGCGGCATCGGTCCGCGCGGATCCGGACGCGGCATCCGCATCATCGCCGGCCGCATCATCGCCGGCCGCGCCGGTCTCGGCGGCATCCGCCGCGGTCGCTTCGGCGTCGTCCTTCACGGGTTCGGTCCTGCGGAAGCCGTCCTCGAGACGAGGATCGTCCGGATCGGTGCCGATCGAATCGGTGGGGGCCAGATCGGTCGGTTCCAGACGGTCCTTCCACGGGATCCACGGCGGCGGCATCAGCGCGTCGTCGGTGGGGATCAGCGAGGATTCGTTGACCGTCCACCGGTCCAGCTCCTCGTCGTGGTACAGCGTGACCGACCACTGCCATCCCTCATAGCCTTTGACGTGCGCGGCGACGCGGAAATCGGTCACGCCGTCGCCCAGATCGTGCGTCTCGACGACGTCGCCGACCTGCTCGGGCTCCTCGGCGACGGCGATCGCGACGGACCGCGCCAGCTCGCGCGGATCGATGCGCGGCACGGCGGGCGTGTCCTGCGGCGTCGCGTCCTGTTCGGGGGTCTGCGTGGTATCGGTCATGGAACGGTCTCAGTCCTCCACATCGAAATTATCGGCCACGGCGCGCAGCAGCGTGGCGAGTTTGCGGCTTTCCGCCGCGGAGGGATAACGGTGCCGGCGCAGCGTGTTGCCGGCGGCGTCGAGCATCTTGATGAGGTCCTCGCAGATGGCGGCCATGTCGTCCGGCTTCGGACGGGTGGCCTTCACGAGCGACGGCGTCGAGGCGATCGGGGTCACGCCCATCGCCTGGGGACCCTTGCGTCCTTCGACGACGGAATACTCGACCTTCGCGCCCTTGCGCAGCGTGGTGGCTCCGGTGGGCAGCGCGGCCGCGGGCAGGAACACGTCCCCGCCTTCATCACTGGTGATGAAGCCATACCCCTTGGCGGCATCGAACCAACGAACTCGACCGGTGGGCATCGTATACTCTCGCTTTCCTTGTCTCCAATCGTTAAGCCGATTCATTCTACCGCACTCCCCCGCCACACGCTCTCGGCGTAGGGCGGGGAGGGAGCACGGCGGAACGGTCAACGGGAGAACCAGGAGCCGCGCTTCGCCTTGGCCGGCCTGTCCTTGGACTTCGATCCGCGCGGGGCCTTCCCCGCGGCCGCGCCGTCCGGATCCGCGGCCACGGGACCCGCGCCGGCGGCCGTGACCGGACCCACCGGCAGGACGATGGTGAACGTGAGGCCGCCGCCTTCGGTGGGCGTGGCGCAGATGAGCCCGCGATGCGCCTTGACGACGGACTGCGCGATGGCGAGGCCGAGGCCGGTGCCGCCCTTCTCGCGGGCGCGGGACGGATCGGCGGTGTAGAACCGTTCGAAAATCTGCGCGCGCGACTCCTCGGGCACGCCGGGGCCATGGTCCTCGAACCGCAGCACCGCGTAGTTCGTGCCGGTGTGCATCGAACGTCCCACTTCGACCGCGTCGAGGAAGCGGCGCATCGACTCGTCCGTCGAGGGCAGCATGGCGAGCGCGTCCGGCGTGATCGAGGCGGGCATGACGCCGAGTCCGACGCGCGCCGGCGAGTCGGCCGGCGTGTAGCGGTGGATGTTGCCGACGATGTTCGTCACCACCTGGCGCAGACGCGAGGCGTCGCCGGTGAGGGTGACCGGCGTCATGTCGCCGGCCTCGATGGCGAGCGCGGACGGATGGTCCAGATCGGCGGCGGGCGTGTACGCGACGGAGCCGCGCGTCACCTCGCGTTCGGGGTCGAGCGCATGCAGGTCGTCGAGCGCGTCGGCGACCACGCCGGTGAGCGAGACGGTCTGCGTCATGTCGATGCCGCGCCCCTCGTCGAGGCGGGCGAGGGAGAGCAGGTCCTCGACGAGCACGGTCATGCGCTGGCTGGATTTCTCGATGTGGGCGATGGATTCGTCGGCGCGTTCCAGCGCGCCCGGCATGCCGCGCTGCATCGTGTACAGCTCGGCGTAGCCGTGGATGGCGGCGAGCGGGGTCCTGAGCTCATGGCTGGCGTCGGAGACGAAGCGTTTCATCTTCGCCGTGGTCTGCTCCTGTTCGTGGAAGCTTTTCTCGATGCGCGCGAGCATCGTGTTGAGCGAGACGGCGAGCGAGCCGAGCTCCGTGTTCTCGGGCGCCCATGGCACGCGCTGGGTGAGGTCTCCGGCGGCGATCTTCGCGGCGGTCTTCTCGATGCGTTTGAGCGGATCGAGCGTGCGCTGGATGATGAGCGCGGCGAGCGAGCCGCCGAGCAGCACGATGGCGATGCCGACGATCGCGCAGTATTTGGTGAGCGTGTCGATGATGTCGATCTGATCGGACAGCGACAGTCCGATGAACACGATGCCCCGGTAGCTGCCGTCGAGGCCGTACCACTGGTATGCGGCGACGCGCCACGGCGCGGCGGCCTGGTCGAGGGTCTTGCTGCTGGGCGTGGACGTCACGACGGCGGGGCCGCCGGGGGCGCCGCCCGTGTCGGACGGACTGTCGCCGGCATTGCCGTTGGAGCCGTTGGATCCATCGGCCCCGTCGGCGCCGGACGACGTCCCGTCGGATGCCGCGCCGGAGGAGTCGGACGACGACGTGCCGCCGGATGAACCCGATGAGCCCGACGCGGAGGCGGCGTTCATGCGCGCGACGGTGGTGACGATGGCGCCGGTGGTGTACGGCTGACCGAGCATGTCGTCGGTGATCTCGTCGTTGGACGGCAGGTCGGGGATGGTCACGACGCTGTCCTCGAGTATCGGGTACAGGCGCGTGTCGATCTGCCCGGTGAGTTTGCCGTCCTTGGCGTGGCGGATCTGGAGGAAGTAGGTGTTGAGGCCGTAGTTCTTCAGGTCGGAGTCCGTGAGCAGCGAGCTGCCGCGCATCACAAGTTCGCGCTGGGAGGTGATCTGCGAGTCGGTCTTCTCGAGCAGGTAGCTGCTGACCAGCTGGCGGATGGACGCGGAGATGCCGACCGTGCCGACGATGAGCACGACGAGCGTGCAGGCGACGAGCTTGGCGCTCAGCGAGACGCGGTCGAGATGGTCGAGGAAGAAGCGCGGCACGCGCCGCCATCCCGTGGCCTTCGGCGGCTTCAGGAGGGCGGCGCGCGGCATGGCGGGGCCGGATCCGTTCTTCGGCGGGAACTGCGGCTGCACGATCATGACTTCGGTTCGCGGATCATGTAGCCGATGCCGCGCTTGGTCTCGATGAGCGGCGTGACCTTGTGCTTCTCGCCGTCCTCACCTTCGACCATGACGCCGTCGACCTTCTTGCGCAGGTAGGAGATGTAGCTTTCGACGATGGCCGCGTCGCCGCCCCAGTCGTACTGCCACACGTGGTCGAGGATCTGCGCCTTGGACAGCACGCGTCCGGCGTTGTCCATGAGGTAGCGCAGCAGCTTGTATTCGGTGGGGCTCAGGTCCACGGTCTGGCCGGCGCGGGTCACGTCGTGGGAGTCCTCGTTGATCTCGAGGTCGCCGACGCGGATGATCGGATCGTCCTCCACCTGCTCGCGCGTGCGGCGCAGGATGGCGCGGATGCGGGCGACGACCTCCTCGAGGCTGAACGGCTTGGTCACGTAGTCGTCGCCGCCGACGGTCAGGCCCATGACCTTGTCCTGCGTGTCGTCGCGCGCGGTGAGGAACAGCACGGGCGCGTCGATGCCCTCCTGCCGGATGCGGCGGGTCACGGTGAACCCGTCGATGTCCGGCAGCATGACGTCGAGCACGATGAGGTCGGGCTCGACCTTCTCGATGACCTCGATGGCCTCGGAACCGGAGGCGGCGGTGTTCACCTCGAACCCGGCGAAATGCAGGGAGGCGACCAGCAGTTCACGGATGGACGGCTCGTCGTCCACGACGACGATCGATGCTTCAATGGGCTTGCTCATGGCTCCCAGCATGACCCGCTTCTCTGTAGGTTTCCTGAAAGGCCTCTGTGGATTGCTGACGCGTCCGCGGTATGCCGGGCGCGGCCGGGCGGGTTCAGCGGCCGAACAGGCCGCGCTTGCGCTTGCGCGCCTCGCGCAGTTCGCGCCGCGTCATCGGGCGTTCCGCCTCCGCAGGCGCCTCGGGCGCCGCGGATGCCGTGGATGCCGCGGTCTCCCCGGCCGCCGGTCCGGGAGCCGGTTCCGTCGTCGGTGTCGGTTCCGTCGTCGGAGCGGAGGACTCCGCTTCCTCGGCGCTCCCCTCGGTCTGCTCGGATTCCCCGGTCTTCCCGGTTTCCTCGGCCGCGGCGTCCTTGCCGATCTCGCGGCGGCGGCGCACGATCACGGTGACGACGATGACGACGACCAGCACGACGAGCACGAGTCCCATGACGATGACGCCGATCTTCATCGTGCCGGTGTTCGTGGAGGTCTGCTTCTGCTGTCTGATCTCGTCCATCATGGCGGTGGCCGACCCCGGCCAGTCCTGCGCCCCCTGCTTGGTGAGCGGCTTCATCGCGGCGTCGCTCAGCGCGTCGATGGTCTTCTGGTTGTTGAGCCATTCGTCGGAGTTCTTGGAGACGCATACGACGAGGCTGCCGTCGCCGGAGGCCACGGCGAGCAGCACCGTGTTCGGCTCGGGGTCGGTGGATTCCAGCACCGTCGACGCCCATGCGGACTTGTCGCTGGTGCCGAAGGTGTCGACGTAGAGGAGGCGCACGTGCACGCCGGTCTCCTGCTCGGTGCGCTTCATCGCGTCGGACACGGCCGATTCGTTCTTGCCGAGCAGGTTCTGCGTGTCGGTGATGTCGTTGGTGGTGGTGGGGGCGTCCGCGGCGAGCGCCGCGGGGGTTATCCACATCGCGCACATCAGCGCCGCAAGCAGGCAGACAAGCCGTTTCACCATCGGCGACACGCCGTCACAGGGGGCTCCGACCACAGGGGCCGTTTTCTCATTCCTCATTCGTGCAGACATCATAGACTCCACCTTAGCGACCGGTTGCGCCAACAGACAATCAATCCCCGGCAAGCAAAGGAGACAACGATGCCCCAATACCAGGTGGATTCCGAGAGAATCCAAGCTTCGAGCGCGGCCGTGTAGGCCTCGGTGAGCCAGATCAGGCAGGCCGTCGCCGGCATGTACGCGAACCTCAACGCGCTGCAGGACGCCTGGCGCGGCTCGGCGGCCACGCAGTTCACCTCGGTGGCCGAGCAGTGGCGCGCCGCCCAGCAGCAGATGGAGACGTCGCTGGAGTCAATCCAGAACACCCTGATGCAGGCCTCCACGCTCTACGCGGAGACCGAATCCCAGGCCACGCGCCTCTTCGCGCAGTGACCTTGGCAGGCATACGACGAAGGGACCCGAGCACATGGGCGAACCATGCGCTCGGGTCCCTTCAATCAGTCACCTGATGGAACCGATCGGCCTTCCGATCAGTAGCCCATGTCGGCGCCGGCGGCCGGGGCGGCCGGCTTCGGCTCCGGCTTGTTGGCAACGACGGCCTCGGTGGTCAGGAACAGGCCGGCGATGGAGGCGGCGTTCTGCAGGGCGGAACGGGTCACCTTGACCGGGTCGGTGACGCCGGCGGCCAGCAGATCCTCGTAGGTGTCGGTGGCGGCGTTGAAGCCCTCGCCGTCCGGCAGGGAGCGGACCTTGTTGATCACGACGTCGCCGGAGACGCCGGCGTTCTCGGCGATCTGCTTGATCGGGGCCTCGATGGCGCGGAACACGATGGCGGCGCCGGTGGCCTCCTCGCCGGTCAGCGAGGTGACGGCCTCATCGGACTCGGCCTTCTTGGCGGCCTGGACGAGGGCCACGCCACCGCCGGGCAGCAGGCCTTCCTCGATGGCGGCCTTCGCGTTGCGCACGGCGTCCTCGATGCGGTGCTTGCGCTCCTTGGCCTCGACCTCGGTGGCCGCGCCGACCTTGATGACGGCGACGCCGCCGGCCAGCTTGGCGAGACGCTCCTGCAGCTTCTCGCGGTCGTAGTCGGAGTCGGTGTTCTCGATCTCGGCGCGGATCTGGGCCACGCGGGCGTCGATGTCCTCCTTGGAGCCGGCACCCTGGACGATGGTGGTCTCGTCCTTGGAGACGATGACCTTCTTGGCGTGGCCGAGCACGGAGACGTCGACGGAGTCGAGCTTGAGGCCGAGCTCGTCGGAGACGACCTGGGCGCCGGTCAGGATGGCCATGTCCTGGAGCATGGCCTTGCGGCGGTCGCCGAAGCCCGGGGCCTTGACGGCGCAGGACTTGAAGGTGCCGCGGATGTTGTTGAGGATGAGGGTCGGCAGCGCCTCGCCGTCAACGTCCTCGGCGATGATCAGCAGCGGCTTGCCGGTCTTCATGACCAGCTCGGCCACGTGGACGACGTCCTGCTGGCTGGACACCTTGCCGGAGGTCAGCAGGATGTACGGGTCCTCGAGCACGGCGGTCTGGTCGTCGGCGTTGGTGACGAAGTACGGGGCGATGTAGCCCTTGTCGAAGCGCATGCCCTCGGTGAACTCGAGGTCCAGGCCGAAGCGGTTGTTGTCCTCGACGGTGACGACGCCGTCCTGGCCGACCTTGTCCAGGGCCTCGGCGATCTTCTCGCCGACTTCCGGATCGGCGGCGGAGATGGTGGCGGTCGCGGCGATCTGGTCCTTGGTCTCGACGTCCTTGGCGGCGGCGATGAGCTCCTTGACGATGACGTCGGAGGCCTTCTCGATGCCGCGGCGCAGCGCGATCGGGTTGGAGCCGGCGACCACGTTCTTCAGGCCCTCATGCACGAGGGACTGGGCCAGCACGGTGGCGGTGGTGGTGCCGTCGCCCGCGACGTCGTCGGTCTTCTTGGCGACTTCCTTGACCAGCTCGGCGCCGATGCGCTCGTACGGATCCTCGAGGTCGATCTCCTTGGCGATGGAGACGCCGTCGTTGGTGATGGTCGGCGCGCCGTAGGTCTTGTCGAGCACGACGTTGCGGCCCTTCGGGCCCAGCGTGACCTTCACGGTGTTGGCGAGCTTGTCGAGGCCCTCCAGCATACCCTGACGGGCATCCTCATCATACGCAATGATCTTTGCCATGGTTGTGTTCATCCTCCAAATGGCTGGTGTACCGATATCCACCCGTATGGCCATCCGTGACCGCCGGCCGTCAGCCACCGGTTATCACTCCCGACCTCCGAGTGCTAACCATGAGATTAGCACTCCACCCCGTCGAGTGCCAACACGCTTCCATGCGATTGCGCTTTCGGCTTGACCGGCGGCCCCGCCGGCCCGTCCGGGCATGAAAAAAGCCCCGTCATACCGACCGGGGCAAACCTGAGGGGTCCGAATCCTCAACCTCACGAACCTAGGGATCTCATGGTGGGCGATGTCACGAAAGCCACATCGTGTCGTTCACAATTTGGTGACTTTGGTGGCCTGCATACCTTTCGGGCCCTTCTCGGCCTCGTATTCGACCTTGTCGCCTTCATCGAGGGTCTTGAATCCCTCGCCCGAGATCACGGAATAATGGACGAACACGTCGTCACCGCCACCGTCCGGTGTGATGAAGCCGTACCCCTTGCCATTACTGAAAAACTTTACGGTTCCTTGCGCCATGTTGCACTTCCCTTAGCTGTGTGAGCTGTAATCTCTCCCGACACGGAGGGAATAAAGAACTACAACACCGCGCTCCCCCCCGCCTCGCGACTAAAGGGACAGTATAGACGCGACCCATGTCAACGACAACAGGGCGGCCGGAAAAATGGAACGGAACATGGACGAGGACCCGACGGGGGCGGAACCGCGTCCACGATCCGGTCAGCTCATCAGCACGACGACGATCGAACCGCCGAGGCCGCTGGCCTGCTGCACGTTCGTGATGCCGAGCGTGGAGGCCACGTCGTCCGCGGTGGCCTTGTCCGCGTCGGACTCGTACCACACCACGGTGGCGGACGGCAGGGTGCCGGTCGGATTGGACGCGACGACGTTCGTGTATCCGGCGGAGGCGAGCACCGACTGCTTGGTGGCGGCGTAGCCCGAGACGCCAGTGCCGTTGATGACGGTCACGCCCTTGGTCTTGTCGGGCTGGGCGGCCTGCTGCTGCGCCTGCTGGTCGGCCTGCGCCTGCTGGTCGGCCGCGGCCGCCTCCTCGGCGGCCTTCTTCTCCTCGGCGGCCTTCTTCGCCGCCTCCTCCTCGGCCGCCTTCTTCTTGGCGGCGGCGGCCTTCTTCTTCGCCGCGGCCGAGGCCGAAGAGGAGGACGAAGACGACGAGGCGGACGAGGAGGAGGTCTGCGACCACGGCATCCTCACCTTGCCGAACTCGCCGGAGAAGACGCCCCACGCGCCGACGCCGCACAGCGCCGACACCAGGACGACCACGACGAACGGCGCGAACCGCGCCGCGGCCGAGCGCACGCCACGGTGCATGCCCGCCGGTCCCTTCGGCGGATTGTCGAACGCGTCCGGTTCGTAGGAATCGGCCTGGTCCTTCTCGCTTTTCGCCATGGTGCCTTGTCCTCCATTCGTCACACTACCCACCGAGTGTAACGGCATGACCGCCCGAACGGAACGCCCCACCGTGTCATGCCCACGCCATGCGCACATGGCCGCGGCGCGAGGCGGGATGCGGGTAGAGTGTGAAGCCATGAGCGAAATCAAACCGCTGAGCGAACTCGTCGAACCCGGCTGGGCGGCGGCGCTGGCCGACGTCGAGCCCACGATCCACCGCATGGGCGACTTCCTGCGCGAGGAGAACCGCGCCGGACGGCACTGGCTGCCTGCCGCGCACAACATCCTGCGGGCGTTCACGATCCCGTTCGATTCGATCAAGGTGCTGATCGTCGGACAGGACCCGTACCCCACGCCCGGCCACCCGGTGGGCCTGAGCTTCTGCGTGGCACCGGACGTCCGCCCCCTGCCGAAGAGCCTAGTCAATATATATAAGGAGATGACCGACGACCTCGGCGTGCCCATGCCGTCCAACGGCGACCTGACGCCGTGGACGGAACGCGGCGTCCTGCTGCTCAACAGGTGCCTGACCGTGGGCGTCGGCAGGCCGAACTCGCATCAGGGCAAAGGCTGGGAGGAGGTCACCGAGGCGGCCATCCGCGCGCTGAACGCCCGCGTCGATCCCAAGACCGGCAAGCCGCGTCCGCTCGTCGCGATCCTGTGGGGCCGCAACGCGCAGACGCTCGAGCCGCTGCTCACCAACGCGGTCATCATCAAGTCCCCGCACCCCTCCCCGCTGTCCGCCTCACGCGGCTTCTTCGGCTCGCATCCGTTCTCGCGCGCCAACCAGGCGCTCACGGCCATGGGGGCCGACCCGGTCGACTGGCGTCTTGCCTGACCGCCGACGGCCGCGCATCCAGCCGATTGTCAGGATGCGCGGTCATCGCACGTGGTTAGAGTGGAACGCATGGCAATTTTCCCTCCGAATCCACAGATGCCCCCTCAACCCGCCGGCATGCGGGTCCCCGCGCCGGCGCCCACGGCCGCGAGCGCGATCGCCGCGGACGACGTGAAGCGGGCGGCGGCGCTGGCCGACCGCATCCGCGCGCGCTTCGCCCAGACGCTCGTCGGACAGGACAATCTGCGTGAATCGTTGATCCTCACCCTGGTGGCGGGCGGCCACATCCTCATCGAATCGGTGCCGGGCCTGGCCAAGACGACGGCCGCGCAGACGCTCGCGACCTCCGTGTCGGGCACGTTCAAGCGCGTGCAGTGCACGCCCGACCTCATGCCCTCCGATCTGGTGGGCACCCAGGTGTTCGACTTCGCCTCGCAGCGCTTCACCACGCAGATCGGCCCGATCCACGCGAACTTCGTGCTGCTCGACGAGATCAACCGTTCGAACGCGAAGACCCAGTCGGCGATGCTCGAGGCGATGGCCGAGGGCGCGACGACGATCGGCGGCGAGCGCATCGCCCTGCCGAAGCCGTTCATGGTGATCGCCACGCAGAACCCGGTCGAGGAGGAGGGCACGTTCACGCTGCCCGAAGCCCAGATGGACCGTTTCATGATGAAGGCCGTGATGACCTATCCGACGGCCGACGAGGAGCGCCGCATGCTGGCGCTGCTCACCCGCCGCGGCTCCGACGTGTTCGATCCGGCGCAGCTGCCGGCCGACCAGGTGTCGATCCGCGACGTGGAGTTCCTGCGCGCGGCGGCCCGTCGCGTGCACGTCTCCGACGCGATCATGCGGTATGCGGTCGATCTGGCGGCCACGTCGCGCGGCGCCGGCACGCACCCGATCCAGGGTCTGGGCTCGCTGGTGAGGCTGGGGGCCTCGCCGCGCGCCTCGATCGCCCTGACGCGCATCGGCCAGGCGAACGCGCTGCTCAAGGGACGCGACTACGTGGTCCCGGAGGACGTGAAGTCGGTGGCGCACGAGGTGATGCGCCACCGCATCGTGCTCACGTTCGAGGCGCTGGCGGACGGCGTGACCGCCGACCAGGTCGTCGACCGCATCGTCAAGGCGGTCCCCGTTCCATGATCGGCACGCGAACCGACGATCCGATCAGGGCCAGGATCGAGGCGTTGGGCACGCGGCTGAGCCTGCCCACCGTGCGCAAGGCGCTGGGCGTGATCGAGGGCGAGCATGCGTCGCGGCGTCCGGGCGGCTCCGACGAGCTGATGGACGTGCGCGCCTACGAGCCCGGCGACGAGGCGCGTCTGATCGAATGGAAGACGAGCGCCCGCCAGGGCCGTCCGATGGTGGTCCGCCGCGAGCGTCAGGTGACCTCGCGCGTATGGATGCTGCTGGACGTGGGCCGCGAGATGACCGGGGCCTGCGAGTCGGGCGAACGCGCCTTCGAAGTGGCGGCGAACGCGCTGCGCATGTTCGCGGCCCTGTCGCTGCGCCGTTCCGACGACCTGTCGCTGGTGCTCTCCGACGCGGCCAGCATCACCCGCCTGCCGTTCAACGGCGGGTTCGCCCAGTTCGAGCGCACGCTCGACGAGTCGCTGGACCGCGACTGGGACCATCCGCGCAACATCGACGCCCTGCTCGCCTATGCGAGACGCATCAAGGACCCCCACGCGCTGATCGTGCTCGCCACCGACGAGCACGCGCTGGCCGAGGGCCAGCTGAAGGCGCTGCGCCAGGTGGCGCGCACGCATCCGATCGTCCTCATCGACGTGGCCACCGTGAACCCGTTCTCCGCGGCCCGCACGGTGGGAGTGCTCGACGGCATGGGGTCGCGGCGTCTGCCCGCGTTCCTCGCCGACGCGCGCGCCGCGGCCGAGGTGGACACGCACCGCGCCTACATGGCCGCCGCCCTGGAGCGCGAGCTCAGGCGCGCGGACGGCCACATGATCCGCGCCGCATCCAGCGAGGCCATGTTCGACGCGTTCGTTCGCCTCGTCTCCCGCGCGCTGGCGGGCAACACGGCGAACCATCTGCGCGCCCCGGCCGGCCTCGCCCCGATGGGAGGTGCCGCATGAGCGCGGATCATCTGCTGAACGCGGCGGGAGCCGTCTCCCGCGTGACGCTCGCGGTGAAATCGGACGACCTGACGCCCGCGGGCCAGATCGACATGACCGGGCCGTTCATCGCCATGCTGGCGGCGTTCCTGCTGATCGCCGCCGCGCTCGTCGTATGCGTGGCGCTGCTCTCCCGACCGAGGAGGACCCGCGCCAAGTCGCGCCCGCGCGGCGCGCACAGCGCCGCCGGCGACAAGGCGGCGTGGCGCGCGCGCATCGACGACGTGGTGTCCCGGCACGCGGCCGGCGAACTCGACCGTGAGGACGCGTTCGCCGAACTGGCGGCGATCGCACGCGACTTCGCCTCCGAATCGACGGGCCGCGACCTGACCGCGCATACGCTGACGGACATCCGCACCGAGCCGCGCGACCCGTCCGTGCGCGGCGGGCTGGACCTGCTGCGCATGACGATCGCCGCGCTCTACCCGCCCGAATTCGCCGACGCCGCAGTCAACGCGCGCGCCCGCGAGGCGAACGTCGAGGAGGCTGCCGGGTGGGTGTCGAATCTCGTGGAAAGGTGGGGACGCTGATGCAGCTGTCATGGCAATGGCCGTGGGCCGCGCTCGCCGGCGCGCTCGCCGCGGCCGCGATCGTCATCCTGATCGTCGCGCTGTCGTCGCGCCGGCATCGGATGGACACGATCCGCGTGTTCACGCTGGACGACGACCTCAACACGGAACGCGCCTCGACGCTGTTCCGCAGGTGGCGCCGTCTGAACCGGTGCGCCGCCGCGCTCGTCGTCATCGCGCTCGCCGTCGCGATCGCGATGGTCGCGCGTCCGGCGACGGTGGACGTGAGCGAGGAGCGTTCGTCGAGCCGCGACATCGTCCTGTGCCTCGACGTGTCCGGCTCGACGCTGCCCTACGACCGCCAGGTGATCGACACGTACCGCGATCTGGTGGGCCATTTCGAGGGCGAGCGCATCGGCATGAGCATCTTCAACTCGACCTCGCGCACCGTGTTCCCGCTGACCGACGACTACGATCTGGTCGCCGAGCAGCTCGACGCCGCGTCGAAGGCGTTGAAGGGCGTCGAATCGCAGGACGACATCGACAAGATGAGCGACGCCGACTACCAGCGGATCGCCGACTGGCTGGAGGGCACGCAGAACCGCAAGGACACGACGTCGCTAATCGGCGACGGCGTGGTCTCCTGCGCGGCGATGCTGCCCGGATTCGCCTACGGCTCGTCCTCGTCCGACGACTCCGACGTCTCGCGCACGCGCGCCGCGTCGATCGTGCTCGCCACCGACAACGTGGTGTCCGGCACGCCGACGTACACGCTCGAGCAGGCGCTGGACCTGACGAAGAGCGCGAAGATCACGGTGGACGGCCTGTTCTCCGGTCCCAGCCAGAGCGAAGGCGAGGAGACGACCACGCGGATGAAGGACCTCATCGAATCGCATGGCGGCGTGTTCCTCACGCAGTCGAACGGCGCGAGCGTCGACGAGCTGGTGCGCGACATCGACGAGCGACGTTCGGCGAAGAGCCGCAGCGCGAACCAGGCGGCGCTGGTGGACGATCCCGTATGGTTCGAGGTGGCGTTGGCCGTCGTGGTCGCGTTGTGGCTGCTCGTGGTCTGGAGGTTGAGGCGATGAATTCGGTATGGACGCTCTCCCCCGCGTTCGGATGGCCGGTCGGCGGCGCGATCGCGCTGGCGATGCTCGCGTTCGCCGTCGTCGGCGTCGTGCGTCACGCGCGGCACGCGGCCGGCGACGAGACGCTCGCCTCCTGCGTGCGGCGCGCGCTCATCTGCCTGCTCACGGGATTCGCCGTGCTCACCCCGTCCATGGTCTCGTCGACCACGTCGCGCGCCGTGAACGCGACGGACGTGGTGGTCGCCGTCGACGTGACCGGCTCGATGGCCGTCACGGACGCGCATTACGGCTCCGACGAGGCGATCACGCGTCTGGAGGCGGCGCGCAGGGCGGTCGACGACCTGACGACGATGTACGCGGACTCCAGTTTCGCCGCGTTGCGCTTCGGCGCGTCCGGCACGCTCGACGTGCCGTTGACGCCCGACGCGCCGGCGATCCGCAGCTGGGCGAACACGCTCGCGCCGGAGGCGACGAGCGTGTCGTCCGGATCGTCGCTGGACGCGCCGCTCGACCAGCTGGTCACCACGCTGAAGCAGATCCGCGACCAACATCCGGACGATGCTGTCGTGCTGTACGTGATCACCGACGGCGAGCAGACCTCGTCGAAGGCGCGACGCACGTTCTCCTCGCTGCGCAGCTACCTCGACGACGCGTTCACCGTGGGCGTCGGCTCCACGGAAGGCGGCAACATCCCGAAGATCGCGGACGGCGTGTCCGCGGACGGCGACGCCGACTCCCAGGAGTGGGTCACCGATCCGGACACCGGCCAGCCGGGCGTGTCGAAGATGGACGAAGGCAATCTCAAGGACATCGCCGACGAGATGGGCGGCACCTACGCCAAGGTGGACGCCACGGACACGATGGCCACGGCGAAGTCGTCGAAGACCAGCGACAAGTGGAAGATGACGAACACGCGCAAGGAGCGCACGAGGGTGACGCCGGTCGTCTGGCCGGTCGCCATCGCCGTCGCGCTGCTGCTCGCCTGGGAGGCGGGCGCGCAGTTCGCACTGTCAAGGAGGCTCATATGAGCGTGAAGGCACGTGAACGGGCGCAGGACGCCGGGGATCCCAGACCGGCGGCGCGCGCGCCGATGGGCGTGCGCGTGCTGCTCGCCGTGCTGGCCGCGCTAGCCCTGTGCACGGCGGGCGTGGCCGGCGTGAACCTCGTGGCGGTCATGCGCTACAACGAGGCGACCGCCGCGTTGAACGAGAACCTGAAGACGGCCGGCAAGTCCGACGTGGACCTCGACGCGTTGAGCGCGGGGCAGCAGCAGACCGACGCCCAGTTCGACGACGCCGGCGCGCTGTCGTTCCTGCTGTTCCCCTCGGTGAGGCAGTCGATCAGCCAGAACCGACAGGTGTCGAGGAAGCTCACGAGCCGCACCGTCAAGGAGGTCGCCAAGCTGAAGGGCGAATCCACGTCGGACACGGCGGCGGCCGGCTCGGGAACCGGCGCCGGCGCGTCGAGGAACGCGAAGAAGGGCGGCGGACTCACCGCCAAGCAGAAACGGCAGGTCGAGGAGCTGCTCAAGGCGAACCAGCAGTCCACGCCGTCGGATTCGACCACGAAGAACGACGACGGGACCAAGAAGGACACCGCCAAGACCCAGACCACCAAACCCTGGTAGCGCCGGCGGTTTTCCGTCAAGCCACCGGACGAATGGTGGATAACGGGGGCTCCGACCACAGCCCCCGTTCCGGCTGGACGTGGAGCCGGCCGTTCCCGTTCAATGGCGGTATGAACACGCTGACCACCACATTCCCGGGCACGATGCGCATGTTCGCGTCGTCCGCCGCCGGCTCCCCCTCGTTCGGCCTCCAGCCGAAACCCATGTTCGACGATTCGTGCCGCTGCCATGAGGCGGTGCGGACCAGCCGCGGGCGCATCGCGGCCGTCGCCGCGGACACGCCGCGCGTGACCGGGCTCGTACGCGAGGCGCTCGCCTCATGCACCGGCCTCGACTGGGAGGGCAACGCCGCCTCCCTGTTCCGCGACCGGTTGCGGACCCTGGGCACGCCACTGGACATGCACGACGACGACGCGGCCGCCACGGCCCGCATGGCGGAGGCGTGACATGGGCTGGCAGATCGTATCGCGCATCCACGGCGGGCACCAGTCCGCACCCGCCACCGTCGAGGAGTTCCAAGCCGCGCAGGCCGCGCTGCGGGACGCCTCCAGCGAACTCACCGCCCATGCGCTCGCCTGGTCGAAGGCCGCCACCGACATCGCCTCCGACCGCGCGGGCGTGCCCCTGTGCCCGGTGCTCTCCTCCGGAGCGGCGTCGATGGCCGGCAAGGAGCATACGACGCTCCCCTACGACGGGCTCATCGCCGCATGCCAGCGGCGCGCAGCCGAGATCAACGACACGTGCGCGAAGATCCGCGGCATGGAGGATCTGCTCGTGCGCGCCAACGCGCTGTATTCGGATGCGGAACGCCAGTCGCGACGTGTCGTCACCGAACTCACGCAGGCGATCACGCAGGCCAGCCCGGTATGGGCCACGGCGGCCATGATCGGCGGCATCTCCGGCGGTCTCCTCTACGGCATGGGTGCGGAGCACGCCTACACGCCCGGGTACGCCTCGTGGATCACGGCGCAGTTCCAGGAGGGCTACGTGTCGGGCATCGCGGCGAAGATCGCCGGCGTGGAGATCGGCAAGGGCGTGGTGCATACGGACGAGGTGAACCAGGCGGCCGGCAAAATCGGCAAATGGTCCGGCCCCATCAAGGACCTCTACCAAGGGAACACGCTGACCGTCAGACGCGTCGACGCCCGCGCGGACGTGGTGCGCGGCTCGTCGTCGGTCGGCGAATCGTTGGAGAACCTGCGCCGGCTCGGCGAGGAGCGGCTCGGCAAGGTCGACCTCGATTCCGGGCTCGTCTACGGTACGGTGGCGGTGCAGCGCTACGAGAAGGCGGACGGCTCCAACGCGTGGCTGGTCACCGTGCCCGGCACGGACGGCCAATGGGATTCCCCGTTCGGATGGGAGCAGAACATCGAACTGATGAGCGACGACCCCGAGCGACGGCGGCGCGCCGACAGCGCGCGCATGGTGGTCGAGGCGATGGAGCAGGCGGGCATCCGGCCGGACGAGCCGGTGGCGATCATCGGGCACTCGCAGGGAGGCATCGTGGCCGCGGCGATCGCCTCCGACGAATCGGAACGGTTCGACATCGAGCACATCGTGACCGCCGGATCGCCGATCGCGAACCATCCGATCCCCGAAGACACGTGGGTGACGAGCATCGAGATCGAGGACGAATTCGTCGCCGCGCTGGACGGCGCCGAGAACCCGGCGGACGAGCGTTGGCTGACGGTCCGGGGCACGCTCGAACCGGCGCCGGACGTCGACGGGCCGCAGGTCGGCGAGGACGGCGTGTGCGTGCCCGGCGTCGATTCCGGCGTCTGGGGCGACAGCCCGTACGCGGCGGCGCCCGTCCAGGACCCGTCCGAGACGAAGGAGATGACCCACTGGCTCAAATACCATCAGGCCGCCTACCAGAACGCCTCGGATCTCGGCGGCACGCCGATGATCACGCACGAGAAGCATTTCGCGGACGTCATCGACGGCGAGCTCAAGGAGACCCACTACTACGAGGGCCGCATCACCACCCGCGCCGCACAGCCCCAGGCCGACGCGGCCGGCGACGGGAACACGCGCATGACGCGTGCCGCCGACTAGCTTCCAGCGCGCGTTCAGGAAACTCCCCTGATTTCCACGCCGATCGCACCGGGAGACCTTCAGCATGCGGCAAGGGCGCTTCCATGCCCGCGCCGCATGCTGGAGCCGTGGCGCGGGGCGCAGGGCCCGGCGCATGGAAGCGAAAAAGGAACACCCATGTTCGTGTTGAAGAACGCATGGCGATCGGTCGTGCGCAACAAGGGACGCAACATCCTCATCGTCGTCATCGTGGCGATCATCGCCGCGGCCGCGACGATCGGGCTGTCCATCAGGAACGCCGCCGAGACCGCGCGCGAGACCGGCCTCGCCTCGACGAGCGTCACCGCCACGATCGGCGTGGACCGCGAGGCGATGATGAGCAAGGCGAAACAGGCCTCCTCGTCGGATTCGTCCGACTCATCGGATTCGTCGGGCTCGTCCAAGCAGCCCGATTTCGGATCGATGCGCGACGCGCTCGACCAGAGCGCGCTCTCCCTCGCCGACTATGAGAAATACGCGAAAGCGGCCAGCGTAAGCGTCGGCACGTACTACACGGAGACCACGTCCGTGAACGGCACCGACGCGTTCCAGCCGGTCGAATCGACCACGTCGAACGAGGCGAACTCCACCGAATCCTCGTCGTCCGCCTCATCCGGCTCCGGCTCATCCGACTCCGCCGCGTCCGGCGTCGCGCAGGGCGACGACGGCCAAGGCGGCGGTCCGGGCGGCATGGGCGGCCAGGGTGGCGGCATGGGCATGGACTCCGGCGACTTCTCGCTCGTCGGATTCTCCTCCGACGAGGCCGTCGCCGCCGCGGAGAACGGCACGTTCACGATGTCCAGCGGCAAGGTGTTCAGCTACGATTCGTCCAGCGACGGCGACGTGATCGTCTCCAAGGCGCTCGCCGACTTCAACGGGCTCAAGGTGGGCGACACGATCACCGTGGCCGACCTGTCCGGCGACGACACGACGTATGAGCTGACCATCGTCGGCATCTACAAGAACACGACCTCGTCGAACACGGGCGCGAACGGCCCGATGGGCGGCACCTCCTCCGATCCGGACAACGCGATCTACACGTCGGTGAGCACGCTGAAGAAGCTCGGCCTATCCACCGAATCGACCGGCTCCTCCGATTCCTCGTCCGATTCCTCCTCCTCGGACTCCACCACCACGCAGACCTCCGCCTCCCGCACCCAGCTGAACTTCACCTACGTGCTGGGCGGCAAGGACGACTACGAGACGTTCGTCAAGGACGTCGAGAAGGCGGGCCTCGACGACACGTACACCGTCTCCTCCGCGGATGTCGAGAACTACGAGTCCAGCCTCGTACCGCTCGACAACCTCGCCAAGTTCGCGCTGACGTTGCTGATCATCGTGCTGGCCGTGGGCGCCGTGGTGCTCGTCGTCCTCAACCTGTTCAACGTGCGTGAACGCAAATACGAGGTGGGCGTGCTCACCGCCATCGGCATCCGCAAGTCGAAGGTCGCTGCCCAGTTCGTCATCGAGCTGCTCATCGTCACGATGATCGGCATCGCGCTCGGCGTGGCCGGTGGCGCCGCGGCCTCGGTGCCCGTCTCGAACCAGCTGCTCGCCCAGCAGGTCTCCTCGCAGGAGTCCGAGGCGTCGAGCCGTCAGGCCCAGTTCGGCCGTGCCGCGGACATGCCCGGCACACCCGGCGGTTCGAACGGCTCCTCCTCGTCCGATTCCTCCTCGGATGATTCGTCATCGTCCAACGAATCCTCGAACGGTTCCTCGGATTCCGGTTCCTCCTCCGATGCGCAATCCTCCCAGCCGGCGCGTTCCGGCGGCCAGGGCGGCCCCGGCGGATTCTCGCAGGCGGTCGACTATGTGAGCGAGATCGACGCGACCGTGAACCTCAAGGTCGTCGGTCAGCTCGTGCTCATCGGTCTCGCGCTGACGCTCGTCTCCGCCCTGGCTGGCATCGTCGCGATCATCCGCTACGAACCCCTCCAGATCCTCGCCGACCGCTCCTGACCCGTAAGCATCGGCCCCCTCTGACGAGGGGGCTCGCAGATCCACGACCACCCCGTACAACCGCGTGATCGGCCCCCTCTGACGAGGGGGCTGTCGGCGAAGCCGACTGGGGGAGAGACCCCCATTCCCGAAAGGACATCACATGACCACCGAAACCACAATCGTCGAAACCGTCGATACCACGGAAGCCGCCGCCGCAACCGCCGCCCCGACCCCCGGACCCCGCACCGTCCTGGAGATGGACCACGTGTCCTACTCGTACACGAAGGGCGGCAAGAAGGTCGTCGACGACCTGAGCCGCGGCTTCCACGCCGGTGCCGTGACCGCGATCGTCGGCCCGTCCGGCGCCGGCAAGACCACCGTGCTCTCGTTGCTGTCCGGGCTCACCGGCCCGACCGAGGGCCGCATCCTCTACAACGGCGCCGATCTGGCGAAATCGGACCGCTACCGGTTCCGCAGCCACGACATCGGCGTGATCTTCCAGAGCTTCAACCTGCTGCCGGCCCTGACCGTCGAGGAGAACATCACCCTGTCGATGGAGGCGTCCGGCAAGACGTTCGACAGGCCGAAGCACGATATCGTCGTCGAACTGCTCGCCAAGGTGAGGCTGCCCGCCGAATACGCGAACGAGCGCATCCTGCACCTGTCGGGCGGCGAGCAGCAGCGCGTGGCGATCGCCCGCGCGCTCGGCTACGATCCGGACATCATCCTGGCGGACGAACCGACCGGCAATCTGGACATGGCCACGCAGGACGACATCATGGCGATCTTCCGCTCGCTCGCCCATGAGGAGGGCAAATGCGTCATCATCGTGACGCACTCCCCCGCCGTCGCCGACCAGTCCGACGAGGTCTTCGAGCTCAAGCCCCTCCGCCGCCGGTAGCGCGCCGCCCCGGCGCTACGCGGCGGGCAGGCAGCTGGGGCCGAACAGGATCTTCAGTTCGGCGAACAGCGAGGTGTCGCGTTTCACGCGGAACCGGTCGCCGAACGTGAGGACCTCGGCCTTGCCGTCGCCGTCCACGATGGCGAGCTTCACCTCGCAGTACCCGGGATGGTTGGTGAGCACCTGGCCGAGCTGCATGACGTGCTCGCGGCTCAGCGCCACCTCGGGCAGGGTGATGACGACCGGCCGTTCGTCCTCCGCCTCGAGCGACGGCACGTCGAGCTCGGTGGCCCGGAGCGAGACTGCCTCGTCGCGCAGCTCCACCTGGCCGCGCACCTGCACGACCTCGTCCTGTTTGAGGTTCGGCGCGGCCGCCTCGTACACCTTGCCGAAGAACAGGCATTGGATGGATGCCTCGAGATCCTCGATGGTGACGAGCGCCCACGGGTTGCCCTTCTTGGAGACGCGCTTGTCGACCTTGGTGACGATACCGGCGAGCGTGACCTGCTGGCCCTCCCCCATCGTCTTCGCCCGGTCGATGAGATGCGCAATCGACATCTCGCGCAGGCCGGCGAGCACGGCGGTCATGCCGGAGAGCGGATGGTCGGACACGTACAGGCCGAGCATCTCCCGTTCGAAGTTGAGGCGGGTCTTCTTGTCCCAATCCTCGATGTCGGGCACGGTGACGTCCGCGTCGCCCATCGCCTCGGAGCCGCCGTCCTCGTCGTCGGAGAACAGGTCGAACTGGCCCTCCGCCTGCTTGCGCTTCAATCCGACGACCGAATCGATGGCGGTCTCGTGGATCTGGAACAGGGCGCGGCGGTTCGGGTCGATCGAATCGAACGCGCCCGCCTTGATCAGCGATTCGACGAGGCGCTTGTTGAGCGCGGTCAACGGCACGCGACGGATGAAGTCCATGAAGTTCACGTACTTGCCGTGTCCGCCGGAACGTTCGGCGATGATGTCGGCCACCGCCTTGTCGCCCACGTTGCGGATCGCGCCGAGGCCGAAGCGCACGACGTCGCCGACGGCCGAGTACGCGAGCTGCGACTCGTTGACGTCCGGCGAGAGCACCTGGATGCCCATGCGGCGCGCCTCGCCCAGATACAGGGCGGTCTTGTCCTTGTTGTCCTTCGTGCCCTGGAGCAGCGCGGCCATGAACTCGACCGGGTAGTGGGTCTTCAGGTACGCGGTCCAGTACGAGATGAGGCCATAGGCGGCGGAGTGCGCCTTGTTGAACGCGTATCCGGAGAACGGGACGAGGATGTCCCACACGGCCTGCGCGGACTCCTCCGAATAGCCGTGCTCCTTCATGCCGGCGAAGAACGGCACCTTCTCCTTGGCCAGCACCTCCGGCTTCTTCTTGCCCATGGCGCGTCGGAGCACGTCGGCCTTGCCGAGCGAGTAGCCGGCGAGGATTCGCGCGGCGGACTGCACCTGCTCCTGGTAGATGATCAGGCCGTACGTCTCGTCGAGCACCTGCTTCAACGGCTCGTCGAGCTCCGGGTGGATCGGCGTGATCTTCTGCAGGCCGTTCTTGCGCTTCGCGTAGTTGATGTGCGATTCCATCGACATCGGGCCCGGTCGGTACAGTGCGATCAATGCGGAGATGTCGTTGAAGTTGTCGGGCTTGAGCATCTTGAGCAGCGAGCGCATGCCGTCGGAATCGAGCTGGAACACGCCGAGCGTGTCGCCGCGCGACAGCAGCTCGTAGGTGGGTTTGTCGTCGAGCGGGATCTTCGTGTAGTCGATCGCCTCCTTGCCGTTGGCGACGATGTTCTTCAGCGTGTCCTGGATGACCGTCAAGTTGGACAGGCCAAGGAAGTCCATCTTGACCAGGCCCAGCGTCTCGCACGTATGGTATTCGAACGTGGTCGTGACGGTGCCGTCGGTGCGTTCCAGCAGCGGCGACGTGTCGGTGATCGGCGCGCTTCCCATGATCGTGGCGCAGGCGTGCACGCCGGTCTGGCGGATCAGGCCCTCGATGGTCTTCGCCTTGTCGACGATCTGGTGCGCGTCATGGTCGGACTCGTACAGCTCGCGGAACTCGCGCGCCTCGGCGAAGCGCTTCGACGTGGGGTCGAAGATCTCCTTGAGCGACGCGTCCTTGCCGTTCTTCGACGGCGGCAGCGCCTTGGTGACCTTCTCGCCCATCGAGAACTCGTAGCCCATGATGCGCGCCGAGTCCTTCAGCGCCTGCTTGGTCTTGATGACGCCGTAGATCACGCACTGGGCGACCTTGTCGTGGCCGTATTTCTCGCCGCAGTAGTTGATCACGTCGAGGCGGCCGTCCGGGTCGAAGTCGACGTCGATATCCGGCAGGGAGACGCGTTCCGGGTTGAGGAACCTCTCGAAGATGAGGCCGTGCTCCAGCGGGTCGAGCTCGGTGATGCCCATCGCGTAGGCGACCATCGAGCCTGCGGCGGAGCCTCGGCCGGGGCCGACCATGATGTCGTGGTCCTTCGCCCACTGGATGTAGTCGGCGACGACGAGGAAGTAACCGCAGAACTGCATCTGGCAGATGATGCCGCACTCGTAGTCCGCCTGCTTCGACACGTGTTCGGGCACGTTGCCGTCGTAGCGGCGCTCCAGCCCCTCCTCGACCTTCTTGAGGAACAGCGAGGCCTCGTCCCAGCCTTCCGGGCAGGGGAACTGGGGCATGAACGCGCCATCCTCGTGGTCATCGAAGATCACGTTGCAGCGTTCGGCGATCTCCAGCGTGTTGTCGCACGCCTCGGGGAACTCCTTGAAGAGCTCGCGCATCTCGGCGGCCGGCTTGATGTAGTAACCGGTGCCGTCGAACTTGAAGCGGTCCGGGTCGTCGAGGTGGGAGCCGGAGTTGATGCACAGCATCGCGTCCTGCGCCTCCGCGTCCTCGGCGTGCACGTAGTGGGAGTCGTTGGTGGCGAGCAGCGGCGCGTCCAGCCGCTTCGCGATGTCGAGCAGGCCCGCGGTGACCTCCTTCTCGATCTTGAGACCATGGTCCATGAGCTCGATGAAGAAGTTGTCGCGGCCGAAGATGTCCTGGAATTCGCCGGCGGCGCGCAGCGCCTCGTCGAACTGTCCGAGGCGCAGCCTGGTCTGGATGATGCCGGACGGGCATCCGGACGAGGCGATCACGCCTTTCGAGTAGGTGGCGAGCACCTCCTTGTCCATACGCGGGTAGCGCTGGACGCGGCCTTCGAGGTTCGCCACGGAGCTCGCCTTGATGAGGTTGACGAGGCCTTCGTCGTTCTCCGCCCACATCGTCATGTGGGTGATGAGGCCGCCGCCGGAGACGTCGTCGCGGCGCTGGTCCTCGGTGCCCCAATGCACGCGGGACTTGTCCTGGCGCGCGGTCTCCGGCGTCACGTACGCCTCGATGCCGATGATCGGCTTGACGCCGTTGGCCACGCAGTTCGTGTACATCTCGTACGCGCCGTGCATGTTGCCGTGGTCGGTGATCGCCACGGCCGGCATGCCGAGCTCGGCCGTGTACTTGGCGAGATCCGGGATCTTGGACGCCCCGTCGAGCAGCGAATAGTGCGTGTGGTTGTGCAGATGAACGAAGTCTCCCGAATTGGCCATGCGTTCCACCCTACCGCACGCCCTGTTCAGGGCCTTTCGGCCACGGGCGTAGGATGGTGTTCACCGATGAGGGTCGCAGGAAGGGAGCCGGCATGACTCGTAAGGCCGATGGCGCCGCGGCGGGGGCCGCCCGCGCGCCCAAAACGCCCACCGCACAGATCGTGGTGGAGATCATCGAACTGCTCGCGGCGCATACGGACCGCGAGCACGGGCTCACCGCCTCGGAGATCGCGCAGACGCTGGGGGTGAACGAGAAGACCGTGCGCAACCATCTGCGCGCGTTCGAGTCCATGACGCCGATCGGCCGCAAGGTCGGGCATCTCGACCGCGCCGATCTCGTGCACGCGGAAAGCCCCGACCCGCGCCCCGGCTGGTACATCGACCCGGTCTTCGACACCGCGCAGATGCGGCTGCTCACCGACGGCGTGATGCTCTCCCGCCCGGACGGCGAATACCTGCGCGACCTCATCGCGAAGATCTACTCGTTCGCCGGGCGTTCCGGCCAGCTACGCGGCCTGAGCAGGCTCGAGACGCCGAAGAACTACAACACGGAGTTCCTCAACAACATCGAGGTGCTCAACGACGCGATCGACCATGAGCGCGTCATCGAATTCCACTACTGCACGTACGACACGGACGGCGTGCTCGTGCCCCGCCGCGACGCCACCGGCAGGGCGCGCGTATACCGGGCCGACCCGTACCATCTCATGTACAAGAACAACATGTACTATCTCGTGTGCCACATGCACATCTACGACGGGCTGGCCTACCTGCACGTGGACCGTCTGCGCGACCTGAGGATCGACGACGCCGACCATTCCGTCTCGCATCGTCTCGACGATTTCAGCGACACGCCCGGCGAGCCGTTCGACATCGACCGGCATATGGCGGAGCGCCCCTACCCGGTGAAGGGCCCCGCGGTGCCGATCCGCATGCGCATCGCCGGCCCCCTGGAGCCGTTGTTCGACTGGTTCGACGACGCGCAGGTCACCCGGCTCCCGCAGCCTCCCGCAGGAACGGCGGCGAGGGACGGCGCAGGCGGGAAACGCGCGAAAGGCGCGAAAGGCGCGGAGCCCGTCTACGAGGTACGGGTCCGCGCCAACGAGAAGGCCACCCTGTGGTGGGCGCTGCAGTATGCGGACGGCGGGAACATCGAGATCCTCGAGCCGCAGTCCCTGCGCGACAGCCTGCGCGAGGTGGGCGAACGCCTCGCCCGCACCTATGCCGCGAACGGGTCCGCGGCGGGTGCCTCCGCATCCGCGGTCTCCGACGCCGTCTCGGCATCCGCTGCCGGCGCTTCCGCGTGACGGGCGCGCATCACGTCGAGCGCATGCTCCAGATCGGCCGGATAGCTTGACGTGACGGTCGTCCACACGTGCGTGCGCGGGTGACGGAACTCCAGCTGCATCGCGTGCAGCCATTGGCGTTCCAAGCCGAGCTCGGCGGCCAGCACCGGGTTCGCGCCGTACATGTGGTCGCCGGCGAGCGGATGCCCGATCGACGAGAAATGCACGCGGATCTGGTGCGTGCGACCGGTCTCGAGGTTCACGGAGACGAGCGTCGCCTCCGAACCGAACCGCTCCATCACGTCCCAATGCGTGACGGCGGGCTTGCCCGACGGTGTCACGCAGAAGCGGAAATCGGAGACCTTCGCTCGCCCGATCGGCGCGTCGATGGTCGCCTTGTCCTGTCTGAGCGAGCCCTGCACGAGCGCGTGATACGTCTTGACGACCTCGTGTCCGGCGAACTGCCGACGCATCTCCACATACGCGAGATCGGATTTGCATACAAGCATGAGGCCGCTCGTGCCCACGTCGAGCCGTGAGACGATGCCCTCGCGCCCGGCGGCGCCGTAGGAGGTGATGTGCACGCCGCGGTCGCGCAGCGAGCCGAGCACGGTCGGTCCGGTCCAGCCGACGGACGCGTGCGCGGCGACGCCGACCGGCTTGTCGACCACGACCACGTCGTCGTCCTCGTAGACGACGGCCATGTCCGTGGCGATCGGCTCCGGCGCCTTGCGCTCCTCGACGAGATCGAATTCGACGGTCTCCCCCGCCTGCAGGATGCCGGATTTCGCGATGGAGCGGTCGAGCACCTTCGCCTGTCCGGTGTCGATGAGTTCGGCGGCCTTCGAACGGGAGACGCCGAGCATCTTGGAGACGGCCACGTCGAACCGCCTGCCGACCAGCGCGTCGGGCGCCGGCGCGAGGCGGCTCATGCGACGCCGCCTTCCGCGCCTTCGCCGTCCGCCACGGCGGCGGCGCGATTCCCCGCCTTCCCGCCGTCACGGGCGCCGAACGGCACGTCGAAGAGGATCATGAGCACGATGGCCACGCCGGCGGCCATGAGGAAGATGTCCGCCACGTTGCCCACGGACCATCCGTAGTTGAGGAAGTCGACGACCTTGCCGTCGAGGAAGCCCGACGCGTAGACGACGCGGTCGATGAGATTGCCGAGCGCGCCGGCGAACGCCAACGCGAACGCCGCCGACCATGCCGTCGACGCGGTCCGCCACGCGAGCGCGGCGAGCACGACGCAGGCGACGATGGCGAGCAGCGAGATCACCCACGTGGCGCCCGATCCGAAGCCGAGGGACGCGCCCGGGTTGCGTACCAGCGTGAGCGACAGCAGGCCGGGGATGACGCGCACGGTGCGACCGTCCGACAGCGCGGACAGCGCCCACAGTTTCGTGAGCTGGTCGACGGCCAGCGCGATGACGGTGACGCAAGCAAAGACGGCCACGCGAATGCGCGGCCGTCCATGATGAACCATGTTCATACCGGGATGCGTACCTGCAATCAGTCGCCGGACTGCTCGGTCTGGCTGTAGGTGTTGTTGTCCGACACCTGGTTGACCAGCTGGCCGAGGAACTCGGTGAGGCGGGCGCGGTACTCGGTCTCGAACTGCTTGAGGCCCTGGATGTTGCCCTCGATGGCCTTGGCCTCGTGGGTCAGGTTCTCACGCACCTGGTTCGCGTAGTCGTCGGCGGCGGTACGGGTCTTCTTGCCGTAGTCCTCGGCCTCGTTGCGGGTCTTGACGCCGTAGTCGTCGGCTTCCTTGCGGGTCTGCTTGCCGTACTCGTCGGCGGCGGTGCGGACCTTCTGGTCGTACTCGGCGGCGCGGCGCTGGACCTCGGCCTCGTACTGGTCGGCCTCGTTGTGCTTGGTGCCGAGGTAGGTGTCGGCGTCCTGACGGGTCTTGACCGAGTAGGCGTCGGCGTCGGAGCGGGTGCGCTTCGAGTAGGCGTCGGCGTCGGAGTGGACGCGCTTGTTGTACTCGTCGGCCTCGGTGCGGGTGCGGTTGGAGTAGTCGTTGGCCTTGCCGATCAGGTCGTTGTAGTCGTTCTGGCTCTTCTCGGTGATCTCCTTGGCCTTCGCCTTGCCCTTGTCCACATACTGGTCATGCAGCTGCATGGCGAGGGTGAGCATGGCGGTCGCGCGCTCCGGCTCGCTGCCGGCACCGACGGCCGCGCCGGCGATCTTGCGCAGGGAGCCGGTCTCGGTGTCGGGCTCGACCTTGGCGACCTGCTCGCGCAGCTGGTTCTCGCGCTTCTTGGACTCCTCGAGCTGGCGGGTGAGCTCCTGGACCTGCTGCGCCTGCTGCTGCAGACCGGAGGCCTGCTGCTGGAAGGCGGCGATCTTGCGGGACATGTCCTCGGCCTGGGCGCGGAACTGGTCGCGCTCCTTCTGGACGGCCGCGATCTGCTGGGCGACGGCGTCCTGGTTGCCGGAGGCCTGGGCGGCCTGGGCGGTGAGCTGGTCGATCTGCGCGTTGAGCTGGTCGACCTGGGCCTTGAGCTGCTCGTTCTGGGAGGAGAGGGCCTTGTTGGAGGACTCCGCCTCGGCCAGCTTGGCCGCGACGGCCTGCGCCTGGTCGCCACCGGCGGCCGCCTGCTTGGCGGCGTCCTTGAGCTTGTCGTTCTCGTCCTGGAGCTGCTGCACCGTTGCATTCAGCTCGGAGATCTTCTTGTTCAGGGCGGTCACATCCGGACCCAGCGCCTGGGTCGACTGGCCGGCGACCGCCTGCTTGCCGAGCGCCTCGACGGTCTCGGTGACCTGGTCGAGGAAATCGTCGACCTCGTCGACGTCGTATCCTTCCTTGAAGCGCACCGTCTGGAACGTGCGCTCCCTGATGTCCTTAGGCGTCAACAGAGCCATAAATCCACACCTCGCTTTGGGGCTGTGCCTCGCTTACGTTGGTATCAACACATGACATTAGCACGTCCCCCCAGCATTCATGCAGTATTTCCGCGTTTGCGGACGGATGACACGCCCATGGGCGCGCTCACGGGCCGGTCAGATGAGCGCGCGGAGCACCACGAGGACGAAGTACAGGACGATGAAGCTCATGTCGAGCGCGACGGCGCCGAGACGCAGCGGCGGGATGTAGCGGCGCAGCCATTTCAGCGGCGGCTCGGTGACGCTGTACACGATGTCGATGAGCTTGGCGACGAGGCCCCTCGGATACCAGCGGGGCGCGAGCAGCGCCGCCCAGTCGAGGATCATGCGGATGAACAGCACGGTGATGTAGGCGTCGATAAGACCGTCGACGATGCGCGTCAGGATGAGGAACAGCATGCCTCCACCGTATCAGCCCCGCTGGGAACAGGCTGGGTGTTCGCTGATGACATACCGAAACGTCCCCGCGGCTTTCGGCTACGGGGACGTGGAAGGGCGATGCGGGGACCGTGTGGCTCAGTCGGCGAACAGGTCGCGCGCGCTGTTGGCGTTGGCCGATTCCTCGACCTTGATGTTCACCTGTGACGGGCTCAGCAGGAACACGCGCGGCGTGACCCGCTCCATCGAACCGTGCACGCCGAACACCACGCCGGCGGAGAAGTCCACGATGCGGTAGGCGACGGCCTCGGGCACGCCCGTCAGGTTGAGCACGACCGGCACGCCGTCGCGAATCGCGCGGCCGACCATCTGCGCGTCCTCGTAGGACTTCGGATGGATGGTCGTGATGCGGCTGAGACGCCCCTGGAACGGGTTGGCGACGCGCGTGGACGAGGACGGGGACGAGGCGGCCGACGCCGGGACGGCGGGCTTCGTCGGCATCGGGGTCACCGTATGGTCGGAGTCGAACGAACCCGCGGGTTCCGGGGTCTCCGGTTCCTCGTCGATGTCGAAATCGTCATCGTTCTCGGAGACGTCGGACATGCCCAGATAGGACATCGCGTTCTTCATGAACCCTGCCATGGCTTAACCCTTTCTCGTCGTCGTTGTCGTCTTGCCGTCAGCGCAGGAAATCGGGGATGTCGAGGTCTCCGGCCGGATCGTTCGCGTCGGGCGCGTACGGGTACTCCTGGTAGGGGTTCCGGTAGTGGTACGGCTGCTGGGCCGGAATCCCGCCGGTGGTCGGGGCGAAGGTGAACGGCGACTGGTCGGGCTGGGCGGTGGACGGCTGCGGCGTGGCGGCCGGGGCCTGCTGCGGCTGCGCGGGGGACGGCGTGGCGGCCGGAGCCGCGGGAGCGGCGGGCTGGGCCTGCGGCGTGGCGGTCTGGGCCTGCTGAGGTTGCGCGGGGGCGGCCGGCTGGGCAGGAGCGGCGGGCTGCGCGGGGGCCTGCTGGGCGGCGGGAGCCGCGTCGCGGGCGGCCTTCGCCTGCTGGGCGGCGACGGCGAGCGGCTGCGCGTCGTTCACCTCGGCCTGTTCCTTGGCGGTGTCGAAGCCGGCGGCGATGACGGTGACGCGCACCTCGTCGCCGTAGGCGTCGTCAAGGGCGAGGCCCCAGATGATCTGGGCCTCGGGGTGGATGGCCTTGCGCACGAGCTCGACGGCGGCGGAGGCCTCCTGCAGGCCGATGTCGGTCGGGCCGGCCACGTTGATGAGCGCGCCGTGGGCGCCTTCGATGCTCTCCTCGAGCAGCGGCGAGCTGATGGCCAGCTCGGCGGCCTGGGTGGCGCGGTCCTCGCCGCGCGCGGAACCGATGCCGAACAGCGCGGTGCCGGCGCCGCGCAGGATCGCGGTGACGTCGGAGAAGTCCACGTGGATGTACGAGTTGGAGGTGATGAGGTCGGTGATGCCCTGGACGCCGGACAGCAGCGCGGAATCCGCGGTCTTGAACGCGTCCATGATCGTAATGGAGCGGTCGGACAGCTCGAGCAGACGGTCGTTCGGAATGACGATGAGGGCGTCGACCTCCTGACGGAGGTTGTCGATGCCGAGCTCGGCGGAGGCGGCGCGCTGCGGGCCCTCGAACGAGAACGGACGGGTGACCACCGCGATGGTGAGCGCGCCCTGCTGGTGGGCGGCGCGCGCGACGATCGGGCTGGCACCGGTGCCGGTGCCGCCGCCCTCGCCGCAGGTGACGAACACCATGTCGGCGCCCTTGAGGGACTCCTCGATGTCGGACTGGTGGTCCTGCGCGGCCTTCGCGCCCTTCTCCGGGTCGGCGCCCGCGCCGAGGCCGCGGCTGGACTGGTCGGACAGGGAGATCTTCACATCGGCCTCGGAGCGCAGCAGGTCCTTGGCGTCGGTGTTGACGGCGATGAACTCAACGTTTTGAAGACCTTCGGCGATCATGCGGTTGACGGCGTTGCCGCCGGCACCGCCTACGCCGACGACCTTGATGTTGGTCTTGTCGTTGAACTCAGTCTGGGCGTTCTCGCTCACGTTTGGCTCCTGTCACTTCACGGTTACACCCTAGACTAGCGCAGGGCTCCCCCGTATTGTGTGATATTTTCGCGCGTGTAACGCGTATTTCACGGCGATGACGACGTTTTCATCACGCACCGCCTCCGACGTCGGTCCCGGGCGTCGGCTCCCGGTGCCATGGCGTCAGTAACCGGCGTCCATCGGGTCGTCGCCGAAGAGCGTCTCGCGCTCCTCGTGGCTGGTCGTGCGCGAATCGAGCCAGCCGTACGGCAGATGCACCTTCTTGGCGAACCGCACGCGCCCGCGCGGCTTGTCCACCACGCGCTCGGGGAACGTGACGTCCGGGTCGAGGCGCGCGATCTCGCGGTCCACGTCGGCCAGGGACTCGCATTCCATGAACGCCTTGCGCGTGGACCCGCCCACCGGGAACCCCTTGAGGTACCAGGCGATGTGCTTGCGTAGATCGTGCACGGCCATGCGCTCGTCGCCGTCGTAGAACTCGACGAGCAGGCCGGCATGGCGGCGGATCACGCGGCACACCTCGCCGAGCGTCGGGTTGAAGCGTTCGTCCGAGCCCTCGAAGGCGTGTTTGATGTCGGCGAACAGCCACGGGCGGCCCTGGCAGCCGCGGCCGATGGCCACGCCGTCGCATCCGGTCTCGCGGATCATCGCGAGCGCGTCGTCCGCGCCCCAGATGTCGCCGTTGCCGAACACGGGGATGTCGAGGCGTTCCTTGAGTTCGCCGATGCGGCTCCAATCGGAGTGCCCACCGTAGTATTCGGCGGTGGTGCGCGCGTGCAGCGTGACGGCCGCGCACCCCTCCTCCTGCGCGATATGGCCGGCTTCGAGGAAGGTCTCGTGGTCGTGGTCGATGCCGACGCGGATCTTCGCGGTGACCGGGATGCCGGCCTCGCCGCACACCTTGACGACGCGGCGGATGAGGTCCGTGTAGATGTCGGTCTTCCACGGCAACGCCGATCCGCCGCCGCGGCGCGTCACCTTGGGCACCGGGCAGCCGAAGTTCAGGTCCACGTGGTCGGCCATATGCTCGTCGACGACGATGCGCGCCGCCTGCTCGACGATGGCCGGGTTCACGCCGTACAACTGGAGCGAGCGCACGCGTTCGGAGGGCGCGAACCGGCACAGGCGCAGGGCCTTCGGGTTGCGGGCGACGAGCGCGCGGGCGGTGATCATCTCCGCCACGTACAGGCCGTCGGGCCCGTATTCCTCGCAGATCACGCGGAACGGCCAGTTGGTCACGCCGGCCATCGGCGAGAGCACGACGGGCGTCGGCACGCTGATGTTCCCGAGCCTGACCGGCGCGATGGCCGGGGCGGGTTCGCCGGCCGCGCGGCGCGGCGCGTCCGTGCGTGGGTCGAGATCGTCCGTCTCGTGCGGCGCGTTGATGATGGTTTCGGTGATGTCGCTCACTGTCACAGGCCTTCCGCTCGTTGCTGGGGTTCGGGACATGCAGGCCCCCTCTGACGAGGGGGCTGTCATCCGCGGGATGACTGGGGGAGAGACTGCGGCGCGTCGGCCGCTCCTTCTCTCCCCCACCCGGCCGAGCCGGGAGCCCCCTCGTCAGAGGGGGCCATTGCCGCCGCCTTCCGGCGACGTATCGCCGATCAGTACAGGCCGCCGGCCTCGTTGATCCTGACGGAGTCCGGCCAGGCCTCGCCACCCATGGCGACCGGCTTCATCGGCACGCGGGTGCGCTTCTCGCCGATGCGGGCGTCCACGTATTCGGCGACCTTGTCCAGCGAGACGCGCTCCTGGTTCATCGTGTCGCGGTCGCGGATCGTCACGGCGTGGTCGTCGAGCGTGTCGAAGTCGACGGTGATGCACAGCGGGGTGCCGATCTCGTCCTCGCGGCGGTAGCGGCGACCGATGGCGCCGGACTCGTCGTAGTCGATCATCCACTCGTTCTGGCGCAGGTCGGCGGCCAGGTCCTGGGCGACGGACTGCAGCTGCGGCTTCTTGCTCAGCGGCAGCACGGCGGCCTTGACCGGGGCGAGGCGCGGGTCGAGGCGCAGGACGGTGCGCTTGTCGACGCCGCCCTTGGTGTTCGGCGCCTCGTCCACGTCGTAGGCGTCGACGAGGAAGCACATGAGGGAGCGGGTCAGGCCGGCGGCCGGCTCGATGACGTACGGGACGTACTTCTCGCCGGTGGCCTGGTTGAAGTAGCTCAGATCCTCGCCGGAGTGCTTGGCGTGCGCGGAAAGGTCGAAGTCGGTGCGGTTGGCCACGCCCTCGAGCTCGCCCCAGTCGGAGCCCTGGAAGCCGAACTTGTACTCGATGTCGACGGTGCGCTTCGAGTAGTGGGCCAGCTTGTCCTTCGGGTGCTCGTAGTGGCGCAGGTTCTCCGGCTTGACGCCGAGGTCCAGGTACCACTGGGTGCGGGCGTCGATCCAGTACTGGTGCCATTCCTCGTCGGTGCCGGGCTCGACGAAGAACTCCATCTCCATCTGCTCGAACTCGCGGGTGCGGAAGATGAAGTTGCCGGGCGTGATCTCGTTGCGGAAGGACTTGCCCATGTTGGCGATGCCGAACGGCGGCTTGGAACGCGAGGAGGTCATCACGTTCTTGAAGTCGACGAAGATGCCCTGCGCGGTCTCCGGACGCAGGTAGTGCAGGCTGTTCTCGTCCTCGACCGGGCCGAGGTGCGTGCGCAGCATCATGTTGAAGTCGCGCGGCTCGGTCCACTTGCCGCGGGTGCCGCAGTCGGGGCAGACGATGTCGGCCATGCCGTTCTCCGGCAGCTTGTCGCCGTGCTTCTCGGCGTAGGACTCCTGCAGCTTGTCGGCGCGGTTGCGCTTGTGGCAGTTCAGGCACTCGACCAGCGGGTCGTTGAACACGGCGACGTGGCCGGAGGCGACCCACACCGGGGTCGGCAGGATGATGGAGGTGTCGACGCCGACGACGTCGGGACGGGTGACGACCATCGAACGCCACCACTCGCGCTTGATATTGTCCTTCAGCGCGACGCCGAGCGGGCCGTAGTCCCAGGCGGAACGGGTCCCGCCGTAGATCTCGCCGGCGGGGAACACGAATCCGCGACGCTTCGCGAGGGACACGACTTCATCAAGTTTGGACTGAGCCACAATGCACCTTCTGGTTTGAACGGTTTGGGGTCTTACAACCCGTTCAGACTACCTGCATACGCCGACCGGCGAAAGGCCGCGCCACAACTACCACTCCGCCGCACGACACGCAAGAGGTGTGACGCGCTGGAATCCGTCTTCGTCACAGGTTGTCCATATAACCGCATAGCGTCGAATCCGATAACGCAATGCAGGGGAACCCGCAGCCACTCGGCGGGTTGAGATGGGCGCGACGCCCGACCCTTTGAACCTGTTGGTTAAGACCAGCGTAGGGAGCAGTGAATATGAGCGAATCATCGCAGGCAACCACGGCGGACCGCGACGACGCGGACGTCGCCGCATTGAAGGCGCGCATCAGGAAGGCCTCCGAGGCGGTGCGCGAGCGCACGCCGATGGCGCAGTCGTTCACGAACTTCGTGACCATCAACCTCGTCGCCAACGCGCAACTCGCCGCCGGCGGCGCCGCCGCGATGAGCTTCCTGCCGGACGACGTGATCGACACCGCGACCATGTCCGGCGCCGACTACGTCAACGTGGGCACGCTGCTGCCCTTCTATAAGGACGCGCTGCCGAAGATCGCGCGCGCCTTCCACAAGACCGGGCACAAGTGGGTGCTCGACCCGGTGGCCGCCGGCATCGGCTCGACGCGCACCGAGATCCTGCGCGCCTTCCGCGCCGCTCCCCCGACCATCGTGCGCGGCAACGCCTCCGAGATCATCGCTTTGGCGACGATGTGGGGCCTCGTCTCCCCCGACGACGCGACCCGGCCGGCCGGCGTCGAATCCGTCGACGAGGTCGAGGCCGCCGTCGAACCGGCGAAGGCGCTCGCCCGCTTCCTCGCCGCGTCCGCGCCGGAAGGCGAGGCCGCCGTCGCCGTCTCCGGAAAGGCCGATCTCGTCACCGACGGCGAGACCGTCTACCGTCTTCCCGGCGGCAGCGCGATGATGGCGAAGATCACCGGCGCCGGATGCTCGCTCGGCGGAGTGACCGCCGTCTACCTCGCCGTCACGGACCCGCTGACCGCGGCGCTCGCCGCGACGGCGCTCTACGACCGCGCCGGCGAGGCCGCCGAGCAGGTCTCGAACGGCCCCGGATCGTTCCAGGTCGCCTTCCTCGACGCCCTCTGGAACACCACCCCCGACCAGATCGCCTCCAGCCCGATCCTCACATCCCCCGGCTCCCTCTGACGAGGGAGCTGTCGACCGCAGGGCGACTGAGGGAGAGACCCTTCCCGCCGGCGGGAAGAAAAACAGGACTTGTCTCCTCCCATCCGGGAGGAGACCGCAAAACTTCCACCAACCAATCAACAAGGAACAGGAACACATGAGCAACGAATATCCCTACGCGTCCATGCGCGATTCGTTCGACCTCTCCGCGTACTTCGTGGTCGGGCCGGACGACTGCAAGGGCCGCCCGCTGACCGACGTGGTCGACCAGGCCCTGCACGGCGGCGCCACGTTCATCCAGCTGCGCGCCAAGGGCGCGGACGCCTCCGAACTGACCGAGATGGCCCGCGACGTGGCGCAGATCATCGAGGACGCCGGCAAGTCCGACACGGTCGCGTTCGTCATTGACGACCGCGCGGACGTCGTCTGGCAGGCCCGCCGCAAGGGCATCAAGGTCGACGGCGTGCACATCGGCCAGACCGACATGGAGCCGCGCGAGGCCCGCGCGCTGCTCGGCGACGAGGCGATTGTCGGCCTGTCCGCCGAGACCGAGTCGCTGGTCCGTCTCATCAACGAGCTGCCCGACGGCTGCATCGACTACATCGGCGCCGGCCCGCTGCACGTCTCCTCCACCAAGCCCGAGGCCTCGGTCGGCGGCAACGACGGCTCCGGCAAGACGCTCGACGCGCGCCAGATCGACACGATCTGCGCCGCCAGCGAGTTCCCGGTCGTGGTCGGCGGCGGCGTGACCGCGGCCGACATGGCCATGCTCGCCGGCACGAAGGCCGCCGGCTGGTTCGCGGTCTCCGCGATCGCGGGCGCCGACGACCCGGAGGCCGCCACCCGCGCGATGGTCGAGGGCTGGAAGGCCGTGCGCGGCGACAAGCGCCACGGCTACGCCCCGCGCATCGTCACCCACACGCCGGCCGTCGACACGCAGGCCGCGCAGGAGGGCGCCGCCGAGCCGGGCGCCGAGGCCACCGAGAAGAAGTTCACGAACGCGAAGGAGGCGAAGGAGGCGCAGAAGCTCGCCAAGCAGCAGCGCGTCGACATCGCCGCCCGTGGCTCGAAGCAGCGCGACAAGGCGCACATCCGCAAGACGAAGACCGTGCCGTTCTCCTACGAATACGGCTCCTACGACCTCGAAGTGCCGTACACGGAGATCAAGCTCTCCGACACGCCCGGCGTCGGCCCGAACCCGCCGTTCATCGACTACAACACCGAAGGCCCGAAGTGCGATCCGAAGGAGGGCCTGAAGCCCCTGCGCCTCGACTGGATCCGCGACCGCGGCGACATCGAGGACTACGAGGGCCGCGCCCGCAACCTGCAGGACGACGGCAAGCGCGCCATCAAGCGCGGCCGCGCCACGAAGGAATGGCGCGGACGCACGCACAAGCCGATGCGCGCCAAGGACCACCCGGTCACCCAGATGTGGTACGCCCGCCACGGCATCATCACCCCGGAGATGCAGTACGTCGCGACCCGCGAGAACTGCGACGTGGAGCTCGTGCGCTCCGAGCTGGCCGCCGGCCGCGCCGTCATGCCGTGCAACATCAACCACCCGGAGGCCGAGCCGATGATCATCGGCTCCCGCTTCCTCACCAAGCTCAACGCGAACATGGGCAACTCGGCCGTCACCTCGTCCATCGACGAGGAGGTCGAGAAACTCACGTGGGCCACCAAGTGGGGTGCCGACACCGTGATGGACCTGTCCACCGGCAACGACATCCACACCACCCGCGAGTGGATTCTGCGCAACTCCCCCGTGCCGATCGGCACCGTGCCGATGTACCAGGCGCTGGAGAAGGTCGAGGACGACGCCTCGAAGCTCAGCTGGGAGCTGTTCCGCGACACCGTGATCGAACAGTGCGAGCAGGGCGTCGACTACATGACGATCCACGCCGGCGTGCTGCTGCGCTACGTGCCGCTCACCGCGAACCGCGTCACCGGCATCGTCTCCCGCGGCGGCTCGATCATGGCCGACTGGTGCCTGCGCCACCATCAGGAGAGCTTCCTGTACACGCACTTCGACGAACTGTGCGACATCTTCGCCAAGTACGATGTGGCGTTCTCCCTCGGCGACGGTCTGCGCCCCGGCTCCCTCGCGGACGCCAACGACGCGGCGCAGCTCTCCGAACTGATGACGCTGGGCGAGCTCACCGAGCGCGCTTGGGCGAAGGACGTGCAGGTCATGATCGAGGGCCCGGGCCACGTGCCGTTCGACACGGTGCGCATGAACATCGAGCTGGAGAAGGCCGTGTGCAAGGGCGCCCCGTTCTACACCCTGGGACCGCTCACCACCGATACCGCCCCCGGCTACGACCACATCACCTCCGCGATCGGCGCCACCGAGATCGGCCGCTACGGCACCGCCATGCTGTGCTACGTGACCCCGAAGGAGCACCTGGGCCTGCCGAACAAGGACGACGTCAAGCAGGGCGTGATCGCCTACAAGATCGCCGCCCACGCGGCCGACATCGCCAAGCACCACCCGCACGCGCAGGACCGTGACGACGCGATCTCGAAGGCCCGCTTCGAGTTCCGTTGGCTCGACCAGTTCAACCTCTCCTACGATCCGGACACCGCGATCGCGTTCCACGACGACACGCTGCCCGCCGAGCCGGCCAAGATGGCGCACTTCTGCTCGATGTGCGGCCCGAAGTTCTGCTCGATGGCCATCTCGCAGAACATCCGCAAGGCGTTCGGCGGCGCGGCCGCCCAGGAGCAGATCGTGAAGGATTCGCTCGCCGGTGTGGCCGCCGACGCGCAGCCGGCCGCGGCCGACGGCGTCGTCTCCGCCAACGTGCTGAGCCCCGAGGAGATCCGCGCCGGCCTCGACGCGATGAGCGAGAAGTACACCGCCCAGGGCGGCAAGCTCTACACCACCGCCACCGAGTGACGGATTCCGGTCCCCACCGGTAGGATCCCTCCGGTCCGATACGTTGAAACCCCTCTCATCCGAGAGGGGTTTCAACGTATGCGGGGTCCCGTGCCAGCCTCCGCTAGCCCCGATGCGCGCGCAGCTCCGGGCGGCGTTCGACGCGTTCGAACGCGGTAATGAGGTCGGCGGCGCGGATCGCGGCGCGACGGTCCTTGGCGGCGACAAGCGCCGCCTCCGTCCAGATCGCGCACACTTCGGCGCCGCTCCAGCCTTCGGTGCGCCGCGCGATGTCCGCGAGGGGCAGCTCCCCTTCGGTCGAAAGCGCGCGCTCCTGCACTTCGAGGATTGCGAGACGGTCGTGCTCGCCCGGCATCGGGAACGGGATCTGCCAGTCGAACCGGCCGGGGCGCAGCAGCGCCGGATCGACGTCCTCGATGCGGTTCGTGGCGGCGACGACCACCACGTTGCCCTTGGACGCGAAACCGTCCATGAGCGTCAGCAACTGGGCGACGAGACGCTTGCCGACGCCGTTCGTATCGGTGTCGCGCGAGGAGGCGATCGAATCGATCTCGTCGAAGAAGATGATGGCGCGCTGGTCGGCCTGCGCGGCGGCGAAGATCATGCGCAGCGTCTCCTCGCTGTCGCCCACGTATTTGCTCACGATGGTCGGGCCGGAGACGAGGTAGAACTGCGCGTCGGCCACGTTGGCGATGATGCGCGCCAGATGCGTCTTGCCGGTGCCGGGCGCACCGGTGAAAATCACGCCCTTGATCGGCTTCGCACCGATGGCGCGCATCTGCACGCTGTTGCCGAGCTGCGTCTCGATGAGTTCCTTGGCGCGCGTGACGACCTGCTCGTAGCCGCCGAACGACGCGAACGTGAGGTCCGGATCGGCGCTCGGCGTGATCCGGTACTGTTTGATGTCGTCGTCGTGGTCGGATTCGCCGGGGCGGATGGCCGTCGGCCACAGCACGCGTTCGATGCCGAACAGGTCGGTGAACTCGACCGTGTTGCCGGGCATGATGTCCACCGGATAGTCGCCTTCGAGGAGTTCCAGCCCGTCCGAGGTCTCCAGCACGACCGCATCCTCCAATGCGCGGCGCACGACGCCGACGCGGGGCTTGATCGGCCAGACGGAGGCGGGCACCTTCGTGTAGAAGCCGTCGCCGACGAGCAGCACGTCGCCCACGTCGAACACCTCCTGACGCGGGAACGTGAGCTGCGTGCTCCGCCCGTTCGGCATCGTCGCGTAATAGGCGACGCGCCCCTCGTCGAATCCGGTGATGCGCGCCAGCACGCCGTCACGGCGCAACACGTCGTCGGACATGATTCCCCTCTCCCACTGCTCGGTTCCGGCCGTTGTCCCGGCCCGTTCCATCACACCACACAACCGCCCCGGAATCAAGGGAAATCCGAGGGAAGTCCAAGGCGGGGCGAGCCGGAAATCAACGGCGGAAACAGGTGAAAAACGAGTCTCCCCCGACTAAGCTGAACCGTATGTCAACACATGCAACCACGCTTCCCCCCGTGCTCGCGATCTCCGGTTCGGATTCGTCCGGCGGCGCGGGCATGCAGGCGGACCTGAAGACCATGCTCGCCAACGGCGTGTTCGGCATGAGCGCGATCACCGCACTCACCGCGCAGAACACGACCGGCGTGCGCTCCATCCAGGACACGGAGCCGACGATCCTCGCCGACCAGATCGACGCCGTGTTCGAGGATATCCCGCCGCTGGCGGTCAAGATCGGCATGGTGTCCGCGACGGACATCATCGACGTGATCGCCGACCGGCTCACGTTCCATCACGCGGCGAACGTCGTGCTCGACCCGGTCATGGTCGCCACGTCCGGCGCGAAGCTCATCAGCGACGACGCGATCGCCGCGTTGACGTCGAAGCTGTTCCCGCTCGCCACGGTCATCACGCCGAACATCCCCGAGGCGCAGGAGCTCACCGGCATGGCGATCGTCGACGCCGGTTCGATGGATGCTGCGGCGCGCGCCCTCGTCACGCGCTACGGCTGCGCGGCGCTCGTCAAGGGCGGCCATCACACGAACGACGCGAACGACGTGCTCGCCGAGACCGACGGCACAGTCACGTGGTTCGAGGGTTCGCGCGTCGACAATCCGAACACGCACGGCACCGGCTGCACGTTGAGCTCGGCGATCGCGTCGAATCTCGCGAAGGGCGAGACGCTGCCCGACGCGATCCGGCACGCGAAGGAGTATCTGACCGGCGCGCTGAACGCGATGCTCGATCTGGGCCACGGTTCCGGCCCGATGGACCACGCATGGCAGTGGCGGTGAGAGAGAGAAGGAGAAATGACGATGACGCAGAACGATGACGCCACCGGGCGCGACGCTTCGAACGCGCGCGACGCGGCGCTCGCCACGGCGACCGACCGTTTCGCCGTGAAGCAGGAGGTCCCCATCGACCCGAAGACCGGCAAGCCGTATCTCAACACGGTGGCCGCGATCCAGGTGTCGGTGACGGGCGCGGGATCCGAGGTCTCCCCCTACGTCTCGCAGGCGATCGAGGTGATCCGCGATTCGGGACTCCCGCAGGAGACGAACGCGCTGTTCACCGACGTGGAGGGCAACCTCGACGACGTGCTGCACGTGGCCGGCGAGGCCGCGAAGAAGCTCGCCGAGCAGGGCTACCGCACGAGCCTCGTGCTCCACATGGACATCCGCCCCGGTTTCACCGGCCAGCTCGCCGAGAAGCCGAAGCTCGCCGACCAGCTCATCGCCGACCGCAAGGCCGCCGCGGCGGAATAAGACGAAAACAAAAAAGCTCCCTCTGACGAGGGAGCTGGCCGCCGCAGGCGGTCTGAGGGAGAGATAGCCGCAACGTAACGTTCGCGGTATCTCTCCCTCAGTCTTGCTACGCAAGACAGCTCCCTCGTCAGAGGGAGCTTACGTATGTACGGGATGTACGGGAAGGCTCACGCCTCCTTGCCGTACTCCTTGGCGATGATGTCCCACAGCTGGTCGGCGGCCTGTTCGACGTTCTCGTTGACGATGGTCACGTCGAATTCGCTTTCCGCGGCGAGCTCCACCTTGGCGGTCTCGAGGCGGCGCTTGCGCTGCTCCTCGGTTTCGGTGCCACGGCCGGTGAGGCGGCGCACCAGCTCGTCGAAGCTCGGCGGGGCGATGAACACGGTCATCACCTCGAGTCCCAGCTCCTTGGCCTTCTCCTTGACGCGACGCGCGCCCTGCAGGTCGATCTCGAGAATCGTCGGCGTGCCGACGGCCATGTGGTCCTCGAGCGGCTTCAGCGGCGTGCCGTAGTGCGCGAGTCCGTGCACGAGCGCCGTCTCCAGGAACTCACCCGCCTTCTCCTTGGCGGCGAACTCCTCCTCGCTCATGAACCAGTAGTTGACGCCATTCACCTCGCCCGGGCGCGGGTCGCGCGTCGTGGCGGAGACGGACACCCAGATCTCCGGGTGCTTCTTACGCAGCGCGATCTCGACGGTGCCCTTGCCGACGCCGGCGGGACCGGTGAGCACGAGCAGACGGCCACCGCGCAGCGCCTGCGCGTCCGCTTCGGCCGTGGCTTCCGGCTGCGTGCCGGTGGCGGCCGCGGTTTCGCCCGCGGGAGCGGTCGTCGCGTCGGCTTGCGCCTCGGCGGCGGAATCAGCGGAAGCGGCGGTCTTATCGGTGTCGGTCACGGTGATGCTCTCCCTCGGCGCGTCCGCGCCGGTCGTCTCGGATGTTGCGGTTGCGCCGTGGTCGGACGTCCCGGCGGTCTCGGCAGGCGTCTGCGGCACGGGCGCGGCCTCGTCCGTCGCCGCCGCAACGGCCTTCTGCTGCTCCTGCGGCAGCTCGGCGACGCGCGTCGCCTCCATGAGCGCTTGACGCACGTCGAGCGAGATCGCCTCGGTGGCCTCGCTCAGCGCGGCGATGTCCGGTCCGTGGGAGGCGATGAAACGGGACACGGTGACGAGCACGTTGCCCTTCGTCCCCTTGAACACGGTGCGCAGGTCCTTCGCGTCGGCGCCCTGCCAGCCGTAGCCGGGCGAGAGGATCGGTCCGGTGAACTGGGCCGGGTCGACGCCGGTCTCGTTGATCCACTGGCCGATGGTCGCGCCGATGACGAGGCCGACGGAGCCCATGCCGTCCACGTTGCGGTTGTTCTTCTGCGCGGTGGCGGCGATGCCGTACGCCACCGTCTTGCCTTCATAGTCGCCGACCTGTCGGATGGCGCTTTGCAGGCTCTTGCCCTCCTCGTTGGAGGTGAGGGATGCGATGAACACGCCGCGCCCGTTGTCGAGCGCGTCGTCGATGAGGCCCTGCAGCGATCGCGCGCCGTAGTACGGCAGCAGCGTGATCGCGTCGGCCCTCAGCGGCGCGCCCGGCTTGAAGTAGGCGTCGGCGATGGCGGAGATCGTCGTGGACAGTCCGCCGTGCAGGCAGTCGACGATCGTGATGATGCCCATCTGGCGTGCCGCGTACAGCACGCGTTCCAGCGCGGCGAATCCCTTCGAGCCGTAACGCTCGAACATCGGCGACTGGAACTTGACGGCGGCGGCGCGTCCGTTCGCGGCCTGCAGCATGCGCATGGCGAACATCTCCGCGCCGTCGGCGTCGACGTTGTAGCCCCAATCGGTCAGGAGTTTCCGGTGTGGGTCGATGCCCACGCACAACGGACCGTACTTGTCCATCGAATTGCGCAGACGCAGACCGAAGTCCGAACGCCTGGCGAGCCGTTCCTTGTCCTGTTCCTCAATGGGGCTGTCACTCATCGCGATCCCTTCCTTCGTGTGAGAGGAAATCCGTTGATCAGAAATCCTTGCTTTCCAACGCGAACAGCTGCTTGGAGTGCTCCTGGATGCTCATGATCTGGTAGTCGTTGCGCTTGACCGCTTCGATGGCCAGCAGCACCGCGGAGAACTCGGTGATGGTCGTGAACTGCGGCAGGTCGGCGGCGATGGCGGCGGCTCGAATCGAGTAACCGTCGGAGCGCGACCCGCGCGAGTTCGGCGTGTTGAGAATCATGTCGATCGCGCCGTCCTCGATGAGTTCGACGACGTTCTTGCCGATCGAGCCTTCGGCGTGCACGACCTTCACCGGCGCCTCCGGATCGGAGTCCACGCGGGTGGAGATCTTGTCGACGATCTTCGAGTCGATGCCGTAGCGGCGCAGCACGGAGGCGGTGCCCTCGGTCGCCCAGATCGTGAAGCCGAGCTCGACGAGGCGCACGGCCATGAGCGGCAGCTGGCGCTTGTCGGTGTCGTTCACGGAGATGAACACGTTGCCGTGGGTCGGCAGACCGCCCTCGTAGGCGGCGAGCTGGCTCTTGGCGAACGCGTGCGGGAAGTCGCGGTCGAAGCCCATGACCTCGCCGGTGGAGCGCATCTCCGGTCCGAGCAGGATGTCGACGGTCTTGCCGACGGGCGTGCGGAAGCGCTTGAACGGCAGGACGGACTCCTTGACCGCCACCTGCTGGCCGCGGTGCATGACGCCGCCGTCGCCCTTGGGCAGCAGCAGGCCGTTGGCGCGCTGGTCGGCGATGGTTTCGCCGGCCATGATGCGCGCGGCGGCCTTGGCCAGCGCCACGCCGGTCGCCTTGGAGGCGAACGGCACGGTGCGGGAGGCGCGCGGGTTGGCTTCGATGACATACAGCGTGTTCGCCATGAACGCGTACTGCACGTTGATCAGGCCCTTGACGTTGCAGCCCTTGGCGATGGCGTAGGTGCCCTCGCGCAGACGGCGGATCTGGTCGTCGGACAGCGTGGACGGCGGCAGCGTGCAGGCGGCGTCGCCGGAGTGCACGCCGGCCTCCTCGATGTGCTCCATGATGCCGCCGATGTACAGCTCCTCGCCGTCGAACAGCGCGTCGACGTCGATTTCGATGGCGTCCTGGAGGAACTTGTCGATGAGCAGCGGGGAGGGCAGGCGGCCGGAGACGACCGTGTCGGCCTGGGCCTCGGCGAGGGCACGGTTCACGTACTTCTCAAGCTGGGCGTTGTCGTAGACGATCTCCATGCCGCGGCCGCCGAGCACGTAGCTCGGGCGCACGAGCACCGGGTAGCCGATCGAATGGGCGGCCTCCTGGGCCTCCTCCAGCGACAGGGCGGTGCCGTAGCGCGGCGCGTTCATCTTCGCCTTCTTGAGCACCTCGCCGAACAGCTCGCGGTTCTCCGCGAGGTCGATGGCCTCCGGGGTGGTGCCGAGGATCGGCACGCCGGCGGCCTTGAGGCGCGCGGCGAGCGACAGCGGCGTCTGGCCGCCGAGCTGCACGATGACGCCCTTGACCGGGCCCATGCGCTTCTCGGCCTCGTAGATCTCGAGCACGTCCTCGAAGGTGAGCGGCTCGAAGTAGAGGCGGTCGGAGATGTCGTAGTCGGTGGAGACGGTCTCCGGGTTGCAGTTGACCATGATCGTGTCATAGTCCTTGCCGAGCTCCTGCACCGCGTGCACGCAGGTGTAGTCGAACTCGATGCCCTGGCCGATGCGGTTCGGGCCGGAGCCGAGGATGATCACGGCCTCGCGCTCGCGCGGCTTGACCTCGGACTCGTCCGCGTAGCAGGAGTAGTAGTACGGCGTGGCCGCGTCGAACTCGGCGGCGCAGGTGTCGACCGTCTTGTACACGGGCTTCAAGCCGTAGGTCCAGCGCAGCTCGCGGATCGTGTTCTCGCCCTCGTCGCCGAGGTTCCTCAGGTGCGCGATCTGCAGGTCGGACAGGCCGGCGAGCTTGGCGCGGCGCAGTAGCTTGCGCGTCAGCGTCTCGGCCTCGCGCACCGCCTGGGCGGTCTCGTTGATGAGCGTGAGCTGCTTGAGGAACCACGGATCGATCTTGGTGGCCGCGTACAGCTGCTCGATGGTGGCGCCGCCCCAGATGGCGCGCATGAGCTCGAGGTAGCGGTTCTCGGTGGGCGTGTGGATCGCCTTGAGCAGTTCGGCGACCTCGTCGGCCGTCGGCTTCGGGCCGTCCCAGTTGAAGCCCATGTGGCGCTTGTCGATGGAGCGCATCGCCTTGCCGAGGGACTCCTGGAAGTTGCCGGCCAGGGCCATGGCCTCGCCGACGGACTTCATCGACGTGGTGAGCGTCGGATCGGCGCCCGGGAACTTCTCGAACGCGAAGCGCGGCACCTTGGTGACCACGTAGTCGATGGTCGGCTCGAAGGAGGCCGGCGTGGACTGGGTGATGTCGTTGCGGATCTCGTCGAGCGTGTAGCCGAGGGCCAGCTTGGTCGCGATCTTCGCGATCGGGAAGCCGGTGGCCTTCGAGGCGAGCGCGGAGGAACGGGAGACGCGCGGGTTCATCTCGATGACGATGATGCGGCCGGTCTTGGGGTGGATGGCGAACTGGATGTTGCAGCCGCCGGTGTCGACTCCCACGCCGCGGATGATGGCGATGCCGATGTCGCGCAGCTTCTGGTACTCGCGGTCGGTCAGGGTGAAGCACGGGGCCACGGTGATGGAGTCGCCGGTGTGCACGCCGACCGGGTCGACGTTCTCGATCGGGCAGACGACCACGACGTTGTCGTTGCGGTCGCGCATGAGCTCGAGCTCGAACTCCTTCCAGCCTTCGATGCCCTCCTCGATGAGCACCTCGTCGGTCGGCGAGTAGTGGATGCCGGCGCCGGCGATGCGGTGCAGCTCCTCCTCGTCGTGCGCGATGCCGGAGCCGAGGCCGCCCATCGTGAAGCTCGGGCGGACGACCAGCGGGTAGCCGAACTCGTCGGCGATGCGGTCCACTTCGGCGAGCGTGTGGGCGATGCGGGAGCGCGCGGATTCGGCGCCCGCCTCGTCGACGACCTTCTTGAACAGCTCGCGGTCCTCGCCGCGGTCGATGGCGTCGAGGGACGCGCCGATCAGCTCGACGTCGTACTTCTTGAGCACGCCGGCCTCGCCGAGCGCCATCGCGGCGTTGAGCGCGGTCTGGCCGCCGAGGGTCGGCAGCAGCGCGTCGGGGCGTTCCTTGGCGATGATCTGCTCGAGGATCGGCGTGGCGATCGGCTCGATGTAGGTGGCGTCGGCCATCTCGGGGTCGGTCATGATGGTGGCCGGGTTCGAGTTGACGAGGATGACGCGGATGCCTTCCTCCTTGAGGACGCGGCATGCCTGGGTGCCCGAGTAATCGAACTCCGCGGCCTGACCGATCACGATCGGGCCGGAGCCGATGACCATCACGGATTTGATGTCGGTGCGCTTCGGCATATCACTTACCTTCCTTGGAGACGGCGCGGGAATCGCGCGGATTGTTCTTCATGAGATCGCAGAATCGGTCGAACAGGTACGCGGCGTCGTGCGGGCCCGCGGCGGCCTCCGGGTGGTACTGCACGGAGAACGCGGGGATGTCGACGCACTGCAGGCCTTCGACCACGTCGTCGTTGAGATCGATGTGGCTGACGAACACCTTGCCGTACTTGCCGTTCTCGAACGGGGCGTCGACGGTCTCGCCGATCGGCGCGTCGACGGCAAAGCCGTGGTTGTGGGCGGTGACCTCCACCTTGCCGGTGGTGAGGTCCTTGACCGGCTGGTTGATGCCGCGGTGGCCGAACTTCAGCTTGTACGTGCCGAAGCCGAGCGCGCGGCCGAGCAGCTGGTTGCCGAAGCAGATGCCGAAGAACGGGTAGCCGGCGTCGAGGACCTTGCGCAGCAGCTCGACCTCCGGGCCGGCCTGCTCCGGGTCGCCCGGGCCGTTGGAGAAGAAGACGCCGTCCGGGTTGAGGGCGGTCAGCTCCTCGAACGTGATGGTGGAGGGCACGACGTGCACGCGGCAGCCGCGCTCGGCCATGCGGTGCGGGGTCATCGCCTTGATGCCGAGGTCGACGGCGGCCACGGTGTACAGCGGCTCCTTGCCTTCGAATTCGCCGCACGGCTCGATGGTGTACGCCTCCTTGGTGGAGACCTCGTCGTACAGGCTCAGACCCTGCATCTGCGGGGTGGCCTTGACCGCGTCGAGCAGCTCGTCGATGGTCTTGAGGCGGCCGCCCTCGCCGAGGAGCGCGTCGCCGGAGAAGATGCCGGCGCGCATCACGCCTGCGGAGCGCAGGTGGCGCACCAGCTTGCGGGTGTCGATGTCGGCAAGGCCGACGATGCCGTTGGCTTCGAGATCGCCGTCGAGGCTGCCCTCGGCGCGCCAGTTGCTCACGTTCGGGGAGGGCTCGCGCACGATGTAGCCGGCCACCCAGATGCGGGAGGATTCCGGATCCTCGTGGTTGACGCCCGTGTCGCCGATGTGCGGGAAGGTCTGCACGACGATCTGACGGTCGTAGCTCGGATCGGTGAGCGTCTCCTGGTATCCGGTCATGCCGGTGGCGAACACAATCTCACCCGTGGTCGCGCCATGGGCCCCGTAGGGTTCACCCACATACACCTGCCCATCCTCCAGCACAAGGACCGCATCGTCCTTGCCATAGTTCGCGATCTCGCTCACCAAAACCCCCTTTTCGTTCTCGGGTCGTCCGTATTCAAGGTTATCGGCCCGCGCCGACGCACACGCGCAGGACACACGCGCATGTCGCCGTTCGCGGCCGTTCTGTTCTCGTGCCGGTTGGTCGCGCCCGGCCCACGCTCTCATAAAAACGCCTCCCGTGTTGCGGGGAGGCGTTCAAAAAGAAATATCAGTCCAACGGCTTTTCCTTGGCCGTGCAGATCGCGGACAGCAGTCCGTGGATGAATGCGGGGGAATCCCCGTCGCACAGCGTCTTCGCGAGGGACAGCGCTTCGTCGATGGCGACCTTGTCGGGCACGTCATCGTTGAAGAGGATCTCCCAGGCGGCGATACGCAGGATGTTGCGGTCGATCACGCCCATACGGCGGACCTTCCACCCGGTGGAGTGCTCGTCCAGGGTGGAGTCGATCTCGTGCTGGTGCTCGGCCACGCCCTTGACGATCTCGATGGCGTATTCGGGCAGCGGCGTCTGCGCGCCGGGCGTCTCGATGCGCTCGTCGAGCAGGGACAGGATGTCCTGATCCTTCTCGTCCGCCTCATACAACGTGTTCAGAGCCCTCTTACGGGCGGTGGAACGTGCCATGCAGCTCTTTCGTCCTTCGTGTCGTCGGTTTACCGGTTGGAACTGGTGCGATCGGTGTGATCAGCGGGTGTGCGGATCAGTTCTCGCGGCCCAGGTAGGAGCCGTCGGTGGTGTTGACCTTGACCTTCTCGCCCTCGTTGATGAACAGCGGGACCTGGATCTCGGCGCCGGTCTCCACAGTGGCGGGCTTGGTGCCCGCGTTGGAGCGGTTGCCCTGCAGGCCCGGCTCGGTGTGGGTGATGGTCAGGACGACGGAGGCCGGCAGTTCGACGCTCAGCGGGGTCTCGTCGTGGAAGGACACGATGCAGTCGGTGCCTTCGAGCAGGAACTTGGTGTCGACGATGGACTTCGGCACGTAGACCTGGTCGTAGGTGGTCATGTCCATGAAGACCAAGTTGTCGCCGTCCTCGTAGGAGTACTGGAGGTTGCGGTTGTCGACGGTCTCGAATTCCATCTTCATGCCCGCGTTGAAGGTCTTGTCGACGATCTTGCCGGAGAGCACGTTCTTGATGGTGGTGCGCACGAAGGCGGGGCCCTTGCCCGGCTTGACGTGCTGGAACTTGAGGACGGTCCACAGCTGGCCGTCCAGGTTCAGGACGGAACCGTTCTTGATGTCATTGGTAGTCTGTGCCACGATGTCTCACCTATTTCTAGTGTCGAGGGCTTACCCAAAATTTGCCTTCGCTATTATGCCACCACCCCCCTACCGCGCCACACCGGCACATCGGACTCGCAAAGCGAGGCGTTTTCTCGTTCCGCTGGCGAAACGGACTCGCTACGCGAGACAGCGTTTTCTTGCTCCCGCTGGCGGGAGCTGTCAGCCGTAGGCTGACTGAGGGTGGTTGTCGCTTAGGTTGGTGGTGGACCACCCCCAGTCGGCTTCGCCGACAGCCCCCGCCAGCGGGGGCAAGAGTACTATCCGGCTGCGCCGGTCCGTTTCCTCGCCAGCGGGAGCAAGGAAATCGCCTCGCTACGCGAGACAATGTTTCTGCCCCGCCGGCGGGGGCTGTCCGCGAAGCGGACCGGGGGCGGTCAACACAGCCGGAAACGCGTCACATCGGCAAACGTTCTCGCACGTTTCTGTCGATGTCCGCACAGACCGCGCCGAAATGGCGGTCGACATCGAGGTTCGAGTAACGGAGCATATGGAGTCCAAGACCATTGAGTTCCGAGGTCCGATGTCGGTCGGCCAGCCGTTGCTCCTCCGTGTAATGTCCTCCACCGTCAAGCTCGACGATGAGCCTGGCTTTGTCGCAGTAGAAATCGACGATGTAGTCGAGTATCGGCTTCTGCCGTTGCCAGCGGAACGGATACGTGCGGAGATAATCGGACCAGAGTCTGCGTTCCCACGGGGTCGCGTTGGCGCGTAGCCGTCGTGCGAGAGCCACATTGGCTTTGTTATAGGGAAGCATGTTTCCCAGTGTAGGCGCGTGGAAAAGGAGCGAGTCCCGTGTGCCCGCTGGCGAAAAGCGCCACAGTCTCGCAAACCGAGTCCACGCCCCAGCGTGCCACAATGCAGTCTCGCAAACCGAGTCCATTCCCCGCTGAGTAAAACGACACAGTCTCGCGAAGCAAGTCCGTTTCCCGCTCCCGCTGGCGGGAGCTGTCAGCCGAAGGCTGACTGAGGGTGGTCCACCTTCCAGCTAAACCTTCCAGCTAAACCTTCCAACTAAGCCGGAAACCACCCCCAGTCGGCTTCGCCGACAGCCCCCGCCAGCGGGGGCAAAGACAATGCGGCCTCGCGAAGCGAGTCCGTTCCTGCTCCCGCTGGCGGGAGCTGGCTCGCGAAGCGAGACTGAGGGTGGTCAATGCCCGGATATGAAAGAACCCCGGAACCGATTGGGTTCCGGGGTTCTTTAGTACGCTAGTTCAAGCGTGTCGAAGATCTCTCTGATGGGAATCAGGCGAGGATCTTGGTGACACGGCCCGAGCCGACGGTGTGGCCACCCTCACGCACGGCGAAGGTCAGGCCCTCCTCCATAGCGATCGGCTGGATCAGCTCGACGGTGAAGGTCGCGTGATCGCCCGGCTGGACCATCTCGACGCCTTCCGGCAGCTCGATGACGCCGGTGACGTCGGTGGTGCGGAAGTAGAACTGCGGACGGTAGTTGGAGAAGAACGGCGAGTGACGGCCACCCTCATCCTTAGTCAGGACGTAGACCTCACCCTCGAACTTGGTGTGCGGGGTGACGGAGCCCGGAGCAGCCACGACCTGGCCACGCTCGACGTCCGTACGGCCGAGGCCACGGAGGAGCAGACCGGTGTTGTCGCCAGCCTCGCAGGAGTCCATCGTCTTGTGGAAGGTCTCGATGGAGGTGACGGTGGTGTTCTGGGTCGGGCGGATGCCGACGATCTCGACCGGGGTGTTGACGGCCAGCTGGCCACGCTCAACACGGCCGGTGACGACGGTACCACGGCCGGAGATGGTGAAGACGTCCTCGATTGGCATCAGGAACGGCTTGTCGAGGTCGTGGACCGGGGTCGGGATGTACTCGTCGACGGCGTCCATGAGCTTCTTGATCTGCTCGACCCACTTCTCGTGGTCCGGAGCGTCGTCGTGCAGCGCGCCGTAGGCGGAGACGTGGATGACCGGGCAGTCACGATCGAAGCCGTTCTCGTCGAGGAGGTCACGGACCTCTTCCTCGACGAGCTCGATGAGCTCCTCATCGTCGACCATGTCGCACTTGTTCAGGGCGACCAGAATCTTCGGGACGCCGACCTGACGGGCGAGCAGGACGTGCTCGCGGGTCTGGGCCATCGGGCCGTCGGTGGCGGCCACAACGAGGATGGCGCCATCCATCTGGGCGGCACCGGTGATCATGTTCTTCACGAAGTCGGCGTGGCCCGGGCAGTCCACGTGAGCGTAGTGACGCTTCGCGGTCTGGTACTCGATGTGGGCGATGTTGATGGTGATACCGCGGGCGGCCTCTTCCGGAGCGGAATCGATCTGGTTGAAGTCGTACTCCGGGTTGACATCCGGGTACTCCTCGTGCAGAACCTTGGAGATGGCCGCGGTCAGGGTCGTCTTGCCGTGATCGACGTGGCCGATGGTGCCGATGTTAACGTGCGGCTTAGTACGCTCGTACTTTTCCTTTGCCATTACTTTGTCCTCCTGGACGTTTCGTAGGTTTACTGGGTTTCTGGGTTTCGTGCCACATTGAAGGAGCCAGAACCCAGTCAGCGGTACACGATATTACCGCTGACTGGAGACGTGGCGCAAATCAACGTAGCTACGCGTGTCACTCGCCGCGCTGGGCCTTGATGATCTCGTCGGAGACGCTCTTCGGCACCTCGGCGTAGGAGTCCATCTGCATGGTGAACATGGCGCGGCCCTGGGTCTTCGAGCGGAGGTCGCCGATGTAGCCGAACATCTCGGACAGCGGGACCTTGGCGTCGATGACCTTGACGCCGGTGGCGTCGGTCATGGACTGGATGTTGCCACGGCGCTGGTTGAGATCGCCGATGACTTCGCCCATGTAGTCCTCCGGGGTACGGACCTCCACGGCCATGATCGGCTCGAGGATGACCGGCTTCGCCTTCGGGGCGGCTTCCTTGAAGCACATGGAGCCCGCGAGCTTGAAGGCCATTTCGGAGGAATCGACCGGGTGCATCTGGCCGTCGGTGACGGTGGCCTTGACGCCCACGACCGGGAAGCCGGCGAGAATACCGGATTCCATGGCCTCCTTGACGCCGGCCTCGATGGACGGGATGAACTCCTGGGAGATGTGGCCGCCGGTGACGGCGTTCTCGAACTCGAAGGTCTTGCCCTCGGTGGTCTCGAGCGGCTCGAAGTTCATCAGGACCTTCGCGAACTGGCCGGAACCACCGGTCTGCTTCTTGTGCGTGTAGCCCTGGTCCATGACGGCCTTGCGGATGGTCTCGCGGTAGGCGACCTGCGGCTTGCCCTGGGTGCACTCGACCTTGAACTCGCGACGCATACGGTCGACGATGATGTCGAGCTGGAGCTCGCCCATGCCGGCGATCAGGGTCTGGCCGGACTCCTCGTCCGTGGTGACCTGGAACGTCGGATCCTCTTCGGCCAGCTTGGCGAGGGCGATGCCCATCTTCTCCTGGTCGGCCTTGGTCTTCGGCTCGACGGCGACCTGGATCACCGGATCCGGGAAGGTCATCGAGTTGAGGGAGATCGGAGCGTCCATGGCGCACAGGGTGTCGCCGGTGGTGACGTTCTTCAGGCCCACGAAGGTGTAGATGTTGCCGGCGTCGGCCACGTCGACCGGGTTCTCCTTGTCGGCGTGCATCTGGAAGATCTTGCCGACGCGCTCCTTCTTGCCGCGCGTGGAGTCGAGCACGTTGTCGCCCGGCTTGACGGAGCCGGAGTAGACGCGCACGAACACGAGCTTGCCGTAGAACGGGTGGGTGGAGATCTTGAAGACGAGGGCCGCGAACGGATCGGACTTGGTCGGCTTGCGGTCGATCTCGACGGACTCGTCGCCGGGCTCGAAGCCCTTGATGGCCGGCACGTCCTCCGGGGACGGCAGGAAGTCGACGACGCCGTCCAGCATCGGCTGAACGCCCTTGTCCTTGAAGGCGGAACCGCAGAAGACCGGGAAGGCCTTCTTCTCGATGGTGAGCTGGCGGACGCCCGCGCGGATGTCCTCCTTGGACAGCTCGCCGTCCTCGAAGAACTTGTTCATCAGGTCGTCGTTCGCCTCGGCGGCGGCCTCGACCAGCTGCTCGTGGTACTCGGCGGCCTTGTCCTTCAGGTCGTCCGGAATCTCGGTGGTGTCGTACTTGGCACCGAGGCTGTCGGTGCCGTTCCACACGTAGGCCACCATCTCGACCAGGTCGACGACGCCGGTGAAGTCGTTCTCGGCGCCGATCGGCAGCTGCATGACGATCGGGGTCGCGCCCAGCTTCTCCTTGATGGTGTCGACGGAGTAGTAGAAGTTCGCGCCGAGCTTATCCATCTTGTTGATGAAGCAGATGCGCGGCACGCCGTACTTGTCGGCCTGACGCCACACGGTCTCGGACTGCGGCTCCACACCCTCCTTGCCGTCGAAGACGGCGACGGCACCATCGAGCACGCGCAGGGAGCGCTCCACCTCGGCCGTGAAGTCCACGTGGCCCGGGGTGTCGATGATGTTGATCTGGAACTTTTCCTTGGTGTCGTGGGACTGACGGCTCCAGAAGCAGGTGGTGGCGGCCGACTGAATCGTGATGCCGCGCTCCTGCTCCTGCGCCATGAAGTCCATCGTCGAGGCGCCATCGTGGGTCTCACCGATCTTGTAGTTCTTACCGGTGTAGTACAGGATGCGCTCGGTGGTGGTGGTCTTACCGGCATCGATGTGGGCCATGATGCCGATGTTGCGGACGAAATGAAGGTCCGAAAGCTCTGCAGCCATCTTTATCCTTAGTCTTCCTCAGGCGAGTGATTACCAGCGGTAGTGGGCGAAGGCCTTGTTGGCCTCTGCCATCTTATGAGTATCCTCGCGACGCTTGACAGAAGCGCCGAGGCCGTTGGAGGCGTCCAGGATCTCGTTGGCGAGACGCTCGGCCATGGTCTTCTCGCGACGGGCGCGGGAGAAGTCAGTCAGCCAGCGCAGGCACAGCGTGTTGGCGCGGTTCGGCTTGACCTCGACCGGCACCTGGTAGGTGGCGCCGCCGACTCGGCGGGAACGCACCTCGAGGGACGGGCGGATGTTGTCCAGCGCGCGCTTGAGGACGGCGACCGGCTCCTGGTCGGTCTTCTCCTTGACCATGTCGAGCGCGGAGTAGACGATGTCCTCGGCGATGGACTTCTTGCCGTCCAGGAGGATCTTGTTGATCAGCTGCGCGACGACGGTCGAACCGTAGATCGGATCGGGCAGCACGACGTGCTTCTTAGCGGGTCCTTTACGTGACATATCTCTTACTTCGCCTTCTTTGCTCCGTACAGGGAACGACCCTGCTTGCGGTCCTTGACACCCTGGGTATCGAGCGCGCCACGCACGATGTGGTAACGCACACCCGGCAGATCCTTCACACGGCCGCCGCGCACGAGCACGATGGAGTGCTCCTGCAGGTTGTGGCCCTCGCCCGGGATGTAGGCGGTGACTTCGATGCCGGAGGACAGACGGACACGGGCGACCTTACGAAGCGCCGAGTTCGGCTTCTTCGGGGTGGTGGTGTAGACACGGGTGCACACGCCGCGACGCAGCGGGCTGCCCTTGAGCGCCAAAGTCTTCGACTTCTTCGGCTTCGGCGAACGTCCCTTGCGGACGAGCTGTTCGATAGTAGGCAACTTGAATTCTCCGATTCAGTGTTTTTCTTGGTTCCGTGAGGCCCGCAGCACCGTGAGCCACACTCCCCCGAGCATCCGGAACCCCGTTCCGAATCGGAAAGTCAGCCACTGTCCACCGGCCCGATGGCCCGTTCCTCTCTCGCCGCCGCATTGCTGCGCGCGATCCATGCGATTCACGGGATATCCCAGCGCCGTACTCCTGTCACATAAGGCGTACCGCTGGCACACACGAATATCCATATTACGAACCGCCCGGACAACGACACGCCAGACTCTCACCCACGCCCCTCCTCAACCCCGGCCCCAACCTCGCTTCCACCCCGCCACACTCCAATTCCAACCCCATCATCCCCATGGTGCGGCAACACAATTTCTCCACATCGGCGAGAATCCGCCGTTTTCGCCTACCGCACCATGAGGGTTTTACCGCACCATGGGATGAAACGACGGGAGGGGATACGAAAAGACCCCGAGATTACCCCCGGGGTCTTGGTGGGGTGGCTAACGTGGCTCGAACACGCGACCTTCTGAACCACAATCAGATGCTCTACCAACTGAGCTATAGCCACCATTGTTCTCGACCCGCTCTCGCCGGTCGGCAACGAGTGAATACAATACAGGAGTTTCCGCCGTTGTCCAACTACGGCGTGTCGCGCCTGTTTCCAAGGATTGAGGGCATATATACCCCAAGAGCACGATGCAGGAAAGCACGCAACTATTCGCGAAATCGTGGAATCCCACGCCGCATCGCCCATTTCGTCCCCTCTGCACCACACCTCCGCTCCTCGCGCGCGGACGGCTGCAGGCCCGACTCGCCGCGTTGGGCGCGCCCGCGACCTCCGCTCCTCGCGCGCGGACGGCTGATCACGGGTGGTTACGCGTTGGCGAAGTTCTGACCTCCGCTCTTCGCGCTCGGACAGCCGCCGATGCATGTCTGCGCGGTGGGGCGGGTGACGCCTCCGTTCCACGCACGCGGACGGCCGCACGTAGGCGGCGCGCCCGCCCGCCACTCCACCACGCCCCCACCGGTTCCACCGTCGGTCCCTTCGTTTCACAAGTACGGCCGCCCGCGCCGCAGCAAAACCCACGCCCGGCAAACCCTGCATCCCACGTCGCCTTTGCGAACCGTCATCGCCCCACCCAATCGCTCGCATACGCACATGAGAACGGTCACATTGTTCGCTTGTGTTCATTTCAACATAGCCCGTCACCCTTACTGCCGATTGGCTTTCCGGCGTGTTGAAGCGTGCAGCATGTTCGGTTTTTGGTATACTTACCAGTGAAGGCCGGAGTTTAAGATCGGCCGGGAATCCGGCAGGTCGCAACGAAGCGCAGAAAGCCGTAAGGCCGCAGGCGCAACGCCTTCGAGATAACTGAACAGCGATCGATGGTGAATTCACCGAGGTGCGGCAAGGCAACACGGCGCAGGCGCCGGGCCGCGAAAGAAACACGTGTACTGGTTGTTTGTGGTTCATCATTGCAAGGAGGCCGCGCAAGGCGGCGCGGCGAAAGCAGCAAAGCGTACCATCGCCTCCTTCCCCATCAGATGGCCCCCGGAACTTCTTCCCTTCGGTTCCGGGGGCCATCTTCTTGTGCGCGGGACACGAGGCCTCGCACGCCCCCCCCCCTCGGCCCCGCTTCGCGGAACAGCTCCCGCCGGCGGGAGCGAAGAGGTACGGATACGCTCGGTCATGCAGACCACCCTCAGTCAGCCGTAGGCTGACAGCTCCCGCCAGCGGGAGCGCAAACTCCATGCGGGAGCGGAAACTCCATGCGGGAGCGAGAAACCGGACTCCGCGCGGGAGCGGCCGGCCACTACACTGGTCGTCATGCTTTCCTTCGAGAACGATTACTCTCGCGCGGCACACCCGGCGGTGCTTGACGCGATCGCCCGCATCAACGAGAACCTCTACCCCGGCTACGGCATGGATCCGATCTGCGAGCGCGCCAAGGCGAAGATCCGCGAGGCGTGCGCCCTGCCGGAGGCGGACATCCGATTCCTGGTCGGCGGCACGCAGGCCAATCAGATCGTCATCGACGCGGTCACGCCGCCGTACGCGGGCGTCGTCGCCGTCGCATCCGGCCATCCGAACGTGCATGAGGCGGGCGCCATCGAATACTCCGGTCACAAGGTGCTCACGCTTCCCCATCACGACGGGAAGATGGACGCGGCCGAACTCGACGAGTACTGCGCGACCTTCTACGCGGACGGCAATCACGAGCACATGGTCTTCCCCGGATGCGTCTACGTCTCCATGTCGACCGAATACGGCACCGTCTACTCGAAGGCGGAACTCGAGGCCATCGCCGACGTCGCGCACCGTTACGACATGCCGTTGTTCGTCGACGGCGCGCGTCTCGGCTACGGCCTCACGGCGACCGGCTGCGATATGACGCTGCCCGACCTCGCCCGCATCGCCGACGTCTTCTACATAGGCGGTACGAAGGTCGGCGCGATGTTCGGCGAGGCGGTCGTGTTCGCGAACCGCGACGAACGTTCCGCCGCACCGCGTCATTTCCTCACCGAGATCAAGCAGCATGGCGCCCTGCTCGCGAAGGGCTTCCTGCTGGGTGCGCAGTTCGAAGCGCTGTTCACCGACGACCTCTACTTCCGCATCGCCCGCAACGCGAACGCGCAGGCGGACCGCATCCGCGCCGCGCTGCGCGACAAGGGCTACACGTTGACGTTCGAGGCGCCGACGAACCAGATCTTCGTCACGCTCGACCAGCCGACCATCGACCGTCTGGAACGCGACGTGCGTCTCGGCTTCATGGAGAAGGCGGACGAGACGCACACGGTGATGCGCATCTGCACGAGCTGGTCCACCACGGACGAGGAGACGGACCGGCTCATCGCCCTGCTGTAGCGATCCCTGCTGTAGCGGTCCCCGCTACAACGGCCCCGTCGTGTCATGCCTCCGCCGTGGCGATCGCCTCGCGTTCCATGTCGACGAACCGGTGGACGGACGCCTCCACCGAATAATGCTCGCGCGTGTGCTCGGCGTAGACCGCGCCCCAGCGCGCGAGCTCGTCCGGATGATCAATCCACCAGTCGATGCGGCGCGCGAGCATCGCCGCGTCGCGCACCGGGAACAGCGAGGCGTCGGTCAGCGCGAACTGGCTCGCCGCGGACAGTTCGGACGCGGCGATGACCGGCACGAGGCCGCACGCCATCGCCTCGATGACGCTCACCGATTCGATGTCGGCGATCGAACAGTGCACGAACAGGTCGCACGAGCGCAGCAGCGCCGGCATGTCGACGTTGCGGTGGAAGCCGATGTCCGCCTTGCGCTTGAGGCGACGGTTCGCGCGGAACGTGAGATACCGTTTGAGCGGACCGGTGCCGGCGATGACCAACTGGACGTCGCTCGCATGCCGGCTCATCGAGATCGCCTTGATGAGCGTGATCTGGTCCTTCTCGTGTGCGAGGCGGCCGGACGCGACGACGCGGAACGGCACGTGCGCGGGCGCGTCCGGATCGAACGGCTCGCGCGCGGTGAACCGTGGCGCGTAGCCGTTCGAGATCACGTGCATCGTCCCCTTGTACCCGTGTTCGCGCAGCAGGCTCGCGGTCATCTCGGTGGGCGTGTGGATGTGGTCGACGCGCTTGTACAGCCACTGGCGGAACAGCCAGTAGAGGAACCGCTCCATGCCGGGGATGTAGCGCAATGGTCCGGCGGAGTAGAGCACGTTCTCCGGCTGCAGGTGGAATCCGGCGGTCACGGGGATGCCCATCCGACGGGCGACCTTCGCGGCGTGCCGGCCGAATTTGAACGGCATGTAGATGTGGACGACGTCGACGCCTTGGAACGCGGTGCGGAACAGCGTGTCGCTCGGCTCGGCGAACTGCATCTGCTGCTTGGCGGCCACCCAGGAGACGAGCGGCACCTTGTTGACGCGCGCCGGATAGTCGGGCGAGCCGACGCCGACGAGACGCACGTGATGCCCCTGCCGTTCCAGTTCGGCGGCCCATTGCAACGCCGAATTCGACGTGCCGTTGCCCTGGTTGCCGACCGTGTCGACCACCAATGCGATGGTCAGCGGACGGTCGATGTCCTCCTCGACGATCGGCGTCTGCCGGATCTCCTCATCATGCTCCGATTCCTGTTCACGCATTGCTCCAGTCTATGACCGCACGCGACTGGGCACGGGCCGTGCGCCGCAGCGATGCTATACCAGCGCGCGCGTGATGCGCGACACCGCCTGATAGAGGTCGCGTTCCGGCTTCAGCAGGCTGAACCGTACGAATCCGTCCGACGCGGGACCGAAGCACGATCCGGGCATGACGGCCACGCCCGCATGTTCGATGAGCCATGCGGTGAACGCGTCCGACGTGCCGTAGTCATCCGGCACACGCGCCCACAGGAACAGTCCTCCGCGCGGCGGCGCCACGTCGAGCCCCGCCTCGCGCAATCCGTCGGCGAGCACCTGCGCGCGATGCCCGTAGCTTGTGCCGAGCGCCGCCACGGAACGCAGGTCGCCGCTCAGCGCGACCGCACCGGCCTGCTGCACGACGCTGGGTGCGAGCACGGCGGTCTGCTGGTGGACGGCCTTCGATGCGGCGAGAATCGCGGCGTTGCCGGCGATCCAGCCGCCGCGCCACCCGGCGACCATGAACATCTTGGACAGCGATCCGAGTTCGACGGCCACGTCAAGCGCGCCCGGCGTGGCGAGGATGCTGGGCGACGGCGCGTCGCCGAACTCGATGCCCGCGTAGGCGAAATCGTTCATCACCGCGAACCGGTGCTCGTGCGCGAGCGCGACGACGCGCCCGTAGAATTCCGGCGTCGCGACGGCGCCGGTGGGATTGTTCGGATAGTTGAGGATCAGCAGCGTCGCCTCGTCCCACAGCTTCGGGTCGACGGCGTCGAGGTCCGGCAGGTAGCCGTGCGCCGGGTCCGCGGGAATCGTGACGAACCGGCCCTTGGCGACGGCGGTGGAGCCCTCGTACTGCGGATAGTACGGGTCGACGGCCACGACCGTGTCGCCTTCGTCGATGAGCGCCTCGATGACGGTGGAGATGCCCACCGACGCGCCGGCGGTGGCGAGCAGGTGCGCGCGCGGGTCGAGCGCCACGCCGTAGCGTCCGTGATACCAGTGCGCGATTGCGTCGAGATAGGCGGGGACGCCGTCGAACGCGGGATAGCGGAACAGGGACGGGTCGTGCGCGGCGTGGGCGAGCGCGTCCTGCATGAACGCGGGCGGCGCGCCGTCCGGATTGCCTTTGGACAGGTCGATGACGTCATGCCCGGCACGGATTGCGGCGGCGGTGCGCGCGTCGGCCTGGGCGAACGGGTTCGGCGGGAGCGCCGCCGCCCTGCGTGAAATCAGATCCGCGATCGGATCGACGGACTGACTGGCTGCGGGCGACGGATTCCCTTCCCCCATCTCCAACTCCCTTTCTTCCCCTTCAGGAAACGTTGGCCCGATCGTTTATTCCCAACCGATCGGTGATACTCAAGGTACGCCGCGGATCGGCACGCGACAACGGCGTGTCTATACGCGGTATTTATGGACGGTTATCAACGCGTGCCGGCATGCCGGCGCGCCTCATCGGGTGGCGATGGGAGAATGTGACGCATGACCGATAGCGTGAACACCGTCAACACCGTCAACACCGTCAATGGTTCCCCTTCCTCGTCCCACTCCCCCGTCTCCGGCCGCGTGCTGGGCACGCCGCTGGGCGCGCGGCCGACGCGCGTGCTGTTCCTCGGCTCGGGCGAGCTCGGCAAGGAGGTGACGATCGAGCTCATGCGCCTCGGCGCATGGGTGTGCGCCGCCGACTCGTATGCGGGCGCACCCGCCCAGCAGGTGGCGCATGAGGCCCGCGTGCTCGACATGGCGGACGCCTCCCAGCTGCGCGCCCTGTTCGACGAGGTGAAGCCGGACATCGTCGTGCCCGAGGTGGAGGCGATCGCCACGTCCGAGCTGGCGGATGCGGCCGCCCGCGGCGTGCAGGTGGTGCCGAGCGCCGAGATCGCCGCGATCTGCATGGACCGTGAGCGTCTGCGCGTCATCGCGCACGAGGAGCTGGGACTGCCGACCACGCCCTACCGGTTCGCGGGCTCGCTGGAGGAGCTGCGCGCGGGCGCCGACGAGGTCGGCTATCCGTGCGTCGTCAAGCCGGTGATGAGCTCGTCCGGTCACGGCCAGTCGGTCGTGCGCGAGGCGGACGCGATCGACGCCGCGTGGACGGAGGCGCAGGAGGGCCGTCGCGCCGCCGGCGAGGGCGACGTGTCGCGCGTGATCGTCGAGGCGCTGGCGCCGCTCGACTACGAGCTGACCGTGCTGACGGTCTCGTCGAGCGCGGGCATCGTGACGTGCGCGCCGATCGGGCAGCGTCAGGAGTCCGGCGACTACCGCGAATCGTGGCAGCCGGCCGCGGCGACGGATGATGTGCTCGTCGAGGCGGGCCGCATCGCGCGCGCCGCCGTCGAGGGCCTCGTCGCGAAGGCGAAGGCGAGCGGCGAGACCGGCTGGGGCGTGTTCGGCGTGGAATTGTTCGTGCTGACCGACGGCTCCGTCCTGTTCAACGAGGTCTCGCCGCGTCCGCACGACACGGGCATGGTGACGATGGCTTCGCAGCGGCTCAGCGAGTTCGCGCTGCACGCGCGCGCGATCCTCGGCCTGCCGGTCACGGAGGGCCACGTGGCGCTCGCGATGCCGGAGGGCGCGGTGGCCGCCAGCCATGCGATCGTGGTCGCCGGCGACGGCGAGGCGGAGTTCTCCGGGCTCGACCGCGCGCTCGCCGAGCCGGGCACCGACCTGCGCGTCTTCGCCAAGCCGGAGGTGCACGGCCATCGCCGCATGGCCGTCGCGCTGGCGATCGGCGGTTCCGAGGCCGACGCGCGCGCCAAGGCGGGCCGCGTCGCCGACGCGCTGACCATCGAAGTGCGCTGACCATCGAGGTCGCCGGCCATCCGCCGCGGTCGTGTGTTGCATGTAGCCGGCGATTGGTACCCTTTTACCGTTAGTTCACCCAGATATTCCACTCCTGAAAGGCGAGTAATGGAGAAACTGGAAATGCTCTACAAGGGCAAGGCCAAGAAGATGTACGCAACCGACGACCCCGACGTGCTGTGGGTCGAATACATGAATCAGGCGACCGCCGGCAACGGCGCGAAGAAGGCCCAGATCGAAGGCAAGGCCAACCTGAACAACCACATCACCTCCGTCATCTTCGACCTGCTCAAGGCGCGCGGCGTGGAAAGCCACTTCATCAAGCGTCTGTCCGACACCGAGCAGCTGGTGAAGAAGATGGACATGTACCCGCTCGAGATCATCATGCGCAACACCGCGGCCGGCTCCTTCGCCAAGCGCTACGGCGTCGAGGAGGGCACTCCGCTCAAGAAGCCGATCCTCGAGTTCTGCCTCAAGTCCGATGAGCTGGGCGACCCGTTCATCAACGACGACGGCATCGTGGCCCTGGGCCTCGCCTCCGAGGAGGAGCTGGCCGAGATCTCCCGCATCGCCCGCGCCGTGAACGACGGCCTCAAGGACATCTTCTCCAAGATCGACGTGCAGCTCGTCGACTTCAAGATCGAAGAGGGCAAGACCTCCGACGGCACCATCCTGCTCGCCGACGAGATCACCCCGGACACCTGCCGCCTGTGGGACCTCAAGGACAAGTCCGGCAAGATCGAGCACCTCGACAAGGACCTCTTCCGCCGCGACCTGGGCAACATCATCCCCGCGTACGAGGAGATCTACGGCCGTCTCGTCAAGCTGGCCGAGGCCGAAGGCATCGAGCGCGCCGAGTGACGTTCCGGCTCCCGCCGAAGGGAGCTGTCAGCCTGAGGCTGGCTGAGGGTGGTCGAACGGGAAACCGCTTCGCGGACCGGAACCACCCCCAGTCCGCTTCGCGGACAGCCCCCGCCAGCGGGGGCCGCATTCATTTCGCCGGAGCCTTCGCGGCACCTCCATCGGCGCATCTCCCCGGGCCACGGCCTGCACCCCGCGCCCAAGGCCCCGTCCAGTACTTCGAAGAAGCCCAATAACGAAAGGACCCTCATGGTTTTCCGCGTGTACGTGGAGAAGAAGCCCGGCTTCGACGTCGAGGCTCAGCAGCTTGCAGGCGAGCTGAAGACCATCCTCGGCATCGCCGGTCTGAAATCCGTGCGCATCGTGAACCGCTACGACGTGGAGGGCATCAGCGCCGAGCTGTTCGCCCAGGCCACGCCCACCGTGTTCAGCGAGCCGCAGGTCGACGACGTCACCAACGATCTGCCCGACTTCGGCGCGGCGAAGGTGGTCGCCACCGAGTTCCTGCCCGGCCAGTTCGACCAGCGCGCCGACTCCGCCAGCGAATGCATCCAGCTCATCTCGCAGGGCGAGCGCCCCACCGTGCGCTCCGCCAAGCTGTACGCCCTCGAAGGCGACCTGACCGAGGCCGACGTCGAAGCGATCAAGCGCTACGTCATCAACCCGGTCGAGGCGCGCGAGGCGTCCCTCGACGTCAAGGAGACGCTGAAGACCGCCGTGCCGACGCCCGGCAAGGTCGAGGTCATCGCCGGATTCAACGAGATGGACGCCGAGGCCGGCCAGAGGTTCATCGACGAGCGCGGCCTCGCCATGGACCTCGCGGATCTCGAGTTCTGCCAGAAGTACTTCGCCGAGGCGGGCCGCGAGCCCACGATCACCGAGATCAAGGTCATCGACACCTACTGGTCCGACCACTGCCGCCACACGACGTTCGGCACGATTCTCACCGACGTCGCCATCGACGACGAGGTCGTCAAGGCCGCGTTCGAGCGCTACCTCGAACTGCGCCACGAGCTCGGCCGCGACTCCAAGCCCCTGTGCCTGATGGACATGGGCACGATCGGCGCGAAGTGGCTCAAGAAGAACGGCATCCTCACCGGCCTCGACGAGAGCGAGGAGATCAACGCCTGCACCGTCAAGGTGAAGGTGGACGTCGACGGCGAACAGCAGGACTGGCTGTTCCTGTTCAAGAACGAGACCCACAACCACCCGACCGAGATCGAGCCGTTCGGCGGCGCCGCCACCTGCATCGGCGGCTGCATCCGCGACCCCCTGTCGGGCCGCTCCTACGTGTACCAGGCGATGCGCGTGACCGGCGCCGCCGACCCGACCGTGCCGGTCTCCGAGACGCTCGAGGGCAAGCTCCCCCAGCGCAAGCTCGTGACCACCGCGGCCGCCGGCTACTCGTCCTACGGCAACCAGATCGGCCTCGCCACCGGTCAGGTCGACGAAATCTACCACCCGGGCTACGTGGCCAAGCGCATGGAGGTGGGCGCGGTCGTGGCCGCCACCCCGGCCGACCACGTGCGCCGCGAGACCCCGGCCCCCGGCGACAAGATCATCCTGCTGGGCGGACGCACCGGACGCGACGGCATCGGCGGCGCGACGGGCGCCTCCAAGGCCCACAACGTCGAATCGCTGGAACTCGACGGCGCCGAGGTGCAGAAGGGCAACGCGCCGGTCGAGCGCAAGCTGCAGCGCCTGTTCCGCCGCGGCGACGCGTGCCGTCTCATCAAGCGCTGCAACGACTTCGGCGCGGGCGGCGTGTCCGTGGCGGTCGGCGAGCTGGCCGACGGCCTGTACGTGGACCTCAACACCGTCCCGAAGAAGTACGAGGGCCTCGACGGCACCGAGCTGGCGATCTCCGAATCGCAGGAGCGCATGGCCGTCGACGTGGCCGCGGAGGACGTCGACGAGTTCCTCGGCTACGCGCGCGAGGAGAACCTCGAGGCGACGGTGATCGCCACCGTGACCGAGGACCCGCGCATGGTGATGACCTGGAACGGCGACGAGATCGTGAACCTCACCCGCGAGTTCCTCGCCTCCAACGGCGCGCCGAAGCATCAGGCCGTGCACATCGAGGCGCAGCAGGCGTACGAGGTGCCGTCCGCGTGGACGACCGGCACGCTGGCCGAGCGCATGCACGCCCTCGTCACCGACCTCAACGTGGCCTCCAACAAGGGCCTGTCAGAGCGCTTCGACTCGACGATCGGCGCGGGCACCGTGCTCATGCCGTTCGGCGGCGTCAGGCAGCTCACCCCGAACGAGGCGATGGTCGCCAAGCTCCCCGTGTTCGGCGAGACCACCACCGCCTCCGCGATGGCCTGGGGCTTCAACCCGTACATCATGGAGAAGAACCAGTTCACCGGCGCGTACCTGTCCGTCGTCGAATCGCTCGCCAAGCTGGTCGCCGCCGGCTTCGAGCATGAGAAGGCGTACCTGAGCTTCCAGGAGTACTTCGAGAAGCTGCGCGACGAGCCGGAACGCTGGGGCAAGCCGATGGCCGCCGTGCTCGGCGCCCTGATGGCGCAGATCGACCTCGGCGCCGGCGCGATCGGCGGCAAGGACTCCATGTCCGGCTCGTTCGAGGACCTCGACGTGCCGCCGACCCTGATCTCCTTCGCCGTGGCCGTGGGCAACATGAAGCGCGCCACCTCCCCCGAGTTCAAGGGCGCCGGCCACCGCATCGTGCGCATCGCGCCGCGCTACCTGGCCGACGGCCTCACGCCGGACAAGGACGCGCTGCTCGACGCGTTCGGCCTGGTTGAGGAGCTCACCGACTTCGGCACCGCGCTGGCCGTGTCCACGCCGGGCTACGGCGGCACCGCCGAGGCGCTGTTCAAGATGACCGTGGGCAACGGCATCGGCGTGGCTCTGAACGACGGCATCGCGCTCGACGACCTGTTCAAGCCGGCGTACGGCTCGTTCATCGTCGAGCTCAAGGACAACGAGAAAATCCCGGCCGTCTCCAACCTGGTCGAGGTCGGCGAGATCGGCGTGACCACCGAGGCCTACGAGTTCACGGCCGCCGGCGAGACGCTCGACCTCGCGGGCACGCAGGACGCGTGGGAGGGCGGCATCGAATCCGTGTTCCCGTACCGTTCCCGCGGCGCGGAGAAGACGGAGACCGTCGAGACAATCGACTTCCACGCGGCCGAGGCCGGCGTGAAGAAGACCGTGTACGTGGGTTCCGGCGTGGCGCGCCCGCGCGTCATCATCCCCGTGTTCCCGGGCAACAACTGCGAGTACGATTCGGCCGCCGCGTTCGAACGCGCGGGCGCCGAGGCGCACACGCTGATCGTCAACAACCTCACGCCGGCCGCGGTGGCCGAGTCCACCGCCAAGCTGGTCGAGGAGATCGGCAAGAGCCAGATCGTGATGATCCCGGGCGGCTTCTCGGGCGGCGACGAGCCGGACGGCTCCGCCAAGTTCATCACCGCGTTCTTCCGCGCCCCCGCCGTCACCGAGGCGGTGCGCGACCTGCTGAAGAACCGCGACGGCCTGATGCTCGGCATCTGCAACGGCTTCCAGGCGCTCATCAAGCTGGGTCTGGTGCCGTTCGGCGACATCGTCGACATGGACGCCACCTGCCCGACGCTGACGTTCAACACGATCGGCCGCCACCAGAGCCGTCTCGTGCGCACGCGCGTCGCCTCCGACCTGTCCCCGTGGCTCGCCCGGACGCAGGTCGGCGACGTGCATACGGTCGCCATCTCCCACGGCGAAGGCCGTTTCGTCGCCTCCGACGAGACGCTGGCGCGCCTCAAGACCAACGGCCAGATCGCCACGCAGTACGTGAGCGAGGCGGGCGTGCCCGGCATGGACCTGGACGTCAACCCGAACGGCTCGATGCTCGCCATCGAGGGCATCACCAGCCCGGACGGCCGCGTTTTCGGCAAGATGGGCCACTCGGAGCGTTCCGGCAACGGCCTGTACGTGAACGTGCCCGGCGACAAGTACCAGCCGATCTTCGAGGCCGGCGTCGACTACTTCGCCGCCTGATCCGGTAGACCGGTAAGAGCGAGGGGCTGGGTTCCGGAGTCGTCAGGACTCCGGAACCCAGCCCCTTTCCGTATGTTCCGGTTCACGATTTGCCGGCTGTGCGGATCGTGAAGCGGTTTCTATGATGGGAGGCATGGTGCGTGTGGAGCATGGGTTCGGGCCGGTGTGGGATGATTTGTCGCGGATGTTGGTGTTGGGGTCGATGCCGAGTCCGAAGTCGCGGGAGGCGGCGTTCTACTACATGCATCCGCGCAACCGGTTCTGGCCGGTGCTTCAGGCGCTGTTCGCGGATCCCTTCGACCCCTCCGACCGTGTGGGCGACTCCCCCGCTTCGCGCCGCGCGTTCGCGTTGCGGCATCACGTGGCGTTGTGGGATGTGATCGCCTCATGCGACATCACGGGGGCGAGCGATTCCACCATCCGCAATGCGGTGCCGAACGACATCGTTCCGATCCTACGCGACGCGCCGATCGCGCATGTCTTCACGACGGGCGGCAAGGCGGCGCAGCTGTATCGGCGTCTCATCGCGCCGCTACTGGACGCGGCCGGCCTCGACGTGCCGATGACGCCGCTGCCGTCGACGAGTCCGGCGAACGCGTCGATGCGGCTGGACGACCTCGTCGCCGTCTATCGCGAGGCGTTCGCCGCGGCGGGGCTCATCGGCGGGTGATTCGTCATCGACGCGGCTCGCCGACCACGACGCCGGCGGCTCAGCCGATGAGCTTGGCCTTCACGTGGTTGACGCGCACGTAGAACTTGAGATCGAAGTTGATGCTTTTGGCCTTCGCGTCGTAGGTGAACACCTTGGTGGAGTCCTCGGAGCCGAATTCCGACTTGGCGACCTTCTTGCCTTGCGCGGACTTCGAATCGGCCTTGCTCGTCCACTTGCCGGTCTTCGCGATGGACTCCGAATCGATGGTGCCGTACCAGTACGGGTACTTGCCGAAGTCGTCGGACATGACGGCGGAGATCATACCGTCCTTGACGGTGACGGTGATCTTGCAGTCCTTCGTGCAGTCCTTGCCGAAATCAGAGAACTCGTAGGTGCCGGTGATGTCGACCGGAGTGGCGGATGCCGACGTCGAGGCATCGGAGGAATCGGAGGAATCCGTCTTGTCGGACTGTTTGGACTGTTCGGACTGTTCGGACTTCTTGGAGGAGCCCCCGTCGGTCTGCGAGCTGCTCGCGGAGCCGTTCGCCGATCCGTTCGCGGCGGAGGCGTTCGACGACCCGCATGCGCCCAGTCCGATGGCGAGCGCACCGCACAGCATCATGGTGGCCAACATCGTTCCCGTTCTCATGCCCATCGTCGATCGTCCTTTCGTGGAAATCCTCATCACGTCATACGGATGCCATGATAGCGTCATCATCCCGCAGCTCTCCGGACTCGCCGCATTCCGTGGGAACCGTCGCACGCCGATGCCTGCGTATGGCCGACGCCAGAAGCCGGGTGAGCGGCAGGAGATAGAGGAACGTCGCGGCGGCGATGCTCACGGTGGGCGCGCCTATCGTGGCCAACGGCACCGCGCCGGCGATCGACCAGGGTACCAGCGGCGCGATGACGACGGCGGAGTCCTCCAGGTCGACGGCAAACGCGCCGCGCGCCGCCTCGTCGTCACCATACAGTCCCGTGCAGAGCTGGTGGGTGAGCATGATCGTCAGGGTCTGGTTGCAGGAGAGCGCCGCGGCACCTGCCGCGACGGCCGTGGTCGCGCCGGTCGCGCCGATGCGGAAGCCCAACGCGTCGATGGCATGCCGCAATCGGGCGAGCATGCGGGTTTCGGCGAAGATGCCCGCGTAGGCGGAGGAGATGCATACGATCGCCGCCACGTTCACCATGGAGATCATGCCCCCACCGTCGAGCAACGCGCCGACATGTGGATCGACGGCATGGTATCCGGAAACGAGGAGTCGCAGCAGTTCCGGCCAGGTCATGCGCTGCACGCCGACGCATACCACCGCGGATACGGCGATGCTTGCCAGCATCGTCAGCCGCACGCCGACACGCAGCAACGCCATGACGACCACGAGGATCGCCGGCGTCACGGTGAGCCAATGCAGGTCGAACGCCTTCGCGAACAATCCGGCGATCGGGACGCCTCCGGAGACGGCCGACGACGTTCCGTCCCCGGACATGATGCCGGTCACGGCGGCCACCGCATAGACGATGCAGCTCGACGCGAACGGCACCGCTCCGGTACGCAGCATGCGCCCGAGGTTGGAGAACAGATTTGTGTGCGTGAGTTGCGCGACGAGCAACGCACTGGTGGAGACCGGGGAGAACCGATCCCCCACGTATACGCCGGCGAGCACCGCGCCGCCGAGCATCGCCGGATGGGTGCCCATCGACAAGCCCAATGACATGCAGATCGTACCCATGGTCGCGGCGCTGGCGAACGACGAGCCAATCAGCATCGACATCGCCGAGCAAAGAAGGAACGTCAGCGGCAGTACGGTCACGCCGTGGATCAGGGACGAGGCGTGGGCAACGATGAACGCGATGGTGCCGCTGGCCCGCCACAGGGAGGTCAGCATGCCGATCAGCGCGAACGTCACGAGAATCATTCCGGCGGCGCGGATGCTGCCGGCGGCACGGCGCGTCATCGCGGACAGCTTCCGGCCACGCGCCAACCCGTATCCGACGAACAGCACCACGCCGATCAGCAGCGCGGGGATGATCGACCAGCCTTGCGCGACGCTTACGAACAGCGTTGCGCAGAACGCGAGCATCACGACCGCCTCGGTCATTCCCGCGCCTCCTTTCCCGTCCGATCCGATGCCGACACAGAGTACACCGCGTCACCGTTCGCAGCCGAGCCACGGTCGGATGCTTGACCGCGACCGCATGAGCCGCACCCGTTCCATGGTCACGCGCCGAAGTCGCGGTCGAACTGGGAGTCGCGGGCGGCGACGGTCTCCTCGACGCGGCGCGCGGTCTCCTCGATGACCTGCTCGTAGCCGGTCAACGCGGCGAACGGCATGAACTGGGCCGCGCGTTTGTGCCGCGACATCGGCGGATGCCGTCGCGACACGTGGTGTGGCAGATCGATGATGTCGTCGTATCGGTGTGTCTCATGCAATGCCATGTCGCTCGGTCTCCTGTCGGTAAGGACGGGCTGCACCCGCATACGCAGGCTCGCCTGTCGGCTCGCACATCACCTACGGACAACCCACCGGGTTGTCCGCTTAACGGTGATGTCCTCCGATCTGGTTGTTGCGTTCGATGCCGGTGGCGCCGGGTTCCATGTTCATGGCCTTGACGACCGCGTTCTTCCCGAATCGGCGTTTGATCGCCAGCAGCGCGCGGTCCACCGCGTCGCGGTCGGTCCCGGCGTCGGATTCCCCGCCGGCATCGCCACAGGGCCGGACGGCATCGGATTCCCCGGCATCCCCGCCTGCCGCGGCATCCGCATCGAACAGGTCGGGCTGCTCATAGCGTTTGCCGGCGGCGAGCTCCCCGTCCGTGGCGAGATCGTCGGCGACGACGGTGAGCCGGCGCACCAGCAGCCTCGGGTCCACGATGCGTTCGAACAGCAGCGTCATCGCCTCGCGGATGCGCGCCGACGAGGACGTGAACTCCCCCAATCCGATCGAACCGGCCGACGGTTTGGGTACCTTGCGACCGTAATGGTCGACCGCCACCGGGCCGTGATAGGACTCGGCGGCGCGTCTCGCCAGACGTTTTGTCTCCGGCGCCTCGCAATCGTCCAGCAGGCCCGCGTCGAGGCTGCCGACGTCGTATCCGACGACGAGCGTGAGCCGGTTCGTGCGCACGCCTTTGCCGACGAGGTCCAACGCGAGCGCATCGGCCATCTCCTTGGCGATGAGCCGCGCGGTGCTCCAGTCGGCCGGTCCGGTGAGCACCTGGCCGATGCTGGTGCTGTGCGCGTCCGGCTCATACGACTTGATGTCGGCGATCGTGCACGGCTCCCACCCCCACGCGTGGTCGATGAGCAGTTCCGCGTTCACGCCGAACATGCGGTAGAGCAGATCCTCGTTGTAGTAGTCGGAGGCGCGCCCCACCGAGCACCGCGCGACGTCGCCCATCGTCATGAGCCCCGCCTTCTCGAGTTTGCGCGCGTACCCGCGCCCGACCCGCCAGAAGTCGGTGAGCGGGCGATGGTCCCACAGCAGGCGGCGGTACGACGCCTCGTCGAGTTCGGCGACGCGCACGCCGTCCGCATCCGCCGGCATATGCTTGGCGACGATGTCCATCGCGACCTTCGCGAGGTACAGGTTCGTGCCGATGCCGGCCGTCGCGGTGATGCCGGTCTCGCCCAGGATGTCGCGCACGATGGTCATGGCCATCTCGTGCGGGGTCATGCCGAGCGCGGCGAGATACGGCGTGGCGTCGATGAAGACCTCGTCGATCGAATACACGTGGATGTGCTCGGGGGCGGCGTATCTGAGGTAGATGCCGTAGATGCTCCCGCTGACGGCGAGGTATCTCGCCATCCGCGGCGGGGCGATGATCATCGACGCCTTGAGCCGCGGCGATCGTTCCAGATCGCGCGCGTCGCACGACTCCCCCATCAGCCGGCGGCCGGGGGCCGCGAGCGCGCGGTCGGCGTTCACGCGACGCAGCCGCTCCTTCGCCTCGAACAGGCGCGGACGGCCGGGCAGCCCGTACGCCTTGAGCGACGGCGACACGGCGAGGCAGATCGTCTTGTCGGTGCGTGTCTCGTCGGCCACGACGAGATTCGTCGTCAACGGGTCGAGGCCACGAGCATGACATTCGACGGACGCATAGAAGGATTTGAGGTCGATGGCGAGGTAGACGCGGCCCCGCCCGGAATCATCGGCCATCGGCATCACCGCCACCTCCCATCATCAAACAAACGTTCGAATATCCACAACTCAACACTGCCACGATACCATAAAATCAAACATCTGTTCGATTCGTGTTGCGAGGTCCATGTAAGTCAGATAACTACACGTCGACGCCCCTGTGCTTACCCGGCAGTTATCATAGGAGCCATGGCTCAGCCAAACCCAAACCGCACATTCCAACGTTCCGACGCTACGCCGATCCGCGTCGCGCTGGTAGACAATGACGCATGCGTGCTTCAGTGGATGAGAGCGGCGCTGGCCACACATATGGGCATCGATGTCATCTGGGCGGAGAAGGACTCGGACGTGGCCCTTCAAAAAACATTATTCGAAAAGAATGTCCCCCATGTACTGATAACGGACATCGTCCTTAACCTCATGTCGGGCGTACAACTGTGCGAAGCCATCCGAAGAAGAACTCCAGCCATTGGAATCATTGGCATCACCGCATATCCAATCGAACATTACGAAACCGAATTGGCGCACGCCGGAGCCCAAGGCATACTCGACAAAAGCAATAGCATCATCGCAAAACTATTGTCGGCGATTCCCATTGCCGCTCACGGCCTACCGATCGACCGCAACGGCCCCTTCATGGACGCAAAAACCGCGCATGATTTGGTTTGCTCAAACCCCAACCCGACAATCGGCCAACTGTCGGAAACGGAAATACAGATACTCCGTCTATGCAACGCACACTATTCATTACGGGAAATATCGGAAATCATTGGGATGAACCCCCACACCGTTTCCACCCATGTAACCCGGGCAATACGAAAATTGGGAGCCAAGAACCGTTATGAGGCACTGCGAATTTGTGCGAAATATCACTCGCTGGATTAACGACCTTGCAAATCATGCAATCGCAAAGACGCGTTGTATCAGACATCGTTGGATCACCCTTCTTGCGACAATCACATCCTGTCTTCTCATCAACGACGAAAGTCGTCTACTATCATTTGACTCAAATTCGGCGACACCCCAACTGATAATGACGATTCTGGCGATTGCCTCACTGGTGGGAATGTGCGTCCAACCCGCACTGGGAGCATGGGCCGTTATAGCATCCAGCGCCATTGCATACCTTCTCATGCCGACCCCGGTGATATTCGCCAGCACATTCTCGATTCCCCTATATATCTCGGTTGGCGTTCTGTCCTATACGGATATCATTCAAGGCATTATCGCGACCCCCATCGCCATCTCGATTGACATATCCGCAGCATACGCCTGTGGGAAAATATATTTCCTCTCCACCTCCAACATCATAACGCTCATCACGGTTTATATACTGGTATGCTTGCTGGGCTATTCCCTACGTTGGCGGGAACGAGCCTTACGCACCGAATGTCGCCTACAAAGCGCTCAACACCGATCAGCCACGGCCCATAAACTCCACGATTCGGTTGCCAATGATCTTTCATACGCCATGATGCATATCGACGCCATCCTTGCTTCGGATTCCGATGACGTGGACTATATGTCAGAAACGAAAGAACTGAAAACCATCCTTTTACGAGCCATAGCCAACACACGTGAGCTCATCGAATCCATGCACTCACCCTCCAACGGCAATATCCGCACTTTCGACAATCAACCTCCGAAAAGATTCAACGATATAGAATCCCAGCAAAAAGTGAAATACGATGACGGTATCGAAGTACCGTGGATTCGACATCTCAAGGCGTTAGTCAATACGAAACAGTCCCATCTTGAACAATTGCATATACGGGGCATTACCATACTCCCCGACTCATCGAATCATGAGATAAGCCCGCACAACGAACTACTGTTAACTGATTTTTTGAACGAAATATTCATCAACATCGCCAAATATGCAAATCCGGAATTCGGCTATGCAATCATCATAGCAACCGATGACAATGGTATTCAAATATCTCTAACAAATCACAGAAAGGACATAAAATCAAAGTATATGTCTACACACCTTGGGATGCAATATTATTGCGATGCTCTCTATAAGGCTGGAGGGCACTGCCGAATCGAGGAGAAGGATTCTTCAATCTGGCATCTCGTCGCATCCATACCCTATGGGGACGCCACTTTCACTGCACGCACCCTCTGTAGTGGAATTCATTACACACGCTGTTCTACGCACCGAAAACAGGATTGAATTGAATCGGGATTATCCGGACTGACGACCCATCCAACGGATGAAAGGAATAATCATGCACCAGCACATCAGACACATTATCATGGCCATCATCGGTGTAATCGCCTTGCTGATGGCACCCGCAGCCATGGCCGATGAACCCACACAGCCGAACGAACCAGAGTTCATCCAGGTCGGCCCCACTCTGGTTGAATCCTCGCTGAACATCCACACTGAACAGGAACTGACGGACTTTCTCCTGTCAAGCACACCAAAGGACGTATGGGAGGATGTCGATACGGGAACCATTACCAAGGTGGCTTTGCATCAAGACACCGGCACCCCCTACATTGATTATCAAAGCTACTGCGACACATTCACGCTGTGTCTGATGACTCCAAGCGGAGCCGATGTCGCGGGCTTCAAAAACGCCGGCATCCGAGCCGGTCGATGGGGCAATGTAGGACAATGGCGCACTCTGACGATTGGCGGAGGCCAGATTCGATATTCCCAGAACGGTCATTACGTGACCACGGCAAAAAGAGGCCCTTGGACATGGAATAAGTTGTCCGGGACCGTCGACGTGGTACGTGTCCAGATATGGGATTGACGGTTTCCTAAACTCGCCCCGGTATTCTGCGGGATACCGGGGCTTCTTCTTAACGGTAATGCTCTCAGCGCAAGTCATCGTCATCCGCAGTCATCCGCATCTCACGGACACGGCCACGACGCGCCGCCATGATGTAGCCGGCGATTGGTAGGGTGAACGGGTAGTGAACTCCATGTCTGACCACGTTTGAAAAGGAGCTTTGGCTTGTCGGCTGAACTCGAAGACATTCATGAGGAATGTGGCATCTTCGGCGTGTGGGGCCATCCCGACGCCGCACGACTCACCTATTTCGGACTGCACGCGCTGCAGCATCGCGGCCAAGAGGGCGCCGGCATCGTCGCGAACGACAACGGCCATCTCACCGGACACCGCGGCCTGGGCCTCCTGACCCAGGTCTTCGGCGACGAACGCGAGATCGAACGCCTCAAGGGCGACCGCGCGATCGGCCACGTCCGCTACGCGACCGCCGGCTCCGGCACGACGGACAACATCCAGCCGTTCATCTTCCGCTTCCACGACGGCGACGTGGCGCTGTGCCACAACGGCAACCTCACCAACTGCCCGTCCCTGCGCCGCAAGCTGGAGGACGAAGGCGCGATCTTCCACTCCAACTCGGACACCGAGGTGCTCATGCACCTCATCCGCCGCTCCATGCAGCGCACCTTCATGGACAAGCTCAAGGAGGCGCTCAACACCGTCCACGGCGGCTTCGCCTACCTGCTCATGACCGAGGACGCGATGATCGGCGCGCTCGACCCGAACGGCTTCCGCCCGCTCTCCCTCGGCAAGATGAAGAACGGCGCCTACGTGCTCGCCTCCGAGACCTGCGCGCTCGACGTGGTCGGCGCCGAACTCGTGCGCAACATCCGCCCGGGCGAGATCGTCGTCGTCAACGAGCACGGCTACCGCATCGTCCAGTACACGAACAACACGCAGCTCGCGATCTGCTCGATGGAGTTCATCTACTTCGCCCGCCCCGACTCCGACATCTACGGCGTGAACGTCCACTCCGCCCGCAAGCGCATGGGCGCGCGTCTCGCCGCCGAATCCGGCGTGGACGCCGACATGGTCATCGGCGTGCCGAACTCCTCGCTGTCCGCCGCGTCCGGTTACGCCGAGGCCGCGGGCCTGCCCAACGAGATGGGCCTGATCAAGAACCAGTACGTGGCCCGCACGTTCATCCAGCCGACGCAGGAGCTGCGCGAACAGGGCGTGCGCATGAAGCTCTCCGCCGTGCGCAGCGTCGTCAAGGGCAAGCGCGTCGTCGTCATCGACGATTCGATCGTGCGCGGCACCACGTCGAAGCGCATCGTGCAGCTGCTCAAGGAGGCCGGCGCGGCCGAAGTGCACATGCGCATCAGCTCGCCGCCGCTCAAGTACCCGTGCTTCTACGGCATCGACATCTCCACCACGCGCGAGCTGATCGCCGGCCACAAGTCGGTCGAGGAGATCCGCGAGTACATCGGCGCCGACTCGCTCGCCTTCCTGTCGCTCGACGGCCTGGTCGAATCGATCGGCCTCGGCGCGGACGCCCCGTACGGCGGCCTGTGCGTCGCCTACTTCAACGGCGACTACCCGACCGCGCTCGACGACTACGAGGAGGACTTCCTCAAGTCCCTCACCCCCGAGGACCGCGTGCGCCTGCCCGAATTCGCGCTATACAAGAGCAAATACATCGGCAACGAGTACACCGTGCAGCCCGAGGACCGTCCGCAGGACAACGCCTGACAAACGTCCGACAGTAAACAAGCCCCAACCCCATCAGCCCCAAGAAAGGCCCAACCCCAATGCCCAAAGCATATGAGAACGCCGGCGTGAGCGTCGAAGCCGGCTACGAAGTCGTCAAGCGCATCAAGTCGCACGTCGCCCGCACGAACCGCCCCGGCGTGGTCGGCGGCATCGGCGGCTTCGGCGGCCTGTTCGACCTCGCCTCCCTCGGCTACAAGGAGCCGGTGCTCATCTCCGGCACCGACGGCGTGGGCACCAAGCTCGTCGTCGCCAAGATGGTCGGCAAGCACGACACCATCGGCGTCGACTGCGTCGCCATGTGCGTCAACGACATCGCCGCCCAGGGCGCCGAACCGCTGTTCTTCCTCGACTACATCGCCTGCGGCAAGAACGATCCGGCCCTGCTCGAGCAGGTCGTCGCCGGTGTGGCCGACGGCTGCGTGCAGGCCGGGAGCGGCCTGATCGGCGGCGAGACCGCCGAGATGCCCGGCATGTACGACGAGGACGAGTACGATCTCGCCGGCTTCGCGGTCGGCGTGGCCGAGAAGTCGAAGATCGTCGACGGCTCCGGCATCGCCAAGGGCGACGTGCTCATCGGCCTGCCGTCCACCGGCATCCACTCCAACGGCTTCTCCCTCGTGCGCAAGGCCCTGTTCGAGCAGGCCGGCTACACCGTCGACACCGAGCTGGACGAGCTCGGCGGCGCGAAGCTCGGCGACGTGCTCCTCACCCCCACCAAGATCTACGTGAAGGCCCTCAAGCCCCTGTTCGAGGCGGGCGTCGTCAAGGGCGTCGCGCACATCACCGGCGGCGGCTTCATCGAGAACGTGCCGCGCATGATCCCCGACGGCCTCGCCGCCGAGATCAAGCTCGGCTCCTGGCCCGTGCTGCCGATCTTCGACGTGCTGGAGAAGGCCGGCGAAATCGACCACATGGAGATGTACAACATCTTCAACATGGGCATCGGCATGGTGCTCGCCGTCCCCGCCGAGCGCGCCGACGAGACCATCAAGCTGCTCGAGGCCAACGGCGAGGCCGGCTACCGCATCGGCGAGATCGTCGAGGACGCCGACGGCACGCAGATCGCGCTCAAGTAACATTCACGCTTCATGAAGCTCCCGCCAGCGGGGGCTTTGGATTGAAAGGACAACACGCAATGGGTCAGAAGGTTCTGGTCATCGGTTCCGGCGCGCGCGAGCACGCCATCGCCCACGCGCTCCAGCGCGGCGGCAGCGTCGAGGAGGTGACCGTCGCCCCCGGCAACCCCGGCATGGAGCTCGACGGCATCCGCACCTCCCACATCGACGAGTCGAACCACGCGGCGCTCATCGACTTCATGAAGGACAACGACTACGACTGGGCGTTCGTCGGCCCCGAAGTGCCGCTCATCGACGGTCTCGTCGACGACTTCGCCGCCGCCGGCCTCAAGGCGTTCGGCCCGAACAAGGCCGCCGCCCAGATCGAAGGCTCCAAGGACTTCGCCAAGCAGCTCATGGAACGCCACGGCATCCCCACCGCCAAGTACGCGACCTTCGACACGCTCGAACCGGCCGTCGCCTACGTGCGCGAGCACGGCGCGCCGATCGTCGTCAAGGCCGACGGACTGGCCGCCGGCAAGGGCGTCACCGTCGCCATGGACGTCGAGACCGCCATCGCCGCGCTCGACGACATCTTCATCGATCATCGTTTCGGCAACGCGGGCGCCAAGGTCGTCATCGAGGACTTCCTCGAAGGCCAGGAGTTCTCCCTGATGAGCTTCGTCAACGGCACCGAGTTCTGGCCGATGCCAATCTCCCAGGACCACAAGCGCGCCTACGACGGCGACAAGGGCCCGAACACGGGCGGCATGGGCGCCTACAGCCCCGTGCCGCAGATTCCGCAGACCGTCGTCGACGAAGCCATCGAGACGATCGTGCGCCCCACCGTGCAGGCCATGGCCGACGAGGGCACGCCGTTCACCGGCATCCTCTACGCTGGCCTCATCGCCACCGCCGACGGCCCCAAGGTCATCGAATTCAACGCCCGCTTCGGCGACCCCGAAACCGAAGTCGTCCTCCCGAAGCTCACCTCCGACCTGGCCGCCGGCATCAGCGCGATCCTCGACGGCGAGACCCCCGAGTTCACCTGGGACGACGACCGCGTCACCCTCGGCGTCGTCCTCGCCTCCGACGGCTACCCGACCAACGTCGTCAAGGGCGCGAAGATCCCCACCATCCCCGTCGACGAGGACTCCCACGTCTACTACGCCGGCGTCGCCAAGGACGAGAACGGCGAGCTCGTCGCCTCCTCCGGCCGCGTCCTCTTCGTCGAAACCTCCGCGCCCACCATCAAGGACGCGCAGGACAAGGTGTACGCGGTCATCGACGCGCTGCCCACCGAGGGCATGTTCTATCGTCACGACATCGGCTTCAAAGCCCTGAACGCGTGACGATGCGTGTGTTAGCGGCGTTGCGGAACATTCGACGTACCTTCGTACGCCTTCATGTTCCGCGCCTTGCTACCACACGCATCGTCCCACGTTCAGCCCGGATAGACGTATCTTCGTAAAAAACGCCGCTGAGTAGCGCTCAGCGGCGTTTTTTACGGAAAACAGCCAATCAATCAGCTCAATCGGCGCAGCGCGTCAATGACACCTCGCGTCATCGCGTCGAACGGCGGATAGACCAGACGCAGCGTGTCCGGATGCTGCGGCTTCACCGTCACCGTCTTGACGTGGCTGAACGTGTCGAACCCGGCCTTGCCATGGTAGGCGCCCATGCCGGACGCGCCCACGCCGCCGAACGGCAGGCGCGCGGACAGAAGATGCCCCAACGGCAGGCCGAACCCCAACGCGCCGGACGAAGTACGCCGCTCGAAGGCGAGCCGCGTCGCACGATCCCGTGAGAACACGTACGCGGCGAGCGGACGCGGACGGGCGTTCACGAACCGGATCGCCGCATCCGCGTCACGCACGACCAGGACCGGCAGAATCGGACCGAAGATCTCCTCGCGCATCACCGGCGCGTCCGGCGACGTGCCGAACAGCACGGTGGGCGCGACGTACCGCGCCTCACGGTCGACCACGCCGCCGCACACCACGCGTCCGGCCGCGTCCGGCGCGGGTCCGCCGCCGGACGAGCCGAGACGGCGGCCCACCATATCCGAAACGGCGCCGAACACGGACGCCACCTTGACCAGCGGCGACGTCGGACGCGCCGGACCTGCCGGAGCGGCGGCCGACGCGGCGGCCGCGGGCAACAGCCCGCGCAGCCGCTCGACGTGACGCACGTTGACGATGCGCCCATAGTCGGGCGAACGGCGCGGGTCGTCCCCGTAGAACTCGCGGATGGCGACGGCTATCCGCTCCGCCAGCGCCTCCGCCACGTCCGGCGTGGCGAGCACATAGTCGGGGGCCACACAGGTCTGTCCGGCGTTCGTGAACCGCCCCCACGCGATGCGCCGCGCCGTCACGGCGAGATCGGCCGTGCCGTCGACGAAGACCGGCGATTTGCCGCCGAGTTCCAACGTGACCGGCGTCAGGTGCTCAGCCGCGGCCCGCATGACGATCCGGCCGACGCGTTCGCCGCCCGTGTAGAACACGTGGTCGAACGGATGCGCGAGCAATGCGCCGGTCTCCCCCGCCCCGCCTTCGACCACGGCGACCGCGTCCGGGTCGAGGTAGCGTGGGATCAGGCGCGCGAGCAGCGCCGACGCGCGCGGCGCGAGTTCGGACGGTTTGACGCAGACCGCATTGCCGGCGGCGAGCGCGTCGGCCAACGGTCCGAGCGTGAGCAGCACCGGATAGTTCCATGGCGCGATGACGAGCACGACGCCTTTCGGTTCGGCGACGGTCCAGCCGGCCGCGGGCTGCAACGCCAACGGCATCACGACCGGTCTGCGGCGCGTCCATACGCCGATCCGGTCGCGTACGAACCGGGCTTCGGCGGCGACGAGATCGAGTTCGGTGAGCATCGTCTCGGCCGCCGGCTTGCCGAGGTCGGCGCGGACCGCTTCGGCGAAATCGTCGCGATGCTCGCGCAGCATGCGGCGCAGCGCGTCGAGCTGCGCGCGCCGCCATGCGTGCGGGCGTGTGCGGCCGGAATCGTAGGAGGCTGTGAGCCGTGCGAACGTCGCGTCGATGGCGTTGTCGATGTCATCGGTCATGGAGGCCTCCTTACGGCAGCGTGAGGAAATCCGTGTCCTTGAGATAGTTGTGGCCGTCGGTGATGTCGTACTGGATGAGCTTGTAGTCCTCCAGCAACTGTTTCGTCTCCTCGTCGAAGTCGCTTGCGGCCATCGGCTTGCCTGCGTTGTCGAGGTAGATCGCCTGGCCTTCGGGGATACGGTCCCAGCCTTGGATCTTGTTGACGACCGGCGGCTCCATGGCGGAGACGTGCTGGTGCATGAGCGTGAGGAACGCGAGGTACGGCGACACCTTGGCGTCCATGTGTTCGGCGGCCTGCGCGACGAAGAAGTTCGGCGACGAGTAGTCGGCGTTGTCGATCTTCACGCCCTGCGTGCTGGAGGCCTTGTTCGACCAGATGAAGTAGTCGGTCAGGTGGAGGGCGAGCGAGTTGTCGTCGTCCTCGCTGGCGGACGAGTAGATGCCGGGCAGATGGTCGCCGTAGAAGACCACGGTGACCGGCTTGTCGATCGCGTCGAGCTGGTCGAGGAAGTCGGCGGTCGCCTCGTCGGTGATCGCCTGGCCCTTCTGGTAGGTCTCGATGGATTCCTGCTCGTCCTTGCCGAGCGGCGTGCCGGTGTTGGATTCGGCGGTGAAGTCGTTGTCCTTGTACCACTCGTGGTAGGGCATGTGGTTCTGCATGGTGATGACCTGCAGGAACTGGTTGGACTTGGTCTTCCTCACCTCCTCCAGCGTGCTCTGGTACGTGGCGGCGTCGGAGACGTAGGGACTGTCGTCGATCCGGTCCTGGTGGGAGATGACGTCCGGGCCGGTGAGCGTGTAGAAGTGGGAGAAGCCGAACTTCTTGTAGTTGGTGGCGCGCGAGTACATGGAGGATTCGTACGGATGCAGGCCGATCGAGTTCTTCGGCGCGCCCCACATCTGGTTGATCGTGGGCGTCCAGTGCTCGCCGGGGACGAGCTGCTGGTAGGGGCTCGTCAGCGACGAGTCGAAGTTCGCCATCGACAGGCCGGTGAGCCCCATGTATTCGAGGTTCGCGGTGCCGCCGCCGTAGCCGGAGGAGAGCATGAGGCCGGAGGTGGTGTTCTCCTTGATCGAGCGGATGTTCGGCATCGAATCCTTGTTGACCTTGAGTCCGGGCACGCGCGACGTGTCGGAGAAGGATTCGGACAGCACGTAGATGACGGTCGAGTCGGTGAGGTTGTTGCCACGCGTGGCGTTGATCTTCGCGGCGGCCTTCCGGTAGCGTTGGGCGACCTGCTGCATCGTCTCCTCGGAGTATTCGGACGGCTTGTCCATCACCTTGGGGTTGACCTGGCGCATGAACGCGACGAGCGGGCCGTTGCGCTGCGCGTCGTACACGGAATCCCACATGGACGGCTTGTCGCCCATCACGGTGGCGAGGTTCTTCGCCCAGCTGCCGACGGTGCTCACCTGCATCGCGTACAGGCCGAAGAACAGGCCGGGCACGAGCACGAGCAGCAGACGCGCGACGGCGTCCGCCGACCTGGCCTGACGTCCGGAGCCGCGGAACAGCCTGCCGTGGCGCGCGTCGATGTGGTTGAGCGCGACGAACACGGCGGCGAACACGGCGAACACGGCGATGGCGGCGAGGATCACCCAGTGCGCGCCGGCGGGCATGAAGCCCATGAGATTGCCGGCGTCCGCCTTGAGGAAGTTCAGGTCGGAGGGCAGCACGGCCTCGTAACGGATCGAGATTTTGAAATGCTCGATGACGGCGACGACAATCGCTGCGGCCACCAGCACCGGCGTGGCGATCCAGAACCGGTTGAAAATCATGAGCAGCGCGAGGTAGAGCACGCCGACGAGCAGGATGTTGAGCAGGAACACGAAGTTGGGCTCCCGGGCGTTGAACATCTTGCCGACGAAGTCCCAGCCGACCTCCGGGCTGGACAGGGTCACGCGCGAGGAGGCGCCGAGGCTGACGCCGACCTCGAGGATCGCGACGGCGGCGATGTCGAAGACGAGGAACAGCACGGCGTACAGCCAGCCGGGGAACGGCCGAGGCTCGGGCAGCCCGCGACGCGGCCGTCGGCCCGTCCCGCTGGTCGCGTCCCGCGCGGCGTCGTGTCCGGTCTTGGCATGCGATTCCTGATTCATACTGCTTGACTCACCCATACGCTCGGTTCCGTGTGACATACAACCGTTCATTGTCGCCGTCGAACCTTGGAAAGACCAGAGCCGCGACGGTTTCCTCACGTTTTCCAACCATTCACCTTATCGCAAAGGGTGCCTCGGATTTGATCCGCGGCACCCTTCGTTCCCCTCCTGCGTGGATTGCGCCGTTACTTCGCGGCGGAGGCGAAATCGCCGACGAGCGCGCCCATCCAGTCGAGCAGGTCGTCGTACTGCGACGGCATCTGTTCGGTGAGCTCGACGGTCGGCACGTTACCCTCCTTGGCGGCGGAGACGATCTGCTTGGTGGTGGAGTTCTCCTCCTGCGTGTTGAGGACGAGCAGGTCGATGCCGCCGCTCGTCAGGGCCTTGCGGAACTCGGTGATGTCGCCGGGGGTCGGCTCGCTCTCGTTGGCGGAGGCCTGCTTGTAGCCCTTCGGCGTGGCGTCGGTCATGCCGAGGTCGTCGGCGAGGTACCAGGCGACGGATTCGGTGGCGGCGTACGGCAGCCCCTTGGTCTTGGCGGAGGTCTCCTCGATCTTCGATTCGAGCCGGTCCTCCTTGGCATGCCAGTCCTTGTTGAGCTTGGCGTAGTCGTCCTTATGGGCCGGGTCGGCCTGCTGGTAGGCCTTGGTGATCGCATCGGCGGCGGCGGAGCGCACCTTGGCGGAGAACCACACGTGCGGGTTGCCGCCCTGCTTGACGCCACTCGCTTCGGCGGCGTCGACGAGCGTGGCCTTGGTGGATGCGACGGCCTTGGTCGCCCACGCGTCGTAGTCGGCGCCGTTGACGACGGCGACCTTCGCCGAACCGATCTTCGCGACGTCTTGCGCGGTGGGCTCGTAGTCGTGCGCCTCCACGTTGGTCTTCGTCATGATCGCGGTGACGTCGACGTGGTCGCCGCCGAGGTCGCGGGCGACGGAGCCCCACTGGTTGATGGACGCGACGACCTCGATCTTGCCATTGGACGACGAGGCCCCGGAAGCGGAGTCGCCGTTGGACGACGAACCGCAGGCGGCGAGCGAGCCGAGCGCCACGATCGCGGTGACGGCGGCCAGTCCGCGCATGGCGGCGTTCCTGATGGTGGTCGGAATGGACATGATGGATGCTTCCTCTCTACGCGGCCGACGTCCGGCCGCTCCATATGACGCATCACACCATAACACATATTGAGAACTATTATCATTAGCATTACAGCGGCGTGTCGCATGCGGGAACGGATTGCGAGACGACACGCGAGCATACGAAAAGGGCCGTTCCCGTCGGCATCATGATTCGATGCTGACGGGAACGGCCCTTCCCTCCACAGGACGGCGACGCGCCCTTCCGTAACGCTCAGACGGCCGTCTTCTCCCGCTTCTCCCGGCATTCCGGGCACAGCCCGAAGACCTCGAGCGTGTGGCTTTCGACGGTGAACCCGTGTCTGGCGGCCACGCCGCGCAACCACGCCTCGTCCGGCGGCTCGATCTCGACCGTGCGGCCGCAGCGCTTGCACACCAGATGATGGTGGTGCGCGTCGTCGCCGCACAGGCGGAACAACTGCTGGCCGTCCAGGCGGATCGTGTCGGCCGCGCCCGAGTCGGCGAGCGCGTTCAGCTGCCGGTACACGGTGGCCAGTCCGATGCGCGAGCCCTCGTCCTGCATGCGCCGATGCAGGTCCTGCGCAGAGATGAACTCGTCACAGCCGGCGAGCGCCGCGTGGATCGCATCCTTCTGCTTGGTCTGTCGTTCAATGTGTTCGACCATGGACGCGGCTCACGCCTTCGCTTCGGCGGAACCGGCGGGCGGCACGGGGCGCACGAACGGCCGCGCGTACGGCTTGAGGTCGTCCCAGCAACCGGTCGCCTCGAGCTCGTCCACGGTGCGCGCGGTGTCGTCGGTGAGCACGGTGATGTGGCCCATCTTGCGGTTGTGGCGCAGCTGCGCCTTGCCGTAGTCGTGCACGTTCCATTCAGGGTGCGTGGCGATCTGCGCGCGCGTGGGCAGCACGTGCTGGCCGAGCACGTTGACCATGACGGCGGGGCTCAGCAGCTTCGGCTGGACGAGCGGCCAGCCGGCGATGCCGCGGATGTGCGCGTCGAACTGGTCGATGGAGCACGCCTCGATCGTGTAGTGGCCGGAGTTGTGCGGGCGCGGCGCGAGCTCGTTGACGATCACGCGGTCGTCCTTGGTGACGAACAGCTCGATGGCGAGCGTGCCGGCCAGCTCGAAGCCCTTGGCGAGCGCGATCGCCATCTCGTGCGCGGTCCGCGCGATCGAGGGGTCGACCTCGGCGGGGGCGATCGTCATGTGGAGGATGTTGTTGCGGTGGTCGTTGCGCACGATCGGGAACGTCACGTAGTCCTTGCCGTTGCCGGACACGAGGATGGACGCCTCGAACGCGAAGTCGACGAAACCTTCGAGGATGGACGGGGGGAAGCCGCCGCCGCGGTCGCCGCGGGCGCGGATCTTCTCCAGGTCCATGTCGTTCCTCAGCACATGCTGGCCGTGGCCGTCATAGCCGCCGGAACGGGTCTTCAACACGCACGGGTAATGCAGGTCGTCGATGGCGGCCTCGAGCTCGTCGAAGTCGTTGACCTCGCGCCACGGGGCGGTCTCGATGCCGTGCTTGTTGATGAACGTCTTCTCGTTGATGCGGTCCTGGGTGACGCGCAGCAGGTCGGTGCCCTGCGGGGCGGCGACCAGGTGGCGCACCTCGTCGATCGAATCGGCGTCCACGTTCTCGAACTCGTAGGTGAGCACGTCGGACTTCTCCGCCAGATCATGGATGGCGGTCTTGTCGTCGTACTCGCCGACGACCTGGAAGTCGGCGACCTGCGCGGTCGGGCAGTCGGGGGTCGGGTCGAGCACGCCGATGCGGAAGCCCATGTACTTGGCGCTCAGGGCCATCATGCGGCCGAGCTGGCCGCCGCCGATGATGCCGATGGTCGCGCCCGGCTGCAGCATCTGCGTGGCGCCGTGGGTTTCCTCAAACAAGCTGGGCATTGGATTCCGCCACCTTCTCCTTCAACGACTCACGGTAGGCCTGGAGCTTGTCGGCCAGGTCGGGCTCGAACGCGGAGAGCATCTGCACGGCGAGCAGGCCGGCGTTGGTGGCGCCGGAGTTGCCGACGGCGGTGGTGGCGACGGGGATGCCGCCGGGCATCTGCACGATGGAGAGCAGCGAATCCCAGCCGGACAGGGCGTGGGAGCGCACGGGCACGCCGATGACGGGCAGCGTGGTCTGCGCGGCGATCATGCCGGGCAGGTGGGCGGCGCCGCCGGCGCCGGCGATGATGACCTTGAGTCCGTTGGCGCGCGCGTTGTGCGCGAAGTCGGCCATGAGCTCCGGGGTGCGGTGGGCCGAGATCACCTGCTTGTGATAGGCCACGCCGAACTGGTCGAGGATGTCGCAGGCGCGCTTCATGGTCTCCCAGTCGCTGGACGATCCCATGACGACCGCCACTTCGGGCTTGCTGTCCGTCATTATCATTACCTCCACGTTATTGAGAATGTGGTTTCACTGTACTCCCCCGCCACCCCGGAAACATGGAGGCTCACACGGTGATGGCGACCTTGCCGAACACATCGCCGCCGATCAGACGGCGGAACGCGTCCGGCGCAGCGTCGAGTCCGGCGAACGTCGAGTCGATCACGGGATGGATGCCGGCGTGCTCGACGAAGCGCAGCAGGCGCGCGAAGTCGTCGCGCGAGCCCATCGTGTTGCCCTGCACGCGGATGTCCTGGAAGAAGACGCGCGTGAGCTCCGCGCCCGGCTGGTCGCCGGTGGTCGCGCCGCACACGGCGATCGTGCCGCCGGGGCGCACGGACTTGACGGAATGGGACCATGTGGCCGCGCCCACCGATTCGATGACGGCGTCGACCTTGCGCGGCAGGCGCGCGCCCGCCTCGAACGCGGCGTCCGCGCCGAACGCCAGCGCGCGTTCGCGCTTGGCCTCGGAACGCGACGTGACGAACACCTCCAGCCCGGCCGCGTGGGCGAGCTGGATCGCCGCGGTGGACACGCCGCCGCCCGCGCCCTGCACGAGGATCGCGTCGCCGGGCTTGACGTTCGCGGACGTGAACACGAGCGAGTAGGCGGTGAGCCAGCTGGTGCCGAGCGCCGCCGCCTCGGCGAGGCTCAGGTTCGCCGGCTTCGCGAACACGTTCGCGGCCGGCACCTGCGTCTTCTCGGCCATCGTGCCCGGGTACTTCTCGGACAGGATCGTGCGGCGCTCCCCCGGCGCGACGCCGGCGCCGTCGGTGCCGACGAACGTGTAGAGCACGACCTCGCTTCCCGCCTTGAGCCCGCCGCGGCCCGGCACGTCGTCGTCGAGGATCCCGGCCGCGTCGGTGCCGAGGATCATCGGCGTCTGTTCGGCGCGCAGTCCCACGCCGCGAAGACTCCACACGTCATGGTGGTTGACGGTCACGGCCTTCACGGACACGGTGGACCAGAACGGTTTCGGCTCCGGTCCGGGAAGCTCGCCCACGGCGAGCGCGGCGAGTGGATCGGCATTGTCGACGCGGGAAGCGTATACGGCCTTCATCGGCGTTCCTTTCGTCATGCGGCGTTCCGCGACGCCGCGCGCGGAGCGGCGTCGTTCCGCCATCATTGTCGCACGGACACGCGCCGATTCGCGGATGACACCGGGCGATTTACGGAGATGTTGGGAGTATCGCCGCGTGGCGTATGACCGCTGGCGGCGGGAGCGTCTAGGCTTGCGGTCGGCAGAGGATACCATCGGGAGGAGCGAGACGCATATGACGAACGGCATTCTGGAACGGATTTCGGGCCCCGCCGACGTCAAAACGCTCTCCCGCGCCGAACTGCACGGACTGTGCCGCGAGATCCGGTCCACGCTGCTCGCCTACGGCCACGCGCACGGCGGCCACATCGGATCGAACCTCGGCATGGTGGAGGCGACGGTCGCGCTGCACCGCGTGTTCGACTCGCCGCACGACCGCATCGTGTTCGACGTGTCGCACCAGAGCTACGTGCACAAGATGCTCACCGGCCGCGCCGCCGCATATCTCGATCCGGCGCGCTTCGACGAGGTGACCGGCTTCACGAACCCCGCGGAGAGCGAGCACGACCAGTTCACGCTCGGCCACACGGGCACGTCGATCTCGCTCGCCTGCGGTCTCGCGAAGACGCGCGACATGGCGCTCGCCGCCTCCGATGGCGCCGACGACGCGGGCATCGGCGCCGTGGTCGCGGTGATCGGCGACGGCTCCCTGAGCTCGGGCATCGCGTTCGAGGGATTGAACAACGCGGCCGAGCAGGGCGGCAACCTCATCATCGTGCTGAACGACAACGAGATGTCGATCGCCGGCGACTTCGGCGGCATGTACGGCCCTCTGGCGCGGCTGCGCGAGTCGAACGGCGCCGCGCAGCCGAACCTGTTCGAGGCGTTCGGCCTCGGCTATCGGTATGTGGCGCGCGGCAACGACGTCGACGCGCTCATCGAGGCGTTCGAGGCGGTCAAGGGCACCGACCGTCCGGTCGTCGTGCACATCCATACGCTGAAGGGCGCCGGTTTCACGGGCGGCGACGTCGCGGCCGTGGGCGCGGACGGCCCGGGTACGACCACGGCCGACGCCGTCGACGCGAACGACACCGGCGTCAACGCGACCGGCAACGTCGCGCACGCCGAGCCGTGGCGCTCCGACCACTGCGACCTGCCGGACGCCGCACCGCACGAGGGCCAATGCGAGGCGTCGCACTGGCAGACGCCGGACAAGGCGCTGGGACGCCCCGACGACCCACGCAAGCATTACGGCAAACTCGCGATGGCCGCGCTGGAACGCCGCTTCCCCGACGAGCCGGGACTCGTCGTGATCTCGCCGGCGACGCCCGGCTCGAACGGCATCACGCACGAGTTCCGCGAGCGCGCGGGCGCGCATTACGTGGACACGGGCATCACCGAGGCGCATGCGGTCACGTTCGCGGCCGGCATCGCGAAGGCGGGCGGCACGCCGGTGGTGGCGACGACCGCGTCGTTCTTCCAGCGCGCCTACGACCAGTTCTTCCAGGAGATGAGCCTCAACCGTTCGCGAGTGACGGTCCTCGACTTCCTCGGCGGCCTGTCCGGTTCGGACAACACACATTCCGGCGCGTACGACGTCGCGATGTTCGCGAACATCCCGGGAGTCACGATGCTTGTCCCCACCTCGACGCGCGACTATCTCGACGATCTCGCGTGGGCGACGTCGCCGGCGGGCGCGGCCGATGCGCCGGACGGTCCGGTGGTGATCCGCGTGCCCGGTCAGGCGATCCTCGACCGCGAACGCGCGCTGGGACGCGAGTCGTCGCCCGAGGCGGTGCTGCGCGGGGAGTTCGATTACGGCGGACACCCCCTCAGCCGTCCTGCGGACGGCAGCTCCCCCTCCAGGGGGCGCGGGGACGCGAAGGCGGCGGACATGCTCGCGTACCGCGTGGATCATGCGGGTGCCGATGTGGCGGTGATCGCGCTCGGCAACACGCATCCGCTGGGCGAGCGGGTCGTCGAGGCGCTGTCCGCGCCGACGACGGACACCGATGACGCGACCGGCGAGACCGGCGCGACGGGCGCGGATACCGGCCGCTCCCCCATCGACGCGACCCTCATCGACCCGCGGCAGTGCACGACGCTCGACGTCGCCGCGCTCGAGGCGCTGCGCGACGGGCATCGTCTCGTCGTCACGCTGGAGGACGGACAGCTGGAAGGCGGCTGGGGCGAGAAGGTGACCGCGTACTACGCGAACCACGGAGCCGCCGGCGCGGGCACCGGTGCTGGAACCGGTGCCGGCATGCGCGTGCTCAACTTCGGCGCGGCGAAGGAGTTCACCGACCGCGTGCCGCTGACGGAACTCAACGAGCGCTACGGGCTCACCGTGGAGACGATCACGCGCCGCATCCGCGAGACGCTCGGCCGCTGACCGGCGGCCTCCCGGTCGGCCGGCGGCCTCGCCACGACGGCCAGCCGGCCCCGCGCTAGCCGTCGTTCCTGATGGCGTCGAGCGCGGGAATCCTCACCGCGCGGTTGGCGGGCTGGAAGCCCGAAACGACGCCAATCGCGCAGGAGAACGCCAACGCGAACAGGTACAGCCACCACGGGATCACGGAGACGCGGCTCACATCCTCGCCGCCGACGATCGCGTTCCATATGGTCGTGCCGTTCACGCCGCCCAACGCGATCAGGTTGATGACGAGCGAGACGAGGGCGCTCACCACGCAGCCGATCAGGCCGCCGAGCAGACCGATGAATCCCGCCTCCCCCAGGAACATGATGCGGATGTCGCGCACGTAGCAGCCGAGCGCCTTCATGATGCCGATCTCGCGCGTGCGTTCGGTGACGGACATGATCATCGTGTTGGTGATGCCGATGGCGGCGACGAGCAGCGACACGGCGCCGATGCCGCCGAGCACCAGCTGGATGGCGCGCGACTGCTCTTCGAGGCTCTTGCGCGTCTGTTCGCTGGAGTTCGTGCCGAAGCCCATGTCGCGGATCCGCTGCTCCACGTCGGAGACCTGCGAGATGTCGGAGACCTTGACGAGCGCCGAACCGTAGGTCGTGGTCTTCGCCGCGGTCCTGTCGGCCTTCGCGATCATCGCCTTGAGCTGGTCCAGGTCCATGAGCAGGCCGTTGGAGGTGGACTGTCCCTTGTTGTAGTCCTCCTTGAGTGTGCCGGTCACCTTGAGCTTGAACGTGTTCGATGCGGCGGCGGAATTGCCCGAGTCCGAGCCGCCGGACGAACCCACCGACGCACCGGTCGCGTCGCCGGACGAACCCGCGACGCCGCCCGACGCACCGTCGCCGCCGATGGTGAGCGTGATCCGCGTGGTCATCGGGTCGAAGAACGCGCCCTTCATCTGGTCCGCGGGCACGGCGGCGCAATTGCCCATGTCGTCGCATTCCATGACGGTGCCGTCGCCCATGTCGTACGGCTGCTGCCGGTAGTTCTGCCCCTCGGGACGGTACTTGTCCATGAACTGGTAGGCGAAGTACTGGCCGGCGAGCACCTCGTCGCCCTTCACCGGCTTCGCGCCGTCCGCGATCGCGAATCCGAGGACGTCGAGCTGGCTCAGATCCACGGCCTCGATGGTGCCGTAGTCGGCGATGTACCGCCCGTTGTCGGCGATGTACCGCCCGTTGTCGGCGGTGAGCCGCACCGGCGTGTCGAGCGTCATCTGCGCGCTCGCGCCGACGACGCCGGGAATCCGCTTCATGTCGTCGATGGTCGCGTCGTCGAGTTTCGCGGACGTGCCCGAACCCGAACCGGAGGAGGACGCGCCGCCCATCGTCATCGCGCCGGAGGCCGAGCCCTGCGCGTACACGTTGATGATGGTGAGGTCGCCCATCTGCTTGAGCATCGCACGGTTCTGCTCGGTCAGTCCCGCACCGAGCGAGACCATGATGACGATCGAACAGCATCCGACGACCACGCCCAGCACGGTGAGGATCGTACGCGACTTGCGACGCAGCAGGTTCTGCCCGCACAATCGCAGGATGTCCGCGAATCTCATGCACGCCCCTTCACATCGGAGGCCGAGGCGCCGCCGATCGTACCGGCGCCGGCGATCACCTGCGTGGCGACCGCGTCGGCGGGCTGCGCCGGAACCGACGACGCGGACACCGGCCTTCCCCAATCGTCCCAATCCTCGTCGTCCGCGGCATCGGCCTTCGCCTTGCGCTTCCTACGACGGCGACGCACGACGAGCGCGACGACCACGACGACCACCAGCACGATGCCGACCGCAACGAGCGCCACCGCCCACCACGGTACGGCGGGCTGCGGCTCCTCCACCGTCGCGCCCATGTCGTCGGACGTCGGCGCCGGCTCGGCCGCCTCGATCGTGACCGGGAACTCCTTCGACTGCGCATGACCGTCGGAATCCTCGTAGGCAACATGCAGCTTCGCCTCGATCGCACCGGACTGCGTCGGTGTGAACGCGAAACCGATCGAACCGTTCGCGCCGGACGCGACGTTGCCCACGTACTGCGTCTTGACGGTCGTCTCGAGTCCGTCGCCCTCGATCGACGCCTCCACGTTGGCGATGTCGCCCTTGCCTTTGTTCACATAGTCCATCGTGATCGTCGTCTCCGCGCCGACGGTCACGCCCTCGGGCACGACCGGATCGTTGAGCTGGAAGCGGTCCGGCTGCGAGACCGGCACGGAGATGCGGATGTCGGACGTGTTCGACGAGCGCGCGTCGTTGTCGACGTACTCGTACCGGAAGCTCACATTCACCGGTTGGGCGCCGCTCTTCGCGCTCTGCAGCGCCTGCATCGGCACGCTCTGCGTGAGCGACCAGCCGGCGTACAGCGTGTCGAAGTAGAACGTGTTCGTGCCGCCGGAGATGGCGAAGTTCTCGCCGCCGTCCACGGTGACGACCATGTTGCCGACCGCCACGCGGCCCATGTTCTGGAACGTGAACGTGAGGGTGAAGTCGCTGCCGACCGCCACCGACCCGTCGCCGTACGTGAAGTTCGTGATGATGATGTTCGGCACCGGACCGGAGATCGGCGCGGGGGCCGCCGTGGACGAGCCCTGGTCGGCCGTGGTCGCGGCGTCGTCGGCGAAGGCGGCCGGCGGCGTGGCCGCGACGGCGACGGTGCAGGCGAGCGCCAGCGTGGCGAGCAGCACCGTGAACGCGGTGAGGGCGCGGTGGATGGATGGGGTCATCGTGGGTCTCCTTGGCTCGGGATGTCGGTCGTATGGTCGATGACGCGATCGTCGATGATACGTCCGTCGAGCAGCGTGACGACGCGGTCCGCGTAGGCGGCCATGTTGTCGTCGTGCGTGACGAGCACGATCGTCTGGTCGAGGGCGCGCGCGAAGGAGACGATCATCTCCATCACGTCGATCTTGGTTCTGGAATCGAGATTGCCGGTCGGCTCGTCGGCGAACACGACCTGAGGCCTGGCGACGAACGCGCGGGCGATGCCGACGCGCTGCTGCTGTCCGCCGGACATCTGCGTCGGATAGTGGTTCAGCCTCCTGCCGAGGCCGACGCGCCTCAGCATGGCACGCGCCGCCCGTTCGCGCTCCTGTTTCGGCACGCCGCGGAACATGAGCGGCATCGCGACGTTCTCCACGGCGGTGAGATTCGGCAGCAGGTTGTACGACTGGAACACGAATCCGAGATGACGCTGGCGAAACGCGGCGAGCTCGCGCTCGTCGAGACGAGAGATGACGGTGCCGCCGATGCGCACGCCGCCGCGGGTCGGCTTCTCCATGCCGGCGAGCTGGTTGAGCAGCGTGGATTTGCCGGATCCGGATTCGCCGTAGATGCAGCAGATCTGGCCGCGCGGGATGACCAGGTCGATGCCGGCGAGCGCGACCACGGTCTCGTCGTCGGCGGGATACTCCTTGCGCAGGTCGCGCACTTCAATCATCGGAGGCGCGTGGGATTCCCGCGGTTCGCGTGATTGCTGCGGTCCATGTAATCGTTGCGGTCCGCGTGATATCGGCGATCCGTGCGGCTCCTCTGGCTTCGGCATGGTCGCGGCCCTCTTCCACTCCTGCGGGACGTGCGCGCATCGGTCGCATGCGTCTGTATCCCGTTTTCGTTCGTCGTCCTTGACGGACTTCCTTCCTTGGTCCGGCCGTCGGGCCGTTTCCAGGGCCAGTGTATAGCTGCCGGTCCGTCGCCGCATCCCCTAGGGGTGTTCCCCGATGGGCGTGCAGGCGCGTGTGCCGTCCCATGCGCCACTTCCATGCGCCGTTCCACCCCAGCCGCTATAGTGTGACGGGTTTGGCCCCGTAGCTCAGCTGGATAGAGCAACTGACTTCTAATCTGTAGGTCGCCGGTTCGAGCCCGGCCGGGGTCACTGGAAACCCCTTGGAATTCCAAGGGGTTTGATTTTTCCGTCATCCCCGTTGCGTCCCTGATGGTCCCCGGCGTACCGTTTCGGCGCGCGCCGCCGGACACGTCATCTCGGACCGGCGGGTTGATTCACGGGATGGTTCACGAGGTCGCGTTCGATCCATGCCATGACGAGGTCGGCGAGACGGTCCACCTCCGCGTCGGTCAGTGCGCGGCCTTTGGGGATGTGATGCCATTTCTCGATGCATCCGCGGCAGCAGGTGGCGGTGGCGTGCTGCGCGGTGAACACCGGATGCCCGCGCCACGGGGTCTGCCGCCCGTCGTTCCTCGGCTCGGCGTCGCCGACGCGGGCGCGCAGCATCTCGCGCGCATGCCGGTCGATGGTCGCCTTGCCTTTGGCGCGCGCATAGGCGCGGTCCTTGGCGGTCAACTCGAATTTCGCGCGGAACGCCGAATGCGAAAGCCGTTCCAATGTCCCGCCGATCCACTGCCGTTCGTCATCGTCCATATCGGGTCCTCCTCGTCGTCCGTGTGCGCCGCCGTATCCGTTCACTCCCGGATTAGCACGGTTCGCTCCGTGAATCCAACGGCTCCCTCCACGGCCGTCATGGCTCGCTCCATGATTCGACGCACATTCCCATGGCAAACCAAGGAGCGGACCGTGACGGGCACGGAGCGAACCGTGACGGATGCGGAGAAACGCCGGGCGGAACGCTACCCATCGGCCGCGGAAACGACTAAAACGGGAATCAGCCGGGGAATCCCGAGGGCGGGGTTCCTGAAGCCCGCGGCACAGACGGCACGCGACGCCACCGATGGCGAGCGTGCGACGGCCGCGGCACGAGACGCAAGGAGTCGACTATGACTGGCATCAGCGAGAAGGAACTGGACGAGAAGCTTGCGGCGGCGCAGACCATCGACGAGGTCATGGCCATCGCCAAGGAGGCGGGTCATCCGCTGACCTACGAGGAGGCGGACGCGTTCTTCGGCCGCATCGAGCAGGCCAAGTCGGATACGGCCGAGCTGGTCGGCGATTCGGTGCAGTCCGTGGCGGAGGCGGAGTTCGGCATCTGAGCCGGGTCGGCGTTTTCTTTCCCCATAGCGACGCGGCGGATCTTCCGGAAAGAAGGTCCGCCGCGTCGCTATGTCCATGCGGGCTAAAAGCCCGCTTTCTCTCCCCCAGTCAGCTTCGCTGACAGCCCCCTCGTCAGAGGGGGCCAAACCAAAGGCCCGAACGAGCCTCCGGCGTTTCCGTCACGGCTCGGCTCGTCAGAGGGAGCCGAATCAACGCGTCAGGCCTGGGGGCGGGCGCGGAGCAGGGCGCGGCCGGAGGCGAGGCGGTCGAGCACGCCGGTCGAGGCGAGGGCGAGCATGAGGAACCACGGCATGACGCCGCTCAGCACCACGCCGCCCGTCACCTCGGAGATCATGTGCACGATGCCGCGCGGGCTCGTGAGCGCCACGCCCTGGTAGCGGAAGAACAGCAGGTAGAAGCCGTATTCGAGCGCGACCATCGCGCCGGAGGCGATCGAGATCGGCAGGTTGAACACGCGATAGCGGGTCACGAAGAACGGGATCTCGGCGAATACGCCCTGCAGCAGCGCGGAGACGATCACGAATCCGATGCCGTACTGGCTGCCGATCACGGTCTCGACGAGCGTGCCGACCACGTTCACGTAGAGCGCGGCGCCCGGCTTGCGCAGGACGAGCACGGCGAGCGTGCCGGAGAAGTACCACATGGCGTGCGTCACGCTGGCAAGTCCCGGCAGCACGGCGCCGAGGAACGACGAGATCGGCATGTACGCGAAGTTGAAGCCCCAGAAGATGACGCCGCAGGCGACGCCGAGCGTCGCGCCGACGGCGATGTCGAGCGGCCGCCACTTGAGGCGCGTCCCGTCGTGCGCGGCTTCCGGCGCGACGGAGTTCGATGATTGCGATGATTGACGATCGGTGATGGCGGACATGCTGTTCCCACGATCCCTTCGATGATTCCAAAACCGCGCACGGTACGATACGATGGCGCCGGCGTCGTGACGACGCCCCGCGTCGGCGCTCCTTGACCTGCGCGGTCCGGGCGGGAACGCCGCATGCCAGTATACGGTCGCGGGAAACGGCCATGTAAACGGGGGCGAACAGCCGCAAAACCGCACAATATCGCACAGCGAAACCGCACAGAACGGCACAAATCGCAGCCATTCCCCCGGTTCACGGCTGGAAGTACCCTAACAACTATGAAGCTTACCGATATTTCCCCCGCAATCGCACTGACGCCGCTCGACGGCCGCTACCACAACGCCACCGCCCCGCTCGTGGAATACCTGAGCGAGCCGGCCCTCAACCGCGAGCGCATGCGCGTCGAGGTCGAGTGGATGATCCTCCTGGCCAACGGCTTCGAGGGCAACGGCAATCGGCCGATCATCGACGGCGTCGAGCCGTTCACCGAGGAGGAGAAGGCGTTCCTCCGCTCCATCCCGGAGGACTTCGGCGCCGAGGGCATCAAGCAGCACGCCGCGCACGAGGCCGTCACCCACCACGACGTGAAGGCCGTCGAATACTACATCGACGACCAGTTCGCCAAGGCCCCGGCCGGCTCCACGCACATCAACGACCGTCTCAAGACGCTCGTCCACTTCGCGTGCACCTCCGAGGACATCAACAACCTGTCGATCGCCCGCTGCGTGAAGAACGCCGTCGAGAACGTCTGGACCCCGGCGTTCAAGGAGATCATCGACCATCTCGCCGCCAAGGCCGAGGAGCACAAGGACCTCGCGCTCCTCTCCCTCACGCACGGCCAGCCGGCCACGCCGACCACGCTCGGCAAGGAGCTCGCCGTCTACGTCTACCGTCTGAACCGCCAGCTCAAGCACATCGAGAACCAGGAGTACCTGGGCAAGATCAACGGCGCGACCGGCACGTTCGGCGCTCACTTGGCCGCCTGCCCGGACGTCGACTGGATCGCCGTCTCCCGCGAGTTCGTCGAGAACCGCATGGGCCTGACCTGGAACCCGCTGACGACGCAGATCGAATCCCACGACTGGCAGGCGGAGCTCTACTCGACCATCGCCCACGCGAACCGCATCATGCACAACCTGTGCGTGGACGTGTGGATGTACATCTCGCGCGGCGTGTTCGCCCAGGTGCCCGTCAAGGGCGCGACCGGCTCCTCCACGATGCCGCACAAGGTCAACCCGATCCGCTTCGAGAACGCGGAGGCCAACTTCGAGCTGTCCTGCTCGCTGCTCGACACGCTGTCCGCCACGCTGGTGGAGTCCCGCTGGCAGCGCGACCTGACCGATTCGACCACGCAGCGCAACATCGGCTCGGCGCTCGGCTACTCGCAGCTCGCCCTGTACAACCTGATGGGCGGCCTCAAGTCCATCCACCCGAACGAGCACGTCATCACGCGCGAGCTCGACGAGAACTGGGAGGTGCTCGGCGAGCCCATCCAGACGGCGATGCGCGCCTGCGAGCTGCGCGGCCTGCCGGGCATGGAGAAGCCGTACGAGAAGGTCAAGGAGCTCATGCGCGGCCACACGATCGACCAGGCGCAGGTCGAGGCGTTCATCGACCAGCAGTCCTTCGATCCGGAGACCGCCGCCCGTCTCAAGGCGCTCACCCCGGCCACGTACACGGGCGTCGCCTCGAAGCTCGTCGCCTTCGATCGCTGCCCCGTCCCACCCCGCACCCTGCAAGGAGCCGCATAAGCCCATGCACATCGACGATGTGGCGCCCCGGCGCACACACGACTTCGGTGATCTGACACGCGCCGCCATGTCCCTCGGACTGGCGGCCGTCGTCATGGTGTTCGCCGTATATCTGGGCGGCATGACGCGCGGCGTCGAATCCGACGCGCACACCGCCGCCCGGGCCATCGACTGGCTGGCCGGGATCCCGTCCACCGTCCTGCAGCAGTTCGCCACGCTCGTCATCGTGGTCATGGTCCTGTGCCAGCTGCTGCTCAGCCGCGAATGGCTGCAGTCCGCGGTCTCCGCGCTTTCCATGTTCGCCGGGTACGGCGCGGTGTGGCTGGCGTCCGCCGGCATCAGCGGGCTCGCGGACAAGACGCTCGCCCTGTCACTCGCCTCCGCCGCGACCGCGTTCGGCTCCGGACTGCTGCCGAACATGTACGCGGGCATGGCCTCGTTCCTCACCGTCGCCGGCCCGCGCCGCACGCGTTCCAGCGTCAAATGGGGCTGGAACATCCTGTACGCCGCCGCCGCGGTCATGGTGGTGCTCTCCTGGCATTCGGTGACCGGCATGCTCGTCTCGTTCGCCTGCGGGCGCACGGTCGGCATGCTCATCCGGTTCGCGGTCGGCACGCAGAACAAGGGCGTGTGGGGCGAGGATCTGGCGGCCGCGTTGCGCGGTGTCGGCCTCGACCCGTCGTCGCTGGTGCGCCGCGAGGACCCGTCGCCGGGCGTGCGTTCGCTCAGCGCCTCCCTCGACGACGATCTGGTCGAGGGCTCGCGCATCTACGATCTCGAGACCCGCGACGGCGGCCGGTACACGGTGTCCGTGCTGGACGCGCAGACGCATACGGCCGGCTATCTCAAACAGCTGTGGGACTGGCTGCGCTTCTCCGGCGTGGCGATGCGCCGCGACCGGTCGGCGCGCGACGCCGTCCAGCATCACCTGTCGATGCTGCTCGGCCTGCACAACGTGAAGCTGCCCGCGCCCGCACCCTACGCGATCGCCGACACCGAGGAGTCCGCGATCCTCATCCTCAACGCGCATACGACGGAGCTCGCCGCGAACCCGAACACGCTGACGCGCGCCGACGCCGTCGACTACATGCGCTATCTGGCCGTCGCGAACCGTCGCGGCTACACGCACCGGCGCATCACGCCGGGCGTGCTGTCACGCTTCGAGGACGGCACGCCGGTGATCGCCGGATGGCAGAACGGCGACGCCGCGTCCTCCCCCGCCAACGTCGCGTTGGACAAGGTCCAGCTGCTCGCCCTGTTCGCCGCGCTGATCGGCGTGGACGAGGCGGTGGCGGCGGCCCGCGACGCGTGGGACGAGGCGACGCTCGCCGCGATCGCCCCGTTCATCCAGAAGATCGCGGTGCCCGCCCCCACGCGCGCGCTCGACTCGTGGGACAAGTCCACGCTCACATCGTTGCGTGAGGCGGTCGCGCCGCGACGCGACGACGCCGAAACCGACGCCGCGGACGCCCCCGTGGAGACGGTCACGTTGGCGCGGTTCTCGCTGCGTTCGATGATCACGATGCTGCTGCTCATCGTCGCCGCGGTCGTCGTGTTCACGCAGATGCGCCCCGACGAGATCATCGCCGCGGTGCGCAACGCGAATCCGGTCATGGCGCTCGTCTGCCTCGCGTTCGGATTGTGCGGTTGGATCGGGTCGTCGGTCTCGCTCGGCGCGCTGATGGACCGCGACCGGCGCAACCCGGCGGGCGTGTTCATGAGCCAGGTGGCGGGCGGCTTCGCGACCGTGTCGATGCCCGCGGGCGTCGGCCCCTCGTTCGTGAACCTCCAGTTCCTGCGCCGATCCGGCTACCGCAATACGGCGGCGACCGCGATCATGAGCGCGGCGCTCGTCGTCTACTATGCGACGTACGCGGTGATTATCGTGGTCATCGGCCTGTTCACGGGGCGTAACACGTTCTCCGGCATGATTCCGACGAACACGCTGGCGATCGTGTTCGGCATCGCCGTCGCCGTGTTCTCCGTCGCGATGATGGTTCCGCCGGTGCGCCATACCGTCATGCAGCGGCTCGTGCCGGTCGCGAAACGCTATCTCAACCAGCTGCTCGACGTGCTCGGCCAGCCGGTGCAGCTGTCGGCGAGCGTGGCCGGCGCGCTCCTGCAGAACATCACGACGGGACTCGCGTTCTGGGCGGCGCTGCTCGCGTTCGGCGTGAACACGAATCCGATCGAGACGACGTTCGTGTTCATGCTCGCCTACGCGCTCGGCTCGGCGGTGCCGACCCCGGGCGGCTTGGGCGGCGTGGAGGCGGCGCTCACCGTCTCGTTCGCCGCGGTGGGAGTGCCGCAGGGCGTCGCCCTGTCCGCCACGCTGCTGCACCGCGTCGTCTTCTACTGGCTGCGCATCCCCTTGGGCGCGCTGGCGATGAAGTGGCTGGACAAGCGCAACCTCGTGTGATGCGTGGACGAGATGCGAAATCCGTGAAAATCACTTGTGGAACACGTGAAATCGTTGAAAAATGCGCTGTTTGGCCTCATCATGCGCTATCATCATCTATGAAATAAACGGACCGGCGGCCAAGTTGCCGGTCCCCGGACAAAGAAGGATGCTGTTCATGGCATACAACAAGTCTGATCTCGTTTCGAAGATCGCCCAGAAGTCCAACCTGACCAAGGCCCAGGCCGAGGCCGCCGTCAACGCCTTCCAGGATGTGTTCGTCGAGGCCATGCAGTCCGGCGAAGGCCTGAAGCTGACCGGCCTGTTCTCCGCCGAGCGCGTCAAGCGCGCCGCCCGCACGGGCCGCAACCCGCGCACCGGCGAGACCATCGAGATCCCCGCCACCTACGGCGTGCGCATCTCCGCCGGCTCCCTGCTGAAGAAGGCCGTCACCAACAAGTGAGTCTTCCGCCCAGCGGCGTAGCAGCATAGATCTTCGAGGGACCTCCGCACCGATCGGTGCGGAGGTCCCTCGCGTATGTCAACCCCTTGTACCCCCTCAGTCCGGCATAGCCGGACAGCTCCCCCTGCAAGGGGGAGCAGAAGATGGCCGAATGCGGGTGCCTTGCGCCCCCTTCAGGGGGAGCTGTCGGCCAAAGGCCGACTGAGGGGGCATGCGTCAAGCCTTCCGACGCCTACCCCATCGCGGCCATCAGCTTGCGGTAGGCGTCGGTCGGCTTGGCGCCGAACGGGTCGAGGAGAGTCGCCTCGCGGCGGGTCGGCGCGGTGACGACGAGCGTCGTCCAGTCGCAGGAGAACTGGACGCCCGCATCGAGCGCGCGCCGCACGAACGCGCCGCGCAATGCAGCGCGCGTGTCGGCGGGAGGCTCGTGCTTCGCGGCCGCCACGCGCGCGCCGTCCAGCAGCTCGCGCAACCGGCCGTGCGCGACGAGCGAACCGTAGAGCCGCCCGTTGGCCACGTCATGGTAGTCGAGTTCCAATCGTTCCAGCTGCGCGAAGTCCAGGTCCGGCCGGCGACGGCGCATCGCGGCGGCGAGCAGGTGCTTCGCCGCCCAGTCGACGCGCAGCGACAACGCGGCGAAATCCCGTCGTTCCAGCGCGTCCAACGCCCACCGCCAGTCGGCGAGCACGGTATCGACGTCCGTTCTCGGCAGGGAGGCGGCGACCGCGTCGCGGCGATCGCGCACGAACGTCTCGACGATGCCGAGATAGCGACGCTGCATGACGAGCGGATCGGGCATGCCGGCCGCGGCATCGCCCGCGCCGGACACATCGCCCGCGCCGGACGCATCGCCCGGCTCCCGCCCGTCCGTACCCGCGTCCAGCCAACGGCTGACCGCGCGGTTCGCGGCGGCCGGATCGGTGAACGTGAGATCCTCGAACCCGCTCGGCACCCCGCGGCGCACCGCGTCCTCGATCACGCACAGCACGAGGTGCGTGACGGCGAGTTTCATCCACGTGGCCCACTGGGAGCGGTTGGAGTCGCCGATGATGACGTGCAGACGGCGGAACGATTCGGGGTCGGCGTGCGGCTCGTCGCGCGTGTTCACCATCGGGCGCGAACGCGTGGTCGCGGACGAGACCGCCTCGTCGAGGAAGTCGGCGCGCTGCGTGATCTGGAAGCCGTCCGGCGTGAACCGGCCGGCGCCCGTGTACAGCTGACGGGTGATGAGGAACGGCAGCAGCTGCCGCTCGATCGTCTCCAACGGCACGAACCGGCGGACGAGATAGTTCTCGTGGCAGCCGAACGCGTGGCCGGCGGAGTCCACGTTGTTCTTGAACACGTGGATCGTCGCGCCCGCGCCGTGGCTCGCGCGGAGCCGCGTCTGCGCGTCCTGCGCGAGCGACGCCATCACGCGTTCGCCGGCCGCGTCCTGCGCGAGCGCGTCGAGCGGGTCGCGCGCCTCCGCGGTCGCGTACTCCGGGTGGGAGCCGACGTCGAGGTAGAGGCGCGAACCGTTGTCGAGATACGTGTTCGTCGAGCGGGCGCGGGAGACGACCGGCTGGAACATGGTCATCGCGACCTGTCCGGCGTCCACCGGACGGTCGGTGCCGGTGACGGACACGCCGTATTCGGTCTCGACGCCGAAGATGCGCATGAAGCCGTCGAGTTCGGCAGCCGGCGTCGCGCCCGCCTCGTGGGCGGCGCGCGTGCCGCTGTCGCGCAGCTGCGGCATCACTCGCCGCCCTTCTGCACGAAGCTGTTCACGTACTCCTCGGCGTTGGTCTCCAACGTGGATTCGATGTCGTCGAGCACCGCGTCGAGCGCGTCGAATTCGACGTCCGACTGCTGCGCGGCCTGCGCGGCCGCGAGCTCCTCGCCCGCGTCCTGCTGGTCCGACTGCGCGGACTGGTTCGCCTGCGTGAATTCCTGAGGCATGATGGTTCCCCTTCCGTTCTTTCCGTCCGTCCGGTCGACCGGACGTCACTCGCCTTCGCCCTGGATGAGGTACGGCTTGATCTCGCGGTCGATCAGGCCGTTCGTGCAGAGCACGTCGTTGTCCTGACGCCAGTGGATGCCGTTGCCGTTCCAGCGCCGCAGCGTGCCCTGCGCCTCCCAGACGACCACGGCGGCCGCGGAGATGGCGGGCACGTCCCACTCGTGCAGCATCGGTTCGAAATACGCGTCGTACGTGCCGTCGGCCACCTTGCACAGGTCGAGCGAGGCGGGGCCGACGCGCTTGATGTCGGCGGGATGGCCTTCGGCGAGCGCGGCGACGGTGTGCAGCGCGCGGTCGGCCTCGCCGGGCACGTAGGACATGCCGAAGCTCACGACCGCGCCGTCCAGCGAGGAGGTCATGGACGGGACGACCTTCTCGCGCTTCTCGCCGACGGGCGTGTTGCGGATGCGCAGCGCGCCCGCGCCCTTCGCGGCGAGATACGTCTCGCCGAGCGCCGGCGCGTGCACGACGCCGAGGATCGGCTGCGCGGAGCCCTCCTCGTTGAATTCGAACAGGGATACGGTGACGGCCCATTCGCTCATGTTGCGGATGTAGTTGATGGTGCCGTCGATCTTGCCGACGCACCAGTAGCGCTGCCCGGGGCGGGATTTCGACGGACGCGTCTGCCAGAAGCCGTCGAAGTGCTCCATGTCCGCGAGACGGCCGGACATGTAGCGCAGCAGTCGTCCGTCGACTTCCGCGTTGGACTGTTCCTCCGGCTTGTCGCGTGAGATGAGCATGTCATGCGGTGCCATCTGATCCTGCAGGGCGTGTTTGCCGGCGGCCTGGGCGATGGCGGCGACCTTCATCGCGAGGTCGCGCAGATTCTCCTGTTGTGCCATGGTTCACCATCTTATCGGTGTTTTGTGGTGGTGTCGTGCGGCCGGCGACGAGACGGCGGCGGCGAGACGGCCGCCGGCCGCACGACGGCGTCGACGGCTATCGGCGCAGCGCGAGCCGTTCGATCAGCGAGGCCGCGTCGCCCGCCTCGGCGAGCGCGGTCTCGACGTTCTCCTTACGGAAGGCGAGCGGGTCGGACATGTCGAGGCTGACGTGGTCGCCGGGACGCACGCTCGTCGCCTCGGCCGCCGACGCGTTGCCGTACGTCTCCGGCATCGCTTCGCCCGCCTCACCGGTGCCGGAGACCGGCTTGCGCACGGTCAGGTGCGACCAGCTGGCGGCGACGACGTCGGCGGGGAACGTGCGCACGAGCGCGGCGCGCAGCCAGGCGCGCGTCGTCTCGGGCGGGTTCTGCGCGGCGCGTGCGAGCGCGTCGTCGTCGACGAGGCGCTCGGCGCTTCCCGCGGCGGCGAGTTTCGCGAACACGGATTTCGCCGGGTCGAGCGCCGCCCAGGACAGGTCGACGGCGGCGAGGCGCGGATCGGCCCAGGAGGAGGCGTCGGTGCCGGCGGCGACGCCTGTCTTGCTGGCGATCTTGCGGCGCAGCTTTTCGAGCAGCTGCCATTTGAGCAGCCATTCGACGCGCCCGGCCTCCGCCTTCATCGTGAGGCGCTTGTCGTCGTCCGCGTGGCGGATGGCGGCGGTGTCGGCGAGCGCCTGCCCCCACATGGCCATGACGTTGCGGGTCTCGCGGTCCTCCCACGCGGGTTCGCCCTTCGTGTCGGTGCCGAGCGTGGCGGCGGCGACCTCGTAGACGGCGCGGCGCAGGGCCACCTGCATGAGCCATGCGGTGGTGGTGCCGCCGGTTTCGAGCGGCAGCGGGGCGGCGAGCGTCAGGTCGTGGGAGACGGTGTGCATCGCCTCGACCGGGTCGGCGAGTTGGAGGGAGCCGAGCAGCGTGTCGAGGTCGTAGTCGGCTTCGCGCGCGTGTTCGAGCGTCCACAGGAGGATGGAGGTGACGCCGAGTTTGAGCACCTGCGGCACGTCCATGCGGTTCGCGTCGCCGACGATCACGTGGAGGCGGCGGAATGCGTCGGTGGCGTGGGATTCGTCGCGCGTGTTGATGATGGGCCGGTCGAACGTGGTCTGCAGGCCGATCTTCGCGTGGATCGTGTCGGCGCGCTGGCTCAGCTGGAATCCGGGTTCCTCGCTCGCCTCGCCGATGCCGACGCGGCCGGAGCCGGCCCAGATCTGGCGGGAGACGAAGTGCGCGGTCATCAGCGCGGCCACGTCGCTGAACGGCACGTCGCGGCGCATCATGTAGTTCTCGTGCGTGCCCCAGCTGGCGCCTTTGCCGTCCACGTTGTTGCGGTGGAGCACGACCGGATGCCCGGACGCCTTGAGCTCGGGATCGGTGGCGCTGGCGGCCCGGGCGGCGGCGAGCATGAGCCGGTCGCCGGCGTGGTCGTAGAGCAGCGCCTGGAACGGGTCGGTGGTTTCGGGTGCCGAGTATTCGGGGTGCGCGTGGTCCACGTAGATACGTCCGCCGTTGGGGGCGATCACGTTGGTGATGTTGAGCTGGGGCGCGTCGGTGAGCATGTCGGGGCGGGCGGCGGCGCGGTCGAGCCGGGTGCCGCGCGCGTCGTTGACCGGGTCCTCCTGACGGTAGTCCCAGCGGATGTGCCGGGTCGCGTCGTCGGCGGCCGCGCCAACCACGTCGAAGCTCAGTTTGACCGGCTGGTAGTAGGCGACGCCCGGCTGCGACACCGCGTACTCGGTCTCCGTCCCCATCACTCGTCTGACGGTCATGTTCCACTCCTTGCTACTATTCGACACCGCGGATGGCGGTGACGGTGCCGGCGTCGAAGCCGTTGACGCGGCTCCACTGGACGGGGTCGGCATCGAGCAGCGAATCGCGGGTTTCCGCGAACTCGTCCTCGACGGCCTTCGCGAGCAGGTCCACGCCGATCGCCACGTCGCCGCCGCGTTCGATCGACGCCTTCACGGCGAGCGTCTTCGCCCGGTCGACGATGTTCTTGAGGCTCGCGCCGCTCGTCACGTCGGCGAGGAACAGCGCGTTCCAGGTGCCGTGCTCGTCGCGCACGTCGGCGAGATGGCGGCGGGAGGAGCGCGTGTAGATGTCGCGAACGAGCACGCGGGCGAGCGCGTCCGCGTCGAGACCGTGTTCGAGCGGCAGGTCGTCGGTCAGATAGTGACGCACGATGGCGACGGCCGCCTCGCCGTCCGGCCGGTCGATGCGGATCTTCACGTCGAGACGGCCCGGGCGCAACACGGCCGGGTCGATCATATCGACGCGGTTGGAGGCGCCGATCACCATCACGTTGCCGAGCGATTCGACGCCATCCAATTCGGCGAGGAACTGCGGCACGATCGTCGTCTCCACGTCGGAGGAGACGCCGGAGCCGCGCGTGCGCAGCAACGAGTCCATCTCGTCGATGAACACGATGACGGGGCGGCCGTCGGCGGCGCGTTCGCGCGCACGCTGGAAGATGAGGCGGACGAGACGCTCCGACTCGCCGACGAACTTGTTGAGCAGTTCGGGGCCCTTCACGGAGAGGAACACGCCGGGTCTGGCACCTGTCCCGCCCGTGCCCGCGTCCACGCCTTCGGCGAGCGCATGGGCGACGGCCTTCGCGATGAGTGTCTTGCCATTGCCGGGGGGACCGTACAGGAGCACGCCCTTGGGGGCGGCGAGATCGTAGCGGGCGAACAGATCGCGATGCTGGAACGGCAGCTGGACGGCGTCGCGGATGCGGTCGATCTGCCGGTCGAGGCCGCCGATGTCGTCGAACGTGACGTCGGGCGTCTCCTCGAGCACGAGGTCGGCGTCGTCCTGCTTCGGCAGGGCGGCGACGGCGATGCGGCCGGACGCCTCGACGACGACGCGGTCGCCCTTGTCGAACGTGATGGAGGCGAGCGCGCTGGCGCGACGGACGACGCTCGGATTGCCGCCAGCGTCGGCGACGACGAGACGGCCGTCGGCGAGCGTCTCCGTGACGGTGCGGACCGGGCCGAGCACGTCGTGGTCGCGTTGTTCGACGAGCACCATCTTCTCGTTGAGCACGACGGTGGCGCCGGCGGCGAGACGGGACGCGTTGAGGTTCGCGGCGACGGGCACGACCATGCGGCGCATGCCGGCGATGACCTCGGCGCTGGCGTGCTGCACGCCCATGTCGTCGACGCGCGACGAGTCGACCTTCACCATCGTGGCGAAGGTGAGCGGCGGCTGGGCGAGCTGTGCCAATTGCGAGCGCGCCTTGGTGAGCTCCTTGCCGGCGCGGTTCAACGCCTCGGCGAGCGCATGGTTGCGCGCCATGAGCCGGTCGTTCGCCTCTGCCAATTCCCGGGCGGTCTCCTCGCTCATCGCCTCTCCTTTCATCTCCAACGGAGCCGGCCACCGGCCGCCCCCATTCCCTCGGCTCCCCTTGTCAGGGGAGCTGTCAGCAACGCCGACTGAGGGGTAGCCCTGCGCTCGTCAACGGAGCCGGCCACCGGTCGCCCCTCCCCTCGGCTCCCCTTGTCAGGGGAGCTGTCGGCAACGCCGACTGAGGGGTAGCCTTGCGCCCCCCCTTCAGGGGGAGCTGTCGCGCGGATGCGCGACTGAGGGGGTGGCCGGCGGCCCAAGGTGGTCTCACCCGTCCCGTCGTCCGTTCCTGTTCTGCATCACTGTACGCACCTTCCGCACGGCCCACACGGCGATGACCACGATGAAGGCGACGATGACCACATCCTCGAACACGTTGAGGTATCCCAGAATCGAGCACCATCCGGCGCCGAGGAAATACCCGGCGGAGACGAGGATCGTGTTCCACACGGCGGAGCCGAGCAGCGTCCATCCGGTGAAATGCAGGAAGTTCATGCGGTTGAAGCCGGCGGGGATCGAGATCAGCGAGCGCACGACGGGGATGACGCGGCCGATGAGTACACTCCACGTGCCGTAGCGGGTGAACCAGTGGTTCGCCTTGTCCACGTCGTTGCGGCTCACGCCGGGGATCTTGTCGGCGGCCTTGTGGATGCGGCGCAGCCCCACCCATCGGGAGATGCCGTACAGCGCCCACGCGCCGATGAGGGAACCGACGGTCGCCCAGATGATCGCCTCGGCGAGGTGCAGGGTGCCGCGGGAGGCGGTGAATCCGGCGAGCGGCAGGATCACTTCGGAGGGAATCGGCGGGAAGATCGATTCGAGGGCGATGGCGAGGGCCACGCCGATGCCGCCGACCGTCTCCATGAGGGAGACGAGCCAGTCGGTGATGATCTGGATGAGGCCGCCGTCGCCGGTCGGGCAGACGGGCGAGGCCGCGGCGGGGGCGACGCCGTGGACGGTCGCGGCGGTGATGGTCATGGTCGTGGCGTCATGAATGGCGTCGAAAATCATATGAGGGATTGTCCCAAGGTTTTTCGACAATCGGGGGCATGACGCTTGAAACCACGCAATTCCTTGACGAGCAGGGCGCCGGCGTGCCCCACGATGACGGCGACGGTGACCGGAAGGCCGCGTCCGCGGTCGCGAAGCCGCCGACGCTCGCCGAGCCGGGACTGCTGGTGATGGACGTCGATTCGACGCTCATCGACGAGGAGGTCATCGACGAACTGGGCGAGGCGGCCGGATGCGGCGCGCGCATCGCCGAGGTGACCGCGCGCGCGATGCGCGGCGAACTGGACTTCCGCGAGGCGTTGCGCGCCCGCGTGGCCCTGTTGGAGGGGCTGCCGGTCTCCGTGTTCGACACGGTGCACGACCGGGTGCATTTCACCCGCGGCGCGCTGGCGCTCATCGACGAATTGCACGCGCACGGCTGGAAGGTGGGCGTCGTCTCCGGCGGCTTCCACGAGGTGGTGGACCGTCTCGTCGAAGAGGCGCATATCGACCACCGTCTGGCGAACCGCCTCGAGGCGCGCGACGGCCGGCTCACCGGCAAAGTGGACGGCGAAATCGTGACCAAGACGGTGAAATTGAAGGCGCTGCGCGAGTGGGCGGCGAGCGACGGCGTCGCCATGGCGCAGACCGTGGCCGTGGGCGACGGCGCGAACGACATCCCGATGATCCAGGCCGCCGGTCTCGGCGTCGCGTTCTGCGCGAAGCCGAAGACCCGTGCCGCCGCGCCCGCCGCCATCGACGAGCGCGACCTCACCAAGGTCCTCGACCTCCTGCGCCGCTAGACTCGCCCTTTTATGCCTCCCTCTGGCGAGGGAGGCTCATAGGCATCGGCTCACCACGCGGTCGCTTTCCCTTGCCTCCCTCTGACGAGGGAGGTGGCATCGCGAAGCGATGACGGAGGGAGAGACCCCGCCGACCCCGCCGGCGCAACCCCCTACGCGAGCCGCGCCCCTTCGCCGAGCCGCGCCCCGCGCGCCCAGTCGGCGGCGCGCATGGCCTTCTTGCCCTGCGCCTTGACTTCGGTGAGTTCGAGCGGCGCGCCGCCGGTGCCGACCCACACGTTGCGCTTGCCGGTCTTGAGTTCGCCCGGCGCGAGCGACGCGGGCGTGTTCGGGTTCGCGGGATCGGCCGGCTGGGCGCGCAGGATGTGCAGGGTGAGCGGCTTCGCATCGTCCGCGTCGCCGCCCGCGTGCAGTTCGCACCATGCGCCGGGATGCGGCGTGCAGGCGCGGATCTGGCGGTCGATCTCGTCAAGCGGCTTCGTGAAATCGATGCGTGCGTCCTCGACGGTGATCTTGTGCGCGTACGTGAAGCCCTCGGCGGGCTGCGGCGTGTAGACTGCGGTCCCCTCCCCCACGCGTGCGAGCGCGTCCACGTACATGGGCGCGCCTTCCTCGGCGAGTCGGTCGAGCAGTTCGCCGGAGGTTTCGCGGCCGGTGAGCGTCACGCTCATCGTCGCGATGACGGGGCCGTCGTCCAAGCCGACGCCCACTTTGAACACGTCGGCGCCGGTGGTCGCGTCGCCGGCCCAGATGGCGCGCTGCACCGGGGCGGCGCCGCGCCATGCGGGCAGGTTGGAGAAGTGGAGGTTGTACCAGCCGAGCGGCACGGCGTCCAACACGTCGGCAGGCAGGATGTTGCCGTAGGCGATGACGGCGGCGATGTCCACGTCCAGCGACTTCAGCGTGTCGAGGAAGCCGGGGTCGCGCGGCTTCGCGTCAATGACGGGGATGCCGAGCTCGAGCGCGGCCGCCTTGACCGGACTGGGCTTCAGCTTGCGGCCGCGGCCGGTGGGCGCGTCGGGGCGGGTGAGCACGGCCGTGACCTCGAAGCGCGGGTCGGCGGCGAACGCCTTGAGGGACGGCACGGCCACGTCGGGGGTGCCGGCGAACAGCAGTTTGAGCATGGAGTGACGGGATTCCTTTCGTTGGGTTGGTGGTGGGGGTGGGATACGCCCCCTCAGTCGGCTGCGCCGACAGCTCCCCCTCAAGGGGGAGCCAAGGAAATACGATGGTCTCCGCCATCAGAGGCGGAGACACGCTACTGGAGGTCGGGGATGTTCACGCCGGCGTCGACGAGGAGGCGGCGCAGCTTGACCGGGTCCTTGAAGCGGACGCCGCGGATGCCGGCGGCGTTCGCGCCGACGATGTTCATCGCCTTGTCGTCGATGAACACGGCGCCCTCGGCGGTGATGCCGAACTCCTGCAACGCGCGCTCGTAGATGTCCTTGTGCGGCTTGCGCAGCCTCACGTAGCCGGAGACGACCTTGCCGTCGAGCTGTCCGAGGATCGGCGTGGCCTTCTCGGCGATCGGGAACAGCTCCTTCTCCCAGTTGGACAGGCCCCACACGCCGATCCCCGCGGCCTTGAGGTCGTTGATGAGCACGCGCGCGCCGGGGACGACGCCGACGAGCGAGTCCTCGAAGTTGTCGAGATAGTACCGGAGGATGTCGGCCCACTTGTCGCCGTGGGTCTCGCGCATCCACGCAACACCCTCCTCGGGGGTGGCGCCGCCGTCCATGCGGTCGTTCGCGTCGTAGAAGCCGGATATGTCGTTGTCGAGGAACTCGTCGATGGTCTTCTGGCTGTAGCGCGGGATGAGCACGGCCGCCGGATCCCAGTAGATGAGCACGTTGCCGAAGTCGAAGATGACGTCGGTGATCGGCTTGCCCGCGTTCGCCGCGGCCTCGCCGTCGGCCACCAACACGTCGTAGTCCATTTCCGGTTCTCCCGGCCAACCCTTCATCGCGTCTCCTTACGTTCGTGTCCGTATGTTTCCGCAGGCGGGGTGCGCCCGTCGCCGCCATCATGTTCCCATGCGTGCGGGACGGTGGAGGCCATACGCCGGGACGGTGGAGGCCATACGCTAGATCAGGTCCTTTCTGTCGAGTTGGAAGCGCAGTTCGCCGGGTTCGCGGGCCGCCACGTGGCGTGCGACCGCGGTGCGCAACCGTTCGGCGAGTTCCTCGCGCCGCGCGTGGGGCACGCGGATGACGGCGCGCACGCGGTCGGCGGTCACTTCGAGTTCGCGCGCGTCCACGGTGCGCGGCTGCGGGATCGGCACCGGTCCGAGCACGCCCGGCAGCTCCGGGACCGGCGGCGTCACGTCGACCGGCGTCGATGTGCCGTCACCCGATGTGCTATCACCCGATATGCCGCCGCCCGGCGCGACGTCGACGCCCTGCGGCAGCGGGCAGACGGCCATATCGCCGCCGATCGCCGCGCCGACGGCGCGCAGCGCGTAGTCGACGGCGTCACGCCGCCCCCACACGCAGGCGACGGAGACGACCGGCGGCATGCCGGTCTCGTAGCGTTCGGCGAGTTCGCGTGCGGCGAGCAGCGACGAGTCCCAGAGCATCAGCGACTGCGCGATGGCCGGGTCGGTCTCCCCCAGCAGCAGCGCCTGACCGCCCTGTTCGCGCGGCGCGCACAGTGATACGGCGCGCATCCACGCGGACAGGGTGTCCACGCGCGCGTCCAGTCCCGGCGCGTACAGGCTCGTCCATGCGTCGAGGATCGCGACGGCCGCATAGGGGGAGTAACGGGGTCCGTCGCCCTGCGGCGCGCGCACGCGAGGTTCGGCGCCGGGCGTCGCGATGACGATCACCGGACGGTAGTCGATCTCGCCGATCATGCCGCCCGGTTGGCTGGGCGACGACAACAGGACGGGCACGCCGCGGAACAGGCCACGCAGTTCGTCGGCGGTGCCGGCCGCGCCGACGCGCACGACGCGCAGCCGCTCGCCGTGGCAGTGCGGGCATGTCCAGTTCGAGGCGGCCGCGCCGCACCAGCGGCAGCGCGGCACCGGATTGCCGTTCACACGTTGCAATGGCCCGGTGCAGCGGCGGCATCGCGCCTGCCGCAGGCATTTCGGGTTCGCGCAGCTCAACGCCTCCGACACGCCGTCGGAGGGGATGGAGAACAGGACGGGACCGGAGCGCAGCGCTTCCCGGATGTTGCCGACGGCGACGTGCGGCACACGCGCGCCGATGGACGGGTCGGCGAGACGCGCGAGCTCCTCGCGATTGAGCCATCGCACCCATGGCATGGCGTCACGGAGCACGGTGGGCAGCGGGCGGACGGGTGTGGACGGCCCGCTCACCGCGGTCGTGACGGCGCGCCGCGGCACGCCGGGAATCCCCACGGCCTCCATCTGGCTCAACGGGCTGCGCGCATTGGCGAGCGCGACGAACACGCCGCCATGCGCCTGCGCGCGCAATCTGAGTACGCCGCGCGCATGCGCGTACGGCATCATCCCGTCGGCCTGCTGGTAGGCGACGTCGTCCATGATGGCGAACAGTCCCGGTCCGTCGACGGGCGCGTACATGGCGGCGCGTGGCCCGATCACGCACTTCACCTGCCCGGTGGCGACGGCGAGGTAGGCGCGGTAGCGGTCGACGGGCGGCATCTCGGCGCTGAGGATGGCGACGTCGCCGGTCCAGCCGCCGGTCCCGGCACTGGCGCGCCCCGGTCCGAACGGCGCGAATCCGAGCGCCTGCAACGCGTCGAGCACGTCGTGGGTCTCCTTCATGCCGGGCAGGACGACGACGGCCGCGTGTCCGGCGGACAACGATTCGGCGGCCATCCATGCGAGGGCGCTGGCGGCCTGGCCGACGCCGGGCAGCGGGTCGAAGACGAACGAGCGGAAGGCGCGGGCGTGCAGCGCGTCGCGCAGGTCGCGCACGCCCGCGTCGTAGTGGGCCGACATGCGGTCATAACACACGTCGACGGGCGCGGCAGCGGTCTCTCCCCCAGTCGGCTGCGCCGACAGCCCCCTCGCCAAAGGGGGCCTGGCATCCGAGTGACGCGCGAAGCCGGCGACGAGCCGCTGTTCCTGTTCGACTTTGGCGACGCGCGGCGGCACGGCGAGGCGGAGGATGTTGGCGCGCGTGCCGCCGTACGCGTCGGCGATGAGCGTGATGTCGCGGCGCATGGCGGCGGGGACGAGAATGTCGCCGCCGAGCACGCGCTCGAGATAACGCAGGGCGGAACGCGGCGTGTCCGATGCGGCGGCACGCTCCCAGATCACGCCGTTGACGCGGCGTCCGCCGAACCGGACGCGCACGAGCGCGCCGGGACGGGCGGTTTCGGAATCCTTCTCGTCGATGAGATAGTCGAAGGTGCGGCCCAGATGCGTGGCCTGGATGTCGAGCACGACGCGCGCGATCGGGTCGTGCGCGGCGGGCGTTCGCGCCGCGGGCGCACGACGGCGCCGCTTGCGGGGGGCGAGCCCTTCAAGCGCCAGCTGTTCCGCTTCCATTCCGGTCATGCCCACCATCGTAGCGGTACGCGAAAGGGCCGGTACATACGTACCGGCCCTTCATCGCCCAAGCGTGTCGCGCACTCCCCTCATCCCCATGGTGCGGTTTGAAGGTTTTATAAAACCGCGGAAACAAGCCGTTTTCACCTACCGCACCATGGGGGTTTTACCGCACCATGGGAGTGTGAGCGGGGAGTGAGCGGGGGGTGTGGGTGGGCGACGGGGTGGCGGGAGGTCAGGCGAGGGAGGCGACGGCGGCCTTGAGCTCGTCGACCTTGTCGGTGCGCTCCCACGGGAAGTCGACGTCGACGCGGCCGAAGTGGCCGTAGGCGGCGGTCTTCGCGTAGATCGGGCGCTTCAGGTCGAGCTCGTCGATAATCGCGGCGGGGCGCAGGTCGAACACCTTGCGCACGGCGGCGGCGATCTGGGCGCGGGTCACGCCCTCCTCGGTACCGTAGGTCTCGACGTTCACGGAGACCGGGTCGGCCACGCCGATCGCGTAGGCGACCTGGACCTCGACGCGGTGCGCGAGGCCGGCGGCGACGATGTTCTTCGCCACCCAGCGGGTCGCGTAGGCGGCGGAACGGTCCACCTTGGACGGGTCCTTGCCGCTGAACGCGCCACCGCCGTGGTGGGCGGCGCCGCCGTACGTGTCGACGATGATCTTGCGGCCGGTGAGACCCGCGTCGGCGGCCGGACCGCCGAGCACGAACGAGCCGGTCGGGTTGACGAGCTGACGGTAGTCGTCATGCGCCACGTCGGAGCCGAGCACCTCGTCGAGGATCGGGTCGATGACATGCGCCTTCAGCTGGTCGCGCAGCCATTCCTGCGTGACCTCCGGATCATGCTGTGTGGAGATGAGCACGGTGTCGACGCGCAGCGGATGGTCGTTCTCGTCGTATTCGATGGTGACCTGCGTCTTGCCGTCCGGGCGCAGGTGCGGCACCTCGCCGCTCTTGCGCACCTCGGTCAGGCGGTAGGCGAGACGATGCGCGAGGTAGATGGGCAGCGGCATGAGCACGTCGGTCTCGTCGGTGGCGTAGCCGAACATCACGCCCTGGTCGCCGGCGCCCTGCGCCTCGTAGCGTTCCTCGCGGCTGGCGGCGGACTCCTTCTCGCCGCTCAGACGGGCGACGCCCTGGTTGATCTCGGCGCTCTGGCCGGTGATGGCGACGATCACGCCGCAGGAGTCGGCGTCGAGGCCGACTTCGGAGGACGTGTAGCCGATGCGGCGCAGCGTCTCGCGCACCTTGGACTGGACGTCGACGTAGCCTTCGGAGGTCACCTCGCCGAACACGAGGAACACGCCGGTGGCGGCGGAGGTTTCGACGGCGACGTGGGACTGCGGGTCCTGGCGGAGCAGTTCGTCGAGAATCTCGTCGGAGATCTGGTCGCACACCTTGTCCGGGTGGCCTTCAGTGACGGATTCGGCGGAGATGAGCTTGCGCTCCTGGTTGGTCATATCATCCCTCTTTCGGACTTATCGCCCCGGCTCCGCGGCACGCGGGGCAAGGGCACAATGATACGTTGTGGTTGTTGTTGTCGGGACCGCACGGGATTGGCGCCTGGCGCCATGACGCAGCTTCGCAGCTACGAAAAAGGCCCGCACCAAACCATCGGATGATGGTCGGCGCGAGCCTCAGGTCGTTCGCTCCTGTCGTCCAGTTCTACACGACACGCCGTTTCTGGGCAAGCGTGTGTCGGAAGATCAGTTGCCTTCGGTCAGGTCGTCCTCGCCGAGGGTCTCCTCGAGCAGGCCCTCGTTGATCTCGCGGAAGGCGATGGACAGCGGCTTCTCGTTGTTCTGGTACTCGACGAGCGGGCCGACGTTCTGCAGCAGGCCCTCGTTGAGCTGGGTGAAGTAGGAGTTGATCTGACGGGCGCGCTTGGCGGCGAAGATCGCCAGCGCGTACTTGGAGTCCGCGTGCTCCATGAGATCGTCGATCGTCGGGCTGGCCAGACCGTCGGGGGTGGGGCTGGTGCCGAACTCCTCGTTGCCCTTGACCTCGGTGGTCTCGGTCTCGGTTTCTTCTGCCATATTCATGCTCCAAACCATGGAAAATCTATCTCAACCGCAACAAGTATAGACAGGTGCGGGGACTCCCCCGGCATCGCGACGATCGGCCGCGCGACACGCCGATGGGCCGGAGAATCCGGAAATCCGTTCCGACGGCCGGCGACGGGCGGACGACGCCGACGCCGTCGGAATGGACGGCATGTCAAATCCCAATGATGCCAACGATTCACGGACACCGTGATTGCCAACGTTTGCATCGAACCGGTTCGATACCTGCGGCGATTGCGCTCGCGAATCATCGTCCAACACGCCGGAATCCGAAACTCCCCCTTGCGCAGGTCACGATGGCGCGCTATTCTGAAACCGGTTTCAAACGAAGCCGAGAAAAAACAAGCAAAGCCACCAAGGGGCTTTGACCAACGAAAGGAATTATCATGTCGTTCAAGGATTCCATGATTCGCGGTCTCGCCATGTACGGTGCCAACGCGATGGCCCAGCACTCCATGGGCAACACCAAGGTCCTCTCCGACCTCGTCGAGTCCAACAAGCTCGGCCGCTGAACAAGCGCATAACGCATAAGACTTCGCGGCGCACGTCATCGCAAGCAAGACAACAGGAAACGGGCGTCGCACACCGAAAATTGCAAACGTGGTCATCGGCCCAACGCCATGACCGAACCTGAAAGGAAAACATTATGTCGTTCAAGGATTCCATGATTCGCGGTCTCGCCATGTACGGTGCCAGCACGATGGCCCAGAACACCATGGGCAACACCAAGGTCCTCTCCGACATCGTCAACGACGCGCAGAAGATCGCCCGCTGAAACTGACTTGTCGGCTCGTGCCTGAGCCGACCGCTGCGTGAGAGAGAAGAGAAGACGGGGTTCCGGAATCATCCGGAACCCCGTCTTTCATATGCGTGGGCACCGACGCACATGGCGACGGATCAGCGCGGCACTGCGAAAACCGCTCACGGTGCGGTGACGACGCACGCGGCGTGAGCGTTACCGACGTAACATCCTCGTGAATTCCACATATTGACTCTTGACAAAACGCGTGTCCCGATTAAGGACTTGAATGGAATCATGACCGAAATGCGATCCGCAAAACTCATGTCCGGCCGCGTCTTCGCAGGCGCGCGCGCCCTCTACCGTGCCGCAGGCGTCAGCGGCGACGATATGGGCAAGAAGCCCATCATCGCCATCGCCAACTCCTTCGACGAGTTCCTCCCCGGCCACGTCCACCTCAACAAGGTCGGCCGCATCGTCTCCGAGGCCATCAAGGAGGCGGGCGGCATCCCGCGCGAGTTCAACACGATGGCCGTCGACGACGGCATCGCGATGGGCCACACCGGCATGCTCTATTCCCTGCCCTCCCGCGACATCATCGCGGACACCGTCGAATACCAGTGCAACGCGCACTGCGCCGACGCCCTGATCTGCATCCCGAACTGCGACAAGGTCGTCCCCGGCATGCTGATGGCCGCCCTGCGCCTCAACATCCCGACCGTGTTCGTCTCCGGCGGCCCGATGGAGGCCGGCACCACCGTCCTCGCCGACGGCACCGTGAAGAAGAACACCGACCTCATCTCCGTGATGTACGCCTCCGCCGACGACAACGTCTCCGAGGAGGACCTGCTCAACTACGAGAAGACCGTCTGCCCGACCTGCGGCTCCTGCGCCGGCATGTTCACCGCCAACTCGATGAACTGCCTGACCGAGGCCATCGGCCTCGCCCTGCCCGGCAACGGCACGATCCTCGCCTCCCACGGCTTCCGCAAGGAGCTGTTCCGCAAGGCAGCGCGCCAGGTCGTCAAGATCGCGAACCAGTACTACAAGGATTCCGACGACTCCGTGCTGCCGCGCTCCATCGCCACCAAGCACGCGTTCGAGAACGCGATGACGATGGACGTCGCGATGGGCGGCTCCACCAACACCGTGCTGCACATCCTCGCGATGGCCCAGTCCGCGGACGTGGACTTCACGCTCGACGACATCGAGCGCATCTCCCACACCGTGCCGTGCATCTGCAAGGCCGCCCCGTCCGGCAAGTGGGAGATCTCCGACGTGCACCGCGCCGGCGGCATCTGCGGCATCCTCGGCGAGCTCGACCGTGCCGGCAAGCTGCACAAGGACGTCCATTCGATCGACTACCCGTCACTCGAGGCCAAGCTCGACGACTGGGACATCATGCGCGACACCTGCACGGAGGAGGCCAAGACCCTCTACCACGCGGCGCCGGGCCACATCATCTCCCCCGAACCGTGGACGCACGAGACGCTGTTCGACTCGCTCGACACCGACCGCGAGCACGGCGCGATCCACGACATCGACCACCCGGAGATCCACGAGGGCGGCCTCGCCGTGCTGCGCGGCAACCTCGCCCCCGACGGCTGCGTCGTCAAGACCGCCGGCGTGCCGCAGGAGATCTGGAAGTTCCGCGGACCGGCGCTCGTCGTCGAGTCCCAGGAGGAGGCCATCAAGGTCATCCTCGACGACACGTTGAAGCCCGGCATGGCGCTGGTCATCCGCTACGAGGGCCCGAAGGGCGGCCCGGGCATGCAGGAGATGCTGTACCCGACCTCCTTCGTCAAGGGCAAGGGCATCGGCAAGCAGGTCGCCATGCTCACCGACGGCCGCTATTCCGGCGGCTCCTCGGGCCTGGCCATCGGCCATATGGCCCCGGAGGCCGCGAACAAGGGCCCGGTGGCGCTCATCAAGAACGGCGACATCATCGACATCGACATCGAAGCCCGTTCCGTGAACGTCGAACTGACCGACGAGCAGCTGGCGGAGCGCCGCCGCGAGCTCGAGGCCGGCGACGGCTACGTGGCGCACCGCGACCGCAAGGTCTCGCAGGCGCTCAAGGCCTACGCCGCCTTCGCCCGCTCCGCCGACAAGGGCGCGACGCGCGACCCGGAGCTCATCAACAAGCTCTCCGGCCTCGCCTGATCGGGACCCGTCGCGGCAAAGGCCGACGTCCACTACATGGGACGTCGGCCTTTGCCGTCTACGCCCCGTCCCTATACTGTCGAACCGACAATTCAATACGCATCTTCAGGGCAGGGTGAAATTCCCGATCGGCGGTTCAGTCCGCGAGCATCGATTGATTGCGATCAGCAGTCGTGATGCCGAACCGGTGAGATTCCGGTACCGACAGTCATAGTCTGGATGAAAGAAGCTGCGGCGGCGTGGACCATCGGCCCGCGCGCGCGACCGCATACCGTCGCGTGCGCGCATCGGGCGATGCGCATCATGCGGCCCATCTCGAGCACCCTGGATTTCGAACGGAATCCGGGGTGTTCGCGTTTCGGGGCCGCGAAGCATGACGTTCTCGCCCGATGCCCGGGCAGCCGGAATCAAAACCGGCACACGGCCCCACCGCCATCATGAAGCACCCTGGACATGCCCTATCGCGAGGAAAGGGGATTTCATGGACGATAGGGACCTCATGTCCGTGGCATTGTGCCACGCACGACTCGGAGCGGGCAAGGTCAACCCGAATCCGATGGTGGGAGCGGTCATTGCGCGCGACGGCGCGATCATCGCCACCGGACATCACGACCATTTCGGCGGATGGCACGCCGAACGCGCCGCGCTCGAAGCGGCGAAACGCGACGGCGTCGACGTGCGCGGTGCCACGATCTACGTCACGCTGGAACCCTGCTGCCACACGGGCAAGCAGCCGCCGTGCACGCAGGCGCTCATCGACGCTGGAATCGCCCGCGTGGTGGTCGGCTCCCCCGACCCGAACCCGCTGGTCGCCGGCAAAGGCGTGCGCCGGCTCACGGACGCGGGTATCGAGGTCACGCAGGGTGTGCTGCGCGAGGAATGCGACGCGCTCAACGAAATCTTCCTGCACTACATCACCACGCGCACGCCGTTCGTCATGCTCAAATACGCGATGACGCTCGACGGCCGCATCGCCACCGCATCGGGCCTGTCGCGCTGGATCACCGGCGAGGCCGCGCGCCGCCGCGTGCACGAGGACCGCGGCCGGTTCGCCGCGATCATGGTGGGCGTGGGCACGGTCATCGCCGACGACCCGCAACTCACCTGCCGCATCGACGGCGGTCACGACCCGATCCGCGTGATATGCGACACCGATTTGCGCACGCCTCGCGACGCGGCGGTCGTCGCCACCGCGCGCGAGACGCCCACGATCATCGCCACCTGTTCGACCGACGAGGCCCACGCACAGGCCTACCGCGACGCGGGCTGCGAGATCCTCCACGTGCCGGCCGACGCCGACGGGCACGCCTCCGTCGCCGCCACCGTCGAGACGCTCGGCGGGCGCGGCGTCGACAGCGTGATGATCGAAGGCGGCGGCGAACTCGCCTGGTCCGCGCTGCGCGACCAGGTCGTGACCAAGGTGAGTGCCTACGTCGCGCCGAAACTGTTCGGCGGCCGCGCCGCGCCCGGCCCGGTGGGCGGCGCGGGCGTCGGCGCGCCGGATGACGCCTTCCTCCTCACGCACCGCACCGTCGCCGCGGTGGGCGACGACATCGTCATCGAAGGAGGCGTCGACTATGTTCACCGGAATCGTTGAGGACCTCGGCACGGTCGTCGGATTGGAGAACGGCGCCGACTTCGCGCGACTGTCCGTTGACTCGCCGACGGTGGTGACCGATCGCACGGCGATCGGCGAAAGCATCGCCGTCAACGGCGTGTGCCTGACCGTCACGTCCGTGCGCGGCACGACGTTCACCGCCGACGTGATGCACGAGACGCTGCGACGCTCCTCCCTCGGCTCGCTCCGCCGCGGCGACCATGTGGACGTGGAACGCGCGATGCCCGCCGACGGACGGTTCTCCGGGCACATCGTCTCCGGGCACATCGACGGCACCGGCGTGGTCACGTCGATCACGCGCGACGGCATCGCCGTCGTCTATACGATCCGCGCGCCGTATGCGCTCATGCGGTTCATCGCCGAGAAGGGATCGATCGCCGTCGAGGGGATCAGCCTGACGGTGACGCACGCCGGACGCGACACGTTCGGCGTGTCGATCATCCCGCACACCGCCGCGCACACGGTGCTGGACGAACGGCGCATCGGCGACGTGGTCAACCTCGAAACCGACCCAATCGCGAAATACACGGCGCGACTGCTGGAGATGCCGGCGGACGGCGGCACGGACGGCGTGACGGCCGGGACGGCCGGAGACGCCGGAACGGGCGCAATCACGGCGGACTTCCTCGCCGCGCACGGATTCTGACAACGACAAGACATCATCGAGAACGGACATGACAGATATGACGGACATGACGGAACGCACGCAACACACGAACCCGAACGACCCGGTGGCGCGCGCCATCCGGGACATCGCGGCCGGGCGCATCGTCGTCGTGGCGGACGACGAAAGCCGCGAGAACGAAGGTGACCTCATCTGCGCGGCCCGCCACGCGACGCCGAGCAACATCGCGTTCATGGCCACGCACGGCAGGGGCCTGATCTGCACGCCGATGAGCCCGGAGCTGGCGACGCGGCTCGACCTGCCGCCGATGTGCACGGCGAACACGGACAACCACCACACGGCGTTCACCGTGTCAATCGACCACGTGACCACCTCCACCGGCATCAGCGCGCGCGACCGCTCGCTCACCGCGCTGGCGTGCGTCGACCCGGACACGCGGCCGCAGGACTTCCGCCGACCCGGCCACATGTTCCCGCTCGTCGCACGCCCCGGCGGCGTATTGGAACGCAACGGGCACACGGAGGCGACCGTCGACCTGGCGCGACTGGCCGGACTCGAGCCGTGCGGACTGTGCTGCGAGATGATGAAGGCCGACGGCACGATGATGCGTCGCGACGACCTGCAACGGTTCGCCACCGAGCACGACCTGGCCTACATCACCATCGCGCAGCTGCAGGACTACCGCCGCACGCACGCGTTCCCGCACACGGTGCGCCGCGTGGCGCGGGTGAACCTGCCCACCGAATACGGGCGGTTCACGATGGTCGGCTACGAGTCGGACGACGGCGGCGAGCACGTGGCGCTGGTGATGGGCGACGACATCGTCTCCGGCGAGCCCGTCCTGTGCCGCATCCACTCGCAGTGCCTGACCGGCGACGTGTTCGGCTCGCAACGCTGCGACTGCGGACCGCAGCTGCACGAGGCGATGCGGCGCGTCGCCGAGGCGGGACGTGGCGTCATCCTGTACCTGAGCCAGGAGGGACGGGGCATCGGACTACTCAACAAGCTGCGCGCCTACGAACTGCAGGAGCGCGGATTCGACACGCTCGACGCGAACCTGGAACTCGGATTCCCCGCCGACGCGCGCGAATACGAGACCGCGGCGGCCATGCTGCGCGACCTCGGCGTCGCGTCGGTCGACCTGATGACCAACAACCCGGACAAGATCGGCCAGCTGGAGCAGGCGGGGATCGTCATCGCCTCGCGCGTGCCGATCGTCATCCCCGCGAACGCGTACGACGCGAACTACCTGTCCACCAAGGAACACCGGATGGGGCACCTGCTGGGAGCCCTGTCGGACATGACGAACCTGTCCACTATGACGAACATGGCGACCACGACAAACCTGTCCACCATGACAAAGGAGAACTGAAATGACCGTATTCGAAGGACAACTGGTAGCCGGCGCTGCTTCCGCCGCCGGTGACGATTCCGCCGCCAAGCCGATCCGCATCGGCATCGTGGCGGCGAGGTTCAACGAGTTCATCACCTCGAAGCTGCTGTCCGGCGCGCAGGACGGCCTGCGCCGCCACGGCGTGGCCGACGAGGACGTGGATGTGGCGTGGGTGCCCGGATCGTTCGAGATCCCGATCGCGGCCAAGCGCATGGTGTCCACCGGACGCTACGACGCGGTGATCTGCCTCGGCGCGATCATCCGCGGCAGCACCTCCCACTACGACCTCGTGTGCAACGAGACCGCGAAGGGCATCACGCAGGTGTCGCTGAACTCGGACGTGCCCGTGCTGTTCGGCGTGATCACCACCGAGAACATCGAGCAGGCCATCGAACGCGCCGGCACGAAGGCCGGCAACAAGGGCTTCGACTGCGCGCTCGGTGCCATCGAGATGGTCAATGTGCTGCGCGCCATCAGCGCCGGGGAGTAGGCTCACCGACGCTCGGGTGGTGGTACGCCGGACGGCGAGCGCCACCACCCGATGTGTCACCGCCCGGCGTACCAGTCGCGGATCGTCGACGCGTCGCCGTAGGACGCCTGCGCGCCGCGCCCGGTGGCGGCGTAGGCGGAGACCACGGAGGCGAGCGCCGCGCTGTCCGCAAGCGTATAGCCGGAGGCGAGGCCGGCGAGCACGGTGCCCATGAAGGCGTCGCCGCAGCCGGTGGTGTCGACCGCCTCGACGCGCGTCGGCGCGATGCGGGAGAACCCGCCCTCCGCCGCGGCGTCGAGCACCACGGACCCGTCGCCGCCGAGCGTGACGATGGCCCGGTCGAAGCCGAATCCGCGCATGCGTTCCGCGGCGGCGGCCCAGTCGAAGCCGGACCAGTCGCCGTCGGCGGGCTCGGCGAGGCCGAGCATCTGCGCCATCTCGTGCTCGTTGACGAGCAGGATGTCGGTGAGCCCCACGAGCTCGGCGGGCAGCTCGGGCCGGAACGGCGAGTTGTTGAGCAGCACGGTCCTGCCGGCCTCGTGCGCCAGTCGGGCCGCCTCGATGACGGCCTCCATCGGGCTTTCCAGGCACAGGCCGAGCACGTCGGCGCCGGTCAGCGCCACACGCACGGACTCGACGTACCCGGCGTTGACCTGCGCGTTGGAGCCGGGCGAGTAGACGATCATGTTCTCGCCGCCTTCGTCGACGGCGATGACCGTCGTGCCGCTGGGGCCGGGCACGCGGCGCACGTGCGTGGTGTCCACGCCGGCCTTGCCGAGCTCGCCGAGCAGGAAATCGGCGTTGGCGTCGGAGCCGACCGCGCCGAACATGCGCACGTCGGCGCCGATGCGCGCGGCGGAGGCTGCCTGGTTGCCGGACTTGCCGCCGGGCAGCACGGTGAGCGGGCCGCCGGTGACGGTCTCCCCCGGGCCGGGCAGGCGCTTGGTGGCGACCGTGTAGTCGGCGTTCATCGAGCCGATGACGGACACGGTGCCGTGGATGTTCTCGAGCATGGTGGTGATGTTGTGCTGCGACACGGGATTGCCTTTCATTCGGAATCGTCGGGAGGGGCGCCCTGGTTCATCGGGGTCCGGGACCGCCCATGTCCCCGGGCCGGCCGCGACCGGCCCGGGGACGGGGCGCACGTCACTTCGCGTAGATGTGCTTGCGGACGATGAGGTAGTAGATCACACCGACCAGCGGCACGCAGCCGGCGATGATGAGCAGGTTGGAGTAGCTGGCGGCCGCGCCGGTGGCCCCGATGACGCTCGAACCGGAGAACGCCTGGCCGCCGAGCAGGCCGCCGAAGACGGCGATGCCGATGGAGCCGGTGACGTTCATGACCAGGTCGTTCATGCCCACGCCTCGGCCGGACTCGTCCTGGGGCAGTGTGCCGAGCACGGTGGAGACGACCGGCGAGTACATGAGGCCGCAGCCGGCGTAGAACACGCAGGCGAACAGGGTGAGGACCACGAAGCCGTCGTTGACGGCGAGGCCCGCGCCGATGAAGCCGACGGCCATGAGCGTGCCGGCGATGGCGAGGGACGGCTGCACGCCGATTCTGCCGACGATGGCGCCGGAGCAGATGCCGAAGGCGGCGGCCACGAGGAACGCGAACACGATGTGCATGGAGACCTGCGAGGTGCTCATGCCGTACACGTTCGCGCCGATGGCGTTGAACACCGGGGAGGCGAAGTAGTTGACGAAGTAGAACACGAGGATGAGCGCGATGGCGCCGATCCAGCGCGTGTTGCGGAAGAACGCGGGGGTGACGAACGGGTGCTCGGCCTTGTTGATGTACACGGCGAAGGCGACGAACAGCACGGCGGCGACGACGAGCATCCAGATCGCGTTGTAGGAGAAGTACAGGGTGAGGAACGCCACGGCGAAGCCGACGAGCGTGAAGCCGAGCCAGTCGACCTTCTCGCCGTTGCCCTGCTTGTCCGGCAGGTTCCTGAGCAGCAGCGGCAGGAACAGGATGGTGACCGACGGGATGAGGAACAGGTACTGCCAGGCGATGGCGCTGAGCATGCCGGCGGCGAACACGCCGATGGAGGCGGAGATCTGGTAGCCGGCGGTGAACAGGCCGAAGAAGATCACCTTGAGCGACGGCTTGAGGTATTTGCTGGCCACGACGAGGAACACCGAGCCGGCGACCTGCTCGCCCGCCGTCTGCAGCACGCGGGCGACGATCACGGTCCACAGGTTCGCGGTGAAGAGGAAGTTCGCCACGAAGCCGAAGACGGAGCCGACGAACAGGGTGATCAGGCCGACGACGACGAGCTTCTTCAGGGAGACGAAGTCGCCGAGTGAGCCGTAGATGAAGCACACGATGCCGAGCACGATGCCCGGGATGGCGGTGATGAGCGAGGCCTGTGCGGGCGCGCCCACGTCCTGGCCCACCTGGGTGAACACCAGATTGAAGCCCTGCAGGCACAGGGTGCCGAGGATGAAGGTGATGAGCAGCGGGATGAGGGCCTTGACGGCCATGTCGTTGCTGGTCTTGGGGTCCGCCCACGGGTCGGCGGGGACGGTCGCTTCGTTGCGTGACATGTTGGTTCCTTGTGTCGTTGGTTCGGTGTGTTTCGTTCGGGTCGTGACGCGGCGGGGACGGGAGGGCGTCGGGTATGGCACCCTCCCGTCGCCCCCGCCGCGGGAACCGGCGTCTCAGCCGGCGTGCTTCGCCAGCGCGGTGATGCGGGTCATGAATTCGTCGAGGAAGCGCGGCACGTCGACGCCGACGGCCACCTTCGTGGTGAGGGCGGGCTCGTTCAGGCGCTTCTCGTCGCCGATGGTGCGTCCGCGGGTGGGGCCTTCGAGGTCGACCTTCATGTTGATGTCGAGCGTGTCGACGAGCGTCGGGTCGACGGCCACGGCGACGGCGAGCGGATCGTGCAGGCCGCAGCCGCCCAGGTGCGGCGAGGTGGTCTCGTAGGCCTTGATGTAGAAGTCGGTCATGTCGGCGAGGAAGTCGCCGGCCTTGGTGTTCAGGTCGCGCCACCGCTGCGTCTCCTTGTAGGTGAGCAGGGTGCGCAGGGTCACGTCGAGGCCGATCATGGTGACGGGGGCGTCGGAGTGGAACAGCGCGTTCGCGGCCTCCGGGTCCTGCGAGATGTTCGCCTCCATGCAGGCGTTGCAGTTGCCGGGCACGGTCAGGGCGCCGCCCATGAGCACGATGCGGCCGATCTCGTCCTTGATCTCGGGGGCCTTGGCGAGCGCGGCGGCGATGTTGGTCATCGGGCCGGTGGGCACGTAGACGAGGTCCTTGCCGTAGGTCTTGACGGCGTCGATGATGAAGTCGACGGCCGGTTCGGCTTCGGGCGCGCGGCCGGAGTCGGGGATGTCGACGTCGCCGATGCCGTTGGCACCGTGGATGAACGCGGAGATCTCGCCGACGGTGAAGGAGTCGGTGGTGCTGGAGTGCGGCAGGCCCTTGTAGACCCTGACCTCCGGGTGGCCGAGCAGGTCGGTGACGGCGAGCGCGTTGCGCACGCCCTGATCGAGCAGCACGTTGCCGTAGGTGCCGGTGATGCCGATGAGTTCGACCTCCGGGCTGCCGAGCGCGTAGGAGATGGCGAGCGCGTCGTCCACGCCGGTGTCGAGATCGAGGATGAGCTTCTTCATGGTTTCCTGCCTTCCGCGGCTGTCGCCGTGTTCTTCATCGATGGCGCTGATTGCTGTTCGGTGTCATCACTGACGGTCGATGACTTGTCGTCTCGTCCGGTCCGCGGGAACCGTGATTTAACGTTTTATCATCGGTGATGATTCAAAGATAAAACGTTAAATCACCATTGTCAACGTGACGACACGCCGCCCGTCGTCAACAGACATATCGTCACATGGCCGGCCCGACGGACCCGCGCGGGATGAACGTCGTGGGCACGTAATGCGCGACGCCGTCGACGGACGTGATGCCGGCCGTCCCGGCCGTCGCATCGGATTCTCCGACGTCCGTGCCGTCCGCGGCGTCCGCGCCGGTTCCGGCGGCACCGGCGTCGCCGATCGCCGACAGCAGGATCCGCACGCCGCGGCGCCCCATCTCCTCGGCCTGTTGGGAGATGACGGACACGGGCGGCGTCATCAGGCGGAAGGTGGCGATGTCGTCGAACGACACCACCGACATGTCCCGCCCAATCTCCATGCCTTCGGCGCGGCACATCCCGATGAGGACGATCGCGTCGGGCGAATAGCCGCACACGATCGCCGTCACCCCCGCCTCGCGCAGCCGGGCGAGCGCCGCGACGCTCGACTCGTAGGTGGCGTCGCAGTCGACGACCACGCACGCCCCGATGCCCGGCAGTTCGCCGGCGACCAGACGGAACGCCTTCCCGCGCTCGTCGACGCCCGCGGACCCAAGCGACGAATGCGCCACATAGCCGATGCGCCGGTGCCCCAGCCCCACGAGCTCGCGCAACGCCTCGCGCATGCCCGGGTAGGGGTCGGAGACCACGAACGGCACCTCGCCGACCCCTTCGACGCGGCGGTCGACGAACACCACGGGCAACCCGCGCGCGACGAGGGAACGGATCCCCGGCGAGCAGGCGCCCTGCGGCACGACCAGCGCGCCGTCGATGCGCTGCCCGAGCAGCGTGTCGATGAAGGCGTCCTGCCGGTCGACCCGTTCGGCGGACGTGCCGATGAGCGTGGTGTAGCCACGCCGGTACAGCTCGTCCTCCATGGACGAGACCAAATCGGCGAAATAGGGGTTGCGCAGGTCGGGCACGAGCAGTCCGACCGTCTTCGACGAGGAGGAGCGCATCGCGCTGGCGCGGCGGTCGGGCACATAGCCGAGCTCATCCACGGTGCGTTTCACCAGATCACGGGTCTCGGCGGAGAACCGGCCCTTGCCGCGCAGGATCTGCGAGACGGCGGCCGCGGAGACGCCCGCCTTCGCCGCCACGTCGCGTATCGTCACGTATGCCATGGCCCTCCGTTCGCCGTTTCGCCCGCATCCGTCCGACGCGTCGTCGCGGCATCGGCGGATCCACTGTGATACAACGATAAAGCATAAAACATGCGCAGGCGGGACGCGGTCGAACACGCGCCCGCTTCGCGTCATTCCCCGATGACGGAGCCGACCAGGCCGGAGACGACGGCCATGATGATCGAGCCGATCGTCGCCCACCAGAAGCCGTGTACATAGACGCCGACGCCGAACAGGCCCAGTGCGAGCCACGAGGCGAGGCGCATGAACAGCCAGTTGATGACCAAGTACAGGATGCCGAACGAGAGGATCGTGAACGGCAGGGCGATCGCCTGCACCACTGGCTTGACGGACGCATTGATCAGCGCCAGGAACAGGGAGAACGCGGCCACGCCGAGGATCGGCGGCTCCCCCACCGTCGTCATGCCGGGCAGCAGCAGCACCATCACCGCCGCCGCGATCGTCAGCACCAGCCATTCGATCAGAAAGCTTCTCATAGCGCCCATCGTAACGTCGTGTTTGTCGGCCGCGGCGCGGAGGCGGCGGCACATCAACGGCATCTTCACCCACGGCGAGGCGAACATGCACGGTCTGATGATATACCTGCATGGTTTGGAGGCGGACATGCATGGTTCCCGGCCGAACGCGCATGATTCGGAAAAGAGCCTGTAGGTTTTCAACGTGAACCTGCATGGTGGGGTGCCGAAGACAAGGCTCACGGCGGAATATATCAGGGATGAAAAGCCCGGAATTCCGGGGCACTTCGATTCGGCGGGCAACGGAATCCGCCGGTTCTTCAGGCCCCCACCGCACACATTCGTCTCCACCGACTACACGTTCGCATCCAAGCCATACACGTTCGACCCGAAACCATACACGTTCGTCTCCGAACCGCACACCACCCAGAGCAAAAGCTCAATAGGCACGTTTCCCTTCCATAAGGTCTTGTACAATATCTTGTACAAGACCTTATGGAGGCAGACATGGTGCAGGCAGTCACATACAGCACATTCCGTAATAATCTCAAGTCGTACATGCGCAAGGTCAACGAGGACGCCGACATGTTGCTCGTCACCAACACCAATCCGGAAGACAACGTGGTCGTCATGAGCGCCGCCGACTACGATTCGCTGATGGAGACGCTGCGCGTCTACCAGAACCCCTATCTGCACGACAAAATCATGCGCGGGTTGGAACAGGTGAGGCAAGGGCAGACGACGGCGCACGAGCTCGTCGACCCGGATGACAAACACGACGCCGACGCCCCTGACACCACAGACGCGGAAGCCGGCGAATGACCATGCTGCTGTGCTGGACCGAAGACGCGTGGAACGACTATCTGTATTGGCAGACGCAGGACAAACGCACGCTCAAACGCATCAACACGCTGATTCGCGACACCCTGCGTTCGCCGTTCGAAGGCATCGGCAAACCGGAGCCGTTGAAATGGGGATTGGCCGGCGCATGGTCGCGCCGCATCGACTCGGCGAACCGCATCGTCTACGCCGTCGAAGACGACAAGCTCTGCATCCTCTCCGTGCGTGACCACTACTGACCGACGCCGCGGCGAGCGCGGGCCAGCCAGCCGTATCCATCCGCGTGCGCCTATCATGGAACCAATGGCCAGAAAGCGGCCAGCACAATGAATGGCATGACGAAGTCGGCACACGGCCGGAAGGATGACGGCATGGCAGCAACATCGAAGGATACGAAGGCAATGGTCAGAGGCAAACGGCATATCATCAGCATGATTACCGGAATCTTTGTCGGAATCGTATCGTTGCTAGCGGCACTTGGTGTACTATTCATCCTTTACGAAACCCATTACGGCCCTAACACTAAGGTGATTTCATCCACCATATTATCATCCCTAAAGCAATATCAACCACCTCTAGCAATATCTGTAGCCCTACTCTCCGGCGTCGGATTTGGAACACTGAAATATACATGGTGGCAGCACAAAACGAGAGCACAGACACAACACAGGCGCATATATAACTGGTTTCAAACTTGGTCTTTGTTCACAAGCATCGCGGTTTGGGTAAGTCTGGCGGTAATGTTATTGACATTATTGTTATGGTTATGGAACGGCCAATTCCTCTTCGCACATATACCATCAACCAACAACTCTGGAAATAATAACGTCAATACGCAAAATCCGTATGATGTGCTTAAGATTGCACTGACAACGGTAGGTGGTATCGGCGGTGTTGCCTTTCTTGTCATGAAGTATCAAGATGGCCAACGCGACAGAAACGAAGAACGACGCAAAGAACGCGAGGAACAGCGCAAGGATCGTGATGAAATTCACGCCCGCATGCAAGCCGCCATCGAACAGTTGGGCAATGAGAAATCGTCGGTGCGCATCGCCGGAGTGTATGCGCTGACTGAAATCGCTGACCGCGAGCGCGGCGATTACCGCCAGCGCGTCGTCGACATTCTTTGCGGTTACCTCCGTTCCACCGACCGCGGCACACCAACCACCGCCGACAGTAACACAGATTCTGTAGTGGAATCCAAAGAAACCGATACCGCCTCCGACAACGACGAAACGGCGACTGCACCGGATATTCCGAAGCCGACCTTCGATGACCGTCCCGTCGAATCCACGATCTTCTCCGTCATACGCACCCATCTCCTCAAGGAACGTCGCAATGAAGATGGCACAGTCATCGTCAAGCAACAACTCCCCGACGACCAGCTCTGGTGCGACTGCGACTTCGACTTCCACGGATCAACCTTTACAGAAGAAATAAATCTCGATGGTGTTACTTTCGATGCAAATACAAGTTTCATAGGGTCCATCTTCAATGCCAACGTACAGATTATTGGAGCTACCTTCAGAAATAACGTTTGGTTCGTTGGCGCAAACTTCGCCCGAAGTGCTTGTTTCGACATAAACTGCAATCAAGATGCATGGTTTGAGGATGCAGTTTTCGCTAGAAACGCAGATTTCGCATTTTCTACTTTTTCCCAATATGCATTCTTCAACGGTTCGATTTTTATCGGCAACACGTGGTTCCCCGACTTCACAACGGAAACATCGTTCTTCCGAACAACCTTTATGGCGGAGGCAACCTTCCGGTCATTTAGCCCAATAAACACCCCCTCGTTTAAAATGAGCCGATTTAACCATAATGTCAATTATCAATTCCCGGATTCAATACCACTCGGCGAGAACGGTTTGCCCGAGGGCGCACGGTGGATTGATGAGGAGGATGACGGCAAGACCGACGAAGCCAACAAAGCCGACGAATAGCCCCCGCCCCGCGCCAATGGGTGTATCGTTTGACGTATGGTGACGATGAAGGAGATCGCGAAGCGTACGGGGGTATCCATCTCGACGGTGTCGTTGGTGATGAACCACCGCGACGCAGGGCGCGTCAAACCGGCGATCGCGGCGCACGTGCGCGAGGTCGCCGACGAGCTCGGCTATCAGGTCAATCCGATGGCGAGCTCCCTGCGCACGAACCGCACGCGCACGATCGGCTTCATCAGCGAGGAGGTCGCCACCACCCCGTACGCCGGCGGCATGATCCTCGGCGCGCAGTCGGCGGCCAGCCAGCTCGGCTATCTGCTCATCACCGTCAGCACGGACGGCGGCATGGACGAGGGCGAGGAGATCGACGCCCTCCAACGCTACGGTGCGGACGGCTTCCTCTACGCGAAGATGTCGAACCGCGTGACCGGCCTGCCGGACCGCCTCAAGCACAGTCCGGTCGTGCTCGTCGACGCGACTGATACGGCCGGCATGATTCCCAGCGTCGAACCGGACGAATACCGGATCGGCTACGACGCGACCAAACGGCTCATCGACGCGGGATGCGAACGCATCGCCTACGTCGGATGCTCCGAGCCGATGATCGCGCAGGAGGGGCGTCTCGCCGGCTACCGCGCCGCGTTGGAGGAGGCGGGGCGCAAGATCGACGACCGTCTCATCATCAGCGTGCTCAACAACGGCCCCGCGTTGGAGGCCGTCTCCGACCTGTTCGACTGGGAGCGGCCGGACGGGTTCTTCTGCTTCAACGACGCGCGCGCCTGGTACGTGTACGAGTGCGCGGCCCGACGCGGTCTCACCGTCGGACGCGACGTGTCGGTCGTCGGCGTCGACAACCACCGCGTGTTCGCGGAGACGTTCTCGCCGCAGCTCACGACGGTCGCGCTGCCGCATTTTGAAATGGGATACTGGGCGGCCGCGAAGGTGATCTCGATGATCGAGCAGCGCGCTCTCGACGATCTCGAATGGCCGGAGACGACGGCACCGATGCCGCCGCTCGACGCGGAGATCCCGGCGAAGATCCACTGCACGCTGATCGAGAAGGAGTCGGTAAGGAAGGGGTGAGACCTTCTCTCAGCCCCCTCAGTCGGCCGTAGGCCGACAGCTCCCCCTGAAGGGGGCGCAAGGAAATCGTCATGCGCTTATGGCGCATGTCCGTTTTCTTGCCTCCCTCTGACGAGGGAGGTGGCCGCCGAAGGCGGACGGAGGGAGAGACATGCGGCGTCAGCCGCGAAAAACGGCATCGGCCGTAGGCCGATTCGATTTCCCCGCGACCTGCGGCCGCTCTTCTTCTCTCCCCCAGTCAGCCTGCGGCTGACGGCCCGACCGCAATCACGGACAGCCTACGGCTGACCTTGCATCAGCTCGCCTGTCGGCTCACACATCGCCTACAAACACCTCCGGTGTTTGCCTTACGGCGATGTCCCGTCAGAGGGGGCCGCATGGCAATTCGAACCGGTTTGGCAAGGTGTTGTATCAAACGTTTGACGCGTTGGAAATAGTGAGACACGCCGGGGTTCCGTTTAACGTTTGACGTAAATCGTTTGACGGTTTATAGTGAATACCACAACGAACACGATTCCCCACCGCGGCGCGGCAGCCGCGGGAGGAACCCCGCCGAGACCACGAAGGCCCCGGCCCACAACCACAAAGCCATATGGAAGGAAGCGCCCGCGTCGCAGCGGACGCGAGAGACAAGGGAATACAACAAATGGCAAACACGGCAAAGAAGTCTCCGTGGAGGAACCCCTCCTACCTGCAGAGCTCCTTCGGCATCTTCATGTTCTTCTGCTCCTGGGGCATCTGGTGGTCCTTCTTCTCCAGGTACCTCATCGACGGCGTCGGCATGACCGCTGCCGAGCAGGGCCAGATCTACTCGATCAACTCGCTGGCCACGCTGATCATCATGTTCGTCTACGGCGTCATCCAGGACCAGCTCGGCATCAAGCGCAAGCTCGTCATCTTCGTGTCCTTCATCGCCATGCTCGTCGGACCGTTCGTCCAATTCGTCTACGCCCCGATGCTCAACGCCGGCGGCACCACCCGCTTCATCGGCGCCCTCATCGGCTCCGTCGTGCTCTCCGCGGGCTTCATGTCCGGCTGCTCCCTGTTCGAGGCCATCACCGAGCGCTACTCCCGCCACTTCGGCTTCGAGTACGGCCAGTCCCGCGCTTGGGGCTCCTTCGGCTACGCCATCGTCGCCCTGTGCGCCGGCTTCCTGTTCAACATCAACCCGCTGATCAACTTCTGGGTCGGCTCCGCCTTCGGCCTCGGCATGCTGCTCGTCTACGCCTTCTGGATCCCGGCCGAGCAGAAGGACGAGCTCAAGAAGGAGGCCGATCCGAACGCGGCCCCGACCAACCCCTCCTTCAAGGAGATGGTCTCTGTCCTCAAGATGCCGACCCTGTGGGTGCTCATCGTCTTCATGCTGCTCACCAACACCTTCTACACCGTGTTCGACCAGCAGATGTTCCCGACCTACTACGCCTCCCTGTTCCCGACCATGGAGATCGGCAACGCCACCTACGGCACGCTCAACGGCTTCCAGGTCTTCCTCGAGTCCGCGATGATGGGCGTCGTCCCGATCATCATGAAGAAGATCGGCGTGCGCAACGCCCTGCTGCTCGGAGCCACCGTCATGTTCCTGCGCATCGGCCTGTGCGGCGTGTTCCACGATCCGATCTCCGTCTCCATCGTCAAGCTGTTCCACTCCATCGAGGTCCCGCTGTTCTGCCTGCCGGCGTTCCGCTACTTCACCCTGCACTTCGACACGAAGCTGTCCGCCACGCTGTACATGGTCGGCTTCCAGATCGCCTCGCAGGTCGGCCAGGTCATCTTCTCCACGCCGCTCGGCATGCTGCATGACCAGATGGGCGACCGTCCGACCTTCTTCACCATCTCGGCGATCGTGCTCGCGGCCCTGATCTACGGCATCTTCGTCATCAAGAAGGACGACCAGGACGTCGGCGGCGACCCGTTCTACACCGACAAGCAGCTGCGTCAGATGGAAGCCGCCAAGGCCTGATCCGACGCCTCTCCCCCGACCAACCCTCCAACCAACACCTGTGGCGGTCGCAACGGCTTTCCCCTTTTTCCCCGTTGCGACCGCCGCACCTTACACTTGAAACCGCCCCACCCCAACCGGCCCCCATCAAACCCACCCAATCCACCCAACCCACCCACACATCACACAAGGAAGTGCCATGACCGATTTCACCCCCGCCAACCCGGTCCTCACCCCCATCCGCGACCACGCCGAGGAGCTCGCCAAGGCCGAGGCCGGCGTCGCCGCCCTCGCCGCCAAGCGCAACGACCGCTGGTACCCGAAGTTCCACATCGCCTCCAACGGCGGCTGGATCAACGACCCGAACGGACTGTGCTACTACAAGGGCCGCTGGCACGTCTTCTACCAGCTGCACCCGTACGGAACCCAGTGGGGCCCGATGCACTGGGGCCACGTCTCCTCCGCCGACATGCTCACCTGGAAGCGAGAGCCGATCATGTTCGCCCCCTCGCTCGAGCAGGAGAAGGACGGCGTGTTCTCCGGTTCCGCCGTCATCGGCGACGACGGCGCACTGCGCTTCTACTACACCGGCCACCGCTGGGCCAACGGCCACGACAACACCGGCGGCGACTGGCAGGTCCAGATGCTCGCCACCCCGGACAACGACGAGCTCACCTCCGCCACCAAGCAGGGCATGATCATCGACTGCCCGACCGACCAAGTCGACCACCACTACCGCGATCCGAAGGTGTGGAAGACCGGCGACACGTGGTACATGACCTTCGGTGTCTCCTCCAAGGAGAAGCGCGGCCAGATGTGGCTGTTCTCCTCCGACGACATGGTGCGCTGGACCTACGAGCGTGTGCTCTTCCAGCACCCGGACCCGGACGTGTTCATGCTCGAATGCCCCGACTTCTTCCCCATCAAGGACAAGGACGGCAACGAGAAGTGGGTCATCGGCTTCTCCGCCATGGGCTCGAAGCCGAAGGGCTTCATGAACCGCAACGTCAACAACGCCGGCTACATGATCGGCACCTGGGAGCCGGGCGGCGAGTTCAAGCCGGAGACCGAGTTCCGCCTGTGGGATTGCGGCCACAACTACTACGCGCCGCAGTCGTTCCACGTGGACGGCCCGGAGCACGACGGCGACGGCCGCCAGATCGTCTACGGCTGGCTGAGCCCGTTCGTCGACCCGGTCCCGATGCAGGAGGACGGCTGGTGCGGCCACCTCACCCTGCCGCGCGAGATCACGCTCGGCGATGACGGCGACGTCGTCACCGCCCCGGTCAAGGAGATGGAGGGCCTGCGCGCCGACACCTTCGACCACGGCGAGATCACGCTCGACATCGACGGCGAGAAGACGATCTGCGACGACGCCGAAGCGGTCGAGATCGAGATGACCATCGACCTCGCGCACTCCACCGCCGAGCGCGCCGGCCTCAAGGTCCACGCCACCGAGGACGGCGGCTACACGTACGTCGCCTACGACGACCAGATCGGCCGCGTGGTCGTGGACCGTCAGGCCATGAAGCACGGTGACCGCGGCTACCGCGCCGCCCCGCTCACCGAGGCCGAGCTCGCCGCCGGCACGCTGGACCTGCGCGTGTTCGTGGACCGCGGCTCCGTCGAGGTGTACGTCAACGGCGGCCACCAGGTGCTCAGCTCCTACTCCTACGCCTCCGAGGGCCCGCGCGCGATCCGTCTCTCCGCGGAATCCGGCTCGCTCAAGGTCACGTCCCTGAAGGTCCATCACATGAAGTCCATCGGACTGGATGAGGTCACCTTTGGTCTTGGGGTTCTCTCCCCCAGTCAGCTTCGCTGACAGCCCCCTCATCAGAGGGGGCCAGAAATAAACGGAAGGCCGTCGCCCGAATCGTATCGGGCGACGGCCTTCCGTTTATTTGCGATGATGCGCTATCAGTCGCGGCGCTTGATGACGGTCATCGCGGCGGCGGCGAGCGCCAGCAGCGCGGCGATGCCCGCCACGGCGGCCACGGAGGCGCCGGTCGCGGTCAGCCTGCCTGCGTTGCCGCCGTTCGGCTTCGCGGAGGGCTTGCCGGTGCCGGGCTTGTTCCCGTCGGCGGAACCGTTGCCACCGGCATTGCCGGAACCATTGCCGTTGTCACCGGCGTTACCGCCGTTGTTGTCGGAACCACCGTTGTTATCACCGGAACCGTTGTTGTCGCCGCCGTTCCCGCCGTTGTCGCCGGAACCGCCGTCGTTCTTGACGACCTTGGCGGCGGAGACCCAGCTGAGCACCGGGCCGGTGCCGGTCGCGGACGACAGCGTGAACGTGACGACCTTGGCCTCGCCCTCGGGAATCGTCACCTCGCCGGAGGCGATGACGTTCCCGCTGTTGACGGACGCGGAAGCGAGCTCCTGCGCGCCGTCGAGACCGTCATAGGTGTAGGTGACGGTCGTCGGGCGCGTCTGGTTCCACCAGTCGTGCATGCCGAAGGACACGGTGTGCGCGCCGGGGGCGAGCGTGAGCTTGTAGCTCAGCGTGTCCGCCGTGCCGTTCGCGCCCGCGTAGATGCCGGAGGCGTACGGGTCGGCGTCGCCGGCGCTCTGCGCGCCGTAGTTGGCGGACGCGTTGCCCCAGCCCGTGGCCTCGTCGAACGCCTGATCGGCCTTCGCATTGGCCAGTCCGCCTTCGGTGAGCTTCTTCGCCGACTCGTACGTGGCGGAGGAGTCGCCGCCGTTCACGTCGACGAAGTATTCGAGGTTCTTCTCGACGCGCTGCACGGTGGCGGTGGCGGGCAGCGTCGTGCCGTCGACCGCGCCGCGCACCGTGGTCGGCGCGTAGTACTTCGCCTTGGCGGCGGAGTCGGTCAGCCACGTGACGTCACGCGACTCCTCCTTGCCGCCCACGGTGACGACCGTCACCTTCGTGGGCAGCTTCGGCGTCGCGCCGTCGAGGAAGGCGACGGTGCCGTCGACCGGCTTGACGGACTGGATGTCGTCGGCATCGGCCTTGGACACGCTGATCCAGCTGAGCACCGGATCGAGGTCCGTGCCCGCGTTGGACGCGGTGAAGCGGATCGACGCGGCCTTGTCGAGCGTGAACGTGATCGCGTCCGTGGCCTTCTGGCCGTTCTTCAGGTTCACCGACGCGGAGCCGAGCTCGGTGTCGCCGTCGGTGACGGAGAACTTGACGGTGCGGTCGTTCCACTGCGCCCACCAGTCCTTCATGCCGGCCTGCACGGTGTACACGCCGGGCTTGAGATCGGCCTGGTAGACAATCGACTTGCCCTTGTTCGCGTAGAGGCCGGTCTCGTAGGCGTCGTTGGAGTCGGTGCCGTAGACCTGCGCGTCGCCGTCGGTGCCGAGCGTGCTCACGCGACCCCAGCCGGAGGCGGCCGTGTAGGCCTGGTCGCTGTGCTTCTGACGGGAGGCGATGCCCTCGGACGCGGCCTTCAACGCCTTGAAGTAGTCGGACTCGTTGTCCGGGTTCGATCCGGCGTCGATGTACAGGTACGTGTTCTTCGGGTAGATCGTCGCGGTGAACGACACTTCGACGTCGTTGAGCTCGGGCAGTTTGCCGGTGATGGTGACATCGCCGGAAGGCTGGTCCTCGCCGAAGTACGTGTCCCACGTGACGGGCGTGGTGATGGTGCCGTTCTCGCCGCCGCGCTGGATCTCCAGCTTGGTGGGCAGCGACTTGAGCAGTCCGCTGACCGAGGTGGCGGTGGCGGGCAGCTTGGTGACCACGTCGACGGCCTCGTACTTGTTCAACTGGTCGAGCGTCCAGTCGGCGTACGGCAGGACGCGCATCGTGCCGTTGACCATCTGCATCGGCGTCATCACGTAGCGCGACTGGCTGATGTCGTTGCCGGTGTCCGGGTTGAACCAGCGGTCGCCCCAGTAGATGAACAGGCCCTTCTTCTCGTCCACGGGGATGATGGAGCTGGACTGCGTGTAGAACGAGTTGGTGTGGCTCTGCTCGTAGCCGTCGCCGTCCACGAACGGGGTGCCGATCTCATGGTACGGGCCCATGATGTTGTCGCCCTCGCTCTTCGTGTACTCGTTCTCGTTCGGCGCCCAGCCGGTGGTGTGCGAGTAGATGAAGTAGTAGTGGCCCTTCCACTTGACGGGTGCCGGCGACTCCTTCGAGTTGGTGGCGATGATCGCATACGTGTCGCCGTCCTTGACGGAGGTGCCCTGCTTCTGCTCGGCGACGGGCTTGGCGAGCTTGGTGTACGTGGAGTCGAGCAGGGAGATCGTCAGGTCGCGGTTCTCGTTGCTCGCGTAGATCAGGTACGCGTCGTCGACGCCGTCGTTGTTCTCGTCCTTGCCCTGGTCGATGTACAGGTTCATGTCGCGGGCCATGCCGGGGTTCGACGTGTTGTTGCCGGGGCTCATGCGGAACGAGCCGAGGTACTTGTACGGGCCGGCCGGGTTCGACGTGGTGCTCACGGCGACGCCCGCCTTGGCCTTCGAGTAGGTGGCGGTGTCCTCGTTGCCGTACTTGGGGCCGTCGGCGTGGAACCAGATCACCCAGCGCTTGGTGGAGGCGTTGTACGCCATCTTCGGGCGTTCGAACACGCAGCTGGTCTTCGTCGGGTTGGAGCCGTCGCCGTAGAGCGCCTTCAGATCCCACAGCAGCTTGTCGAGGGCCTCCTGCGGGCTGGAGATGTTGTAGTTGGAGGCGTCGTTCGCGAAGGTGCTGAAGTCCTTGCCGTAGATGTTCGTGTAGTCCGGGTCCTTGGCGATGTTCTCGACGTTGTAGTACTTCTGGTACACCTTGTCGCCGCCGGCGAGCTTGTTCTTGAGGTCGGCGTCGCCGAGGTAGGTCTGGAAGCCGAGCCCCTTGTCCGTCCAGTTGAGCAGGTCGTCGGAGTAGTAGATGCGCACGCCGTGGGCGACGAGACGGTCGGTCTTGTCCTCGCCGCACCAGATGTACACGTAGCCGTCGCCGTTGGCGTCGAGCTTCTGGTCCTCCTTGGCGAGCGTCGAGGTCTTCGCCTTGACGATGCCGGCGCCGTGCGCCTGGATCAGGTCGCCCTTATCGTCGAACATGCGGGCGCCGTTGGTGCCGGTGATGCCCGTGTAGTGGTAGATGAAGCGGACGGCCTTGAACGCCGTCTGCAGCGTGTCGACGGCCTTGGTCACGTCGTCGGCGGTGGCGTTCGCGTCGTCGACGACCTTCTGCGCGGCGTCGCGCGCCTCGTTCAGCGCCTTGAGGTCGTCCGGGTTCGCCTTCCACGTGTCGTAGGGGGCGGTTCCGGAGTCGTCCGAACGGTAGCCGGAGGCGAGCGGCTTCAGATCCTTTTCGGTGGTCTTGCCGAGCAGCGTCTTCAGCGCGGTCTTGTCCGTCGTCGGCGCGTCGGCCTGCGCCGTGGGCGCGGCCGCGTCGCCGCCGTCCGTCGCGTCGGTCGCGTCGCTCTTGGCGCTTCCGTCCGTCGCCAGTTTGTCGGCGGTGTCGGCCGACGCGTCGAGCGCCTTCTTCGCCTGTTGCGTGCCGTCCTGCGCGCCGTCGGCGTCCGTCGTGGATTGCGCGGATTCCGCGGACTTCTTCGCATCGTTGCCAATCAGACTCGACAGGTCGCCGGTGGACGGCGTGGATGCGTCCGTGCCCTCCTCGGCGTTGGCGGGAATCGTCATCGACGTGCACAGCAGCGTCGCCGCCGCTATCGCACCGATGAACCGTGTTCCTCGTTGCATGTATTCCTCCTTGAATTTCCTTCTGTTTCCTTCTTTGGTGAAGGCCGCCGCCCCGAACGCAATCGGAGCGGCGGCCTCGATCATCATGCCGCCGGCGGACCGGCGGCCGGGCTACCGGCTACTGCCGGCGCCTGCGCGTGATGACCAGCACGCCGGCCGCCGCGACGAGCAGCGCGACGACGCCGACCACGCCGGCCACCGAGGAGCCGGTCGCGGACAGTCCCTTGTTCGGCTTGGCCGTCGCCTGGCCGTTGCCGCCGGCCGCGCCGTTGCCGGGCGCGGGCTGCTGCTCCGGGCCGGGCGTGACGGACGCGGCCTTCACGGTCACCGTGAACGTGGCGGACACGCCGCGGTAGGAGACGGTGACGGTCTTCTCGCCGGCGCTGGCGGAGTCGAAGCCGGAGACGGTGTACTCGCCGTCGGCGAGCGCCTTGCGCTCCGTCTTGCCGTCGCGCTGGTAGACGGCGGCGACCTTGAGTCCGGCGAGGTCGAGCTTGTCGCCGACCGTGTACTCGGTCTTCGTCGGGGCGGTCACGTCGAGCGAGACGAGCGTGGCCGCGTCGAACGTGACCGTGTAGGTGGTCGTCTTCGAGCCGTCGGCGGAGGTCACGGCGATCTCGGCCTTGCCGCCGAGCGCGCCGGTCTTGACCGCGTCGCCGGTCACCTTGACGGTGGCCGCGTTGTCCTTGGCGTAGGCCTGCAGGACCGGGTTGGCTTCGGCGTCGATCGGCAGCGCGACCGTGTAGTCGGTCGTGGCCGGGTCGAAGCCGCTGATGGTCGCGCCGTCGAGACGCAGGTCGCCGAGCGTCGCGTCGGCGGCGGGGGCCGCGACCTGCTTCGCCTCGTAGATGCGCACTTCGGAGATCTTCGCGTAGTAGTTCGCGTTGTCCGCGTAGGTGAGCTTCAGGCGCACGCCCTTGGTGGCGGGCAGCTTGTCGAGCGAGACGGTGGTCACGTCGCCCTGGTTGATGCGCGGGCCGGTTTCGGCGGTGACGCCGGAATCCTTCCAGGTCGTGCCGTCCGCGTCGAGGACCTGCACGGCGAACGACTTCGGCGTGGCTTCGCCGAACGAGACGAAGTCGAGCGAGTGGAGCGTGCGCGCCTTGTCGAACGTGTAGCTCACCCACGGGTCCTTGTCGTCGGCGGAGGATTCGCTCTTCCAGTTCGACCACGCCTTGCCGTCGGTCGCGCCGTCGCAGGTGTTGCCGATGACGTTCGAGCCTTCGGTGGAGGAGGCCTGCGCGTTGGCGCAGAACGTCTTGGCGAGGTTCTCGCCGTTGACGGTCTCGCCCTTGGTCACGTACACGGTGAGCGTGGCGGGGATGGTCGCGCCGGTGCCGCTGCCGTCGTCGACGGTGCCCTTGACGGTCACGGTGCCGGTCAAGGCGAGCTTGTCATCGGAAAGAGCGGACCAATCCCACGTCACGTCGCGCGCGAACGCCCCGGAGGCGCGCACATGTGCGTCGACGGTGGCGGGCGCGGCGGCCTTGACGTCGTCGGCGGTGGAGCCGGCGGCGACGGTGACGGACGCCGGGTCGGTCGCGGTGAACGCGCCGACGGTCACGGTCGCGGTGACCGGGAACTCGTTGCCGTAGACGTCCTTGGCGACGGCGGTCGCCTCATAGGTGCCTTCCTTGGTGACGTCCACCTTGGAGACGTCCCAGCCGGCGGCGGTGACGTCGGCCTTGCCCTCGCCCCACGTGTAGTAGAGGGTGACGGTCTTCGGCAGCGCGGCGGCCGCGTTCACGGCGGTCTGCACGTTCACGGCCTTGGCGCCGGTCGGGGTGACGTCGCGCAGCGTCCACGTCTGGTTGTTCGCGGGCGTGTTCGCGGTGGAGGAGGTCCACAGGCCGACCTTCGTGCCGGCGGCGGTGCCCGCGCCGTTCACGTCGAGGTTCTGCTTGGCGGCGGCGTTGAGCAGCTGGTAGCCGGACCCGTCGCCGGTGTTGAGGATCCACTTGGCGGCCGGGTCGGTCTTCGCCTGTTCGACGGATTCGTCGGACAGGGCGTTGGTGCCGTCCTTGGAGACGAGCACCTTGCCGTCGGCGTCGGTGATCACGTACGCCTTGAGGTCGGGGCGCTCGGTGCCGGACTGGTCGATCTGGGTGAACGTCCAGGTCTGCTTCTTCGCGTCGGCGGCGGTGGAGGCCACGTCGGCGAGGGAGAGCGCGGAGTCGTCCTTGGCGACCTCGGCGACGGCCTTGCCGGACTGCTTGCCGACGAGCTGGTACGTGCGGCCGGTCGCGGCGGCGACGGCGGAGTCGGAGTGGCCGGTGACGCCCTTCAGCTGGATGGAGGCGATCGAGCGGGCGGGGACCGTCACGGTGGCGGTCTTGGCGGCCTTGTCGATCACGACGGAGCCGGCGTCCTGCTTGACGTTGCTGGTCTTGGCGAACACCTCGGGGGTGGCGGAGTCGACGCCCTTGTCCTTGTCGGATTGGGCGGTCTCGGTCGTCAGGTAGAGGTCGCCGGACGCGTCGTCGGCGATCTGGCCGTACTTGGACAGGTCGATGACGAACGTCTGGGCGTTGGTGCCGGAGTTGCGGTGCACGATCGTCTGGGTCGCGCCGTCGGCGGAGGTGGCGGTCATCGTGTTGTCGGTGTCGTTGTTGGCGATGACCTTGTCGCCGGCGTGGATGAAGCGGGTGATGGCCTTGACGCCGTTGTACTTCGCGTTCGCGATGACGGTGCACGGGGCGAGGCCGTCGGTCGTGCCGCCGTTGTTGTTGACGCGGCGCTCCGAGTACAGCTTGCCGTCCTTGCCGGCCACGGTGCAGTCGAAGTCGATGAGCACGGTGCCCCAGTTGGTGTTCTCGCCGGCCGGGTTGACGTTCGAGCCCATCTGCATGTTGTAGAGGTCCTCGACGACCTGCCAGAACGTGAAGTCCTTGGACTGCAGGCGGGGCACGTTGGAGCTGATGTAGCTCATCATGCCGAGCGCGTTGTCGAAGCCGTACGGGTTGTACGAGCCGGACTGCCAGGAGCCGTCCACCTCGCTCATCGAGAGCTTCTTGCCATCGGCCTGCGCGATGTCGCGGGCGAGCATCTGGCTGCCGGTGGAGTAGGCGTGCACGTTGTACTGGCCGACGAGGTCGCGGACCTCCTGCGGGTAGTCGTTGTAGGACTTGACGAAGTCGGCGGAGTTGGTGGCGTCGGTGGCGGAGATGATCGTGTCCGCGTTGCCCTTGAGCGCTTCGGACAGGGCCTTGATGGTGGCCTGCTGCTCGGCGTTGTTGACGTGCATGCCCTCCTGCGGCTTCTTCAGCGCGTTGGAGTACGGCGTGACGGTCTTGTCCTTGTCGGAGTAGTACTTGCTCCAGTAGTTGTTGATGAGGTTCTCGTTGGGGTCGCCCTTGCCGTCGTAGTCGGAGGCCTTCTGGGACGGGGTGCCCCAGTAGCTGGTCTCGGACTCGTTGAACGGCTCGACGGTGTCGACGTTCACGTTCGCGCCGAGGCTTTCCAGATGCTCGACGTTCTTGGCCATGTACTGGGCGAACTTCTCCGGGTCCTTGAGGTTGTTCGAGCCGGAGTTGTATCCGCCGGTCGCGTAGCCGCTGTTGGTGAGGAACCACGGGGCGGAGTTGGCGAACGCCTCGATGTCGGTGATGTCGGCCTTGCCGTTCGTGCCTTCGGCGCCGCGCTTGATCCACCAGTCCTGGGCGGCGGACTTGCTGAAGTCGTACTGGCTGTCGTCGGTCGGGTCGAACGCGGCGGCGAGCTTGTCCTTGTCGGTCTGCTTGGTGGTGACGCCGCCGTAGACGTTCTTGGAGCCGTCGGCGTCGTCCTTCCACGTGCCGGGCACGGCGGCGCCCTGGCGCATGAACGGGTAGCCGTACGCCACGTCGGAGGCGTTGCCGCCGCCCACGTTGTAGCGGGCCATGTTGAGGTCGAGGCCGTCCGAGCCGAAGATGGACTGGTAGAACTGCTCGCGCAGCTGCTTGCCGTATGCGACGGCCTTCTGCTTGGACGCCTCGTCGCCGAGGTTGGTGGTGATGGACGATTCCTCGCCGAGGCTGCCGGTCGCGTTCGCGAACCATGCGAGCGAGGTCCCCCAGCCGTCGAATTCGTTGGCGTACCACGGGTTCGGCGTCACGGTGACGGCCGTGGCGCCGACGTCGGCGGCGTTCGCCGTGCCGACGGCCGCGAACGCGCCGCCCGTCGTGAGCGTCGCCGCGGCTACCAGCGCCGCGAGCGACCTTCCCAGTGATTTCATTGATTCTCCTTGCCTTGTCGTTCCGCCGTCGCCATCGATGCGGCACCGCGTCTTCGCATGTGGGCCGTTCCACCGGTTCCGGCGTCCGCGTCGGCTCCTTCACCCGACGCCCGGAATGTTTGCGCAAACATCCCGATTGCGTCCCATCATACCACAAGAGCGTCGCCGAGGCGCCGTCAAGGCCGTCGCCGTCCCGCGCGCGGCGGCGCGGCCGCGACGGCCCGCGGACGGCCCCGTCACGGCCTATACTGTGTGCGGCAGACGCGCGCCGGCCGGGAACGGCGGCGCGCGAACGACACGATGCGACCGGACGACGCGCAGGCTCCTCACCTTACTGTCCCACGTCCCGGCCGCGAGAAGGAAGCAAGGTGACCCTCATGACAGGAACGACGCACACGACCCCGCACGCGGGACCGACGGAACCGTCCGCGTGGACGCGCGTCATCGCGGCGGTCTCGCGCCGCATCCCCACCATCATCGCCGTGGTCGCGCTGTTCGGCGTCTGGGAGGCGTGGGTGCGCATCGGCCACGTGCCCTCCACGATGATTCCCGCGCCGAGCGAGATCCTCCAGGCGACGATCGAGGTATGGCCGACGCTCGGACCGGCGGCTGCCGTGACCACGTACGAGGGCGTCGTCGGATTCCTGTTCGCCGTGCTGCTGGGCGTGCTCGTCGGCATCGGACTGTACTGCTCGCGCGTGTTCAACGCCGCGTTCTACCCGCTGCTCGCCGCCGCGCAGACCATGCCGCTCATCTCCATCGCGCCGCTGTTCCTCATCTGGTTCGGCTTCGAGACGTCCGGCAAGATCGTCATCACCGCCGTGTTCGGCCTGTTCCCGGTGGCCGTGCAGACCGTGCGCGGGCTCGAGGCGGTGCCCGAATTCTATTCGGACGTGGCCCTGACCTGCGGGGCGACCCGCTGGTGGACCCTGTGGCACGTGAAGCTCCGCGTCGCGGCCCGCCAGATCTACGGCGGCATCCGCGTGACCGCCGCGTACATCTTCGCCACCGCCTCCACCGCCGAATACCTGGGCGCGCGCAAGGGCCTCGGCATCTGGCTGCAGGCCGCGTACAACTCGTTCCGCACGCCGCTCATCTTCTCCGCCACGTTCACGATCATCGCGATGACCTGCCTGCTGCTCATCGCCGTGAACCTGAGCGAGCGCCTGCTGCTCGGCCCGGTCGGCGACGACGCCGATCCCGACGCCGACCAGTGAGCGTGGTGTCATGAATATCATTCGTGACACCACGCAGGTTCATCCGCCACCCCTCATGACGACCAAGGTAATACACTGGGGAGGATGAATCAGGAAACAGCGGGAGTCGTATATACCAAACCTTGGGTGGTGCAGCTCATGCTCGACATGGCTGGATACGTCGCAAATCGCGGAAAGGCGCTATCGGAGCGTCTCGTGGTCGAACCCAGTTGCGGCGACGGCGCTTTTCTCGGAGAAATCGTACATCGGCTCCTTGCCGATTCCACCCCCACCTCCGATGAAGAATGGAAACAGCTGGGTGATGCAGTACGCGCGTACGATATCGATGAGCAGGCGGTGAATCGTTGCCGGGAATCCGCCGCGGGGATTCTGCACCAATATGGTTGCCCCGAAAGCATCGCGAAGGCTTTGACCGTCCGATGGATCACCAAAGACGATTTCCTCCTATCCGGAATTCCCGAAGCAGATTGGGTCATCGGCAATCCTCCCTACATCCGTGCCACAGATATGGATACCGCCACACGCGAACGGTACATGGCGGTCAGCAATTCGATGACAGCAGGAACCGACATTTACGTCGGATTCTTTGACCACGGCATCGACTCGCTTAAGCCAGGCGGCAAACTTTGCTTCATCTGCTCCGATCGATGGCTGCAGAATCAATACGGCACTCGCCTACGCGAAAAGATCGCTACCGAGGCGAATCTCGACACATTGGTCCGCATGCACGGCGTAGATGCGTTTGCAGAAGAGGTAGATGCTTATCCGGCAATCACCCTCATTACAAAATCCCGTTCATCTGAATCATTGAAATACATAGACTGCGCGTCGAATTTTACCGATTCGGACGCATCCTCGGTGCTCGCATGGATAAGCACCCCATCCGAGGTATCCGGATTGCGATTTTCCGCAGCAATCGCCCGAAAACCGCAATGCCCATCAGATATGTTTCCGCTGGGAACCCCCGACGATATGCGATTCGTGCTGCGGGCTCAGGAGCGGCTACCCAAATTGGAGTCAACGGGCGTGAACCTTGGTATCGGAGTAGCTACGGGCTGTGATGCGGTCTTCGTGACGGATAATCCCGATCTCGTAGAAAAGGATCGGATGCTGCCATTGTTCTATATGCGCGATCATCGACGTCATATCAACAAGCAACGCTGGCTGGTCAATCCATGGAATCCGGATGGTTCTTTGGTGAATCTCAATGATTATCCGATTATGGAGGCCTATTTCAACGACAATCGCACCAAACTCGTCAAGCGACATGTAGCCAAGAAACACACTTCGGCGTGGTACCGAACAATCGACAAACTCAACCCATCCCTCATGCACCGCGACCTGTTGCTTATGCCCGATATGGCCGCGACACCGGACCCCATTCTCAGTCGAGGAAAATACCCGCACCACAATTGCTACTGGATTGCCAGCGATGTGTGGGATCTACCAGTACTCGGCGGATTGCTGATGAGCGATCAGACCAAGACGTTCATCGATTGTCTCGGAGTGAAAATGCGCGGGAGGACACTCCGTTTTCAAGCCCAGTATCTGCGGCTACTCCACGTTCCCCAATACAGTGATATCGCTCGCCCGACGCGCGAGGCTCTGGCTCAGGCGTTTCACAACGGAGACAGGGAACTAGCCACCATTTCGACACGACAGGCGTATAAGGAGGCCTTGTCATGAGAAACGACGTCAAAGCGGCGATTCTGCAAATGTACCGCATGCTTGAGGAAGCCGCCCAACGGCAACGTACCGCCGGCGACATCGATCGTGGACGCAGAGCCGAAGCCACGTCAGGACGGCATCTCGACCCACTCGCCGATTTGATTCGCGAGGACCTCATTGCCGGAGGATTCTCCCCCGACGACATTTTTGACGGCACGGCGTATCAACTCCGTCTTCCCGGCTGGTATCGGCGCTCGAAGAACTGGGACATAGTCGCTCTTAACGGCGATGACGATTTGGTGGCGGCGATTGAACTGAAATCCATCACCAGTTCGTTCGGGAACAACGCGAACAACAGAGCCGAGGAGGCCCTGGGAAGTGCAGCCGACGCTCACGCAGCGTTCTCCGAACACCTTTATGGCGCCGACGCCATGCCTCCGGCGCTCGGCTATGTCATGATTGTCAAGAATTGTAAACAAAGCCGAGATGCCGGGCGAACCACACAGCAAACGCTTTTCGACACGGATTCCGTATTCGAGAATGCCTCGTACTTGGACAGATTCCGAATTTTGTGCGAAAGACTGAGAGCATCAAACCTGTATCAGGCAGTATGGCTGGTATATGCCGATCCAGACACAGGAATGGTTACGGAGCCCAGTCCGACGTTGACCTATGAGAAGTTCATAGCTACCATTACCGCGACCCTTTCGATTCATCGAGCGTAAACGATTCAGCCTTCCACCCACAGAGTCGATTGTAGATATCGATGGATACGAAAAAAAGAGAAATGAGATAAGCCTCCTCTACCCTCCCCTCTATAATGGCAAGCGCTTGTCCGGCGTGTGGCAAACGGCCCCCTCTCCCCTTTTTTCGCTTCGCATGGGAGGGGGCCGGGGCGCCGGTCGGGCGGACTGTCAGGCCCTCCATGCCGTTCTCTGCCGATTGTCCGCCCGGAGCGACACCCAGAGAACGGTTGAGAGACAACGAACTAGGGATTCATCATGAAGCACAGCCTTGTGACCAAGGCCATCGCCCTCGTGGGCGCGATCGCCATGACGATCGGCGTCGCCGCGTGCGGCCAGAGCAACGACTCCTCCTCCACCGACGGCCTCAAGAAGGTCACGTTCATGCTGTCCTGGGCGCCGGACACGAACCACATCGGCGTCTACGTGGCCAAGAACAAGGGTTGGTTCAAGGACCAAGGCCTCGACGTGGACATCGTGGCCGTCGCGCAGGCCGGCGCCGAGCAGGCCGTGAACAACGGCAACGCCGACTTCGCGCTGTCCAACCTCACCAACGTGGGCATGTACAACCTCAAGGGCGCGCACCTCAAGCAGGTGCTGCAGGTCCAGCAGAAGCCGAGCGCCATCTGGTGCGCGCTCGCCTCGAACACCGCCATCAAGTCCCCGAAGGACCTGGACGGCAAGACGTTCGCCACGTTCGGCTCCAACGAGTCCGACGCGGTGGTGCGCCGCATGATCCAGACCGACGGCGGCAAGGGCGAGTTCGACAAGGTGACCGTCGGCACCTCCACGTTCAAGACGCTCGAATCCGGCAAGGCCGACTTCGGTGGCTTCTACGCCACCTGGGAGGGCGTGCAGGCCGACATGTACGGCCCGAAGCTCAACTGCTTCACCGAGCCCGACTACGGCGTGCCCGGCAACGCGGACGCGATCGGCGTGATCACCAGCGACAAGACCATCAAGGAGAACCCGGACCTCGTGAAGAAGTTCACGCAGGCCACCCAGAAGGGCTACGAGTACGCATACTCCCACCCGGACGACGCGGCCGACATCCTCGTCAAGGAGGCGCCGGACGCGAACCTCGAGACGAAGTTCGTGCGCAAGAGCATGCAGACCATCGTCGACGGCCAGTATTGGGGCGACCCGGCCAAGATCAAGGACGGCTCGTTCGTGCTCGGCACCAACGACTTCGTCGAACCGCAGAAGTACTTCGACTTCCTCGCCCAGGAGGACGCCTACACGGATTCCCACGACAAGGTGATCCACCAGGCCCCGAACACGAAGGACTTCGCCACCAACGAGTTCCTCGGCAAGTAACGCCGACTCTGTAACGGCTCCCCTTGTCAGGGGAGCCGGCCCGCGAAGCGGGACTGAGGGGTAGTCGACCGCGGATATACGACGGCGTGCTCTCCCCCAGTCGGCTCCCCTTACAGCCCCCTCTGACGAGGGGGCTTTGTCGTTCGGTAGACTGGTCGGCATAGCCATCATGGGAGGGGACGATCATATGGACATCGACCATACGGCCTGCAGGACCCGCGTCGTCGCGTGCGTGGACACGGGCGTCGACGACGCGATGGCGCTCGCGTATCTGCTCGCCTCGGCGGGCGAATGCGAACTGCTCGGCGTGCTCGCCGGCTACGGGAACGTGGACGCGGCCACGGCCGAACGGAACACGCGGATCGTGCTCGACCTGTTCGGCGGGCGCGACGTCCCCGTGTTCCGTTCCTCGACGCATCCCTCATGGGCGGACGCGTTCATCCCCGACGCGGGATGCGCGCAGTTCCATGGGGCCGATGGGCTGGGCGGGACCGTCGGCGCGGCGGCGGCCGAACCGTCCGAACCGTCCGAACCGTCGGTACCGAAAGGCGCAATCGTGTCCGTGGGCGGCTACCGGACGGACGACCCGCATGCGAATCCGGCGGCTCCGGCCTCGCCGGCAGCCTCCCGTCCCGTCGCCGGATTATCGTACGGCCGCCCCCACCGGCCCACGTCCACGGCCTACGCCGGTCTGGACACGGACGGGGACGGCATCGACTTCCTCATCGACGCGGTGCGCATGTTCGGCCGCCGCGTGACGGTGCTCTCCACCGGACCGCTCACCGACGTGGACGCGGCGATCCGACGCGCGCCGGACATCGCCCCGAGGCTCAGACTCGTGATGATGGGCGGCACGCTCACCCAGCCGGGCAACTGCTGGGACGCGGTGGCCGAAACGAACATCATCCAGGACCCGGAGGCCGCGGACCGCGTGTTCCATTCCGGTGCGGACGTGACGATGGTCGGCCTCGACGTGACGCACCAGTGCCTGCTGCCGCGGCGCGCGGTCGCCCGATGGCTCGACGCCGGCACCGACCGCGGCCGGTTCCTCGCGCGGATCGTCGGATTCTCCATCGCCGCGAACCGCAACGCCGATCCGAAGCTCTTCGCGGCCGGCATGCCGTTGCACGACCCGCTGGCCGCGGCGGTCGCCCTCGACCCGACGCTGGTCTCCACGTTCGACGTCGCCCTGCGCGCCGAGACGGCGACCGGCGACTTCACCGGCGTGCGCGGACGCACCACCGGCGACCCCGTGGGGCTCGTCACGCCGGACGTGCCGCGCGTCCACGTCGCCCTCGGCGTGGACGCGGACCGTTTCGTCGGCGAGTTCACCGACCGTCTCGCCATGATGTGCGACGCCCGGCCGCTGCTGAGGTATCTCTGACGCCTCCCCGACTCACTTCTTCACGCCGCCGAACCTGCGATCGCGGTGGATGTAGTGGTCGATGGAGCGCCACAGGACCTCGCGGCCGCAGTCGGGGAAGAGTTCGGGCACGAAGTCGAGCTCGGCATAGGCGGCCTGCCAGGGCAGGAAGTTCGAGGTGCGCTGCTCGCCGGAGGTGCGGATCACCAGATCGCAGTCGGGCACGTCGGGCAGGTAGAGGTGGTCGGCGATCATCTTCTCGGTGACGCGGTCGCCGCTGATCTTCCCATCGCGCACGTCCTTCGCGATGGCGGCGCAGGCGTCGGCGATCTCGGCGCGGCCGCCGTAGTTGATGCAGAACACCACGTCGATGACCTTGTTGTGCTTCGTGCGCTCCTGCGCGACCTCGAGCTCGTCGATGACGGACTTCCACAGCTTCGGACGGCGGCCGGACCAGCGCACACGCACGCCCCACTCGTCCATCTGCGCGACGCGGCGGTGGATGATCTCACGCGAGAAGCCCATGAGGAAGCGCACCTCCTGCGGGCTGCGCTTCCAGTTCTCGGTGGAGAACGTGTACAGCGACAGGTAGCGCACGCCCGCCTCGATCGCGCCGGCGATCGTGTCGAACACGACCGGTTCGGCGGCCTGGTGGCCGTTGGTGCGGATCATGCCGCGCTCCTTGGCCCAACGCCCGTTGCCGTCCATGATGACGCCCACGTGGCGGGGCACCTTGCCCTTGGGGAAGTCGGGGATGCGGGAGGGGTCGGAGAAGGGGGCCGCCGGGATGTTCAGCGACGTGTAGTCCACGTTTTCGAAAGCCATGTCTGTCAATCTAGCAGTCGCATGGAACGTAGCGGGCGTTCCAGATAGTACTCGGCCCAATCCTCCACGAGACGCGCGGTCTCGGGCAGGAGCCCGCGGCCGTCGAGCTCCGTCCAGTCGCCGTCGGTCAGCGCCTCGAGCTGGGCGAGTGCGAGCGGCGTGATGCGCTTCGCCTCGGGCGTGTGGTCCTTCGCGCACATGAGGCCGCCGGCGGGGATGGACAGGTACACGCCGGCGGAAAGGCCGCCCGTGAAACCGTCCGTGAAACGTTGCGGCTGCTGGGTTTCCGCCGTGCCGCCTTCCGTGGAACCGCCTGTGAAACCATCCGTGAAACGCCGTTGCCCGCATACGACGCACGCGTGCAGGCGCGGCGACCAGCCGGCGAGCGCGAGCGCGCGCATCACGTAGGAGGCGGAGATCTGATCGGAGGCGTGCGCGTGCTTGGCGAGCGCGTTCAGCGCGCCGATGAGCAGCCGGTATTGGCCGGCCACGCGCTCCTCCTCCGCGCCGACGATCTTGTCGGCGGTCTCGACGATCACGTTGGCGGCCGTGTACGCGTCGTAGTCGGCGCAGATCGGTTCGGCGTAGGCGGCGACGGATTCGGCCTGGGAGACGACGTCGAGCGAACGCCCCTGCGCGATGAGCAGGTCGGCGCGCATGAACGGTTCGAGACGTGCGCCGAAGCGTGATTTGACGCGGCGCACGCCTTTGGCGACGGCGCGGATCTTCCCGTGGTTGCGGGTGAGCAGGGTGATGATCCGGTCGGCCTCGCCGAGTTTCGCGGTGCGCAGCACCACCCCTTCGTCTCGATACAGCGGCATGGTTCCCCATTATGGTGCGACGTGTGACCGGCGACGTGCGGCCGGGACACCCCCTCAGTCGGCTTCACCGACAGCTCCCCCTCAAGGGGGCGCCAGAGAGAAACCAGAGCAAGAAACGAATCAGTAGACGAAGAGGCCCCAGAAGGCGAAGAAGAAGAGGACGTGGAGCATGGCAGCGGCGGTGAGCCAGAACAGGACGCGTCCGAAGCGCGTGTCGGCGAGCACCGGTTCGCGTCCGGTCACGATGCCGTGGATGGCGTCGCGCCGGGGCGGCCAGCGCAGCACGCCGCGCCGGGAGGCGACTTCGATGAGCCGGGCGAACACGCGCGACCACGCCCAGACGACGAGCGTGCACACGATCTCGATGACCGGCCAGCTCCACCAGATCATGCCCGGCTCCTCGTCGGGCGCGGCGCCCCAGGCGAGTCTGACCACGGCCATGACCACCTGGCCGAGGCCGGCGGCGAACAGGAGGAGCGTCGCCATCGTGGTGACGGTGAGCGTGACGAGCGCGTTGCCGAATCCGTGCCGGAATCCGAGCCCCGGGTAGCGCACGCCCCGGTTGCGCCGCCGCAGCCGGAACGCGATGCGCCGGCCCAGCGCGATAAGCCAGGCGACGAGCGTCGCCAGCAGCAGCACGAGCATGCCCGCGTGCAGCACCGTGCCGTAGATGGTGAGCGAGCGTCGCGGCGTGAGGTCGTCGGGCACGGCGATCGACTGGTAGATCGTGTCGCCGGCGACGCGTTCCGAGGTCTGGGTCAGTCCCGCGGCGGTGCCGGACGCCCAGGCGATCACGTCGTCCACGTAGGCGTCGGCGAATTTGGTGCCGGTCTCCGCCTCGTCGCCGAGCCTCAGCACGTGGTTGGCGACCGGGTAGCTGCGTACGGTCACGTCCTTGTTGCCGGCCGCGTGGGCGAGGGCGAGCATGTGCGTGACGCCGTCGACCTGCGCGGTCATCACGTCCTTCGACCCGTAGGCGATGAGCGTGGGTATCGCATAGGCGGACGTCTCGGGCAGGTCGAGGTCGAAGTTGTGCAGGCCGAACAGCGCCGTGTCCGCGTTGAACACGCGGCGCACGATCGACTGGTAGCCGTCGTTCGCGCCGACAAGCGCGAAGTCCTGGGAGACGAAGAAGCCGAGCGAGCGGCGCGGCGTGAACACCATCGGCGACAGGAGAATCTGGAACGCGACGTCCGGATCGTCGGCGAGCAGGTATTGCGAGATCCACGTGGATTCGCTGGTCGCGTAGATGCCGACCTTGGCCGCGTCCACGTCGCTCCGCGCGCGCAGCAGGCCGATCGCGGCGTCGTAGACGCGCGCGGAGGCCGGATAGTCGCGCGTGATGTCGGTGGTGGACCAGACGGGCTTGTCGATGACGGCGGTGACGAAACCGGCCGAGGCGAGCGCCGTGGCCATGTCGCCGAACGAGTTGTAGGCGGTGCCGAAGCCGGCGCCGTGCATGAACACGATGCCGGGGCGTTTGCCGGCCGCCCCGGCCGGTCGGCGGATGAGCACGGTCACGTCCTGCGTCTCGCTGTCGCCGTCGCCGTGCACGCGCCACGTCGAGTCCGCGGCGGCGTCGACCTTCACCCGGCGCGCGTCGCCGACCTGCGTGCCGTCGCGGCGCACGGTGATGGAGACCGCGGATTCCTTCACGTCGTACGCGCCTTCGCCGGCGGCCGTCGCGGCGCCTGTCGCGGTGCCGCCCGACGCGCCGTCGAACGTGACGGACGTGTCGTCGGTGAGCGTCGCGACGGTGCGTCCGGTCGGTTCGTTGTCCCACGGCACGGTGGTGAGGTTCGACACGGAGACGAGCAGGCCGATCAGGATGATGAAGATCGGCAGGCTGACGGACAGCCTGCGCCATCGCGACCACGGCATGTCCCGTGTCACGTCAGTGCTGTCCGATGCATGCTCGTCGCGCGTCACGCCGCTCCCCCGCGTCCGGCTCAGTGGCCGGGATGCTGAATCGGCACGACGACCGGACCGGTGGAGCCGTCGGGCACCTGGCCCGCGGCCTCCATCTTCGCGGCCATGTCGTTGGCGATCTCGAGCAGCGTCTCGACGATCTGGTCCTCGGGCACGGTCTTGATGACCTTGCCCTTGATGAAGATCTGGCCCTTGCCGTTGCCGGAGGCGACGCCGAGGTCGGCCTCGCGCGCCTCGCCCGGGCCGTTGACGATGCAGCCCATAACGGCCACGCGGATCGGCGCGGTCACGTTCTTGAGGCCGTCGGTCACGGCGGAGGCGAGCTGGATGACGTCCACTTGGGCGCGGCCGCAGCTCGGGCAGGAGATGATGTCGAACTTGCGCGGGCGCAGGCCCATGTATTCGAGCAGCTTGCAGCCGACCTTCACCTCTTCGACGGGCGGGGCGGAGAGGGAGACGCGGATCGTGTCGCCGATGCCTTCGGCGAGCAGGGCGCCGAACGCGAGGCACGACTTGATGGTGCCCTGCCATTGCGGACCGGCCTCGGTGACGCCGAGGTGCAGCGGCCAGTCGCCCTTGGAGGCGAGCAGGCGGTAGGTCTGGACCATCGTGATCACGTCGTGGTGCTTGACGGAGATCTTGAAGTCGTGGAAGCCGACGTCCTCGAACATGTGGGCCTCCTTCAACGCGGAGGCGACGAGCGCTTCGGGGGTCGGCCCGCCGTACTTGGCGTACAGCTCCTTGTCGAGCGAGCCGGCGTTCACGCCGATGCGCAGGGAGATGCCCGCGTCGGTCGCGGCCTTGCAGATGTCGGGGCCGACCTGGTCGAACTTGCGGATGTTGCCCGGGTTGACGCGCACGGCCGCACAGCCGGCGTCGATCGCCTGGAACACGTACTTCGACTGGAAGTGGATGTCGGCGATGACCGGAATCGGCGACTTGCGGCAGATCTCGGGCAGCGCGTCAGCGTCGTCCTGGCTCGGGACGGCGACGCGCACGATGTCGCAGCCGGCGGCCGTGAGCTCGGCGATCTGCTGGAGTGTGGCGGGCACGTCCGCGGTGAGCGTGTTGGTCATCGATTGCACGGAGATGGGCGCGCCGCCGCCGACCGGCACCGGGCCGACCATGATGCGGCGGGATTTGCGGCGCGGGTGGAGCGGCGACTCGCTGGTCAGCTCGACCGGGTCGCCGGTCTTGCGGAACGGTTTGTTGACGGGGTTCACGGTATTCAACGTATTCATCACTGCTTGTCTATCAGCTCGTCGGCCTTGGCGCGGGCCTCGCGTTCGAGCTGTTCCATTTCCTCCACGTCACGGAACAGCGGGTCGCCGCGCAGCTCGGCGTCCATCAGGTCGAGCACGGCCCTGACCGTGTCGACGATGCCGAGGTAGGGCAGGCGATGCTCGAGGAACGCGTGCACGGCCTGCTCGTTGGCGGCGTTGAGGACCGCCGTGTGCTTCTCGGAGGCGTTGAGGCAGTGGCGCGCGAGGGAGACGGCGGGGAACGCCTCGTCGTCGAGCGGCTCGAACGTCCACGAGGCGGCCTTCGTCCAGTCGCACGCGGCGGCCACGTTCGGCATGCGCGCCGGCGCGGACAGGCCGAGCGCGATCGGCAGGCGCATGTCCGGCGGGGAGGCCTGGCAGATGGTCGCGCCGTCGACGAATTCGACCATCGAATGGACGATGGACTGCGGGTGCACGGTCACGGCGACGCGTTCGGGCGGGATGTCGAACAGTCGGGACGCCTCGATGACCTCGAGGCCCTTGTTCATCAGCGTGGACGAGTTGATGGTGACGACCGGGCCCATGTTCCACGTCGGGTGGTTGAGCGCCTGCTCGGGCGTGATATCGGTCATCTGGTCGCGTTTCATGCCGCGGAACGGGCCGCCGGAGGCGGTGACGACGAGGCGCGCCACTTCGGCGTGCGTGCCGGAGCGCAGCGACTGCCAGATCGCGGAATGTTCGGAATCGACCGGGTTGATCTGGTCCTCGCGCGTCTGCGCGCCGAACAACAGGTGGCCGCCGGCGACGACGGACTCCTTGTTGGCGAGGGCGAGCTGCGAGCCGGCCCTCAGCGCGGCGATCGACGGTTCGAGGCCGATCGAGCCGGTGATGCCGTTGAGCACGACGTTCGCGCCGGAGCCGGCCATCGCGATGACCGCGTCCGGTCCGGCCTGCACCTGCGTGTGCTTCGCGCCGGCCTGCTCGAGTGCCTCGCGCAGCGCGGCCGCCTTCGTCTCGTCGAAGACGGCGACCTGCGGCACGTGGAACTCGGCGGCCTGCCGCGCGAGCAGGTCGATGTGCGCGCCGCCGGCGGCGAGGCCGACGACGGTGAAACGTTCGGGGTGGCGGGAGATGACGTCCAGTCCCTGGGTGCCGATGGAGCCGGTGGAGCCCAGGATGACGACGGTGTTGCTGTGGATCACTGCTGCTTCTTTTCGTCGTTGCCGAGACCCGGGAACGACAGGTTGGGGATTTCGAGGTTGCCGTCATCGGTGGACAGCAACGAGAACGGATTGGCCTGGACCGCGGGGGCCGGGGCCGGATTGGCCTGGGCCGGCGCGGCGTGGGCCGCATGCGCCGCGTGCGACGCGCGGGTGGGCGCCGGCGCGGGGGCCGCGACCGGAGCCTGCGAGGACGTCACGGACGGGATGTCGAGGCGCGGCATCTGCGGCGTGAACGACGGCGCGTCGATGGCCGGGAACTCCTGCGAGACCGCGGCCATATGGGCCAGGGCGGCCAAAGAGCCGGTGGTGGGCTCAGGTTCGGAGGCCGCGGCGGGGGCAGGGACGGTCGTCTCGTGGGTCGCGGGAGCCGCGGCCACGGGAGCGGGCTGCGCGACCGGCTGCGCGGTAGCCGCGACGCTGATCGGCTGGGTCGGGTACGTCGACGGCGCCGGCTGCACCGGCTGCGCGGAGACCTCGATGGGCGCGGCTGCGGGAGCCGCGGCGGTCTGGGCGGGCGCGAAGGACGGTGCGGCCTGCACCGGAACAGTCTGCACCGGAGCGGGCGTCACGACCGGAGCCGGAGTCACCGGTTGCGCCGCATGCACCGACTGCACGGACGGCGTGAAGGAGACAGGCTGGGCGACGGGGGCCGCCGGCTCGACCGGAGCCGTCTGCACCGGCATCGTCTGTACGGGAACCGTCTGGACCGGGACCGTGGCCTGCGCGGCGGCCACCGGCTGCACCGGAACCGTCTGTACGGGAGCCGTGGCCGGAGCAGGCGTCACGACCGGCGTGACCGCGGGGGCGACCGCCGGCGTAGACGCGGCCGGGGCGACCGGCGTGGACGCGACGGACGCCGCGGCGGCGTTGCCGGCGAGCACGACGGACGGCGAGGCGACCGGCGGCTCGGGCGACGGGGTGAACAGGCTCTGCTCGGCCTGGCTCAACGCGTCGAAGCTCTCGGCGCGGGCCGCGGCGTCTCGAGCCGGCACGACGGGCGCGGACGCGGCCTGTGCCGGGGCCGCGGCGACGGGCGGGGCGGGCGCGACGGCCGGCGGCGCGTAGCTCTGCGGCGCATCGGAGACGTCGGCCTGCGGCGCGGCCGGACGCTGGTACTGGGCGTCCGGGGAGAACAGCGGGGCGACGCCGTCGACCGGCGCGGCGTCGGACGACGCCGACTGCGCGGACACGGAAGCGGAGGCGTCATCGTCGCCGGTGGTGATGTAGTCGGCGATGCGGGCGAAGGATTCGAGACGGCTCAGCAGCTGCGCGCACGTGTTGAGGAAGTAGTCGACCTGGCGCTCGTCGTAGCCCTTCTTGCCCTTGCGCTGCGTGAACACGGAGTTGGAGACGAAGTCCGCGGTGATCTTGTCGAGGTCGCCCACGTCCTTCTTGGATACGCCGTCGAGCCCGAGCTCGGAGGCCGCCTTGTCGGCGATCTGGTCGGAGAGCCTGTCGACCTGCTTGCGGTCGTAGGAGGGGGTGCGCGGCTTGCCGGAGCCGAAGCGTTCGCCTTCGGCGCGGTCGAGATGCTTGACGATCTCGCGGTACAGCTCCTCCGTCTTCGCCTTCCACGCGATGCGCCCGTGCTGGGAGATCTCCCACGTGGTCTGCTTGTCGACCACGGCGCGTTCGAGGCGGGCGAGCGCCGCGTCCACCTGGGCGACCTCATAGCCGCCGCGGGTCAGATCGAAGGACACGTTCTGGATGTCCCGCTGCGTCAGCTGGGCGCCGTCGCTGTCGTACAACGCGTGCGCCCGCTCCAGAAACGCGTCCACCTGGGCGGGGTCGTAGCCCCACTTGCGCTTGCCTGCCCTGGGGATTCCGGCTTCGGATTGCTGCGCCATGGGCTATCAACCTCCTAGAGGAACGAACGGTACTGTCAGTCACCTTACGTGATTGTTGGGACGCGGCCGGGCGCCCGGACCCCCGCGTGCGGCCGTCTTCGCGTGTTTCGCCGGGGGTTACGCTATGGTGTTGCGGTGCGGGCGATTAGCTCAGTCGGCTAGAGCGCCACCTTTACACGGTGGATGTCGGGGGTTCGAGCCCCTCATCGCCCACAATCGACCGAAGAGGCTTGGAATCATGCGGATTCCAAGCCTCTTCGTCGTATCAGGCCGTCAGCGGCCCTTGCCGTAGGCGCGCAGATGGATGCCGTTCCAGTCGGGGCTCACGGTGATCGGCGTGGCCGCGTTCATGCCCGCGGTCTTCGCGGCGGACTGCACGGTGCTGGAGCTCGCGGCGCCGTCGCGTCCGGGCTTCGGGGTGAGCACCCACAGCGGACCGTCGTCGCCGAGCACGGCGTACGCGTCGACGATCGTGTCGGACAGCTCGTCCTCGTCGTCGCCGTCCCGCCACCACAGAATCACGCCGTCCACGGCGGAGTCGTAGTCCTCGTCGACGAGATCCTGCCCGGTCAGATTCTCGATCTTCTCACGGATCGTATCGTCCACGTCGTCATCCCACAGCCATTCCTGCACGATGTCGCCGGGTTTAAACCCAAATTCCTCAGCGTTCTGTGATGCGGTTTGATTCACGCAGACCACAATACCAACACACGGCGAACAGGAGCGTTAACAAACGGGGAAAAATGAGACGGACGCGCGGCGAGACGCGCATGGCGGCGGTCGGCGCGACGCCGCGCGCGCCCGCCCCGCCGCCTCACTTCGCCACGCAGTGCGGCAGGGACTCCCCCTTGCCCTCGCCGATGGCGACAAGCGCCGCGTACGCCTCGTCGAGCGTGGACACGCTCACGTCGCGCAGCCCGTCCGGCACGTGGCCGACGACCTCGTTGCAGTTGGACTTCGGCGCGAGGAACCAGGTGGCGCCGTCGCGTTTCGCGCCGATCATCTTGAGCCGGATGCCGCCGATGCGCCCGACCTTCCCCTTCGCGTCGATGGTGCCGGTGCCGGCGATCGTCCTGCCGCCGGTCTCGTTTTCCGGGGTGACCTTGTCGATGAGGCCGAGCGTGTACATCATGCCGGCGGACGGGCCGCCGATGTCGTCGACGTGCATCGCGACCTTCATGCCGGACACGTCGACGCCCTTCTTCTTCAGGAAGCGCTTCGCCGCCTTCACGGCGTCATCCTGCGAGGAGGTCATCTCCTTGCTCGTCTCCTTGCGGTACTCGTCGGTGGTCTGGCCGGCCGGCACGACCGCCTCGCGCGGCGTGACGACGCGCTGCGGGTCGAGCCACGACCAGATCACTTCGGCGTTGGTCAGCGGATAGCCGGGCACGCCGTTCGCGGAGATCGTGACGAGCAGGAGGCGGCCGGAATCCTTGTGCGTGGCGATGCCGGTCACGCCGATCACCTGGGAGGCGTCGCCCTTCCCGGACGGGACGGCGCCGAGCACGTCGCGGGTGGGTCCGGGCCATTCGGTCGCATACGCGCTCGGCAGGCACAGCGTCACCGCGCACAGGATGACGGCCGCCGCGCCGGCGAACCATCGGGGCGAGCGGGAGCGGACGTAGCGGACGAGGCGCGCGGGCGCGGCGCGCAGAGCACCGGCACGCGGGGAACCGGCGTTCGGGGAATCGGGGAAAGGCATGGGCATACCGCGCATCATACCAGCGCACGCTTTGCGCGAAACATGCCCGGGACACCCTAATATGGACGGCAGGAAACGCAACCCGACGGCGACAGACAAGAGGATCCGATATGGACGAGAACGCAATCCACGAGTGGCTGATCAAATGCTTCGGCCCGGTGCAGGGCGAGATGGCGTGGCAGCAGATCTCCCAGCTGCCCGATTCGATCCGCGAACAGCTGATGAGCCAGGATCCGAGCACCCTGCCGAACCCGGCGGAGGTGCAGCAGATGATGGCCGCGTTCACCGCGGGCGGCCTCAACACGATGGGCGACATGAACCAGGTGGTCGAGGAGGGGCCGATCAACGTGAAGCTCGCCCGATCGCTCGCCCTCCAGCAGGCGAACGCGGACGGCTCGCGCACGAGCGTCACCGCCGCCGAGGGCGCGGCGGTGCGCCGTGCGATGAGCGAGGCGAACCTGTGGCTGGACACGGCGTGCGAGTTCGATCCGGCCCCCGGCGAGCCGCAGGCGCTCACCCGCGCCGGCTGGGTGGAGGACACGCTCGACGCGTGGGCGAAGTTCGCCGCGCCGGTCGCCTCCTCGATGGGCGAGGCGCTCGCCTCGGTGATCTCCGAACGTCTCGGCGGCGCGTTCGACGGCGAGATCGCCGGCATGTTCGCCGGCCCGGTGCCGATTCCGATCCCGGACGGCATGAAGGACCCGAAGCAGCTGGTCAAGCTGCTCGGCAACACGTCGTTCGCGATGCAGCTGGGTCATGCGGCCGGCTCGCTGAGCCGCGAGGTGCACGGCGGCTTCGACCAGGGCATTGCGCTGCTGTCGAACCCGGCGGGCGCGCTGGTCGCGCAGAACGTCGAGGAGTACACGAAGCAGCTCAACGGCGAGGGCGGCTCCGCCGATGCCGGAACCGCGGACGGCGCAGGCGCGGGCGAGGGCGCCGCGTCCAACCCGATCGGCTTCACGTCGGCGAAGCCCGCCGACCATCCGGCCTCCGACCCCGAGACCGAGGCCCTGTTCGACGACATCGTGCGCCCCGACCCGATTCCCGCCGAGGAGGTCATGGCGTTCCTCGCCCTGCGCGAGGTGGCGCACGCGCGCCTCTATTCGGCGGTGCCGTGGCTGATGCCGCGCTTCGAGGCCCTGATCGGCAAGTACGCGCGCGGCATCTCCATCGACCTGGACGCGATGGAGGAGCAGCTGCGCGACGCGGGCGCGCTCGACCCGGATTCGATCTCCGGCGCGGTGAACCTCACCAAGGTCGGCATCCCGGACACGCCGGAGCAGCGGGAGGCGCTGGCCGCGCTCGAATCCCTGCTCGCGATGGTCGAGGGCTGGGTGGACTGCGTGGTGTGGCGTGCCGGCATGGCGCACATCCCGCATATCGAGCAGTTGCGTGAGATGATGCGCCGCGAACGCGCGACCGGCGGCCCGGCCGAGCGTACGTTCGAAAGCCTGCTGGGCCTGGAGCTGCGCCCGAAGCGCATGCGCGAGGCGGCCGGCATGTGGGAGATGATCACCTCCGCGGAGGGCGTCGAGGCACGTGACGCGAAATGGTCGCACCCGGACCTGCTGCCCGTGCTCGCCGGCGACGACGGCACGGCCGCGCAGCCGGGGGCCACGGGGACCACGGGCGACGCGGATTCCGGCAAGGACGGCGATGGCAAGGGTGGTCCCGACGGCAAGGGCGAATCCGGCTCCACCGGCACCGACTGGGATGCGGAGCTCTCGAAGCTGCTCGGCGAGGAAGGCGACGGCCCCTCGGACGTTTCCTCGGCCGAATGATCAGCTGAGGAAACGGCTCAAGCGACGGTACTGGGAGCCCATGCCGTCCTTGGACCGGGCGTAGGAGACGTGGAGCGTGTCCTCGGCGCGCGTGATCGCCACGTACATGAGGCGGCGCTCCTCCTCCAGTTCATCCCCCGGCTGGGGCGAGCCGTAGGGCATGAGGCCCTCCGAACAGCCGATCACGAACACGTGTTTGAACTCGAGGCCCTTCGAGGCGTGCACGGTGGACACGGTCACGCGCCCCAGCTTCGCCGCGAGCCGGCGGGCGTCCTGGGCCTCGTCGTGCTCGCGCAGCGTCTCCGCCATCGCGAGCCGCGCGGCCATGTCCATGTCCGCCACCGGCGAGGCGGACGCCCAGCCGTTGTCGCGCTTCACCCGGTAGCCGATCCCCGCATGCCGCAGCGCCGCGCAACATACGGCCTGCTGCGCGTTGATGCGCGTGAGGATCGCGCAGTCGGCCGGGTCCTCCCCCTGGTCGATGAGCCGGCGGAGGCGCATGGCCACGCCGCGCGCCTCCTCGTCGTCCGTCTCGTACACGGTGCGTTCGATGCGCCGGCCGCCTTCGCGCGCCGAGACCAATTTCAGATACTCGTGCCTCACCGGCGAGGCGGCGAGCACCCGGTTCGCGTAGGAGACGATCTGCGGCGTGGAACGGTAGTCCGTGTTGAGGGAGATGTCGGCCGAAAGCGGTTTGAACTCGTCGGCGAAGGCGAGCAGGTCGTAGCTGGACGCGCCGGCGAACGAGTAGATCGTCTGCGCCGGATCGCCCACCACGCACACGTTGCGGTTGTCGCCCAGCCACAATCGCATCAGACGGTGCTGCAGCGGCGAGACGTCCTGGTACTCGTCGACGGTGAGCCATCCGACCGAGCGTCGAATCGCGGCGGCCGCCTCGTCGAAATCCTCGATCACGTGGCACGCCATCAGCAGGATGTCGTCGAAATCCATCTCGCCGCGCGACGTCTTCTCCCGCTCATACGCGTCGTACACGTCGGCGAACCGGTCCGGTTCGAGGCCGGCGGGGCGGCAGCGGCCGGTGACGGCGGCGACGCGCGTCGCCTGGTCCGGCGCGACGAGCGAGATCTTCGCCCAGTTGATCTCGTCGCGCACCGCGCGCACCGTCGCGTCGTCCTCGTCCACGCCCGCGTCGACGCGGCGCAGGGCGCGCGCCGTGATGTCGCGGGCGTCCTCGACGAGCCGCGGGAACGGCGCGTCGCACACGTCGGTCCACACGCGACGCAGCTGGCGCAGCGCCGTCGCGTGGAACGTGGACGCCGTGACCTGCTCGCCCACGCCGAGCGACGCGAGACGCACGCGCATCTCGGCGGCCGCCTTGACCGAGAACGTGACGGCGAGCGTGCGCGACGGGTCCCACGCGCCGGTCGCGCACGCGTGCGCGATGCGGCGCGTCACCGTGCGCGTCTTGCCCGCGCCGGCGCCCGCGACGATCCGCACCGGACCGTCCAGCGCGGTCGCCGCCGCCGTCTGCGCCTCATCCAACCCGTCGAGCAGCCTGTCCATGCCCTCATTGTGGCACACCGCGCGGCGGGCGGGCGCGACGCGGTCGGCGTGTACTAATGTGGGAGTGTGACAGAACGTAATGAACTGATGCTGGCGGCCCTCACCTCCGCCGCCCTGCCGTCCGTCGTCGTGGCCGGCGTCTTCCCGGGGATGACGCATGCGGACGGCGTCGACCAGGCGCAGGTGCGTGACGTGACCGGCAAGACGTACGACGTCTACGCCTCCAACACCGAGGAGGGGCGGCGGAAGCTCGCGGCGAGGGTCAAGGCGGCGAGGACGCTGGCCGAGGCCCGCGATCCGGGCGGGCTGGGCTTCGCGCTCGACCGCGTGCTCGGCTTCGCGCCCGGCACGGACCCGCAGGGCGCCACCGGCGACACGGCCGTCATGGTGGCGATGCATCAGGACGGCGTCGAACGCGACCTCAACTTCCTCACCTTGGACGACTGCGCCGCGATGGGCACGGCGATCGGCGCGATCCACCGGCTCAACCCGTCGTTCCTCGGCCCCGCCGGGTACCCGGCGTATGCCACCGGGCAGATCCGCGCGCAGCTGACCGCGTGGATCGCACGCCTGAAGAACGCGGGCCATGTGCCGCCGGAGATCACCTCCAGCTGGTCGAAGATCATGGAGACCGAGGGCCTGTGGTCGTTCAACACGTGCATGGTGCACGGCGGCTTCGAGGACGGCGACGTGCGCTTCAGCGGGTCGACGATCACCGCGATCAACAACTGGCAGAACATGCAGGTGAACGATCCGGCGCGCGACCTGGCGTGGATCTTCTCCAAGCTCGACGAGGCCCACCGCAACGCGGTGCTCACCGCGTACGGCCGCATGATGGGCAACCGTCTCGACGGGCTCATCATGCTGCGCGCGAACCTGTGGGTGCAGATGGAGCAGGTCGGCGACTTCATCCAGGCGGTCAAGCGCGCCGACTCGCAGCAGATCATCCGGTTCAAGGCGCAGGTGGACCGTCTCGCGCACCAGCTGTCGCTCGCCGCGCGCGCCGCCGAGCCGAAGCCGGCGTCGTACCGTCCGGGCGCCCGCCGCGCCGGCGCGCCGGCGGTGGACGAGGGACGGGAGAAGCCGCCGTCGACGATCACCGTGGGCACGCTGCTCGAGGCCGGCGAGCGCCGCCGAGCCGCCGCCGAGACGGCCGCGGCCGCGACGCGCGCCACGGCGGGCGAGACGGACAGCACCGGTTCGGCCGATATCGTCGCCGCCGGCGAATACGCGCCGGGCGGCGCGGACGCGGACGACACGTCGCGCACGCCGATCAGGTCGGCGGGGGCGTATGCGCCGGCCGGCGCGGACGGCTCCGACTCGTCGGCCACGATTGCGCTACGGCAGGGGTCTCAGGGTCCCGTGAGCGGAAACGCGGACGCGAGCGCGAATGTGACGGATGCGGACTCCACGGCGACCGAGACCTCGAACGACGGACGCCGCACCGTGGGCGGCATGCAGATGCCCCCCACGATCGCGCCGATCAATCCGCTCTCCCGCACGGCGACGCCGGGGGCGGCCGCCGTGCACGTGGACGGGCCCCACGACGAGGCTCACGCTGACGGGGCGTATGAGCCGCCGGCGGACACGTCCGCGACCGTCGTGATCCCGCTGCTCGAACGTGAGGAGCGTGCGCTGCGCGACGCGCGCGCGGGACTCGAGCTCGAGGATGCGACCTCCGACGACGCGCCGCAGGCGGACGGCGAATACGTCCCGCCCGCGGCCGACGGGACGCCGCGGATCGTGGCGGAGCCGGAGGAGACGGACGACGCCGGCCTCGGTTCCGGCACCGGCGACGGCGCGGACGCCGACGAGGCGATTGACGACACGCCGTCGGTGACGCCGATGGTCGTGGCCGCACCGTCGGTCGCGATGGTCGCCTCCACCGGCATGGTGGCCGCCGGCGAGGCGCGGGACGCCGAGCCGACGGGCGAAACGGATGAAGCCGAACCAGGCAACGGCGAAACGGACGAAGCCGAGACGCCCGAAGCCGAATCATCCGAAGCCGCCGGCGAACCGGACGACGAACCGGACGATGACACCGGCGAGGCCGTCACCGTGCCCGACGAGGCGCGGGACGCCACGCCGACGGCGTAATCACGCCCGTCCGCCGCGGCATGACGCGGCGGACGGGCACAATGGAACATCGACGACCACAATCGCACACGAATCACACACAAAGGAGCAACATGGACATCGAACTGGGCATCCGCAACGTGGCGCGCACCGTCACCTTCAGCACCGAGGATTCCGCCGACCAGGTGAACGAGACCATCGCCAAGGCGCTGGACGCGCATCAGCCGGTCGTCCTCACCGACGACAAGGGCCGCCGCATCATCGTGCCGGCCGACGCGCTCGGCTACGCGATCGTCGGCTCGGAGACCAAGCACGCCGTCGGTTTCGGCGCGCTGTGACCGGACGCGGCGCGGTCCTTACCGCCACAGGGGGATCGCGCCGCGTTCGACGATGCGGCGCACCGTCGCCTCGTCGGTGAGGTTCTCCCCCAGCAGGTTCGGCTTGCCGGCGCCGTGCCAGTCCGAACCGCCCGTGACGAGCAGCCCGTGCGCGTTCGCGATGGCGAGCAGGCGTGCGCGCTGTTCGGGCGGGTTGCCGCGATGCCACACCTCGAGCCCGTCGAGTCCCTCTCCGATGAGCCGTTCGATCTGCTCGTCGGAGAGCAACCGGCGATTGCGGCTCAGATCGCCCGCATGCGCGATGACGACCACGCCGCCCGCCTCGTTCACCGCACGCACCACCTCGTGCGTGGTCGGCGAGGGCGTGGGTATGTAGTACTTCGAATCGGCGCTCACCGCGTCGGCGAACGCCTCCGAACGGTTCGCGTACACGCCGGCCGCCACCAGCGCGTCGGCGATGTGCGGGCGTCCCACCGTCGTCCTGCCGCCCTCCTTGACCTGCGCCATCACCGACTCCCAGCTGATCGGATAGTCCTCGGCGAGACGCGCGACCATGCGTTCGGTGCGCTTGAGCCTGGCCTCGCGCGTCGCCGCGAACAGGCGCGTGATGTGCAGGTTGCGCGGGTCGTACTGGTAGGCGAGCATGTGCACCGACACGTCCTCATCGCACGCGGTGATCTCGCTGCCGCGCAGCAGCGGCAGCCCCTGCGCCTTCGCCGCCTTCTGGGCGCTCTCCCAGCCCGCCGTCGTGTCGTGATCGGTGATGGCGACGCCGACAAGCCCCCGCTCCCCCGCCTCGGCGAGCATCTCGGCGGGCGTGCGCGTGCCGTCGGAGAACACGGTGTGGCAGTGAAGATCCCATCCCTGCTTCGGTGGTTCGGTGGGCGCAACGTATCCAGTCATACGTTCTATCGTAACCCGGGCCCGGAGGCCTCCCGCACATCGACGTGCCCGCGCCGCGCTGGTAGAATCGACGGTACTGGGCCATGTGACTAACGAAGGTCACGGCACAACGGAAGGGAAAACAGAAAATGATAGGCGCGGTATTGGGAGGCGTGATCATCCCCATCGTGGTGGTCGTACTCGTCCTCGTGTTCTCGTCCATCTTCATCGTTCCGCAGCAGCAGGCGTACATCATCGAACGGTTCGGCAAATTCCAGTCGGTGCAGTTCGCCGGCATCCACATCCGCATCCCGTTCGTCGACCGCATCGCGATGAAGACGAACATGCGCGTCAACCAGCTCAACGTGCAGCTGGAGACCAAGACGCTCGACAACGTGTTCGTCACCGTCGTCGCCTCCACGCAGTTCCGCGTCAACGCGCAGAACGTGGCCACCGCCTACTACGAGCTGCGCGACCCGGCCGGCCAGCTGCGCTCCTACATGGAGGACGCGCTGCGTTCCGCCATCCCCGCGTTGACCCTCGACGACGCGTTCGCTCGCAAGGACGACGTCGCGTTCGACGTGCAGAAGACCGTCGGCAACGAGATGAGCCGCTTCGGCTTCACCGTCGTCAAGACGCTCATCACCGCCATCGACCCCTCGCCGCAGGTGAAGAACGCGATGGATTCGATCAACGCCGCCCAGCGCGAGAAGGAGGCGACGCGCCAGCGCGCCGAGGCGCAGCGCATCCAAATCGAGACGCAGGCCGCCGCCGAAGCCGAGAAGACGCGCCTGCAGGGCGAAGGCCAGGCGAACTACCGCCGCGAGATCGCCAACGGCATCGTCGACCAGATCAAGAGCCTGCAGGCCGTGGGCATGAACATCAACGACGTGAACAACGTGGTGCTGTTCAACCAGTATCTCGACGTGATGCGTTCGCTCTCCGAATCCAGCAACGCGAAGACCGTGGTGCTGCCCGCCTCCACGCCGGGCGGCTACCAGGACCTCTACGAGCAGGTCACCAAGGCCATGCTCACCGCCTCCGAAACGCAAGGCAAGTAGGGAGCCCGCGGATTCGCGACGCCTACAATGACGGTATGAGCGAAAGCACCGAATCCGCGAAGACCATCATCAACTGCCTGCCGCTCAGCGACGCCGAGCGGCAGGCTTTCGTATCCGCCGCGCCCGGCGTGCGCCAGGAGTTCGTCGGCAATCCGATCGAACGCGGCACGATGACGTGGAAGGCGCGTGTCCCGGCCGAACTGCGCCACGCCGCCACCGCCGTCATCGGCAACATCCCGCCCGCCGACGCCCGCGACTATCCGCGGCTCGACTGGCTCCAGACGTGGAGCGCCGGCGTCGACAAATACGTCGCGCCCGGCGTCCTCGCCGACGGCGTCACCGTCACCAACGCGACCGGCGCCTACGGGCAGACCGTCGGCGAACACCTGTTCGCGATGATGTGGGCGCTCATGCGCAACATCCCCGCCTACGCACGCCAGCAGGACGAGCACCGCTGGCACGACCTCGGCCGCGCGCTCACCCCGGAAGGCGCGACCGTGCTCGTCGTCGGCACCGGCGACATCGGCTCGTATTTCGCAACGCTCGCCAAGGCGGTCGGCGCGCACACGGTCGGCGTGCGCCGCGACCGCACGAAACCGGCCGACGGCATCGACGAGATGCACGGCTTCGACGAACTCGACGCACTCCTGCCCGACGCGGACGTGGTCGCGCTCGCCGTGCCCGCCTCGCCCGACACGGACCATCTCATCGACGCACGCCGGCTCCACCTGCTCAAATCCACATGCGTGCTGCTCAACGCGGGACGCGGCAACGCCGTCGACCCGCGCGCGCTCGCCGCCGCGCTCGCCGAGGACCAGTTGCACGGCGCCGGACTCGACGTGACCGAGCCCGAACCGCTGCCGGCCTCGAGTCCGCTGTGGGACGAGCCGCACTGCCTCATCACCCCGCACGTGGCCGGCGGCAACCATCTGGAGGTCACCGAACGACGCATCATTGCCATCGCATTGGAGAACGTGCGACGCTACGCGGCCGGCGAACCGCTCGCCAACGTGCGGCGGTAGGCAGCGACGGCAGGCGGCGGCAGGCGACGGTAGGCGACGGTAGGCGACGGTAGGCGACGGAGGAGCGGTAGGCCACGGTAGGCGTGAAGGCGTTCCTCGCGACCGCGTTCAGCTCGCGAGGAACGCCTTCACCGACGACTCCGCCGCCGCATACCCCTTGCGGTACATCATCTCCAGGCCCTCGAAACTCTTCCTCAAGGTGTTGAGGCCATACAGGTCCTCCGGCGCGAGGATGAGCACGCGGCCCTCCGCCTCGTAGCGCTTCGCCAGTTCGATCTCGTCGTTGTACGTCTTGTAGCGCATGCGCAGACGCTCAGCCGCCGCCGGATACGTGCGCTCCAGAATCCTCGCCGGCGCGAGGTCCTTGCGCTGCTGGCGCACCTCGTCGCGCAGACGCGACAGGATGAGGATCACCTTGTCGTAGCCGTCGTCCAGCGCCTTCTGCACCGGCACCGGATCGGCGATGCCGCCGTCATAGTACGGCACGCCGTCCACCACGTACGGCTCGCACGCCACCGGCACCGCGGACGACGCCTTCACCGCGTCGAAATCGTCGAAGCGGATGCGCGACTTGTCGAAGTACTTGGTCGAACCGTCCTCGGCGTTGCAGGCGACCACGGTGAAGCCGGTCGGATTCGCCTCGAACGCGTCGAAATCCACCGGATACTCGCCGTCATGGTTGCTCAGCGTGCCGTAGATGTAGTCGAGGTTCGCGAAATTGTGGTTCTTGAAGAAGCTCTCCGCGCTCGCGTACTCCTTGCGGAACGCGAACTTCGTGTAGAACGTGTGGTTGCGGCCGTGCTGGCGCGCGATGAACGAGGTCATGTTCGCGGCGCCCGCGGAGACGCCGTAACACATGTCCACGTCGATGCCCTCCTCGAGCATGTAGTCCATCACGCCGCATCCGAAGATCGCGCGGAAGCCTCCGCCCACGTCGATCATCGCCGTCCTGTTCGCCATGTCACTCCCCTTACGTCCCTGTCCGTCGGCCGCGGTTCCGCGGTCCGTCAAGCCGACACTACGCCACAAGCCGGGACATCCCCGTGGTTATTGGACAGGCGGAGCGGAACCGTCGCAACGCGGGATGGTTCCGCTCCGTCTCACGTGATTCACGCGATTCACGCGTGCAGCAGCTCGCGCGACAGCGCGGCGATGCGCTCCGACGGGTCGGAGTTCGCGAGCTCCACGCCGCCCTCCGCCGATTCCGGCGCGAGATGGCCGAGCGATTCGAGCACGACGCCCAAGTGCCGCACCGTGCCCTCGTTGCCGTCGATGACGGCCGCGCGCTCGGGCAGAAGTTCGCGGAAGTAGTCGCGGTAGAACACGAAATGCGTGCAGCCGAGCACCACCGAGTCGATGCGGTCGAGGTCGTACTGGTCGAAGTAGCCGTGCAGCGTGCGCATCACCAGATCATGGTCGCCGAGCCGCCCCGATTCGACGATCTCCACCAGATCGGGGCACGGCTCCTTATAGATCTCGTTGTCCGAGTCGAAACGCTCCATCAGCTTCGCGAACTTGCGCTCGCGCAGCGTCAGCGGCGTGGCCGCCACGATCACGCGCTGCGGGATGTGATGCGGGTCGGAGGGCACGTCGCCGCGGTCGCAGGCGATCTTCAACGCCGGCTCCATGCCGATGATCGGGATGTCGTACGCCTCACGCAGATCGTTCACCGCCGCGGACGTGGCCGTGTTGCACGCGATCACCACCGCCTTGACGCCTTGTTTCACGAAGCGTTCCACGATCGCGAAGCTCAACGCCTTCACCTGTTCCGGCGATTTCACGCCGTACGGCGCGTTCGCGGAGTCGCCGAAGTAGAGGACCCGCTCGCGCGGCATGTCGCGCACGAGCTGGCGCACCACCGAGATGCCGCCCAATCCGGAATCGAACACGCCAATCGGCGCCGTCGAACTCATCGCCATCCTCCTTGCCGTTCCCATGGTTCCCGTAAGGCGTTCCGCGGTCGTTCCCGCCGGTCGTTTCCCGTCGGCGTCCGCGACGCGTCCACTGCCGTCCCAGCGTACTCGCGCATGGCGAACAGCGCGGGGCCCGGGGCCGGCGCGACGGGTATGCTGGCGTGCATGAGCATTCCGCAGCATGTCACCAAAGCGCACGCCACCGGCAACGATTTCGTCGTCTACCTCGACCGCGAGGGGCGGTTCGAACCCACCGAGGAGGAGGTGCGCTTCCTCACGGACCGTCATTTCGGCATCGGCGGCGACGGTCTCATCCGTCTCGCCCATCCGCGCGACGTGTCCGATCTGAGCGGCGAGCAGATCGCCGACTGCGAGGCGCACGGCGCCGAATGGTTCATGGACTACCGCAACGCCGACGGCTCGCTGGCGGAGATGTGCGGCAACGGCACGCGCGCCATCACCCTGTTCGCGCAGCGCGAGGGCCTGTTCGACGGCGACGTGTTCCGTCTCGGCACGCGCGCCGGCGTCAAGACCCTCACCTCGCTCGGGAAGGTCGAAGGCCTCGGCGAACACGTGTTCCGCGTCGACATGGGCGCGTGGCGGCGCGGCGAGACCGACGCGTACGAGGTCACGATTCCCGGCACGCCGGGCGCGGCCCGCGGCACGTTCGTCGACATGGGCAATCCGCACGTCGTCGCCGTCATCGAAGACGCGTTCTCCACGCTGCCGACCGTCGAGGCGCTCGACCTCGTCACGAAGCCGGTCGTCGCGCCCGTGATCGAATCCGACCAGAACGTCGAATTCGTGCGTATCGACGACATCGACGACGACGCGGACGACCTCGGCGAGGCGACGATGCGCGTCAACGAGCGTGGCTGCGGCGAGACGCTGTCGTGCGGCACCGGACTGTGCGCGACGGCGATCACGCTGCGCGCGAAGACCGGCGTCGACCACTGGCTCATCACCGTACGCGGCGGCACGTTGCGCGTCGACGTGAGCGACACGGACGTGACGCTCACCGGCGACGCGACGATCGTCGGCGACGTGACGTTGGCGCGGTGAGTCGCGCCACGCACGACGCGATACGCGCGACGATACGATACGTTCGATAAGGCATTTGATAGTCGACGACGGAAGGGGACGATGACGGATGGCCGATGACACGACGACGAACGAGAGCGTGGAGGACGATATGACGACCGAGGAGGTGCGGGCGCTTGGCACCCGCGACCTGAGGCCGCACGGATGGCGGCATGGCGCGACCTGGACGTATCTGGTCGTGCTGCTCGCCTCGGCGGCGGCGCTGATCGTCTCGTTCGTGCTGAGCGCGGAGACGCTCCAGCTGGCGAGGCACCCCAAGGAGCAGCTCGGCTGCGACGTGAACGCGGTGCTCTCCTGCTCGACGGTCGCACAATCCTGGCAGTCGGAGATCGTGAAGTTCGCCGGACTGAGCTTCCCGAACGCGTTCTTCGGCATCGCCGCGGAATCCGTGTTCGTGACGATCGCCGTAATCGGACTGGCGAGGGTTCGCGTGCCGCGCTGGTTCGCCGCATGCACGTGGCTCGGCGGGCTGGCGGCGTTGCTGTACTCGTACTGGCTGACTTCGCAGTCGCTGTTCGTGATCAACGCGCTGTGCCCGTGGTGCCTGGCGCTCATGTTCTCCACGACGATCCAGTTCATGGCGCTGAGCCACGCGACTGTCGTCGTGCAGAGGCTGCCCGGTGGTGGCATCGGGGTGGCTGGTGGCGCCGGCGGTGGTGACGGTGTGGCCGCCGATGCTGCCGCGGTCGCCGCGATGTCGAAGCCGCGCGGCCTCGACACGTACTACCGGCTCAACTACGATCTCATGGTCGATTTCGTGTGGATTCTCGCGATCGTCGTCCTGATCGTCGTCAAGGACGGCGCCGCCCTGTTCATGTGACGGAGCTTTCTCCCTTGGGAGGGGTACACCTTTCAAAGCCCGGACATCCATCTGCATTGCAAGGGGTGCCTGACGAGTGTCATCCCGGATATCGTCGCCGATATGATGCCGTCCGTACCCGGCGTAACGCGGATTGAATACCCCTCGGAAGCTGGTTACAGCTGGTCAACGACGTGGAAGTACCCCTTCCAAGCGAGAAATCCCGCCGAACCCCGGTCAAACGGAGATGAATATGCCGATGCCCGGGTGCTGGGATGAGCATGCGGTCTCATCCCAGCACCCGGGCATCGGCATATATAACTTACTCGAGTTCCACGGCTCCGGTGTAGAGCTGGTAGTACTCGCCCTTTTGGGCGATGAGCTCGTCGTGGGAGCCGCGCTCGATGATGTTGCCATGGTCGAGCACCATGATCACGTCGGAGTTGCGCACGGTGGAGAGGCGGTGGGCGATCACGAAGACCGTGCGTCCCTTCATCAGCGCGTCCATGCCGGCCTGCACGACCTCCTCGGTGCGCGTGTCGATCGACGATGTGGCCTCGTCGAGGATCAGCGCCGGGGAGTCGGCCACGGCGGCGCGCGCGATGGAGATGAGCTGGCGCTGGCCCTGTGACAGGCCGGAGCCGTCACCTTCGAGCACGGTCTGGTAGCCCTGCGGCAGCATGCGGATGAAGCCGTCCGCGTTCACGAGCTTCGCGGCCTCAATGCACTCCTCGTCGGTGGCGTCGAGACGGCCGTAGCGGATGTTGTCCATCACGGTGCCGGTGAACAGGTTGACGTCCTGCAGCACGATGCCGAGGGAACGGCGCAGGTCCGGCTTCCTGATGTTCTTCACATCGATGCCGTCGTAGAGGATCTGGCCTTCCTGGATGTCGTAGAAGCGGTTGATGAGGTTGGTCACCGTGGTCTTGCCGGCGCCGGTCGCGCCGACGAGCGCCATCTTCTGGCCCGGCTTGGCGAACCAGGTGATGTCGTGCAGGACCGGCTTGGCCGGATCGTAGCCGAAGGTCACGTTGGTGAAGCGCACGTCGCCCCTGAGCAGCGTGTAGCGCCCGTCGGGCGAGGTGACGGCCTGCTCCTTGGCCTTGAGCGCGACCTCGCGGGCGGCGCCGTGCAGCTTCTCCGCGGCCTTGAGCGAACGGGTGCCGTCGTCGCCCTCCTCGCGCTTCCACGCCCAGTGGCCGGTCTCGTGGTCGACTTCGCGCATCGTGCGGCCGTCCTCGCCGAGTTCGACGTTGACGAGCGTGACGGTGCCGGAGTCGGCCTCGACCGGCTCGTCCATCAGCTGGAAGATGCGGGAGGCACCGGCGAGCGCCATCATCACCATGTTGAGTTGCATGGACACCTGGCCGAGCGGGTTGATGAACGAGCGGGACAGGGTGAGCAGGGAGATGAGCGTGCCGAGCGTGAGCGGACCGGCACCGGCGAGGCCGAAGTTGCCGACTCCGGCGAGCGCCATGGCGCCGCCGACGATGGCGAGGAGGATGTAGAGCATGTAGCCCATGTTGCCGACGACGGGCATGGTGACGTTGCCCCACGTGTTCGCCTCGGCGGACGCTTCGAACAGCTCCTCGTTCTTCTCGTCGAAGGTCTTCTGGGTGTCGGGCTCGTGGTTGAAGACCTTGATGACCTTCTGGCCGTTGACGGATTCCTCGACGAACGCGTTGACGTCGCCGATCCAGTACTGCTGCTTGACGAAGTAGCGGCCTGCGCGGCCGACGATCTTGCGCACGACGAAGTAGAGTCCGACGGTGAACAGCAGCACGAACGCGGTGATCGGCACGCTCAGCCACAGCATGGAGACGATCGCGGCGAGCGCGGAGATGCCGGCGGCGAACATCTGCGGGAACGACTGGCTGATGGCCTGGCGCAGCGTGTCGGTATCGTTCGTGTAGTGGCTCATGATGTCGCCGTGCTCGTTGGTGTCGAAGTAGCGGATCGGCAGCCACTGCTGGTGGGCGAACATATCGTCGCGGATCTTCTTGAGCACGCCCTGTTCGACGGTGACGATGAGCCACTGCCACAGCCAGCTGGCGACGATGCCGGCCACGTACAGGCATCCCATGAGGGTGATGGCGCGGATCAGCGGTCCCCAGTCGGGGTCGGTCGCGCCGACCATCGGCAGGATGTACGTGTCGATGAGGGACTGGAGGAAGAGGGCGGAGCCGGCCTGGGCGGCGGCGCCGACGAGGATGCAGGCGACGATGGCGATGACGCGCCACCGGTAGGCCATGATGTAGCCGAAGATGCGCTTGGTGGTGCCGGGGGCGGGCTTGCGCATCGCGGGCTTGCGGTTCTGCGCGGTCTGCTTGTCGCTCATCGGTTCTCTCCTTCCTGTTCGGCCTGCTGCATGTGCTCGGCGCGTTGGGCCGCCTCGCGTTCGAGCTCGGCCTGGCCGGCGGCGGTGTTGCGGGTCTGCGATTCGTAGATGGACCGGTATTCGTCGCAGGTTTCGAGCAGTTCGTCGTGCGTGCCCTTGGCCATGATGCGGCCGTTGTCCATGACGAGGATCACGTCGGATTCCTGCACGGAGGCGATGCGCTGGGCGATGATGATCTTCGTGGTGTCGGGGATCTCGTGGTGGAACGCCTCGCGGATCAGCTTGTCGGTCTTCGTGTCGACGGCGCTGGTGGAGTCGTCGAGGATGAGGATCTTCGGCTTCTTGAGCAACGCGCGGGCGATGCACAGGCGCTGCCTCTGGCCGCCGGACACGTTGGTGCCGCCCTGTTCGATGTGCGTGTCGTATTTGTCGGGGAATTCCTGGATGAAGCCGTCGGCCTGCGCGAGCTTGCAGGCGTGGCGGATCTGGTCGTCGGTGGCGTCGGGGTCGCCCCAGCGCAGGTTCTCGGCGATGGTGCCGGAGAACAGCACGTTCTTCTGGAGCACCATGGCGACCTGGTCGCGCAGGGTGACGAGGTCGTAGTCGCGCACGTCGCGGCCGCCGACCTTGAGCGAGCCCTGGCTCACGTCGTAGAGGCGGGGCACGAGCTGCACGAGGCTCGACTTGGCGGAGCCGGTGCCGCCGACGATGCCGACGGTCATGCCGGAGGCGATCTTCAGGTCGATGTCGTCGAGCACGGGCTTCTCGGAAGACGCGGAGTAGCGGAAGGTGACGTGGTCGAATTCGATGGAGCCGTCCTTGACGTCCATGACCGGATGCTCCGGGTCGGTGACGGTGCTCTCCTCCTGCAGCACCTGGCAGATGCGTTCGGCGGAGGCCTGGGAGATGATGCACATGACGAAGATCATGGAGAGCATCATCATGGCCATGAGGATCTGCATCGCGTAGGTGACGAGGGCGGTGAGGTCGCCGGTGGTGAGTCCCAGCGCCGCGTTGTTGCCGGAGGCGACGATCTGCTGCGCGCCCATCCAGGAGATCATGATCATCGAGGCGTAGATGCAGAACATCATAATCGGGCTGTTGAAGCTCATGATGCGCTCGGCCTTGGTGAAGTCCTTGAAGATGCGCTGGGAGATGCGGCCGAACTTGCCGATCTCGTAGGATTCGCGGTCGTACGACTTGACGACGCGGATGCCCTGCAGGTTCTCGTCGACGACGTTGTTGAGCGCGTCGTACGTGTGGAACACGCGCTCGAACACCGGGTGGACGAGCACCGCGAGGCCGCACAGGCCGATCGCGAGGATCGGCACGCAGGCGAGGAACACGAGCGAGATGGACGGTGAGATGCGGAACGAGAAGATCCACGCGACGACGACCATGATCGGGGCGCGCACGCCCATGCGGACCATCATGCCGTAGGCCATCTGCAGGTTGGTCACGTCGGTGGTCAGGCGCGTGATGATCGAGCCGGTGGAGAACCGGTCGATGTTGGTGAAGCTGAACGCCTGCACCTTCTCGAACTGGTCGCGGCGCAGGTTCTTCGCGAATCCGGCGGCGGCGATGGCCGCGTACTTGCCGGCGAGGAAGCCGCAGGCGAGCGACACCAGCGAGCACAGCAGCAGGATGAGGCCGAACTTGACGATGGCGTTCATGTTCCCGCCGGTGATGCCCTGGTCGATCAGGGAGGCCATGACGGTGGGGATGACGATCTCCAGGATGGCTTCGATGAACACGAACAGCGGTGCCAGCCAGCTTTCCTTCGTGTATTCGCGCATCGATCCGGCCAGCGTGCGGATGATGTGTTTCGGCCGGTCGGGTTCGTTCTTCCCGCGTGATTTCATGATGGCCGTCTCGGTGGCGGTCAGGCCGTCCGCGTCGCGTGTCGCGGTCGTGTTGTCGCTCATGCGTTCTCCTCCTTCGTATCGTCCGTGTCGTTCGCGTCACCGGTCCCCGCGACCGGGACGTCATCGGGATCGCCGGGGTCGCCGGCGAGGTCCCCGCATGGCTCACCGACCGGGGTGCCGGCGGCCGACCGCTCCTCGAACTCGCGTTGTGCCGCGTCCACGTTCGCGCGCATGCGCAGCACGTAGTCCATGAGGGCGGCCCGCTCCTCGTCGGTGAATCCCTCCACCAGTCGGTGTTCCATCCTTTCGCCGTTCGCCGAGAGGCAGGCGACGATGGAGTCGGCCTTGGCGGTGAGCACGATCTTCTTGAGTCGTGCGTCATGCGCCACCGACTCGCGGGCGATGAGGCCCTTCTTCTCCATCAGCGCGAGCACGCGCGAGGCGGTGGACCGCGTGATGCAGAACTTGCGTTCGATGGTGTGCTGGTAGATGTCCTTGTCGCGGTTGCGGGCGAGGAACATGATGATGCGGGCGTTGCCGCCCGTGGCGATGCGCGCCGATTCGGGCATCGTCTCGCCGAGATGGCGGTTGATCGCCTTGACCAGCGCCCTCAGCTCGAAGCTGAGGATGTGACTGTCCATAACTCATCCACCTTCGTTTCCGGACATGGTCGGACATGCGTTTTGTTGCATATGCAACCATCTTGCATGGTGCGATAGTAATACGTCCCGCATACAACAGTTGCAGATGCAACAATCGGCGTGTCGTATGTCACATGATGGCGAAAGCCCCCTCAGTCGAGGGGGCTTTCGGACGGCAGTCGACTCGAGGTGAGCACGGAAGGGTGGGCTTCACATATCTCCCCAGTCGGGATGACCGCGCTTCACTGGTCTCTCCCCCAGTCGGCTTCGCCGACAGCCCCCTCGTCAGAGGGGGCCATGAACAGGCCGGCGACTCCGTGCCGGAGGGGCCACGGAGAGGCCACGGAGAGGCCGACGGCTACTTCGTGAGCTTGGCGTATTCGGCGAGCATGAAGGCGGTGATGCGCCTACCACCGTCGCTCATCAGCATCGGCATCGAGTTGATGGGCATGGACTTGAGGAAGATGCGCATCATGGCATTGTCGGGCAGCTTCGGCAGCGTACCCGATTCACCGGCGGCCTCGACCGCCGCGACGACCTTCGCGCCGACCGGGTCCGCCTCCCATTCGCCGTAGGTGGACCATTCGTCGAGCGGCAGCGACTTGCCGTCGCCCTCCAGGTCGACCGCGACGGTGGCGGCGATGTCGCGGCTGGACGTACCGACCTCGATGCCGTATGCGCCGGCCTCGATGTGCCAGTCGCCGTATTTCTCGGACCAGTAGGCGAAGGCGCGCTCGTCGAGGTCGAACGTCACGGTCTTCGACTCGCCCGCCTTGAGGAACACCTTGACGAAGCCCCTGAGCTCGTGGGCCGGGCGGGCCACGTCGGCCTTGCCGGGGGCGACGTACACCTGCACGGTCTCGGCGCCGTCCACGTCGGAGACGTTGGCGACGGTGGCGGTGACGGACGCGGTGTTGGCGCCGGTCTTCTCCGCGTGGACGTCGGAGATCTCGAACTTGGCGTAGCTCAGGCCGTAGCCGAACGGGTAGTCGACGGCGACATCGTAGGTGTCGTAGTAGCGGTAGCCGACGAACACGCCCTCGCCGTAGTCGACGTGGCCTTCCTCGCCCGGCCAGTTGACCATGCTCGGGTCGTCGTTGATATCCAGCGGAATGGATTGGGCGAGCTTGCCGGAGGGGCTCGTCTCGCCGAAGATCACGTCGGCGAGCGCGGGACCGCCGGCCTGGCCGAGCAGCCAGGATTCGAGAATGCCCTTGGCATGGCCGGCCCACGGGGCGACGGAGACGACGGATCCGTTGGACAACACGACGGCCACGTTCGGGTTGACGGCGGCGATTTTGGCGAGCAGTTCGGTCTGCTTGGCGGGCAGGTCGAGGGTCTCGCGGTCGAAGCCTTCGGACTCGGCGGCCTCGGGCAGACCCAGGAACAGGAGCGCCACGTCGGCGCCCCGGGCGGTTTCGACGGCTTCGAGTTCGAGGACGGAATCGGCGGGTTCGAGGTCGAGCGTGAAGCCGGGGGCGAAGTCGGCTTCGATGCCGCGTGCGGCGAGCGTGTCGAGGAACGAGGTCATCTTCGTGGGGGTGATGTGGGAGGAGCCGCCGCCCTGGTAGCGCGGGATGCGGGCGAATTCGCCGATGACGGCGATCCTCGAATCCTTCTTCAGCGGCAGGATCGCATCCTCGTTCCTGAGCAGGACCATCGATTCGACGGCGGCCTGGTGGGCCACCTCGTCGTGGGCGTCGACGTTGAAACGGTAGCCGTCGGCGCTCATGGCGGCGCGGGCCTTGTCGGTCAGGTCGATCATGCCCTGGGCCATGCGGTCGAGCTGGGCGGGGTCGATGCGGCCGTCGCGGGCCGCGTAGACGATCTCGTCGTCGGTGCCGCTCGGCGGCATTTCGAGGTTGAGGCCGGCGTTGAGGGAGGCGACGCGGTCGTGATCGGCGCCCCAGTCGGACATGACGATGCCCTTGAATCCCCATTCGTCGCGCAGCACGTCGGTGAGCAGCCAATGGTTCTGGGCGGAGTGGACGCCGTTGACGCGGTTGTAGGAGCACATGATGGTCCACGGCTGGGCGGTCTTGACGATGTGTTCGAAGGCCGGCAGGTAGATCTCGCGCAGGGCGCGCTGGGAGACGCGCGCGTCGACGCGCAGGCGGTCGGTCTCCTGGTTGTTGACGGCGAAGTGCTTGAGCGACGTGCCCACGCCCTTGGACTGCACGCCTTCGACGATGCCGACGGCCTCATGGCCGGCGAGGTACGGGTCTTCGCTCCAGTATTCGAAGCAGCGACCTCCGAGCGGGTTGCGCTTGATGTTGACGCCGGGTCCGAGGATGACGGCGACTTTCTCCTGGATGCACTCCTCGCCCATGGCCTCGCCGACCTTGCGGACGAGCGAGGGGTTCCACGAGCTGGACAGGCCGGCGGCCGGCGGGAAGCAGGTGGCGGGCACGGAGTCGTCGAGATCGGTCTCGCCGGTGCTGGTGGCGAGGGATTTGCGCAATCCGTGCGGACCGTCGGTGATCATGTAGCCGGGGATGCCCTTGGCCTCGACGCCCTGCAGATGCCAGGCGTCGCCGCCGGAGGTGAGGGAGGCCTTCTCCTCCAGCGTCAGATCCTTGACGGACGGGTGGGTGTGCTCGCTCATGACGTGTGCCTCTTTCCTTGAGTTCCTTTGCGTGTTCCGTTGAGTCATGCGGCCGGCCTGTTCCAGTGCGGTCCCCGGCCCTCATCCATGAACCCCAGGCGAACCACTCACAACCAACCGGTTGGTAGGTAGATTATCAAAACACCGCCCACAACACGCCGGAATCATTTGAAATACCAACCAACCGACCGTATGGTACATACCATGACCACCAACGACCTCACCGACGACACCGACCGCCGTCATTCCATCCTCGAAGCGACCACGCTGTCCTTCGGGCGCTTCGGCTACTACGGCACGTCGATCCAGCGCATCGCCACCGCCGTCGGACTCACCAAGGCCGGCGTGCTGCACTACGTGGGCAGCAAGGAGGGACTGCTCCATCTCGCGCTCACCGACGAGTACGACCGTGCGGGAGACCTGATCATGGCCGACATGATCGCCATGGACCGCCCGCTCATCGCCGAGATGTGGCGGCGTATCGTCGCGCTCAACAGCACCCGCCCCGATCAGGTGCACATGTTCTCCACGCTGAGCGCCGAGGCCCTCGACCCGAAGCATCCGGCGCACGATTATTTCGCCGACCGCGAGCGCCGTACCGTGGCGAACGCGCTCAACATCCGCTGGTCGGTGCCGGACGGCGTGGACGTGGCGCATGTGCTCGAAGCCGGTTTCGCGATGATGGACGGCGTCCAGCTGCGTTGGCTGCGCTCCCCCGGCCGTGACCTCAACGCGATGTGGGCCGACTGCGAGGATGCCCTGCTCCCCTCACCCCTCTGGGACGGCTACCGCTGAGCCGACCCGCCATCACCCGCCATCACCACAGCATCATCGCGCGTCACTCCATCCATCCCGCGTGCCACACGTGCGTCAGGTCCCACGGGTCGAGACGCGAGTCGTCCGTCACCGTGCCGTCGCCGCCGACCGGCGCGAGACGATCAAGCCGGCCGGTCGCGTCGCGGCCGCCGCGCAGACGGTAACTCCAGTAGACCTGACCGGCGGACACGTCCCATGCGTCACGCTGCATCGCGGCGACCGCGCGGTAGACGTCGCGGCGCCGCGCGGCGGGCGACGAAACGCCGTCGTCCGCGCGCGAAACGCCGCCACCGGACGCGCCGCACCTCCCCCGCTCCCCCATTCGCGCCGCGAGCCGGTTGGCGACGCACCATTCGCCGACCATGACCGGCGTGAACCGCGCGGCGCGGCGGATGCGGCGCGCGTGCCACGCCGTGAACAGCCGGTACCAGCGCATCAGCCACGCGTCCGGCAGCCTGCGGAACAGCGCCTCGGGCCGTTCCGACATGACGAGATAGGCGTGCGTGTCGAGACGGACGTTCCGCATGCCCTCACGCGCGAACCAGCCGCGCCACCGGCCGAGCCGGAACCCGTCGTGGAACACGATGACGGGGCCGTCGCCGAGTATCGGGCGCAGACGCCGGTACGCCGCACGGTAGAACCGTTTGAGGAACCGCATCGGGATATGCCCGCTTCCCCACGCCTCACGCGGGTCCTTCGCGCGCGAGCTCGACGGCGACGTGAGGTAGGTGAGCCAATCGACCGGCTCGTTGAGCACTTCGATGCCGTACAGCGCGGACCGGTCACGGTAGCGGCGCGCGAGGCGTGCGAGCACGTCCAGCGCGAACGCGACCTGCAGCGGGCTCCTGTGCCAACGGACGACGCCGGTCAGGCCGCCGTTGTCGAAGCCGTTCTGCGAGCCGGGTACGGTGTGCAGGTCGATGAGCACCTTGAGCCCGGCTCGCTCCGCCCAGTCGAACGCGCGGTCGAGATGGTCGACGCATCCGGGATGGCCGGGCACGTCGCCGAAGATGAAATACGGCACGGGGATGCGCACGAGGTTCAGTCCATGCGCGGCGATGGCACGGAAATCCTTTTCGGTGATGTACGTGTCGCGATGACGGCGCAGCAGACGTTCCAGTTCGGCCGGATCAGCCGTCCGATGCAGCCAGATCTCGTCCTCCTCGCCGCTCGCGCGGAACAGGCCGGGCGTCATCCACCGCTCCAGCACCAGCCAGCCGCCGAGGTTCACGCCGTCGATGCGCCCGATGCGTGTCATCCCGTCACCGTTGCGCGTTCTCCCATCCCGTCCCGCCGAATCCGCCGAAAACGCCGCCGCCCGCCCCGGCATGGGCCGGAACGGGCGGAAAACGGCGAATGGATCAGCGCTGGAAGACATCCGGATGCTTCGGGTCGCCGGGGATGTCCTCGAGCAGGCCTTCGAGGCCGAGGAACTCGCGCCAGAAGTCGAGCGGCTGGCCGTACGGTGCGGATTCGCGGCCGTGCGCCTGGATGTTGGCCTTGGCCTCGAACACGTCCTCCTCGGTGAGCCCGTCGAAGTAGCTTTCGATGCGGATGCGGTTGGCCGGCACATAGTACAGGGAGGCGATGATCTCCGTGAGGCGTTCGGCGCGCTCGATCGGCAGCGAATCCCAATGGCGGAACTCGATGAAGTTCTTGAGGCGCACGTCGTTGAAGTGCGTGGAGATGATGTGGTTGATCTCGTACGCGTTGAGCTCGCGGTCCGGGTACACGTCGCCCGCGTTCTCGCGGAAGGCGGCGCGGTGCAGCTCCTTGCGGCTCAGACCGGATTCGACCGCCTCGGGCGTGTGCGTCAGGTCGGCGAACATGAGCGGCGTGGACAGCACGTCCACCGCGTAGTCCTCCCACGTGAACCGGCGGTCGTACAGGCCGGGGATCACGTTGGTGCGCTGGAAGTCGAGGTAGTCCCACATGCGCTGGCGCAGCAGCGGGTACGGGTTGACGCGGCCCTCGAAGTACGGGGTGTTGCGGAAGAACCAGGCGAGGATCGGGCCGATGGCGGTGCCGACGCGCATCTTGTCGATGGCGTCCTGCTCGTCGACGAAGTCGATGCTCACCTGCGTGGAGGCGGAGCAGCGCATCATGCACGGGCCGAACTGGCCGACGCGGCCGAGATAGTCGGTCATCGCGTCGTAGCGGTCCTTCGGGTTGACGGGGACGTCCGCATAGCTCGACTTCGGCTGGTAGCCGTAGTTGACGAGGCGGAAGCCCAGCTCGTCGAGGATCGGATCGGCCTCGCGGCGGAACTGGCCGTACAGCTGGTTGAGATCGGCGGGCTCCTTGAGGATGCCGATCGAGGTCTCGACCTGGCCGCCCGGTTCGAGCGAGACGGAGACGCCCTTGCGGCCGAGCCCCACCAGATGCCCGTTCTCCCAGTACTCCTTGCTTTCGTCGTAGTACGGGGCGAGACGTTTGAGCAGCGCCTCGATGCCGTTCTCCTCGTAGTAGGTCACGGCGGTGTCGTCGGAATTATGCACCGGCAGGTGCTCGATCTCGACGCCGAAACCACCGGTGCCTCGCTTGGAGCATCCGGCCTCGAAGAACTTCAGGAGGCTCTCGACATGCTTCGGATTGGGCTTGGCGAGCAGATGCGCATAGCTGATTCTGGGAGTAACCATAAGGGGTATCGTAGGCGAGCCGCCCTACACGCCCCGCCGCGCGCCCGTGATTCGGCTATATGAAAAACCGATAGCGGGCGCGCTGCGTGGGCGGACGGCGGCCGAACCGACCGTCGGCCCCGACCGCCGTCAGTCGGCGGTGACGAAGCCCTGCGGCTCGTCGTCGCCGAACTTCGCCTTGTGCGCCTTCTTGGCGGCGGCGATCATCAGCTTGATGCGGTTGAGCTGGTTCGCCTCGGAGGCGCCCGGATCGTAGTCGATGGAGACGATGTTGGCCTCCGGGTGCAGACGGCGGATCTTGCCGAACATGCCGCGTCCGGTCACGTGGTTCGGCAGGCAGGCGAACGGCTGCGCGCAGATCACGTTCGGACATCCCTGTTCGATGAGCTCCAGGATCTCCGCGGTGAGCAGCCAGCCTTCGCCGGCCTGCACGCCGATCGACGTGACCTCGGCGGCCTTCTCGACGAGTTCGGGCATCGGGTCGTCCTGTTTGAACTTGCCGTGCGAGGAGGCGATCGCCGCCTTGATCGGCGCGTTGTAGCGGTCGAGGCCCCAGCGCATGAGCGCGTACAGGGTCTTGTTGCCGCCGGTGCCGAGATGCTTCTCGTTCCAGTCGGTGATGTACGGACGGGTCGTCATGAACTCCATGATGCCGGGCACCACGGCCTCGCAGTCCTGCGATTCGATGACGTCGACCACGTGGTTGTTCGCGTCCGGCTGGTACTTGACGAGAATCTCGCCGACCACGCCGACGCGCACCTTGCGCGGCTCGTCCTTCAACGGCAGCGCGTCGAACGACTTGACGATCTCCTTGGCGAGGCGGCCGTACGGCAGGTAGCCCTTCTTCAGCCACGGGGTCTTCGCGGCCGTCTTCGAGTAGCCGTGGTGTTCGATCGTCTCGCGCACGATCGTGTCCCACTGCTCGTAGAGGCGGTTCGCCGAGCCCTTCTCGACCTCGTACGGGCGCACGCGGTACAGGCACTTCATGAGCAGGTCGCCGAGGATCAGGGCCTTGACGGCGCGGTGCAGCAGCGCCGGCGTCGCCTTGAAGCCCGGATTGTCCTCCAGACCCTGCGTCGAGATCGCGATGACCGGGATCTGCGGGTAGCCGGCGTCGACCAGCGCCTTGCGGATCAGGCCGAAGTAGTTGGTCGCGCGGCACATGCCGCCGGTCTGCGTAATCGCGAGCGCCACGTGGTCCGGATCGTACTTGCCTTCGATGATCGCGTCGATGAGCTGGCCGATGACCATGATCGCCGGATAGCAGGCGTCGTTGTTCACGTATTTGAGGCCGGTCTCCACGTCGCCGCGGGAGGCGTGCTTCAGGATGTCGAACTTGTAGCCGCCGGAGCGGATGACCGCCTCGACGAGGGACATGTGGATCGGGCTCATCTGCGGGGCGACGATCGTGTAGTCCTTCTTCATGTCCTTGACGAACTTCTCGCGCTTCGCGTAGCGGGACATCGTCGCGTTGTTGTGTCCGGACTTCTTCGCGGCCTTGGCGTTCGCGCCGGTCGCGTTCGCCGTGGTGCCGTCGCCGAGCGCGGCGAGACGCGCGTTCTCGACGTCGCGCTTCGCGGCGCGCTTCGACGCCTTGCGCATCGCCTCGGTGAGTTTCGGATTGGCGGCCATCGTCGTGTCGAGCAGGATCTGGCGGCCCGCGGTCGGCGCCTTCGTGCCGGTCCTGCGGAATCCGGTGGACTTCGGCGCGTCCGCCGGGACGTCGCCGCCCGCGCCGGTCGCCTTCACCTTCGCCTCGGCGGCGTCGACGGCGGCCTGCGCCGCGGCGAGCGCCGCCTTCGCGGCCGCGAGATCGGCTTCCGCCTGTTCCTGCGCCTTGCGGGAGGCCTCGTCGGTGACGTCCACGACCTGGTCGTGCTTGTTGACGGCGCCGGACGCGACCGACGCGCCGGCGGCGGTCGACGCGGCCGCGGCGAGGCGTGCCTTGTTCGCCTCACGCTCCTCGACGGCGGCCTTGAGCGAGCGCAGACGGATCTTCGCCGCGCCCAGGTTGGAGACCTCGTCGATCTTGAGCAGCGTGTAGACGTCGGCCTTGTCGGCGAGGATCTCGGCGACCTGGTCGGTGGTGATGGCGTCGAGGCCGCAGCCGAACGAGTTGAGCTGGACGAGTTCAAGGCCCGGATAGGAGGCGACGAAGTGGGCGGCCGCGTACAGGCGGGAATGGTAGGCCCACTGGTTGGTGACGCGCAGCGGCATGCGCTTGACGGTGAGCTTGCGGTCGCCGACGTGGCGGAAGCCGTTCGCGTTCTTCTTGCGCGGGTCCTCCTCGCCCTTGGCGAGGAATTCGGTGAGGTTGAGCTTCTCCCCCGGCTGCAGTTCGCAGATCGAATCCTCGGAGAGCACGACCATGCCGAGCGAGCAGATCGTCTCGGGGATACCGTGGTTGATCTCCGGATCGATGTGGTAGGGGCGGCCGGCGAGCACGATGCCACGGCAACCGTGCTCCTTCATATAGGCGAGCGCCTTGAGACCCTCCTGCTGCACGTCGTGCTTGAAGACCTTGTCCTCCGCGTAGGCGGCCTTGACGGCGGTCTCGGCCTCCTCGCGCGTCACGTTCGCCCACGCGAACTCCTCGACGATGCGGTCGACCATGAGCTCGTGGTTGGCGAGGTTGAAGTACGGGTGCATGTAGCGGATGCCGGGCCCACGCAGTTCGGGCATGTTCGCGCCGACGACGAGCGGGTAGTTGGCGACGACCGGACAGTTGTAGTGGTTGTCCGTGTTGGGCACGAGATTGTCCTCGTAGCTCACGCACGGGTAGAAGATCGTCTTGACGCCCTTGTTGAGCAGCCACTTGATGTGGCCGTGCACGAGCTTGGCCGGGTAGCAGATGTTCTCGGAGGCGATCGATTCGATGCCGGTCTCGAACAGTTCGTGGGAGCTGCGGCCGGAGATCATCACCTTGAAGCCGAGCGAGGTGAGCAACGTGAACCAGAACGGGTAGTTCTCGTACATGTTGAGCGCGCGCGGGATGCCGATCTCGCCGCGCGTGGCCTTCTTGTCGGTCAGGCGGCGGTAGGCGAAGCAGCGCTTGTACTTGTAGTCGTACAGGTTCGGACGATCGGAGCGCTTCTTCTTCGCATCGCCGCCGCGCTCGCAGCGGTTGCCAGTCACGAAGCGGGAGCCGTCGGAGAACGTGGTGATGGTGAGCTTGCAGTGGTTCTGGCACAGCTTGCACACGTCGCGTTCGGTGGTCATCGACATGTCGTCGAGCGCGTCGCCGGTGAGGATCGTCGAGCGCGTGTGCTCGACCGTGCCGGTGTCGTCGCCGTCCGCGGCGTCCTCGTAGTGCATGCGGGCGGTGAGGGCGGCGCCGAACGCGCCCATGAGGCCGGCGATGTTCGGGCGCGTCACCTCGCGCTCGGTGAGCAGTTCGAACGCGCGCAGCACGGCGTCGTTGAGGAACGTGCCGCCCTGCACGACGACGGTGTCGCCGAGTTCGCCGGAGTCGCGCAGCTTGATGACCTTGTACAGGGCGTTGCGCACGACCGAATAGCACAGGCCGGCGGCGATGTCCTCGATGGACGCGCCCTCCTTCTGCGCCTGCTTGACGGACGAGTTCATGAACACGGTGCAGCGCGAGCCGAGGTCCACCGGGTGCGTGGAGGCGAGCGCCTTCTGCGTGAACTCCTGGATCGTCAGTCCCATCGACATGGCGAAGGTCTGGAGGAACGAGCCGCAGCCGGACGAGCAGGCCTCGTTGACGGCGATCGAGTCGATGACGCCGTCGGTGATGGCCAGGTACTTCATGTCCTGGCCGCCGATGTCGATGACGGCGGTGACGCCGGGGCTGACCATCTCGGCGCCGCGGTAGTGGGCCATCGTCTCGACGACGCCCTCGTCGAGGTGCAGGCCGGTGGTGATGAGGCCCTCGCCGTAGCCGGTGGCGCAGGAGCGGGCGATCCACGCTTCGGGCGGCAGTTCGGACTGGATCTTCTTGACGATGTTGATGGCGGCGGTCAGCGGGCTGCCCTCGTTGTTCGCGTAGCTCGACCACACGATCTCGCGGTCGTCGTTGACGAGCGTCGCCTTGATGGTGGTGGAGCCCGCGTCGATGCCGAGGAAGTGCGGGCCGTGCGCGCCTTCCAGCGTGCCGATGTGCACGTGCTCGCGGTGGTGGCGCTTGTTGAACGCCTCGCGGTCCGCCTCGGTGGGGAACAGCGGCGGCATGGTGGGCGTGTTGCTGGGCAGGTTCTTGAGCTCGTCGAGACGCTTGAGAATCTCGTCGCAGGTGTGCGCCTCGAAATGGTGGCCTTCGTCGTCGACGTCCATGTCCGCTTGGAGCGCGGAACCGTAGGCGACGTACAGGTGGGCGTCGGTGGGGACGATGAACTCGTCGACCTTGCCGTCGAGCGCGCGCTGGAACGCGGCGCGAAGCTCACTCATGAAGAACAGCGGGCCGCCGAGGAAGATGACGGTGCCGTGGATCGGGCGACCGGAGGCGAGTCCGGCGATGGTCTGCGTGGCCACGGCGGTGAAGATGGAGGCGGCGAGGTCCGGCTTGGCGGCGCCGTCGTTGATGAGCGGCTGGAGATCGGTCTTGGCGAACACGCCGCAACGGGACGCGATCGGGTACAGGTTCTCGTAGCTTTTCGCCATCTCGTTGAGGCCGGCCGCGTCGGTGTCGAGCAGGGTGGCCATCTGGTCGATGAACGCGCCGGTGCCGCCCGCGCACGAGCCGTTCATGCGCTGTTCCGGCGTGGGCTTCAGGTACGTGATCTTGGCGTCCTCGCCGCCGAGCTCGATGATGACGTCCGCCTGCGGGTATTCCTTGTCGATCGCCTCGGTCTCGGCGATGACCTCCTGGACGAACGGCACGTGCAGGTTGTCGGCGAGCGCGAGGCCGCCGGAACCGGTGATGGCGAGCCGGATCGGCTCGTCGCCGCGGCCGAGCTTCTCGAGCTCCGCGTGGATGTCGACGAGGAGTCCGGCGACGGTGGCGCGCACGTTGGCGTGATGGCGGCGGTAGTCGGAGAACAGCGTGTCTTTCAGGGAGTCGGACTGGTCGAGCACCACCGCCTTGACGGTGGTGGAGCCGATGTCCAAACCCACGCGCAACGGCTTCGTATCGTGGTTCGACGCCACGGTATGTGCTTCGTTCACCATGTAAACCTCTTCAACCGATTTCCGGGACGCGTCTTGCGAGTCGCAAGCAAATCGCGTATGGCCCGGCCACTCAAATCCTATACTCTAGTCCGAAGCCCTGCCCAAGGAAGGCGGGTCACGCGGGGCGCGGGCGTGATTCATCTAACAGGAAAAGCCGTAAACGCAACGCCTTCGCGTGTCCTGTCGGAATACCGCGGGAATCCCCTCCCTACCACCCCGCCAACTCCCATGGTGCGGCAACACACTTCCTCCACAACCCCGGAATCAAGCCGTTTTGGCCGACCGCACCATGGAAGATTCACCGCACCATGGGAGGGAAAGGAGGGGGAAAGGAGGGGGGGGGAAGAGCGTGTCACGAGGCCTGCTGGGCTTCGCCGGCGACGCGGTCCTTGAGATAGATCTCGGGGATGTCGCGTTCCTGGTCGTGGAGCTTGCCCCAGATGACGGGGCGGCCTTGCGCGAGGGAGGCGGGCACGTCGAGGATGCGCTGGTTCTTGGAGCCGCGGAACTGCAGGAGCGAGTCCTTCTGGGTCTTCAAGTACCGCCCATCGACGAGCACGTCGATGAGTCCGAGGAGTTCGCGCTTGTCCGGGGTCTCGCCGGGGCGTGCGAGCTCCTCCCACGTGTAGCCGGTCCAACACCAGATGTCCTTGGAATCGCCGAATTCGGCGCGGATGCGGTGCGCGAGCGGCAACAGGACGGGGGTATTAAGCAGCGGTTCGCCGCCGAGGAACGTGATGCCCTGCACCCACGGGGCGTTCAGGTCCTCGATGATTTTGTCTTCGAGCCGCTGCGTGTACTCGTGGCCGGCCTGGAAATCCCAGATGGACGAGTTGAAGCAGTCGACGCAGTGGAACGGGCAGCCGGAGACGTACAGGGAGTTGCGCACGCCCTCGCCGTCGGTGACGACGAAGGTCTTGTAGTCGGCGATCATGCGATGGGACATGCGCCGGCCGTCCCATTGCCCGGCCCGCGGATCGTTGGCGAGTCCGCCGGATGGTACGGAAGGGCCGCGCCCGGTCTCCCCCGCCGCGAAGTCGCGGCGCTTGGGCTCCCGGAGCGCGGCCTGCTGGAATCCGCTCACTACTTGGCCTCTTCGAACCATTCGCGGGTGGAGCCGTCGCCGAGGGTGACGTGGCCGGTCTCGCCGCTCATGTGCTTGACGCGGTGGGAGATCTCCTCGTGGCGGCCGTGCACCATCGGGCGCTGCACCGGGTTGCCGAGGTAGCCGCAGGTGCGCTTGGTCACGTTGCACTTGTCAGGGTCAGAGTTGCCGCACTCGGGGCACTTGAAGCCCTCGTCGGTGGGCTCGAAGTCGCCCTGGAAGCCGCACACGAAGCAGTGGTCGATCGGCGTGTTGGTGCCGAGGTAGCCGATGCCCACGTTGTACGCGTAGTCCCACACGGCCTCGAGCGCCTTCGGGTTGTCCTGCAGGCACGGGTACTCGCAGTAGTTGATGAAGCCGCCGGACGCGTAGTACGGGAAGTCCTTCTCGTAGTTGAGCTTCTCCATCGGGGTGGGCTGGAGCCACACCGGGTAGTGGAAGGAGTTGGTGTAGAAGTCGTGGTCGGTCACGCCGTCGACGCGGCCGAACTTCTCGCGGTCCATGCGGTTGAAGCGGTCGGTGAGGGATTCGGCCGGCGTGGAGTACACGGAATAGTGGTAGCCCTCCGCCTTGCTCCACTGCTTGCACAGCTCGCTCATGCGCTTGACGATGGACAGCGCGAACTCCTTGCCTTCCGGATCCCAGCCGTGGTCGCGGATCCAGTTCTTGCCGTAGAACACGGCGGTGGTCTCCGCGAGACCGATGTAGCCGAGCGACACGGTGGCGCGCTCGTTCTTGAACAGGGCGTCGACGCTGTCGTTCGCGCCGAGGCGGCCGAAGGCGCCGAAGCGGAACAGGGTGGGCGCGTTCACCGGGGTGGCCTGCTTGCAGCGCATGATGCGGAACTGCAGGGCCTGGTGGGCGATCTCCATGCGCTCCTCGAACAGCTTCCAGAAGCGTTCCTTGTCGCCGTGGGATTCGAGGGCGATGCGCGGCACGTTCACGGAGACGACGCCGAGGTTCATGCGGCCGTCCTCCTCGTCCTTGCCGGTGGCGGGGTTGATCCAGCCCTGCAGGAAGGAGCGGCAGCCCATCGGCGCCTTGAAGGAGCCGGTGATCTTGACGATGTTGTCGTAGAAGACGACGTCCGGGTACATGCGCTTGGTGGCGGATTCGAGGGCCAGCTGCTTGAGGTCGTAGTTCGGGTCGCCCGGGTCGGCGTTCACGCCGTGCTTGACGGTGAACACGAGCTTCGGGAAGATCGCGGTGTGGTGCTCGCGGCCGAGGCCACGGATGCGGTTGAGCAGGATGGCGCGCTGGATCTCGCGGGCGAACCAGTCGACGCCGAGACCGAAGCCGACGGTGACGAACGGGGTCTGGCCGTTGGACACGCGGTTGGAGTTGATCTGGTACTCCATGGTCTGCATGGCGTCGTAGATGGCCTTGCGGGTGCGGATCTTCGCGAGGATCTCGCGCTCCTGCTCGAGCTCGTCGACGTCCGTGTGGAACGGGGTGTCCATCGGCAGCGGCTCGCGGCCCTTCTCGAAGTGGAGCTTGGCCGGCTCGTTGGCCTTCGCGTTGGCGACCTGGCGTCGCGCGAACTCGATCGGCATGTCGTCCGGGATCATCTCGCGCGCCTCTTCGAGGAACTTGTCGTAGTCGAGCTTCGCGTAGCGGGCGAGATGCTCGTCGGCGCGGTTGGCGGTCTGGCCGCCGTACTGGCTGGAGGCCACGTCCTTCATGATCTGGGTGATCTGCGTGGCGGCGATGGCGATGGACTTCGGGGAGGCCATCGGCGCGTTGCCGAGGGTAAAGCCGTTGGCGAGCATGTCCCAGAAGTTGGGCAGCGAGCAGTTGGACTGCGCGGTGAACGGCGAGTAGTCGGCGTCGTGGAAGTGGATGTCGCCCTTCATGTGTGCGTTGGACACGGCCGGCGGCAGCATGTTGAACGCGGCGGCCTTGGAGACGGCGCCGGCCAGCAGGTCGCGCTGGGTGGCGTAGACGTTGGCGTCCTTGTTGGCGTTCTCGTGGATGAGGGTCGGGTCCTGGTTGATGAAGCGGGACACGGCCTCGTTCACATCGGTGGCCTTCGCGCGCTCGATGTCCTTGTCGAGGCGGTAGGTGGTGTAGGCGCGGGCCACGTCGTACAGGTGCGCATCGATGAGCGCGTGCTCGACGAGGTTCTGGATGTCCTCGATCTTGGCGGGACCGGCGTAGCGTTCCTTGATCTCGCCCTCGACCTGGTCGGCGAAACCGCGGATGAGCTTCTCCTCCTCCGGGCCGACCTGCTTGTCGAGGTCGCCGAACGCGGCCTTGACGGCGGAGATGATGTTGATCGGATCGAAGTCGACGACGCGGCCGTCACGCTTCTCGACCTGCACCGGACGGCCGGCGGCCCTGACGGTGGTGGTCGTCGGACTGATGACTGCTGTCTCCATCTCACATCTCCATCCCGGCCCTTCCGGGCCTAGTCGTACATCTTCTTTCCGGGGTTCCGCGGGCGGTCCAGCGCCCTGCGTTTTCCGGAGCCTCAGATACTGTACGGCATCCCCACCCCTATATCTAGTTGCGGCACGCCGCCAAAACACTAGCGGTAGTGGTTTTCGGCGGAATCTCGCGGAATCACATCTGTGTGATTAACGTAACAATCCCCCGGCTCCGCGTGTCGTGCGCCGGCCACGGCAGGCACGCGCGGGCCATGTCCGAGGGCGGGCCGGAAAGCATGTTGCCAACCCGCCCGGACAATGGCACGGAGGGCGTTTCCACCCCGGCGGCGCGATCGGATCGGATCGGATCGGGCTTCGCGCCCCCGGTCCGCCGAGGCGGACGGCCCCTCGTCCGGGGCCGGAATGCGCCGCGGGGTGGCTTAGTCCAGATTGGATTGCGTGCCGGCGGTATCGGCCGTGGCGGCCTGGGCGTTCTGCGCGGCGTCGAGACGGGCGCGCACGTCGTTCAGCAGGCTCTGCGCCCGCTGGGCGAGCGCCTCGCCGATCTCCCACTGGCGCATCGACTGGTCGAGGTCGAGCCCGCCGGCCTCCAGCGCCTGCACGGCCTGGATGAGCTTGTCGCGCGCCTCCTCGTAGGGCATCCGCGCGATGGCGGCGCGTTCCTTGTCGGTGAGCGTCGAGGCGGGGGCGGCGGACTCCGCGCCGGCCTTCGCAGCCTCTGTCTGCACAGCGCCCGTCTGCACGGCACCAGCCTGCACGGTCTCGTCCGTGGTCTGTTCCGTCGTGTTCGTGTTCTTGTCGGTCATGTTCGTTCCTTTTCGTTGGTTCGTCGGTATCGTTCGTTCGTCGGCATCGTCCGCGCCGATATCGTCCGTGTCGGCATCGCGGCGTCCACGCGCCGATCAGTCCGCCTTGGCGGTGACGACGCCCCTGCGCAGCGTCAGGGTGAGCTCGTCGCCGGAGGAGACCTTCGCGGCGTCGTCGAGCACATGCCCGTCGGCGGTCTGCACGACGGCGTACCCGCGGTTCAGCGTGGATTGGGGGCTCAGCGCGGTGAGCGAGGCGTGCGCCTTCTCGATGGTGAGCGAGGCGTCGTCGACGAGACGCCGCAGACCGATGTCGAGCCGGCCGCGCGCGTCGTCGAGGAACCGCTGGTGCGGTTCGAGCATCGTGAGCGGCCGGGTGAGGCTCGGCCGGTTCGCATAGCCTTCGACGAGCCGGATCTCGTTGTCCACGCGCGAGGAGATGCGCATGCGCATCCGTCCCACCGCGTTGTCGATCAACTGCCATTGCTCGCGCACGTCCGGCACGACCTTCTTCGCCGCGTCGGTGGGCGTGGAGGCGCGCAGGTCGGCGGCCAGGTCGATGAGCGTCCAGTCGTCCTCATGGCCGATGGCGGAGACGATCGGCGTCCTGCACGCGGCGGTCGCGCGCACCACGCCCTCGTCGGAGAATCCGATGAGATCCTCGAACGCGCCGCCGCCGCGCGCCACGATGATCACGTCCACCTCCGGATCGGCGTCGAGCCGCCGGATCGCCTCGATGATGTCGGGCGGGCACTGCGCGCCCTGCACGTGCGCGTGCACGATCCTGAACCGCACGACCGGCCACCTCAGGTTCACATTGGTGACCACGTCGCCTTCGGCACGCGCCTGCGGAGCGCAGATCAGGCCGATGCACTTGGGGAACTCGGGCAGCAGCACCTTGTTCTCCGCGTCGAACAGGCCTTCGCCTTTGAGCTTCTTGCGCAGCTCGTCGATCTGCTCCTTGAGGCCGCCGGCGCCGATCTTGCGGATCTCGTCGCCGATGAAGCTCAATCGGGTCTGCTTGACCCAGATGTCGGCCCGGCCGTGGATGACGACCCGGTCGCCCTGGCGGAACTGCGCGGCGGCGGCCGCGAATGCGCGCCAGCCGGAGACGGAGATCGCGATGTCCTCGAAATCGTCGCGCACCGTGAGATAGGCGGATCCGGCGCGCCGCGTGTTGATCTCGGTGATTTGCCCGCAGATCCACGCGGCCGGCCATTTCGCCACGGCGTTGTGGAACTTCTGGCTCAACACGCTCACCGGCCAGGGGTTCTCGGCGGTGGTGTCGGCGGCCATCCGCGGCAGCTGGTCGAGCGGGCGCGGCCGGCTCAGGTCCGGCGCCGCCGACGCGCCGGTGCCCGCGGCGGCACCCGCGCGCGCGCCGAAGCCCGCACCGGCGCCGTACCCGGTTCCGGGGGCCGTTCCCCGCATGTTGGCGTTCATGTCGTAACTCATGCCCTCACTATAACGCCGGGTTCCACGGCCGGTGCATATGCACCGTCGTTCATCCGACCGCCAGCGTGGCGAGCAGCGCGGCATGGTCCGAACCGTCGACCGGCACCACCTTCATCCGCCCGGCCACGATCCCCCGGTCGACGACCACATGGTCGATGCCGGCGAACCGCGGCGGCAGCAGCCCCCGGTCCGCCGGCCACGTGAACGTGAACCCGCGTCCCGCCATCCGCGCTCCGTCGCGGAACCGGTCGCCCAGGAAGTCACGGAACGGCGCATGATCGTAGGTCGCGTTGAAATCCCCCATGAACACGTATCGCGTGTCCGTATGCGCCTTCATCGCGCCCAGCTCGTCGAGCGCCCGCCTCCACTGCCCCCAATAGCCGGGCACGGGGGCGGTCGTGTGCACGGACACGAACCGTACCTTGACGCCGCCGGCGAACGCGACCGTGCCGCCGGGCATGAACGAGGCGCTCGAGTTCACGTCGTCGTTCGCCGGACTGATGAGCGGCGAGGCCGACCACAGTCCGTTGCCGTACACGCCGTCGGAGCTCGCGACCTTGCTGTACGGCAGATAGTCGCCGATCCCCGCCTCCTCGAGCGCGGCGACGAACGCGTCCGTCGTCTCCTGCAACGCCAGCACCTCGACCCGCTCGTCGCGCACCGTATCGACGATCTGCCGCGCGTCGGCGCGCCCCTTGTACACGTTGCAGGTCATCACGCGCGCATAGGCGTCGCCGACGACCGCGTGCGCCTGTCCGGTCGCGGCGTCGGCGGCACGCGTCAACGGCTCGGTCGTGTGGAGGAACGGATACTGCCACCACACGTTCACGGCGAACGTGGCGACCGCGACGAGCGCGACGACGAACCGGCGCGACGCGAGCGCGAACATCAGCGCGACGACGGACAGGATCGCGAACCACGGCGTGGCGGAGACGACGATCGGCACGAACGGGAGCGCCTGGAGCCCGGCCGGCAGCGCGCGGGCGGCGACGGCGCACGCCGCGAGCGCCGCGCATACGACCGCGAGCGCGCCGAATACGCGACGGTGGGGCGGGAGCGCCGCGGCGACGCCGGCGCGACCACGCCCGCCGCCGGACGCGCCTCCGCGTGACGGCGCACGGCCGCGGGACACGCCGGAACGTGCCGCCGGCCGCGTGCGCGCGGACACGCCGGGACGACGGCCGCCGCGCTTCCCGCCACGGGTTCCGGCCGTACCCGCGCGAGACGATGGTGTGGAGGATTTCGACGGGGATTTCGTTGTCGATGATGTGCGTGGATGCGGGGATTTCGACGACGACTTCGCGGATTTCGACGATTGTGACGACTTCGACGACTTCGACGATGATGACGCGCTGGACTTCCCCGCCGCGCGTTTGCGTCCGCCGTCCTGCGGCGTCGCCGCGCGCCTCAGCAGTTCGCGCCGGGCGTCGGCCTTCGCTTCCTCGGGGGTGAGATAGCCGTCCCGCGTCCGTTTCGCCACTTCAGACCTCCCTTCGTCCCACAACACTGTACCGTGCGCGCGGCATGCGCGGCCAGCCGGAGAAAAGACGTGGAGCCGGGCCGCAACACGTCATGCGCGCCGCCGGCCGGGAACCGTGTACAATGAATTGCCGTCGCCTCGGTAGCTCAGGGGATAGAGCACCGCTCTCCTAAAGCGGGTGTCGTCAGTTCGAATCTGATCCGGGGCACAAGTCACCCCTTGGAATCGCAGTGATTCCAAGGGGTTTCGTTTTCGCCCAGCCGCAATGCCGGGCGCAGGACCGATCACAGCACGAACTTGTAGAGCACCAGGCAGAGGATCGCATTGGATACGAACGGCCACGTCTCCCCCGGCGGCGGATTCCCCGTCACCATTTGATAGACGACGTTGCAGAAAACCAGCAGCAACGACAGCGCCACGACCGCCAACAGCAACCGTTTGAGAATCGCCCTCATGGCCATCTCCTCCTTCGGGGGAGGGACCAAGACCACGACACCTCGTTGTGACGCGCGCCCCGTCCGTTCGCAACCTATCTTCAGGATACCAGCATCTCCCCAGCCATGCATGGCCCCGCGCGGTCATGCTCCGCCATCGCGCCGGCATCTGGTGTAGTGTCGTAGCAATATCCGCGGGCGTCGCGGCGTATATGCGCGGCGCGAAGGAAGGGAGGCCGACGATGGCCGATGGGACGAGTGCCGGCAAGGCGACGCGCGGCGTGGCGAGCTGCGGCACGGTGACCGCGCTGGAACTGGGATTGCCGGACAGGTCGGCGATACCGGCGGCGAAGGGGACGCTGCCCAAAGCATTGTTCGCCGGGAAGGGACCGATCTCCAACACGTTGAAGCAGCATCTCGTGCACACGGTCGCCTCGATTCACATGCTCGCGCTGCTGCGGCCCGCCAACGCGGGAGTCGCCGAAGGCGCACGCGTGAAGGAGATCCTCGTGCTCGGCCTGCGGCTCAACGGCGTGGATGCCGCGATTCCCGCCGACGTCGTCGAGCATATCGCGGCTCAGCGGCCGGGCAGCGGCGTGCTGTTCGTCTGCGTGCGCGACGGACATGCGGCCGCGGCCGGCGGCACGGCCGGCACGGACACGGATACGAACGCGACCGTCGAACAGTGCGCGCTCGCGGTGCGGCGCAAGGTGCCGGGACGCCCCGGTCATACGGCGCAATACGCCGTGCACGTCTCCGACTGGGCGGATCCGCGCGACCTGCTGCTGGAGATCACGGGCGGCACGATGGACGAGGCGTGGGAGTCGCTGTGTTCGCAGGCGATCCTCGGCACCGCCGACCACACGGATCTGGACGCACGCCTGTTGCGCCGCGACCGCGTCGTCGCGCTGCGGGCGCAGGAGGCGAAGCTCGTGCGCGACCACGGCCGCGCGAAGAACCCCGCGCAACGCAACGAGGCGTTCGCGAAGCTCGCCAAGGTGCGCGCGGAGCTCAAGCAGTTGGAGGGGTGACGGTTCGCTCCTCACCCGTCACGGTTCGCTCCACGTTTCTCGACGTTTTTCCGTAGCAAATCACGGAGCGAACCACGACGAACGCGGAGCGAACCACGACGAACGCGGAGCGAACCACGACAAGACGGCGAAATCAGCTCAGAAGCCGAGGCGGGTGCGGCCGAACTGGTCGAGCCAGCGCAGGATCGCGCCCTCGCGCAGCGCCCACGGGCAGATCTCGATCTCCTCGATGTCGAGCGCCTTCATGATCTCGTCGGCCACGATGCCGCCGCCCACGATCTGCAGCGTGCGCTCCGGCGTGATGCCCGGCAGGGCGACGCGCTGGTCCGGTTCGATGGCGGCGAGGCGCGGGATCCAATCCTCCAGCTGCTCGCGCGTCATGATCATCGTGTCCTCGCGGCCCGGCTGGCGCAATACCGCGCCGGCGAGGCGGGCGAGCGAGCGGAACGTCTTCGACGTGCCGACCGCGTGATTCGGATGCTTCGACTTGGGGAACGCCTCGATCATCGGTTCGAGGATTCGACGTACCTGCTTGCGCGCCTCATCCAGCTCGTCGGGCGTGGCGACGCCTGCGGGCAGGAACTCCTTGGTGACGCGGCCGGCGCCCGCCGGCACGGACAGCGCGACCGTCGGCTCCTCGTCGGAGCCCATCGCGACCTCCAACGAACCGCCGCCGATGTCGAGCATGAGCAGTCGGCCCGCGTCCCAGCCGTACCAGCGGCGGGCGGCGAGGAACGTGAGTCGCGCCTCGTCGGTGCCGGACAGGACCGTCACACCCTGGCCGATGCGTTCCTCGATCTTGCGCAGCACCTTGTTGCCGTTCGGCGCCTCGCGGATGGCGCTGGTGGCCATGGCGAGCAACTGCGTGATCTCATATTCCTCGGCGAGCTTCATGCCCTCGTCGACCGCTTCGAGGATCGCCTCGATGCCGGCCTTTTTGATCGAACCGTCGTCCTTCAGGTATTGCATGAGGCGCACGGTGGTCTTCGTGCTGGCCTCCGGATCGGGGCGGGCGCCGGGTGCGGCGTCGACGATGAGCATGTGGATCGTGTTCGAGCCGATGTCGAGCACGCCGAGTCGGGTGGTGTGCGAGCGCAGGTTGACCATGTGCGGTGTCGTTCCTTTATATATCGATGGTTGTCGATGTGTCGTTTCGTATCGTGTTCTGCCGTGTCGTCGTCACGTGTGTGCCGTCACGCGTGTAGCGTGGGCAGCCAGCGGCCGAGCCGGTCGAGTCCTTCGGCGAGCGCCTCGCGCGATGCCGCGTAGCTGAGGCGCACATGCGTGTCCGCCGTGGCGGCACCGAAGTCGCGTCCCGGCGTGAGCGCGACGTGCGCCTCGTCGAGGGCGCGTTCGCAGAACGTCCACGCGTCGAGCCCGGTGGACGTGATGTTGAAGTACGCGTAGAACGCGCCGTTCGGTTCGACTTCGACGGGCAGGCCGATGCGCTTGAGCCCGTCGATGACGATGCGGCGGCGTGCGAGCAGCTCCTGGCGGCGGCGTTCGCATTCGGCGAGGCTGCTTTCGGTGAAGCAGGCGAGCGCCGCGTGCTGGGTGGGCGTGTGCGCGCACAGGTAATAGTTCGTGGCGAGGTCGTCGACGGCCTTGAGGATGGCGTCGTCGTCGGGGATGACGGCCCAGCCGAGTCGCCAGCCGGTCATGCCGAAGAACTTGGAGAAGCTGTTGCACACGATCGCGTCGTCGTCGCAGGCGAGCACGGAGCGGATCTCGGTGCCGTCGGGTTCGCGGTCGGCGAGGTCGATGTACGTCTCGTCGACAATGCGCCACGCGCCGTGGTCGCGCGCATAGTCGCATACGTCCCTCAGCACGTCGAAGTCGATGGTCGTGCCGGTCGGGTTGGACGGCGAGGTGATCATCACGGCCTTCGTGCGGTCGGTCCAGTGGGCGGCGACGAGGTCGCGGTTGAGGTGGAAGCGCGTGGCCGCGGAGGTGGGCACGTCGATGACGTTGCCTTCGAAGCTGTTGATGAGTTCGCGGTTGCACGGGTAGGAGGGGTCGGCGACGATCACGTCGTCGCCCGGGTCGACGGTGAGCGCGGTGGCGAGCAGGAGCGCCGCCGAGCCGCCGGAGGTGATGATGATGCGCCTCGGGTCGATGTCGAGGTCGTGGCGTTCCCGGTAGAAGCGGGCGATGGCCTCGCGCAGTTCGGGCAGGCCCATGGCGGCCGTGTACGGCAGGGCGCGGCCGTCGTACTGTTCGCGCATCGCGTCGCGCACGGCGGGCGGCGCACCGAAGTCGGGCTCGCCGAGGGAGAGTTTGATCACGCTCACGCCGTTGGCGATCATGCGGTCGGCCTTCTCGCCGAACACCATGGCGCGGAACGGCTGCGCCTCGCGGGCTCGGCGGGACATCACGGGGGATGCGGGGGTCGTCTGTTCGGGCTGCTTTGCTTCTCCAGTCATACCGCCCGTTGTATCGGCAAGACGCGACACGCGCGCCCCGCGTCCCGATTGGTGGGACGCGGGGCGTCGGTCAGCGGCGGCGCGCCAGAGCCCAGCCGAGCAGGGCGAGCGGCACGGCGCACGCGGTGAACAGCGCGGGCAGAAGCATGCCGACGTGCGGGCTGGACGCGTCGAGCACGACACCGGCGACCGACGATCCGAACGACGTTCCGACCGTGCCGGCGGTGGTCACCCAGCTCAGCCCCTCGGTGAGGCTTTCCGCCGGCACCAGATCCTTGACGATGAGGTTGCCGGTGGTGAACAGCGGCGAGACGACGAGTCCGGACACGATCTCGATGACGCCGAGGAGGATGAGGTTGTCCATCGCGAGGCGGAAACCCACGTAACCGACGACGAGCAGGCTCAGGAAGACGACCATGTGCGCCCAATGCGAGCCGCGGAACGTGCGTGATCCGAACACGATCGCGCCGATGCACGAGCCGACGGCGAACATGGCGAGCTGGAGGCCGAGGAACCGTTCGAGCCCCATGCCCTTCATGGTGGCGGTGACCGACACGTCGAACGAGGTGAAGCTCATGTTGAACACGAGGAACACGACGAGCAGCGGCAGCACGCCGCCGTAGAGGAGCGCGCTCTTCGGCTTGGCGCCCTGACGGCGCAGCCGGTCGAGGGACAGGCCGTCGGCAGGAGGGGCGGAAGCACCGGAGGCGGCCTCGGATGTGTCGGGAGCGCCGCCCGCGACGTGCGGGACCGCATCAGACGCCGTGACCTCGATGATCTCGACGATGGCGGGCGGCTGCGTGGATTTCAACGAGAAGAAGACCGCGCCGCCCACGCCGCAGGCGATGGTGGGCACGAACAGCTGGCTGACCGGATGCACGCTGGTGGCGAGCCATGCGGCGAGAATCGGGCCCAGGATGAACACGACCTCGTCGATGGCCGCCTCCATCGCGTACGCGGTGTTGAGCAGCGTCTCGCCGTCGTCGCGCCCGCGCAGCGCGTACGCCCAACGGGTGCGTACGAGCGCGCCGAACGAGAACTGGGTGAGACCCATCACGACGGCGAGCGCGAACAGCAGCGGGATCGGCACGCGGAACAGGGCGGCGAACGCGAACGCGAGCATCGCCGCGACCTGCACGGCGAGCGCGACGCGGCCGACGCGACGCTGCCCAAACCGGTCGAACAGGCGCGCGTAGAACGGGGTGACGCAGGAGAGCGCGAACACGTAGGTGGCGCTCATCGTGCCGGCGACCGTCCAATTGTCGTACAGGTGGTTCAGGGCGAGCACGATGCCGAGGCTCATCATGGAGATCGGCAGTCGCGCCACCGCGCCGGAGACGCAGAACGCCTTCGTGCCGGGGATGGAGAAGAGGCGCGCGTACGGGGAACGCGGCTTCGCGGCCGCGACCCCGCTCACGCGGTCACCTCGCCCTCGTAGATATAGATGTCCTCCCCGTCTCCCACGTGTTCGTCGGGGTGGTCTTTGGCGTAGCGTTCGGCGACGCGGGCGAGGCCCTTGTGCTCGTAGAAGCCGACGTCGCAGCTGGAGTCGGTGTGCAGGTAGTAGCGGGAGGCGCCGGCTTCGGCGAACGAGACGAGCAGGTTGCGCCACAGGGTGCCGCCGACGCCGTGGCCGCGTGCGGCGGGGGCGACGACGAACAGCTCGAGTTCGGCGGGGGCGCGGTCGTTGATGGCGATGTCGGCTTCCATGCGTTCCTCGAGCGCATGCCAGGCCTCGGTGCGGGCGAGCGCGTCCGCTCCGGCGGGAGTGGCGTCGAGTTCCGCGTTGACGCGGGCGAGTTCGCCGGTCACCTGGGGGAAGAGCACGGATCTGCCGGCCACGCGCGACAGGGTGACGCCGAGGAACGTGCCGTCCGCGGTTTCGGCGAGTTCGCCGCGCGTTGCGGGTTCGAGGTAGTGGAGGACGAAGTGGCGTGAGGTGAGCCGGGCGATGTGGGGGTCGCCGGGCTCGTCCACGCCCCACGTGTCATAGAACGCGTCGACGATGGCGTCGAGGTCGTCCCAGGTGACGGCGCGGTAGGTGATGGCGGTGCCGGGGGCGACGGCGGCGCGGCGTGCGGTGTCTGCGCCCGTGGTGCCGTGTGTTGCGGTGCTGGTGGTTGCGTTGCTGGTCGCAGCCATGGGTGGTTCACTCCTTCATGTCGGTGGTGTCGTGGAGCACGTGCGCCCGCCCACACATGCCTGCACGAGGGTAGCGGTCTCCCGCCGGCGAGACATTCACGGCGCGTTCCAGCCGCGGGACCCGCTGTCGCCGGGTGCCGTGCGTGGCGTCTGCGCGCCGCACGGCACCGTCCGCGGTCGCGCCGCGGATCGGCGATGGGTCTAATCGTCGTCGGTGTGCTCGGGGATTCCGGAGCTCAACTCGGCAATGATCTCTTGTTCGGTTTTCTCTTCGGCGCGCAGCTCGCGGAGCTTCGCGTCGGGTTCACTCACATAGTAGAGAGCGGCGTCGATGCTGTCCAACGGCACGCCTTCCATCGCCGAAAGCAGAAGCCGGTACAGGTCGAGCTGCACGAGCTTGTCGGCCACGTCCTTCGGCTTGCGGGGACGATGGCCGGTCTTCCAGTCGATGACGGTGTACCGTTTCGTCGCGTCGTCCGGGTCGAGGCCGCCGAGGAACACGGCGTCGAGTTTGCCGTTGGCGATGATGCCGTCGAGTTCGGGCAGGGCGACGACGAGCTGCCGCTCCGCCCAGACCGGCGTGCGCCGTGCCCATGGCGATTCGGCGAGACGCCGCTGCCAGGCGACGAGCTCCGCTTCGACACGGGTGTTCCGGCGTGCGGCGCGTCGACCGCCGCCGTCCGCACCGGAAGCACCATCCATACCGGCGGTGCCGTCGGCGATGGCCTTCTCCCGGTGTTCCAGATCGGCGAGTATCGCGTGGCGGTCCATGACCGTGACGGCGTCCGATTCGGCACTCGTGCCGTCTCCCGCGTCGAGTCCCGCGTCGATGAAACGCTCCGCCCACGCGTGGAACCTGGTGCCGGCGGAGGCCGCGGGCGAGGCGATGGACGGGATGGGGCGCACGATGCCGCGCCAGTAGCGTCGTTCCTCGCGCTCCCCCATGTCCGTCGCGCGGGCCTGCAGACGGGTGACGCTCTGACGCGATCCGGCGAGGATGCGCTGCGCCTGCTCCTTGGTCCGCTCGTCGAGGGCCGCCCCGTCGAGCGTTCCCGACATGAGGTCGTCGTCGGCGATGAGCAGCCGGGCCTTGTCGAGCAGCGTGCCGCGTACCGGGGCGCCCGGCGAGGACTCACTTGGCACCGTGGAATCATCCGCCCCATCCACCTCATTCGCACCATTCGCCTCGGTTCGGGCGCGCATCGCGGCTCGGACGGCCCGCGCCGCCCCGACGAGCGAGGATGCCGTCGTTGCTCCCAACGCGGACGGCCAAGGCAGGGTGTCTTCCGCCCGTTCCTCAAGAGGCGTGTCCCATGCCTCGTCGATGACGGCGTGCGCGTATCCGGCGGCGTGATCGCCGGTGAAGAACCCGTCGGGTCGGGGCGCGCCCGTCGTCGCCGGCGTGCGGGGCTGTTCCCCGGCATCGGCCGCCGTATCGGACGACCCTGTGGAACCGGACACCCCGGTGGAGCCGGACGACCCGGCCATGACGGTCCCGTCGTGCGAGTGCAGGGCGTCGTGGACCTCCGACCAGAAGTTGGAGGGTTTCGCCATGCGGGGCTTCGCGCCGAGCACCGACGGGTCGCGGCCCGTTTCGCCGTTGCGGCTGTAGGTGAGCAGCACGTCGCACCGGGCGCGGGTCAGGGCCACGTACATGAGCCGGCGTTCGTCGGCGTGCAGTCGCCTGCCGTATTCCTCCTCCTGGGTGAGGTACCAGCCGTCCGGATCGACGTCGTTCACGCCGTCGCCGACGGCGCGCAGCGACCCGTAGACCTCGTCGTCGATGAGTTCCACGTCGTCCAACGCCCGCAACGCGTCCAGCGGGTCCGCACCGACTGGCGCGTCATGCGGGAAACGCGGCAGGATGCCCGCGTCGGCGCGCACCGGCACCGGCACGGCGGTCGGATCGTCCAGCCATGTGGAGGCGCGCTCGCGGTATTCGGGTGCCGTCCAGACGCCGTTCTCGACGCCGCCCGGGTGGGCGTCGTCGAGTGTGACGGAGAGGTGATCGCCCTGGCTGCTGGGGAACGCGCCTTCGGCGAGGCCCACCACGGCGACCGCATCCCATTCGAGTCCCTTGGACTGGTGGACGGTCATCAGCTCCACGTCGACGTGCCGTTCGGGGTCCGATGCGGCGGTCTCGTCCTCGATGCTGCGCAACGCGTCCACCCATGCCATGAATCCGCGCAATGTGGGCGTGGCATCGGCCGCGATCTCGCTGGCGTACGTGTCGACCAGATCGATGACCGTCTCCATGGGGATGCGGGCCACCGTCGGGTCGGGCGCGTTCCCGCGAGCACGCATGGCCTGCGCCACGATGGTGTCGATGTCGAGGTCGAGCGCCTGCACGGCCGCACGCACCACATCGGGCAGGGGTCTGCCGACCGTGCCGCGCACCATGCGCAGCATGCGGGAGGCATGCAGGATCTCTCTCGTAGAGGCCTCGTCGAACCGGTCATCGCGTTCGAGCAGGCCGGGCAGATCGGAATCCTCCAGCAGGTCGGGCAGGAACACGGCGTTGGCGACGCCGTCACGGTGCTCCCGGACGATGCCGGCGCGGTCCCGGCGCGGTGCGTCGGCCGGCACCAGACCGGCGGCGACGAGCGCCTGGTACCGCACCTCGGTGTTGGCCGCGTCGGCGAGCGCGGCGAGCGCGGCGAGCGTCGACGCGTCGAGTCCGAACCGTGGCGTGGCGAGCAGCCGCATGAGCGAACCGGAGTCGGTGTGGTCGGAGGCGACGTGCAGCAGGGCGAGTATGTCGCGGATCTCGGGGCGGTCGAGCATCGCCGAATAGCCGACGACGAGCGTGCTCAATCCGGCCTGCTCCAACGCCTGCTGGTATTCGGCCATGTGCTTCTTCGACCGGAACAGCACCGCTGTGGTGGGGGGATGCTTCGGATTGCCGTGGTCGTTGACGGCGAGGGCATGCCGGCAGAATCGTACGACGCCGTCGATCTCCTGGCCGAGCGTGTCGTACCCGAGCACGCCGACCGTGCCCGCGGCGGCTTCGGACAGGGCGTCGAGCGGCGCGACGTCGACCTCCCGCATCGTCGAGCTGCCTGCGCGGCGGGGAGTCCCGCGCAGCGGAAGGGTCAGGTCGTTGGCGGCTTCCAGCACGAGCCGTGAGTTGCGGCGGGTGACGCTCAGCTCGTAGGGACGATCGTTCTCCCGCATGCCGAAGTCCTGCTGGAACAGGCGGAACGCGCCCGGGCTGGCGCCTCGCCATGCGTAGATCGACTGGAACGGGTCGCCGACGGCGTTGACGGCCGTGTCTCCTCCGTGGAACAGGGTGGCGAGCAGCGCCGCCTGCGTGGTGGATGTGTCCTGGTACTCGTCGAGCAGCACGTGGCTGAACCGTTGCCGGTAGCGTTCGCCGATGGAGGGGAACCGGGTGACCAGCTGATAGGCGGCGATGGTGAAATCGCCGAATTCAGCCAGGTTGAGCCGTCGTTTCTCCTGGGCGTACGCCTCGACCAGGTCGAGCAGCGCGTCACGTTGCCCGGCGGTGTCGACGAGTCTGGCGCAGTGGAACACGCAGGCCGTGTGCAGACGTTCATGGTACTCGTCGAGTTTCGCCGTCCATGCGGCGTCGCTGTCCTTCTTGAACCGTCGCGGCTTGGTGAGCTTGGGCTCATCGTCGGGAATCGGCTCGGAGCCGATGGCGTCGCGTACCTGTGCGGCGAAGGCGTCGTCCCATGCGCGCACGCGGGCTATGGCGGTCTCCATGTCGGTCACGCCGTGGCCGATCATCGCGCTGCCGATCGCGCCGGAGAGCGCGAGGACCTTCGAGGCGAGCGTGCGGAACGCGCCGAGGTCGCGCCCGCGCAGCCGGTCCATGTTCCGGTCGATGACGTTCGCGGCGAGCTGGAGCGCGCCCGCCTCGCTCAACGGCTGCGTGTTCTGGTCGAATCCGACGAGCAGACCGTACTGGCGCACGATGGACTGGAAGAACGCGTCGTACGTGTAGACGACGGGCTTGAGGAACATGCGGTCCCCTGCGGCGCGAATCGCCTCGGCGTTCCCGACAGCCCCTTCCGGGGATGCCGGCATGTCGTCCCGTCCCGTCCCGCGCGTCCCGTCCTCGGCCACGGCCTGGGACACGCGTGACAGCAGCTCGCCGGCGGCCTTGCGCGTGAACGTGAGGCCGAGGATCCGTTCGGGGGCGACGCCCCGGCGGATGAGTTCGATGATGCGGCGCGTCATCGTGTAGGTCTTGCCCGAGCCGGCGCCGGCGACGACGAGCACGTCGTCCGCCACGGGCGCGTTGATGACGGCGGCCTGTTCCGGGCTGTCGGTGGGTTTCGGTGTGCTGCTCATGCCTGCCTCGTTTCGAATACGGTGTCGACCCGGCCGGCGCAGGCCGGGCATACGGTGCGCATGCGACAGTATGCGAGATGCTGCGCGGCGGGATGGGCGATCAGACGCTCCGAACGGCTCGCCGCCGCCGCATAGAACACCCTCGCGATCATAGCGAGCGCCCACATCGCCTGCGTGCCCTGCAGCGCGGCGAACCGCTCCCATGCGCGCGGGTCGACGTCCTGCGGCGGTTCGGCGGGAACGCCGGGGATATCCATGAGCTTCGCCGGGTCACGGTAGTGGGATCGTGGCGTGAACGGTTCCGCGTTCAGCGAACCTCCGGTGAACAGGGGCGGCTGGAACAGGCCTTCGGGGGCGTAGCTCTGCGCCGGCGCCTCGTGGGCTTCGACATGGAACAACGCGCTCTGCACGATGGGCGACGCGTCGACGGGGCGCCGGCCGCCGCGCGTGGCGCTTCCATCGACCGTCTCGGGGAAGGCGAGCCCCAGCTGGTAGCACACGAGCTGCAGGTCGTTGAACCGCTGCGGGGTGGTGGGCACCTGGCCGGTCTTGTAGTCGATGAGCCGTATGGCGCGGCTCCCATCGGCCATGATACGGGTCTCCTTACGGTCGATGCGGCCGGAGAGCCTGATGGTCAGGTTCTCGTCCATGCCCTCCGGCCAGCCTCCGACGAGCGTGCCCATCATCGCCATGAAATCGCGCCGTCCGACCGGACCGGCACCGGGCACGGCGTCATATGCGGCGAGGATGTCGTCGAGCCCGAACCGCGCGGCGAACTCCTCCTCGCATGAGGCGTGTTCGAGCACGCCCACGTCGAATTTGCCCGTGTTCTCCCTAAGATAGCCGGACGTGTTGGAGGCCACGAAGTACGAGGCGAGATTGGCGAGCGTGGCGCCCGCCTGCTCGTCCTTGCGAATCGCCGCATAGCGCGCCGACGGATCGTCGATGTCGGCGGGGTCGGGCTTCATCCCGTCGTAGAGTTCGACGAGCCGACGCGTCACGGCCGTCAGACGTTCCTCGTCGCCGGCTCCGGGCATGAAGCCGGGCAGGTCCAGGCCTTCCCCGCTGCCCTGCTGGGCGACCGCATGGATCAGCGTGCCGAAGCCCGTCGCCGCACTGCCGGGGCGTGGCCCGGCGAATCGGTTCTCCAGCATCCAGCACACCGGGCATTCCCACAGGCGGTCCACCGCCGATGGGGACAACGTCACCACGCACGGTTCGGCGTCCTGCGCCCGCGCGCTCGACGTATCCGTCGCGCTCGGCGTATCCGATGCGTCCGCCGTCCCATGGCCGCCACGTTCCGCCGTATGCAGGTACGCCCATTCGTCCGGATCGGCGGCGGCGACGCCGTTCCCGGCAAGCAGGGCGAGCGCGGCGGCCGCATCCCGCGTCTGCGGGTCGTCGGACGGGTGCCGTGCCAGGATGAGGCGCGCTGCGGCCACGAGTCCGCGGGGATCGCAGTCCAGGCCGGCGAGCGAGATCTCCTCCACGTCCGACGAGGCGCGTTCCGCCGTCTGACCGTTCCCGTACGGCTCCCCCACCTCGACGAACCTCGCCTCGTCTCCGCGGCCGAAGCATTCTGGCAGATACCCGTAGAGGAAATCGGACGGGGTCAGGTCGTCGTCGCTCACGGCGCTGATCGTCACCGTGCCCGTTCCCCGCGCATCCGATTCGGCGCGGGTGAGCGCATACAGGAAGCTCTTCTTCTCTCCGGAGAGCACCTCGCCCAGTCGTGCGCCGTAGGAGGGGGCGGCGGCCCAGACGGCATGCGCCTCCGGGCCACGCAGGATGATGTCCGCTAGGTCCTCGCCGCCGAACATGGTGTTGCGCTCGGCGAGGTTGGGCCATACGTCCTGCTGCACGGCGGGCAGCCACACATGACGCCAGTGGCGGCCGGCCGCGCCCGCCGGGGTGGTGAGGGTGACGGCCTGCTCCATCGGCTTCACACGGGCGAGTGAATCGGCTTCGATCCGCATGGAGCGCACCTGGGCGATGAACGTGACGATGTCATGCCCGGCGGCACCGCCCTCCGCATATTGGAACAGCCGCATGGCGGCATCCAGCCGGTCGTTGGCCGCCCTGCCCTCGGACGTGTTGTCGAGCGCGCGCCGCTGCCATGCCGACGCCACGCCCGCGGCGTCCCATGCGGCGGCGAGCGCGAACTGCGGCTCGTCGGATTCCAGACGGCCCAAGGCGGCGGCGACCTTGCCGACGAGCGTCCAGAGACGGATGAAGGCCCGGGCCTGCGGGTCTCCTCCCAGTACCTGGTTGATCACGGCGAGCACGTGCGATGCGGGAGCCCGGGGATCGTCCAGCGCGAGCATCACGTACTGGGCGTCCGTTCCGAACGGCGGGATCCGGTCCCCGCCGTCGGACGGGACGGGCCGCCCGGTCTCCGACGTCGCATCATCTCGCCCGCGCAGCAGGGAATCATCGATCCGGACGTCGCCGCCCGCGGGCCAGGCCTCGCCCAACGTACGCCACGCCCTCATCAATCCGCCCAACGCGCCATCCACGTCGTCCGCATCACCCGCATCGTCCACGTCATCCGCAGCGACCGCCTGTCCGACGATCCCCGCGAGGGATTCCAGCGAACGCATCGCGGCCTCGACCGGTTCCACGCGTCCCAGCGCGCCTTCGCCCGGCGTGGAGCCGACGGTGATCAGCGGGCCGGCCATCAGCGTGACGACGCGGGAACGCACATAGGCCGCCAGCGCACGCGGATCCGACTCCGCTCCCGCGATGCCGCGCCCACGCAGACGCGCCAGTTCGATCAGGGCGAACAGACCGCGCACGAACGGCTCCTCCCCGAGGGGACGGGTGACGGACGAATAGCGCACGGGCACGCCGTCCCGGCGCAGCCGTTCGCCGAACAGGCGCACGGTGCCGTTATCGTGCGCGATGACCGCCATGTCGTTCCACTGGGCGTGCCCGTCGAGCCGCTCGTGCTTGATGCGCCACACCACATCGTCAAGCTCCTCACGGGGACTGCGGTAGAGCGCGCAGCGAAGGGAACCGTCCGCAGGCAACGGGGACGCGCCGTCGAGCCGGCGGATCGGCCACGCGCCCTCATGCCGGGGCAGCTTCCACGGGCGATTGGGCAGCGGCGTGGAATCCTCCAGCGGCGAGGGAATCGACAGGGAGATCCTCGCCGCCACGACGTCGCGATACGTGGGGGCCGTCTCGGACTCCCGGCCGCCCCGCGGCCGTGCGTCCAGGACGCAGCGACGGGCGGCGATGGGCCCGTCCGCGGCCCTGGCGAACAGATATTCGGGGTAGGACCCACGGAAGGTCTGCACCGCCTCGTCCGGGTCCCCCACGAGTACGAGCCGCGTGCCCCGCCGTACGATCTCCTCCAGGAACCTCATGGCGGCGAGAGTGGAATCCTGGAAATCATCGACGACCAGCAGCGCGGGGACCGTTCCTCCGCCGCCCCGCAGCACGGTGGCCGCCTCCACCAGCAGACGTGAGGAATCGAGACGGTATTCGCCCCGATACGCCGCCTCGACGGCCGCGGCATACTCACGACGCAGCGCGAACGCCAGCCGCCACTGCACGCGCAGCCGTTCCACGCGCACGTCCCGTCCGTCGCGGGCGGATTCCTCCAACACGCCGAGCAGCTTCTCCTCACCGTCGGGGGAAACTCCCAGTTCGTCCATGCGCGCCAGCATGTCGCGTAGCTGGGCGACGAATTCCGCCGACACGCCACGTTCGAGCAATGCGGCCGTGGCGGCACGACCGTCCCGCCCGTCCTCCGAACCGTCGTCGGGGAACACCCCCATGGACGACGACCACTCCTCGGTCGCGAAATAGTCGCGGAGCATCATGCATACGCCGCACACATCACCGGCTTCGGAGTGCCCGACATGCCCGGCGAGCACCCCGCGCAGCAACGCGTCCTGCTCGGCGCCGTTGAGCAGCCTCGGTGCGGGAGCGCCGGAGGCGAACCGCTCGTCGGCGATGACGCGGAACGCCAATGCGGCGAGCGTGGTGACCGGACGCACCTGCGCGGACGCGCCGATGCGGCGGATGACTTCGTCGCCGAGACCGTCGGCGACGACGCGGTTCGCCACGGCCATCACCGCGCGGGTGTCGCCGTACGCGTCCAGGCCGCGCAGGAGCGCGTCATAGGCGAATCGCGTCTTGCCGGTCTGCGGCGCGCCGGCGACTAGCAGCGCGCTCCCGCCGTCTCCGCCGCCGCGGATCAGTTCGTCCAACGCCTCGTGGGCATCCATGTATCCAGTCATGGCTCCAGCCTAAACCGTGACGACCACGCCGGTGCATATCTACCGGAACTTCCCCTTTTCTCGCGTGTTCCAATGGTTCCGGCACCCGCCACGGGCGGCACGCCGCCGTTCACGCGCCCATATCGGATGGGCGGGTGAGGCGCCGCCGTCCGTGGCGGTACCATTGTGCCGAGGGGACGGCGCGAGTCCCCAGGGGGACGCCTTCGGGGGAAGGGGGCATCATGCGCACCACGATCACAGCGCCGCCGGAGCTGCCCGGGTATTCGTTCGTCCGGACGCTCGGCTCGGGTTCCACGGCCGACGTGTACCTGTACCGGCAACGTGTCCCGGGCCGGGATGTGGCGGTGAAGGTGTCCAGGACGCCGCTCGACCCGCGGGCCGCGGCGAGGTTCGCACGGGAGGCCGATACGATGGCCCGTCTGTCGAGCCACCCGTACATCATGCAGGTCCACGGCGCGGGCGTGACGCCGGACGGATCGGCCTACATCGTGTTCGAATACGCGCCGAACGGCACCTATAAGGAGATCGCACGGCGCCGGCCGCTCACCTGCGACCAGATGCTCGATCTCGGAATCAGGCTGGCCGGCGCCCTGTCCGCCGCGCACCGGGCCGGCGTCATCCACCACGACATCAAGACGAGCAACGTGCTCGTCAACGCCCAGGGGCTGCCGGTCCTCGCCGACTTCGGCATCTCGACGAACATCTATGACAGGACGTTCACCGGCTATTCGCTGCCGTGGGCGCCTCCCGAAGTGCTGAACGGCCGTTCCGGTGCCGAGGAGGCCGACATCTATTCGCTGGCGGCGACGCTGTATGCGACGTTGGCGGGCGGTTCGCCGTTCGAATGCGGCTACCGGCCGGACACGGCCGCGCGGCTGAGGGAGCTCATCCTCACCAAGCCGCTGCCTCCGATCGACCGCCCGGACGTGCCGGAGGACGTGGAACGGGTGCTGCGCAGAGCGATGTCGAAGGACCCGGAGGACCGTCAGCATTCCGCATTGCGGTTCGCACGGGACCTGCAGCATGTCCAGCAGGAGCATTTCGGCCATATGACCGCCGTGGTCGCCGAAGGCCGGGATCCGTATCCGCCGGATCGTCGCGCGGCGCGCCGCCGCTTCGGCACGCCGCAGACCGGAGCCCCGGCCAGGGCGGCGACGCCGGCAGTCGCCGGTCAAGCCGTCGCCGGCCTGGCCGTCGTCGTCTTTGTCATCACCGTGGCGCTCGTATTCGCGATCGCCGTCATGCCGAATCTCGATTCCGGTGCCGTCACCGACCGCGCATCCGTCGGAGACGCGACGACGCGCCGCGGGACGGAGGCCGGGCGGGATGCGGATGTCACACCGGACGGCGTCGTCGGCGACGATGTCCCCTCGCCGACGGACCTGCATGGGGAATACGGCGACGACGGCACGGTGACGTTCACGTGGAGCAACCCCGATCCGAAGAGTGGTGACGCGTATGCGTGGAGGCCGATCGACGGCCAGGACCCGCAGGACGAGGGGAACACGTCGATCGTGAGGGGTGAACGGGTGACGTTCGACGTCTCCAAGGACACGGCCCGGACATGCATCGCGGTGTCGGTCGTGAGGGCGGACCGACGCATGTCGCCCCGGCCCGCGGTCGTCTGCGCGACGCGGCGCTGATCCGCACGCGACACGCCGTCTCCCCGATCTCCGGTGCATCCGAGGCGGTACCCAGCGACGGGGTCTACATTTGGCGTACCGGCCGACCGGCCGGGCTCGGAACTACGACGGGAGCCGGCATGGCGAAGAGATCTTCCCCGGCATACGGGCGGATACGCGGAACCGACGCGCCGACGCGCCGTCCGGCGCCGTCGGACAGGCGCGGATGGGCCGTCCCGGCCGTCGCCCTGATTCTGCTGCTCGGCGTGGTCGCCGGCGCGATCGTCATCAGCTCCGTCACGCAGCGTCATGTGCGGTTCGACGACGGATCCGTATGGGTCACCTCGTTGAAGGACCGTAAGGCGGCCCGGTTCAACGTGCGCGTCGGGCAGGCGGATGCGGCCGTCGCGTCGTCCGCGCCGCGCTTCGACGTCCTCCAGCATGACGCCGACACCGTGCTCGACGAAGGCGGCCGGGCGTCGTCGATCAAGGCGTCGACGGTAGAAGTGGATTCCAGCGCCGAGACGGGGGACGAGACTATATCGGCGGCAGGCGGCGGCACCATCGCGTTCCTCGATGAGGGGACCGGCGACGTCTGGACGGGATACGCCGACGATGTCGGCTCGGCGTCCCCCATGCACGAGGATCCCCGGCTGAGACTCGGTGCGGGAGGCAGGATCGTGGTCGACGCCGACGGCGCGGTATGGGGATACCGTCCTTCCGACGGCATGGTGTTCAGACTCGACTCGCCGCGGAGCCGTTCGCCTTTGTCGGTCGGATCGATCACCGACGGGGTGAGGACGGACGCCTCCTCGTTCACGGTGGTCGACGGGGTCCCGGTCATCACGGCCGGGAACCGGGTGCTCTTCAGAGGAGGAGGCGCCGCTTCCGGCATGGATGGAAGGCTGAGCCTGCAGTCGCCGCCGGTGGATGGGCTCCAATCCGGCTGGGTCGTCGTGGCCGGCCGGGACGGCTTGGACCTCATATCCCTCTCATCGCCGGATCCGGAACCTGTGCCGCTGCGTTCCGGCGGGCACGGGGAGCCGGCGCGCCCGGTCTCCTCGGGCGGATGCGTGTTCGCCGCGTGGAGCCAGCGGGCCGACAACTACGTTTCCGTATGCTCCGCGAAGGACGGAGGAGCGATGTTCCGCTCCCTCGGTTCGGTGGATGTCACCTCCGAACTGGTGTTTCGCGCGAACCACCGGCAGGTGGTGCTCAACGACGTGGTCGATGGCAACGTGTGGGACCCGCGTGCATCGACCGACGTCATCAGACTCCAATGGAACACGATCCGGACCGAACGTTCCGAGGAGAACCGGCGCGAGGGGGACGAGACGGCGGACAACCGGCGTGAGTTCGACAAGACCTGTTCGCACGGCTCGGACGGGATCCAAGCGGAGAACGACGAGTTCGGGGCGCGGGCCGGCGGTGAACGGATCCTCGACGTGCTGCGCAACGACCGGCAGACCGACTGCTCGGTGCTGAGGATCACGCGCGCGAACGCCCCTGACGGGGCCGTGATCGAGGTCTTCCCGGTCTACGACGGCCGCTACCTCCAACTCGACGCCACGAAGGCGGGCCCCGGCGCGGTGGGCTTCTCCTACGAGATATCCGATGGGCACGGCCAGACGTCCTCCGCCACGGTGAGGCTGACGCTCACCGGTTCCGGGAACGCCGCCCCCGCCCAGACCGATACGCCGCAGGAGCTGGAGGTCGAGCAGGGCGCTTCCTACGAGTTCAACGCGCTGGGTGGTTTCACCGACCCGGACGGCGATCCGATGACGCTCGTCTCCGCGTCGCCGCAGGGCTCCGATCAGGTGACGGCCTCCACGCGCGCGGACGGTCTGCTCACGTTCGACGCCGGTTCGATGGCCTCCGGACGAGTCGGCGTCGAGCTCGCGGTCTCCGACGGCAAGCAGACCGGCACCGGCATGGTGTATTTCTCCGTCAAGCCCTCAGGCACCCTGCCCGCCGACATCGATCCCGTGGCCGAATCCGTCTCGCCGGCCACGGACGCGTCCATCGACCTGAAGCCGTACGTCCACGCCACCGGCGCGAGCCCGGCGCGTCTGTCCGCGGCGGACGCGCCCGATGGAGCCTCCGTGACGATGAACGCCGCCGATCTGACCCTCCGGTTCAGGGCGGACACCCCGGGCACCTACTACGTGTCGTACACGATCACGCAGGGGACCGTGCCCGCGACCGGGCTGGTCCGGGTGGAGGTGCAGCCCGTATCGGGCCAAGCCGCCAGACCGGTGGCCGCGAACGACGTGGCGTTGCTCGGCGCGGGGAACACGGCCATCGTGGAACCGCTGTCCAACGACGTCGACCCGATGGGCGGCGTGCTGTCCGTCACTTCGGTCACGGCCGATCCGGCCTCCGGCATCAAGACCGGTCTCGTAGGCCACAGGCGGGTCTATCTGACGGCGCGGCGGATACCGACCGAACCGGTCGACGTCACCTACACGGTGGCGAACGCGGCCGGCACGTCGACGGGCACGATCGTGCTGCATCCGCCGACGTCGTCGAACGCCGACTCGGCTCCGAAGGCGCCGGACATGGCCGCCCAGGTACGCACCGGCGGCATCGTATCCATCGATGTGCTCGACCGTGCCGGCCAACCGGACGGCACGACGGTCAGACTGCGGAACGAGCTGAGGACCGATGCATCCACGTTCAAGGGGGTCGCGTTCGTCTCCGGCGACACCGTACGGTATCAGGCGTCGGACGAGACCGGCACGTTCCCCATCGTCTACACCGTGGAGAACGGTCTCGGCGCCTCGGTGTCGGGGACGATCACCGTCACCGTGCATCGGAGCGACGCGGGGGACAAGCCCGCGCCCACGCCGCACGACACGGAGGCGCAGGTGGCCGCGGGCCGGAAGGTGCGCATCCCGATCGCGCTCACCGGCATCGACGTGGACGGCGACGACGACCAGCTGCTCGGCCTGGGCAACACGACGCCGCAGCTGGGCCGCGTCACCGAGGTGGGCGCGAACCACCTCGTCTACGAGGCCTACGCCGACTCCTCCGGCACCGACGTCTTCTCCTACGCGGTGGAGGACTGGACCGGCCAGCGGGCTCAGGCGCGGATCCGCGTGGGCGTGTTCCGGGGAGCCTCCGATTCCGGCGTATACGCGCGCGACGACGAGGTCACGCTCCGTCCGGGCACCCCCGCCACCGTGCCGGTCACCCGGAACGACGTCTCCGGCGACGACGCCGACCTGACGCTTGACGGAAGACTCGACGCCCCCGGCATACCCGATGCGAAGGCGAGCGCCGGCGCGATCGGCTTCACCACGCCCCGTCAGGCGGGGACGAGCTACGTCGTCTACACGGTGAGGGACCAGGCGGGACTGTCGGATACGGCCGTATTGACCGTGAACGTCGACCCGGACGCGCCGATCGAACCGCCGGACGCCTACGACTACCGCGTGCCCGCGTCGGCCACCATCGACAGGAAGAGCGTCGACGTGGACGTGGGCCGATGGATCGCGAACCCCTCCGGCCCGGATTCGGATCTCAGGGTCGACGTGCACGGATCGGCACACGCCCATGCACGCGTCAAAGGCGATGACGGCTCGACCGTCATCAGCGTGGATCTGACGCGGAACGCCCGGGCCGTCCCCTACACGGTGACCAACACGAGATACGGCGTGACCTCCACGGCGTTCATCCAGGTGCCCGCATACGGCGTCTTCCCGCCGACCGTGCGGCCGAAGGCGCCCGCGCTCAGGGTGAACACGAATGAGACCATCAGGATCGACGTCGCCGACCACGTGCGCGTGGGCGCCGGCAAGGAGGCGTATGTGGGCGGCGAGGATTCGGTGAGCGCCACGAAGGCCGCCGACGGACGGCTGTATGTGAACGACAGGACGCTCAGGTTCACCGCCCCCGGCGACTACGCCGGACCGGCTTCGATCACGTTCACCGCGGTGGACGGCAGAAGAGAATCCGGCAGGACGAGGATCATCAACTCGGCGGTGATCACCTTGCCGATCACGGTGGTCGGACGCGGCGTGAGGCCGCCCACGTTCTCCTCGTCCACGATCGACGTGGCGGCGGGCGACGGGACGACGACCATCGATCTGAAGGCGCTCACGCACGCGCCGGAAGGCCCCGGTGGGGATGAAGGGCGATACACGTATTCCGGCGGCTCGGACACCGGCAAGGTGACCGCCTCCGTCTCGGGTTCCGGCCGTCTGGAGGTGAAGGCGGACAAGACGGCCGTGCCGGGGACGACGATCGGCGTCCCCGTGCGGATCGGATACGACGGTGGCACGGTGGACGCCGGCATGACCGTCCGCGTCGTCCCCTCGACACGTCCGCTGGCGCGCGTGCCCGATAGGACGCTCAAGCTCGAAGCGGGAGGAGACGGGACGGTGGACGCGCTCGCCGACGCCTACAATCCGTTCCCGTCATCCCCTCTCACCCTGATCCGGTGCGCGGCGGACGACCCATCCGGGGTCGCCGTCCGATGCGATGTCTCGGGGTCCGTCGACGTCGCCGCCGCCCCGGGCGCCGGAGGCGGCACGAACCGTGTGCTCGTCACCGTCGAGGACGGCACGGGAATGGCCGAGCGCAGGGTCACGGGCACGATCACCGTCGCCGTGGTCGACAGGCCCGAAGCCCCGCTGCTCTCCCCCGTCGACGCGAAACCGCAGGACGGCGCGGTGGATCTGACATGGACGCCCGGCTCGGCGAACGGCAGCCCGATCACCGACTATGAGGTGCGCTGGAGCGACGGGGACCGTGTCTCCTCGAAGTCGTGCGGCGCCGCGACGGTCTGCCGGATCGCGGGGTTGGAGAACGGCAGACCGTACTCGTTCCGTGTGCGCGCGAGGAACGAAATCGGATGGTCGGAGGACTCCGGCACGGTGACCGGCATGCCCGACACAGTGCCGCCGGCTCCGTCGAGGGTCTCGGTGGAGGGCGGCAGGCAGGTCGTGACCGTCTCGTGGTCGATGCCCGTCTACGCGGGGTCGCCGGCCGACTACTACACCGTGACCCTGAGCAACGGCATGCGAGCCGTCGTCGAGGGGGCCTCGTCCGTCGACTTCGGCTTCAGATCGTCGGACATCACGGACGGGTTCGCCGTGACCGCCACCGTCGTGCCGCACAACCGGGCGGGCGACGGCGCGGCGGCCGCATCGGCGGAGTCCGCTAGGCCGTACGGCGTGCCGGACGCTCCGATCGTCTCCACGTCGCAGTCGGACGATGGCGACGAGGTGACGGTGTCCGCCGAGATCGGCGACATGCGCAACAACGCGTGCGCCTCCGTTGTCGTCACGCTCGGCGATCACACCGGGAACGTCGCGTGCGGGCAGACGTCGCACACCTTCGACATCGCGGATTCCGATTTCGGCGACGCCCTCACGCCCGGGTACGCCATCGTCACGGTGCATGGCGACGAGGTGCGAGGCGAAGGCATCCCCGTCGTCCCGGTCCACCGTCCGGCCGCGCCGTCCGGTCTCTCCATCCGGGCGGAGGACGGCCGCTGCGTGGTCTCGTGGACGGACGGCGACGGCAAGGAGGGCCGGTTCGAGTACACGGCCGGGAACGGCTCGTCCGGATCCACCACGCGTACCTCGTTCTCCTATGAGCCCGGCGGCTGGCGCGTCTGCGGCTCGGTGAGCGTGCGCAAGACGTTCCGCGGCGCCGCCAGCGCCGACGTCACCGCCTCCAGCCAGGACATGCCGGACAGGCCGAAGGCCGGCATCGGCGACTACGCACTGGAGTGGAGCGGCCGCGACACGCTCCGCATCGCTGGCGATGTGGAGACCTACGGTCAGGGCGCCACGGTCATCCTGACCCTCACCGACGGGGATGGCACCGCATGGCGGCGCGAATGGGCGGTCGGCGGACAGCCGCGGACCCTCGATATGAGGGGTTCCGGGCTCGACGGCGACGTGACGTGGCGCATCACGTTGGCCGACGGGCCGGACGAGCTCGTCGAAGGCGTGGAGCGGACCGGGACGGTACGGGGCCCACGCCCGACGGCCGACGGCGCATCGGTGGCGTTGCCGGGAAGGATCTCCCGGCAACGGGACGACACGATCAAGGAGCGATCATGAACGAGAACGCCAACGGGTCCGTCGACGACCGGACCCTGCTGTCCAGGGACGCGGGAGCCCGCAGGGCCGGCACGCGGCGGCGGACGCCCGCGCACCGCGCCACCGCCACCGCTCCCGCCACGACGGGCACCCCCATCCCCGACACCGGCACAGTCCCCGTCACCGGCACCATCCCCGGTGCCGCCACGCCCGAAATCGAGCGGTTCCGGGACATGTTCGACCTGCTCGTGAAGAACGTCTCCCAGGCGGTGGTGGGCAAGACCCGCCCGGTCCGCGAGGTGCTCACCGCGCTCATGGTCGGCGGCCATGTGCTGCTCGAGGACAATCCGGGCACCGGCAAGACGCAGTTGGCGCGCGCCCTCGCCAACTCGGTCGACGCCGGCTTCAAACGCATCCAGTTCACCCCCGACCTGCTGCCCTCGGACGTGGTGGGACTCACCTTCTACGACCGGAAGACCGGCGATTTCACGTTCCGTGAGGGACCGGTCTTCGCGTCCATCGTGCTCGCCGACGAGATCAACCGCGCTTCGCCGAAGACCCAGTCCGCGCTGCTCGAGGTTATGGAGGAGCGGAAGGTCACCGTGGACGGCGTCACGCATGACGTGCCGCGGCCGTTCATCGTGATCGCCACGCAGAACCCGGTGGAGCAGCTCGGCACGTACCGGCTGCCCGAGGCGCAGATGGACCGGTTCCTCATCAGGACGTCCCTCGGATACCCGGGCCACGACGTGTCCGTGGAACTGCTGCGCCAGCTCGACGTCGCCGACCGCGCCGGCGACGTCGCCCCCGTGCTGGCCGGCGGCGACGTCATCGCGATGGGGCGTGTCGCGCACACGGTCCACGTCGACGAGTCGATCCTCGAATACATCGTCAGACTCGTCGAACGCACACGCCATGACGACGGCGTCCGGGTCGGCTCCTCGACGCGAGGCGCCCTCGCCCTGGCGCGCTGCGCACGCATCTGGGCCGCGGCGGACGGACGCGGCTACGTCGTCCCCGATGATGTGAAGGACCTCGCCACACCGGTGCTCGCCCACCGGCTGAATCTCACCGCCGAAGCCGCGTTCGCCGGAGAGACGCCGCAGGCCGTCGTCACGCGCATCCTCGAGGACGTGCCCGCGCCGGCACTCGGCGGCTGACGCGCCCATCGCCAAGCCTCTCCCCACGCCCCCCACGAACCGCCCCGAACCAAACCCACGGACCAAACCCACGAACCGAAAGACCGACATCATGCCCCGTCCCATACGCGCCGCACGGACGCCGCGCCGGATACGCCGGCCGCTCGCGCCCTTCGTCTCCCCGCTCGCGTCCTTCGTCTCCCCGCTGGGGTGGGCCGTGACCGGCTCGGGCGCGGCGGCGCTCGTCGCCTTCGTCCCCCTCGGATGGCACGAGCTGCTGGCATACGGCGTGGCGGCCCTGTCGATGATGCTTGTCTCCGTCGTCATGTCGCTCGGCAACACCTCGTTCCGGGCGGCGATCGACCTGCGGCGACGCCGCGTCACCGTGGGGGATACGGCGAGCGTCCGCATCGATGTCCGGAATCCAGGGCGGAAGCCCACCACGGCCGCGCGCGGCGACCTGCCGATCGGCTCCAGGCGCGAGCGGTTCGCCGTTCCCCCGCTCGCCCCGGGAGAATCCCGGCGGACCGACATCGAGTTCCGCGCGCCGCGACGGACCGTGATCGCCGTCGGCCCGCTGCGCATCCGCAAGGGCGACCCGTTCGGTCTGATCCGCCGCGAGCGGCGGCTCACCGACGGAATCGACCTGTTCGTCCACCCCGCCATCGTGCCGTTGGAGACGCTCGACGCGGGATCGGTCCGCGATCTCGAGGGGAGTCCGAGCGGCGACACCGTCGACGACGACCTCGACTTCCACGGTCTGCGCGAATACGCGCCGGGCGACGACGTGCGCAACGTGCACTGGCCGAGCACCGCGAAGACGGGCGCGTTGATGATCCGCCGATACGAGGCGACGCGACGCACGGACACGGCGCTCACCATGTCCGTCGACCCGGACGAGTACGCAGGCCCCGGCGAGTTCGAGCTCGCCGTGTCCGTCCACGCCTCGGTCGGCGCACGATGCCTCGCACGGCGTCGGCCGCTGTCCACGCATGCGGGCGCCGCGCACGCCGCGCCGCGCCGCGCGACGGACTTCCTCGACTCGTGCAGCAGGATCGTCCCGGACCGCTCCGACGATCCGAACCTCGCGCGCGGCACGCTCGCGCACGCCCCGGACGCCTCCTTCTACGTCCTCACCGTCGGTTCGCTGCGCGACGCGGACGACATCGGACGCATGGCGTCCGCGCTGCCGGAGTCCGCGTCCACGCTCGTGCTGCAGGTCGCGGAGGGCATGCCCCGGGCGATCCGCCGGTTCCCCGGCTTCACGCTCGCCACGGTCGGCGGACTCGACGACCTGCCGATCATCATGGGGGTGCTCGCATGACCAGCCGACGGCACGCCGACTGGCGGAACGACACCATTTCAGCTTCCCTCTCCACCCGCGGCCCATGGGGGCGGCGCTTGGGCGGTCTCGCCGTGGCCGCGGCGCTCACGCTGCTCGCCGCGTCGAATCTCATCGATGTCTACGGAGACGCGGCCGCATGGGCCTCGGCCGCCGCGCCTGCCGCGCTGCTCGGCTGTCTCATCGCCCTGGTCGGAGTGACGCGCCGGCTGCGCCTGTGGTGGCAGCTCGTGTCCCTCGTGTTCGCCCAGTCCGTCGTCGGACCGGTCATCGCCCTGAACGGCACGACGATCGGCCATGTAATCCCGACGGCCGCCACCCTGTCGCAGGGATGGTGGGACATGTTCGGCTCGTTCAAATACCTGATCTCCATCACGCCGCCCGTGGGCACGGCGTCGGGTTCGCTGATGGCCGTCTGGACGCTGACGCTGTGGACGGCGTTCCTCGCCGGCCTGCCGGCGCTCGCCGACGACGCGCGCCTGGCCGCGGCGTCCGGCCTGCCCGCGGCCGCCGCGTTCACCGCCGCGCTGCTCGGCACGTCCGCCGGCTGGTGGCGGACCGCCGCCGGCCTCGCCGCCATGCTCACGTTCGTAGTCTGGCTGTCCGTCCGATGGGGCCTGTTGGAGACCGGACGCCTGCCGGGCGCCCTCGCCGTCATCGCCATCGCCGCCGGTCTCGCCGCGGGTGTGTGCCTCGTCACGCCCCAGCACCGTCTGATCCTGCGCGACCGCTACGAGCCGCCGCTGACCCCGTACGACTATACGAGCCCGCTGTCCGGCATGCGCGCGTACATCAAGGACCATAAGGACGATACGGTGCTCACCGTGCGTGGTCTTCCCGCGGGCACATCGGTGCGTCTCGCGGTGATGGACCGTTTCGATGGCAACGTGTGGAACCTGTCCGATTCAGCAACGGTCTCCGGCTCGTCGAACTACCGGCGTGTGGGTACGACGATCGCCGACGACGCCGAGGGGACCCGTTTCACGGCCACGTTCACCGTGGGCGAGGGACTCACGGACCGATGGCTGCCGTTGGCCGGTTCGGCCACCGAAATCACCGTCGAGGATTCAGCCGACGGGCGGGGCGACCTCTACTACAACTCGGACACCGATTCGGCGATCTACCCGGACGGCATGGCGGAAGGGCTGACCTACACGGAGAGCGGCGTCATCCCCCGCACGCCCTCCGATAGCCAGATCGACGACGCCGAGGCGGCGAAGACCCTCCAGCCCGCAACGGTGGACTCCCCCGACGCCGCCGGCCGGCTCGCCACCGCCATGGCGGGAGGCGAGGCCACGGGTGGCGCCGCGGCGCGCAGGATCGCCGAGGGGCTGAAGGATTCCGGCTGGTTCTCACATGGCTTGGCGGGCGACTATCCGTCGCCGCCCGGCCATGGCAACTACCGCATCGGGAGACTGCTCGACGGCACGCGGATGGTGGGCGATTCGGAGCAGTACGCCTCCGCGATGGCGCTCATGGCCCGCGAACTCGGCCTGCCCAGCCGCGTGGTGCTCGGTCTCGTCCCGAAGAACGACGACGGCTCGATCGGCACGGCGCGCTCCGAACGGCGTGGCGCCTACACCGTCACCAGGTTCACGGGCGATGACGTCGAGGCCTGGGTGGAGATCAAGCTCGACGGCTACGGCTGGACCGCGTTCCATCCGACCCCGGAGGAGACGAAGGTCCCGGACCCAGAGGAGGAGCCCACTCCGCCGAACCCGCGGAAGCTGGTGCGCCAGCCTCCGGTGCCGCTGCAGGACCCGCTGCGCGACGAACGGCAGATGCGGGGTCGTTCCACGCTCGGCGGCGAGGAGGCGGACGCGACCGGCGCGGACCCGTTGAGGACGGCGCTCGGCCGCGCCGTTCGGAACGTCGCGGTCTACGGCAGCCCGGTATGGGCGATGACGGCCGTCTGCGGAATCATCCTGCTCATGAAGGCGCTTCTGCTGCGTCATGCGCGACGGTCCGGCAGTCCCCGCATGCGGATCGCCGCCGGATGGCGGGCCGTCACGGCGCTCGCCCGGCAGAGCGGCGTCGACGTGCACGGCACCCGACGCGAGGAAGGGCGGGCGATGGGCGGACGGATGGACGTCGACGCTTCGACGCTCGCGACGTTGGCGCGCGAAGCCGACTACGCCGCGTTCTCCGGCGAACGCATCGACGATGATCGGGCCCGCCGGTACTGGGAGGACGTGGACGCCATGCGTGCGGCCATGCTCGCGTCGTTGCCCCGTCCGCGCCGCTGGCGTGCACGGCTCAGCCTCGCCGGAGTGTTCACACGCCGAGGAAGACCCCGGCGCGCCCACCGTGCAGCAGGTATAGTGGCGAGTATGTGTGCCTGGGCCGCCGAACGCGGCATGGGCGAGACGACCGCCGCCGGGGAACCGGGCGCACGGACAGAGGGGAAGCGTTCATGACCATCGGACATCTCGCGGCGGGATTCGCCACCGATGTGGGGCTCAAGCGCAGGAACAACCAGGATGCGGGCTACGCCGGCCACGGCGTGTACGTGGTGTGCGACGGCATGGGCGGCGGCATGGGCGGCGAGCATGCGAGCGCCCGTGCGGCCGATCATCTGCGCGCGCTCGCCGCATTGCCCGTGCGCAACCGCGCGGACATCGAGACGGTGCTCGCCGACGCGCAGGCCGACGTGCTCGCGCTCGGCCACGAGCTCGGCGGCGTGGCCGGCACCACGGTGACCGGCCTCATCCTCGTGCACGGCGACGCCCCCGACATCGACGACGGCTCCCAGACCGGCGAACGGACGTCCGCGACGCCGTTCAGCACGGAGAACCTAGCCTACGTGGTCAACGTCGGCGACTCGCGCACCTATCATATGGATGCCGCGCGGGACGGCGCGGGCTGGGATCCCTCGACGCTCGTGCGCATCACACGCGACCATTCCCAGCGCCAGGAGGCGATCGACACGGGCGAGCTGCTGCCCGACATGGCCGAATCGCTCATCCCGCGCAACATCATCACCCAGTGCGTCGGCGATCCGGACGGCATCAGACCGGACCTGTTCCTCACCGATGCGACCGGCCGCTTCATCATCTGCTCGGACGGCCTGTACGCCGAGGTGTCGGGCGACGACGAGATCGCCGCGATCGCCGCGCGCCACGACGATCCGCAGGAGGCGGCGGACGCCCTGCTGCGCGCCGCGCTCGACGCCGGCGGCGGCGACAACGTCACCGTCATCGTCGCGGACATGCCCGTGCTCGCGCCGCCCCGGCACGCATGGTCGGTGACTAAGCTGGGCGATGAGGAGGATATCGGCAACATCGCCGATGTGACTTTGCAGACTTTGCGGACCATAGCACCTAGGAGGCATGATGGTTGATTACGATGCCGCGGTCGCGGCGGTTCAGGATCGGAACGCGGATCCGATCCTTCTCGCGAAGATCGCCTATGAGAATCCGGAGTTCGGCGCGAACGTGGCGGTGAATCCGCGCGCCTACCCCGGTCTGCTGCGCTGGCTCGCCGAATTCGGCGACGATCGCGCCCGCGAGACCGTGCGCCAGATGGGCTATGCCGTCTCCGACGATGCGGCCGGCGCCGGACAGTCCGACGAGACCGTGGCCGTGCGGCAGCACACCTCCGCCGCGGCCGGCACCCCCACGGCCGCGACCTTGCAGCCCAGGCGGACCGCGCAGGCACAGGCATCGCAGACGACGACGCAGGAGCCCCGGACCGCCGCGTCCGAACCGCAGGCCCCGGTGAACCCGCACGGCTTCACCGCACAGATCGCGCGCACCACCACCGACCAGATGCAGATGGCCGAAATCGCGCAGAAGGCGCCGGAACTGTACGCCGCCCTCGCGCAGAACCCGAACCTGTACCCGGCGCTCGCCGACTGGCTGTCCCGACTGGGAGACCCGGCCGTCGACGCGGCGCTCGCCGGTCGCCGCTGAAAGGGGCGAGACGGATGAGCAACGCGATTCCATTCCCACCGGCACCGGAACCCGGCTGGTACGCCGACGATCCAGTGGACGCCCGGGCCGCGGCCCGGCCCGCGGCCCGGCCCGCGGCACAGCCAACACAACCCACCGTCCAGCCCGCCGCACAACCGAACGACGGCAGTCTGGACGACACGGTCCTCTCCGACGCGAACGCCGCCGGCCAGGCCCCCGGCCGCAAGACCTACACGCTGCACAACGAGGCGACCGGTCAGACGATCGTCCTCGACAGGAGCGTCCTGCTCGGCCGTCGCCCGTCCGAGGCGATTCCGGAAGGTTCGAAGGCCGTGCGGATCGAGGACCCCACACGCACCATCTCCCGCAACCATGCGGCGATCAGCATCGACCAGGACGGTCGGCTGTGGATCGAGGACTACGGCTCGTTGAACGGCACGTTCATCATCCGCGACGGCGAGGAGCGACAGGTCGTCGAAGGCACGCCCGTGCCGCTGGAGGCCCCGGCCACCCTGCGCGTCGGCGACCAGTTCCTCACCCTCGAGGAGCAGCGGTAGGTCTCTCCCTCCGTCCGCCTGCGGCGGCCACCTCCCTCGTCAGAGGGAGGCAACCCTATGATTGAGCCCCTTGGCCTTCACGGCCAAGGGGCTCAATCCGTTTCAGTACTTGAGGTTCATCACGTCCAGGCACCAGGCGTTCTCGTAGGAGACCTCCTCCCACTGCTTATAGCGCCCGGAGGTGCCGCCGTGGCCGGCCTCCACCTCGATCTTGGCGATTGCGTCGAATCCGCGCGACTGCATGGCGGCCACCCATTTGAGCGGCTCGACGTACAGCACGCGCGTGTCGTTCATCGACGTGGTGACGAACACGCGCGGAAACGCACGGCCGGCGTCCGAATCCGCGGCGGGCAGGTTCTCGTACGGCGTGTACGACTTCATGTACCGGTACACGTCCTCGTCGTGCAGCGGGTCGCCCCACTCGTCCCACTCGGTGACGGTGAGCGGCAGCGACGGGTCGAGGATCGAGGTCAACGCGTCGACGAACGGCACATCCGCCTCGACGCCCGCGTACAGTTCCGGCGCGAGGTTCGCGACCGCGCCCATCAGCAGGCCGCCCGCCGAGCCGCCGTTGGCGACGGTGCGGCGCGGGTCGGCCAGATGCGCACGCTGGAGCGCGGCCGTCGCGTCGACGAAGTCCTCGAACGAATGCTTCTTGTTCAGCCGGCGTCCCTGCTCGTACCAGGCGCGTCCAAGCTCGCCGCCGCCGCGGATGTGCGGCACCGCGTACAGCACGCCGCGGTCGAGCATGCTGAGCCTCGCGACGGAGAAGTTCGGGTCGGAGGAGATCTCGTATGCGCCGTAGCCGGTGATGAACATCGGCGAATCCTGCGCGGGGAAGTCGCGCCGCCAGACGAGCGAGACGGGGATGCGCTCACCGTCGCGGGCGCGGATCCACACACGGCGTTCCATGTAGTCGCGCGGGTCGAAGCCGCCGAGCACGGTGGCGCGTTTGAGCAGCCGGTCCTCGCCGGTCACCGGGTCGATCTCGTGGAGTTCGCCGGGGCGCGTGTAGCTGGTGAACGAGTAGCGCATGCGCGGCGCGTCGTAGGACGGGTTGCCACCGGTGCCGATCGAGTAGAGGCGTCGCGTCTCGCCGGGCAGGTGGTCGTCGCTCGCGCCGTCCGACGACGACGTGCGGTCGGTCACGCCGACGCGTCCAGCTCCAGCACCAGCACCAGCACCAGCACCCGCGTGCCCCGCGTCCCAGTCCTCCGCCCACAGCGTCTCGCCGTGGTCGCCGGTCTCGTCGCGGTCGTCGGCCACCGTGTCCCAATCGTCCTCGAGCGCGGGCGGCAGCAGTTCGACGAACCGCCACGGCCGCCCGGCGAGGAAGTCCTCGACGGCGGCGCGCTTCGGCATCATCGCGACGTGCGGCAGGCCGTCGGCGCGGTAGGCGAGCGTGACGAAGTGGCGGTGGATGGCGATGCCTTCGATGCCGAGGCCGTGCAGTCCCTGCAGGATGGCCGGGTTGTGCGCGTTGAAGTACGGCGCGGTGATCGCCTTCGCGCGGTCCTCGGCCGATGCGGCATGCTCGCAGCCGTACGGCGAGCCTTCGGCGACGCACACGCCTTCGCCGAGCGTGTACGGCGGCTCGTGCCGACGCATGTCGATCACGTCGATCTCGAAGTTCGGGTTCTTCGCGTTGTGGTAGACGACGGCGAGCGGGATGTCGGCGCCGTCCTCCCCCGCGTTCTCGAAGCAGGCGAAGCTCACGTCGTATTCGACGTCGGTCTTGCGCGGGATGAACGCCCGGAATTCGCCTTCCGGGTCGGTCACGGGCAGCATGAGCACTTCGGTGGTGGTCTTGGAGCCGGTGCCGAGCACGAGGTTGCGCTCGTCGAAGCTCAGGCCGATGCCCACCCAGAAGCGTTCGTCCTCCTCGCGGTACACGCATACGTCCGTCTCGACCGGGGTGCCGACCTTGTGCCGCCAGACCGCGCACGGGCGCCACGCGTCGTCGAGTTCCACCCAGAACACGTAGCGCGCGTCGGGCGTGAAGCAGGCGCCGCCGACGCCGTGGAACAGTTCGGGCAGCTCCTCGCCGGTCTGAAGATCGCGGATCCGGTAGTCGTAACGTTCGTCGCCGGCCGTATCGACGCCGTAGAGCATCCATCGGCCGTCGCGGCTCAGGTCCATGCCGCCGAGCCGGAAGAAGTCGTGTCCTTCCGCCTCCGCGTTCGCGTCGAACACGATCGATTCGCCGGGCAGTGAACCGGGCGCGCCGAACGGGTCGATCTCGGGCGGGTTCCAGTCGTCGGCGCCGCGCACGCGCATGCGGCACTGCACCGCGTATTGGCGGCCCTCCTGCGTGCGCGCGTAGTACCAGTAGTCGTTGATGCGCACGGGCACGGACATGTCGGTCTCCTGCACATGCGACTTGAGTTCGTCGAACAGGGTATGCCGCAGTCCGTCGAGATGCGCGTTGCGCGCCTCGCACAGGCGGTTCTGCGCGGCCACGTAGTCGCGCGTGCGCGGCGAGTCCTTGTCGCGCATCCATTCGTACGGGTCGACGAACACGTCGCCATGGTGTTCGCGTCGGGTCGGCTCACGGTGCGCGACGGGGACTTCGGGACAGATACAGGTGCCGTCGTCGCTGCCGGCCAGTTGCTTCTCTTCGGTCATACGGGTGATTATACGCACGCTCGAACCGGTTTCGTACGCGCATATCCCACCCGCGGAACCGTCGCTCCGCGGAACCGTCGCCCCGCGGAACCGAATCCCGCGAAGCCCCTACCCCAGATGCGCCTTCAGGTACGGCAGCATCGTCTTCATGATGTTCGCGCCGGTCGTGCCGGTGAACACGGGCACGTCGGTGTCGGGCATCGGCTGCGTGGCGGTCATGCCGGCCGGGTTCCTGAGGCCGAACGGCATGAGCTCGCGCGGGCTCAGCTGGCGGATCGCGATGGCGAGCACGCGGCCGGGGTACCGCCTGACGATGGTCGCGTAGGTGGTGGGGTCCTTCTGGCCGTCGTCGCCGACGAGGATGAACTTCATGTCGGGGAAGTCGGCCATGAGCTGTTCGGCGAATTCGAGCTTGTGCTGCGGCCCGGAGGGGATGAACGTCTTAGGCCGCGGGTCGAGGTCGCGCAGCAGCAGCGGGCCTTCCGGGAACCCGTGGTTCTCGAGGAAGTGGCGGATCGCGCCCTCCACGTTCCACGGCGAGGTGGACAGGTAGAAGAACGGCGCGTCCGGGAACAGGTCGGCGAGCTTGGTGAACAGCACGCTCATGCCGGGCACGGAGGCCTTCTTGTCCGGGTTGAGGAACAGCAGGTTCCACGCGGCCTTCCACAATATGGGCGCCTGTGTGATCATGACGGTGTCGTCCACGTCGGAGATGATGCCGACCTTCGCGCCCTTCGGAATCGTGAACAGCTTCGCGTGCACGGGTTTGCGCCCGTTGACCCGGTAGGAGACGTCGTGCACGCCCGGTTCGAGCCGCTGTTCGGCGACGAGGTCGAGGTAGCCGGACGTGTCGGAGATCGCGTATTCGCTGTCGAGCTCCGGCCGCGCGTCCAACGCGTCGTAACGTTCGGAATCGCCGATCTGCACCGTTTCGAGCGGGACGTCGTCGATGCGGATCTTCACCTGCGTGTGCGGCGAGGGGATGGCGAGCATGCCGCGGATGCCGCGTGTGGCGCGCCCGTACTCGCTGCCCTCCCCCGCGTACACGGTGCGGCAGATGAGTCGTGAGTAGTCGCCGGTGCCGTACCCGACGTACGGGTCGACGCGCGGGAACCAGTCGAGCCGTTTCGCCGTGCGCGTCGCCGCCGTCACCCACGCGTTGAACCCGTGCGTGACGGCGCGGCGGAGGATGCGTTCCGGCAGCGGCTGCGCCTCGAAGCGTTCGCGCCGCGACGCGGCGTCGAACGTGGTGACGGCGCGTCGCGCGGGAATCGGCACGGTGGGCATGTCGTCGCCGCTCGCGGCGGACGCGGCGGTCCCGCGCGCGGTGCGCGCGTCGCCGCCGTCGCCGTCGCGCATGCGGCGCATGTCGCCGAGCGCGCGCGCCGTGCCGCGTCCGTCGCATTCCACCGGTCGCACGATGCGTGTCATCGTATGACCTTCAGGTACTGTTCGGCGGTCAGCAGGTCCGGTTCGTCGTCTTCCAGCTCGATCTTGAGGATCCAGCCTTCGCCGTAGGGATCCGAGTCGATGACGCTGGGATCGTCGGCGACGGCCTGGTTCACGTAGCGGATCGTGCCGGAGACGGGGGCGATCAGCGGTTCGACCGCCTTCGCCGATTCGAGTTCGAGGACTTCGTCGCCCGCCTCGACGCGCACGCCGACTTCGGGCAGGTCCACGTAGACGAGTTCGCCGAGCTTGCCGGCGGCGTACTCGGTGATGCCGACCACGGCCGGGTCGAGGGTGGTGTCCACCCACACGTGGTCGTCGGAGTATTCGAGGTGCTCGGGCACGTCGAGGTTCAGCGGCTGGTCGTCAGGTTCTTCGCTCATAGCCACCAGCCTACCAACCTGTTGCGAACACGCCCGGATACGGGAGGACCCCGTCTTGCGGATGACGCAAGACGGGGTCCTCGTGGTCGGATGCCGTTCGGCGCCGACGGTTCAGCGCACCGGGCCGGTCGGCTGGGTGCCGACGACCTGGACGAGCGTGCCGTTCGGGCAGTTCTCGTAGACCCACTCGGCGTCCTGCTCGTACATGTTCACGCAGCCGTGGGAGCCGTGGTTGGCGGCGTCGCCGCGGGCGATGCCGTTGTAGTTCCACGTGGCGGTGTGGAAGCCCTCGCCGCCGTTGAAGTAGCTGACCCACTTCACGCCCTTGGACAGGTAGCGGCTGCCGTCGTCGTTCAGGCCGGTCATGTCCTGCACGCGGTACTTGAGGTAGATGTACCAGTTGCCGCTGTCGGTCTCGTTGCCGCCGGGGCCGCCGGTGCACACGAGGAAGCTCTTGACCTGCTGGCCGTTGTGGTAGACGACGGCGGTCTGCGAGCTCTTGTCGATGACGATGCGCCATTCGCTCTGCTTCTGCTTGACGTCGAACTTCTTGACGTCGGAGGCGACCTGCACGGTGCCGCCGTTGCCGGCCTTGAGCGCGTCGAGGACCTGGTCGGCGGCCTGGTCGGTGTCCTTGACGGTGACGCCGTCCACGCCCTTGACCTGCGCGGCGACGAGCACCGTGCCGTTGGCGTCGACGATGTCCTCCTGGGAGACCATGTCCTGGTTGAGCTGTCCGGGCAGCTGCTCGGACATGAACTTCTTGACGGCGGTCTCGTCGTAGGAGATGGTGATGGCGCCCTGGTCGAGGTGGGTCTCGGTCTTGATCCACGAGGCCACGGTGTCGACCGGCAGCTCGAACTGCTTCGCGTCGCCGTTGGTCATGACGATCGGGTTGGCGAGGCGCTGGTTCGCGGCGTCGGCGGCCTTCTGGGCGGCGTCGAGCGCGATCGGGGCGTCGATGGTCTCGTCGGTGACGCTCACCGTCGCGGCCGAGCCGGGCGTGGCGATGGCCTGCTTGACGGCCTTGACGACGGCGCCGAGCTTCGGGGCCTTGCCCGGGCGGCCTTCGGAGGCGACGAACGCGTGCGCGTTCCCGTCGTAGGTCACGGCGGACGGCACCGCGCGCTCGGCATCGGTGACGAGCTTGGCGGACAGGTATTCGTCGAGCGTCGCGTTGTCCGGGGTGGCGGAGAGCGCCACGTCCTGATGGGCGAACGGGTTGACGCGCAGGATGTCCTCGCCGATGTTGGAGGAGGACTTCGCGTCCATGATGTCGTCGACGGTCTGGTCGACGTCGATGTCCACGCCCAGATCGGTGAGGGAGGCGGTGGCGCTGGTGTTGCCGTCCGTGTCCTTCACGGTGATCGAGGTGTCCTTGACCGCCTGCTCGACGGTGGCCTTCACCTCGTCGCGGGTCTGGCCGGCGAGGCTGACCGAGCCGAACCGCACGCCGGGCGCAACCTTGTCCTGGTAGTACGCGCGGGCGCCGAAGAACGCCGCGACGAGCGCCACCAGCAGGACGGCCACGACGGCGAGGGTGATGATGAGCGGCTTGCGCGACCTGCGCTTGGCCGCGACGGTGCCGATGTTCAAGTCCTCCGGACGCGCGGCGGAGTCCATCACGCCGGCGAGCGGGGCGGGCGCGGCGCCGGGCAGCGACGGCATGGCCTGCGTGGCCTCGAAATCCTCACGCATAGCGCCGTATTCCGGGCGTTCCGCCGGCTGCTGATTGCGTTGGTCGGTCATTCGCGATCCTTAGTCTGTTGCTACGCTTTCATGTCCGCATTGCCTCGCGGACTGCGTCCGACTGTACATCAACACCACCCCAGCGCACGGCCCGGAACCGTGCGCGACACCCCGTTTGGGCCGTCGGCGCAACGGTTTGTGGCATATATCACTATTCGAGATATGTCGTTTCGTCAGGCTTCCGTGGCACCACCCACGTCACAGCTCGCGGCCGAGCCACTCCTCGATCATGTAGCGTGCGATCGTCGCCTTGCCGGGCGCGCTCATGCGCCCGGAGACCAGCGCCGCCGTGTACTCGTCCGGCGTGACCCATTTCGCCTCGACGGTCTCGACGCCGTCCACATGGACGTCGGTGGTCAGGGCGTGCGCCTTGAACGCCATCATCAGGGAGGCGGGGAACGGCCACGGCTGGGAGCCGAGGTACTTGACCTCGCCGAGCCGGATGCCGACCTCCTCAAGCGCCTCGCGGCGGGCCGCATGCTCGAGGTTCTCGCCGGCCTCCACGAATCCGGCGGACACCGAATACAGCGTGGGGTTGCGCCACGCCGCGTTGTGCTGCAGGAGCGCACGCCCCTCGGAATCCACGATGATGGTGATCACGGCGGGTTCGACGCGCGGGAACAGCAGACGGCGGCCGTCCGCGTCGTTCGTGCAGCGCTGCGCCCAGCCGCCGTTCGCGGCCTCGACAGGAGCGCCGCAGGTCGGGCAGTGGCGCTGGCGGTTGTGCCAGATGCTCAGCGTGATCGCGCTGGTCGCCTGCCCCGCCTCGCGTGCGGAGGCGTGCGGCGCGAAACCGCGCAGGTCCACCCAGTCGAAGCGGTCGACGGCCTGTTCGAGCAGACTCGCGTGCGCGCCGCGGCCGGCGCCGGCGCCGAAGCCGAACGCACCGCCCGCCGCGACCACGCCGCCGTTCGTGCCGTCCTCCGGCTCGTCGAACGCGTCGTCGGCGCCGCGTTCGCCGCCGTCGGCGATGCGCGCCACGCGCGTGACGTCCACGGCGACGACGTGCTCGTCGCGCCGGCCGCCGTAGCTGCCGAGGAACATGGCGACGGCCTGCGGATGCGTCTCGAGTTCGCGCGACACGTATGCGCCGGGGATGGTGGCGAGGCGCATCTTCACGTTCTCGTAGTCGGCGAGTTCGCCCTGGCCGCGCGGCACGGCGATCTTGCCGTCGCGCGTGAGGATCACCTTGGTCGCCGGCTCGGCGAGCGTGTCCGAGATGAGATGCGGTTCGGCGCGGCGCTCGGTCTGATAGTCGATGTCGCCCTGCGCGAGCGGCAGGAACGGCAGCGCCCGCGTCAACGCCAGCGGACTGAACGACACGCTCATGCGATCACCCGCTTCATCAGGTCGACGAGCGCGGCGGCCACCGTGTCGGGGTGCTCGACGGCGCTGAAATGACCGCAATCGGGGATCGCGGTGAACGTGGCGTTCGCGCCGATGCGTTCGGCGAGCGGGCGCATCACGCCCGGATTCGACGTGGGGTCGAGTTCGCCGGAGACGACGGCGACCGGCACGTCCATCGTCTCGGGCACGCCGGCGAGTTCCGGCCTGCCGTAGGTCATGCGCTGGCGCCAGGCGAGTCCGGCGGGCTTCTGGTCGCGGATCCACGCGGTCATCGTCGCGATGAATTCCGGTGACTTCTTGATCGTGGAGTCGCCGTCCGCGGGCTGGGCGAAATGCATGACCGGCTCGACGGAGCCGGTGCGCTCGCACGCGTCGGAGGTCTCGAGACGCGGCTCGCCGCCGACGCCGTCGGACGAGGCCATCGTGTCGCACAGGGCGACGCCGGCCACGGACTCCGGGTGGAGGCGGTACAGGTCGGTCACGAGGTAGCCGCCCATCGACAGGCCCACCCACACGGCCTTCTCGAAGCCGTTCCGGTAGAGCAGGTCCACGTAGGATTCGGCCATGCGGTCGAGCGCGTCCGGGTAGGAGCCGTTCGCGGCGCGGCGTCCCGACGCCTTGTCGTCTGGCGTGGGCGATTGGCCGGAGCCGGGCATGTCGGGCGCCCAGATCGGGAAGGCGGGAAGGCCTGCCTCGTCGGCGAGCTCGGCGATGCGGGCGGCGCATGTCTCCCACATGCGTCCGTCGACCGGATACGCGTTGGCGAGCACGAGCGGGGTCCCCTCCCCCTCGCGCAGCACCCGGTTATGGATTTCAAACGTCATGGCAATACTTCCTTTTTCTATGCGCCGCAGTATTCCAGCGCCTTGCGCACGATGCGGGCGTGGCCGTTGGGCATCTGGTCGAGGAACGTGTCGAGCAGGTCCGAATGCGGGTCCACCCATTCCACGTCGAGCGTCTCGTCCTGCGGATGGCAGTCGCCGGCGATCGGCACCACGTAGCACAGCGCGATCGCGTGCTGGCGCGGATCGTAGTATTCGCTCAGGCCCGGCGTCGGGAAGAACTCGGCGACGGTGAACGGCTGCAGGTTGACGGGCAGCATGGGCAGGGCGATGTCGCCCAGGTCCTTGGCCACGTTGCGGGCGATCGCCTCGCGCAACGTCTCGTGGAAGAGCACGCGGCCGGAGATCAGCGCGCGTTCGACCGAACCGTCGTCGGTGACGCGCAGCAGCGAGCCGACCTGCGCGACGCGGCCGAACTCGTCGGTGCGCACCGGCACGATCTCCACGTATGCGATGGGCATCTGGCCTCGGGCGCGGTTGATGTCCGCGGGGTCGAGCCATCCGGGGGGATTGCCGTGGCCGGAGCCGCGGATGAAGTCCTCCGGGGTGACGTGGTCGAATTCACCGCGCGGACGGTCGGCGTCGAAGTCGCCCTCGTCCGGCACCTCATCATTCATCACTGGCATGCTCCCCATTATCACGCGCCGAACTGACATGCGCCCCCGCATGCCCACATTCGCCTTTGCTCTGCGCCCCCTTCAGGGGGAGCTGGCCGCGCGGCGGGCTGAGGGGGTGCCCGCACGCGCCCCGCCCTATCCCCTCAGCCTTCAGCCCAATCCCCTTCCCGTTGTTCCCCCGTGACGGTTTACTGGGTACCGGTAGCGACACATATAAGAAGGAGTCATCATGGCCACCACGCAGATCACCTCGGCGGAGTTCGAGAAGACCATCACCGGCAACGAGATCGTATTCGTCGATTTCTGGGCGACGTGGTGCGGACCGTGCCGCGCGTTCGGCCCGATCTACGAGGAGGCGAGCGACAAGCCGGAGAACAAGGACATCGTGTTCGCGAAGGTCGACATCGACCAGAACCAGGATCTGGCGGCGGCCGCCGGCATCCAGGCGGTGCCGACGCTGATGATCGTCAAGGACGGCTCGGTCGTGTTCCAGCAGGCCGGCGCGCTGCGCGCCGAGGACCTCGACGACCTCATCGCCCAGGCGAAGAAGCTGGATGTGGCCGCCGCGAAGGCGGAGTCCGGCCAGGCCTGATTCCGGTGGCCGGTCGCGGACCTGGTTCCGCACGTTCGGCGGCGTGCATGCGTGCCGGGCGACCCCTCGTCGCGGGTCGCCCGGCACGCTATGATGTTGGGCAGCGATAGGCATGGGGGTTGAGGAGTTGAGGATATGGTGAACAAGCATACTGACGGAACCGTGGACGAGCCGGACTTCGGCTCGCCGAAGGCGCTGCTCGACGCGCAGGACGACGGCGATTGGGACATCCCGTCGCTCACGTTCCCGTCCGTGGACGAGACGGGAATCCACAAGGCGGGGAAGCCCTCCCTGTCGTTCCCGCAGGTCGACGGCGAGACGACGGTGGCGGCCGGCCATACGGCCATGCCCGCCGTCCCGCTGCCGCAGGCCACGTCGACCAGCGAGACCACCGTGCTGCCGCCGGTGGGCGACGGTCCGACGGCCCCCGCGGCCCACGACGCGGTCGGATCCGAGGCGACCACCGTGCTCACGCCCGGCGGTATCGACGCCGTGGCGGATCCGGCGCGTCCGGAGGCCACCGGCCTGCGCGGCATCATCGAAGGCACCGACGGTCACGGCGAACCGGACGCCGGTGCCGCCGCCGTCCCGCCCGTCGCTTCCTGCGCGGCGGGAGGCGGTGCGACGGCGCGCAGGTCCGCCCCGTCGCGCAGGAAGCTGTTCATCGGCATCGGCGTGGTCGCCGTCGTCGCCATCGCGGCCGGAGTCGCCGCGTTCCACTACGTCCAGCAATCCGGCGAGCAGGCGCGGTTCGACACCGCCCTCGCCGCGTGCAAAACCTCGGCGAACGACGCGACGGAGGCGAACGACGCGCTGGCCGCCGCCCTGAAGAAGGCGAAGGACGCGCAGAACATCACCGCTGACAAGCTCGCCGACGCGCAGACGCTCACGAAGCTCTCCAACGCGATCGACGACGTGCAGTCCACGGACGCGACGCACGCCTGCTCGGCCACGCTCACCACCGCCGAACTGAACGCGCACGCCGAACAGAACACGAAGCTCGCGAGCACTCTCGCCGCCTCCACGAAGTCGCTGAATTCGGCGGTGAAGGCCGTGACCGACAGCCAGGACAAGAAATCCGAGGCCGAGGCCGAGACGATCAAGCAGAACCTCCAGCAGGCGGTGACCGATGCGCAGACCCTGCTGACGGACAGCGAGGGCGCGGTCGCCGACGATTCGACCCGCCAGACCCTCCAGTCCGCCGTCGACAAGGCGAACAGCCTTCTCAAGGAGAAGAAGCCGAAGGCCGCCGACCTCCAGCAGGCGCTCACCGACATCCAGAACGCCACCGCCGCGGTCAACGAGTCGATGAGCTCGCGGTACACCACCAGCGGCTCCACGAGCGGCTCCACCGGCACGGGCAACAGCTACAACTACGGCAACAGCGGCTACGACAACAACAGCTACAACAACGGCAACAACGGGTACGGCTACTCGAACTACGGCTACGGCAGCTACAACTACGGCAATGGGTACGACAGCGGCACCACCGGCGGCACGGACCAGAGCCAGAGCGGCACGCAGAACGGCGGGACCGGTACGGGAACGGGCACCGGGACCGGGACCGGGACCGGCAGCAACAGCTCCGGAAGCACCAGCGGCTCGGGTTCCAACGGCGGAACCGGATCGGGCACGGGAACGGGCACCGGGACCGGCAGCACCGAGGAGTAGCCAGGCATAACCAGGCGTAGATAAAAGAACCGGAAACGACGGCGAACGCCCCTGCGACCACATCGGCCGCAGGGGCGTTCGCCATATCGGCGGCCGGGCCGCCGCGCCGCGTCACAGCTCGAAGCCGAGCTCCTCGGCGGCCGCGGTGGGCACCGGATCCTCGCACCAGAAGTCCTCGAGGTTCTCCGTGGTCGTCAGGGACCGGATCTCCGCCTGGTCGATGTACAGCTCGCCGCTCAGATGGTCGGTCTCATGCTGGAAGATGCGCGCCGGCCAGCCGTGCAGCCGCTCCTTGTGATGGGCACCGTCCTCGTCGTCCCATTCGGCCTCGATGTCGAGCCAACGGCGGCGCACCGCCTGGTAGCCTTCGAAGCTCAGGCAGCCCTCGTAGAAGCTGGCGGTCTTCTCCCCCACCGGCGTGTACTTCGGGTTGATGATCACATGAAACGGGAATTCGGCGATCTCGCGCGGATCGTCCTCGTCGTCGCGCACATGGTCCTCGACGACGGCGAGCGCGAGGCCGAGCCCGATCTGCGGGCCGGCGAGGCCCACGCCGGGCGCGTCGAGCATCGTCGCGCGCATCACGTCGATGAGCTTGGCGAGCGTGCGCTTGGACAGCTGGCCGTCGTAGGCGGCGCACTGGATGCGCAGCACCGGCTCGCCGGCCTCGACGATCGGCAGGATGCCCTCCTTGCCGCCGGATTTGATGAGTTTCTCGACGTCGCGGTTGAGCGCGAGGTCGACCTTCGTGTTCTTGCCGAACATGCGTGACTCCTTATAGGGGTGGGCGGGGTGACCGGGACGTGGCCTACAGGGCGAGTTCCTCGGCGACGACCTTGGCGAGGCGGTCGCACACCTCGTCGGCCTGCTCCTGCGTGGCGGCCTCGGCCATGACGCGCACGAGCGGCTCGGTGCCGGAGGGGCGCAGCAGCACGCGGCCGGTCTCGCCGAGCAGCTTCTCCTCGCGTTCGACGGCGGCCTGCACCTTGGCGTTGGTCGTGGCGGCCATCTTGTCGACGTTCGGGACGTTGACGAGCGTCTGCGGCAGCTGCGGGAAGTCGGCGGCCAGCTCCTTGAGGCTCTTGCCGGAGCGGACGACCTCGTTGCACAGGGTGAGGGCGGTCAGCGTGCCGTCGCCGGTGGTCGCGAACTCGCGGTTGATGACGTGGCCGGACTGCTCGCCGCCCAGCGTGTAGCCGCCGCGCAGCATCTCCTCGAGCACGTAGCGGTCGCCGACGGCGGTCTGCACGGTCTTGATGCCCATGTCCTTCAGGGCGAGCTTCAGGCCCAGGTTGCTCATCACGGTGACGACGAGCGTGTTGTCGGCGAGCTTGCCCGCCTCCTTCTTGGCGCGCGCGAGGATGCCCATGATCTGATCGCCGTTGACCATGTTGCCGTCCTCGTCCACGGCGAGGCAGCGGTCGGCGTCGCCGTCGAACGCGACGCCCATGACCGCGTCGGTGGCCTTGACCATGGCCTGCAGCTGCTCCGGGTGGGTGGAGCCGGCGTGCTTGTTGATGTTGTAGCCGTCCGGGGAGGCGTTGATGACGATCACGTCGGCGCCGGCGCGGCGCAGCGCCTCGGGGGCGACGACGGAGGTGGCACCGTTCGCGCAGTCGGCGACGATCTTGAGGCCGCGCAACGGCTTCGGCTGCGTCTTGTCCGGGTTGAGCGGGGCGATCGACGAGACGAGATGGTCGATGTACAGGTTGGTGGCGGTCACCGTGTCGTGGCTGACGCGGCCCACGCCGGCGCCGGTCGGACGCTCCCAGTCCTGGCCGAGCACCGCCTCGATCTCGTCCTCCTTCGCGTCGGGCAGCTTGTAGCCGCCGCGCGCGAAGAACTTGATGCCGTTGTCGGGCATCGGGTTGTGGGAGGCGGAGATCACGGCGCCCATCTCCACGTTGAGCACGGAGGTGAGGAACGCGACGCCCGGCGTCGGGATGATGCCGGCGTCGATCACGTCGAAGCCGCCGGCGGCCATGCCCGCGGACAGCGCGGAGGCGAGGAAGTCGCCGGACACGCGCGTGTCGCGGCCGACGAGCGCGCGACGGCGGCCCTCGGGCTGCGTCTCGTCCTTCTGTCCGGCCTTGCCCAGCACGCGCACGGCGGCGTCGCCCAGGTCGAGCGCGAGACGCGCGGTCAGATCACGGTTCGCCAATCCGCGGACACCATCGGTTCCAAACATCTTCGGCATTGTTCTGCATCCTTCATTCGAATATCCGGACATCGTCGGGGAGCCGCGCGCCGCGCGCCGCATGGCGCACGCCGGCGCGTCCCCGTTACCTTGCCCCATGGTAATCGGCGTGGGCCGGCAAATCACCCGGCTCGCCCGATTGCCGCCCAAATCGGCCACAATCGTGCGCCGCGCGCACGGCGACGCGCGCACGGCGACGCACGCACGGTGACGCACGATGCGGGAGTCCGTGCCGACTTCCGCGGCGGCGTTCGGTAGGCGGCGTTCAGTAGGTCTTCAGCGCGAGGTCGATGGTGAGGACGACACCGGCGATCACGGCGGCGGCGCGCATGACGTTCGCGGGGATGCGGCGGGTGATGGGCGGGGCGATGTAGCCGCCGATGAAGCATCCGATGCACAGCATGATCGCGGCCGGCCAGTCGACCGCGCCGCGCACGATGAACACGACGGACGCGGTGATGTTCGCGCCCGTGCCGATCAGCGTCTTCAACGCGTTGATCTTGTGGAACGGGCCGATCTTCGCCGCGTCGAGCACGGCGAGCGCGAGCGTGCCCGCGCCGGCGCCGAAGTACCCGGAATAGACGGCGACCGCGACGACGCCGATCCACACCCACCAGGAATCCTGCTTGAGCGGCTGCACGGGCCGTTCGAGGGAATCCGCGCCGGATGCGCCGGCCACGCCGGTAGCACCGGATGCACCGTCCTGCATGCGCGCGAGCTGCGCGTGCGCGTCGGCGGCCGCCTGCTTGGCCTGCATGCGCCCGCGCGGGTTGACGGCGATGATGAGCGACGAGAACAGAATCAGCGCGGGCGCGGCGAATTCGAACACCTTCGGGTCGAGTTCGAGCAGCAGGTACGCGCCGGCCACGCCGCCCACCGCGCCGATGGCCACGTAGACGGCGACACGCAGCGCCTGCCCCTTGAGCTCGCGGTGCGCGCCCATCACGCCGCCGATGCCGGTGCCGACCACGCCCACCGTGTTCGACGCGTTCGCAAGCACCGGCGGGATGCCGCAGGCGAGCAGCGCCGGATACGACACGAGCGACGACGCGCCCACCGCGTACCCGACGAATCCCGCCCCCACCCCGGCGAGCAGGATCAACAGCAGCGTGACGACGGAAAAACCCGCGACCATCCCTTCGGCTCCTCTCATGCAAGGCTCCATGGGCGAAGGCCCATGACCTTGTAGGGAGAATACGCCGTTGGGGGACGGGCGCGGGTTTTCTCTTGCTATGCGGACTGCGTCACAGGCTCTCGTTGTACCGGCGGACGGCGAGGGTGCGGCGCGAGGAGGCGACGTTCTCGACGACGAGACGCTTCAGGGCGTCGTCGGCGTCGGCGTGGGCGGCGAGCCAGGCGTCGCCGAGCGAGACCAGCGTGGCCGGATCGGCGTAGCCCGGGTAGAGGCCGTTGAGCAGCGCCTCGGCCATGTGGTAGGTCTTGTTCGACCAGATCCAGTCGATCGTCTCGAAGTACTTCGCGGCGTACGGCTCGGCCAGGTCGGGGCGCGGCGTGGCGGCGAACCCGCGGGCCACGGCCTCCAGCTGGCTGTTGGTGAGCTCCGCGTTGTGGAGCGCCTGGTCCCACGCCCAGGCCTTCGCCTCGGCGGTGCCCTTGACCGCGTGCGCGCCGTAGGCGAACTCGCGGTTCTCGGTGGTCTCCTTGCGCTTGAGCTGCGCGTCGATGTCGTCGTCGGAGTACTCGTTCACGGAGGCGAGCGCGTTCACGATCGTCCACGTGAAGTTGTTGTCGATCTCGAGGCCGTCGAACCGCACATCGCCGGAAAGCAGGCCACGGGCGTTGGCGGCGAACGCGGCGTCGCCCTCCTCGCCGTAGCCGAGGTAGGCGGTGGCGAGCTGGAACTGCGCGTCGGAGCCGGGCTCGGCGGCGCGCACGAGCTCGAACAGCTCGGCGGCCACGTGCTTCAGCACCTCGTCGCGGCGCGAGGCGGCCACGTAGTGGTGCGCGGTGGTGCTCATGCAGGCGAGCGCGTAGCGGAACGTGGTGGATTCGGTCTCGTGCGCGAGCAGGCGCAGCGTCATGTCGACGAAGCGCTCGGCCGGGAACTCGCCATCGCGGGTCATGTCCCAGAAGGCGAGCCAGATGACGGCGCGGGCGAGCGCGTCGTCCACGTCCTGCAGGTGCTCCTCGGCGAAGGCGAGCGAGGCGGCGTCGAAGCGGATCTTCGTGTAGGTGAGGTCCTCGTCGTTGACGAGCAGCAGCGCGGGGCGGCGCTTGCCGGCGGCCGCCTCGACGATCGTGGTCTCGCCGTCCACGTCGAGTTCGACGCGGTCGGTGCGCACGACCTTGCCGGTGGCCTCGTCGAGATCGTAGAAGCCGACGGCGAGACGGTGCGGGCGGAGCACGGCGTGCTCGGCCGGGGCGGTCTGCGTGAGCGTGAGCTTCGCGATCGCGCCGTCCTTGCCCTCCTCGATGGTGGGGAGGATCGTGTTGATGCCGGATTCCTCCAGCCACTTCGCGCTCCACGCCTTGAGGTCGCGGCCGGAGGTCGCCTCCAGCTCGCCGAGCAGGTCGGCGAGCGTCGCGTTCGAGTACGCGTGCTTGTCGAGGTAGTTGTGGATGCCCTGGAAGAACTTGGCGCGGCCCACGTAGAACACGAGCTGCTTCAGCACGGAGGCGCCCTTCGCGTAGGTGATGCCGTCGAAGTTCACGTACGTGTCGTTGAGGTCGTTGATCGGCGCGACGATCGGGTGCGTGGTGGGCAGCTGGTCCTGGCGCAGCGCCCAGCTCTTCTCGCCGGAGCAGAACGTGGCCCAGGCGTCGTGCCATTCGGTGGCCTCGGCGGTGGCGAGCGTGGAGGTGAACTCGGCGAAGGACTCGTTGAGCCACAGGTCGTTCCACCACTTCATCGTCACGTAGTCGCCGAACCACATGTGGGCGAGCTCGTGCAGCACGGTGACGACGCGGCGCTCGGCGAGCGCGTCGGTCACCTTGGATTCGAACACGTAGGAGTCGCGGATGGTGACCATGCCGATGTTCTCCATCGCGCCCGCGTTGTATTCCGGCACGTAGATCTGGTCGTACTTGGCGTACGGGTAGGGCACGCCCCAGGTCTTCGCGTAGAAGGCGAAGCCCTTCTTGGTGATGTCGAACAGGTAGTCGACGTCCTTGGCGAACGCCTCGGCGAGCGACTGGCGGCAGTACTGCGCCATCGGCACGATGCGGCCGTCCTCGTTCGCGTATTCGGTGTGCCATTCGGCGTACGGGCCGGCGCAGATGGCGGTCAGGTAGGAGCTCATCACCGGGGTCGGCTCGAAGCTCCACAGCTTCGTCGTCTCGTTCGGCTTCGCCTCGAGCGTGCCGTCGGCGGTCTCGCGCGCGAAGTCCTCGACGGTCCTGACCGGCATGTTGGAGGTGACGATCCAGCTCTTCGGGGCGAGCACCTTGAAGTCGAAGGTGGCCTTGAGGTCGGGCTGGTCGAACACGGCGTACACGCGGCGGGCGTCCGGCACCTCGAACTGGGAGTACAGGTACACGTTGCCGTCGGACGGGTCGACGGAGCGGTGCAGGCCCTCGCCGGTGTTGGAGTAGCGGCACTTGGCCTCGACGACGACTTCGTTCTTCTCCTCGAGGCCGGCGAGCTCGATGCGGTCGTCGGCGAACGCCTCGGCCGGGTCGAGCGCGCGGCCGTTGAGCGTGATCGCGCTCACCTCGTCGGCGATGAGGTCGAGGAAGGTGGACGAGCCGGGCTTCGCGTTGAAGCAGATCAGGGTGTGGGAGCCGAAGGTCTTGGCGCCGACGGTCAGGTCGAGGTCCACGTGGTAGTGGATGGGCGCCTCGACGATGGACTTGCGTTCCTCGGCCTCGATGCGGGTCAGGTTCGATCCGGGCATGGTGTTCCTACTGTTCCTTTCCTATGAACATGCTCCCCCTGGAACCAGGGGGAGCTGGCCGGCCGTCGGGCCGGACTGAGGGGGGGGTGTGCCGGGGTTCCGGTCAGTGCTGTTCGGTGACGTCGGTGGCGATGTCGGCCACGACGGGCACGATCATCGGCTTGCGGCGCAGCTGGCGGGCGATCCAGCCGCCGAGCGTGCGGCGCATGATCTGCTGCAGCTTGTACGTGTCGGTGGTGCCGGCCATGAGCGCGTCGTTCAGCTGCTCGACGATCTGGTGGCGCACCTTGTCGAACTCGCTCTCGTCCTCGGCCACGGCGTTCAGGTAGATCTTCGGGCCGGAGACGACCTCGCGGGCCTCGGAGTCGACCACGACGAACGCGGAGACGAAGCCTTCGGTGCCGAGGATGCGGCGCTTCTCCAGCTCCTCGTCGGTGAGCTCGCCGACCGAGTCGCCGTCGACGTACACGTAGCCGCACGGCACGGAGCCGACGACCGCGGCCTTGCCGTGGTACAGGTCGACGACGTCGCCGTCCTCGGCGAGCACGACGTTCTGCGGGTCGACGCCGGTCTTCACGGCGATCAGGCCGTTGGCGACGAGGTGGCGGTTCTCGCCGTGGATCGGCATCGCGCACTTCGGCTTGACGATGTTGTACATGTACAGCAGCTCGCCCTCGTTGCAGTGGCCGGAGACGTGCACGGCCGCGTTGTCGCGGTTGACGACCTTCGCGCCGAGCTGGACGAGCTTGTTGATGACCTTGTACACGCCGTGCTCGTTGCCCGGGATGAGCGAGCTGGCGAGGATCACGGTGTCGAACTCGTTGATGTGGATGTCGCGGTGGTTGCCGTCGGCGATGCGGCCGAGGGCGGCCATCGGCTCGCCCTGGGAGCCGGTGCACATGTAGACGAGCTTGTCGTCCTGGATGTCGTTGGCCTGCTTGAGGTCCACGACGGTGCCTTCGGGGATGTGCAGGTAGCCGAGGTCGGCGGCGATGGACATGTTGCGCACCATCGAACGGCCGACGAACACGACCTTGCGGCCGTACTTGTGGGCGGTGTCGACGACCTGCTGCACGCGGTGCACGTGCGAGGAGAAGCTCGCGACGATGATCTTGCGGGTGGCCTGCGCGAACGCCTGGTCGAGCGCCGGGCCGATGGAGGTCTCCGGCTTGACGAAGCCCGGCACCTCGGCGTTCGTGGAGTCCATCATGAGCAGGTCCACGCCCTTCTCGCCGATCTTGCCGAACTCGACGAGGTCGGTGATCTTGTGGTCGAGCGGCAGCTGGTCGAGCTTGATGTCGCCGGTGTCGATCAGGGAGCCGGCCGGGGTCTTCACGTGCACGGCGAGCGCGTCCGGGATGGAGTGGGTCACGGTGATGAACTCGAGGTCGAACGGGCCGACCTTGAGCTTGTCGCGGCCTTCGACCTCCACCTTGGTGGGGTTGATGTGGTGCTCCTTGCACTTCGCGTCGACGAAGGCGAGGGTGAGCTTGGAGCCGATCAGCGGGATGTCCTCGCGCAGCTTGAGCAGGTAGGGCACGCCGCCGATGTGGTCCTCGTGGCCGTGGGTGAGCACGAGCGCCTCGACCTTGTCGAGACGGTCCTTGATGTAGTGGAAATCGGGCAGGATGAGGTCGACGCCCGGCTGCTCCTCCTCGGGGAAGAGCACGCCGCAGTCGATGAGCAGCAGGTGGCCGTTGTATTCGATGACGTTCATGTTGCGGCCGATCTCGCCGAGGCCGCCGAGCGGCGTGATGCGCATCGAGCCCTTGCGGTACTTCGGCGGGGCGATGAGCACGGCGTCCTGCTGGGGCGCGGTGGCCTGCGTGCCGACGTTCTGGTGGCGGGCGCGGGAGGCCCCGCCGCGGCCGCGGCCGGTGCCCTTGCCGCGGGTCGAGGAGCCGCGGCGGCGCGATGCGCCCGAGTTCTTGGAGGAGTTCTTGGTGTTCTTGTCTTTGTCTTGTGCCATTGCTTTCTTGTGTTTCCTGTAATTCTTGCCTTCGTGCTCTCACGAAGGCGACAGATGTGTCGGCTCGCGGCCGGCCCATGCACGCGGGAACCCACGTATGCGCGTATGCGTGTGAACGCGAACGGCCCCGGCTCCCCCGCGCGTCGGCGTCGTCATGACGCGCGCGCCGGGGGCGCCGGGGCCTCGTCGCCCGTTACAGCAGGCCTGCGGCCCGCATGCCCATCTCGGCCTTCTCGAGCTGGGTGGCGTCCGGGCCGACGTTCGGCAGACGCATGAACGTGGAGTCGAGCACGCCGCGGACCTTCAGCGCGGCCTTGGCCATGACGGCCTGGTAGCCGTCGCCGTTGAGCGCGTGGACGAGCGGTGCGAGCTGGTTGGCGAGGCGCTGCGCCTCGTGGATGTCGCCGCGGTCGAAGGCCTCGACGAGCTGACGCATGGGGTTCGCGGCCGCATGCGCGATGACGGAGATGATGCCGACGGCGCCGATGGAGAGGAACGGCAGGAACAGGCCGTCGTCGCCCGAATACCAGGCGAGGCCGGTGCGCTGCTGCTTCTCGACGGCGGCGGCGAGGTCGCCGGTGGCGTCCTTGACGGCCACGACGTGCTCGAGTTCGGCGAGACGGTCGTAGGTGTCGACCGTCACCTTGAGGCCGGTGCGGCCGGGCACGTCGTAGACGATGATCGGCTTGTCGGTGCTTTCGTCGACGGCCTTGTAGTGGCCGAAGACGCCGTCCTGGGACGGGCGGGAGTAGTAGGGCATGACGACGAGCACCGCGTCGGCGCCCGCCTCCTGGGTCTGTTCGACCATGCGCACGGTGTGCGCGGTGTCGTTGGAGCCGGCGCCGGAGATGACCGGCACGTCGACGACCTCCTTGACCGCACGGACGAGGTCGACCTTCTCGTCCATGTGGGTGACGGGCGATTCGCCGGTGGTGCCGTTGACGACGAGGCCGTCGGCGCCGTCGGCGACGAGCTGCTTGGCGAGCTTCTGCGCCGCCGCGTAATCGACGTCGCCGTTGGACTTCATCGGGGTGACCATCGCGGGCAGGATACGCCCGAACGGGGCAGGATTCAGCAGATGCATAGCGCTCTCAGTCATAGTGTTCACCGTACTTCGCGTTGTGGACTCTTCTGTAACGTGCGATCACGGGGCGCGATCACAGGTCGAGGAACTTGTCGAGGCCGACGGTGAGTCCCGCGGGGGCGTCGCCGGCGAGCTTGCGCACGGCGAGCAGGACGCCGGGCATGAACGAGCCGCGGTCGAAGCTGTCGGCGCGGATGACGAGCTGCTCGCCGGCGTTGCCGAAGAGCACCTCCTCGTGCGCGTTGAGGCCGCGCAGGCGCACGGCGTGCACGTGGACGCCGTCGACGACCTGGCCGCGCGAGCCGCCGTCGGTCTGGGTGTTGTCCGGCACGGGGCCGAGTCCGGCGGCCTTGCGCGCGGCGGCGATGCCGGCCGCGGTGTGGATGGCGGTGCCGGAGGGGGCGTCCACCTTGTCCGGGTGGTGCAGTTCGATGACCTCCACCGATTCGAAGTACTTGGCGGCCTGCGTGGAGAAGTGGTCGGCGAGCACGGCGGAGATCGCGAAGTTCGGCGCGATGAACACCTTCTGCGTGTCCGGGCGCGGACCGGCGGCGATGGCCTCGCGCACCTCGGCGAGCTTCTCCTCGGTCCAGCCGGTGGTGCCGACGACCACGTCGACGCCCTGCGCGACGAGCGCGAGCACGTTCGTCAGGCTCACGGCGGGCACGGTGAACTCGACGACGACGTCCGTGTTGTCCGGCGTGATGGCGGTGAGGTCGTCGCCCGCGTCGAGCGCGAGCGCGAGCTGCGTGTCGGCCGCGCCGTTCACCGCGTCGACGACGTGCGATCCCATGCGTCCCTTGGCGCCGACCACCGAAACCCTGATCATGTTGTGCTCCTTGTCTTTCTGTATTCCTTGCGTCAGTGCGTTCCCTGCAGGACCGCGGGATGCGGGCCCCGCGGAACCATGCTGTCGTATCCGTCACGAGACTATCACCGCCGTCGCGCCGGCCGCCGTTTCGCCCACCTGTCAGACACCACCTGTCAGACAGCCGTTTCCGGCGGTCCCGGCGGCTATTCCAGCAGACCCAGCAGGTCGTCGCGGGTGAGCGAGGCGATGGACGCGGGCGCGGCCCCGGCGAGCGCGGACGCGTCGGTGAATTGCCGTGCGAGCGCGCTTTTCGCGTGCTGCAGTTCGAGGATGCGCTCCTCGATCGTGTCCTTGGCGACGATCCGGTACACGTCCACGTCATGGCGTTGGCCGATGCGGTGCGCGCGGTCGGTGGCCTGGTCCTGCGCGGCCGCGTTCCACCACGGGTCGGCGTGGATGACGACGCTCGCGCCCACGAGGTTCAAACCCGTGTTGCCCGCTTTGAGCGAGATGAGGAACACGGGGGTCGCATCGGCGTTGAACCGGTCGACGAGTTCGAGGCGGCGTTTCTTCGGCGTGGAGCCGTCGATCCGGTACCAGGCGACGCCCTGCGCGTCGAGCCGTTCGCCGATCAGGTCGAGGAATCCGGTGAACTGCGAGAAGACGAGCGCCTTCTTGCCTTCGGACATGCAGCTGGAGACGAGTTCGGCGATGGCGGCGAGCTTCGCGGACCGGTCCTTCGCGTTCGCGTAGAGGAGCCGCGGGTCGCAGCAGATCTGGCGCAGTCCGGTCAGTTCGGCGAGGATGCGGATCTTCGACGTGTTGAAGTCGTCGTCCTCCTCGTGTTCGAGCTGTTTGCGCAGGCGCTGCTCGTGCGCCGCGTACAGCTTGCGCTGTTCGCCCTCCAATTGCACGGTGACGGTGGTCTCGATCTTGTCGGGCAGGTCGGTGAGCACCTGCGACTTGAGCCGTCGTTTGATGAACACGCCGACGAGCGCCTGGAGACGCCGTGCCACGCGTAGCCCTTCCGGGTTGACCTGCGCGGCGGCGCGCCCTTCGGGGCTCGACGCGTCGGCGGCGCGCGCGTTGGAGATCGGCAGTTCGTAGCGCTCGTGGAACCGCTTGTACGAGCCGAGCAGCCCCGGCATGAGGAAGTCGAAGATGCTCCACAGTTCGCTCAGCCGGTTCTCGATCGGCGTGCCGGTCAGCGCGAACCGGTGCGCGGCGTCCACGGTCTTGACGGCTTTGGCGATCTTCGTCGTGTGGTTCTTGATGACCTGCGCCTCGTCGAGCGCCATCACGTCGAACCGCACGCCGCGGTAGTCGTCCACGTCGCGGCGCAGCAGGTCGTAGGAGGTGATGAGCACGGTGGCCGCGGCGTCGCCCGCCGCATCCGTCACGTCGCCGCCGCCGTCCTCGCCGTCCGCCGCGCCGCCCGCGCACCGCGCGATGGCGGCGCGGCGTTCCGCCTTCGTCCCGGCGACCGTGACGGCGCGCACGCCGGGCGCGAATTTCGCGAACTCGGCGGCCCAGTTGTAGACGAGCGACGCCGGGCAGACGATGAGCGACGGCAGGGCGCGTTCCGGCGGCGTTCCGGCGTTCCGGCGCGCCTCGGCGAGCGCGACGAGCAGGGTGATGAGCTGCACGGATTTGCCGAGTCCCATCTCGTCGGCGAGGATGCCGCCGAATCCCTTGTCGCATAGCGTGCGCAGCCACCGGTAGCCGTCCACCTGATACGGCCTGAGCACCCGGGCGAGCGACGCCGGCACCTGGTAGCGCGCGGGGTCGATGGTCTTGAGCTCGTCCACGTACGCCATGAACGAGGGCTCCTTGACGACGTCACCGCCGGCGAGTTCGCCGTCGAGCAGGAACGCCTGCATACCGGGCAGCGTGACCGGCCCCGCGTCGAGTTCGTTCTCGGACAGGTCGAAGTCGCCGGCGAACCGGTCGAGCGCGTCCAGGTCGGCGCCGCGCAGGTCGACGAACGTGCCGTCCTTGAGCCGGTGGAAGCGTTGGCGGCGGCGGTAGGCGGCGAGCAGCGAGCCGACCTCGTCGGGCGGCACCTCGTCGGCGATCGGCGAGATCTCCACGAGGTTCGACGTGACGGACAGGCCGACCTTCACGCTCGGCGGCTTCGGCGCGAGCATGCGGTCGAACGCGGGCGTGGTGAACACCTTGCCCTGCGCGCGCAACGCGTCGAGGCCCTCGTCGAACAGGGCGACGATGCGCGTCGTCTCGTCGCGGCCGATGCGCGCCGGCCGCGCGGGGTCGTCCACCGAGAAATACGTGCGCACGAGGTCGAGCATGGCCCTCTCGGCGCCGAAGTCACGTCCCGCGCCGACCTCAGGCGTGAGTCCCGGCGCGAAATCGCCGCCGCGCTGCGGCACGACCGTCATCACGCGCGAACCGTACCGGGCCTTCGCCTCGCAGGTGACGCCCTTCTCATCGCGGTCGAGGTAGAACTCGGGTTCGCACTCGACGGGCCGCATCAGCGAGATCTCCTTCGGCACGTTGCCCGCGGGCATGAGGCCGCTGTCGAGCAGACGCGGCAGCAGCGTGCGCGCGAACAGGGGCGCGTCGTCGAAGGCGATGCGCTCGCCCTCCGGAGCGCCCGCGCCGCCGGCGTGCCCCACACCCGCCAGCGCATCCCGCGCGTCCGGCGCGGCGCACACGACGGGCAGCAGGTCGGCGACCGGCTCCAACGCCTTCGGACAGCGCACGAACCGGTATCCGGCGGCGCTCACGTGCAGAGTCTCGCGCCCGCGCCGGGAGAGCGCCGTGCCGCCGGGGCGCACCGCGCGTCCGTTCCCGTCCGCGGGCGGCAGCATCAGCCACATGCCCCGCTCCCCCGCGATCACGGCCGCGACCGGGGGCGTGCCGGCGAGCGCGTACCCGTCGACGCCGCCGTCGCCGCCGATGCGCGTCATCGTCACGATCGGCGCGAACTCGGCCGGCCCGCCGTCCGTTCCGCCGGAGCCGCCGGGCATCCCCTCTACGCGCACGGTGGATGGCGACGACTCGTACCATGAATCGAGCACGAGCCCGATCTCGCTCCCCGCGACCAGGTCGAGCAGACGCGCGACCTCCGAGGTGGCGAGCGTGAGATGCCGACCGAGTTCCACGCCGCCGAAACGGCCGTAGCGCACGTCCTGCACGTCGACGGCGCGGCGCACGTCCGCGACGCGGTCGAGGAAGCCGAGCAGCGCGCGCGACCGGTCGTCGAACATGCCGCGCGTGTGCGTGAACGCGAGTTTCTTCCCGTACTCCCGGTACCGGTGGAACCGCACGTCGTCGAGCAGGTCGTCGATCGATTTGAGCACGTAGGAGGCGCCGCTGCGCGCGCCGATGCGGAACTGGACGCTCCACCGGTCGGACAGGTAAGTGAGGGTCGGCGTGAGCTCCACCTCGCCGGGGCGCGGCGCGCGGGGGTCGGCTCCCGCGCCGCGCCGGGCGCCGGACGCGCGACCGCCCATGCCGTCCGATGTGCCGGCGGCGATCATGGCGGCGCGGCGTTTCGCCTGACGCGTCGTCTCCTCCTGCTCGTCGATGCGCTGCATCGCGGCGAGCAGGCCGCGCGACGAACGCACCGCCGACTTCGCGCCGTACCCGGCGAACCCCTCCGGGTCGGCGACGAACGCGAGCACGAGCGCGGCCATGTGCTTGCAGATGTCGTAGCCGCGCGCGTAGGCGGGGCAGGTGCATCCGCCGCCGGTCACGTCGCCGGTGTCCGTGTGGAAGTACACGTTGACCGTGTAGCGGCTGGACGGGCTGGAGCTGCCGCGGATCCGCCCGGAGATCGTCGCGAGTCCGGTGCGCGCGTCCAGTTCGTAGGCGCAGCCGTCAATCATGCGGCTGCGCGCCGCGGCGATCGTATGGGCGCGCATGAGCACCACGGGCGAGGCGTCGTCCGACAGCGAACGGCGCAGGGCGTTCAGGGGGACGCCGTAGCCCGCGTCGCCCTGATCCCCGTCCGCGTCCCACGCGCCGTAACCGAATCCGCCGAACGCGCCGGCGTCGGCACCGCTGACGTCATCGGCACCGGCACCGGCGTAGCCGTCGTCATAGTCGTCGTCCACATGACCGAACACGCTGAACCCCATGCCGCGGCTCCTTTCATTCCCTGCCATTCTAAGGGGATTCCCACGCGCGGCCGCTATACTGGTGTGCGGCGTCGACGGGTGGTCCGCGGCGACCGCAGTGCACGGCGGCATCGGCATAGGTTCGACCGGGATTCCCGGCCGGGAGGCTTTTCACAACCATGGCACGTATTCTTCTGGGGGTCACCGGCAGCATCGCCGCGTTCAAGGCCTGCCATCTCGCGTCCGACTGGACGAAGGCGGGGCACACGGTCCGCGTGGTCGAGACGGCGGCGGCGGAACGGTTCGTCACGCCGCTCACCTTCACCTCGCTGACCGGCGAACCGACGCGCACCGCGATGTTCCCCGACTCCCCCGCCGTCCCCGGCGATGTGGCCGCGAATCCGGCCCCGGCGACCATCAACCATGTGAAGGACGCCGCCTGGGCGGACCTGCTGGTCGTGGCGCCGGCGAGCGCCGACGTGATCGCGCGCATCGCCGCCGGGATGGCCGACGACACACTCACCTCCACGATCCTCGCCTACGAGGGCCCGAAGCTCCTGTGCCCGGCGATGAACGTACACATGTACGACAATCCGGCCACGCAACGCAACATCGGCGTCTGCCGTGATTTCGGCTGGACGGTGCTCGATCCGGCGTCCGGCACGCTCGCCTGCGGCGACACGGGCCGCGGCCGCATGCCCGAGCCGGAGGAAATCGAACGGGCGGCCGCCGCGCTGCTGGCGGGCGGCGACGGGCATGACGCCGCGGACGCGCGCGACGATCACGACGGACACGCCGACGCGGACGATACGCCGACCGAGCGCATCGACGGGGCGGATTCCCATGGCGCGACCGCATCCCTGCCGCTCAGGGGCCTCAACGTGCTGGTCACGGCGGGACCGACGCAGGAGCCGCTCGACCCGGTGCGGTACCTGACGAACCATTCGACCGGCAAGATGGGCTACGCGCTGGCCGCGTCGGCGGCCGAGCTGGGCGCGCACGTCACGCTGGTCTCCGGCCCGGTCTCGCTGGCGGAGCCGGAGGGCGTGGACGTCGTGCACGTGACCACGGCGCGCGACATGTTCGAGGCGGTGTCGGATTCGTTCGCCGCGGCGGACATCACGGTGATGGCGGCGGCGGTCGGCGACTTCCGCGTCGACGACGTCGCCCCGGAGAAGATCAAGAAGGCGGGGCGCGAGTCGATCACGCTGACGCTCGTGGCGAATCCGGACATCCTCGCGTGGGCGGGCGGACGCAAGCGCGACGACGGCTCGCAGGTGCTGTGCGGGTTCGCGATGGAGACCGAGCATCTGGTGCGCAACGCGGCCAGGAAGCTCGCCGGCAAGCATTGCGACATGCTCGTGGCGAACGATCTGCGCGAGCCTGGCGCCGGATTCGCGACGGACACGAACGTGGTGACCGTACTCACGCCGGGCGGCAAGGACGAGCAGACCCCGCACATCGAGCACTGGGACCTGATGGACAAGACCGCCCTCGCCAAGCGCCTGCTCCTCCGTCTCGCCGCCCTGCGCAAGTAACCACGGCATCGGCCCCGGGCCGATACCATCCATCACCTCCCTCTGACGAATCAAAGGAGATACGCATCATGCTGATGGCCGTCGATATCGGCAACACGAACATCGTGATCGGTTTTCTGGAGGGCGACCGCATCGTCGGCTCCTACCGCATCACCACGAAGGCGACGCACACGTCGGACGAGTACGGGCTCATGATCACGCAGTACCTCGCGCTGAGCCACTACACGGCCCGCGACGTGGACGACGTGATCGTCTGCTCGGTGGTGCCGAAGGTCATGTACTCGTTCCGTTCGTCGATCATCAAGTTCCTCGGCATGGAGCCGATGATCGTCGGACCGGGCATCAAGACCGGCATGAACATCCGTCTCGACGATCCGAAGACGCTCGGCTCGGACTGCATCGCCGACTGCGCGGGCGCCTACCACACGTACGGCGGGCCGATCCTGGTGGCCGACTTCGGCACGGCGACGACGTTCAACTACGTGGACGGGACCGGCACGATCGTCTCCGGATTCATCACGACGGGCATCCGCACCGGCGCCGAGGCGCTGTGGGGCCAGACCGCGCAGCTGCCGGAGGTGGAGATCACGCGTCCGAAGTCGATTCTGGCGACGAACACACGCACCGCCATGCAGGCGGGTCTCTACTACACGTTCCTCGGCGGCATCGAACGCACGATCGACCAGTTCCGCAGGGAGATCGACGAGCCGTTCCAGGTGGTGGCGACGGGCGGGTTGAGCCGCATCTTCAAGGACGACACGGACATGATCGACATCTACGATCCGGACCTGATCTTCAAGGGCATGGCGTACATCTACTCGCGCAACGCGTGAGCGGGGCCGGAGCCGGGGCCGGAGCCGAAGCCGGGTGGGGGCCGGCTTCGGCCCGTCAGCGGCTGAGCACGTTGAAGCCCTGGTTCACGCCGTATTCGCGCACGTCGGCCTGCCAGGCGGCGATGCCCTTCCTGAGGGTGATCTTCTCGCCCGGGTTCTCGCGCGGCTGCAGCGGGTTGCCGTCCTCGTCGGTCATGCCGAGGCGGATCTCATGGCGGCGTTTGACATACGACTGCCAGGCGCTCGACCACCGGTAGGATTTGCCGACGGTGGCGCGGAAGTCGGATCGCGCGTACACCTCGAACGGCAGGTACTGGTAGCCGACGGACACGTTCTCGGCCGCGTCGGCGAGCACCCGGTTGAACTGCTGTCCGCCGAAGTACGGGATGTCGATGCCGTTGGAGGCGCGCACGGTGGTCTTGGTAAGGAATTCGCGGCTGGACAGCGTGGCGAGGTCGGCGGGGAACGAGCCGCCGGCGACGCGCGCCTCGATGCCCTGCCGGTCGTGCGTGACGAAGTCGACGAAGCGGTAGGCGGCCTCCGGCTTGCGCGTGGATTGGAGGACGGTCATCGCCGATCCGCCGTTCTCCGCGTTGGTGGGCTGCCCGTCGGGCGTGGGCATCGGCGCGACGCGCCACAGTCCGGCGGCGCCGAGCACGTTCGACAGCAGCATCGACGGCATCCACGCGCCGGAGAACACGGAGGCGATGTCGCCGGTGCCGAGCGCGCGCTTCCAGCTGTCCGACCATGTGGTGCGGTGCGTGTCGATGAGTCCTTCGTCGATCATCTTCTGCCAGAACGCGGTGAACCGTTTCGTGCCGTCGTCGCCGGTCAGGTTCACGGTGACGGTCTTGCCGTCCGGACTGGTGTGGAACGGCTGTCCGCCGGCGAGCCAGATCATCGCGTCGTAGAAGCTGGCGTCGCCCGCGTCGGCGGCGATGTACACGCCGATCTGCTTGAGTTTCTTCGCCGCCTCGTAGTAGTCGTCCCAGGTCCTGATCTGCGAGGCGTCGACACCGACCTGGTCGAACACGGATTTGTTGTAGAAGAACGCCATCGGGCCGGAATCCATCGGCAGGCCGTAGACGCGCCCGGCGAGCTGGACGCTCGACCAGGTGCCGGGCGTGTAGAAGTTCACGTAGTCGTCGCCCACGTAGTCGGAGATGTCGAGCAGCTGGCCGGACACGGCGTACTGCAGGAGCGCGAAGTATTCGATCTGCGCCACGTCGGGCATGCCGTAGCCGTCCTGGATGGCGGTGTTGAGGTCCTCGTAGCCGGAGATGTTCCGCAGTTCGACGACGACGTCCGGATTGTCCTGTTCGAAGCGGTCGACGACCTCCTCCATGCTCGGCTCCCAGCTCCACACGGTGATGTGCGTGCGCGTGTCCGTCGCGGCGCCGCATGCGGCGGCCGCGACGACGGCGAGCGAGGCGCACGCCACGGCGGCGGCGCGTCTGATCCGTGCGACGATTCGTGATGCCATGCCGACCAGTCTACACACCGGGGCCGCGCTGTTCCGGGCATGGGAAAGCCCCGTCGGTCGCGGGGAACGACGGGGCTTGGGATTCCATCGGCTCATCCCGTCATGGGATGCCGCCGAATCAAGGCTCGGAGGCTCACTTGACGGTGAAGCCCTGGTCCTTGCCGTAGTCCTGCAGGGCCTTCTGCCAGGCGGCGATGCCGTCGGAGAGCTTCTGGTCGCCGGTGTAGGACTTGCCCATGTAGTCACCGAAGATGGTGCGGGCCTTGACCTCGAAGGGCAGGAACTGGTAGTCGGAGGAGACGTCCTCGGCCGCCTGGGCGAGGACCTCGTTGTACTTCTGGCCGCCGAAGTAGTCGACGTCCTGGCCTTCGGAGTTCTTCACCGTGGTGGCGTTCTTGAAGGAATCGGACTCCATCGACTTCTTGTCGGCCGGGAAGGCGCCGCCGGCCACACGGGTGGCCACGCCGTCTCCGTGGTTCGCGTACTCGATGAACTTGTACGCGGCGTCGGACTTGGTGGAGGACTTCAGCACGGCCAGCGAGGAGCCGCCGTTCTCGGAGTTGGTGGCGGAGCCGTCGGCGGTCGGCATCGGGGCGACGCGCCACTTGCCGGCGCCCGCGGCCGCGGAGTTGGCCAGGTTGGCCGGCATCCACGCGCCGGTGAGCAGGGAGGCGATGGTGCCGTCGGTCATGCCCTTGAACCAGTCCTCGGACCAGCCGGTGGTCTTGGTGTCGAGCAGGCCCTCGTCGAGCATCTTCTGCCAGAAGTCGTTGAACTCCTTGACCTTCTCGTCGCCGGTGAGGTTGATGGTCACCTCGGAGCCGTCGGAGGAGGTCTTGAACGGGGTGGCGCCCGCCAGCCAGGTCATCGAATCGTAGAAGCCGGCGTCACCGGTGTCGGAGGTGATGTAGTAGTTGTCGCCGAGGGCGTGGATCTTCTTGGCGGCCTGGTAGTAGTCGTCCCAGGTCTTGATCTGGGTGGCGTCGACGCCGGCCTTGTCGAAGACGTCCTTGTTGTAGAAGAACGCCATCGGGCCGGAATCCATCGGCAGGCCGTAGACCTTGCCGGCGAACTGCACGGAGGCCCACGGGCCGGGCGTGTAGAAGTCCTTGTAGCCGGAGGTCTTGTCGGTGATGTCGAGCAGGTTGCCCTTGATGGCGTACTGCGGGATCGCGTAGTACTCGATCTGGGCGACGTCCGGGGCGCCGGAGCCGGCCTCGATCGCGTTGTCGAGCTGCGTGTACTCCTTGGTGTTGGTACCGACGTTCTTGAGGTTGACCTTGATGCCGGTCTTCTTCGTGAAGTCCTTCGCCACCTGGGTCAGCGTGGGCTCCCAGGCCCACACGGTGATCTCCTTGGCGTCCTTCTCCTGAGCCGGCTGCGAGTTGGTATCGGAACCGCAGGCCGCGACGCTGGCGAGCATCGCGATCGCGCCGGTCAGCGCGATGGCCTTCTTCGCATTGGTGAACTTCATCGTCCTTGTGCTCCTTCCCTTCGACCGTCCGTCCGGCCGAAGACCTGTTGTCTACCACTTCCATCGACGACTCCGGGATTCGTACGATCCTGAACTCCCGGCCGTGGGAATCCGTTGTGGTTCCTACCTTCTTCGTCATTGATGGTTGCGATAACATCAATTATACATATAACGCGATATTCCGCCACCCGGTCCGGCGTGTTATCGCAACCACACCGGTCGCGGCCACGACGGACCGGACGGGGCCGCGACCGGGATGGGCGCGGTCCCGTTCCGTCACAGCTTGACGACGAGGACGCCGTTCGGCTGGATGGCGGCCGTATGCTCGCTGTCGTTGACCTGGGCGAGCGAGGCGACGAGCGGCTTGCCCTCCACGTCCACGACGGCCACGTCGTGCGTGCGGTTGAACAGGAACACGAAGTGGTTCTCGTCCGTCACGTCCGCGCGTTCGATGCGCAGCACCTCGCCGCGGTCGTCCTCGGCCGGGATCTCGACGCCGAGCACGTCGAGGATCTCCGGCAGGCTCGTCGCCAGCCCCTCGCGCCCGAGCTTCGCGCCGACGTACACGGCCTTGCCGTCGCCGAAATCGTTGACGGTGATGGCGGGCGCGCCGTCGAAGCCGGTCCACTTGTCGGCCTTGAAGGTCTCGAGCACGCGGGTCGTCTCGGCCACGGAGCCGATCACGTCGGCGATGTCGTGCGCGACGGCGCCGTTCGAGAGGTCCAGATGGTCCATCGTGCCGGGGAAGTCGTCGCCCATCGGCGCGTGCTCCTCGACGCGCACGCCGACGACGTCGCGGATCGAGCCGGGGTAGCCGCCGAGCCAGATGTGGTCGCGTTCGTCGGACAGTCCCGTGTAGTAGGTGACGATGACCTTGCCGCCGTTCGCCACGTACTCGCGCACGCGGCGCGACGTCTCCTCGGAGAGGATGTAGACGGCGGGCAGCACGACGGTGTCGTAGCCGTCCCAGTCGCCGCGCACCGGCACCACGTCGGCGGTGACGCCGACGTCGGCGAGGGCGCGGAACCAGTCGAGCGGCTCGGTCCAGTGGCGCACGTTCTGGGTGGGCGTCGCGGTGTGCTCGGTGGCCCACTGCGACTCGTAGTCGAAGACCACGGCCACCTTGGACTTGACGAGCGTGGTGCCGAGAAGGCCTTCGTCGGCGAGCAGGTTCAGGTCGTCGCCGAGTTCGCACACGTCGCGGAACACCTGCGAGTCGGGGCCCGCGTGGGGAACCATCGCGGAGTGCCACTTCTCGGCGCCTGCCTTGGACTGGCGCCACTGGAAGTAGCAGATCGCGTCCGCGCCCATGGCGAGATGCGCGAGCGAGTCGCGCACGAGCTCACCCGGCTCGTTGCGGTAGTTGATCGGACGCCAGTTCACGGACGACGTGGAGTGCTCCATGAGGAACCACGGATGCTTGCGCGCGATGCCGTCGGTGAGGGACGCCGAGTAGGCGAGCTCGTCGAGATGCGCCTCGCCGGGCGTGAAGTAGTGGTCGTTGGACACGAAGTCGACGTCGTAGCCCCACTTGTCGTAGTCGAGGCCGGTGCCGCCGGCGGAGACCATGAAGTTCGTGGTCTGCGGCTTGGGTGCGATCTCGAGCAGCGTGTCGCGTTCGGCCTTGTAGAAGTCGAGCAGCGCGTCGGAGCTGAAACGCTTCCAGTCGAGCAGCTTGCCCGGGTTCATGAAGTTGCCGTCGCCGATGAAGCGCGGCGGGATGATCTCGGAGAAGTCGTTCATGTGCTGCGCCCAGAACGCGGTGCCCCACGCCTCGTTGACGGCCTCGATCGTGCCGTAGCGCTTCTCGCACCAGTCACGGAAGGCGCGCGCGGCGTCGTCCGAGTAGTCGAAGCGGTTGTGGCAGCCGTACTCGTTGCTCACATGCCAGGCGACCACATACGGGTTGTCCTTGTAGTGCTCGGCCATCTTGCGGCACAGCTTCAGCGCGTAGTCGAGGAAGACCGGGCTGGTGGCGCGCCAATGCTGGCGGGCGCCGGGCTGGCACACGTCGCCGCGGTAGTCGACCCAGAGGATCTCCGGGTGCGCCTGCGTCATCCACATCGGCGGCGAGGCGGTGCCGGAGGCGAGGTCGACGGCGATGCCGGCCTTGCCGAGTTTGTCGATCACGCGGTCGAGCCAGTCGAAATCGTATTCGCCCTCACGCGGTTCGAGCTTCGCCCAACTGAAGATGGCGACGGACACGAGGTTGACGCCGGCCTCCTTCATCAGGGTGATGTCCTCGTCCCACACCTCTTCGGGCCACTGGTCGGGGTTGTAGTCGCCGCCATACCAGATGCGCGGCTTGCCGCCGCCCAACGGCTGCGGCCACTGGAACGTCCTATGTTCACTCATAACAAAATCCTTAGTATCAAGCTTCGGAATCGCTCGGAATCTCGGAATCGCCCTGCGGGCGATGCGGTGCTCTCGGCTCCCCCTCAGTCGCGCTGCGCGCGACAGCTCCCCCTGAAAGGGGGCGCAGACACACCCGTTTCCCTGCTCCCCCCTTGAGGGGGAGCTGTCGGCGAAGCCGACTGAGGGGGTGGGCTCCCTCTGACGAGGGAGCTGTCCGCCGCAGGCGGACTGAGGGAGAGAAGGAGAGCGGCCTCCGGGCCGCGGGCGGACCGCATCGGCCGAAGGCCGATCCCGTTTCCCGGCCCCCTCTGACGAGGGGGCTCCCGGCGGAGCCGGGTGGGGGAGAGATACCGCCAACGTCACGAGCCGGCCATCTCTCCCTCCGCCGGCCTCGCGGCCGGCACCTCCCTCGTCAGAGGGAGGCAAGGGCACCGCACCGGCCGCAAGGCCGGTCCCGTCGCGGCCGGTCCCCTTACTCCTTGACGGCGCCGGCGGCCAGGCCGGACTGCCAGTACTTCTGCAGGCACAGGAACGCGACCACCAACGGGATGATCGTGATCAGCGAACCCGTGATCACCAGGTTCTGGATCGCCTGGCCGCCCGCCGTGGAAGCCTGGTCCTTCCACTGGTTCAAGCCGATCGTCAACGGATACCAGTCCGCGTCCTTCAACATGATCAACGGCAGGAAATAGTTGTTCCACGTCGCCACGATCGTGAACAACGCCGTCGTCACGATACCCGGCGCGAGCAACGGCAGGCTGATCTGCCAGAACGTGCGGAACTCGCTCGCACCATCCACGCGCGCCGCCTCAAGAAGCTCGGTCGGCACGGCCTGCTCCGAGAAGATCCACATCAGATACAAGCCGAACGGGCTGATCAGCGACGGGATGATCATGGCCCACGGCGTGTTCGTCAGGCCCAGCTTGGCGAACAGGAGGAACTGCGGGACCGCCAACGCGATGCCCGGCACCGAGATCGAACCGATGATCACCGCGAACACGGCCTTCCTGCCCGGGAACCGGAACTTCGCCAACGCGTAGCCGCCCATGATCGCCAACAGGGTCGCGCCGCCCGCGCCCACCACCACATACAGGAGCGTGTTCACCAGCCAACGGCCGAAGATACCATCCTGGTACGTGAACACCGTCACGATGTTGTCCCACAGGGCGAACGACTTGCCGAACCCGAGGCCGAACGTACTCGTGAAGTCGGCCTGCGTCTTCGTCGCGTTGATCATCAGATACACGAACGGGAACAGGCAGTACACCGCGAAGATCGCGCACAACACCGTCATCAGAGTGCTGCGACGCGGATTGTTCACGTTCGCGAACCCGCTCCTCTCCGCGCGGCGCCGCTCCGCGGCCTCGTCTTTGGCGACCCGCTTCTGCCTGGCCTTCTCCGCCGCCCTCGCGGCCTTCTCCTGCGCCTTGAGCTCGGCCGGAGTCAACGTCTCGATACCCGTCGTCGCACTCACTTCATCTGCTCCTTCATGCTGTTCAACTGCACCGCATACGCGATCGCCATCGTGATCACCGCCATCACGATCGCCAACGCGGCCGCATAATTCGACTGGTTACCCGAGAACGACAGGTTGTACGCGTACATGTTCGGCGTGTAGTACGTCGTGATCGCATTGCCCGGCACCATGTTCTGCAAAATGCTCGGCTCGTTGAACAACTGGAACGAACCGATGATCGAGAAGATCACCGTGATCGCCAACGAACCCCTCAGCTCCGGCAGCTTGATCGACTTCACGATCTGCCACTCCGACGCGCCATCAATGGAAGCCGCCTCATACAGCGAATGCGGGATCGTCGACAGCGAGCTGTAGAAGATCAGCATGTTATAGCCCGTGAACTCCCACGTGTTGATGTTCCCGATCGACGCCAACAACACGTTCGGCGCGAACATGTCGATATGCGTGCCCAACACGTCGTTCAGCGAACCCACCAGACCGTACTTCGCGCCATACACGAAACCCCAAATCAGGGTGGACACCACCGCCGGCACCGCATACGGCAGGAACGTCGAGATACGGAAGAACTTCGTCCCATGCAACTTCATGCTGTCGATCGCCAACGCCATCGCAGCCGCCAGGAACAACATGATCGGCACCTGCACCACCGTGAACAACGCCACACGACCCACAGAACTCCAGAACTGCTGATCACCCAACAGACGCGCATAGTTCTGCAACCCCACGAACTGCGTCCCACCGATCATCTGCTTCTTAAAGAACGAAATGTAGATCGCATACACAATCGGGATGATGAACACGAACACGAACACCACCGCAAACGGACCCATGAACTTCCAACCACGCCAATCCGCCTTATGCCGGTTCTCCCGGGCAACAGCAGAATGACGCGCCGTCGCGGCGGCGGTCACATCACTAGAGGCCATGCCAACCCTCTCCTTCGAAGGATCGTCCGAGTGACCGGTCCCATCGGAGGAACCGAACACCCTGTAAAATGTTTACGCAATCATGTTATCACCACATCCAACTTCCGCCAATCGCCGGCGCGCCTTAGCTCACAGCCGCTATGTTATATTGATAACGAAAACATAAAACTGTCATGGAGAAGAAGCGCAATGGAACGCACATCAACGGTGTCGATGCAGGATGTCGCCAAGGAAGCCGGCGTCTCACCGCAGACCGTATCCCGCGTGGCCAACGGCAGCGACGCCGTGAAGCCCGAGACGCGCCGACGCGTCGAAGCCGCGATGACCAAGCTCGGCTACCGCCCGAACTACGCGGCCCGCGCCCTGAAGCACGGGCGTTTCCAGGATATCGGCGTCGTCATGTTCAACATCGCGAGCTTCGGCAACTCCCGCATCCTCAAGGGCATCGCGATGGCTGCGGACGCCAGCGGCTACGCGGTCACCATCCACATGCTGGGCAAGGACAAGGAACGCACGCTCACCGCGGCGGTGGAGCGCATGAAGCAGCTGCCGGTGGACGGCGTGATCATCGTCATGGAGGAGAACTTGCCCGACTTCAACTCGTTCACGCCGCCACGAGACCTGCCGGTCGTGCTCATCAGCGAGGACCCCTCGGACACCTGCGCCACGATCGACGCCGACCAGCATGGCTGCTCGACCGCCATCGTCGACTACCTGCTGAGCAAGGGACACAAGACCGTCTACCACATCGCCGGCCCCTCCGCCTCCCGTGCGGCGCAGAGCCGTGCGCAGGGGTGGCGCGACGCGCTCGAGCAGATGGGCCTGCGCATCCCGCCCACCTATGTGGGCGACTGGGATGCGGACAGCGGCTATCAGGCCGGACTCGCCCTCTCCCACGACCCCGAGTGCACGGCCATCTACGCGGCGAACGACCAGATGGCGTACGGCGCGATCCTCGGCCTGCGCGCGGGCGGCCGCCGCGTCCCGGAGGACGTGAGCGTCGTCGGCGTCGACGATTCGCTGGACGGCATGGTGCCGCGCCTCGACCTGACCACGATGCGCATGAAGTTCGACGAGATCGGCCTGGAGGCGTTCTCGATGCTCAAGCGCCAGTGCGAGGGCGGTCGCGTCCCCGCCGGCGTGAAGACCGTCATCCCCACCGAACTCGTCGAACGCGGCTCCGTCCGCGACCTCACCGAATAGCCCCTCCCTCAGGCTCCCCTGTCAAGGCACCCCTCTCCTCCCTCAGGCTCCCCTTGACAGGGGAGCTGTCATGCGCAGCATGACTGAGGGGTAGACCCCACAGCCCACACATGAGCACGACAAAGGGCCTGCACCGTCCATCCGAACCGGCGCAGGCCCCTCACAGCATCAAGACGTCACGCGAAGCGCGTCATCCCCTCACTCCCCGCTCTGCAGCTTGAAGTTGTTCACCATCTCGTACCACTCGGCGATGCCGCTGTGGTCGTCGGAACCGTGGCCGTGCACCTTGAGCGACTGGAGGATCTCCATGGCCAGCGAGGTGAACGGTGCGGACACGTTGACGCCGTGCGAGGTGTCGAGCGCGTTCTGCAGGTCCTTGATGTGCAGGTCGATGCGGAAGCCCGGGGTGAAGTCGCCGTCGAAGATCTTCTGCGACTTCTGGTCCATGACCACGCTGCCGGCCAGGCCGGAGCGGATCGCCTTGTACACGTTCTCCGGGGAGACGCCGGCCTTCTTGGCGAGCGAGTACGCCTCGGAGACGGCGGCGATGTTCACGGCGACGATCATCTGGTTGGCGAGCTTGGTGATGTTGCCCGCGCCGACGCCGCCGACGAGCGTGACGGTGGAGGCCATGGTCTTGAGCAGCGGCTCGTACTTGTCGAACACGCTCTGCTCGCCGCCGACCATCACGGCGATGGTGCCGTCGATGGCCTTCGGCTCGCCGCCGGAGACCGGCGCGTCGAGGAAGTCGACGTCGAGCTTGGCGAGACGCTCGGCGAAGTCGCGGCTGGCGAGCGGGGCGATCGAGCTCATGTCGATCACGGCCTTGCCGGCGGACAGGCCTTCGGCGATGCCGTTCTCGTCGAACAGCGCGCTGCGCACGTGCGGGGAGTTCGGCAGCATGGTGATGACCACGTCGGAGGCTTCGGCGACCTCCTTGCCGTTGGCCGCGGCCTTGCCGCCGGCGGCCTCGATCGCCTCGAGCGGGGCCTTGTTGAAGTCGTAGGCGGTCACCTCGTAGCCCGCCTTGATGACGTTGAGCGCCATCGGCTTGCCCATGATTCCGAGTCCGACGAATCCGACCTTCATGATGTGTTCCTTTCGTTCTGGCCGCGATGCGCGGCCGTATCCGGTATGAAAAACTTCCTATGGAAAATGTTATGCCCGTCCCGCGCCGAGCAGGAAGGCGCGCATCGCGCTTTCGCCGGCGATCGGGATGGAGATGCTGGTGCGTGCGATGCACTCGCCGAGCGTGGCGGGCGCGGTCACGGCGGGCACGACCAGGTCGACGCCCATCTCATAGACGCGCCCCAGGTCGTCGGCACGCGAGCCGACCACGGCGACGACGGGTTTGCCGTGCCGTTTGGCGAGCCGCGCGACGCCGATCGGCGCCTTGCCGTTCGCGGACTGGGAGTCCATGCGCCCCTCGCCGGTGATGACGAGATCGACGCCGTCGAGCACGTCGTCGAGGCCGATGATGTCAAGCACCGCGTCGATGCCGCTGACGATGCGCGCCGAGCAGAAGGCGACGAGCGCCGCGCCGAGCCCGCCGGCCGCGCCCGCGCCGGGCACGCGCTCCGGGTCGCGCCCGGTCGCGTCGGCGAGCAGCCGCGCGTAGTCGTGCATCCATCCGTCGAGTTCCGGCATGCGCGCCGCGTCGATGCCCTTCTGCCGCCCGTAGACGCGCACGGCGCCGTCGGGTCCGGTAAGCGGGTTCGTCACGTCGGTGAGCGCGACGATCTCGACGTGCGCGAGACGCGGGTCCATGCCGGTCACGTCGATGGTCTTCAGTCGGCGCAGTCCGGCGAGTCCGCACGGCACCGGCGCGCCGTCGGCGTCGAGCAGGCGCGCGCCGAGCGCACGCGCCATGCCGGCGCCGCCGTCGCTGGTGGCGGAGCCGCCGAGGCCGATGACGAGACGTCGCGCACCGGCGTCGAGCGCGTCGAGCATGAGCTGTCCGACACCTTCCGTGCATGCGCCGAGCGCGTTCGGCATGTTCTGTTCGATCAGGGTGATGCCGCTCGATTCGGCCATTTCGATGATGGCGGAACGACCGGAGTCGAACAGCCCGTAGCGGGCGGTGACCGGGTCGCCGAGCGGCCCGGAGACGCGCACCTCGCGGATCTCGCCGCCACGGCCGGCGATTACGGCGTCCACCGTGCCTTCGCCGCCGTCGGCGATCGGGTACTTCACGACATCGCAGTCCGGCATGACGCGGAGCACGCCCTCCTCGAGCAGCGTCTCGACCTCAAGGCTCGACGCCGAACCCTTGAACGAGTCGGATGCCAGCAGCACACGCATGATGTCCTCCTCTCCCTCGCTTAGAGCGGCACGCGGGAGACGAATTCGCGCCGCTCCCCTGTGACCGGGTCCGTGAATGCGAGGCGTTTCGCCACGAGCGCGAGCGGCTCGCTGAAATCGTCGTAGGCGCGTTGCCGGATGCGCGGGTAGAAGTCGTCGCCGGCGATCGGCAATCCGATCGAATTCATATGCACGCGCAACTGATGCGTCTTGCCGGTCCGCGGATGCAGCGTATACGTGCGCAACGCAGGGCGCGCCGACGACGTGCTCTGTGAGCGCGCCTCCGGTACCCCCAGCTCCACCACGGTCTCCGCGTTCACCGCGCCCGGCGTCTCGTACGCCTGCAGCACCCCGCGGTCCTTGACGATGCGGGAGCGCCGCCGCAGCGGGAACACGCGCGGCGGCTCCAACCGTTCGATCGTCCCGTACTGCGGCCGCGCGACCGGCGCGCACGGCGCGAGACATTCATACGTCTTCTCCGCGCGCCGCTCCTGGAACAGCATCTGGTATGCGCCGCGCAACGCAGGGTCCCTTACGAACACGACGATGCCGGCGGTCATCCGGTCAAGACGGTGCGCCGGCACGATCGCGTCGTCGCCGTACGCCTCACGCAGGCGCATCAGCGCGGTCTCGCGGTACCACATGCCGCGCGGCGTGGTGGCGAGGAAATGCGGCTTGTCGACGACGACGATCCCCGCATCCTCATACACCACGTCCAGTTCGAACGGAATCCGCGGCTCCTCGATCACATACCGATGTCGCTTCGTCATCACTCCACGGTGACGGACTTGGCGAGGTTGCGCGGCTTGTCGACGTCGTAGCCCTTGAGCTTGGCCATGTCCATGGCGAACAGCTGCAGCGGGACCACGTCGACGAGCGGGCTCATCAGCGTCGGGCACTTCGGACGCCAGAACACGACGTCCGCATAATGCTCGACGTCCTTGTCGCCCTCTTCGGCCACGGCGATGATGTACGCGCCGCGCGCCTTCACCTCTTCGATGCCGGAGAGCACCTTGGCGTGCAGCACGTTGCGGCCGCGTTCCGGCGGCACGATGAACACGACCGGCTCGCCTTCGTCGACGAGCGCGATCGGGCCGTGCTTGAGCTCGCCGGCGGCGAAGCCCTCGGTGAACGTGTACGCGATCTCCTTGAGCTTCAACGCGCCTTCCATGGCGACCGGGTAGCCGACGTGGCGGCCGAGGAACAGGAACGACTGCGCGTTGAGCATCTGCTTCGCGGCCTTCTCGATCGCGCCGGTCTGCGTGTCGAGCACCCACTGGATCTTGCGCGGCATGTCCTTGAGCGAGTCGATGGTCTGCTGGATCTCGTCGCGGAACATCGCGCCCTTCACCTGCGCGAGGTACAGGCCGAGCACGTAGGCGGCGGTGATCTGCGCGACGAACGCCTTGGTGGAGGCGACGGCGACCTCCGGGCCGGCGTGCGTGTACAGCACGGCGTCGGATTCGCGCGGGATGGACGCGCCCTGCGTGTTGCAGATGGCGAGCACCTTGGAGCCCTGTTCGCGCGCGTGGCGCAGCGCCATGAGCGTGTCCATCGTCTCGCCGGACTGGGAGATGGCGACGACGAGCGTGCGCGGGGTGAGGATCGGGTCGCGGTAGCGGAACTCGTGCGCGAGCTCCACCTCGACGGGGATGCGCACCCAATGCTCGATCGCGTACTTGGCGACCATGCCCGCGTAGGCGGCGGTGCCGCATGCGATGACGATGATCTTGTCGATGGCCTTGAAGTCGTGTTCGTCGATGTGGATCTCGTCGAGCGTGACGTCGCCGTTCTTGTCGTAGCGGCCGAGGAGCGTGCGCTGCACGGCGGCGGGATCCTCGTGGATCTCCTTGTCCATGAACGAGTCCCATCCGCCCTTCTCGGCGGCGGAGGCGTCCCAGTCGATGGTGTAGGTCTTCGGGTTCTCGACCACGTTGCCCATGAAGTCGGTGACGATGACCTTGTCGGCGCTCACGCACACGGCCTGGTCCTGATCGACCTCCATGGCGCGCTTCGTGTACGCGACGAACGCGGCCACGTCGGAGCCGAGGAAGTTCTCGCCGTCGCCGAGGCCGACGACGAGCGGGGAGTCGTGGCGTGCGCCGACGACGATGTCCGGCTGGCGGCAGTCGGTGGCGAGGATCGTGAACGCGCCCTTGAGCATGCGCGCCATGCGCCGCACCGCCTTGAACAGGTCCGGCTTGCCTTCCTCGCGGATGATGGTGTCGACGATCTTGCCGAGCAGCTTGGCGGCGACCTCGGTGTCGGTGGCGGAGGCGAAGCGGTAACCTTCGGCCTGCAGGTCGAGGCGCAGCTGGGAGGCGTTCTCGATGATGCCGTTGTGGATGATGGCGACCTTGCCGTCCATGCTGGTGTGCGGGTGGGCGTTCACGTCGCTCGGCACGCCGTTCGTGGCCCAGCGCGTGTGCCCGATGCCGACGGTCGCCAGCGGCATCGGCTTCTTCTCGATGCTTTCGACGAGGTTGGCGAGGCGGCCCGCCTTCTTGCGCACCTCGACGTGGTCCATGCCGGGCGCGGTCAGGGCCACGCCGGCCGAATCATAGCCACGGTATTCGAGTCGCTTCAGACCTTGGAGGCAGACCTCCAGCGGTTTGCCGCACGCGGTTTCGACATGTCCTGCATATCCAACGATTCCACACATAGCTCTCTACCTTACCAAGAGACGGCAACGCGACGGACCACTTCGCGCATATAACGCAAGGCAGCCGCGAAACGAGCGATGGGCGCCGATATCCGCTGTATGACCGTAAAGACTTGGCCAGAGCGGCCCGGAGCGTGTCACTAAGCGGATATCGGCGCCCATCGCGGACACCTGAACTGCACGGAATGCTTACAACTACAGCACGTGCTGCAGGAAGTCCTTGAACCTCGGTTCGGTCGGATGGTCGATGATTTCGGGGCCGCCAGCCTCGACGACCACGCCGCCGTCCATGAACACGACCTGGTCGGCGACCTCGCGCGCGAATCCGATTTCGTGCGTGACGACGACCATCGTCATGCCCGCCTTGGCGAGCGAAAGCATGACGTTGAGGACCTCGCCGACGAGCTCGGGGTCGAGCGCGGACGTGGGCTCGTCGAACAGCATGATCTCCGGCTGCATGGCGAGGGCGCGCGCGATGGCGACGCGCTGCTGCTGACCGCCGGAGAGTTCGGCCGGATAGTAGTTGAGGCGTTCGCCGAGGCCGACGCGCTCCAGCTCCTGGATGGCGAGCTGCTTGGCCTGCGCCTTGTTCATGTGCTTGACGTGGACGGGCGCCTCCATCACGTTCTCCAGCGCGGTCATGTGCGGGAACAGGTTGAAGCGCTGGAAGACCATGCCGAGCTTGGAGCGCTGTGCGGCGATCTCCTTGTCGTTGAGGGTCTGGAGCATGTCCTGGCCGTTCCTGGTCACGTGCTTGTAGCCGATGAGCTCGCCGTCGACTTCGATGGAGCCGCCGGTGATCGTCTCGAGCTGGTTGATGAGACGCAGGAACGTGGACTTGCCGGAGCCGGAGGGTCCGAGGATCACGGTCACGGTGCCGGGCTGGACGGTCAGGTCGATGCCTTTGAGCACGTGCAGCGAGCCGAACGCCTTGTGCACCTGCGTGGCCTTGACGGCCGGCACGGCGGCGGTCGGCGTGGCGGGGATGTTCGCGGGGATGCTGGTCTGTGTCATCGTGTCTCTTCCTTCCCGCTCACGCCGTGAGCCCGCTGAACGTGGCGTCATTGAGCTTGTCGACATTGTCCTTCGGCTCGCCTTCGGTCTTGCCGGGCAGCGGCGGCTGCTTGCCGCGCGCGCCGGCCGGGCGGGCGTCGAAGCCCTTGCCGAAGTGCTTTTCGAGACGGGACTGGATGACCATCAGGATGGACGTGATGAGCAGGTACCAGATGCAGGCCACGATGAGCAGCGGGATCGGCTTGTAGATGCGGTTGGCGATCGCGTTGGTCGCGAACTGCAGTTCCAGCGTGAACGGCACGGCGAGCACGAGGGACGTGGTCTTGAGCATGCCGATGGTCTCGTTGCCGGTGGGCGGGATGATGATGCGCATGGCCTGCGGCAGGATGATGCGGCGCATGATGAGCGTGCGGTTCATGCCGAGCGCCTGCGCCGCCTCGGTCTGGCCGGGGTCGACGGCTTCGAGGCCGGCGCGCACGATCTCGGACAGGTAGGCGGCCTCGTTGAGGGCGAGGCCGATCCATGCGGCGTTGAACGCGGTGATGACCACCGAGGAGTCGATGCTCCAGAACGAGATGTCGGTGAAGGGCACGCCGAGGCTGATCTTCGGGATGAGCACGGAGAACAGGCCCCAGAACACGAGCTGCGTGTACACAGGGGTGCCGCGGAAGAACCAGATGAAGAACCAGCTCACGCCGCGCAGCACCGGGTTGATGGATTTGCGCATGATCGCGAGGATCACCGAGAGGATGATCGCGACGACCATCGAGAGCACGGTGAGGATCAGCGTGTAGCCGATGCCTTCGAGCACGTTCTCGTTGAACAGGTACTTCCAGACGGTCGGCCAGTCCAGTCGCGGATTGGTGACGAGTCCTTGGATGAGCATCGCGGCGAGCAGCACGACGATCACGGCGGCCACGACGGGCCCCGGGCTCTTGACGGGCAGCGCCTTGATGCGGTTCGGGATGTTCAGTCCTTCGCCATCGACTTGTTTCTTTGCCATGTTCGGCTCCTTAGTGGTGCTTCGCTCAGCCTTCGACGTCCGGGTTGACCTCGGCGGTCTTCAGTGCGCCGGATTCGACGCCCCAGTGCTTGAGGATCTTGTCGTAGGTGCCGTCGTCCATCAGCTTCTGCATGGCCTTCTGCACGGCTTCGACGGTGCCCGTGTCGCCCTTCTTGATGGCGATGGCGTTCGGCACGGAGTCGAAGTCCTTGCCGAGCTGTTCAAGCTGGCCGTCGGTCTGGGCGATCGCATAGCCGACGACCGGGGAGTCGGCGAAGAACACGTCGGCCTTGCCGGTGACGACGGCGGTGGTGGCGTCGGTCTGCTGCTTGGAGGACTGGATCTCGATGTCCTTCTTGCCGTCGGCCTTGCACTGCTTGGCGGTCTCGTTGATGGCGGTCTCCTCGACGGTGCCGGTCTCGACGGCGACCTTGAGGCCGCACAGGTCCTTCTCGTCGACCTTGTTCGGGTTGCCGGTCTTGACGGCGTAGGCCATGCCGGAGGTGAAGTAGGAGACGAAGTCGACGGACTTCATGCGCTCGGGGGTGATGGTGAACGCGGCCATGCCGAGATCGTACTTGGAGCCGATGGCGGGGATGATCGTGTCGAAGTTGGAGGAGACGACCTCGGTCTTGAGGCCGAAGACGTTGCCGAGCGCGCGGGCGAGGTCCATGTCGTAGCCGATCTGCGTCTTGCCGTCGGCGTCGAGGAACTCGGCCGGGGCGTAGGACGGATTGGTGCCGATGGTGAGCACGCCGTCCTTGGTGACGGATTCGGGCAGCAGCTTGGCGATCGCCTCGTCCTTCTTGACGCCGGAGACGTCGTAGCTGCCGATGGCGGCGGAGCTGGAGCCGCCGGTCGAGCCGTCGCCTTCGTCGGTGGTGCCGCATGCGGCGAGCGGCAGCAGCATGGCGACGCCGAGCGCGGCGGCCGTGATGGTCTTCATCCTGGTGGTGAACGACATGATGTCCTTCTTCTCTTGGTACTTCTTCTGGCGTTTCGGTCCTCGGAACGGAAAAACGGCGGCCGCCGCGATGATGCGTTCATCACGGCGGCCACTCTCCGCCCCGCCACATATGCATAAGTATACATAATCACGTATAGATATGCAATATGATGTCGTCTCGCTGAGTCGCGATGATACCGGGCGGCTACTACGAACCGGTTAACGGCGGGAATGCGACGGCGGGAATCAGCCTTCGACGTCGGTCGGGTTGATCTCGGCCTTGTCGATGGCGCCGGACTTGACGCCCCAGTGGTCGAGCAGCTTCTCATACGTGCCGTCGTCCATCAGCTTCTGGATGGCCTTCTGCACGGCTTCGGCGGTGGCGGTGTCGCCCTTCTTGATGGCGACGCCCTGCTTGGCGACGCCGACGTCCTCGCCGTAGGATTCCAGCTGGTCGCCGGTCTGGCTGATCGCGTAGCCGGCGACGGGCGAGTCGGCGTAGAAGGCGACGGCCTTGCCGGTGACGACGTTGGTGGTCACGTCGGTCTGCAGCTTGTTGGAGAGGATGTCGATCTTCTTGTCGGCCGGGCACTTCTTGTCGGCGGCGGTGACCTCCTCCTCCTGCGTGGTGCCGGTCTGGACGGCGATCTTGAGGCCGCACAGGTTCGAGGAGTCGAACTTCTCGGGGTTGCCCTTCTTGACGACCCACGTGGAGCCGGCCTTGTAGTAGCTGACGAAGTCGACGGCCTGGGCGCGTTCCGGCGTGATCGTGAACGAGCTGATGCCGAGGTCGTACTTGGAGCCGACGGACGGGATGATCGAGTCGAACGTGCTGGTCACGTTCTCGGTCTTGAGGCCGAAGACCTTGCCCAGGGCCTTGGTGAGGTCGACGTCGTAGCCGACCGGGGTCTTGCCATCCTCGGCGAGGAACTCGGCCGGGGCGTAGGAGGTGTCGGTGCCGACGGTGAGCACGCCGTCCTTGGTGACGGATTCGGGCAGCAGCTTGGCGATCGCCTCGTCCTTCTGGATGCCGGAGACGTCGAAGCTTTCGATCTTGGACGACGAATCGGACGAGCCGGAGCCGGACGCGGACGAGTCGGACGCGTCGGAGGTGCCGCAGGCGGCGGTGGCGAACAGCATCGCCGCGCACAACGCGGCGGCCGTGAAGGTCTTGATTCCCATGCTGGATGACATTGGATTTCCTCTCTCAGAGAATGTCGGTCGGGCGGGTATGTTTCCCGACTGATTCGCGAGAGTAGGTCCCCCATGCTACGAACCCGTAAATCTCACCCCCACGTCCCACAACGTGGACATGCGGGCTCAGTGCGAGCGCTTGTTGGCGTAGCGCATGGCGCGCAGGGCCTCGCGCTTGTCCTGCGCCTCGCGCAGCGCCTGGCGCTTGTCGAATTCGCGCTTGCCTCGCGCCAGCGCGATCTCCGCCTTGACGCGTCCGTCCTTGAAGTACAGGCTGATCGGCACGATCGTGTAGCCCTTCGCCTCGATCTGGCGGGCGAGTTTCAGGATCTCGCGTTCGTGCAGCAGCAGTTTGCGCTTGCGCTTGGGCGCGTGGTTGTTCCACGTGCCGTTCAGGTATTCGGGGATGTTCGCGCCTTCCAGCCAGATCTCGTTGCGCCGGTCGATACTGACGAACGCCTCGGCGAGCGAGGCGCGTCCCTCGCGCAGCGACTTCACCTCGGTGCCGGTGAGCACGACGCCGGCCTCGTATTTGTCCTCGATGACGTAGTCGTGACGCGCCTTCTTGTTCTGGACGATGAGCTTCGTCCCTTCCTCCTTGGCCATCGGGGACCTCCCTTCCTTGTCGTCGTTGCCCCGCGAACCACAACACGATAGCACGAAGCGCCGCCGGCCGAAGCCTGGCGGCGCTCCCCTATCGCGCAGCGCGTAGCCCGTTCGCTCCCCGCATGCGCGCGGATGCGATACGGCCCCACCAATCAGTAGTGCACGTACTGGTAGGCGCCCGCATTGGAGATGGTCTCCCATGCGGGGAAGGTGGCAAAGCCGGTGCCGCCTTCGGAGATGAGCACGGAGCCGTCGGAGTTGACGCGTTCGACGACGGCGACGTGGCCGTACTGCCAGTCGGCCGTCCAGTGGCCGCCGACGCTCTGGCCGGGCAGGAACACCATCGCGGCGCCGACGTGCGGCGTGTTGTTCACGTAGTAGCCGAGGCTCGCGCCGGTGGCCGCCCACTGGCCGCCGTTGCCCATGTACGAGCCGACCGGCAGGCTCAGCTGCGAACGGCGGATGTACGCCCACAGCGTGCACTGGCGGGCCGGGTAGGCGGAGCCGCCCACTGTGTTGCCGGTGTTGTGGCCGTAGCAGTAGCTGGAGCCTTCAGGGCAGTTGCCGGGCACGGCGTAGTCCATGCCGTTGGCGGTGCTGCCGCCTGAGTTGGAGCCGCTGTTGCTCGAGCCGCCGCCGTTGTTGGTGGTGCCGCCGGTCGTGGTGCCACCGGTCGAGCCGCCGGTCTGCTGCTGCGAGCCGGTGCCCGGCGTATAGCCGGCGTTGCTGTTGTTGTTGCTGGCTGCGGCGTTGGCCGCGGCCTGCGCCGCCAGGTCGGCCTGCATGGAGACGATCTCGGCCGCCTCCTTGGATTCCTGCGTGGTCAGGCTGCTCTTCTGCTCCTCAAGCGACTTGCGGGCGGCCGTGCCCTTCTCCTGCAGCGCCTCGAGCGACGCCTGCTTGGCGGCGGCGTCCTTGGCGGCGGATTGGGCGCTGGCGGCCTGCTTGTCGGCCTGGTCCTTGAGCTGGCTGATCTGGTCCTCGATGGCGGCCAGACGCTCCTTGCGGTTCATCGACGTGTTCATCGAGACGGCGGCGTCGTTGGCGGCGTTGGCCGCGGAACGCGTGGCCGCAGCGTCGGACTGCATCTGGTTGACGAAATCGTCGGTGGTGGTCGCGTTGGTGACGACGCTCATCACCGTGGAGGCCTGCGAGCCGTGGAAGCTGTCGCGCGCCGATTCGGCGACGGAGTCTTTCGCGTCGTCGTATTCGATGCCGGTGTCCTTGATCTTCTGCTCGAGGTCGGCCTTGTCCTTCTTGGCCGCGTTGAGGCGCTCGGTGGTGGCGTCGGCGAGGTCCTGCGCCTGCTGCGCGGCCTGCTGCGCCTTCGTGGCCGCCTCCTGGGCGGCCGGGATCTGCTCGTTGGCGAGCGAGTCCAGTTCGAGGATCTGGTTGGCGAGGTCGGCGTTCACGCCGGCGAGCTTGGACTTGATGTCCGCGTGGCTGGCGACCTTCTGCTGGTACTCCTGGACGGAAACGGCCTTCGCCTCGGGCGCGTACGCCGCGGTCATGGCGATGCCGCACACCGCGGTCATCGCGGCCGACACGATGAGTCCGAGTCCTGCTTGCAACGTCTTGGAACGCTTCGACACTTCGGTCCTTCCTTCCGGATTGCTTCCGCACATTGTAACGGAGGTTGCTGAGACGGCAACCCGCCTACGCCTTGAGCTATGCCCGGCTACGCCTTGAGATAGCGGCTCAGCGAGATCGCCGAGGCCACGACGGACAGCAGCACGGCGCCGGCGACGAGCGCGGGCGCGACGAGCCACACGGTGCCCTGCGTGACGAACGGCATCCAGCTGACGGACTTGGCGACGCCGTCGGTGATGAACACCTGCACGATCGCGGCGAGCGCGCCGGCGGCGAGCAGCGAGCCGACGAGCGAGGCAACCACGCCTTCGAGGATGAACGGCAGCCGGATCGTCCAGTTGGACGCGCCGACCAGTCGCATGATCTCCGTCTCGTTCTTGCGCGACGCGGCGGACATGCGGATCGTCGTGCCGGTCAGGAGGATCGCGACGACGACCATCACGACGGCAAGCACCACGGTGACGACGGTCGCGCGGTTGAGCACGGCGAAGACGGGGTCGAAGATCTGCTTCTGGTCGACGACCTCCTCCACGCCGGTCTTGCCGTTGAGCACTTCGGCGACCATCTTGTACTTGGTCGGATCCTTGAGCTTCAGCTGCAGCGAGTCCTGCATGTCGGCGGCGGTGAGCGTGCGGCCCTGGTATTCGCCGTTCGGGTACTGCTTGAGGAACGTGTTCTTGAAGAAGTCCTCACGGCTCACGTAGGAGATCTTCGAGACGTTGTCGCGCAGCTCCTGGTGGATGAAGTCCTCCAGTTCGACGATCTCCTGCTGCGTGGGGGCCTTGCCGGTCGCGCAGCTGGCCGCCTGGCTGGTCCCGTCCGGGCAGAGCCACACGATCACCTCGACCTTGTCGTACCATTCGCCCTTCGCGCGCGTCACCTGCGCCTGCATGAGCGCGGACGCGCCGATGAACACGAAGGAGATGAAGGTGACGAGCATGACCGAGACGATCATCGGCACGTTGCGCTTGAGGCTCGTCCAGGTCTCGGAAAGGATGAATCGCGCCCTCATCGGGTCTCCTCCTCGTTCGTCTTCTCGTCGTCATCGTTTCGGCCGTCGGCCGCGGTTCCGGCGTCGTCGGTCACGTCACCGGTCGCGTCGTCGCCGTTCTCCGCCGTTGCGTCCGCCGCGGCCTGCGCCGTCGGCGGGACCGGCGGCGCGGGCGGCGTCAGCGGCGCGGATCCGGCGGGCGGCGCCGGCGGTTCGGTCTGTCCGGTCTGTCCGGTCTGTCCGGTCCGGTCCGTCGCCTCCGCCTGTTCTGTCCGCCCGTGCCCGGCCTTCGCGGCGGGCGGCGCGGGCGGCGTCAGCAGGCTGCCGCCGGCCTGCGCCGCGGCCGCCTTGGGTTTGAACTTCGCGTCCGGATCGTCCGTCACGTCGTCGGTCGCGTCGACGGGCGCGACCACCGCGGTCGCCGCGTCGTCCGCCGGCGCGGCCGCGGCGGCCTGCGCGGCGGGGGCGGGTTTCGCCGCCTCCCGCTCGCGGCGTTCCCGCTCGGCCTCCTCCTCGAGATTCAGTCCCTTGCCCCACGTGAGCGTCGTCTCGACGGGGGCGAACGCCTCGCCGTAACGTCCGGTGCGGCCGGAATGCACGGACTGGGCGAGACGGGCGATGCCCTCGTCGCCGTCCATCGCGCCGGCCGCGAGCGCGCCCGCCTCGATGGCGGCGTGCGCGTCCATGCGTTCGGTCGCGTCCGCGCTGTCCGCACGGAACCGTTCGTCCGCGCCGATGGCGCGATGCGCCTTCGACGTGACTTCCGCGTCCGGGAAGTAGGTGGACGAATCGTATGATCCGTGTTCCTCGTCGCGCACGATGCGGCCGGTATGCAGTTCGACGACGCGTTTGCGCATCGAATTGACGATCTCCTCGTTGTGCGTCGCCATGACGACGGTGGTGCCGGTGCGGTTGATCGCATCGAGCACCTCCATGATGCCGAGCGACGTGGTCGGATCGAGGTTGCCGGTCGGCTCGTCGGCGAGCAGGATCTGCGGATGGTTCACGTAGGCGCGGGCGATGGCCACACGCTGCTGCTCGCCGCCGGACAGCTCGTGCGGGTAGCTGTCCTCCTTGCCGGTGAGGCCGACCGTCTCCAGCACCTTCGGCACCATCGACTTGATGGCGGACCGACGCGTGCCGATCACCTCGAGCGCGAACGCCACGTTCTGCCACACGGTCTTGTTGTTGAGCAGCTTGTAGTCCTGGAACACGAAGCCGATCGAACGACGGTACTGCGGAACCTGACGGTCGGAGATGCGGCGCAGGTCGTTTCCGGCCACGCGGATCTCGCCGTCCGTGGCCTCCTCCTCGCGCAGCAGCAGGCTCAGCAGCGTGGTCTTGCCGGAGCCGGACGCGCCCACGAGGAACACGAAGTCGCCGCGGTCGATGTCGAGGTTGATGTCGTCGAGCGCGGGACGGGTGCCCTTCGGGTAGATCTTGCTGACATGCTCCAATGAGATGAGTGCCATTGATTCGCTTTCCTTGTGAAGCCTGGTAAGCCTTGTACGGCCTGTATGGCCGGTGCGGCCCTGCGGGGCCGGGGCCGGGTTAGGCCTCGGCCTCCTCCTTGGCGGCGCGGCGCTGCTCGTGGCGCCAGCGGATGCCCGCCTGGATGAAGCCGTCGAGGTCGCCGTCGAAGACGGCCTGGGTCTGGCTGGTCTCGTAGCCGGTGCGCAGGTCCTTGACCATCTGGTACGGGTGCAGCACGTAGGAGCGCATCTGGTCGCCCCAGCTGGCCTTGATGTCGCCGGCGAGCTCCTTCTTCTTCTTCGCCTCCTCCTCGTGGCGCAGCACGAGCAGTCGGGACTGGAGCACGGCCATGGCGGCGGCGCGGTTCTGGATCTGCGAGCGCTCGTCCTGCATCGTCACGACGAGACCGGTGGGAAGGTGGGTGATGCGCACGGCCGAGTAGGTCGTGTTCACGCCCTGGCCGCCGGGGCCGGAGGAGCAGTACGTGTCGACGCGAATGTCGGTGTCCGGGATGTCGATGTGGTCGGTCGCCTCGACGAGCGGCACCACCTCGACGGCGGCGAAGCTGGTCTGACGGCGGCCCTGGTTGTCGAACGGAGAGATGCGCACGAGGCGGTGCGTGCCGCCCTCGACGCTCAGACGGCCGTACGCGTACGGCGCGTCCACCTGGAAGGTCGCGGACTTGATGCCCGCCTCCTCGGCGTACGAGGTGTCCATCACCTTCGCCTTGAAGCCCATGCGCTCGCAGTAGCGCAGGTACATGCGCAGCAGCATCTGCGCGAAGTCGGCCGCGTCCACGCCGCCCGCGCCGGAGCGGATCGTCACCACGGCGGAACGCTCGTCGTATTCGCCGTCGAGCAGGGTCTGGATCTCCATCGCGGCGAGGTCGTCGGCGATCGAGCCGAGCTCGGTCTTCGCCTCGTCGAGCGACTCCTGGTCCTCCTCCTCGCGGCCGAGCTCGACGAGCGTCTCGACGTCGTCGATGCGCGAGGCCGCGGAGGTGAGGCGCTTCAGCTGCGATTCGGCGGCGGAGAGCTTGCTCGTCACCTTCTGCGCGTTCTCGGGATCGTCCCACAGACCGGGGGCGGCCGCCTGCTGCTCGAGCTCAGCGATGTCCGCCTTCATGCGGTCCACGTCCAGCGCCTTGGCGATGGAGTCGTACTTGGCGCGCACGTCGGCGATCGCCTGGGAATAGTCAAATTCAGCCATCGTTGTCTACCTTATGTTTCGTACCTTTGAAAAACCTTGGGGTGCCGCCCGTCCTCGGGCCTCGTGCTCCCCTCCCCCGTCCGTCGGATGCGCGACGCGCCTTTCGCCGCATGCCCCGCGGCCGCGAACCTGCCGAGGGTGTGCGAGGCTGGACGTCACGCGGGGAACACGCGTGACGGGACGTCAAAGACCGGCGTAGATGGCGGGAACCACCAAGGAGATCAGCATGGCGGCGGCTATGACGATGCACACCGCGCGCACCATGGTGCGGCGGCGACGCTCGCGATCGCCGCGTTCATCCTGCCGATAGTCATTCACGGTGCGCGATTGTACCCCATCGCTTGGTCAACGGCCCGGCGCTCTCGGCCGCGGGCGTAACGGGATGCGGCGCGCGCGTGAAACACCCCGTGGAACATCACGTGGGCACGGCACGCGCCCGACGAGCGCGCAGGCTAAGGTGGACATGGAAGCAACCTGTATCCCGATGTATGTAAGGAGCATTGCAGATGACTGATGAACGCACCGCGTACGGCTGGGGCCTGGCGAGCATCGACGCCGCCGGCAACACCCTGGACGTGTGGTATCCGAGCCTCGCGCTCGGCGCCGCCCCCGCCGAGGCGGACCGTCCGAACCATGATTTCGGCGTGCTCGCCCACGACGAGGCCGACGCGCGCGGCGTGCGCCGCGTGCCGGTGTTCACCGTGAGCGACCTGGACGCCCCGATCGCCAACGCCGAGGACGCCTACCTGAAGCTGCACCTGCTGAGCATGCGCCTCGCCAAGCCGAACACGCTCAACCTGGACGGCATCTTCGGCGCGCTCAACAACGTCGTGTGGACCAACTACGGCCCGTTCGCCGTCGAGGACTTCAACGCCCGCAAGGCCGACGTCGAGGCCGCCGCCACCGCGGCCGCCCAGTCGTTCGCCGCGAACGCCGGTCTGCCGGCCGCCGCCCCGGCCGCCTCGGTCAACGTGCTGGGCGTCGACAAGTTCCCGCGCATGATCGACTACGTCGTGCCGTCCGGCGTGCGCATCGGCGACGCCGACCGCGTGCGCCTGGGCGCCCACCTGTCCGAGGGCACCACCGTCATGCACGCCGGCTTCGTGAACTTCAACGCCGGCACGCTCGGCGTCTCGATGGTCGAGGGACGCGTCTCGCAGGGCGTGGTCGTCGGAAACGGCTCCGACATCGGCGGCGGTGCCTCGATCATGGGCACCCTGTCCGGCGGCGGCAAGCTGCGCAATTCGATCGGCGAACACTCGCTGCTCGGCGCGAACGCGGGCATCGGCATCTCCCTGGGTGACAACTGCGTCGTCGAGGCGGGCCTGTACGTGACCGCCGGCACCAAAGTCACCATCTGGGACAAGGCGAAGGCCGCCGCCGGCGAACCGCTTGAGGTCGTCAAGGGCGCGGACCTGTCCGGCAAGGACAACATCCTGTTCATCCGCAACTCGGTGAACGGCCGCATCGAAGCCCGCTACCGCAAGACCGGCATCGAACTCAACGCCAAACTCCACAAGAACTGACGCCTTGCTCGGCCCCCTCTGACGGGCTGAGCCGTGAAGCGGAGAGCCCGGTGGGCTCTCCGTAGGCGAAGGCGAGCGACAGCGAGCTTATGTGAGGTCAGCCGAAGGCTGTCCTTGATTGCGGTCGGGCTGTCCGCGTCAGCGGACTGGGGGAGAGACAGCGGCCGCAGGCCGCGAGGAAAGGAATCGGCCTTCGGCCGATGCAATGTTCCCGCGGCCTGCGGCCGCTCCTCTTCTCTCCCTCCGTCATCGCTTCGCGATGACACCTCCCTCGCAGAGGGAGGCAATACCGCCGACCTCACATCGGCTCGCCTGCCGGCTCGTACATCGCCTACAAACGCCTCCGGCGTTTGCTTCACGACGATGTCCCGTCAGAGGGAGGCAAACCGCGTCGCCTACCGCTCTTCCAGCGGAATGTAATCACGCTTGACGGCGCCGGTGTACACCTGGCGCGGGCGGCCGATCTTGGTGGCCGGGTCGGCGAGCATCTCGCGGTACTGGGCGATCCATCCGGGGATGCGGCCCAGCGCGAACAGCGTGGTGAACATGGCCGGGTCGAATCCGATCGCCCGGTAGATCAGTCCCGTGTAGAAGTCGACGTTCGGGTAGAGGTGGCGCGAGACGAAGTAGTCGTCGTGCAGCGCGATGTCCTCGAGCTCGGTGGCCACGTCGAACAGGGCGCGTTCGTCGGCCGGCAGCTTCGACGTGTCCTCGCGGTCCATGATCTTCTCGAGATACGTCTTGGCGATGGCCGCACGCGGATCGTACGACTTGTAGACGCGGTGGCCGAGTCCGGAGATGCGGTGGCCGTCGCGCTTGGCGTCCTCGACGAACTCGCGCACCGACTTACCGGAATCGCGGATCGCCTTCAACTGACGCAGGACGGCCTCGTTCGCGCCGCCGTGCAACGGTCCGGACAGCGCGTTGACGCCGGCCGCGACCGCCGAATACAGGTTGGCGTGCGCGCTGCCGGCGATGCGCACGACCGACGTGGAGCAGTTCTGCTCGTGGTCGGCGTGGATGATGAGCAGGCGGCCGAGCGCGTGCACGTACAGCGGGTCGGATTCGAACGGCTCGTACGGCACGGCGAAGCACATGCGCAGGAAGTCGTCCACGTAGCCGCGCGCGTAGTCCGGGTACAGCATCGGCTCGTCACGGCGGCGGCGGAAGATGTACGACACGATGGTGCGCACCTTCGCCATGATGATGATCGCCGACTCGTCGAGCTGGTCGGAGTCGGTGATGTCGGTCGTGTCCGGGTAGAACGTGGCGAGCGCGTTGATCGCGGAGGCGAGCACGCTCATCGGATGCGCGGTGCGCGGGAACGAGCCCATGAACGTGCGGAAGTCCTCCCCCACCATCGTGCGATGGTTGATCGCGGAGACGAACTTCTCGTACTGCTCCTTGTTGGGCAGCTCGCCGTGGCGCAGCAGCCACGCGACCTCGAGGAAGTCGGAGTTCTCGCACAGTTGCTCGATCGGGTAGCCGCGGTAGCGCAGAATCGAGTGCTGCCCGTCGATGTACGTGATCTTCGATTCGCATTGCGCGGTGGTGAGGAAGCCGGGGTCGAGCGTCACCCAGCCGTCGTTGCGCAGTTTGGACACGACGATGCCGTCCGGCCCGGCGGTGGCCTCGACGACCGGCAGCGTGTACTTGCTATCGTCGACGTTCAGCTGTGCTGTTGCCATGGGTGACCCTTCCTGTTCGATGTTGCCGGCCACCATAGCCGCCCCATGTTTCCACAAGGCCCCATTGCCCAATACCCGGAACACAAAAGGAATGCACCTGCCGGCGCATACCACTTTCTTTGCCCCCCCTCAGGGGGAGCTGTCGGCCAAAAGCCGACTGAGGGGGGTACCCCGTCCACAACCAGACGCAGCACCCCCTCAGGCCCGCTCCGCGGACCAGCTCCCCCTAAAGGGGGCGCGTACCGCGGAAGACCCGTATCGCCCTACTCCCTCGTGGTGAGGATCACCGGGCCGTTCTCGGTGATGGCGATGGTGTGCTCGCTGTGGGCGCCGCGGGAGCCGTCCTCGGAGCGCAGGGTCCAGCCGTCCTTCGGGTCCTGGTAGATCTCGTCGGTGCTCTTGAGGAACCACGGCTCGATGGCGATGACGAGGCCCGGACGCAGCTTGTAGCCGTGGCGCGCCTTGCCGTCGTTCGGCACGTGCGGATCGCCGTGCATGATGTGCCCGACGCCGTGGCCGCCGAACTCGAGGTTGATCGGGTAGCCGTATTCGCGCGCGATGTCGCCGATCGTGCTGGACACGTCGCCGAGTCGGTTGCCCGGCTGGGCCGCTTCGATGCCGGCGGCGAGCGCCTCCTCGGTGCACTTGATGAGGCGCAGGTCCTCCGGGTCCTTGTCCTTGCCGACCACGAAGCTGATGGCCGAGTCGCCCACCCAGCCGTCGACGCTGATCGCGAGGTCGAGGGAGACGAGGTCGCCGTCCTTGAGGTTGTAGTCGTAGGGCACGCCGTGGAGCACCGCGTCGTTGACGGAGGTGCAGATGTAGTGGGCGAACGGGCCGGTGCCGAAGTCGGGCGCGTAGTCCACGTAGCAGGATTCGGCGCCCTTGCGGTCGACGATCTTCTTGTGCACGAATTCGTCGATGTCGAGCAGGTTGGTGCCGACCTTCGTGTATTCCTTGAGTTCGCGCAGGATGGAGCCGACGAAGCGGCCGGCGGGCTTCATCTCCTCGATTTCGCGAGGGGTCTTCAGTTCGATCATGAGACTTCCAGAATCTTTCTACCTATGTCCGATGGGCGGAACGCCCTGTCGTCAATGGCTCTCACGATAGTGCGCCGCCTCGTCAATCCACAACCCTTCCCCTTGCGCCCCCTTCAGGGGAGCTGTTCACACCCCTCTCCCTCTGCTCCCCCTTCAGGGGGAGCTGTCGCGCAAAGCGCGACTGAGGGGGTTCACGCGCCTCCCCATTACCCAGCACACGATTTACAATGAAGAAAGACGGGAGCTCATCATGCGGATATACGATTATTATGAGACGGGCGATGGCACGCGCGTCACACATTCCGATGTCCAGCCCGACGGCAGCGTGCTCGTATTCTTCGACAACGGGGACAAGCACGCCGAAATCAAGATTCCGGACGGCACGATTCCAGCCAATACGGGATTCAGTCAGCGGGAGACCAACGGATTTCTCGTCAGCACCGTCCGCGGCATGAAATCAATCATGCGCTATGCACGCGAAGGCGGTATCCAACATGCCTGGGCTGTATAGAATCCGAGGATTCCTTGTCTACTTCTGGGCGAATGAAAGCAACGAGCCGATTCACGTCCACGTCGCCAGAGGCAAGCAGTCGCCATCATCCGCGAAATTCTGGATTCTGCAGGACGGCACGGTACGAATCGCCAAGCAAAGTCCTGATATGACGACGAAGGAGCAGCAGGGAATCATCGAGTTCCTTGAATCGGTCGCTCCGGAAATCATCGTGGCTTGGCAGGAGATGTTCGGATATGTCCGATTCCATGACTGAATTGCGAAATATCGGCGACTATCGCGGCTATACACTGCTGTTCAATCCATGCAACCGCAGAATCATCGCCGAAAGGAAAACGGACCTCGCCACAGTGTTGTTCGACTGCGAACCATTTGCCTTGGTCCATCAATGGGGGTGCTCCGCCGATGACGTCCGGGCGTTGACGGACCATCTGGAAACAATCGCCCACAAGCAACTCGCGATCGCGTAGTCTTGGCCGTACAAAGCATGGCCAAGACTACGGGAGTCATCGAACTATCACCTCACCGCTTCGGGAGGCGGCCGAAGGTGAAGGCACGCACCAGGGCGGAGACGCCCATGACCACCAAGGCGCAGCCGGCGAAGACGACGAGCCAGACGGTGGAGCTCACCGGGGACATGAGCACGACGAAGCCGGCGATGATGGAGACGATCGCGTAGAGCACGGCCCATCCGGAGCTGGGGAGCCTCCACGATTCGACGAGCGCCATGAAGCCTTCGAGCATCCAGCCGATGCCGACGGTCATCGTGGCGAGCAGGGCGAGCGCCTGCCCGGAGACGGCCGCGTTCTTGAGCATGAGCAGGCCGCCGATGGTGAGCAGCACGCCGACGAGGATGTCGAGCACGCGCCATCCGCTCGGCAGTCCGAGTTCGACGATGGCGACGACGACGCGCACGAGTCCGGAGACCACGAGGTAGACGCCGAGCAGGACGGCCGCGACTTTCAGCGTGATGCCGGGCCAGAGCAGCAGGGCCGCGCCGAGCACGATGGCGGCCACGCCGATCACGCCGTAGAATCCGCGCACCCAGTTCTTCGCGTGCTGCGGCAGCATGGTTTCGATGAGTTTGAACGGATCGACCGGCCGCCCGTTCCAGCCGCCAGCCGAGCCTGTGCCGCCGGCGGGCCCACCCTGCCCCGCGTAGGGATTGTTCGACTGGTCCGCATACGGATTGGCGTACGGGTCGCCGCCCTGTCCCGCGCGCGGCGCGCCGTAGGGGCCGTCGCCCGCGTTCACATTCGCGTTCGGATCCGGATTCCGGTTGTCGTTCGTCATGATGACCTCCTTGCGATGACGCTGACTTCATGCTAGACAATCTGTCTAATTCCCACCACCATCACAATTGGTCATGTTGTCCAATAAAACGCCACGACGCCACCGGCCGTTCACCCGACCACTGTCCAATGTTCGGATTGGACGCTAGACTGGTGGATTAGTGAGCGCCGCGCACGCTGTGCCGACCACCGCGTGGCGCCTCGAATATTTAAGGAGCAATATGGCGAATCATCGCAAGAAGACGCCCACCCTGAAGTCCCTGAGCAAGCGCCAGTGGACGCGTATCGCGGCCATCGTCGCGGCGGTGGGCATGCTTGCGGGTGCCGGCGTCGTGTCCAGGAACTTCTACCAGCAGGCGAACAAGCCCGCCGCCGTCACCGAATTCTCCGCCACGGACAACAACGCGCTCGGCGTGTCCCGTGGAGGCGCACGTGGCGACCTCAACGGCAACACGTCCTATGTGACCGTCAAGATCAACGGCAAGTCGCGCACCGTCCTCGGCGACGATTTCACCGACGTGAAGTCCGTGCTCGAAGCTGGCGACATCGTGCTCGACCCGGATGACACGGTCTCCCCCTCGCTGAACACGAAGGTCACCGAATCCACCGTCATCACCATCGAACGCGCGGGCGCCACGCTGGAGACCAGCGACAGCGACATTGCGTTCAACACGGTGAAGAAGGAGACCGACGCGCTGCCGAAGGGCCAGGAGAAGGTCCAGCAGGAAGGCAAGGTCGGCACGATGGAGACCACAAGCCTCGTCACCCGCGCGGGCGGCAAGATCGTCTCCTCGAACGTGTTCGCCTCCTATGTGAAGGAGGCCCCGACCGACAAGATCGTGCTCGTCGGCACCGGCTCCACCAGCACCGGCTCCTCGTCGAGCTCCGGCGATTCCTCCTCCAACTCGCTCGGCACCACCGTGCCCGCTTCGGAGATGCAGACTTGGGCGCATGACTGGCTGCTGTCGAACGGCTACACCGAGGCCGACTTCACGGCCGCCGTGTACATCATCAACCACGAGTCCGGCTGGAACCCGCACGCCACGAACGCCTCCTCCGGCGCGTACGGCCTGCCGCAGGCCCTGCCCGGCTCGAAGATGGCCTCCGCCGGCTCCGACTGGGCCGACAACTACCAGACCCAGTTCAAGTGGTTCGTGAGCTACTGCAACGGCCGCTACGGCGGCATCACCGGCGCCTACACCTACTGGCAGTCCCACCACAGCTACTGATCGCGCAAGCGCCTTGGCCCCCTCTGACGAGGGGGCCTATTACGTTACGCCTTCTTCCACCCGAGCGCACGCGCCACGCGTCCTGCGCGCCAGCGCAGCGCCTTCCAGCAGTGCCGTAGCGGCCACAGGGCCAGCCACGTGCGCCAATACACGCCATACCAGCGCGACTCGCGAGCTCCATCGCACACCACGTGCCATGCGCCCCTGTAGAACTCCTCCAGCCGCCCGAGCACCTGCTCGTCGCGCACGTGTTCGGTGGTGATGCAGTTGTCGCCGCGAATCGCGTACCAGCCGTCGTGCACGCCGACCACGCGGTGCAGCACGTACCGTCCGCCCGCCCGGTAGAGCGGCACGTCGCCGACGCGCAGCCGCTCACCGGCCGCCAAGGGCCGCACGACGATGGTGTCGCGCCGGTTGCGCAGCATCGGCAGCATGCTCACGCCCACCGTGGTACTCACGAACACGCCCTCGCGCCGCAGTACACCCTCGATGTCCGTATCGACGGCCACGCCCGCCATATCCGTCATCCGCATCACTCGTCGAGGAAGCCGTTGGCGCGCATCTGGTCGACGAACGCATTCACGTCGGCGGTGGCGGTCTCGCGGTCAATTGCGTATTCGCCCGTCACCTTGTCGACGATGCCGGCGACGTCGAGTCCGTCCGCGAGCCCCTGCCAGACGGTCTTGCCGGTCCCGTTCACGCGAATCATGCCCTGGAACGTCTTCGAGGCCTCCCCCGTCGCGATGATGACGGTCTGTCCGGCCACGTCACGCATGACGAATCCTTGTTTGATGCGCATATGATTTGTTCCTTTCGACGCCTGACACCCGTAGTGCAACGCCCTCATTATACGAAAAATCCCCCGCCCCGTGAGGAGCGGAGGATTCTCAATGATTGCGGCGGGCCGCAGCCCGTCCATCTACCCGATTCAGCGGGCGTTGCCCTTGCGCACGGCGAACAGGGCGACGCCGGCGGCGACCATCAGGCCGAGGGCGATGACGTACGGCATGACGACGGTGCCGGTCTGGGCGGTGGTGCGACGGGAGGAGCCGGCGGTACCGGAGACGGCGACGTTCTCGTTGGAGCCGGTGGTGCAGGTGTTCGCGAAGGACACGGTCTTGGTCTGGAGCGTCACATCATCGCCGTCCTGGGCATCCTTGAAGCCGAGCACGGAAATCTTGGCGTCCTTGCAGTTCAGCGTGGCGACCTTGTAGGTCTTGACGAAGTTGGAGCCGTCCTTGGAGAACGTGGACGTGACCTGCTCCCACGGCGTGTGCACGTAGGCGGCGGCGGTCACGGAGGAAATCTGCGTATCGTCGTAGGCGATGGCGACGTACGGGTACTCCTCGGCGGTGGCCTCGTCGATGGCCACGGTGATGGTGGCGACGCCTTCGGAGGTGCCCGGGGTGATGGTCGCGGAGTAGTCGGCGGCCATGGCGGTCGGTGCGAGGGCGAACACGGAGAGCAGCATTGCGGCGAACGCCGCGACGATGGCGGTAATCTTCTTCATCTCTGTTTTCCTTCCAGTGCGCAAATCCCCTTTGCGCATTACATCTTCAAGTCTTCTGTTATCGGATGGGAGATCGTCTCGTTCCTTCTCCCACTGGTTGCCACCCTAGCACGCGGGTTGACAAAACGGTATGGGTTCAGGTTAACAACCGGGTAACATGATGGAAGCGAGCCCCGCAGGCGCGTCAGCACAACGTCTGCACAGGGTTTCCGAATAATGAGATTTTTGATACCGGTTTCAGCCGATGCCGAAACGGAGACCGGAACCACCGATAATTCGGCAAGGAGCATCGATGTCCGACGAAACGAAATCCTCCGCGAATGCGACAAGCCCTACAGGCACCACGACACCCCAGACATCCAGCATCATCGACCTCGAGGCCATCGACGAAAGCGTGCCGCTGACGGCCGTCGAAGCCCCGAAGGAGCACCACCACGGCAAGCGCATGAGCAAGGAGCATATCCAGCGGATCAAGCGCCGTCACCGTCGCGAACGGTTCCTGTTCCGTCTGGACATGATCCTGCTCATCATCGTCTGCCTCGGCGGCGCGGGCACGCTCCTCGCCCTGCAGGCGCTCCAGTAAGCGGCCCCGCGCCGGCAGACGCCGCTACTTCACCAGCGGCGTCTGCCGCACCACGGTCTGGCCCGGAACCGACCCCGGCGCGGTGACCACGGTCGCCGTGATCGTGGTGCTCTCCCCCGGCGCGAGGCTCACCTGCTTGCCGATCACGGTGAGCCCGTCGTGCAGCGCGTAGACGTCGCCCTTGGCCTTGTCGGAACCGGCCGCATAGGACGGGATGCCGCCGCCGGCCGGCGCGTACAGGTAGGTGATGAACTGGATGTGCCCCTTCTCGGCGCCATTCTCCAGCGAGCCGATCACGTAGGAGGGCAGCGAATCCACCTGCGAGGCGTCGAGCGTGTTGGTCATCGTGATTGTGATCTCATGCTCCTCGCTGCCGTCCTCGTAGGTCTTCACGAGCTTGTCCTTCACGTCGCGGCGGAGATACCAGTCCATCTTCGAGGCCATCGCGTCGTTGTAGTACACGCCGATCACCTGTTTCGGCGCCGCGCCCTCGATGCCGAGGTACGAACCGGAGTCCTTGGTGACGAGCGTGCCGCCCACCGTGGTCCCGGCGAGCAGCTTCTGTTCGTCCTTGTCCGCGCTCCACACGTACAGATGCCCGTCGCTCGCCGCCGTGACGGCCTGCTTGGCGAGGGCGAGGGCGTTCGTACCGGACGAGTGCATCACCTTGTCGAACGCGGCCTTGGCGGCGTCGGAGAAGAACACGTCCTGGTCGGCGTTGTCGGGCAGGTCACGGTAGACGTCATTCAGAAGGGTGGACACGGTGTGCGTCCCGTCAAGCGTGGCCTTGTAGTCGCCATGCGAGACCTCCACCGAGCCGGTGACGGAGAGCAGCTTCTGCAGGAGCACCGGGTCTACGGCGATGACGCCGTCCACCTGGTCGCCGTACTTGTCCGTCCACATGGCGGCCGAGAGTTCGCCCACGCGCGCGAAGTCGGGGGTGAAGTTCACGTCCTGCATGAATTCGCCGAGACGGTCGCCGTAGATCTTCTTCTCGTCGTCGGTGAGGCTCGCGATCGGGTCGTCACGCGAATCGAATTCGGAGGCGGGCACGAAGTCATGCATCGTGATGGTGCCGTCATGCACGGTCACGAGGCCCAACGAGCCTGCGATGCCGCCGGTGGCGCGGATCTCCGCGTTGTTCTGGGCGAGAATCAGATAGTTGTGCGAGCCGCCATCGCCGGAACCGGAGCCGGAGCCCAGCATGCCGGACAGGACCTGCGCGCCGCGAGCCAGGGAATCACTGATCTTCGCGAACGAGAGGAACGACTCGCGCGCCGGGTCCAGCTGGCGCTGCAGCGCGCCTAGCGTCACGCCGTCGATGGACTGGAGCTCGCTGTTCGCTTTGAGCATGTAGCCGTTCGCCTTGGCGAGCTTCGGCGCGGCCGTGCCGAGTCCGGGCACGCTGATCTTGCCGTCGGCCACGCTGATCGTGTCCGGGTTCATGTCGTCCGCCGCATCGGCGAGGAGCGGCAGCGCGTCGTCGGCGACGGTGTGCAGCGCGTCCACGGTGGAGCGGATGGCCTGGACGTCGCCGCCGTACCGCGGCAGGTGTGCCATCATCGCCCAGATCGGGTTCGACGTGTGCGCGTAGGCGGCGTCCACGTGCCGTTGCAGTCCGTCGACGGCGCCGTCGAGCTTCGACGCAGCGCCGTCCTCGGCGATGTTCAGGCCGCGCACGTCGGACACGCTGGCGGCGGCCGACTTCACTTCCTTGGCGACGATGGCCGCGGAGACGGCGAAATACGCGCCGACGAGAATGATCGCGGACAGCACCACCGCCACGACGACGAGCAGTGTGTCACGCAGGATGCGCTTCTCGCGGTGCTTCAGATAGCGGGGATTATGGTGTTCGGCGTCGCGCGCCTCATCGTCGCGCCCATGCTCCGGGTCGATGCTCAGTTCGTCGATTTCAGTCACAACGCCACTGTATCGTGAGGCTCACCCGTGGCGGGTACGTACTCATTGCCACGGCATTGTCCCGACTACGCTCCTACGATGGATTCCATGCGTATTCTGTTCGTCTGCACCGGCAATGTCTCGCGTTCGGCGATGGCCGAACTGCTCGCGCCGCATTTCCTCACCGACCCTTCGCTCGAGTTCGCATCGGCCGGCACGCGTGGTCTGCACGATCACGTGTTGTCGCGTGACGCGGCCGACCTGATGCGTCGCGACCATATCGACGAGGATCGAATCGCCGCGTTCCGTTCCCGCCGCATCTCGCCGCAGATCGCGGGTGCTGCCGACCTGATCCTGTGCTTCGAGGAGCGCCAACGCGGCGACATCGCGCTGGAGGCGCCGGTGAAGGCGCGCCGCACGTTCCTGATCACCGATTTCGCGAACCTGTGCGAGGCGGCCCGGAAAGAGGGCTGGATCGAGGGCGACACGTTCGAGGAGCGCGTCGATTCAGTGGTCTCCAACGCGGGCCTGCTGCGCCCGCAGCTGCCGAAGGCCGGCGATGTCGCCGATCCGCAGGGGCAGGGCCTTGCGGCGTTCGTGGAGGCGCACAACATGATCGTGCGCCTGTTGAAGCGTATCGCCGCCGCGTTGGACTGATATCATCCGGCCATCTCACGCGGCCGTGCGATTCAAATATCAATATGACTGAGGGGTTGGAATCCTGATTTGGATTCCAACCCCTCAGTCGTTATCAGCCTTTATCGGCTCGAACCGCTCACTTGCGCTTCGGCTGGCGCGCCTGCCTGTCGTGGCCCTGCTTGTCGGCCGAGGCGGCGGGCTTGGCTTCCGGCTGCTGGTCGGCGAGCGGCTCGGACAGCGGCTGCACGAGAATCGGCTTGGATTCGGCCGATTCCTTCTTGCCCTTCCTGTGCTTCCGGCCCTTCTTCCCGTCGTCGCCGTAGCCGTAGCCGTACTGGCCGTAGCGGTAGTAGGAGCCGTAGTAGTAGTACGTGCCGTAGCCGCCGTTCTTCTTGCGGTCGGCGAGGTTGAAGACGAAGCCGAGGATCGGCACGTCGAGCTCGCCGAGCTCGGTGATGGTGCCTCGCAGGGCGCGCTTGACGGCGACGCCCTTGCCGGAGACGAGCACGACGCCGTTGCCCTGCTGGCCGAACACGGCGGCGTCGTTGGCGACGCTCATCGGCGAGGTGTCGATGATCACGTAATCGTACTGCTGCACGGCCTGCTTGATGAGGTTGTGCATGATGACGGAGTTGAGCAGCACGGAGGCGTTCTGGATACGCGGGCCGGCGGGCAGGACGTGCAGGTTCGGCTTCCAGTAGCGCTGCACCACGTCCTTGACGGTCGCCTGGTTGGAGAGCACGTGCGCAAGGCCCACGTTGCCTTCGAGGCCGAGTCGCTTGGCGACGGTCGGACGGCGCAGGTCGGCGTCGATGAGCAGCACGGCGGCTCCGTTCTCGGCGAGCGTGGCGGCGAGGTTGCAGGAGACGGTCGTCTTGCCTTCGGCCGGCATCGACGAGGTGACGACGATGAGGCGGCCTTTGTCGCCATCCTTGGACGTGGTGAACGAGAGGTTGGTGCGGATGCGACGGAATTCCTCGGCGATTGCGCCGTCAGGCTTGGTCACAACGATCGGCTTGGTATCGTCGAGAGAATCATCCTTCGGGATGACGCCGACGATGGTCGCGTTCTGCGCGACGGCCTGAAGATCGGCGATGTCCTGGATGCGGCGGGAGAGCATATCACGCAGTACGGCACCGATAAACGCAAAAATAAGTCCCAATGCCGCACCGGCCGCAAGATTTCGTTTGGTATTCGGGGAACTCGGCGTACCCGGTACACTGGCGCGTTGAACGACCGACAATTTGACGATGGATCGGTCACCGGAGGAATACAATTCGGAAGCGACCACCTCGGACAAAGACTTGGCCACGCCATTAGCCAAGTCAGCGGACTGCTTAGGATCAGCACTGACGACAGACACGTTCAGCATGTAGGTATTCTCCGGATTCTCAGCCGAGACCATGCCCGACAGGCTCCCCGTAGTCAGCGAATCATCATGCTGCGCCTTTACAACTGGTTCCAGTACCGCACTGGTTTTCACCAAGTTCGGATAGCTCTTGAGCTGGTTCGCGATATACGTACCGGCCACGCTCTGCGTACCCACCTGGGTATAGTTGCTGACCGTCGACCCCTCGACCGACTCACTGTCGCTCATCGCGTTATAGCTTGCAAACAACTGTGCGGTCGCGGTATACATTTTTGTCTGTGTGAAGGTGTATCCAGCCATAGCTGCAAACACCACGACGAACATGACGACCGCTGTGAACCAGTGCTTACGAATCACCAAAAGCAAGTCAAGGACGGTCATACCGGAATTCTGAGTCGCATTCCCACGACCGGTAGTATCTTCCGACCCCATACGAGGGTCCGCCCCGGCCACTTTATTCTGTTCGAGGGTATCCGATGTCACGGTCTCTCCTACTTCTCTTCCAGAGGACTGCTCAGACCGCGAATCACGCGGACTGGCATCACATTCATATGGACCTTGCTTGGCAGTATAGCCACAGGCCACAACCGCACCCGTCTAACGCCGCCTCCATACCAACATCAGCTCACGCCACAGGTCAGACGGTTTCCGTAGCGACCTGAACAGACGGGCGAATCTCACGCCAAGCCGTGCAAGCCGGTTGTCGGGCAAATCGGGATAGCGATCCCGTATCCACGCCGCCGGAGGAAACAGTCGATTCCTTATATACCGCCAAGACGTCATCCCAGCCTGATGATTCTCGAAGAACGCCTCCGCCGCATCGGACGAATGATGCTCCATACGCCGGTCGACGAAGCGTTCCACGGATCCATAGGTGCCACTGACGAGAATCTCCTCGAACAAGGCTGTAATCCGTTCATCGGCACGGGAACGCCAATCATGCGGCGACGTGAACAACAGCTCGGACAGACCGCGGACAGCCTGCTCGAAACGGCTTAGTCCGAGCTGCTTCAGTTTATCGAGAACCCGTTCTGATTGAATCATATCGGGAAACTTCGTCAGATACAGATGTTCATCGGCCAGGAACCGGAGTCCGAAGCCACCTGCACGATAATGCTTGGCCATATGATGGACATGGAATATGTACTCCTCCTCGCTGGTCATGCGGAACTCGCAAGGAGGTTTCTCCATTGGTTCTGCAAGACGCCATGGATTCGAGTAATACTCCGTTTCCCGACTCGATACTCGCTCTTCAATCTCGTCCGCCACGGACATCAGCTTCGGATGCAGCTCGAAATGCAGCGGCGCTTTGCCGAAAGACAATTCCCGCCTGCCCACGGTCAATTCCTTGTAACCATGCGCGGCCATGATGGAACGCGACTTTGCATTGGCCTCCTTGCTTCGCTGCCGACGCTCGCTTTCATCGCTGCCACTATTATTCCACTTGCCTTTGCCGTCACGATCGACGAATCCGATAACGAGATCCTGATCGCTCATCGATCGCATGCCCGGCCGGGGATAATATCCGGCGACCAGAATTCCCTTCAATGGCATCCAAGACAATCCCGCCTCACGGAAATCGGCGAGAATCGTCTCCCGCTCCATGTCATAGCTCACCTGCTGGAATAACGTCATATCTGCATCATGCTTCCATTGCGAAGATAACGATGCAGGCATGTCCTTCAATACCCCTTCAGGTAGCGCGGGAAAAATCATCGATTGGATTGAGTGGTTGGCAGCGAGCCTGTATACCTGTTCCCAGGAAATATCTTCGGGCTTGGCATCCCCCTGTTCCGCATGCAGTGCCGCTGCCATAAGATCGATTAGGTAATCTGCGACAAGATTCAGCCGTGGATTCATCTGTTTGCTCTGCCCGCTATGCATTTCCTCTGTACTACTCATCGTCAATACCTATCGTCGTACCATCCGGGTTTTTAAAATGCTATTGTTACAATAGTCGTTGATAATCAAAATATATTCCTATCGCGTCTAAGGAGTTACATCATGGCATCCGTTCTTCAGGGATTCGAGGAAGTCCAGCTGGTCAAGCCGGTCGGCAAGATCACGATGACCGTCACCGCCAACGCGGTGCGCTTCAACAAGGCCACCGCCCAGGTGCTCGGCTTCCCCGCGCACGTCAAGGTGCTCGTCAACGAGAAGACGAAGCAGGTGGCGATCGTCCCCACCACCGCCAAGGCGGACAACGCGGTGAAGTTCAGCAAGCCAGAAGGCAAGCAGACCGCGTCCGTGAACGTGAAGGACAAGGCCCCGCTCGCCGCGGTCTCCGCGTTCTTCGAACTGCCCGAGGCCCCGGAGGGCGAGGTCGCCTACCAGCAGGTCGTCGGCGAGTTCTACCCGAACGACAAGGCCGCCGTCTTCGACGCCGCCAAGGCCGTCGCCGGCACGATGAAGCGCCGCGGCCGCAAAAAGGCCGCCTGATCCTACGCCTTTGCTCCCCCTTCAGGGGGAGCCGTCAGGCGACAGCCTGACTGAGGGGGGTCATCCTGCCGCCCTTTTTTGCTCCCCCTTCAGGGGGGGGGAGCTGTCAGGCGACAGCCTGACTGAGGGGGTTTGCCGAAACTCACCCCAGCAAAACATCACGCATATTCCCCACCAGCGAATACTTCGCCGGCCGTACTCCCTCATGGGATATGGCTCCGGCCTTTTCAAGGCCTTCGACCGCTTGGGCGACACGTTTGCGCCCCAGCCCGAGATCCTCACCCAGCCGCGTTCTCGTACTGACATGCGGCGCGACGCCGAATAATTCCTCCTGCACGAGAACGGCCACGACGGCCGCCTCGTCTTCCGACCATCCGTTGTTCTTCCGCGTGGTTTCAAGATTGGCGAGCGCATGCGCGAGACGGCTTCGTTTTTCGGACAGATCGTCGATGATGCGCGTCTGCGCATCGGCCACGAATTTCATCATCCGATATGCGAACAGACTCCCGTCCATGCAGTTCAACGGATGCTGCGCGTCCTCGAACGCCTTGTAGTAGCGGTCCTTCCCGTCGGAGATGACCGGGCTGAGACTGATCGCGGTGGGCACGCTCAGATGCTGTCGCAGTTGAAGCGCGAACAGGAACCTGCCGGTACGCCCGTTGCCGTCGTAGAACGGATGGATGTATTCGAACGCGAAATGGCACATCGCTGATCGAATCAACGGAGGCACGTCACGGTTGCGGGTAAGCGTAAGCCATTGGGTGAGCAGTACCTTGATCTCGGATTCCGGGGTGACGCCCGTATGGATGCGTCTTCCGGTCGCCTGATCATCGATGTAGACCGGTCCTTCGCGGAACAGTTCACCATCCGGCTTGTCCTCGTCATCAAGCTCGCCTGCGGTGACTCTGTCATAGATGTCCCGGATATCCTGAAGGGTTCCGGGCATGGCGTAGCGTTCAGGATCGTCGTCGCTCAGTGCGAGGAATAGTTTCGCGAATTCAGTGAACCGTTTGTGGGGTTCGTCCCCGGCCGCGGCTTCCAGTGCCTCACTGATCTCCCTGCGCGTGGAACGCACGCCTTCGATGCTGTTGGTGCTCTGCATCTCGGCGCCGATAAGGTCGAACAGGTAGGCGCGGCGCGCGATGGGCGGCAGCATATTCCATAATGCCGCCACATCGTTTTCACGTTCGCGGACGTCATCGGCGATGGTGGCGAGTTCACGGAAGTTCATGACGAACAGTTCATGCCCACGCAGCGTGATTCCCGAACGGAACGTGCTCCACCCTTCGAGACGCCGCAGGTACTCCTGCTCGGCAAGGTCATCGGGACGTTCTCCCGACCGGCTCATGTGCACCGTCTGCCGAATGCTCTTGTATTCCATGCTATTGTTCCAATCCGCCGAAAAGAACATTTATACAGACAGTAAACCATGTGCTATTGTCCCAAAACCGCGTTTTGGGACAATAGCACTCCGGAATCCGCGTCGGAAACACCGTCTATTGTCCCAACGGGACATTACGGATGAGTCGGGTTCTCTTCTCCATCGTCTTGCAGATCGCGTCGATGACGGCTGGCGATAGTCTCGCGTTCGTGACGAGCTGGTCACGGATGAGGTCCGGCACCGTGCCTAGCGCGCTCAAATCGTATCTATCCCAATTGCGAATCGATTCCAGTTGCCGGTATGCGTTGGGCTTGTCACCCCAATCGTCGATCCAGAATGGTTTCGCGACGTAGTCGTCGTTCGTCATCGCCTCCGGTTCCATGCCGTTCCAGAGGCTGTCGCCGCTGTCGAAGATGGGAGCCGGCCGTATCGCAAACGTCTCGACGTCGCGGATGAGGCCGAAATTGTTGTAGTGCCGATCGGTGTTGCGCAACAGAAAATCGAGAAACAGGAAGTCATCGGTGGCGTGTTCTTCGATCTCACGCGATATCCCGAGTCGTTCGCATGCGTCGAGCCAGATGGTCTTCCGTTCGTCGTTGCGTCCTTCGCGGAAGATACTCCTGATCTGTCCGCCGGCGATCAGCTCCTCACTGTCGGAGAGCATTTCGTCGCAGACTGACACGCGTCTGCCTTCCGCGCGTCCGACACGATATTCGATGTGGTCGATGCCCAACAGCGACGACACCTCGTATGCGATGCGCTCGTTGTCCGGCTCCTGCCCGGTACGCCCAGCCTTGACCAGCTGCCTAACACCGCCGTCGCCGATGATCCATCGTTTCGGCAGGTCGCCGGCGCTGGTGATGTCCGGCGTGTTCACGTCGCCGATGCGCGACGAATGACCAAGGAACAGGGCTTTGCCGAGCTGTTCGTCGAAATCGTTGTGGAAGAAGTTCACGTCCGACCATGCGAGATCGTCGCGTCCGGCGGGACGTACCCAGTATTGGTCGGACAGGCTCAGTCCCATCGAACGGTCCAGCATGTCACCCGTGGGCTCGATGCCGCCGACGGCCAGCAGGGAGCGAAGACCGTCACGCGTCACGGGAATGCCGCGCCCGCGCCACCACGAGGTAATCGATTCACCGTCCGGTTCCGGCTTGCCGTCGACGTACATGCCCAAGGGAATACGCCGTTCGTCGAACACCTTCACCGCGCGCAACGCGTAGCCGCCGGTCTCGAAATACTCGTATTCCAGGACCGGATGGTCGCGGCACATCAGCACCCGATACCTGTCCGCCATGTCGCGCCTCCATTCATCACAAATATGGTCTTATCCTAACGAAATGATATGGGAGTCCATCCGGAGTACCGCCGCTTCATTGCGCTGCAGGCCTCCTGGCCTCGAATAGATACTATGCAACGCACATGCAGAGACGCTCGTATTTCATAAATTTCCGCTATTTATGCGTCAACGTCTTCTCCACAGCGCACGCATCTCATCCCACATATGCCGTGGGTGCATGCGTATGCCGGCCAAGGCCCTGTAGAACAACAAAGCGAACCGTGTAAGACGGTTGCGTGACCATCGGGGATAATATGTCTCAACCCAATCCCGTGGCGGGAACATCCTTTCCCACGCATAGCGCCATACCGACCGCTTTCTTGATGAATCTGCCGTAAGCATCAAGGGACCTTCACCGGTCCGTGAATCATCATTCACCAGTCTTCTTGCCACCGCATGCTCCAATGAACCATAGGTTCCACCTGACAGCACATCGTCCAACAACGATGCCAGCCCATCGTCAAGCCGGCAGCGCCAATCCTCCGGATGGTCGATCAACGTCAACGACAATTCACGTACCGCCTGTTCGAAATGGTCCAGACGCAACATCTCCAAGAGGTTTCGCACTGATTCCGACTGAACGATTTCAGGGTATTTCATGCAATACAGGTATTCGTCCGCAAGAAACCTCAGACCGAACCCAGAGGCACGGTAGTGCTTCGACATGTGATCAATATGGAATACGTATTCATCCTCGTAGCTGAAACGGAACTCACCGGGAATTCCGTCGACCGGTGATGCGAGACCCCAAGGATTAGCATAGTATTCCATTTCCGTCGTGTAGGCGCGTCTGTTCGACACTTCGGCGGCGGATACGAGTGATTTATGGAATTCAAAGTGTAACGGGGCTTTCGCGAAGGAATGTTCCCTCCCCACGTCACGCAATTCCTCATAACCATGATTCTTCATAATCGCATTCTGCACATCGCTTGCCCGGCGCGACCATAGCCGTTGCTCCTGAGCCGTTCCCCCCTCGCCCTGTATCGTCCGCAATTGTCTTTTTCGACAAAGGCGACCAACAAATCTTGGTCGCCCATGGAGCGCATGCCGGGGTGCGGATAGTACGTGGCGACGATGATGCCTTTAAGCGCCATCCACGATAGACCAGCTTCGGCTAAATCGGCGATAATCATCTCACGATCAATGTCATAGCTCACCTGCTGGAACAACGTCATGTCGGCATCCCGCCGCCAATGCGAGAGAATCTCCGACGGCATGCTGTTCAAATCATCAGATGAAAGTGCGGCAAATGTCAATGCCTGAATCGCATGAACCGACACCACACGATAGACATCACCCCATGTGACGTCCTCCGGCTTGTTCGGCGCTTTGCGCCCTCGTAACGCCGCCGACATCAGGGAGACGACATGGTCGACGACCCCCTCAGGCCAACTCCGCATATTCGATGTTGACGTTTCGCTCATCTCCTCAGTCTATCGTCCAACGACGGACGAGGGCCACCAAGAAACCCCACGCTGTTGTCTCCTTCCCCTCTACTGGAACTTCGGACTCCCAGCTACTCGCCCATCATGAATCCAAGGTGGGCTTTCCTTAACACAACGGAAAGCGCATCGGACACCACGAATGCCCCGAAGAATACCAGAATGGTGAACAGCAAAGGATTGACCGGGCGGTGTTCGAACAGTTTGAAAGCCAAGTATATGATTTCAACATGAATGAAAAAGATGCCGTATGCGTTCTTCCTAATGTTTCGCAACAACCATGAATCAAACACCACGGCATGCGATTGGATGCACCATGCCAAAGCCATCATGGCTGCAATCCCGCCAAAGGCACCAGTGAGCATAAACACATTCAAAGCAATGACTCGATAATGCATCACATAAGACCCGCTCAGAATAACAAAACCGACCATTCCCATCCAAAATATAAGTCTTTTATCAAAAAGATAATTTGATAGATAATGGTTAACATATACGCCTGCCATGAAAAAGATAAAGTATTTGCATATATTGGCAAGCTGCAGCGTATATCCGACATAAGGCGAAACGAAGAACAGTAAAACCCCTATAATCAATATAGACGTCGATATCATGCCGTCATAATGCAAGATAACAGGTCTGATGACCATTACAATCACAAACAGCATGAACAATGTGAAGATGAACCATAGATGACGTCCATCCTGAGCCAAGATAATTGATTTCAAAACGTAATGAAGGTAAGAGGAATAAGCAAATCCAAGCCCTACCATGAGAGGGCTGACAACCAGCAGCCCCCACAGATAATACGGTATGAGCAGTCGTTTTGCCTTGTTGACCAGAAACCGGAAATTATCCTTGTATTTCCCTCGATCGATACAAATCCCATACACGCATCCAGACACGAAGATGAACAACGGCATGTGGAACATATATATGTACTCCGTCAACATCGACAAAGAATGTGACGGCCGCAATGGCACGGTAACCCCCTCTCCCGTATACCATCTGGTCACATGCGCCAAGACAACAAGCACAATGGCCACGGCCTTCCCGGCGTCATAGGCTCTGGACCACCCCTCCGCCAGCGTTTTGTCGAGCTGTCCCTCTTCCACTTCATCCCCCCCAGATGTCGCTTCATCCTACGGTAAGGCTATGCTTACACGCGGACAGCAGACAACGGTTCCATGCAATACGCATTCAGCGGATTCGTGCATCAGGGAACCGTCCTGCACTTTCTTAAAGCTCATTCGTTAGAGGTATAACAATGGCTAAAGCCACAAAAAGACAGCTCGCAATCAATATGATTGCCAATTTGGTCGCGTTCTGCGTCCAATTCGGCGTCAACTTCTTCCTCACCCCTTATATCGTCAAGCAACTTGGCAGCGAAGCGTACGGCTTCGTAACACTATCCTTCAATATCGCTGGTTTTGCCAGCATCATCACGGCGGCATTCGATTCGATGGTTGCGCGTTTCGTTCTCATGGAGGACGCAAAGGGCAATGACGACGTCGCCACCAAGTACTTCAATTCCGCCTTGGTCACCGATACCGTGCTGGCAATCGTGTTGTCCGTACCTTTCGGCGTCATCGTCGTTTTCGCCTCCGATTTCCTAAGCATTCCCACACGTCTGATCGTCGATGTACAGCTGGCCTTCGCCTTCGCGTTCCTGGGTACTCTAATCAATCTCATCTTCGCGTCTTTCGGCTGCACCTATTATGTCAAGAACCGTCTCGATCTTGAAGCGCGACGCAACATTGAGGGCAACATCATCCGTGCCGCTGCCCTTATCGCCCTGTTCGTCCTACTGCCGGCGAAAATCTACTTCATCACAGGAACTGTGTTGATCGTCACGATATACAACTGCGCGGCGAACTTGTATTACAAGCATAAGTTGATGCCGGAGATTCCAATCAATCCGCACAATTTCCGGTTTGCCTCGGTGAAGAAGCTGCTATCGTCCGGAATCTGGAATTCCGTCAACAGCTTGAGCACGACGCTGCTGAACACCCTCGATATTCTCATCACCAATCTATTCCTCGGAGCGGCCTTCAGTGGTATCTACGCGCTCGTCAAGACCGTCCCCAACTTCCTGAACCAGCTCATCGCCATTCTGGTGAAGGTGTTCGTACCGAACATCAACATCCTCTACGCCCAGGGCAAGAAAGACGAACTGCTTCGCGAGGTGTTGTTTTCCGTTCGCGTCATGGGCTTCCTCGTCACCGTGCCTATCGGCTTCCTGATGGTGTTCGGCGGGGTGTTCTATGAAGCGTGGGTACCCACGCAAGACAACCATCTTCTGCAGTCATTGTCGCTCTTGACGCTGTTCCCACTCATCGCATCTGGTATCATCACTGTAATCGTCAATGTCTACATCACCACGAACAAGCTTCGCGTCCCCGCCTTGGTACTTCTCGGTGTCGGCATTATCAACCTCACGCTCGTGGTGACACTCCTCAAATTCACCAATCTGGGCATATGGACGGTCCCCATCGTGGGCATGATCACACAGCTGACCTACTACGTCGGTTTCCAGCCCATCTATGCCGCGCGATGCCTGAATCTCCCGTGGTACACGTTCTACAAGACCATCGGATTGGGAGCTATGTGCACCGTCACCATGGTCGCAGCCTGCCTACTGTATCAGATGGCTGTCGATGTCCACGGCTGGATTGCGATGATCATCGCCGGCATTGTATGCTCAATCATCGCGATGACGATCAACATGCTTATCGTGTTCAACAAAGAGGAACGAAAGTCGTTGTTGTCCAAGCTGCCATTCCTCCACATGAAATCGCAAAAAGCATAGAACATCTACAATCATGTTGAAGGAACTTCATATCGAATCGCTCGGCGTATTGATTCGGGACAAGCTACGCCCTCGTTATCCTTGGATTCTATATCTCGCCATAGCTATGCTCCCCGTGGACGGTACGGTCCTAGGAGGGTATATGCCGTTCTGGACCCCGATTTCACCATGGTTGTTCATGCTGTACGTCGCAGTCAACTGGCAGGAGCTACAGGTCATTGATCGCCGTGGTCTTATCACTGCCGCCGCTCCTGCCATCCTACTGATTATCTCAGTCTACGGATGGGTGACCATCGGGTTCAGACCAGATACGGTCTGGCTGACGGTTACCGGTTTGGCCGGCGCGTCAGCATGTTTGTTGTCCCTGTATATCGGTTTTTCGATGAAAAAAGTCTCCTTCGATAAAGCCTTTAACATCCTGATAGCCGGATATTGCATCTCCTTTGTGATTGGCATAGTGGAATTCATCGCTATACATGGCCGAGTCGAACCGCTTATCGATTTCTTCAAAATGCTGCTCAATAGGCAATACATCACTGAATCCGTCGGCAACAAGTATGGAAGGCCACAATTTCTTTTCGCTGAGCCCTCTTATATAGGTATGCATTTGTTTGGTGTGCTGCTGCCCCTATATTGGCTTACGAGGAAACGACGGGTCATCGCCCTCATTCTGATATATGCATCCGGCTCCATTGTCATGGGTTCCGGGGTGAGGATAGTGCTGGACTGTATGGTTGCGGCGTTGGCGTCTTGCGTTGTGCTGACTGATTGGCGTAAATTCAGCTCACGTCTCATCGCAACTATCTCATCGATATCCGCCATCGGCATACTGACAGTTGCAGGCATATTCAATCCACGCGTACAGGCAATGCTTGGCGATGGATTATTTTCAGCAGATAAGTCGATGGCAGCGAGGTTACTGCGCTTCCTTATCCCCATCGAAGCCGGCCTCCACAATCCACCGCACCTACTGTTCGGCTTTGGAGCAGGGAACATCTACGATTCATTCGGCGCAGGCATATCGAACGGACTCAGGGCTTTCAAAGCGCTCAACCATGGTGTTCCATACCCTGAGTACCGCACGTGGACGGATGTACAACATCTATCGACACCACATAACATGTTCACTATGAGTGTCTATAGCAGCCTTCTGGCAGAATTCGGAGTGCTGGGTATCATCCTGCTGGTGACGGCCATTCTGGCAATCGTCACCAGCAGGCGCGCATGGAATCCGATGACCGTGGCGTGGCTGTTTTTGATTGCATACCTCTACCTGCAGTTTGAGGGATATGCCTTCTACGCATTGCCGCTGTTCCTGTGGAGTGTGCTGAACGGGCACACCCTAACAATGTCGAAGCCTCACTCCGCCGACGCGTTCAGCTCTCGCGAATAGGCTTCGCACACTTGACCACCGATTTCCTTCCAATCAAAATCGGAATTCTGCCATTCATGCTTGAATGTCGAGAGCTTCGATTTGATTGGAATGGGAACAATGCGGACACCATATTGCAGAGCGAAAATCATCGAATGCATGCGACCCGAAATCAGGGATTCACAATCCAACAATTCCGTCAGATAATCTGTCACATTATCGATTGCAGCTAATTCACATCTAATATGCTTTTCGTCGTGCATCCACTGCTGGAACCGGATGGATTCGCAGTAATCGGAGTATGTGGTATACAACAGTTTTACCGGATGCTTCGCATGTTCGCGAATAAGCTGGTACCACATTTCGTAATACTCCTGAAGCGTGTACTTGTTTTTGAGCATTTCAGTCAGCTCATGGTAAGAATACACGCACACGGCATCATGTTTTCTGCCTACGATACCCTGATAGTTCTGCTGGTGCAGAAACCTATAGGAGAACACAACATCCGGAGCATAACGACATGCTACATGAATCATGTTCGTCAATACATCCTCAGTCCGCTTATCCCTCACCAGCAACCGATCACATTCAGCCAATGCATCGTGGAGTTCACTGGTTTCGTGCCGTGTGAATCGAGTATCGGAGCTCACGCCTAGAACAGCGACGGGACACCGCCGCTCGGCAAGCACGGTAATCCACGCCAGCAGACTGTAGTAGAAGGGGTGCTTGTTCCCCTTGATGAGCTCACCGCCACCGATAACAGCCAAATCGAAGGACTGTTCGCCTAGTTTCTCACGAATCACACGCTCATAACGATGACGCATTGGCTCGCTTCCGCGATTGCGGATAGCCCGTTTCACACTGCGTATGATTTTCCGTGGTTTTGAAATCCGTTCCTCCGGGATATATTCTACCGGGCGGTTCTTCGATGTCACAAGATCCGTCGGCTGTTCATCAGGGATATAAGGCATAGTGACGGTTTCCGCATCCGGCCATTCCCGACGAACCAGCTCAATCATCGTCTCGGAGATGGCACGATCACCGATATTATCGGTATGGCCTTGGTTGATAAGCAGTATGCGCATGAGTCGGATCCATCCTTACAGGAACGCTTTTCTACAGAAATTATCGAAGTAACGAGACACATCATAATCCGGAGACGAATCAAGAACATGCCGTGCAGCTTCAGTCTTCAACATACGCGTGTCAAGATTCAGCGACTGGGCCATCGCAACCTTGAGATCTTCCACAATAGTCTTGTCGTCGTTGTCGACCAGCAAGGCTGATTCATCCGACACGATTTCCGGTATAGCACCGGAACGAGTGGCGATGATAGTAAGCCCGGCTGACATGGCCTCAAGCACAACCAATCCGAACGGCTCCTCCCATCGTGAGGGAATGACCGCCACGTCGGCGGCGGACAGCACTCGCGGCATGTCCGACGGATCGACGAAACCGGTGAAGATGATGTCATCACGTCCATCGCACAATGATGTAAGAGCGGTGGTATAAGGGTCGGATTCCTGCGCGGTGCCAAACCACGATTTGCCTACAATGAGCAGCTTGGTGCGAACATCCGTCGCGTCGGCAAGCGCAGTGTATGCCTCGATGAGTTCACGTACGCCTTTCTCCTTGGTGATACGCCCGGAATACACGAATACGACGTCATCGGAACCAATCCCGAGACGTTCCCTTTGGCCCAATCGGTCACCGCCATCGCGGAAACTACGAACATCGATTGCGTTGGGCAGGACATGAACTTTATCGGAGGGAGCTGCATTGGTAACTATGTTTTTCAGATACTCGCTGATGACGAGGAATGAATCGACATGTGGCATAATGCGACGAACAAGTTCGGGAGATTTGCTAGACCCGTCATATCCATTATGCATGTGATAGATAAGACGAGATTGTCTTTTGCACTTAGTAATCCAATCACAGGCTAGCATGTCGTTCTCAACAAGAAGAACATCATAATGTCCACGAATGGCTTTACGCATAATCCATAAATCCGATGGAGACACATATCTTTTTGAACCCGTAATATACGCAATTTTGTTGTGAACACGGGAACGAATCCGATCCGTAATACTCGGCGATACCTGTGTGATGCGCGTATGGGCATAGGAAAAGTCATCAAGCCGCTCGTCTCGACATGACAACACTTCGATGTCGAACTTCGGAGCATGTTCATTCCCCTCTATCAGACGTGTGCACAGCTGTTCCACTGCCCCACCATGAACGGCAGGCACGGGAAGATACTGTGGGGGAATCATCAATAAAGTCTTCCTAGGCATTATTGTTCTCGCTTCCAGGTTAACGGCTCGTTCACACGAATCCCATCTCGCTTGATAATACGCGCAGGATTACCAACGACCACACAATTATCAGGAACATCTTTCATTACTACAGAGCCTGCCCCGATTTGAACATTGTTGCCAATGTTAATTCCTCCAGAGATGACACTACCCGTATACACAGTCACATTGTCACCGAAAACAGGTATGTCCCGACCGTCACGATTATGAGATGGGTTCCGTCCGATGGTGACAGACTGGTAAACCTCGAGATTCTTACCGGCACTGGCACAATGGAGAATTGTCGCCTGACCGTGAAAAATAAGCAAACCAGGACCGATATCTCCCGTGATCTCCGTTTCGCGCCTGTCGGGCAATAAGACACTTTGAACAACACGACCCAAATTATGATTCACGCGCATACGATAATAGAATACTGCACGGAAGGGATTCTTAAAAACAAGAGTATGCATCATCCAATACAAGCCGGGCTTTGTCTGTGGAGGAGCGTAATACAGGAATCTTTTAAGATCAGCTTGTATTAATCGACGAAATTTCTTATCACACAGATATACGCACACCGGAATAATGAGGCGCCATATATTGAGCCAAACAGCAATATGTTTCATTACCTCACCTTTCTAATAATCCTTTTTGCATCGCATACAAATAATCCCAAAGAAACGCAGCCAATACGTGCTAACATCATTAATAGAACATCAAACTTTCCGATACCATCCAATCGCCATAATCTCCCGTTCGTATGAACATACGTCAGGATATTCTTGACAACATATTTATCTTGTAGAACAACATCATCCTGCCGAACATAATCATGTAATGCGCTAATAGCATAGGATAATTGTAATAAACTATACCGATTGTCAAGTGCAGATGATACTAGCAATGGCTTGATAGCTTCAAGAATCCTCTGATATGCAGTCCAGACGCAATCAAGATTTTTACCCCGAGAAAGCGAATTATCAGAATAATTCTCGTAGACATATGCAGCAGTCCGACTTACATATATGCAATCACAATTCTTGTAACATTCATAATTATAAAGCGCATCCTCTCCCAATGTCACAGTGTAATCGAAACCGATAGACTTAGCGATGTCTGCGCGATATACTTTATTGAACAGATAATTCATCAAAGAAATGTTCTCAGGGCGTGAAAAAACATCGAGAAAATCCTTCAACGCCATTACACCATCAGAACATCCATAGGGAAGACGGTGTTCAGGAACCATCCCCGCTTGTTGGCATTCCATAAAACCAAAAACATAAACACCATATCCCTCATGTGCACATAACTGAGCGATAAGATATTTCAGTTGTCCTTCAGCAAAGTAGTCGTCACTGTCAACAAACAACAAATAGCGTCCGCTCGCGGCTTGGATGCCACGGGTCCGAGCAACAGATGGTCCACTGTTGACGATGTGAAGCACTGAAATATTCGCATAGCGCGAGACGTATGCATCGAGCATATCTGCACTCTCATCTGTTGATCCGTCATCTACACAGATAATTTCATAAGGGACGTCGACCTGAGAAATAATGCTATCAAGACAATGCTCAATTGAAAAATGAGCATTATACACGGGAATGACAAATGATAATAACGGCTGGGAGCTGTCTTTTTCACAAGAGACCATCAATCAGAGCCTCCCAATGATCAACTATAGGTTTAATATGATAATCGTTAATCATGACTAGAGCATTTTGGGAAAATACGTCCTGCTTTGCACGATCATTGATAAGAGACAGTAGTTTGTTGGCAAAGTTATCAATGTCTCCATCGCTGACAAGATAACCATTTTTACCGTCAAGCACCAATTCGCGCGGACCGGTTAGACAGTCATTAGCCACAATCGGCAATCCTTTGGACATTGCCTCGAGCAATACCATAGGAAAACCTTCATAACGAGATGTCAAGGCATAAATAGAAGCTTTATCGTACCAAGCCTCTACATTCTGGGTTGTACCGATAAATTGGATATTCCTGATTCCAGCGTTTGAAGCTTGCTCTACGAGCTGCTGATGCAACTCACCAGAACCCACAAAAACCAATTTCCAGTCACCAACGTTGTTACAAATCCGAGACCACGCAGAAATAAGTCTGTCACAGCCCTTCTGATTGGTAAGACGACCGACAGCGAGAACGATATGCTCGGATCTCGGGGAAGGAGAAACATTCTCGAATGGAGTCGGATTATTGATCACTTCAACCATATTCCCAGGAAAACCAGCATCAATGTACATTGATTCGTCCTGTTTCGTCAGAAGAACAAGTCTATCAGCATGATGCCTGATGAGATGAAGAGCCTTCACCCGTCGACGCTCTGTCTGTGCATGCACATAATTAAAATGATCCCATACTATATGCTTACAAGACAAACCATACAACGATCGAACAGACCAATAGGCTAAAACTGAATCTATATCGATAAGCACGTTAAAATTATGCTTAACTATATAATCCCTAAGTTTCAGTACCGGATATATATAAGTTCGAAATAATTTACCTTCCTTTTTTGGATTCAATAAGCAATCAACTGTAATGCTCTCATCTACAGTGAAAAAAGGGGCTCCGTAATCCCAAAAACTAAGAATCGTGACCTCATGCCCACGCTTTGCAAGCTCATTAGCAATCATAATACCGACACGTTCAGTACCTCCGGAATGAGAGATTACAGGCTCAAGAAAGCATATACGTGCCATATCAGTCACTTTCGACGAAGAAGATAATTTTTGATATCGACAAGACGGAAGTAATTCTTTTCGCCTATGACCCTCCGCACTTTGGTGAGGAACTTTTTCTTTGGAGAGAGCCAAGATGCAGAATACTGGTGAATGCTAAAAGTATTTTCCGTAAGATGAAGTTTATTCGAATAATAATCCTTAGGCGCGAAATATTCAGTGGGATAAATCTTCATTCCTTGAATCATTTGCATCGAATCGTCATCACGCAAACCTAGCTTCATGAGATACTCGGTAATGTAATGAGGACTAGGAACTAAATTAATTTCACCGTCATCTTTGATGAACGAAAGATTATCATACATATCTCGGAGTCCCTTAATAACAGGATTATGAGGTTCGGCGCCAAACCCAATACCTCCGTTGACTTGTTTCCCACTTTCAAATCCCATATACGCATGATTTTCGAGTAGTTCGTCAAGTGGCCTGACTAGTTCGACATCGGTATCAAGATAGATTCCACCATGCTGGTAGATAATGTCAAAACGAGCATAATCAGGGACAAAACCCCATTTCTTCATTTTATATGCATCATACATATATTTATTGGAAGAAACATCATAATTTGTTTCATCCCACTGAATGATCTGATAGTCAGGAGCGAACTTCTTCCAACTTTCCATGCATTTTTTTTCTTTCTCAGGAAGCGGAGCGCCGCCAAACCAGCAATAGTGAATAACCTTAGGAATCATTTTCAATCCTTTACTTGATATTTATATATTGACTCATTATCTAGCGCAACGATATATGGAACTGCGAAGAACATCATATACAGATATGCCGAAGGTTCCACTCGTAACGTAATATTATAAAAGAACATCACGAACGCAACGATGTCAATGACACGAATCAACGTTCTCAATGATCCTTTTTCAATATAGCGTCCTGCATGAAGCCATGTGACAAAAATTATAGCAAGATACAAAATCACTCCGACATATCCATTTTCAATGAAAATCCAGACCGAGTGGAACCATTGATAATGCATCCAGGCATAGATAGAATAAAACTGACTAGTGAAGAAGCTAGTATAATCAGCATTCCCTAAGCCAATGCCGAACAAAAGTTTGAGCGGATCATTATGGAATATTGTATCTGAGATTACTCCGATTCCGCCAAAACGATTCAAATCACCAACACCATCATAACCTGTGGTCCTTGTGGCATAATCGATATAACCCTGCAATGTATAGTTGTCAGCATAGCCCGATCCTCTTGCGTTAAGCGCAACAAAGTAACTCGAGGAAAACATCAATGCAGCGGCACCAATCACAACTATCAAGAAATTCTTTAACGAAATCTTATTACCAAACATACATCCCAGAAGGATGATAACGATTTCGAAAATGAAAACTTTCAACTCAGCTGCAGCAGACATAAAAATCGCCGCTGAAAGAGTCAGAATAAACGATAGTATGCCACTCTCGCCTGAGAAGTATTTATTAGACACATATATTAATGTAAGACACAGAACAAGATTCAACGGTAAATTGCTTCCAGAAAAGTTCCAGAACAAGCCGCCAACCATATCACCGATAATCGTTGCAGCTGAATACGTAACCATGAATCTTTCGTAAATGCATAAAGGAAGTGAAATCCAAAAAATTATCTGCACGACTCGCAGTACGACAAAGATGTCACTCTTCTTCAAACAAACAACACATGTATAAAAATAAATAAAGTAACGAACTACGTTTCTATATCCCCATGCAAGAATTAACAACTTCTCACCAGTAAGAACAGCTCCGATTGCTCCGAAAACGCAGTATAAAACCATGATTGTGATTATTGGACCACAATACTGGGATACTTTTCTCTTCTCATAGAGTGCAAAAATGAATAAAATGCAATTCAATACATCATCTACGTACAACAGCACACGGGGGAAGTGCAAAGTATACACCAAGGCAAATGAGAAAAAGAAGTAAGCTTGGGCAATCAGAACCCATCCCGCCAAAGTTGATGAGGGCCTAAACATATTCCTCAGATTACTGAAGGAAAATCTCGCTATATTCTGTCCTATTGATGACGACATGTAATATTGTCCTTTATAATCATAATTCGAACGCGATGATATTCATCGGAATCTTTTATCTTTCAGTTGCTTGAGATAGACTAGGACAATAACACCCAAAGTGCATTTATGCGCAACACACATATTAATTAACCGCAATTGCAATGGATTAGCACGGTACGGGTACGCCGCAATAATCGATTGCACGTAATCATCATTGATGATTCGTTTAACTTCACGATAGAGCTTAAATCTCTTATTGCCTTTCCAATACGAGACAAGCATTCCTATGAAGAACCTTGTTCGCCCTAGAAAATATCGATCCAGTCTTAGTCTATACTCACTTTCCTGGGCGACAGAAGCAAGATCTCTTTCCATTCGTTGAATCTGAATCTTCTGTTTTTTGAAAAAATCAGGCTTGAATGTATGCGTAAGCGACGTTGAATTATCGCATCGATAGTAATAAAGAGGCTTTGCTATATAAGTTACACATGAAGCATGACTTAAATAAGCGATATCAAAAATTATGTCTTCTGATATAAATTCTCGTTCCGATGGGAAACGAAGACCAAATTCATTAATAATCTTCATTGAATACAGTGCATGCCATACAGACATGGACAGCAAAGCTTCTTTTTTGCACTCCGGCCTGCTGGCAATCATTTCAAGCAGTACGTCGTTAATCACTTCCTGCCCTTTGAACGTCTGATCATCGTAGGCAGCGGGGACGGGCTTGGAATCACCCTCGCCATAATACTCATAGTAACCGCAATAGCTTGTGTCTGCATCTCTGTTCAACATCTGCGACAACAAGGCCGATACCATATCGTTATCGACAAAATCGTCAGAGTCAACAAACATTACATATTGTCCGGAAGCAACCTCAAGTCCACTATTGCGCGCCATTCCAAGACCTGCATTGCTCTTATGAATCACACGAACGCGAGAATCCCTGTCTCTCAACTTGTCGCACAAAGCACCTGAGGAATCTGTAGATCCATCATCTACTAATACAATTTCAATATTGGTGTACGATTGATTAATCAATGTATTGAAACAATATTCAAGGTACTTCTCTACATTGTAGACTGGGACGATAATACTAATCAGTGGATTCATAGTTACACCTTCATTACATTCACACTATATATCCGTGCTTTGTTTGTGACAGCAATGCCTTCATTTCTTCTTTTTTATCATCTGTTATATTCCCTCGATTGGTATATGACACGTCAAACACGTGTCCTTGATTCATGCGCTTACTATTCTTCAGCGAGAACTCATCGATGGTACAGATGATATGAGCCGGCACTCCCGCGACAACCACATTCGCAGGTATATCACCATGAACTATACTGCCGGCACCAATAACTACATTATCGCCAATTGTTGTATTCGGTAGAATAATGCTCTTTGCACCGATAAACACGTTGTTACCGATACTTACTCTACCGACTTTCGAATATCCAATAGCTTTCTTAGTACTTCCGTCGTGACAGAGTACTAGCGAATCGGGAGCTAATGTCACATTGTCGCCAATCGTGACGAGCCACGGGAATGACGAGTCGAGGAATGCCCCACGTTCCAGCTGAAAATGCGCTCCGATGATGGCTCCCTGAGCCTTCCATCGCTTGATTCTCAGCTCTGTGACTTTTCTATCGAGAAGCATTCGATCCTCCCACTGAAAGTGCTTGCATATACATTTCCTTCAAAAGGTGGAAGTAATTCCCATCGTCGAACTTACGTTCCGCCAGCTTACGTGACGCATGCGAGAACGCCTCATAGCGATCATGATCATGGATATCCGCCAGCGCATCCGCCAACGCGCTCACGTCACCCGGCTTGACGAGATGACCGTTCTCACCATCGTGCACGGCCGCGGCCATATCGCCCACATTCGTGGCGACCACGGGCATGCCGTAGCTGATGGCCTCGAGCACGGCCACAGGCAGTCCTTCGTTATACGAGGGCAGTACCAACGCCTGACTGTGCTCGAACAGCTCACGCTTCTTGTTGCCGGCGGTCCAGCCGGCGAACTCCACGGCACCATCCGCGAGCCCAAGCTCGCGGGCCCTGCCTTTGAGCTCTTCCTCCTGCGACCCGGTGCCGGCGATGACCACATGCATGTCACCCAAGCGACCCGTATCGCGCAGCTTGGCCACCGCATCCAGCAGGTCGCCCACGCCCTTACGCTGAATCAGCACGCCCATGAACAACACCTGGAAACGCCGGGCATCGGCAGCCCAACTCACGGTCGTCTCGGGAATGTGCACGGTGTTGCTCACCACCACCGTATGCGCGGCCGGCTCGATCGCCTTGATGCGCTCGTCCCACTGCTCACCGAGCACAATCACGGCCGAGGCCTCACGCAGCATGGCGCGGATACGACCCTGCTCCGCGGGCTTGCAGCCGTCATACCATTTCTTGAACTCGGAGCCATGCATGTGGATGACATCCGGCACGCCATACTTACGGCACAGCTTATGCACCTGATACTTGCGCACGAAGCTGCCCTTGTACGACATATGGATATGCACCACATCCGGTCGGGTCGTCGAATCGGCAAGCAGCTTGTGGATACGGTGCAAAGCCTTTTCGAAGAACAGGATCTTCTTCACCGGATTCGCGGCGATGTAGGTGGGGATGAATTTCATCGACACACCGTCAGCGACCCAATCATGGGCGAGCAGCTGACTGATGACGCTGGTGATGCCGCCCTTGACGGACGGGTCGTTACCGACCATGAGCACACGCAGGTTGCCCTTGCCACTGTTCCCGCCGGCCGGCTTCTCCCCCATCACCTCGGAACGGATGAACCCATCGATCGAGTCGATGATAGTCGTCGTATTGGAGTGGAATGGCTTGTATTCGGTATGCCGTACCTCATCCAGCGCCTGGGCGAGCTGGGAGCAGTCATCGCACACGCAGATGATGTCCATCTGCTTGAATTCCTTGAGCAGCTGCAGCTGGTGGTCGTCCACGTGTTCGCCGTACTTGGCGAGACGCGGCACGGCGATGACCTTCTTGCCTTTCTTCACCGCGCCGATGATCGCACCAGTGCCGCCATGCGTGATGACGAGATCGGCTTCGCCCATGCGTTTGGCGAACTCGTCGCGGTCAAGGAACTGCTTGAACTCGTAATGCTTCGGCTGATAGTCGCTGTATCCGCTCTGTGCGAACACCGGTTCGGTGATCGTACCGTCCGCGACCAGCTCGTCCACGGCCTTGAGCAGACGATTGAACTGGAATTTCTGAGATCCCAAGGTGATGAAAATCATGTGGTCCGTCTCCCGTCCAATCGGCTCAGTAGATGCTGCCGAGATAGATGGCGTTCGGGTAGATGCTCTTCATGCTCTCCCACTGCACATAGAACCGGTCGGCGAAACGGTACAGCAGCTTGCCGGACTCCGTCGCGGAAGTCACCTTCGCGAACGACTCGATGTAGATGAGCTTCCTGCCGAACAGCTTCATCAGCAGGCACATCGGCAGCATGGCAAGAACCCCCGTGCAGATAATCACGTCAGGGCGCTCTTTGATGAAGATGCCGAGACAGTGGAACGCGTTGACGATGAGCTTCAGCAGCACGGTCTTCTCCTTGCGGTTGATCTGGCCCACATAGTAGGTCTTCTCTCCCTTGGCCTTCGACTTGTACTGCGTCTGCTCAGTCAATACGAAACTGTCGTACCGCTGCATCAACGGTTTCAGCATCATCAGTTGCTCATAATGGCCGCCGGATGACGCGGCGAAACACAGCTTGGGGTTCTTCCTGCTCATGCCGTACCGATCCTCCGACTAACCTCAGTCCCTGCGGAACAGGTCGCGCGTGTAGACCTTGTCCTTCACGTCATCAAGCACACTGTTGTAGCGGTTCGCGAGGATGGAATCGCTACGGCGCTTGAACTCGTCCAGATCGTTGACGACTTCGGAACCGAAGAACGTGGAGCCATTCTCGAGCGTGGGCTCGTAGACAATGACGGTGGCACCCTTCGCCTTGATGCGCTTCATCACACCCTGGATGGCGGACTGACGGAAGTTGTCGGAGTTGGACTTCATGGTGAGACGGTACACGCCCACGGTAATCGGCTTCTCATCGCTGGAATCGTACTCGTTGTTGTCGCTGTAGCCGTAGTATCCGGCCTTCTTGAGCACGCTGTCGGCGATGAAGTCCTTGCGGGTGGTGTTCGAATCCACGATGGCTTGGATGAGGTTCTCCGGCACATCCTGGTAGTTGGCGAGCAGCTGCTTCGTGTCCTTCGGCAGGCAGTAGCCGCCGTAACCGAAGCTCGGGTTGTTGTAGTGCGTGCCGATGCGCGGGTCAAGGCACACGCCGTCGATGATCTCACGGGTGTTCAGCCCCTTCGACTCGGCGTAGGTGTCGAGCTCGTTGAAGTAGGAGACGCGCAGCGCCAAGTACGTGTTGGCGAACAGCTTCACGGCCTCGGCCTCCGTGAAGCCCATGAGCAACGTGTGGATGTTCTCCTCGATGGCGCCCTGCTGCAGCAGCTTGGCGAACGTCTCGGCCGCCTCGACGAGATGCTGGTCCTCCGGATCGGTGCCGACCACGATGCGGCTCGGGTACAGGTTGTCGTACAGGGCCTTGGACTCACGCAGGAACTCAGGGCTGAAGATGATGTTCTTCGAACCGGTCTTCTCGCGGATGGCCTTCGTATAGCCGACCGGAATCGTGGACTTGATGACCATGATCGCTTCCGGGTTGACCTTCATCACCAGATCGATGACGGCCTCCACCGCGGAGGTGTCGAAGAAGTTCTTCTTGCTGTCGTAGTTCGTCGGAGTGGCGATGATCACGAAGTCGGCATCCTTGTAGGCCGCTTCTCCATCGAGCGTGGCGGTGAGGTTCAGCTTCTTCTCCGCGAAATACTTCTCGATGTAATCGTCCTGGATCGGGGACTTGCGGTTGTTGATCATATCGACCTTCGCCGGCACGATGTCCACCGCGGTCACCTGATGATGCTGCGACAGCAACGTGGCCAAGCTCAGACCCACATAACCGGTACCTGCAACCGCGATCTTCAGAGAGTCGAAATCATTCATCCCTACGTATCCTTCTTCCCTACTGTTCCGATGAACGCAAACCGAGGCGCGGGCGAAGCACACTCCGGTGCGTGAGAGCAGCGCCGAAAGCATCCCCGAGGAATCCGGCGCAACGGTCGGCAACGGCTTGGCGCATCTTCCTCACTGCTCTCCTCCTGCTTGTGAACGCACCCGTACAGGTGTGTGGCATCACAAACTATTTCAAACTATATCGCAAGGGGGAACCCATCTCCACCCTGCCGTCTCATCTCCGCCCTGCCACCTCAAGCCACATGCCGACTCCGGCATCCCCTTTGCCCGTCATGTGCATTTCCACGCATAATCATGTCCACGTCAAGCTTGCCGAACATGCGAAGCCGCCGAATTCCGACAAAACCGCGATTGAAGATTCCCGAAAGAGGCTCTGTCCACATTGCCGGTACGGGTTGCGGCGCGGCGGCGAGAATCCATACGGTGGACCCATGGACACCAACAATCCTGCGATTCACGGCAAGCGGGCCGAAATCACGGGATTGTATGGCTGTTGAGTATTTTTGCTCAGTGACTGAGCAAAAATACTCAACAGCCATACAATTACAGCTACCAACAGGAAAGGAACGCTATGCGACAGTACGAACGCGGCCTCGTCAACAGCCTCGTCAGTCGGATGAACGAACCGAGACGATTCATACAGGTGGTAGTCGGACCCCGGCAAACCGGGAAAACCACCGCAGTACGCCAAGCTTTGAAAAAAAACGATCTGCCATATCGCTTCTCCCGCGCATCTCAGGAACTGACCATGTCCAGAGAATGGCTGCGCAGGGAATGGGACGAGGCCAGATTGCTCGCCATGCGGGACCGCAAACCCGTCGTGCTGGTGGTGGATGAGATTCAAATGATTCCCCAGTGGTCATCCATCGTCAAATCCCTATGGGATGAAGACACGGACAACGGCACCGATATACATGTCATTTTGACCGGTTCATCCGCATTGCTTCTGCAAAAGGGGCTGCGCGAGACCCTTACAGGACGGTTTGAGCTGCTCCGCTCACAGCAATGGGATTACGAGGAAGTCCGTGACGCGTTCGGCATGAGTCTGGACGAGTATCTGTATTTCGGCGGGTACCCGGGAGCCCTGCCGTTGCGCGACGACCAAGAACGATGGCTGTTGTACATGACCGATTCGATCATCAACCCCAGCATCCTCAATGACGTGATAGGTCTCGAACGAATCACCAAGCCCGCCCTGATGAAGGCATTGTTCTCATTGGGGGCGGCGTATTCCGCGCAGGAGATTTCCTATCGCAAAATCATGGGTCAACTCGACGATGCCGGCAACACCACCACCATCGCCCACTACCTTGATGTCCTGTCCGACGCAGGGCTACTCAGCGGTATTCAGAAATACAGCGACCAGGCCATCCGAAAGCGAGCATCGTCACCGCGTTTGGCCGTGCACGACACCTCATTGATGACTGCATCCTATGGGCCGAATCGCAGTCTGTTGCTGTCGGATCACACTAGACGGGGGCACCTCGTCGAAAGCGCCATTGGCGCATACCTGCTGAGACGTGCCGCACGGGAAGGTTTCGAGGTCAACTGGTGGCGCGACACCAGCAACCGTGAGGTCGATTTCGTCATCACCAGCGGAGCAAGCCGCACCGCCATCGAAGTGAAAAGCGGCCGTATCCGTAAGCTCGATGGCCTTGACGCATTCTGTAGCCGATATCCCGGCACTCACACCATTGTCGTCGGTTCATACGAGACACCGTTGGAGGATTTCCTTCTCGGGTCAATCCCTCTGTTCCGGTAGGCACAAACCGGGGCTCCGTCCACATTGTCGTACGGGTCGCGACGGGCCAACGAGACTCTCCCCCAGTCCGCTTCGCGGTCGGCCCCCTCGGCAGAGGGGGCCGACCTCATACGCACGCGCATACCGCGCCCCATGCGCACACACGCCGCACCACACCCGCACATAAACGAACGTGGGGCGGCCCGAACGGACCGCCCCACGCACAACCAACGCACGCACGCACGCGACTGACTCAGTACGCGCCCTTGTGGCTCAACACGGCGCCCACCGTGCGGAACATGAGCACGATGTCGCCCAGAATCGACCAGTTCTGCACGTACGCCACGTCGAGCGCCTCGCTCTCCTCGGCGGTCAGGTCGGAACGGCCGGACACCTGCCACGGGCCGGTGATGCCGGGCTTGACGAGCATGCGCGTCGCGTACAGCTTGTTGTAGCGCTCGTACTCCTCGGGCAGCGGCGGGCGCGGGCCCACGACGGACATGTCGCCCCTGAACACGTTGAGGAACTGCGGCAGCTCGTCGATGGAGAAGCGGCGGATGAAATGGCCCACCTTGGTGATGCGCGGATCGTCCTTCATCTTGAAGATGAAGCGGTCCTCCTGGCCGCTTTCCTCGGCGAGCTTCGCCTTGAGCTCGTCGGCGTTGGTCACCATGGAGCGGAACTTGAGCATGCGGAACGGCTTGCCGCGCAGGCCGATGCGCTCCTGCGAGTAGAACACGGGACCGCCATCGGTCACCTTGATGGCGATCGCGACGGGCAGCGTGATGATGAGCGAGCACAGGATCGCAAGCGTCGAGACGATCAGGTCGAACGCGCGCTTGACGATCGTGGTGGCGGGCCCGTACTGGGCGAGGCGCTGCGTGATGATCGTCGTGCCCTGGATGGAGCGCACCTGGATCTCATGGTTGGTGGTGTCGGCGGCGGAGGCGACGAGCGCGGTCTCGAGGCCGAGCGACTCCATGCGTACGGAGAAGATGTTGAAGTTGTCGGAGAAGCGGCGCAGCACATCGGTCACCATCACGGTCTGCGCGTTCATGCCGACCACGCGCTCGGCGAGCGAATGGTCGTCGTATTCGAGCACGGGCAGACGGGAACCCCAGTTGGCGAACACCTCGCGGTCGATCGCCTCGCGGTCATGGTCGGGGTGGATGGTGCCGGTCTCCTTGTCGAGGAGGATCGGGCACACGGCGACGGGCCTGTAGTTGAGCTGTTCCCTTCGGGCGAGGAACCGCAGCATGCGGCCGATGCCGTGCGGCGAACCGACGATCACGGTGCCGTACGCGTATCCGCCCTTCTGCCTGCTGCGCGTGATGACCAGTCGCGCGATGTAGCGTTCGATCATCGCGAACACCCACACGGGCAGGAGCAGCACGACCGTGGTGCTGAACCACACATCCACGTCAAGCACGTAGTTGATTGCGCACAGAATCACCCATGCCTGGATGGTGCCGAGGAACAGCAGCGAGTTGAGCTGGTATCCGTCGCCCATCACGTGGCGGTGGTAGACGCCCATCGTGTTGAGGCAGCCGACGTAGACGATCGCCGCGATGATGAGGTACACGGTCAGGTTGAGGTCGAAGCCGAAACGGTCGGAGACGAACCCGTCGGTCGGCTGCCACAGCATGATCACGGTGGTGGCGACGACGAGGAACACGGCCGCGTCGACGAGCGCCAACGCCAGGTTGACGAAGAAACGCCAGTACAGGACGCGCGTCAGCTGCAGCTGGCGGGTATCGGCGAGCTGTACCGGACCTCCGGCCGCTGGGGCGGCACTGGTTCCCACACCTGTTTGACCTGACAACACCACTGTCCGAACCTCGTTTTCCTTGTTCTCTCCCGGCATGACTCCGTCAGGAGATGCCACTGAGGCTCAGCTTAGCAGCACCATCTACCCAGTTTCCACACATCCCGTATTGCGGGCGGTGGCTGGGAAACGCCGGTGCCAAGTGTTCGCGACGAGTTCACTTTCCGGCAATGTTCCCTGTGTTCCCGGTGCTCTCGGTATTCCCGGCGTCTCCCGCTCCGAGTTCCACCACCGCGTCGCAGTACTCCAGCACCTCGGCTCTATGCGTGACGATGAGCACGGTGCGGTCGCGCAGCGCGCGGATGCGTTCGAGCATCGCGTGCTCGGTGGCGACGTCCAACGCGGACGTGGATTCGTCGAGGAGCAGCACGGGCGCGCCGCTGTAGAGCGCGCGTGCGACGGCGATGCGCTGCATCTGCCCTTCGGACAGTCCCGTGCCGTGTTCGCCGAGCAGGGTCGCGTAGCCGTCCGGCAGGTTCTCGACGAATCCTGCGGCGTCGGCGATCCGGCACGCCTCGCGCACGCGGTCGTCGTCGATGTGCGCCGGGTCGGGGTCGCGGTCGGCGAACGCGACGACCTCGCGGATCGTTCCGGACATCAGATTGTTGCCTTGCGGCACGTACGCGAAGAAGCCGTGCGGCACGTCGCCGGGCGCGACGAGGCCGCCCGTATCGTCGCGCACGCCGATTGCGCCCTGCTGCGGCGCGTAGGCGCCGAGCAGGAGCTTCATCACCGTGCTTTTGCCGATGCCGGAACGTCCGGTGAACGCCACGAAGTCGCCTTTGCGGATGAGACAGGAGAAGTCGCGGAGCACCTGGTTGCGTCCGTACGTGAAGTCGACGTGGTCGAAGCTGAGGCCGCGTGCGCGCGCGTACAGGTCGCGCGCGTCGCCGGCCTCGCGCGGCGCCGGTGCGTGCGCACCGTGCGCGTCGCGCGTCGTGAGGTCCGTCACGTCGCGCGTCGCATCGTCGCCGACTTCGATGAGCCGTTCCGCGCTGGCGAGCATCGCCGCGTGCTGCGGGAACATGCCGCCCATCATCGCGAACGGCGATTGGATCTGCCCGATGAGCTGGATGACGGCCATCATCGTGCCGTAGCTCAGCGTGCCGTGCAGGATGCCGAAACCGCACCAGACGAATCCGATGAGATAACCGAGGTTCATCGCGGATGACAGGCCGGTGCTCGCCACGGCGGTGACGGTGACGCGGCGCATGCGCGCACGCCGATGCGCGTCCATGCGCCGCCCGGCGAGCGTCTCCACCTTGCCGCCGACGCCGAACGCGCGGATCACGAGCAGGGATTCGAGCGCCTCCTGCATGTACGAGCGGACGCGGCCGCCCGCCTCCTGCACGCGCTTGTGGAGGCGTTTGAGCAGGCCGCGAAGCAGGAAGGACGCGGACGCCATCACGCATCCGGCGACGAGGAACAGCGCGGTGAGCAGCGGCGCGAGCACGATCATCACGGCGACGACGCCGACGATGCGGATCGCCATCGACACGGCGTTGGGCACAAGCGATGTGACCGCACCGGAGACGACGGTCACGTCGGAGGTGAGGCGGTTCATGAGTTCGCCGGAATGGTACCGCTGCGTGCGGGCGAGCGGCGCGTCGAGGATGCCGGCGAACACGTGCGCGCGCATGCGGTTGTCCATCGTGGCGCGGGCGCGTTCGGCGACCATGACGTTGGCGGCACGCAACGTGATCTGGATGATGATGGCGACGCCGAACGTCAGCGCCTCGCGGATGAACGCGGATTCGTCATGGGCGACGGCCGCATCGATCGCGCCGCGCATCATCAGCGCGTATCCGACGGCGATGGCCGCCATCGCGGCCTGAAGCACGCACAGCGCGGCGACGAGAAGCGACGAACGGCCGTAGACGCCGAGCAGCCAGCGGTAGACGCGCCACGTGGGGGTGGCGGAGGTCGCCTTGTGACGGGCCATGTGCGGGATCAGTAGTCGCCGGTCCATCCGCCGTCTCCGCCGTCGGTGGTGCCGGACGAGCCGGAGGTGCCGTTGTTCGTATTGCCGCTGCCGCTGGTGCTGCTGCCGTTGTCGCCGAACAGCTGGGACGTGTCGGCGGAGTTATCCTCCCCCGCGTCCGGGTCGGCGGTGGAACCGTTGCCGCCCGTGGTGGAGCTGCCGTTGCCGGAACCAGTGCTGCTGGAACCGGCGCCGCCATCGGTACTGCTGGTGTTGCCGGAGCCATCGGTAGTGGTGGTGTTCTTGGACTTCGACGTGGAATCAGTGCCGGACTGCTGGCTCGTGCCGTTCGAGACGGTGGTCACGTCGCCGGGGCGACCGGTGTGCGAGGTCGCGAAGGCGAACAGTCCCGCCGCGATGGCGACGGCGCAGACGGCGACGATCGCCAGCACGATCACACGTTTGCGGGAGCCGTGCGTGGCGTGCTCCGCTTTCTCGTGGGAATTCCCGGAATCATACGTTCCGGATTCGGGTTGCGTCATCGTTGCTCTCCTTGATGATTGATGGCGATTAGCGCGGGACATGCGAAAGGCGGGGAGCACAAGCCTCGCTCGCGCTCCCCGCCTCAGGGGACGTCAGTCGTCACGCGGTGGGCGTGACGGACGGGTCGACGGCCGTCGGATCGGTCTGCGTCGTCGGGCAGCCGGGGGCCGGATTGAACGGATCGCAGCCCTGGTTGTCGCTCGTGGTGATGACATCAAGGCCGGTGAACATCGTGGCGTGCAGCCACGGCTTCTCGTATTGCATCTTTTCCATGATCATGCCTCACTTGGTCGTGTTGGTAGCTTTCTTGTACGCATCCTGAAGGGCCTGAGCGTAGTCCTTGTCCTTCTGGGAGGCGCTCTGGTCAGCGAGGATGGCGTTGGCCACCTGGTTGACCGAACGGTACTGGACGCCGTCCTCCACACGGGCGGTGGTGCCTTCCACGGTCTTGAACTGGACATAGAACCGCGACACCACCTGACGGTCGTAGTTCTTCGCCGCGATGGAGGGAAGCACCAGGCTCGTGGAGTACGAACCGTCAGCGGAAACGGTGTAGTTCTTGCCGGCCAAGGTCAGCGGGAGACGCTTCGAAGCATCGTACGTCTCGCCGGTGCCGTAGTCCCAGCCCCACGCGTAATCGCTGAAGCTCTTCAGCTCGTTCAGACGGTAACGGAAGCGGAGATCGGTGGTCGCGGCGTTGCCGTTGTTCGAGTTGCGCAGGGAGGTGCCGTTGAACGCGAAGAAGTCGGACGTCTGCGGGACGACCACGAACTTGGAGGCGTTGACGCTGCCGGCATCGGTCACGGCATTGACGGACTGGTAGCCGTCCTTCACGTAGGACTTCGTGCCCCACTTGTCGCCGTTCGCCGGGTTGGCGTACGCGTTGTTGACCCAGTCGGTGCCGTCGAACGTACCGCCGGAAACGGAGTAGCGGACGATGCCCTTGGCGGTATCCGCATCGTTCTGGTCGAGCAGACGCTTGGAGCTCGCATCACCAGTGCTCTTGAAGGTACCGCCGTTGATGGTCACCTGGACATCGCTGTTGCCTTCGGTGGCATCGTCGACCTTGATGGCGTAGGCGACGCTCTCATCGGCCTTGGTGGCGCTCTTCCACGTCGTCAGACCGTCGAAGTTGCCGCTTTCGATGGTCAGCTTCGCGGTATCGTTCACCTGGACCGCCGGGCCACCGGTGACGGTGCCCTTCTCGTTGGCGGACGTGTCCTTGATGGTCAAGGCGCCGTTCGCACCGCCGACGGCGAGCGCCGGGGTCCCCGCGGACGCGGTGATGTTGTATCCGTTCAGGTTCAGGTCGATGGCCTTGTTGTTCAGGTAGACTTGGTCCGTCTCGACGCTCTTCTGCAACGTAACGGTGGAGTTGCCACCCCATGCCGCGGAGACGGCTTCCTGCAACGTACCGTAGCTGCCGATCTCGTCACCGTTGTCGTTGCGGGTGACCGTAGCCACAGGTTCAGCAGTATTGTCACCATCCGCGGCGTAGGCGGCCGGGGCGGCGGCGAACAGGGCCGCCACCATGGCGAGGCCGGCTACCGCGCCGATTCCCTTCTTCATGTTCTTCACTGTCATCTTTCACCTTCGTTCTCGGTCAGTCATTCTGCCGATTCATCGTGGGAATCACGGTGCATGTCCTACACTGCACGGGCGTCCATCGTTCTTCCTCTACCGGGGAGTCTAACACCCACCCGTTAACAAGGGAACAGCCATGCACCCGAATCGTCCACAGGCTGACATCGTTCGCCAATCTGTGTCGTCCGTCGGCTACGCCGCGCGCCGACCGTCACTCGCCGCCGAGGAGCGCGCCGGAACTGGCGCGGACGGCGGCATCGCTGATCGTGCAGGAGAGACGGTAGACGGGCACGGCGGCGAGCAGCACGTCGAGTAGACCGAGCGTGCCGAGCGCGGCCGCCGGGTCGGCGGGCATGTAGGTCTGCCGCGCGACGTACGGCAGCGACGTGGCGGTGTCGAGACGCACGCACGTGTTCGCCACGCCGTCGTCGTCGAGGAAACGGACCGGCGCGGCGTCGGCGGGCATCGCCGCCGCGCCGCGGTCCGCCTCGTTCACCGGGCCGCCGCCGGTGGCGCGCGTCACGACGCAGATGCCGGCGAGAGGCGCACCCACGTTGCGCTGCCAGCCTTCCTTGCCCGCCCACGGCGTGCCATACGCGATGACGCGCGGCGTCGCGGTGCCAGCGTCGCCGCCGCGTTCGATGCGCAGGATCGGTTTGTCGCCGTTGATGATCTGCACGCGGTCGCCGAACACGCGTCGCCACAGACTGATGTGCGTGCTTTTGCCGGTGCCGCTGGGCGCGGTGAAGATGTATGCGCGTCCGTCCATCGCGATGGTCGCGCCATGGAAGACGAGCCGGTCGTGCAGGGGCGCGTATTCGGCGATCCTGCGGAATACGGCGAGGGTTTCGAGATAGTCGTCGCGCCAGTCGCCGGGATCACCGACGGTGCGCTCATGGTCGATATCCGATTGCGTGGTGACGATGGCGAGGTCGGCCGACGCGGCGTCGCGTGCGAACCCGTGCGATTCGATGAGATAGTCGGCGGCCTGACGGCGGATCCGATCATGCATCGACCGCACCGCCACCGTCACCCCAGCCACCCGCATACAAAATTCACTCACCCCCGCATTCTACGGCACCACAGCCTCAAATACGCAAAGGCCCCCTCTGACGAGGGGGCTCCCGGCGGAGCCGGGTGGGGGAGAGACAGGCCGGGACGCACCCAGCCGCCTCTTAATTCCCACTCAGCTCATAAATCGGCCCATAATTATCCGAATCCGAATCCGGATGCTCGGCCGGCGTCATCCCCTGCGAGGAGGAGCCGTCACCGGACGAATCCCCGCTGGAATCCTGCGAATCGGACCCGTCGGAGTTCTCCAGTTCGGAGAAGTCCAACGTGGGTTCGCCGCTGTCGGAGTTGCCGGAGCCGGATTTCGACTTCGACGTGGACTCCTTGTTGACGCTGGTGCTCGTACCGGAGGTACCGGTGTTGCCGTTCGTCTTGTTCCCGGAGGAGACGGCGAACGCGGCGATCGCCGCGACCACGACGATGATGACGATGGCCGCGACGATCGCGATGACCCGCTTGCGCGGGAAGGCAGAGGACGACGCAGAAGCGCCGTGTCCGTCATGCTGAGGCATACTACCGAACTCCTACCGCCTCAGTTGAGGGTGCTGGCACCGGAGAGGTCACCGAAGTCGATGTCGCCGCCACCGTTATCAGTGCTGCACTCGGGATCATCCGGGCTTTCGCAACCAGTCATGTTGGAGTCGCAGACGATATCGGTGCCGGACACCAGAATGGCTTCCAGTTCAGGCTTCTCATATTCCTTCATGATCTTCTTCTTTCCTCATCAATCATTCGGCAGTGGCAGTGGGCACGGTCACCGTTTGGGCGGCGCCTCTGACGGCAGTACCGTCAAGCGTACGCCACTGCGGAATCACAGTAAACGTGGTACCGGCCGGAACACCTGTAATGACAGCGGTGGTGAGATACCTTGCGTCACCCTGATTGAGTTTCGTATAACCGCTATCGCTTCCATACTTAGGATTACCAGCAGTCGTGTACGAGACATCCTCACCTGCCGCGTCCGTTCCCTTCACGTAGTTGTAGACCTTCTTCTTCGTATCAAGCACGATGCTCTTCTTGCCCGACTTGATGATGAAGAGGAAGGATCCGTAATTGTAACTGTCGAGACCGGAAATCAGACGGACATCACGCTTGCCGTCAACAGGCTTGGAGAACTGCGCGTGGGTGGTGATTGTACCATCCCCGACGAAGTGCGAATACAGGGAACCCGAATAGGCGGTTCTACTCACGACGATGCCGGTGCCAGGCACCACGCCCTCAAAACCAGCGGCCGTGGGATCCCACACGTGGTGCTTCGTACCGTCCACAGAATTCTGGACTTCATCTTCCGTCTTAAACGCGGACTGGCTGGTGTACCAGCCGGCGAACAGCTTGCCGGTCACGGTCGGCGCGGTGCTATCAAGCTGTCGAGTACCGACCCACGGCCTGCCATACAGGGTGACGGTACCGGTGGTGGTGCCGTTTGCAGCCGTGAACGGAGCCGCGCTCGTACCGGAGGTGAGGACCTTCCGGCCGTAGATGGCCTTGGTGGTGGCGGCCGAAGCGAGCGCGGTCATCGTCTCGCCATTGTTCGTGTAGGTGGTGTCCAGCTTGGTGCGCTTGGAATCGTTGACGAGATTGCCAAGCTGCTCCAGCAGATTATCACTCTGAGAAGCATCGCCGAGCCACAAGTTGTATTCACTCTCATCCGCGGAAGACGTGGCAGTGGCAGCCGGATTCACATTTGCGGAGAAGGTGTTGCCACTCTGCTGCGCCTGCCCGATGTAGTACTCCTTGCTGCTGCCTTCACCAATCTGCAAGCTTCCCTGCTCCTGAGCGAGGATGTTCACCGCGGAACCGGACTCCGAAGCAATGGCATTGCCGTTCTTGTTGTCATCGCTGATGCTGCCACCAACGATATTCGCCGTAGCACCCTTGCCCAAGACCAGAGCATTGTTGCTTTTATTGGCGGAATAGGAGCCGTTCGAGATATTGATGGTCGAAGCAACGCCGGAATCGGAGTAGACGGCGGCGTCGCGACCCCATACAGTCGGATACGTGGTGCCACGCTCTGTCGTAAGAAGGTCCTTAATAACCTCATCGACTGCGTTGATCAATTCATCAACAAGCCAAATGCCTGTACGAGTTAAATTGATTTTAATATCAAGACCCAAGTTATCCGTACGTTCATAATATCCCGAGCTATTCAGATTAACGGTAGAACCGCCTTGCGTGACACGAATTGCATACTGCTTCGTGTTCGCTCCACTAGCCCCAGATACCACATGAGAGTTACCGGTCAAGTCAAAATCTCCACCATCAACCGTAATCGCACTAGGGATACCAGCGTAATTACGAAGACCAGTAAGACCAGCCACATTCAAGAGGTTGATTCCAGCAAGATTGACATCGTCAAGAACGACTTTTCCAGCCAAGGTCAAAGAAGTGCCATCAGGAATCGAAAAAACAACATTACGCAAAATAGCAGTATCAGCAGCCGTAATCGTTAACGACGTCGAAACTCCATCATGCCCCAGTTTGTACGATGCCGGTTCCGCATATCCGTCATAGCTTGTTACACCAGCGCTTAATAGAGTATGCTCACTTGTCTCGTTAAACTTAATGACATTTGAATCAGTTATAAATATTTCTGAATTGCCATTTGTGATGCAAGTGTTAAAAGACTTTTGGTCATATGCCGGGCACGAATTTGTATCCGCGGCGTTGGCGGGGGCTATGGCGATGGTGGAGAGGACCATCGCGGCGGCGGCCACGATCGCCGCGGCCACGCCACCCCTCATATGTAGATTCCTCATGATTGCTCTCTTCCCGACGCGGCATGATCCGCCGCGTCTGCAACTTCATCGGCGGATGCCGGTGTGGTGGCCGCGCTTCCTACACGTGTCCTCTGCGGCATCCCCTGTCATTCAACGCAACCCTCCCCCTCGCCGAATAGTGGGACCATGTCCACGAATCCGGGTGGATATCGCACGTCATCATGCCGGAATCCGCCCGGAAGCACGGTGCGCGTATTTGGTCAATCACTACAAAATCGTTGCAATACCGGGCTTTCCCGGCCATATCGCACGCAAACGTTTGCTATTCATCAAGAATTAACCGTAGGCGAAACGCCGACGGCCACCGTCGGGCGTCATCGCACGAAAACGGCATCATCGATGCACCATCGTGATCGTCACGGAGCAACGGCGCCATCGCCGCGAAAACGCACGCGGGGTGCGGCGACGTGACCACTCACGTCGCCGCACCCCGCTTACGGCACCAAGGCCGGCTATCGTGTCACGCCCGTCAACTCATGGGCGTGACACGTACGGTTCAGGACAGATCACCCCAGTCGAGGTCGCCGCTGCCGTCGCCGTCGCCCCAGTCGATGCCGCCGTTATCGCCGCCAGCGTCACCACCACCGCCCATGTTCGAATCGCACACGATGTCGGTGCCGACCAGCTGGATAATCTCCAGTTCCGGCTTCTCATAAGGCTTCATATTCGTTTCCTTTTGTTGGTATTTCTACTTTGCTTGTTTGCAGTTGTCGGATTATGACTCACTCGATGGTGAGCTTGCCGTCCTGGCTCAGGGTGACCGTCTGACGGGCGCCCTTGACGACCGTGCCGTCAAGCGTCGTCCACTTCGGAACGACGGTGAACGTCGAACCAAGCGGCACATTCGAAATGACGCCGGTCGCCAGATAGCGGGCCTGGTCCTGAGCGGCCTTCGCCGTGTACGTCGGCGTCTTCGACGTGTCTTTATGGTCGTCGATATACGCCGGGTTCAGAGCGAACGCCTTCTTCTCGCCGTTCTCCGTCACATAGTCGTAGGCGGTGTGACTGTACAGGCCCTTGATCGAACCCTTGTAGGTCACCGCGAACGTGACGCCCTTGAAGTTGTAGCTGTCCAAGCCGGCCAGCAGACGCACATTGCGATAGCCGTCACCCTTGCTGGCGGACGCAGTCTGACCAGTCACCTTGATGGTCTTAGACCCGACGAAGTGCGGGTAGAGAGAACCGGAGTAGCTGCTCTTGTCCAGAACGATCGTGTCGTTCCAAGACTTGGAGCCCGCATCCCACACGTGATGCTTCGGCTTGTTGCCAGTGGAACCGCTGTTCAGGGACGAGCCCTGGATGCCATCCTCCGTATCGAACGCGGTCTTGCTGGTATACCAGCCGGCGAACAGCTTGCCGGTCTGCTGCGGCGCGGAGTCACCCGGCGTGTACGTGCCGGTCCACGGCACACCATACAGGGTGACGGTGCCGCCGACCTTGGTCTTGTCCTTGGAGATGTTCACCGTCTGGAACGGACTGACGCTCGTGGAACCGTCGGAGATGACCTTACGCCCGTAAATCGCCTGGTTGGTGGCATCCGCATAGTCGGCGGTGAGCTTGCCATCCTTGTAGGTGGAATCATTCAGCTTGGCAGCGGCCGGAGTGGAGCCCGCGGTCTCGGCGGCCAGCAGGTTCCCAAGCTGGGTGAGCGCGTTGTCACTAGACTGCGCGCCGCTGGTCCACAGCTCATAGTTGTCGGTGCCGGCCGGATCGTTCAGCGTGGTGGACGCAGTAGAGTTCACCTGAGCGGCAAACGTGTTGTCGGCCTGCTTCTGCACCTGCCCAATCCAATAGTTGCCGTTCGCAGTGATGTTCGCGTCACCCTGCTTGGAAGCAAGGATGTTCACCTTGGAGTTCTGCTCGGACTCGATAACCTTCGGAGCATCGGTATGCAACGTATCCTGCACATGGCCGGCCACGATGTTCGCCGTAGCCGCACCACGAAGCTCCAACGCCCAGCTATCAGTCGAGGCTGCATGCGCATCGTCATCATTTTCTTTAGCTGGATCGAGTGTGGCACTTGAATTGTAAAGATTCAAAGTACCAGTGGTGCCAGAACCGTTATGGTTAGAATCAACACCGTTACCGATTTTGACGTTCGTAATGTCCACATTATTGCTACCAATAATATTCACCGTAGCAGATGAAGAGACAGCACCATTAAGGACATTGCCTTCAGACTTGGCCGCAGAGTCCTTCTGGTTGCCATAAGAGCCATTACTAATGTTAATTTGCGCATCGAACACACGCGGAGCGGAATACACGGCAGCATCGCGACCCCACACCGTAGGATATGCAGCCTTACGGCTAATAGACAAAACACTCAGCAAATCCTTAAGAAGGGCATTGATAGATGGAATGATATCCAAATTAACATCCAACACCTGAAGTTTGCTTTGGCGATCATACTGCCCACTACTGGACAGGTTAACCTGAGACTGGTTTTCAGAAATAAGAATCGCTCGGTTACCCTTCGTCACAGTATCAGATCCAACAGCAATTCTAGCATGATCAGTCAGATTAAAAACGCCACCAGAAACCTTGACACCATATTCAATACCATCAAAGATGTGCCCGATACCGAGAATTCCCAGAACTTTCAGATGAAGCAAATCATAACCAGACAGATTAACATCATCAACAACAATGTCTCCGCCAATGGTGAGATTCGCATTTGAAGACACATCAAACTGCACATTGCGAAGAATGGTTTCCGTATCAGCAGTAATCTTCACTGGATGATTTGCCGGAGCCACCACAGAAACAGGAGAACCATAGACCTCCTGACCTCCCAAGTTCAGCAACGGCTTATCATAGTTAAATCGCATAATACCGTCGGAGTCACCAGTCACCTTGACCGTATCGCAGGAACCGCCCTCGACTTGGGTCTTGAAATCCTCGGGCGTGGACACCGCGCAGACTTTGCCGGCATCCATATCCGTGCTGTCCGCGGCATAGGCCGGGGCGATGGCGATGGTGGAGAGGACCATCGCGGCGGCGGCCACGATCGCCGCGGCGACGCCACCTCTCGTTCGTAGGTTCTTCATGTTCTTCCTCCTCATGGCGCGGACCATACGAATCGTCCGCACCTGATACTTCATTGGCGGACGCCTCGCGTCATGGCACCGTCGCGGCAACCTCCAGCCGGGACCGGTGCTATATCACTGTGGCGCCCCACGGGAATCGAAAATAGTGCATCCGCGCGAAATGCCGACCCGCACGCCCGCTCCTCGGCAATGCCGCCACCTGCCGGACACCATCTCACATAATCGGACAATCACGCATCGAACCGTTGCAATGCCAACGTTCCCATGCATCATCGCTCCCATCGCGCACCCCACCTGCCAATCACGAAACGCCGAAAACCCGATACTTCCGCAAATGTGAAGATTCGCGGGGGCTCCGACCACATCGTCGCGCACGCTTGCACCGCACTCCCCCGCGTCGTTACCGTCGAACCCATGAACGGAACGGACCACACCATTGCAGGCGGCACGGCGACGACCATGACGGACGGTCTCGTGCAACGGCGGCGCGACGCCGTACGCCGCTGCACCGAAGCGGCGACGGCGGCCGGCCGCCAACTGATGTTCGGCATGACCACCTCGCTCATGCTCCAATCCGTGCCGATTCCCGCCACATGCGACCTCGACACGTCACTCCTCCACACCGTGTCCAGCACCAAACAACGCCGCACACGCAAACGCGGCATCCCGACGCAACCACACGTCTGGCGGGCGCTCGGCGACGCCGAACCGGTGCGCATCAACCGACACGTCTACGCGCTGGACCTGACGCACACGTGGGCGCAACTCGCGCCGCACCTGCCGTTCGAGGAACTAATCGCGCTCGGCGACGCGATCGTCACCGCGATCGCACGGCAATCCTCATTACATCACGGACGCACCGCGACACAGATACGCGACGGCCTCGCCACGTTCGCCGCGGAACTGCCGACGTTCCGGGGCAAACGCGCGTGCATCGCGGCAGGCCGACACATCATGGCCGGCGTGGATTCGCCTATGGAGACCCGCAACCGGCTCGCCCTAATACGGCATGGCATCCCGCGCCCGGTCACGGGATACACGGTGCCCGGCATGGTGTTCGCCAGCGGCGCGCCGATGACGCTCGACATGGCGTGGCCGGAACAGCGCGTGGCCGTCGAATACGACGGCGACCAGCATCGCACCGATAAAGTCCAATGGCGGCGCGACAGCGAGAAACGCGACCGACTGCTCAGCCACGGGTGGATCATCCGCATCGCTACGGGAGCGACGATGGCCAACGCCGATGCGCGGGCCGAGCACGCGTTCGCAGTGGCACGATCGCTGATGCTGCGCGGAGCCGAGTTCACGTTTCACCCGGTGGAGCAGCCGCTACGGTGAGGTGCCGGTGCAGGTGCAGGTGGATGCTGGTGTGGGGTGAGGGCTGGTGTGGGGTGAGGGTGAAGCGCTGAGGTGAGCGGGTGTGCTGAGATGAGTGGGCATGAATGATGGCTGGGGCTATGACCTGCTTTTCGAATGAGGACCTGTCGAGCATCCAGCCAGGCTCGGCTTGCCCTTCGGCGCAGAATAGCCATGATCCGTCGTCGAGGGACAACGATTCCTGCCCCTCGATGGAGATTACGGGTGATTCGGCACCGAGGGGCAAGCCCCAAACACCATGGCCTGTGAAGGAGAGCCAAGAACCGTTGGAAAATGGCGGTTTTTGAAATCACGATTCCGCAGGCCTCGCGGAATCCATGCCCCTCGACGCGGAATATGCCTGATTTCTCGTCGAGGGGCAGGATTTCTTGCCCCTCGATACGCATGGAGCCCGATTCGACGTCGAGGGGCAGAAATTCTTGTCCCTCGGCGCGGATAATCCTCCATTCCTCATCGAGGGGCACGGACCGTCATCCGGTTCTTGCCCCTCGATGCGGTTTCCGAATGATTCCAAGCCGAGGGGCTCATGAAAGGGGCCAGCCCACCCCGCTACGCCACACCCAGCAGTGTGAGCACGATGAGCAGCACGTTGAGCGCGACGATCAGCGCGGCGACGGCGATGAACACCGCGTGCTTGATCGGGCCGTCCACGTACTCGCCCATCAGCTTCCGGTCGTGCGTGTAGCGCAGGAGCGGGATGATCGCGAACGGGATGCCGATCGAAAGGATCACCTGGCCGATGACCAGCGCCTCGGTCGGATTCGGCGCGAACCACAGCACGATCAGGCCCGGCACGAGCGTGACCACGCGGCACGCCCACATCGGTGCCTTGATGCGCAGCAGCCCGTGCATGATCTCCGAGCCCGCGTAGGTGCCGACCGACGTGGAACTCAGCGACGAGGCGAGCAGTCCGATCGAGAAGATCGTGCCGATCACCGGGCCGAGCACGCTCACGATCGCATGCTGCGCGCCTTCGATCGAATCGGTGCCGGTCATGCCGTGCAACGAGTTCGCGGCGAGGATCAGCAGCGCGAGGTTCACGGTGCCGGCGAGCACGAGCGCCCAGAACACGTCGATCTTCGACCCGTGCAGCAGCTCGCGCGTGGTGGGGCGTTCCTCGCCGCCCGCGTAATGGTCGTTGACCAATGTCGAATGCAGGTAGATCGCGTGCGGCATGACGGTCGCGCCGAGCATCGAGGCGGCCATCAGCACGGAATCACGGTTCGAGAAGCGCGGGATCAGACCGCCGAGCACGTCGGCCGGCGCGGGAGGCGCGATGAACAGCCCTGCGATGAACCCGAACGTGATGACCAGCAGCAGCGCGATCACCATCTTCTCGAACAGACGATGCGTGCGCCCGCCCTCGAACATGAGCAGCACGGTGGAGACCGCGCCGATCACGACACCTCCCGCGAACAGCGGCAAGCCGAACAGCAGGTTCAGCGCGATCGCCCCGCCGATGAGCTCGGCCAGATCGGTGGCGATGGCGATGACCTCCGCCTGCATGAAGAACATGAAGCGCCCGGCGTCGCTCATGCGCGAGCCGAGCAGCTCGGGCAGCGAGCGCCCGGTGACGATGCCGAGCTTCGCGGACTGGTATTGGATGAGCACGCTCATCGCGTTCGCGACGACCAGCACCCACATGAGCATGTACCCGTAGCGTGCGCCGGAGGTCACGTTCGCGGCCACGTTGCCCGGGTCCACGTAGGCGACGGCCGCCACGAACGCGGGGCCGAGGATGCTCGCCAGCGAGTGCCCGTGCCGTACGACGCCGGCCTCGTGGCGCGCCCGCTGACGTTCCTTTTCAAGTTCGGAGGCGACGCGTTCCGGTCCGCCGGCCTTCACATAGTCGCGATGCTTGTCGACGCTGTGCCGGCGGCCGTAGCCTTTGCCGGCCGCGGTGTCGGGCGTGGCGCGCACCGCATGCCCGCGTCCGTAGCCGCGTCCCTGCCGCCGCGCGTTCGCGACGGTCGGATCGTTCGTCGCCGCCGCGCCGCTCACCACGCGATCGTCGTTCAGCGCCTTGTGCGCCGCATCACCACGCATCGCATCGTCGCGCACTGCGTCACCACGCATCGTATCGCCACGCGCTTCATCATTATTCTCATCATTCTCAACACCGGTATCCTGCACTTGCCGCACTCCCCCTCGCGATTACCGTATGATCACCGCATAATCACCGCACACCGGTATAGCGCACCCATGTTGCGCGTCGCAACCCGCCGGCCATCCCGCCTGCCGCCCCACGCCAAACCAATCTTCCTCATAAAATGCGATACATCGCAGGAGTATCCCTCATAAAATCGTGAAATCATCGCAAAACTCACTCAGGAAATGTTGTTCACCATAGAGAACTCGCTCATAAAAGTGTAAAATCGGCCATATCGCAACGATTCATGGAAGGTGGGGAACATGACGTATCTCAGGCGTAACGCGGATGCATTCCTCGAATCATGGAAATCCAATCCGCACCGACTGCCGCTCATCATCAAAGGACCACGTCAGGTCGGCAAGACCGAGACGATCCGTCGTTTCGCACGCGACCACTATACGAACGTCGTCGAGATCAACTTCGTGGAGGAACCGAAATACCGCGCGATCACGGCGGACGGCTACGCCGCGGACGCCGTCGTCCGCGCCATCTCCCTCATCGACCCGTCGAAACGTTTCGTCCCCGGCGAGACGCTCCTGTTCTTCGACGAGATCCAGGCGCATCCGGACATCGCGACCACGCTCAAGTTCTTCGCGATCGACGGGCGTTTCGACGTGATCTGCAGCGGTTCGATGCTCGGCATCGGGTATCGGCAGATCGAAAGCAACAGCGTCGGGTACAAGACCGACTACGAGATGTATTCGATGGATTTCGAGGAATACCTGTGGGCGCGCGGATACGGCGACGACACCGCGGACGGCATGCTCGCCCATCTGTGCGAGGCACGGCCGTTCAGCCAGGTGGAGATGAACACCTTCTCCTCGCTGTTCCTCGACTACTGCGTGCTCGGTGGCATGCCCGCGGTCGTCGCCTCGTCCATCCGCACCGGGACTTTCGAAGGCACGTTGCAGATGCAACGGCAGCTCATCGGCGACTATCAGGAGGACATCCGCAAATACGCCGACGGTCTCGACCAGGCGCGCATCCTCAACGTGTTCAACCACATCCCCGTGCAGCTTGCCAAGGAGAACAAGAAGTTCCAGATCAGCAAGGTGGCGCGCGGAGCCCGGTTCAAGGACTACCGTGGATGCGTCGAATGGCTGGAATCATCCGGCATGGTGAACGTCTGTCACTGCCTGTCCTACCCGGAACTGCCGCTCAAAGGCAACTACGACGAGAACAAGTTCAAGCTCTATTTCGGAGACACCGGCCTGTTCGTCGCCATGCTGGACGACGAGGCGAGCGACGACCTTCGCGCCAACCGCAACCTCGGCGTCTACAAGGGCGCGTTGTACGAGAGCATCGCCGCCGAGGCATTGCGCAAATCCGGCTATGGACTCTACTACTACAAGAAGGAGGACTCCACGCTGGAACAGGACTTCTTCGTACGCACCCACGAATGGCTGGTGCCGGTCGAGGTGAAGGCACGCAAGGGCACGGCGAAGTCGATGCGCACACTCATCGCCTCGGATTCATACCCGGAGATCCGGTTCGGCGTCAAACTGCACGCCGGCAATGTCGGCAGCAGCGAACACGTGTTCACCGCGCCGTATTTCACCACGTTCCTGCTGCGTCGGCTGCTGCGCGAATACGATGCGGGGCGCGCGCCGCTGCTGGACGATCCGGAACGCTGAACCGCCCGCCGGCCGGAGTCACGTCTCACTGGTCGGCGGGGACTGACTGGCCGGGGCAGGCGTGGAGGACGGCGAGCATCGCGTCCTTTTCGGCGGACGTGACGGTGAGACCGTATTTCGATTTGACGCCGATCTGCCGCGCCACGTAGTCGCACCGGTAGGCGCCGTTCGTCGGCAGCCAGTACGCGGCGGACGCGGACCCCTTCTCCTGATTGGCGGGGCCGTCGACCGCGAGCAGATTGTACGGATCGTTGCCGTAACGGTACCGTTTCGCCGTGTCCCAGCCGCGCGCGCCCGACTGCCACGCATTCTCCAACGCGACCACATGGTCGATCTGCACGGCGGCGGACGTCGTCGCGCCACGCGTGAACTGTATCGTCTTGCCGGTGTACGGATCGTCGAGCGTGCCGGACGCGACCGTGCACGCGTACAGGCCGGTCGCGCCCTTGAACGTGACGTCCTTGAGGTCGCGCGCGAGGATGTCCTCGCGAATGTCGCAGCCGTTCCCGTCATCGTCGGTCTCACGGTAGCCGAACGCGTCACGGCTGTAGCCGGACGCGTTCGGCTGGTCGTCGACAGCGAGCGTGGCGAGCACGTCGGCGGCCTGTCCGGTCGCCGCCCTCTCGCCGGTGATGCTCGCGACGGTCGGACTGATCTCCGGCAGGCCGAGACCGATCGCCGCACCGGCGAGCGCGGCGAGGATGACGAGGATCAGCACGCGTTCGACGAGCCGTTCCGCGCTGAAACGGCGACGACGGAAGCGCGAATGATGACGACGACTCACGCGTAGGTGAAGGTGAGGGGGTCGTGGCCGGCGCGGGTGGGGCCGTCGAGCGCGTCGATCGCGGCGTGTTCGGCCGGTTCGAGCACGAAGCCGAACAAGTCGAGGTTCTGGCGCTGACGGTCCGCGTGTACGGACTTGGGGATGATGATCGTGCCGTTCTCGATGTGCCAGCGCAGGATCACCTGGGCGGGCGTGACGCCGTGCGCTGCGGCGATGCGTTCGATCGTGCCGTCGCCGGCGTTGAGGTCGGCGCCGCGGGCCATCGGCGAATACGCTTCGACGGCGATGCCGTGCGCCTTGCAGAAGGCGACGACCTCGCGCTGCTGCCACGTGGGGTGCAGTTCGATCTGGTCGATGGCCGGCCATTCGCCGGTCTCCTCGTGCAGCCTCTCCAGGTGCTCGGGCAGGAAGTTGCACACGCCGAGCGTCTTGACGCGGCCTTCCTCGCGCAGCTTCGTGAACGCCTTCCACGTCTCGCCGCTGCGCCAGTCGAACGGCGTGGGCCAGTGAATCATGTACATGTCGACGTAGTCGACCTGGAGTTTGGCGAGGGAGTCGTCGAACGCCTTGAGCGCGGAATCGTAGCCCTGCTGGGAGTCGCGCAGCTTGGTGGTGAGCCACAGGCTCTTGCGCTGCTCGCCCGTGTTGTAGCCGGTGGCGGCGAGCGCGCGGCCCACGCCCGCCTCGTTGTTGTAGCCGGCGGCGCCGTCGATGTGGCGGTAGCCGGCTTCGAGCGCGCTTTCGACGACGGGCACGACGCCTTCGTCGTCGATGCGCAGGACGCCGAGGCCGATCTGCGGGATGAGATGCCCGTCGTTCAGGGTGACGAGGGGCGTGTGGAAGGTCTTCGCGGGGTTGGCCGCGGGGGTGCCGGGGGTGTTCGTCATGATGGTTGTCTCCTTATCCGTCTTCCTCATCATAGGTGCCATCGTCGCCGTTACCGTCGTTAATCACAAGTGCCGTGGCCCGCGGGAGGCGGGCACACGGCACTTGGCGGATCACTGTCACGTGATCGACGTCACGACGATTGCGATGAATCGCGACGATCGCGGCTTACAGGCGCTCGAGCAGTTCCTTGACGGCGTCGGCGGCCGGGACGACCACCTTGTTCCCGCCGTCGCGATCGCGGATCTCGATGGTGCCGTCGTTGACGAAGTCGCGGCCGACCACGGCGATGACGGGCACGCCGATGAGCTCGGCGTCCTTGAACTTGACGCCCGGGGAGACCTTCTTGCGGTCGTCGTAGATGACCTCGACGCCGTTCGCCTCGAGCTCCTCGACCAGCTTCTCCGCGCCGTCGAACGCCTCGGCGTTCTTGCCGGTGGCGACCACGTGCACCTGGGCGGGGGCGCAGACCTTCGGCCAGGCGAGGCCACGCTCGTCGTGATGCGTTTCGGCGATGCAGGCGAGCACGCGGGAGACGCCGATGCCGTAGCAGCCCATCCACACGGGAACGGCCTTGCCGTTCTGGTCGAGGACCTTCAGGTCCAGCGCCTTCGAATACTTGAGACCGAGCTGGAAGACCTGGCCGATCTCGACGCCGCGCTCGAAGCTCAACGGGCCGGAGCCGTCCGGGCTCATGTCGCCGTGGCGGACCTCGACGGCCTCGACGGTGCCGTCGGCCTCGAAGTCACGGCCGTAGACGAGATCGTAGTAGTCGACCTCATGCTCGTCGGCGCCCGTGAACCATGCGGAGCCCTTGACCACGTGGGCGTCCACGAAGTAGCGGCACGGGTTCTCGACACCGGCCTTCTCGGCCTGCGGGCCGAGCACCATCGGTCCGATGTAGCCGAGCACCAGCTCCGGGTGCTTCTTGAGATCGTCCTCGGTGGCCTCCTCGATCTCGGCGGGCGCGAACTGCGCTTCGAGACGCTTCATGTCGACCGTGCGGTCGCCGGGCACGCCGACGACGACGACCTCGCGCCACGGCTCGTCGTGGTCCTCGTCCTCGGGGTGCTTGACGGTGATCGCCACGTTCTTGAGGATGTCGGAGGCGGCCCAACCGCGGCCGTCGGCGCGCGGATGGTCGGCGTCGGCGCGCTCGATCATCTTGTCGATGGTCTTCGCGTCCGGAGTGGCCTCCTTGTGCGCGGCCGGAGTGGCGGAGCAGTCGACCTCGGGCAGTTCGGGCGTGTGCAGCGCCTCCACGTTCCACGCCTTGCCGGACGGGGCGAGCGCGAACGTGTCCTCGCCGATCGGCATCGGGGCAAGGAACTCCTCGGACGCGGAGCCGCCCATCGGGCCGGACATCGCGAACACCGGCACGTACTTGAGGTCGAGACGCTGGAAGACGCGCTCGTAGGCGCCGCGCTCGTCGTAGTACGCCTTCTTCAGGCCCTCCTCGTCGATGTTGAACGAGTAGGCGTCCTTCATGACGAACTCACGGCCGCGGATCAGGCCGGCGCGCGGACGGAACTCGTCGCGGTACTTGGTCTGGATCTGGTAGAGGACGACCGGCAGGTCCTTGTAGGACGAGTACATGTCCTTGACGAGGAGCGTGAACATCTCCTCGTGCGTGGGGGCCAGCAGGTAGTCGGCCTTGTGGCGGTCCTTGAGACGGAAGATGTTGTCGCCGTACTCCTCCCAGCGGTGGGTGGCCTCGTACGGTTCGCGCGGCAGCAGGGCCGGGAAGTGCACCTCCTGGGCACCGATGCCGGCCATCTCCTCGCGGATGATCTCCTCGATCTTGTTGAGGACCTTCAGGCCCAGCGGCAGCCAGGTCCAGATGCCGGGGGCGGCCTTGCGGATGTAGCCGGCGCGCTGCAACAGCTTCGCCGAATCGACGTCGGCGTCGGCGGGGTCCTCGCGCAACGTGCGCAGGAACAGGGTGGACATACGAAGGGTATTGGAAGTCATGCGCTCCACGATATTCAAATCAACCGACAACACCGACGACAACACCGAACCAGCCGACGGCACCGATTCGACCGATAACACCAAACCAACCGATGACACCGGTTCGACCGCAACTCCGAATCATCCAACAACGCCAAACCACCCGATGCAGCCCCGGCACCTCATGTCCCACCACCCTTCAGCGCGACTATTCCCGGAAATCAGCCCACTCATCCGGGAATCCTCGCGCTGACGACGTCCCAGCGCAAAGAATCCCGGAAAATCACCGCGTCGGCCGGGAATCCTTGCACTGACACGGGCTCAGCACAACTATTCCCGGACGAAGCCGCATATTCCCGGGAAAAGTTGCGCCGAAACGATAGGAGCGGTCGATTCCGAGGGCCGGACCGGCAGCGGCACCAGCACTGGCACCAACACTGGCAGCAGCAGCGATACCGGCATCGGCATTGGCACCAAGCGGCATCGGCGCTGGCAGCGGGCCGTGACGAATCTTGGAATTTCGTCAGCCACGTGGGAGAATGGACGGGGACATACGAAGGGGACGCGCAATGACGCAACAGCAACCACCACAACCGGCATCACCACAATCACCGGCATCACCGACTCCGACATCGACGCAGCCACCACAATCACCACAATCGTCGCAATCACCGCAATCGACCGTGCGAACGGGCGCGACCGCGCAACCGCCGCACCGGTCCACCGTGCAGACGCTGCTGCTCGCGCTCGGCGTCGCACTCGTCGTCATCGCCGTGTTCGCGTTCGCATGGTTCGCCTACGGACTGCTCGGCGACGTGGGTCGCGCCGCGTGCGTGAGCGCGGTAGGCGCGATCGCCGTCGGCGTGGCCGTCGCGCTCACGCCGCGGCTGCGCGTCACCGCGGAAGGCCTCGCATGGGCGGGACTCATCGCGCTCGCCATCGGCGCGATTCTCGTCTCCACGATCAACGAACCGCACATCGCCGGCAAACCCGCATCGTTCATCTGCGGCGCGATGCTGTTCGTCGTCGCGGCGGCGGGGCTCGGACTGCGGCGCATTCCGCTGCCCGGCGGAATGCCGCCGCTGCGCGCGTACTCGCTGTACGCCGTGTTCGCGATGCCGTTCGCCGTGCTGATGATGGCGTACGCGCTGCCCATCGACGACGATCCGCAACGCATCGTCGTCCAATGCGCGCTCGCGGGCGTGACGGCGACGCTGCTCGCCGTCACGTTGCCCGCCGACGCGCGACGGACCATACCCGACTTCGAAGCGATTGCCGCGTTCGTCGTCGCCACGGTGATCCTCGTCTTCGGGTCGATCGAATTCGCGATGGCCACCGACTACGGGCATCTGCTGTGGGTGTCGGCCGCGCTGCTGCCCGTCATGGTCGGCGCGTGGATGGGCGTGCTCGCCGTCACGTACGTCCGTCCGTCGGTGCGCGACGGGCGTCCGCTGCCGACCGGACTGCGGTTCGTGCCGGTCAGCGCGATCATCTGGGTGCTGGCGGTCTCGACCACGCTGGTCCTGCGCTTGTTCCCGCTGACCATGCCGTCGGAGACCCGACGCATGTGGGCGTATCTGCCGGCGATTCTCGTGGCCGCGGCGGCGGCGATCGCCGCGTGCGTGATGCCGGGGCCGCGGGAGGAGGATACGTCTGAGCTTGAGGCGGGCGCGCTTGAGGCGGGCGCGAGCGCCGGGACGGAAGCGGCTGGGGCGGGTCTGCCGGCGGCCGGGAAGGATGTGAACGGGACTGACGCGGCCGGGAAGGATGCGACCGGGAAAGGCGCAACTGCCGAGAAGGCTGGCGGCAGGCCGGTCGTGAGTCTGGCGGAACGGGTGGCGGCCGCGTTGAACGGCGCGATCGTGCTGCTCATCATGGTGTGCGGCGAATTCGGACGCGACGGGATTCCGGCGCTTGTGACGGCGATGGCGGCGTTTGTGGGGCTGCTGGCCGCGACGGGATGCGCGTGGATGTGTGCGGCTCGGCCGGCGCGCAGGCTCGAACGGGTGCGGAGGGAGATAGTGACAGGCGGTCTGGAGATGATCGGGGCGAGGCCGGTCGGGCCTGCGCCGACGGCGGGACCGGCGGTTGCGGGACCGGCGGTTGGTGCGATGACGGGGGTGCCGGTCGCAGCGCCTCCGACGGCGGGACCGGCGGCCGGCGCGGTGACGGGGATTCCGGCCCCAGGACCGACGGTCGGCGCGGTGACGGCGCCTCCGGTCGCGGCGCCTCCTGTTCCGGGGGTTCCCGGCGCTGGGGTTCCCGGCGCTGGGGTTCCCGCTTCGCGATACCCCGTGTATCCGGCGAATCCCTATCCGACAAACCACTATCCGGCGGCCGTACATCCGGCGGGGCCTTATCCGGTGCAGCCTTATCCGGTACAGCCTTATCCGGTACAGCCGCATCCGGTCGGGCCATATCAGGCGGCACCGTATCCGGCGGGCTCATATCCGACAGAACCGTATCCGGTCGGACCGTATCCGGTCGAACCGTATCCGGTCGAATCCGGCTTCGCTTCCGCGAATCATCCCGGATATGGACGACCGGCTGCACCGGCGCAACCGATGGCATCACCGCAACCGGCACCATCCCCGTCTTCGACGGCACCGGTGGCTCCGATGCCGGTTCAGGCGCCGGTCCCGATGCCGAATACGCCTCCGATGCCGGCTCCACAGCCGCAGATGCCCGCACCGCGCACGCCGGTGATACCCCCGCAACCCCCGCAACCCCAGCAGCCAGTGATCGTGACGAAGGCGCGGGGCGTGGACGTGGCCGGCGCGATCGTCACGGCGTTCGCCGCGCTGGCGACCGTGTTCCTGCTCCTCAACACGCTGATTGCGCCACGGCCGTACATGCCGGCCGACCTCATCTGCGGGGCGATCGGCATGGGAGCGTTGGCCGTCGGAGTCCGCTGGCTGATGGTGTGGCCGCGCATACGCAGTTGGACGGCCCTGTGGCCGGCGCTCACCCTGCTCACGGTGCCGTCGCTGCTGGTGAGCTGGACTTCGCCGCTGTCATTCCCGAGGGCGCTCATCCTGTTCGGCATCGCGCTGGGCATGCTGCTGTGGGGTGCGCTGCGCGGGCTTCAGGCACCGCTCATTTATGGCACGGCGGTGCTGGTGGTGCACATGATCACCGTGCTGTGGCCGTGGCTGGCCGTGTTCTCCCGCCAGTTCTGGTGGGTGTGGCTGCTGATCGGCGGCGTGGTGCTCATCGTGGCGGCCGCCCGCTACGAGGCGAGCCTGCGGACGATGCGGACCCTCGCCGTCCGCATCAGCCAGCTGCGGTAGGGACCGACGGGGCCAAGCGCCAATCGTCACGTGAATGCATCACGCGAATGTGCATGGTCGAGGTGGTGATGTGCATGGTCGAGAGGCGAATGTGTATGGTTCGAGCATCAATGTGCATGATTCAGCCGGTGATGTGTAGCTCGCATGTGCCAACGTGTAGGGTGTGGTGCTGAAGACCGCCGTTCCCGGCACGGAATGAGCAACGGAAAAGCCCGGAATTCCGCCGAAATAGGTGTCGGCTCATCAGACCTTTCGTCGGATCTTCAGGGCCATGCCGCACAGGTTCATCCCGGAATCCTACAGGTTCGGCTATGAACCATGCACATTCGTCGCAGCACCATGCACGTTCGTAGCAAAACCATGCACGTACACAGCAGAACCATGCACGATACCTGCCCCCTCTCGGCCCGCACCGAAGATTCTTCCGATTCCTCTTCGCTCCTCCCGTTGCGACCATGGCGGTCGAGGAAGCGATATACTCCGCGGCGGCTTCGGCACGAAGCGCCCGGACGCACTGTCCGGAGAAAAACCACCCCGACGAACATAGAATGGGATGGGGGTGGTCGATATGACACAGCCGAAAGTGTCGAAAGCACAAGCGAATCGTATCCGTCCGGCGGCGGTGGCGGGCGCGTTCTACCCGGCCGACCGCGTGGTGCTGAAGCGGATGCTCGACCGTCAACTCGAGTACGGGCGCGAACTCATCGCGAAGCTCGCCGGCGCGGATGCCGGCGCGCCTGTGACGGCGAGCGCGGCAAAATCCCCGGTCACGGGCACGGACGCAGGAGCGACAGCCTCGGCCTCGTTGCCGCAGGGAGCGGCCTCGTTGCCGCATGGCACGCCGAAGGCGGTGATTGTACCGCACGCCGGCTACGTGTATTCTGGTACGACGGCGGCGCTCGCCTATGCGCTGCTCGAACGTGGGCGTGGTCGCATCACGCGCGCGGTGATCGTCGGGCCGACGCATCGTGTGGCGGTGCGCGGCGTCGCGGCCTCGAGCGCCGATGCGTTCGCCACGCCCCTCGGCGTGGTCCCCATCGATACCGCGTCGGAGAAGCGCGCGTTGGGACTCGCGCCAGACGATGCATCCGCCGAGCCGCTGACCTCCGGCATGCGCGCCACACCTGGAGCCCCCGCTCCGGCCCTGATCGTGAACGATTCGACGCATGCGCGCGAGCATGCGGTCGAAGTGCAGATCCCGTTCCTGCAGACCGTGCTCGGCCCGGATATCGAGATCGTGCCCCTGAACGCAGGCGATGCGAGCCCGCGCGAGGTGGGCGACGTGCTGCGCGCCCTGTGGGGCGGCCCGGAGACGGTGATCGTGATCAGCTCCGATTTGTCGCATTACCATCCGCAGGAGTACGCGCGGGCGTTGGATGACGCGACCATCGACGCGATCGGGCGGCTTGACGGACCGATCCGCCCGGACCGCGCATGCGGCGCGTATCCGGTCAACGGCCTGTTGGATGTGCTGACGCGCGGGCTGGCTCCGGCGCCCGACAGTCCGGCTGGTTCTTCGGCAGGCGGTCCGGCCGGTACCGCCAAGACGTCTTCGCCGTTCACGTTGCGGCTGCTTGGCCGGTCTACATCCGGCGATGACGGCGTGGTCGCGATCGCGGGCGAGGAACGCCCGGCGATGCGGAATCCCGATGAGGCGGTGGTCGGCTACGCGTCGTTCGCCGTGTGGGAGAACGACGGCCACCCTCAGTCGGCTGCGCCGACAGCCCCCGCCAGCGGGGGCGACGCACGCACCAGCATCGCCGACGCGGACGACTCATCCACCGTCTATACCGACGACACCCATACCGACGAATCACATACCGACGAATCACATGGAACCGTGCTGTTGCGGTTGGCGCGGGCGGCGATCCGCGAACATCTCGGATTGGATGACGGTGGCGCGGAATCCCCGGATTCCGTGGCATCGATCATCGCCGCGCACCCGTGGTTGGACGAGCCGGGCGCGAGCTTCGTCACGTTGACTGAGGGCGGCGAGTTGCGCGGGTGCATCGGCGCGTTGGAGGCGCATCAGCCGCTCGGCCGCGACGTCGCCGAGCACGCGGTGGATGCGGCGATCCATGATCCGCGCTTCTTCCCGGTCGTCGCGGAGGAGTATCCGCTGCTCGACGTGGAGGTGTCGGTGCTTTCGAAGCCGGAGCCGATTCTCGTCGTGACGCCCGAATGGCGGCGCGGCGACGACGGCCGCATGGTCGCCGTCCCGTCTGAGCACCCGGTGCGCTCGCGCAACGAGTTGGAGCGCGCGCTGCGTCCCGGCAAGGACGGTCTCGTCCTCGCCGAACGGGATGGGCGACGTCGCGCCACGTTCCTGCCGCAGGTGTGGGAGCAGCTGCCGAATCCGCATGATTTCGTCACGCATCTGCTCGCCAAGGCCGGCCTCGACGCCGCGCTCGACTGGCGCGACGGCGAGATCGTCTGCGAGCGCTACGAGGTGACCGCCTATGCCGACCACTGACCAAGTCCGGGGCACCTCCGAATCCCCCACATCCCCCGCCACAACCGATCCCGCCCTCGGTCGTTGGCAGACCCGCTTCGCCGACGGCACCGACCGCGCGCGTTGCGAGCTGTGCCCGCGCCGGTGCGTGCTGAAGCCCGGCCAGCGTGGATTCTGCTTCGTGCGCTCGAATCACGGCGGCGCGATCTATTCGGACACGTACGGCCGCAGTTCCGGGTTCGCCGTGGACCCGGTGGAGAAGAAGCCGCTCAACCATTTCCACCCGGGTTCGAGCGTCCTGAGTTTCGGCACGGCCGGCTGCAATTCGGCGTGCCGGTTCTGCCAGAACTGGGATATCTCGCGTGCGCGCGACTTCGACCGTCTGGGCGTGGAGGCGTCGCCGGAGAGGATCGCGGCCGTCGCGGCCGACCGCGGCATCGGTTCGGTGGCGTTCACCTACAACGATCCGATCGTGTTCGCCGAGTACGCGATCGACACGGCGTGGGCGTGCCGGGAGCGCGGCGTCCACCCGATCGCGGTGACCGCCGGCTATATGGCCGCGCCGGCCCGCCCCGACTTCTACGCGGCGATGGATGCGGCGAACATCGATCTGAAGGGCTTCACCGAGGAGTTCTATTGGAAGGTGACCGGCACGCACCTGAAGGACGTGCTCGACACGATCGACTATGCGGTGAACGAGGCGCGCACGCCGGACGGCCGTCACGTGTGGGTGGAGTTGACGACGCTGCTCATCCCCGGTCTCAACGACGACGACGCGCAGTTGCATGCGGAATGCGCGTGGATCCGCGAAACGCTCGGCCCGGACGTCCCGTTGCATTTCTCGGCGTTCCACCCGGCGTGGAAGATGACCGACGTGCCGCCCACGCCGCACGCGACGCTCACGCGCGCGCGGCGCATCGCGATGGATGAGGGATTGCGGTACGTGTACACCGGCAACGTGCACGACCGTGAGGGCGACACCACGTTCTGCCCGAATCCGGATTGCCGCGCCCCGCTCGTGGTCCGCGACTGGTACCGCATCATCGAGAACCGTCTGAGCGATACGGGCGATACCACCGACACTACCGTCACCGCCCGCTGCCCCGACTGCGGCACCCCGATCGCCGGCCGTTGGTGAACCCGACGGGCGCCGGCGCTTACTGCACGTCGTTGAGGCCGTAGGCGACGGAGCCCGGTTGGATGTCGCCGGCGAGCAACGTGTCCACGGTGACGATGTGGTATCCCTTTGCCTGCAACTCCTTGATGATTCCCGGCAGCGCCTTCACGGTTTCGGGGTTCCCGTCGCGCAGCGAGATGATCGAGCCGGAGTAGACGCCGTCGAGCGTGCGCTTCTCGATCTCGGCGGCGTCGAGCTTGCCCCAGTCGCCCGAGTCCACGCCCCACAGAATCATCGCCTGCCCGTTCGCCTTGGCTTGGTCGCGCAGCGTGTCGCTCCACGCGCCGTCCGGCGGCCGGAACAGCGTGACCGGCTTGCCGGAAGCCGACGAGATCACCGAATCAGTGTCCTTGAACCATTTGGCGAGCTGGCTGGCGGGCATCGCGTGCATCTGCGTGTGCCGCCATGACATCGATCCGACGCTATGCCCTTCGGCGGCCATGCGCCCCACGAGCTTCACGTTCGACCCGCTGACGAACTGCCCCTGCAGAAAGAACGTGGCGGGCACGCCGGCCGCCTTCAAGGCGTCGAGCACTTTCGGCGTGGTCTGCTTGTTCGGTCCATCGTCGAAGGTGAGGGCCACGCAGTCGGCGAAATGGCAGTCGAGCGGCATCAGCGCGATCACCTTGGCCGTCGCCTCGCTCAACGGTTGGATCTGCTCGTTCACGGCGTCGCTCTGGTCGGACGGCGTCGTGTCGAGCACGGCCTGCGCCGTGTCGATCGCGTTCTTGAGCGTGCCGCGCGCCGTCTCGTCCGCCTTGCCCGCGGACCGGTCGTAGGCGAGTTTTCCGCGCGCGATGAGCGTGGTCAGCTGTTCGCGCGCGTCCTGCGCGTTCAATCCGTCCTTCATCTGTTCGAGCGTGTCCGCGTCGTAGCGGATGGAGATGAGCCCGTCGGCCATGGCGCTCGCCGCGGCCGCGTACCGGTCGCCGAGCGCGGCGATGTCGGCGGTGTGCGCGTCCGCCGCGCAGTCCTGTTTGGCGGGAGCGGTCACGTCGGCGTCGTGCATGTTGTCCATCTGCTGTTGGAGCCGGTCGCGTGACTCGCTGCCGGTGATCGACGCCGTGTCCTTGAGCAGCGCGGCGGCCTGCCGTGCGACGGGCGTGTAGCCGGTGAGCGTCTCCGTGTATTGCGCGCGTTCCCGGCGGCAGTAGGCGAGCGCGGACGCGTGGTTGCGCGCGTTGAGGTCGAGGATTGAGCGGGTGACGGCCACGCCGGCGAACACGACGCCCGCCGCGAACACGGCGACGAGCGCGGCGACGAGCAGCTTCGGCCGACGCCGCGCCGCCGCGGTTCCGCCGTCACCGATGCCCGTCACGGGTGCGTCCGTACCCGTACCGTTTGCGCCCGGCGAGTCGGTCGCGTCCGGAGTCGTGCCGTCGTCATACGGTTCCGCGGCGTCGTCACCGAGCTCGCGGAACATATCGTCCGCATCGTCGTCCGCTTCATCGTCCGTGACGTCGCCGTGTTCGATGTCGATTCGTACGTCATCCGCGTCGTCGATGTGCTTGTCGTCCGCCATGACACCCTCCTCCGCGATGATTTCTCATCCCATTGTCCCACACGATGCGCGAGGCGGGCGGATTGGTACCCCGCCCGCGTCAACGAACGTGGACGACACAGGTTCGTTCCCCTGTCATCATGACTCGTTCCACGGTTTTCCACGGGAAAACACGGACGGATGCGGAGGGAACCGCGGCAGTCCGGGAGGGAACCGCGACCAATCCGGAGGGTGCCGTGGCAGATTGGAAGCGAGCGGTCGCCATTCCGCCGCATTCTCGTTTGGCAGGGGTGCTTCCCCATCGTTCTCCGGAGACAGCTTGCGTATGAGGGGTACCTGAGGGTGCCTCATCGAGGTGCATTACGACCATTGCGGCACCTGCGCCCCGGATAAACCTTGATCAAGTACCCCTCGTAACGCAGATGGCAGTCCGGAACAGTGAGAATGCACCCCTGTCAAGCGAGAAAGAGAAGCCCGGCTCCAGACATGTCCTCCAAACCCACCCCTGCACGCCGAAATGCGAAGAACCCGTTACGGGCACGGCAGCCGAAGGCGGTCAGAAGAGCGCGGCTTGGGCGAATTCGTCGCCGGGGGCGGCTCCCCCGGGCACGCCGTCCAGCCCGAATCCGTCGTCGGAGCCGGCGCCCGGCTTGAACGCGGCGGCACCCTGCCCGGCGAGCAGGTCGGAGGCGGCGGCGGACGCCTCCCTGAGGTCGCCGTCCAAGGCGACCGCGTCGGGCGAGACCGTGAACATGCGGTTGTTGACGCCTTCGAGATACAGTCCGTCGAGCGATTCGACGCGGGAGAGCGCCACGTAGCCCATGCCGGGCGCGAACGTGCGTTTGAGGTCCATGACGGCTCGGTCGAGCGTCATGCCCTGCGACTTGTGGATCGTGATGCCCCACGCGCAGCGCAACGGCACCTGCGAGACGGATGCGAGCACGGTGTCGCCGTCCATCATCTCCCATGTGGCGGGTTTCATCGTGACGATGTTGCCATTCTCGAATGCGACGATCGGCCAGCCGCCCTTGTTCTCGTTCGCGAAGCCGCGCACGGTGCCGAGCGAGCCGTTCACGAACTGGCGGTCGGCGTCGTTGCGCAGGGCCATGACGGCCGCGCCTTCCTTGAGCACGAGCCGTTCGGGGGCGAGCATGTTGCGTTTGAGCCGTTCGACGAGGTTCGCCGGTCCCGCCTGCTCGGCGTGGAACTCGTGGCTGTCGAGCATGATGCTCGCGAGCCTGAGGTCGTTGAGGTTGTCGGCCTGCCGGTTCACGGGGAACAGGTGCGTGGCGACGACGCCGGGTTCGGGCGCGACGCCGAGCCGCGTGACGAGCGCGTCACGGTCGGCGTCGTCGACGCGGCTTTCGCGGATGTGCGTGAGCACGGTGAGCAGTCGGCCGTCATCCTGGCGATGCTGTTCGGTCAGATAGCAGACGACCGGATCGAGTTCCGGCCAGACCAATGATTCGGTGACGAAGCCCTCCGGGTTGAGTCCGGCGCGCGCGTAGCGTTCGCGCGACGCCGTGAACTCGGGGGTGGGCGGGATCACGTCGCGGTTGCGGCCGGACACGGAAACGGGCGGCAGCTGGAAGAAATCGCCGGAGAGCACGACCTGCAGGCCGCCGAACGGGCGCGGGTCGTGGCGTATCTCGCGGCACACCTGGTCGACCATGTCGAACAGCCACGCGTGCAGCATCGACACCTCGTCGATGACGAGCACGTCGGTCGCCTGGATCTTGCGTCTGCGACGCGTCTTGATGGTTTTGAGCAGTTTCGCGTCGAGCACGTTGGCGAGTCCCACACCGCTCCACGAGTGGATGGTCTGTCCGTCGACGTGCGTGGCGGCGATGCCGGTCGAAGCGGTCACGGCGACGCTCGCGCCGTCCGCGCGGGCTTGGCGGATGAACTCGTTCAACGCGTACGTCTTGCCCGCGCCGGGCGCGCCCGTCAGGAACACGTTCGCCCCGGCGTTGAGGATCGCGAGCGCCTCGGATTGTCTCATGCCCCGTGATGCCCCTATGCGGCTATTCGGCCTTGGCGTTGAGGCTGGTGGCGACGATCTCGTCGCGGATGCGCGCGGCTTCGGCGGCGTCCGGGCCGGGGGCGGCGGCCATGACGGCGGCGCGGTAGTAGCGCAGCTCGTCGAGCGATTCGATGATGTCCGCGAGGGCGCGGTGGCCGCCGTTCTTCGGCGGACGGTTCTCGTACACGGCCGGATACCAGCGGCGGGCGAGCTCCTTGAACGTGCTCACGTCGATGCTGCGGTAGTGCAGGTGGCTCATCAGGTTCGGCATGTAATGGTCGAGGAACTTCTTGTCGCTTCCGATCGTGTTGCCGGCGAGCAGCGGCTTGACGCCGTCCGGCGTGAAGCGCAGCACGTATTCGGTGACCTTCTTCTCGGCCTCTTCGAGACTGAGGCCGTGCTCCCACTCGTTGATGAGGCCGGAGCGGGTGTGCATCTGGCGTACGAAGTCGTTCATGTGCGCCACGGCCTTGTCGCTCGGCTTGATGACGTAGTCGACGCCCTCGTCGAGCACGTTGAGGTCGAAGTCGGTGGGGACGACGGACACTTCGACGAGCTCGTCGCCGCCGAAGATGTCGAGTCCGGTCATCTCGCAGTCGATCCAGATGAGGCGGGAACCTTCCGCCGTGTACGTCTCCGCGTCATGCGCGTCCACCATCATGTGCCTCTTTCCTAGTTAGCCTATGCCTGAGCAGAACAGTACAGACTATACCGCGCAACGGACGGCCGGCCGTCGTCGCCCATCGCCCATAGCCCCCGTCTCGGCACAAGAAATCCCGGAAATCATCCCCATCATCCGGGAATAGTTGCGCTGACGTGGCGGCAGCACAATCATTCCCGGACGAGTGGGTTAATCTCCGGGAATACTTGCGCTGGCCGCCTCCCAGCACACGAAATCACGGACGACAGGCAAAAAGGCGTGGGCCCCGCCGGTTGGAAACGGCGGGGCCCACTGTTGGAAAGGGAATGAAGGGAAGTGTGGTCTCTCCCGCGGCCCGTTCCTGACGGGCCGTAGGAGAAGTGCGGGGATTCTCTTCCGCAGTCCGCCGGAGCGGACCACGGAAGTCGATGCGTGTTACTTGACGCGCTTGATGCCGAGGACGGCGATCGCGGCGATCGCGGCCATGGCGATGGCGGTCGGGAACACGATGTTGTAGGAGTGGGTGGCGGCGACGATGCTGGAGGTGATCGCCACGCCGATGGCCTGGCCGGCGCAGGTGGCGATGTTCATGAAGCCGAGGTCCTTGCCGGCGGTCTCCTTGTTCGGCAGGACGTCCACGTTCAGCGCCTGGTCGACGGACAGGTACATGCCGTAGCCGAAGGAGGCGATGCCGCCGAAGAGGAACATGCCCATCTCGGTCGGGAAGATCCACGGCATGGCCAGACCGATGGCGAACACGGCGCAGGCGACGGCGATCGGGGCCTTGCGGCGGTGGAGCGCGTCGGCGATCGGGCCGGAGATCAGGGATGCGATGAGGGAGGCGACCATGGTGAGCGTGGAGATGACCACCATGGCGTTGGCGGCCTGCTTGTCGGAGTCGCCGATGTGGTCGGTCAGGATGTACAGCTGGTAGCTGAAGATCATCTGATAGGCGACGATGAGGCAGGTGCGGCAGATGAACGCGCGGTAGAAGTCGCCGCAGTTCTTGAGCGGCGGGGTGAGGGACTCGAGGATGACCTTGCCCATGGACTTGGAGGTGTCCTTCGGGGCGTCCTTGCTGGACGGCTCCTTCGGGGTGAGGAACACGGCGAGCAGGCCGGCGGCGAGGGCGCACAGGCCGGTGCAGATGAAGCCGACCTCGACGTTCTCCATGAAGCGGGAGCCGATGAGCGTGCCGATGCCCTGGCCGATCACGCCGCCGCCGCCGATGGCCGCGGAGACGGTCGCACGGTTGGATTCCTCGACGCGGTCGGAGATGAGGGCGTAGATCGGGGCCTGCACCATGTTGAGGCCGACGAGGGCGAGCACGTAGAAGATGCCGATGAGGACGGCGGTGGACGGGCGGCTCAGCGACCAGAAGCAGACGCCGTAGATGAACGCGCCGGTGAAGATCCACGGGGTGCGCTTGCCCCACTTGCTGCGGGTACGGTCGGACAGCGCGCCGATGAACAGGGCGATGAAGATTGAGGCGATGGAGCCGGCGGAGTTGATCGCGCCGAGGGCGGCGGTCGACTCGACGGCGCCCATGCCGAGGTCCGCGCGCAGTCGCTGCGGGACCAGCACGGACATCGTGCCGAAGAAGGCGACGCCGGAGAGGACGGCGAAGGCCATGAAGCCGGCGACGTAACGCCACTTCTCGGCCGGGGTGTTGCGGATCGGGGCCGCGCTTGCTGTTGTCATTGTTCTTTCCTTTTTCTCTGCGTTGAGTTTTGGGTAAGTCTTTTGAGTGGTCTCTCCCCCACCCGGCTCCGCCGGGAGCCCCCTCGTCAGAGGGGGCCAAGAAAGGAGGAGCCAGGGCGGATGGAAATCAGGCGAGCTGGATCCAGGCGGAGGTGTCCTGGGGGAGCTTGCCGTCGTCGGTCAGCGGGCCGGAGGTGAGGAGCACCTCGCCGGCGGGCAGGTCGACCGGGTCGGCGCCGAAGTTGGTGATCGACGCCCAGCCGTTGGCGCGCTTGTAGGCGATCGTGCCGCCGGTGAAGCCGTTCGCGCCGTCCGGCTTGCCCGTGGAACGGTCCTCGGGCAGCCATTCGAGGCTCAGGTCGTTGGTCTGCAGCTTGTGGCGCAGGGCCAGCGTGCGGCGGTACAGGTTGAGCATCGAGTCCGGATCGGCGGCCTCGGCGTCGGCGGCGAAGTCCTTGTACCACGCCGGCTGGGGCAGGTGGGCTTCCTCGGCCGGGGTGCCGTCGGCCTTGGTGGCCGGCGTGAAGCCGTAGGAGTTCACCGGATCGGCCGTCCACGGCAGCGGCACGCGGCAGCCGTCGCGGCCCTTGGTGGACGCGGCCTGCGAGGTGCGGTGGCCGGACGGGTCCTCGACGCGGTCCCACGGGATGTCGGCCACTTCGAACAGGCCGAGCTCCTCGCCCTGGTAGACGTAGGCGGAGCCGGGCAGCGCCATCTCCATGAGGATCGCGGCGCGGGCGCGCTTGGTGCCAAGCGCCTTGTCAAGCGGATAGGTGGTGCCGTCGCGCAGCACCCAGTCCTTGGCGAGCTGGTGGTATTCGCTGGTCGGCACCTGCGGCAGTCCGTAGCGGGTGGCGTGGCGCACCACGTCGTGGTTGCTCATCACCCACGTGGCGGAGGAGCCGGAGCGTTCGGCGCTTTCGATGCCCTCCTCGATGGCCTGGTGCATGTTGTCGCGGATCCAGTCCTTCTTGGCGAACTCGAAGTTGAAAATCTGGCCGAGGTCGTCCGGGCTGGCGTACAGGTACTGGCGGTTGGGCTGCACCCACGCCTCGGCGACGGCGAACGCCGGCGGGTTGTACTCGTTGAAGACCTTGCGCCACTCGTGGTAGATCTCGTGGACCTCGTCGCGGTCGATGACCGGGTGGGAGCCGTCGTCCGGCTGGTCGGAGGTGCACCACACGACGTAGTTGTCGAGGTCGTCGCGGTCGAGGTCCTTGGCGAGGCCGTGGGCGACGTCCACGCGGAAGCCGTCGGCGCCGTGGTCGAGCCAGAAGCGCAGGGTCTTGAGGAAGTCCTCGCGCACCTCGCGGTTGTTCCAGTTCCAGTCGGGCTGCTCCTTGGTGAACATGTGCAGGTACCACTGGCCGTCGGGCACGCGGGTCCAGGCCGGGCCGCCGAAGTGGTTCTCCCAGTTGCTGGGAGGGATGTCGCCGTTCGGGCCCTTGCCGTCGCGGAAGATGTAGCGGTCGCGCTCCGGGGAGCCGGGAGCTGCGGCGAGCGCCTCCTGGAACCACGGGTGCAGGTTGGAGCTGTGGTTGGGGACGATGTCGACGACGACCTTGATGTTCCGTTCATGTGCGGCCTTGGCGAGCGCGTCGAAGTCGTCCATGGTGCCGAGCTTCGGGTCGACGTTGCGGTAGTCGTCCACGTCATAGCCGCCGTCGGCGAGCTGGGAGGGGTAGAACGGGCTGAGCCAGATGGCGTCGACGCCGAGGTCGGCCAGATAATCGATCTTCTCGGTCACGCCGGCGATCTGACCGAGGCCCTCGCCCTTGGTGTCCTTGAAGGAGCGCGGATAGACCTGATATACGACCGCCTGCTTCCACCACAGGGCGGGATCGGTGGCTTCGACCATGTGTTCCTCCTTGAATACAAACGCTTGCATACAAGCGTTTCAACATGTTCTTCGTTTTCGTGACTATTGCATGATAACGCTTGCACAACGAAATGCAAAACGGGCTGCAATCGGCGTGTCGAACGGGTTCGACATTGACGGGAAATGGCTGATTTGCAATACTGCAAGCGCTTTTATATAATTCCGGTAAAAGCGCTTGAAACGCGTGGAGTATCGTAGTAACGGCGTCAATCCGAAGGTGGACGACGGCGTGGCCGCGGTACCGGCGCACCGTCGATGGATTCGCAGTCGAACATCAACAACGGTATGCGGTGGGACCGCGGGATGGCCGACGACGCCCGAAGGTACGGACGATCACACGACAAGGAGGGACGGCTATGCCCGGCCAACAGACGGCGAGGACGACGATCGCGGACGTGGCGAAGGAGGCGGGCGTCTCCGTATCCACCGTATCGCGCGCGCTCAGAGGCCTCGACAAGGTCAATCCGGACACGCGCGCCCGCGTCGAGGCCGCCGCCGAGAAGCTTCGCTTCACCTTCTCGAAGACCGCCTCGTCGCTGGCGAGCGGCAAGTCGATGCGCGTGGCCGTGCTGCTGCCCAACGAGATCAACAGCTGGTTCAACTCGAACACCTTCGAAGGCGTGTACGAGGTGCTGTCGACCGAAGGCTACGACGTGGTCCCCTACGTGATGTGGGAGGAGGCCGACCTCAACCGCTTCTTCCACACGCTGCCCGGCACGCAGAACTTCGACGCGGTCATCATCACCTCGTTCATCCTCGACGAGCGCCAGCGCGAGTTCCTCGACACGCTCACCATCCCGATGGTCGGCATCAACGTGCCCTCCACCGAAGGCTTCGACGCGTCCATCCGCATCGACGACGACGCGGCCATGCACGCCGTCGTGCGGCTGCTGCGCTCCCTCGGCCACGAATCCATCGCCTACGTCGAGCAGCCGGTGCAGCCCTCGCCGTTCACGTGCAGCGACTCGGTGCGCATGGACGGATTCCTCGACGCCGCCGAACAGCAGGGCTACGACGAGGAGCACATCCTCACGATCCCCTCGCTCTCCCGTCTCGGCGACGACGGCGACGAGGAGGCGCAGGAGTCGGTCGGCGGCGAGACGGCCGCGATCTCCGGCATCGCCGCGCAGCTCGTCGGCGCGATGAGCCGTCCCACCGGCATCTGCGTCGAGAACGACCGGTGCGCGGTCCTGCTGCTCAAGGAGCTGCGACGGCTCGGCTGGCGCATCCCCGAGGAGGTGTCGCTCGTCGGCTTCGACGGCGACAACGTCGGCGACGTCGTCGACCTGACCACCGTGCGTCAGAACCCGGTGCAGCTGGGACGCGCCGCCGCCGGCAAGGCGCTCGCGCTCATGCGCGGCGACGAGCCGGACGAGGCGCACACGGTGGCGCCGACGTCGCTGCTCATGCGCGCGACCACGGCGCGGCTCACGGCGTGAGCGCGCGTGGCCGTCGCGCGTGACGCGACGACGCATGGACGGCGCGACGACGCCGCTCCCCCGAAACGCGACGTGGGGTCCCACCCGAAACGGTGGGACCCCACGTCATGCGTCACACGCTACCCGACTGAACGCGCCGATCAGTTGGCGTGGAAGCCGGAGTAGTTCGGCGCCTCGGCGGTCATCACGATGTCGTGCGGGTGCGACTCGCGCAGACCGGCGTCGGTGATGCGGATGAAGCGGCCCTTCTCGGCCATCTCGCCGATGTTGTGGGCGCCGATGTAGAACATCGACTGGTGCAGGCCGCCGAGCATCTGGTAGAGCACGGCGTTGAGCGGTCCGCGGTACGGGACCTCGCCCTCGACGCCCTCCGGCACGACCTTGTCGTTGGAGGTGACGTCGGCCTGGAAGTAGCGGTCCTTGGAGTAGGACTTCTTGCCGCGCGGGGCCATCGCGCCGAGGGAGCCCATGCCGCGGTACAGCTTGTACTGCTTGCCGTGCAGGAGCACCTTCTCGCCCGGGGCCTCCTCGCAGCCGGCGAGGGTGCCGCCGAGCATCACGGAGGACGCGCCGGCCACGAGGGCCTTGGCGATGTCGCCGGAGTAGTGGATGCCGCCGTCGGCGATGCAGGGCACGCCGGCCGCGCGGCAGGCCTGGGCGGCCTCGTACACGGCGGTGAGCTGCGGGACGCCGACGCCGGCGACCACGCGCGTGGTGCAGATGGAGCCCGGTCCGATGCCGACCTTGACGGCGTCGGCGCCGGCGTCGATCATCGCCTGCGCGCCGGAACGGGTGCCGACGTTGCCGCCGATGATCTGCACGCCGTCGAAGGCGGAATCATGCTTGAGGCGGGAGATCATGTCGAGGGCGAGACGGGCCTCGCCGTTCGCGGTGTCGACGACGAGCACGTCGACGCCGGCCTCCATCAGGGCGGAGGCGCGCTGCCAGGCGTCGCCGAGGAAGCCGACGCCGGCGGCGACGCGCAGGCGGCCCTGCTCGTCCTTGGTGGCGTCCGGGTACTGCTCGGTCTTGACGAAGTCCTTCACGGTGATCAGGCCGGTCAGGTGGCCTTCGGCGTCGACGAGCGGCAGCTTCTCGACCTTGTGCTTGGCGAGCAGGTCGTGCGCGTCCTCCTTGGAGATGTTGGACGGGCCGGTGATGAGGTTCTCGCGGGTCATGACGTCCTTGACCTTGAGGTGGTCGTAGTCCTCGGACGCGATGAAGCGCATGTCGCGGTTGGTGATGATGCCGACGAGCTTGTTGTCCTTGTCGACGACCGGCAGGCCGGAGATGTGGAACTTGCCGCACAGCTTGTCGAGGTCGGCGAGGGTGACGTCCGGGTTCACGGTCAGCGGGTCGGTGATCATGCCGGACTCGGAGCGCTTGACGACGTCGACCTGGGCGGCCTGGTCGTCGATGGAGAGGTTGCGGTGCAGCACGCCGATGCCGCCGTTGCGGGCCATGGCGATGGCCATCTCGGACTCGGTCACGGTGTCCATGGCGGCGGAGAGGACCGGGGCCTTCATCGTGATCTTGCGGGTCAGATGGGTGGTGGTGTCCACCTCGGAGGGAATGACGTCCGTCTCGTTCGGCAGCAGCAGGACATCGTCATAGGCGAGGCCGAGCTTGGCGAAGATCGGAGGGAGCGGAGCGTACGCGGACTGCGCGTTCATATCGGGGTTTGTAGCCATGCGTCCACTATAAGAACGTGGGGTGACGTAATACACAATCCTGCGTTATGCGGGCGTTCCGCCACGCCGTAGGCAAAGTGGGCGGAGGCCCGGCGAGGCGTGGGGACGCCTCACTTGCCGGATTCCCCGTCCTCGTCCGGGTCGCCGATGGCGATGCGGCCGGAGGCGTGCTCGGCCCTGGCGACCGCGTCGCGCGCGTTCTCCTCCATGATCTCCGGTAGCCGGCGCTTCAGGTACGGGTACATCGTGGCGACGGCGAGCACCGCGCCCACGACGGCCATGCCGACGGCGACATGCCACGCCTTGAAGAACAGGATCATCAGCGAGCCGAACGAGATGAGCGCGGCCCACGACCACAGGATCGCGACGGCGCCGCGCACGCTGTGGCCGATGCGCAGCATGCGGTGGTGCAGGTGCATGCGGTCGGGGTGCATCGGCGACTGGCCCTTCGCGAGCCTGCGCACGATCGCCAGGCACATGTCGAGCACGGGCAGGAACAGCACGAGGATCGGCAGCAGGATCGGCATGAACACCGGCAGGTACATGCTCGTGTGCACGGAGGCCGGGTCGATGCGGCCGGTCATCACGATCGACGCGCAGGTAATGAGATAGCCGAGCAGCATCGAGCCGGAATCGCCCATGAACAGTTTCGCCGGATGCCAGTTGTGCAGGATGAATCCGACGCAGATGCCGACGAGCGCCACGTCGATGAGCGTCGCCATCGAGGCGTAGGAGGGCGACGTGCGCGCGAGGATGTACGAGTAGATCGCGAACGCGATGCCGCCGATCGCGACGATGCCGGAGGCGAGACCGTCGAGGCCGTCGACGAAGTTGACCGCGTTGATCGACGCGACGATGAGGAACGCGGTGATCGCCATCGACAGGCTCGGCGAGGCGGTGACGAGCGAGCCGAGCGGCAGGGAGATGATCTGCAGGCCGCCCCACGCGACGAACACGGAGATGAGCAGCTGACCGGCGAGTTTGAGCATCCAGTCGAGGTCCCACAGGTCGTCGGCCATGCCGAGCAGGCAGATCATGACCGCGCCGGCGAGCACGACCCACGGCAGGTGGCTGCCCTGGAACAGGCCCTGGATGAAGCTGATGTGGCTGGCGAACAGCATGGCGACGGCGAAGCCGAGCATCATGCCGAGGCCGCCCATGCGCGGCGTCGGGATCGTGTGGACATCGCGGGCGCGCACCTCGCCGACCGCGCCGATCTCGATCGCCACATGGCGGATCAGCGGGGTGAGCAGGTACGTGGCGCCGCCGGCGATGGCGGCGATGAACAGGTAGATCCTCATGCGCCGAGTCCTCCCCCGTTGACGTGCAGCGCGGCGCGGATCTCGGACTGGCCGATCACGCCCTCGCGCAGGATGGCGATGCCGTCGCGCTCGTGCGGATCGGCGGCGACGACGGTGCTGGAGACGTGGCCGGGCGTCGAACCGCCGTCGAGATACAGGGCGACGGCGTCGCCGAACGCCTCGACGGCCTCGTGCACGCTCTGCGCGCTTTCGTCGCCGGACAGGTTCGCGCTGGACGCGGCGAGCGGGCCGGTGGCCTTGAGGATGCGCAGCGTGAGCGCCGAGTTCGGCACGCGGATGCCCTGCGTGCCGTCCTTGGCGACGGTCTTCAGCGTGCAGCCTTCGCGCGCGACGGCGATCGGCGAGAACGCGCCGGGCAGGAAACGAGCGGACAGACGGTTGAGCGGGGCGGGCAGGTCGAGGCCGATCTCGTCGAGCTGGTCGGTGCCGGCGAGCAGCACCTGCAGGGCCTTGAAGCGCGGACGGCGCTTGAGCTCGTAGATGCGGTCGATGGCACGGGTCGAACGCGGATCGCCGGCGATCCCGTACACCGTGTCCGTGGGGATGACCACCAGTCCGCCGTCCTTCACGATGGCCGCCGCCTCGCGCAGCGCATCGTCGTCGATCGCACGAATCTCACTCATCGAACGCCTCCTGAAACCTGTCTGACACAATCCATCATTGCACCATCGCACCTCGACCGCCACATATGACCCGTTATGTACGGTCGTACATCTAAGCTGAATCGCAACCACGCGACATCCGTAACGCAAAGGAGCATCATGACCGACGTCACCACCGATGACAACGTTTCCAACGATTCCGCGACATCCGCCGCATCCGACTCCCCCGTCTTCGCGGTCCCGCCCGTCGAACTGCCGACGCCGCGCCGCTCCGAACGCGAGGAGATGCTCGACGGCAGACTGTACGATGCCTCCGACCCGGAACTCGACGAACTGCGCCGCAAGGCCGGCGACCTGTGCACCCGCTTCAACGCGACCTCCCGCCACGACGACGCGACGCGCGCCGCGATCCTCGACGAACTGCTGCCCGGCCACGGCGCGAACCTCGACGTGATGGGCCCCGTCTTCTTCGACTACGGTTGCCACACACGAATCGGCGACCGCGTGTTCGCGAACTTCAACTTCACCGTGCTCGACTGCGCGCCGGTCACGATCGGCGACGACGTGCTGTTCGGCCCGAACGTCTCCCTGCTGCCGCCGATGCACCCGCTTCGCTGGCAGGACCGCAACGTGCGCACGCGCGAGGACGGCTCCAGCTACGACTACGAATACGGCGAGCCGATTCGGATCGGCTCGAACTGCTGGTTCGGCGGCAACGTGACCGTGCTCGGCGGCGTGACGATCGGCGACGGCTGCGTGATCGGCGCCGGTGCGGTCGTCACCAAGGACATCCCCGCGAACTCGGTCGCCGTCGGCAACCCGGCCCGCGTGATCAAGACGATCACCGACAAGGACGCCAGCGTGTACCAGGACTACTGCCGGGCGTGAGACGACGTGGGGGCCTTGCCTCCCTCTGAGGAGGGAGGTGTCATCGCGAAGCGATGACGGAGGGAGAGAAGAAGAGCGGCCGTAGGCCGCGGGAAAATCGAATCGGCCTTCGGCCGATGCCGTATCTCCCGCGGCCTACGGCCGCTCCCGTATCTCCCTCAGTCGCGGCTACGCCGCGACAGCTCCCTCATCAGAGGGAGCCGAACCACAATCGGCTCACGCGCCGAGGTAGGCCTTGCGGACCTTTTCGTCGTGGAGGAGGTCGGAGGCCTTGCCCTCCATCGTGATGCGGCCCGTCTCGAGCACGTAGGCGCGGTCGGCGATGGACAGGGCCATCTTCGCGTTCTGCTCGACGAGGAGCACGGTGATGCCCTTCTCGCGCAGCGCCACGATGATGTTGAAGATCTCCTTGACGAGCAGCGGCGACAGACCCATCGACGGTTCGTCCATGAGGATGGTCTTCGGATGGCTCATCAGGGCGCGGCCCATGGCGACCATCTGCTGCTCGCCGCCGGAGAGCGTGCCGGCCAGCTGGCGGCGACGCTCCTTCAGGCGCGGGAAGTAGTCGAACACCATCTCGAGGTCCTTGGCCATGCCGGACTGGTCCTTGAGGCTGAACGCGCCCATCTCCAGGTTCTCCTGCACGGTCATGCGGGTGAACACGTGGCGGCCTTCCGGCACGTGCGCCATGCCGAGGGTCACGATCTTGTTCGCATGCGTCTTGAGCAGGTCGTGGCCGTCGTAGACGATCGAGCCGGACTTCGCCGGCACGAGGCCGGTGATCGTGTGCAGCGTCGTGGTCTTGCCGGCGCCGTTCGCGCCGATCAGCGAGACGATCTCGCCGTCGTTCACGGTCAGGCTGATGCCCTTGACCGCCTCGATCGCGCCGTAGGAGACGCACAGATCCTTGATTTCCAGCATCAGCGTGCCCCTTCCTGCATGGTCTTGGCGATGCTCGGTTCGGGCGTCGCGTGGTCGGTGGAGTCGCCTTCGGCGTCGTCGGAGTCGTCGGCGCCCAGGTAGGCGGAGATGACCTGCGGGTTGTTCGCGATCTCCTCCGGGGTGCCGGAGGCGATCGTGCGGCCGTAGTCGAGCACCTGGATGCGCTGGCACACGCTCATCACGAGGCTCATGTCGTGCTCGATGAGCAGGATCGCGATGCCGAAGCGGTCGCGGATCGTGTTGATGCAGCGCAGCAGGTCCTCGGTCTCGGTCGGGTTCATGCCGGCGGCCGGCTCGTCGAGGAGCAGCAGCTTCATGCCGGTGGCGAGGGCGCGCGCGATCTCGAGCTTGCGCTGCTGGCCGTACGGCAGGTTCGCGGCCTGCGTGGAGGCGAGGCCGTCGAGGTCGAAGATCTTCAGCAGGTCCATCGCCTTGGCGTGCATCTCGTTCTCCTGCTTCCAGAAGCGCGGGGTGCGGAAGATGGCGCCGCCCAGACGGTAGCTGAACGATTCGTCGAAGGCGACGAGCACGTTCTGTTCGACCGTGAGCTGCTTGAACAGGCGGATGTTCTGGAAGGTGCGGGCGATGCCGGCGCGCACGACCTGATAGGTCTTCTTGCCGTTCATGTGCTGCCCGTCGAGCCAGAAGTCGCCTTCCGTTGGCTTGTACACGCCGGTCAGCAGGTTGAACACGGTGGTCTTGCCGGCGCCGTTCGGGCCGATCAGGCCGATGAGCTCGCCCTTGCGGATCGTCATGTTGAAGTCGGAGACGGCCTTGAGGCCGCCGAAGGTGATGCCGAGATGCTCGGCCTTGAGGATGGGCTGTTCGCTGTTCTTCGCGTCGGTCATCTCACGCCTCCTTCGTGTCCGTGGCGGTTGCGGCGGTCGCGGCGGTTCCGGTCGCGGCCTTCCCGGCGGCTTCCGCCTTCTCCTCGGCCTCGGCCTTCGGGTTGCGGAACAGCAGGCGGTTCACGAGGCGCGGCAGCGAGAACTCCCAGGAGCCGAAGATGCCCTGCGGGCGGAAGATCATGACGAGCACGAGCACCACCGAGTACGCGAGCATGCGGTAGTCGGCGAACGCGCGCAGCAGCTCCGGCAGGATCGTCAGACCGACCGCGGAGACAATCGAGCCGGTGATCGAGCCCATGCCGCCGAAGACGACCATGATCACGTAGTTGATGGAGTTGAGCCAGCCGGCCATCGTCGGGTTGAGCGAGCCGATGTACTGGGCGAAGATGCCGCCCGCGATGCCGGCGAAGAACGCGGAGATCGCGAAGACGAGCACCTTGAGGTACGTGGTGTTGAGGCCGGAGGCGCCGGCGGCGATCTCGTCGTCGCGGATGGCCTTGACGGCGCGGCCGTAACGGGAGCGGCCGAACATGAACAGCACCACGACGGTGATGATCATGATCCAGAACACGATGTACAGGTTGGCGGTGCGCTCGATGCCGATGAGCGCCTGGCCGGCCGCGCCCTTGTCGAGGCCCATGCCGCCGGCCACCTTGAGGTTCTGGATGACCACGCGGATGATCTCGCCGAAGCCGAGCGTGATGATGGCGAGGTAGTCGCCATGCAGGCGCAGCGCCGGGATGCCGATGAGGATGCCGAACACGCAGGCCACGATGCCGCCGAGCAGCGTGGTGACGAGGAAGCGCAGCGTCGGGTCGGCGAGCATGCCGTTGGCGACCATGTACTTGGAGGCGAGGGCCGCCACGTACGCGCCGATCGCCTCGAAGCCACAGCAGCCGAGCGTCAGCTGGCCGAGCACGCCGATCGTGAGGTTCAGCGAGGTGGTCATGATGATGGCGATGCAGGCGGTCATCATGATGCCCTTGATGTAGGAGTTGGCGATGCCGGACTCGCACAGCGCCATGACGACGCCGAACGAGGCGAGGATGCCGAGGAAGCAGACGAGGTACGACTGCCTCGTGGAAAGCATGGACTTCTTCATATCAGACCTTCTCTCCCTCGTTCTTGCCCATGATGCCGGACGGCTTGACCAGCAGCACGACGATCAGGATGGCGAACACGATGGCGTCGGAGAACGCCGAGGTGATGACGCCGCCGGTGATCGTGCCGATGTACGCCTTGGTGAGGCTCTCGACGAGGCCGATGGCGATGCCGCCGATCATGGCGCCCGGGATCGAGCCGATGCCGCCGAGCACGGCGGCGACGAACGCCTTGAGGCCGAGCATGGCGCCCATCATCGGGGAGACCTGCGGGTAGGCGGCGCAGTACATGAGCGAGGCGACGGCGGCGAGGCCGGAGCCGATCGCGAAGGTGAGGGCGATCGTGGAGTTCACGTTGATGCCCATGAGCACGGCGGCCTCCTTGTCCTCGGAGACGGCGCGCATGGCCTTGCCCTGCTTGGTGAACTTGACGAACAGCTGCAGGCCGACCATGATGACCAGGCCGAGCACGATCGTCAGGAGCGTGTCGCCGGGCAGCTTGAGCTTGCCGAATGCGATGGACGGCAGGTGGAAGATCGTCGGGACGGTCTGGAAGTCGGCGCCGAAGATGGCCTGGGCGCCGTTCTCCAGCAGCAGCGACATGGCGATGGCGGTGATGAGGGCGGTCATCGAATTGCCCTTCTCACGCACCGGCTTGTAGGCGGCCTTCTCGACGATGATGCCGACGGCCACGCACACGAGGACGGCCGGGACGATCGCCACCCAGGCGGGCAGGCCCATGGCGACGATGGCGGGAATGGTGAGCATCAGCACGTAGGCGCCGACCATGATGAAATCGCCGTGGGCGAAGTTGATCAGTCGGATGATGCCGTAGACCATGGTGTAGCCGAGCGCCACGAGCGCGTAGACGCTGCCGATCTTGAGACCGCTGAACAGCTGGCTGATGAACATGATGATCTGATCGGTCATCGCTCCCCCTTTCTTTCTGGTAGTCGTGGACGTCCCCACGAATCAGGGACGTCATGAACGGATGGTTATGGATGGATGAATCGAAAATCGAAAACGGAAACAGGTAACGGGTAATCGACAAAGAAATCGATCGGAAAAACGCAAAAACGGAGAGGGCCGGCGAAACCGGCCGCTCTCCTCGTTTGCGTCGCGTCACACGCCGCGACCCTGGTGGGCGGAACTCACTGGAGCGTGGCTCACTTGGGCTGGACGGTGGTGTTGTAGACGGGCTTGCCGTCCTTGAGCTCGAGCACGATCACGGACTTGGTCGGCGAGCCGGACTTGTCCATCGTGAACTTGCCGGTGACGCCTTCGAAGCTCATGCCGGCGACGGCGTTGCGCACGTCCTCGCGGGTGGCGTTCTTGCCGGCCTTCTCGACGGCCTGCTTGATCATGTAGATCGTGTCGTAGCCGAGGGCGGCGAAGGTGTTCGGATCGGCGTTGTTCTTGGCCTTGTAGGACTTGATGAAGTCCTGCACCTTGGTGTTGGAGGTGTCGTCGGCCGAGTAGTGGGTGGTGTAGAAGGTCTTGTCGTACTGGGACTTGTCGCCGGTGAGCTTGAGGCCGTCGTAGCCGTCGGGGCCCATCACGTAGCCCTCGAAGCCGACGGAGCGGGCCTGCGGGATGATGTACGGGCCGGCCACGGAGTAGTAGTACGGGGCGTACAGCAGCTCGGCGCCGGAAGCCTGGATCTTCTGCAGCTGGGCGGAGTACTCGGTGTCGTCGGCGGAGGAGGAGCTCTCCTTGTCGACCACCTGCATGCCGAGCTTCTCGGCGGCCTTGGCGAAGGCCTCGCCCACGCCGGAGGAGTACGGATCGCCGGTGCCGTAGAGCACGGCGACCTTCTTGACCTTCAGGTTCTCGGCGGCGAAGCGGGCGGCCACCTCACCCTGGTAGGAGTCCTTGAAGCAGGTGCGGAACAGGTAGTTGCCGGTCTCGATGGAGTCGGCGGTGGCGGCCGGGGCGATGGTGACCAGCTTGGTCTGGTCGGCCAGCGGCGCGACGGCGGCGGTGGTGGAGGAGATGGTCGGGCCGGCCACGGCGAGCACGTTGCCGTCGGCGGCGAGCTTGTTGTAGGCGTTGGACGCCTCGGTGGCGTCGCCCTTGTCGTCGAGGGACTCCAGCTTGACCTTCTTGCCGTTGATGCCGCCCTTGGCGTTGATCTCGGAGACGGCCAGCTCGAAGCCCTTGAGCTCGGCCTCGCCGTACGCGGCGGCGGTGCCGGAGTTGGTGGTCACGGAGCCGATGGTGATGGTGTCGCCCGAAGCCGCGGAGCTGGAGCTGGAGGAGTCGTCCATGCTGCCGCCGGAGCATCCGGCGAGGGACATGGCCATGACGGCGGCCGCGCCGGCCGCGATCATCTTCTTGGAGAACATGACTGTTCTGCCTTCTTTCTTCTTCGTGAATTACGCATCGCGGCCACAAGCCTCCACCCGGTCCTTCCGGGATCGCCGGCTCGTGCGGTGACGCGCATGATGTGCGCGCGGGACATCCTGGCGGTGTGCGGCCCGCACGGCTTGTGGCCATGCGTACGGCACCCGTGTCTCTTCTCTCACGATGCTTGCCGCCGACTGTTATACAGGTACGCCCGTACCGGCCGCAGTGCCGTTTCTTATTGTGAGACGAGTCACATTCACGTCCGGGATGCGGTCATCTTCCGCATCCCGGACATATCAGCCTCCCTCTGACGAGGGAGGTGTCAGCCGTCAGGCTGACGGAGGGAGAGATACCGGAATCGTTACGCGCCGGCTGTCTCTCCCCCACCCGGCTACGCCGGGAGCCCCCTCAGCAGAGGGGGCCGAAATCCTATCTCTCGGCGAAGAGGAAGCGGGGGCGGCCGGTCCAGTCGTTCTCGGTGCGCGCGGAGACGAAGCCGTTCGCGCGCGCGTAGGCGACGAGCCGCTCCCCCTGCGTCACGTCATGCTCCATGACGAGCACGCCGCCGGCACGCAGCAGGTGCGAGGCGCGCAGCACGATCCGCTCGGGGATGAGCGCGCCGTCCGCCGAGCCGCCGTACAGCGCGAGCGCGGGATCATGGTCGCGCACCTCGGGCTGTTCGGGGATCTGGTCGAGCGGCACGTACGGCGGGTTCGTGATGACGGCGTCGACGCGCCCGTCGAGCTGCGGGAGGGTGAGCGCGCTGGTCGCGTCGCCCAGTTCGAGATGGTAGTTGTAGCCGGCGGTCGGGTTCGCGCGCGCGACGAGGTCGCGGTTGCGTTCCGTCCACGCGTAGGCTTCCGGCGACTTCTCGACGGCCCACACCTCGGCGCCGGGCACCTCGGTCGCGACGGCGAGGCCGATCGCGCCCGAGCCGGCGCACAGGTCGACGACGATCGGATGGTACAGCCCGTTGCGCGTGATCCAGTCGAGTCCCGCCTGCACGACGGTCTCGGTCTCCGGCCGCGGGATGAACACGCCCGGGCCGACCTTCAGATCGAGATAGCGGAACGGCGCATGGCCGGTGATATGCTGCAGCGGCTCACGCTTGGCGCGGCGCGCGACCATCGCGTCGAAGCGGGAGGCGACGGCGTCGAAGCCGCCCGCATCGTCGGTGGCATCACCGATGGCGTCGAGCGGATCGCCCATGAGCAGCGCCTTGTCGACGTCGCGCAGCTGAACGCCCGCCGCCTCGGCGAGCAGGAGCTTCGCGTCATGCTCGGGCGTGTCGACGCCCGCCTCGCGCAGCCGCGCAGCCGCGGCGCGGATCATATCGTCGATGTCCATCATCACTTCTGGTTGGCGAGACGCTCGGCCTCGTCGGCCTGGATGTCGGAGTCGATCACGGCCTGCAGGTCGCCGTCGAGCACGGCGTCGAGGTTGTACGCCTTGTAGTTGGTGCGATGGTCGACGATGCGGTTCTCCGGGAAGTTGTACGTGCGGATGCGCTCGGAACGATCGAGGGAACGCACCTGAGAGTGACGCATGTCGGCGGCCTCAGCGGCCTCCTGCTCGTGCTTCATGGCGAGCAGGCGGCTCTTGAGCACGCGCAGCGCGGCGGCGCGGTTCTGGATCTGCGACTTCTCGTCCTGCATGTTCACGGTGATGCCGGTGGGCAGGTGGGTCATGCGCACCGCGGAGTACGTGGTGTTCACGGACTGGCCGCCGGGGCCGGAGCTCATGAAGATGTCGACCTTGAGGTCCTTCGGATCGATCTCGATCTCGTCGTCGTCCTCGTCGGCCTCCGGGAAGACGAGCACGCCGGCCGCGGACGTCTGGATGCGGCCCTGCGATTCGGTGACGGGGATGCGCTGCACGCGGTGCACGCCGCCCTCGTACTTGAGGGACGCCCACACGCCCTCCTCCGGAGCAGGCGTGCCCTTGGCGCGGATCGCGACCTGCACGTCCTTGACGCCGCCGAGCTCGGTGCCGTTCTCCGACTGGATGGTGACGGTCCAGCCGCGCTTCTCCGCGTATCGGGTGTACATGCGCAGCAGGTCGCCGGCGAACAGCGCGGCCTCCTCGCCGCCGGTGCCGGCCTTGATCTCCATGATCACGTCGCGCGCGTCGTCCGGGTCGCGCGGGATGAGCGCGGTGCGGAGCTTCTCCTCGGCGGCGGGCAGCTCGGCTTCGAGCCGCTTCGCCTCGGCCGCGAAGTCGGGGTCCTCGCCGGCCATCTCGCGGGCGGCCTCGAGGTCATCGCGCAGGGAGAGGTAGGTCTTGTATGCGGAGACGATCGCGCCGAGTTCGGCGTGACGACGGCCCAGCTTGCGCATCTTGTCCGGGTTCGTCACCACCTCGGGGCTGGCCATCTCCTGTTCGATGTTCTGGTATTCCTCCAGCGCGGTCGCCGCCGCGGGGAACTGTTCGTCTGCCATGGTCGCTGTCTTCCTTGGGATTGGTATGGTGTTCGGTTTCGCGGTGCGCGGGCATACAAAAACGCCAGTCCTGCGATGGACGACGGGACGGTACGCCGAAGCGCGCCGACCCGTCTCGCGGGACTGGCGTCAAGTATGCTACTTGGTCTTCTTGCCGTAGCGACGCTCGAAGCGGGCGACGCGGCCACCGGTGTCGAGGATCTTCTGCTTGCCGGTGTAGAAGGGGTGGCACTTCGAGCACACGTCGACCGTCATGTGGTCGCCCTTGTAGGTGGAACGGGTGACGAAGGTGTTGCCGCACGAGCACAGGACCTCGACGGCATGGTAATCGGGATGGATACCCTGCTTCATGATGTCTCCTAAGGAATTCAGGTGACCCGGGTCGCCATGCCCCTATGGCTGGCGTGAACCGGAACCTAGTGGATGATAGTCCCCACCGCCGACACCCAGGACACGCTGAGCCCGGTCCCCTCTGACGAGGGGGCCGACGAACGGACAGTGCCCCCGCTGGGACTTGAACCCAGGACAAACACCTTATAAGGGTGCTGCTCTAACCGACTGAGCTACGGGGGCGACCCACACGATTGTACCGGCGGCGAGGACGGCGCGCGGCGCACCGTCGCGCAACACGCCGGAGCACCCAGCCAAAACGAACATCAATGTTCGTTTCAATGAAAAATCTACCATTGTAGATGATAGATTACGTAGTCATTCGCACACAAAGCGAAGGAGCCGCACAATACCGCGCACTCAGGTAAAGCTCGCGTTAACAAGGTCAAAAATCACGCATTTTCAATATGTTTAGCGCTCACAACGTGCTAACCTATATCGCAGATGTTCGCAAGGGCATCCCCAACAACAGACAAACGTTACAGTAAAACCGTACATTTTCTCACCACTGAATCGAACATCAATATTGTTCGATTCACGGTGGAAGGGAGCAGACATGGCAGAGCAAGCCAAGGAAATCACCGTCAACTTCGACATGTTCGACAAGACCCCGGAGGAGAAGACCGCCGAGGCCAACAAGGTCGCCAAGTCGTTCGGCGTCAGCGACGAGGCCATCGCCGAGGTCGAGGAGTACAAGGCCAAGCTCACCCGCTACAACGCGTGGGACCTGCCGTTCATGGGCTACGTGAACGACGACGGCTACGGCTACGCCTACGTGCCGGATGCCGCCATCGTGCGTGAGCCCTACTGGGACGCCCACAAGGCGTTCCTCGCGCTGCCGGAGGATGTGCAGACCGCGTTCGCGATCCGCATGCTGTTCACCCACCGTCCGGTCGACCGCTACGGTGCCAGCATGTTCCTGCACTACCAGCGCGGCTTCAAGGTGAACTTCGTCGGCACCGGCGCCAACAAGTACTGATCCGCACCGCTTCACCGATGCGACGCAACGGGGCGTCCGCACAGACAACACCGAAGGGCCGTGGGCCGGACGTCGTCCGCCCCACGGCCCTGTGCGTTCCGGCGAGCCAGCACCGGCATCCGCCGGCTAACGACGCACCCGCGGCGCGCCCGCACGCGCCATCTCCTCCCAATCGATCTTGAGTCGACGGTCCCGGCCGAACAGCATGCGCGCGTAGTCGACGTACCCCGGCTCCCACTCATGTAGCGAGGCCGCCACATGCACGCGGAACGTGTCGTCGTTCGGCGTATGCGCCTCATACAACGGCGTCCACGGCATGCGCCACACGCCGCGCACCTGGGCGACGCGCCCGATGATCGAACCGCCGGCCGCGCCGTCGAACCGGCCGGCCGCCGCACGGTCATGGATCTCGATCATGCCGCCGCGCGCCAGGTCCTCCACCGTCACGACGCCGTCGGCGGCGTTGGCGGCGTGCACCCAGAACCACGAGGCGAAGTTCGAGACCGCCGTCTCGCACAGGTCCTGGTAACCGCGCTCCTTCACGTCGCCGCCGTCCTCGCTTTCGCGCGCGGCGGCCACGACGAACGGCGTCAGCCCGGAGACGTCGAGATGGTAGTCGAACGCGAACCATTGGGCGAACGCGTCCTCCACATGCTCGTGGAAGGAGCGCGAACGCGTACGGAACGGGTTCAGATTCAGCTGGATGAAGAACTCGCGTCGCGCGTCCCCGTACGTCACCAGGTCGTTCTCCCGGAACAGGGACACCACCTTGTCGGTCGGAATCGTCGAGAATCCCGGATCGCCGCGCTCGCACCCGTCCACCGTCACTACATCGCACATCGTCATGGTCCTCCCCCTTCAGGGTCCTGCGGAAGGCGCCGTCGCCCTCCATGTGCGGCCCACCATAAGGCCCGCGTCACGGCCCGGGCAACCCCGGCCGCCCCGCGGTGCGGGACGGTGGAAAACCCGGTGGACGAGCGGCCCGGCGTCCGCATCGCCGCCGCCGGTCAGTACGGCTGGTTGGCGTGGATGATGATGCCACGTTCGTGTTTGAGGAACTGGCGGGCGGACTCATGGTCGACGTCGTGCGCGTCGGTGAGGCTCTCGTAGACGACGGCGGTCTGCGCGCCGCGGGAGAGGCCGGCGAACGCCGCGTAGGCGTTCCACCCGTCCTGGGCCACGGCGAACGTCGGTTCCTGCACGTAGCCGTATCCGGCGGCGTTGCAGTAGCCGTTGAACGGCAGTCCCCACGCCCGGTGCGCGTCGAGTCGCCGCGCGTAATCGGCGGCTTCGGCGAACTCGGCGTCGGTCACGCCTGCGCGGCGCGCCAGTGCGACGGCGTGGTCGTGGTCATAGCCGCAGTCTCGCGGCGGAACGGGCAATGACATGATGTCCTCCTTGATTGACGGGTCCATGGTCTTGACAGGTCCATGGCCGCCATGATTCGGCGGCCATGGACCGGATTCCTCAGCTGCGGCGTCCCCTGCGCCGGCATCCGGCCGTCAGCGCCGCGCCGGCCGCGCCGCATACGGCCGCCGTCAGCACGGCTATCGCGACCGCCGAACCGGTGGCGCTCAGACCGCCGGTCTTGCCAGAGGCGTCCGTCTTGCCGGAGGCCTCGGTCTTGCCGCCTGCGCCGCCGGAGTCACCGGAACCACCGTTGTCGCCGACGCTCCCGTTGTCGCCGACGCTCCCGTTGTCGCCGGAACCGCCGCTGCCTCCGCTGCCCGGCTTGTCCGGGTCGGGTGTCGGCTCCGGGTCCGGCTGTCCATCCCCGACGAACACGACCGTGTACGTGGCGGAACTCTCCCGGTCCTCGCTGCGCACGACGACGCGCGCGGTCGGATAGGTCGTCGAGGCGGGCACGACGGTGACGCCGGGGTTGGCGGCCTCGTCGTACTCGGGTTCGACGGCCGGATAATCCCCGTCCGCCACGGTCCCGTCCGCCACGGTCCCGTCCATCGCCGTTCCTTCGATCTTGACCGTGTAGTCGGTCTTGTCGGCGGAGAATCCGTCGAGCGCCGCTCCCCCGACCTTGAGCCCGGTGAGCGCCGTCGAGGTGCCGGCGGCCACATCACGTTCATACGCCTCGATCTCGGTGATGGCGATCGCGCCGGAGTCCTTGTGCATGTCGAGTTCGAAGCGCGAGGTGTTCACGTTGTCGAACGTGTAGTCGACGACCTGCCCGCGACCTTCGGTGTCGTAGTCGACGGCCGTGGCCTGCTGGTTCGCGACGGGCACCATGTCGCCGGCGGCGTTCCTGTACTTGATGGCGATCGTGTCTGCGGGGCCGTCGATGCCGGACTTGTACCAGTACACGCGCAGCCTGTTGAAGTCGTACGCGGTCTCGTTGGCGAGTCCGAGGATGAAGTCCAGCTTCGCGTCCTTGGGGGTCGCGCCGTCGTCCAGCTTGTACGTGGTCCAGCGGTTCTTGCCGCTGCTGCGTTTGAAGCTGACGATGCCGTCGTTGACCTGCCCCACCGATTCGGCCGGCGAGGCGGGCGTGGAGCTCACCTGCGGGAACGCGTTGGTCTGGTAGAGGATGCGGTTCTCGCCGGTCTTCTCCTCGCCGGCGCGGATGCGCGCCCTCACCTTGCGCGTCACCGTCACGCCGTCCTCCTCGAAGGAGACGGCGCCGGTGGCGTCGGCGAAGCCGAGCTTCGCGACGGATGCGGGGTCGATCGGATTCCAGGCGACCGGTTGTTCGGCGTCCGTGCCATCCGTGTAGTAGACGACGGCGGTTTCGGGCAGCGTCGGCACGGCGCCGACCGGCGTGGCGACGGCGATGTTCTCGACGGCTGCCACGTCGCGCACGGTCACGACGGCCTCGGCGGGCAACGGCGTGCCGTCCACCGCGCCGGTCACCTTGGCGACGCCGACGCGCGTCAGGTCGAGTCCGGCCACGGCGGCCGGATCCCACCTGACGGCGCGCGTGCCTTCCGGTCCGGTCGCATACGTCACCTTGACCGAGTCCGGCAGCGTGACCTTGGCCGCGCCGACCATGACCGTCGTCCTCACCGGTTCGACGGCGGTGACGTCGCGGCCGGAATCGACGACGTTCACGGTGATGACGGTGGTCGCGGTCTTCCCACGATAGGAGCCGGTCACGGTGACGGTGGCCGTGCCCTTGCCGATCGCGGTCAGGGTCCCGCTCGCCCCGTCCGCCTTCACGTCGACGACGGTCTCGTCGTCGCATGCATAGGTGTAGTCCACGCCGAAGCCGATCTTCTCGCCGTTCTTGCCGGTCGCGGTGACGGTGATGCGGGCGTCGTCGCCGTCCTTGAGCGTGTATGCGCCGGAACCGTCGGCCTTCAGACCATCGAGGCCTGCCGTGAGGCCGGCGAGCGTCGACGGTTCGCCCGGTTTGACGTCGCCGACGGAGAGGGTGAGTGTCGCCTTGATCGTGGTGCCGTCGACCATGCCTTCCACGGTCACGACGCCCGTCTTCGCGTAGTCGGCGGGTGCGATTGCGTTCCAGGTGACCGGCAGCTGGGCGGTATGGCCATCGCCGTATACGGCGGTGACGGTGGTGGGCAGTTTCGCGCCCGGATCGACGCCGACGTCGGTGGCGCGGCGTTCGCCGAGCACTTCGACGACGGTATTCGCGTCGCCCTTCACGGTGCGTACGGTGGTGGTGCCGTCGGCGAGGCCGTCCGACTGCGCGTTCACCTCGATCGGCTTGCCGCTGCCGTCGGAACGGACGATGAGCATCGCCTTGCCGGAGAACAGGCTGCGATGGCTGGTCGTGTAGTCGCCGGTGGCGGTCTGCCATTTCTCGAGGCTGGCGCCGTCGCCGTTGTCGACGCCGGCGATATAGCCGTTCCTCACGTCGAAGGTGACGGTGTCGTCGGCGTCGGGCACGGGCGTGCCGTCGAGGTCGGTGGCTTCGACGGTGATGAACGACAGGTCGTCGCCCGAATATCCGGAGTTGTCGATGAGGCGGCGGTCCGGGGTGAGCTTCAACGCGGCGGCCTTGCCGGCGGTCTTGAGCGTGTCCTCGGCGATCACGCCGCCCGTGGCGTCATTCCCCGCGTAGGCGACGGCCTTGAGCTCGCCGGGCTCGTAGGCGACGTCGTCCCACGTGAGGTAGAAATCGTTGCGGTCCTTGCTGTCGTCCACATCGATCGTGTTGCGGTCGGCGGCGGTGCGGTAGATGAGACCGAGCCGGGTGGTCTGTTCGTCGAAGTTGCGCACGCCGAGCGACTTGCCGTTGAGGAACAGTTCGACGCTTTTGGCGTTGGAGTACGCCTGCACGTCGATCTTCTGCCCCTTCTTCCAGTTCCAGCTGGAGGGCACGAGATGCACCATCGGATCGGTGGCGCGGTCGGTCCACAAGCTCTTGTACAGGTAGTACGAATCCTTGGGCAGGCCGGCGGTGTCGACGATGCCGAAGTACGAGGATTTCGAGGCGATGGTCTCGCCTTTCGCGTTCGTACCGGAGTCGCCGGCGTACGGGGTGGGCTCGCCGATGTAGTCGAATCCGGTCCAGTTGAACTCGCCGAGCGAGTAGTCGGCGGTCAGCTCCTGGTTCCAGGTGAGGTCCACCTCCTTGCCGTTCTGGTAGGCGTCGTAGGCGGACAGCTGCAGCGCGGAGTCGTCTCGCACGGACTTGATGTCGCCCATGATCGGGTCGTCGAGGTCGTAGTACTTGCCGCGCGACTCCAGGTGGGAGCCGGATTCGGAGGCGAGGTTGATCCAGTCGGGGTGCGCCTTGTGCCATTCGCTCATCACGCGGCCGCCGAGGTAGCTGTAGCCGGCCACGTCCACGTTGTCGAGCACGGTCTGCGCGGCGCCCATCTCACGGTAGTTGTTCATCGTGGTGGGGCGCGTGGCATCGACCTCCTTGACCCATGTGTTGAGGTGCTCGTCAAGGTCCTTGTACTGGCCGGTGGCGGAGGCGACCTCGCCAAGCTGGGAGGCGGTGATCTCGTTGCCGATGGACCACATGATCACGGCCGGATCGTTCTTGTCACGGTCCACCATGGTCTTGAGCTCCTTCTCGAGCCAGATCCTCCCCGCCCATTCGCCGTCGCCGGTCACGGTCTTCTGCGCGGCGGTGCCGAGGCCCTTGCCGCCCATCTTCGGGCCGGTCCATTCCTCGCCGACCTCCTCGAGCACCATCATGCCCATGCGGTTCGCGAGTTCGATGAACTTGCGCGCGGCCGGGTTGTGCGCGGTGCGGATCGCGTTGACGCCCGCCGCCTTGAGGATCTCGAGCTGGCGTGCGGCGGCGCGTTCGTTGAACGCCATGCCGAGCGCGCCCAGGTCGGAGTGCAGGCACATGCCTTTGATCTTCATGTACCGGCCGTTGAGGGAGAAGCCGTCGTTCGCGGTGAACGTCAGGTAGCGCACGCCCACCGTCGTCTCGGTCTCGTCGACGGTCCTGCCTCCGACGGCGACGATGGTCTTCGCCGTGTACAGGTTCGGCGCGTCGGTGCTCCACAGTTTCGGGTTCGCGATGTCGGCGGCCTGTTTGACGGTGGCGCTCGTGCCGGCCTTCACGGTGACCGGGTCGGCGGTGACGGATGCGACGGGCGTGCCGCCGTCGAGGATCGTCGTCGTCACGGTGGCCTCGGCGTCCTCGCCGCCGTCGTTGTCCACGTCGGTGGCGATGTCGAGTCGCGCCTTGCCGCCGGCGATATAGGCGAGGACCGTGTCCTTGTCGTAGCTGAAATCGTTGGTGATGTCGCCGTCGCCGTACGTCGCGGCGGTGGGGATCGGCGTCGTGATGTCGGTGCCGTAGAGGCCGACGTGCACGTCGTCGGTGACGCTGAGCGTCACGTCGCGGTAGATGCCGCCGCCCTCGTACCAGCGTGAGGTGGGCTCGTTGACGACCGCCTTGACGGCGACGACGTTCGCGCCGTCCTGGTCCAGATAGTCGCTGATGTCCTCGCTGAACGGGCCGTAGCCGACGAGCTGCGTGTACCCGTCGGTGGATTTGACGCCGACGGCCTTGCCGTTGACGTACAGCGTGGAGCTCGACTGCACGCCGTCGAAGTTGATGACGATGCGCCGCCCCTTCATCGCGTCGGTGAGGCTGAAGGTCTTGCGGTACCAGACCGTGCCGTACGGCAGGTAGCCGCGCGCGGCCTTCGCGGCCGCCTTCGACGAGCCGACCCCGGTGAAGTCCTCATAGATGCGCCAGTCGTGCGGCAGATCGACGTTCCGCCAGCCGGAATCGTCGAAATCGGCGTTCTGCGCGCCGGACGGATTGCCTGTGACGAACTTCCAGCCGGCGTCGAAGTCGACGGTACGTCCGGTCGCGTCCGCGGTTCCTGCCGCGGGCGACGCCGTTCCGGACGATGCCGGCGTTTCCGACGGTGCCGGCGTTTCGGCGGCGGTCGCGGCCGGCACGCCGGCGAACAGCGTTCCGGCCATCGCCGCGGCGACGCCGAACGCGATTGCCCTGTTCCTGATTCCCATCGATTGTTCCCTTCTTTCCATGACCGGCGGTCAGCAGCGTTTGCGCAGGGTGAGAGCGATACCGGCGAGAGCCGTCAGCATGGCGACTGTCGTGATTCCGGTCACGTCGGCACCGGTGCGGGACAGTGCCCGCGGATGCTTGGCGTCGGCGTTCCCGGCTTGATCGGTCGCGCCGGGCTTGTCGCCGTCGGTCGTGCCGGGCTTGTCCGGATCGGGCGTCGGTTCCGGATTCGGAGCCGGGTCCTGGTCGGGCGTCGGTTCGACCGGCTGCTCGCTCTTCTCCCATTGGGCGACGAGGTGAATCGGGCCGGTCGGGTTCTCGATGGCCTGGTCGAAGTCGAAGGCCTGCGTGCCGGCGGCGTCGAGCGTCCATCCCTTGAACGTGTAGCCCTCGCGGGTCGGATCGGCGGGCCTGGTGACCTTCTCCCCCTTGCCGAACGTCTCCATCGCCACGGCGGAGCCGCCGGCGGAGTCGAATGTGACCGGCCACTTGTCGCCGTCGAAGGCGGCGTGGATGCGGTCGTACTCCTCGCTGGTGATGTTGAGGAAGCTGCCGTGCTTCTTGATGGTCTCGCCCTTGGCCGGGTCCTGGTGGAAGTCGACGAGGTCGTCGCGATGCCATGCGGCCGGGGTCGTGGCGGCGAGGTCGTTGGTCCTCACGATGCCGAAGCCCTTCTCCTCCTTGAACTGGTCGGCCACGATCGCGTACCTGTAGCCGAGCTCGTCGATGTCGTCCTTGTTGGTGACGAGGAACTCGTTGCCTTCCACGGCCTTGTTGTTCACGGAGAGCGCGGACTGCACCTGCGTGAGGTACTTCCATTCCTTGGCGTCGTCGGCGTTGCGGGTCTTCTCCTTGAAGGATGTGGCGTACAGGTTCTTCGTGCGTTCGATGATGCCGGCGTTGTGCACGCGGTACCAGTAGCCGTCGTCGGCCTTCATCATCGTGGAGTCGAGCGTGTAGCCGCGGCGGTCGATCCACTTGACCGGATCGGAGAAGGTCACGAAGTCCTTCGTGGTGGCGTAGTACTGGTTCGGCGAGTCGGAGCGGCCGTACTGGTCGTCGGGTCCGGAGTTGGTGGACCAGTACACGAAGTACTGCTGGTTCTCCTCGTCCCACACGGCTTCGGGGGCCCAGACCATGCCCTCCTTCTTCTCGCTGGAGGGGATCTTGGAGCCGACGTCCACGGCGCGCGGCTGGCTCCAGTCCACCAGGTCGGTGGACTCCCAGATGATGATCTTCCGACTGCCGTCCACGTTCCATCCGCACCCGGGGACGGTGTCCTTGTTCACCTGGTTCTGGTCAGTGGCGAGGATGTAGAACTTCGAGCCGTCGGGCGAGCGCAGCAGGAACGGATCCCGGATGCCGCCGCAGCCCACGGTGGAGGTGAGCACGGGCAGCGTGGCCTTGTGCAGGTCGGTCCATTCGCGGCTGTCATGGCTGGTCGCGAAGTAGACCTGCTCCTCCCACAGGTTGTAGTCGGCCGCCGTCACGAAGTACGCCATCAGATAGTCGGTCGTGTTCTCCCCCTGATGGTCGTCCGGATACGCGGGGTCGTAGTCGGCGGCCGCCGCGGTCTGTGCGGTCGGAGCGGTGGCGGCTGGAGCGGGTGCAGTCGTGTCGGCTGCGAAGGCGGCGGGGACGGCGCAGGCGAGGGCGGTCGTCAGCGACAATGCGGCCGCGGCGATGGGACGCCAGTGGTTGCGGGTATGCATGGTGGGGTTTCCTTGATCGTCGTTGATGGGATGGGAACGGGAATGGAGATGGGGCGATCCGCTCCCGCCGATTCGCGTCGGCGGGAGCGGGAGCGGGCGGTGTCAGCCGCGCCTGCGTAGGGTGAGGGTGATGCCGGCGGCGGCCAGCATCAGCGTGACGACGGCGGCGAGTCCGGCCACGCCCGCGCCGGTGGCGGACAGCTTGCCCGCTGCGGCGTCGCCGTCGCCGTCGCCGGCAGCGTCGTCCGCGGCATCGCCGGCATCACCGGCATCGTCGCCGGCCGAGCCGCCGTCGCCGGTGCCGTCACCGTCTCCCGGCTCCGGGGCCGGTTCGATGGCCGGCTTGGCCTTGAGCGCGGCGGTTCTCGCGGCGAGTTCCTCGGCGGCCGCGTCCACGGCCTCTTGGTCGGTCGGCGCGGCGAGCACCTTCTCGGCTTCGGCGAGCGCCGTGGCGAACGGCTTCCACGTCTCGGCCGTGTAGGCGGTCTCGCCGGCCGCGGCCTTGGCTTTGGCCTCGTCGATGGCGAGTTCCAGCTTGGCGGTGTCGATTTCGGGCGTGGGCTTCTCGCCGACGGTCACGGTGCGGGTCGCGCTGCCGGTGAGGTTGCCGGAATCGGTGGCCGTGTAGGTGATCGTGTAGGTGCCGGGCACGGTGGTGTCGACTTTGTCGACGGCCTTGCCGTCGAGGGCGATTGTCACGGCGGCCTTGAGGCCGGTGTCCGTGTCGTCGGTGACGGTGACGTCGTCGGCGGACGGCTGCGTGAGATCGGAGCCGTAGTCGAGGGTCACGGCCGCGTCCACGCCCGTGTTGAGCGTGACGACCGGGGCCTTGTTCTCGGGCGCGGGCGGCGTGACGGCCGTCTTGACGAGGGCCTTCTTCGCGGCGAACAGTTCGGCGAGGACGGCGTCGACCTGCTCCTGCGTGGCGTTCGCGTCGGCGGAGACGGCCTTCGCCTCCTCGAGCTTGGCGGCGAACGGCTTCCAGCTTTCGGGCGTGTAGTCGCTCTCCTTGAGGTTGGCCGGGTCGGAGTAGGCGGCGATCGCCGCGTCGAGCTTGGTCTTGTCGGCGGACGGCTCGACCGGGTCGGTGGAGGCGACGGTGTCCGTGTCGAAGCTGGCATAGTAGGGCTGGCCGGCGATGAGCGCGGCCACGCGGTACGTGTAGTCCTTGGCCTTGTCGAGTCCGGTGTCCGTGTAGGCGAGCTTGTCGGCGGCCACGTCGGCGACGGCCGTGAACTCGGTGGAACCCTTGACGGCGCGGTAGACGCGGTAGCCGCCCACGCCGACGCCCCAGACGCGGCCGTCGGTGGCGGCGGTCCAGGTGACGGCGGCGTCGGCGCCGTGCTTCGTGGCGGTGACGGTCGGCGCGGTCACGCCGGCGGAGAGCATGGTCTGGCGATGGGCCGGCTGGTTGTAGGCGGTGTTCTGCCAGGCGAGGCCCTCGCGGTAGGAGCGTGACTGGAGGGACGTGGCGATGCTGTACGGCGTGGCGATGTCCGTCGAGTACAGGCGCACCACGGACGGATTCTTGGCGTCGCGCACGATGATCTCGTCGCGCCAGTCGCCCATGATGTCGCCGATCAGGCCCGCGTTGCCCTTGGAGCCGTTGTTGGTGGACGCGGCCGCGTCCTCCCAGATCACGTCGGTGGTCATGGTCTCGGGGTTCCACTTCTGGACCTGCGGGGCCACGCGGTCCTGGTGCGCGGTGGTGATGGACGGATCCTGCGTGCCGCTGTATTCGAACAGCTCGTCGAGCAGATCGCCGTCCCAGTGGAGAGAGAAGTTGGCGCTGGCCGGCTTGGTCTTGTCGTAGATCTTCTTGACGCACGGCGTAGGGCTCTTGGCGGTGCAGGCGGTCTTGTCCGCGGGGGCCGGGGTGACGGCGTTGTAGGTGTTGGCGTCCATCGCGCTCCACAGTTCGGCGCCCTGGTAGCGGGCGTCGATGTCGGCGGCCATGCCGCGGCCGTTGTCGCCGCTGACGGACTGGCGGAACATCACCTGGCCGGTGGCCGGGTTGGTGAGCGTCGCGTCGCGCTTGCCCTCGTGCACGTTCCACGTGTCGAGCACGCCGTCGTCGTTCCAGTCGCCGATGTGCTGGGCGTCGCCGTGGCCGAGCTTGGAGCTGGCCAGGCCGGTGCCGTCGCTTTTGACGGTCATGGAGCCGAAGACGATGTCGTCCTTGCCGTCGCCGTCCACGTCGTTGATGGACAGGTTGTGGAAGCCCTGCTGCGCGAAGTCGGGGTTCTCCACCCAGCTCGGATCCTTGCCGGACGAGGTGTCCTTGTTGGCGCGGAAGTGCCAGTTGAGCTTGAGCTTGCCGCCTTGGAGCGAGTATGTGGCGATCTCGGTGCGGAAGTAGTAGCCGCGCGAGAACACGGCGTACGGCTTGCCGTTCTCGCCGTCCAGATAGGCGGTGCCGGCGAGGAAGCGGTCGACGATGTTCGCGTCGGAGGGGCCCCAGTGCCACAGGCCATCGTCGCGGCTCGGTTCGAAGTCGGTGGTGTCGATGATGTGGCCGTCGTCGCCGGCGAAGGCGGTGAGGTACTCCGGGCCGGAGTTGATCTTGCCGTTCTTCTTGTCCTTCGGGTCGGACGCCTTGCCGGTCATGCGGTAGTCGTGTTTGGCGGAGCCGCTGACCGTGTCGGTGGGCAGGTCCTCGGCGCTGGCGGCGCCCACGTGCCCGGTCTCGACGAGCTTGCCCGCCTCGTCCTTGTAGGTGGACGTGCCGTCGGCGGTCTTGACGAGCACCTCGGCCTTGCCGTCGCCGTCGTAGTCCCACACCTGGAACTGCGTGTAGTGCGCGCCGGAGCGGATGTTCACGCCCAGGTTGATGCGCCACAGGCGCTTGGTGGCACCGGTGGAACGGTCGAAGGTGTAGCCGTCGAGGAACGTGGTGCCGGTGAAGCCCGCGTAGTAGTTGTCCTGCCAGTTGCTCGGATCCCATTTGACGACGAGGTCGAGTACGCCGTCGCCGTCGAGGTCGGCGGGACTCATGTCGTTGGCGGTGTACGTGGCGATCTGGTCGACGCCGGTGGTCTGGCCGGCGGGCATCTTCTGATCGGCCGGCGGGTCAAGCTTCAGGGTGAGTGACTTCGAGGCCCAGGCGGTGGCGGTCTCCTCGCCGTATTGGCCGGCGGAGGCGCTCAGCGTGTAGGTGTCGCCGGGTTTGCCGTCCTTGTCGGTGTAGTTGGTGGTGGTGCCGGTGTACACGATTGCGCCGTTGCGCTTGAGCGTGAACGTGGTGCCGTCCGCGTCGTTCGCGTAGAGGCGCCACGTGGCGAGCACGCCCTGGTCGGTGGGCACGACGGTGAGCGCGCGGTCCGCGTACTTCTCGGCGGCCCACGACGTGCCGTTGTCTGCCGTGTCGAGCGAGCCGTCGTAGGCGTATGCGGCGGGGACGCCGGTGAGCGCGACGGTGCCGAGCGTCGCGGCGCCGACGAACGCGGCGACGGCGCGCTTGAGCCATGGCGTTTTGCGCCCGGCGTCCTTGCCGATGGTGTTGTTCCTCATTGCATGACCATCCTTCGGATGTTCGGTGGTTGGTTGTTGTGACGGTTGCGGGTTCCGTCCCGCCGGCGCGCGACGATGCCGCGACGGCGGGAGCGGATGGCCTCAGTCGCGCCTGCGGTGGCCGAGGGCGAGCACCGTGATTCCGGCGATCAGTATGGCCGCCGCGATGATCGCGATGGCGGCGACCGGCGAGCCGGTGGCGACGAGACCGCCGGAACCGGCGTGCCGCGTCTGCTGCGTGTCTTTCCCAGTCGCGACGTTCTGGCCGTTCTGGTCGCCGTCGCCGTTCTGCTGTCCGTCGCCGTCGCCCGGCCGGCCCGGCTGGTCGGTGCCCGGCTGGTCCGGGTCCGGATCGGGCGTCGGGTCCGGATCGGGATCCGGCGTGACCGGGGCGTCGCCGGCGAACGCGGCGCGCATGGCGGCGCGGACGACGGGCACGTAGTACCGCTCGACGGCCGGGAAGTTCGGGTGCGTGCCGGAGGTCGAGCCGCTGGTCTGCGGCAGGCCGGTGGAGCCGAGCGCGGTGAACGAGTACTGGTCCTGGTTGGCGTCGGTCACCTCGAAGGCGTCGTACACGTCGGCCACGGTCACGCCCTTGGCGGCGCACACCTTGTCCTGGATCGCGTGGACCTCGTCCTGCAGGGCGGAGTCGCGGCCGTTGAGCTTGGCGACCTGGACGAACACGATCTTCGCGTCCGGCCACTTGGTCTTCATCTGGTCGATGACGCCGCCCAGCTGCTCCTCGTACATGGCGGTGGTCCACTTCGTCCCGTCCTTGGCGATGGACGCGATGTCGTTGGTGCCGCCGTCGAAGATCACCATGTCCGGGGATTCGGCCGGAGCCTTGTCGATCTGCGTGGCGAGGTAGCGGGTGGACCACATGGCCGCGCCCTTGATGACGGTCGCGCCGTTCTGCGCGTAGCGGTGGACGGTCACGCCCTCCTCGTCGCCGGCGAAGGTGGCGAAGCTCGCGTCCGGGTACTTGTGTCCGGCGATGATCGAGTCGCCGAACGCGTAGGCGGTCCTGCCGCTGAGCGGCAGGTCGAGGTCGGCGGCCTTCGTCGCGCCGGCGAACAGCACGTCGTCGATCGTGTGGACGGCGGTGCCCTCGTAGTTGACGGCGAACAGGGCGGCCATCGACGTGGCGCGCGTGGCCGTCTCGCCGGAGGCGATCGGGTCGCCGCCCGCGAGCGGCGTGATCGAGTACGTCACCTTGCCGTTCGCGAAGTCGGCGCGCACCCTGACCTGCCAGACGGCGGTGGCGTCGGCTTCGGTGGCGGTCCACGTGGGCTCGCCGTTCCGGAACTGCTTGGCGCCGACGGTGGAGGCGGTCCATTCGATGTCGCGCGGCGCGGCGGTCGCGTACCTCACGGTCCGCTTGGACCCGTCGTTGCCGGCGGCGATGGCGAACAGGAGACGCCCGTAGGCGTCGCGCAGTTCGATGCCGGATTTGGCGGTGGCGTCGGCCTTCCAGGTGAACCGGGCTTCGGCCGTCTTCTGGGCGCGCACGGCGATCGGCAGCGTGGCCTTGACGGCCTTGCCGGCGGCGAGGTCCGTGCCGACGGTCAGCGTGCCGTCCGTCACGGCGGCGTTGCCGGTGAATCCGAGGTTCTCCGGGTCGGTCTGCTGCGTGAAGTCAGTGGAGAGCAGCGGGTTCAGGTCGGTGGTCGGCGGGTTCGGCGCGACTTCGCCGGAGCCGGAGCGCGTGACCTTGATGATGTAGTCCTCGACGCCGCCGGCGAACTCGTCGACGTTCACGTCGATGGTGGTCTCGCCGTCCGCGAGCGCCACGTCGGCGGTGTCGCCGGTCGTCTTGGCGCCGTTGACGAGCACGGTCTGCTTGTCCCAGCCGCGCGTGAAGGCGAGCGTGACGTGGGTCGCGGAGGCGGGCACGGCGACGGCGTACGGGTTGTCGGTGCCGACGCGCGTGTAGTCGAAGGTGGGCGTGAGTTCGAAGCCGTCCACGGCGAGCGACTTCAATGCGGCCGTCTGCTGCGGGTCGTCGCGGGTGATGACGGCCGTGACGGTCGCCTTCCTGCCGCTCTTCGACGTGACGTCGATCGTGACGTTGTTCGGTCCGACGGCGAGCGCGACGTCGGCCACGGCGGTGGCCGCCGCGTCGCCGCCGTTGATGGAGGCCTTCGCGCCGGCGCTGTTCGCCTTGGCGGTGAGCGTCGCCTTGTCCGTGTACGGGCCGACGTTCGCCGTGAGCGTGCCGTCCTCGGATCGGGCGAACGTGAGGTCGCCGTAGGCGGAGGTGGCGGTGAGCGAGCCGAGCGTGGCGTCGTCGGCGGTCTTGACGAGATCGAAGTCGACGGTGGTGGTCTGCGCGAGCTTCACGGTCACGTCGCGTGTGACGCGGGTCGCGTAGTTCTTGCGGGAGGCGGTGACGGTGTAGCCGGCGCCGGGCGCGACGTCGAAGGCGTACGCGCCGGCGCGGTCGGCGTCGACGGAACCGAGGACGGAGGTCGTGGAGGCGACCTGCTTGCCGTCCTTGTCGGTGAGCGTCACGGTGATGCCGCCGACGGCGGTGCCGTTCACCTTGGTCGTGCCGGCGATGGTGCCGGTGGTGGCGGTGGCCTCGCCGAGCGCGAGGTCGACGGTGGCGACCTGTCCCTCGGCGACGGTGACGGTCGCGGCGGCGGAGTCCTTGTAGCCGGGGGCGGCGGCGATGAGCGTGTGGTCGCCGGCCTTGAGGCTCAGCGTGTACGCGCCGGCCTCGTCGGTGGAGACGGCCGCGCCGGCGTCGCCGTCGGCGGTGACGGTCGCGCCTTCGACCGGCGCGCCGTCCGCGGTTCTCACGACGCCGGTCACGGTGCCGGAGTCGGCGGCGACCTGTGCGCCGGCCGCGCCGATGGCGGGCGGCACGGCGATCGGGTTGCCGAAGAAGTCGACGCCGATTGCGTCGTCGTTCACGCCGTCGGCGCCGGCGGCGTCGAATCCGGGCATGATCGCGTCGAGGTCGACGGTCTTGCCGGCGCCGATGAGCGGCGAGCCTTCGCCGGGCTTCGCGCCGTCGAGGCCGTCGGCCGGGTTGCCGATCTTCGGGTCGGCGGTTACGGCGGCCTGGTCGGTGGCGGCCGGGGTCATGTGCTCGCCCCAGTAGGCGTTGTTGGAGAAGGTCACGCCGGTCTTGGAGTCGGAGAAGGTGACGCCCTTCGTGTCCTTGGCGTTGAGGTTGACGAACGTGTTGTTGAACACGTAGTGGAGGTTCTTCTTGTTGAAGTAGCTGGAGCCGGAGGAGCCGAAGAAGCCGACGTTGCCGTTGGACTTGCTCCACGGTTCGATCGTGTTGACCATCAGGTTGTTGGTGATGGCGTTCACGCCGGTGGAGCCATGGCCGTTCACGTAGTAGCGTTCGACGTCCTGGATGATGTTGTAGCGCACGACCGAGGTGCCGAAGCCGAAGCCGCACAGCAGGATGCCTTCGCCGGAGTCGTGCACGTAGTTGCCCTGGATGATGATGTCGGAGGTGCCGCGGTCCGGGTCGATGCCGTTGGAGTCGGCGGCGTTCGGGCGGGCGGCGAGTTCGGCGACCTCGTTGTTCTGCACGACGATGTCGGCCGCGTAGTACATCTCGATGCCGGAGACGCCGGCGCCGTCGACCACGTTGTTCTCGACGGTCGCGCCTTTGACGGACGTCAGGTACATGGAGTCCCAGCCGAACTGCGTGTCGCGGTTGGTCATGTAGTTGCCGGAGATGGTGACGCCGGTGTGCGGCGCCCAGTCCGGGTCCTCGGTGACGGTGCCGTTCACGGCGGCCTTGCCGACCGCTCGGTCGCCCCAGCCGGGGGCGTGGTCCTTGTACTTGTCGGTGCCCATGCCGGAGAACTGCTTGAACACGAGGTTGCCGAACGAGGTGTTGGCGATCACGTTGTCGCGCACGGTCACGTCGGTGAACGTGGAGGCGGTCTTCGCGTCGCCCTTGAGGCCTTCGAACATGATGCCGCCGGTGCGCTTGGAACGGTCGAGGCCCCATCCGCCGATGGCCCACTTCTGGCCGGACACGTCATGCACGTACAGGCCGTGGATGTCGTAGCCGGCGAGGGTGCCCGCGTTCTCGCCCTGGATGTGCACGCCCCTCAGGTCGCCGGCCTTCGGCTCGTCGTCCTTGGTGAACTTGGAAGGGTCGAAGCCGTCGGTGAAGTTGGAGATGTCGAGGTTGGAGATGTCCCAGTGCTGCTGGTTGGTCAGCTGCAGCACGTCGTTGACGACGCCGCGGCCTTCGAGCTTCGGGGCGGCGTCCGCCTCCGCGTCGCCGTCGCCGTAGCTGGACAGCACGATCGGCTGCTCGGCGGTGCCGGAGCCCTTGGGCGCGAGCAGGGCGGTCGGGGCCTGGCCGTCCACGTCGGTGCCGACGCCGTTCTTCCACGTGGTGTAGTCGTAGGCCTCCTTGGCCACGGCGTCGCCTTCGGCGGCCCACGTGCTTCCCGCCTTGAGCAGGATGCGGTCGCCGGGCTGGAACTCCTTGGCGTTCACGTTCGCGAACGTCTTCCACGCGGTCGCCTCGCTGGTGCCGGCCGCGGCGTCGTCGCCGCCCGCGGAGTCGACGTAGTACGTGGTGCCGCTCGCGGCGGGGGCGGAGTCGTCGGCGACGGCCAGGCTCTTGGTCTTGACGACGTCGCGTCCGGCGGCCTTCAGCGCCGTCTTGTCGGTGTAACCGGAGAATGTCGCCGAGGCGTCGGCCGCCATGGCCGAGGTGGCGGGCATGAACGCGGCGACCATCGCGGCCGTGGCCGATATGGCCGCCGCGCGTGCGCCCCATGTTCTCAAGGCACCCATGCGTTTCCTTTCATCTGGAGATGGACCGTGCGCGATGACGTCGTCGCCATGCGGATTCCGGCCGTTTCCACAAGAGCTGCCATGCTCTTGCATATCTTCTGCAAACTTTCCATAAAATTTGCTTTCGATTACCATAACACGGAAATACAAAAAAATCACGGCCGATCGCCTTCCATTTGGCAACCACCCCCGATTGTTGCTCTCCGACTCGGCCCCCTCTGATGGCACATCGCCTCCCTCTGATGGGACATCGCCGTAAAGCAAACGCCAGAGGCGTTTGTAGGCGATGTGCTCGCCGACAGGCGAGCCAATAGAAGAGCGGCCGCAGGCCGCGGGAATATCGAATCGGCCTTCTGCCGATGCCGTTTCCTGCGGCCTGCGGCCGCTGTCTCTCCCTCCGACCGCCTCCGGCGGCCACCTCCCTCGTCAGAGGGAGGCAATACGCTACCGCCGTCTGCGGCTGACCGCCAGCGCGATGCCGAATCCGAGGTAGTAGTCGAGCTCGTGGTCCTGCATGTAGCCCTTCACCGTCATGTCATCGCGGTAGGCGGGGTTCTGCGCGAGCGTCGTCACCCGGTAATCGGTCGGCTGATCGGTGGTGAATATCGTCAGCTCGTCGAACGCGGCGTTCGTGTAGACGACTTCCTCGCGCCAGTCGCCGAACAGGTCGCCGTAGAACAGCGGCCGGAACGTGCGCGTGCCGGAGGACTCGTACCCGCCGCGCGAGGCGAGGGCCCCGAACGATTTCGCGTTGAGCCCGGTACCGGAGGCCGTCGTGATGCGCCTGAGCCTGCGCGTGGCCGGGTCCCACTCGTTGAAGGTCATCGAGTTGAGCAGTTCGCGACCGAGGTCGCCGTCCCACAGCACGCCCATGTCGGGCCAGATCGCGCCGTTGACGCCGTCCTGCCGTGGCGCGATGGTCTCGCCGGTGGCCGCGTTCTTGAGTCCGGTGCTGCTCGACCAGACCTCCGCGCCGGGCGCGTCGGGGTCGATGTCGCCGACCATGCCGCGCCCCACGTCCTCGGTGACGCCGTCCCAGTCGCCGGCGTTGGGCTTGCCGTTCGCGCCGTCCTGCCGGTTCTTCAACGCGGCGATGAGGCTGGGCGTGCGCCCGTCGAGATGGCCGACGCCGAAGCGGGCATACATGGGTCCGTCGGCGAGATACGTCTCCGGTACGGGTGCGACGGCCCTCATCGCGCCGGTCTCGCCGTCGATCACGGAGATGGCCTGCCGCGCGTCGCCGTCATCGCCGCCGCGCACAGTGCGGCACCCATCCGCCGCATCCGCGCGGCGACCTCGTGAGTCCTCATCGACCACTCCTTTTCCGTCATCGTTCCGTTGTGCCCCTCAGTCCGGCCTACGGCCGGCCAGCTCCCCCTGAAAGGGGGAGCAAGAGCATGTCGTCCGCTTCTTGCTCCCCACTGAGGGGAAGCAAGAGCGCGTCCCCGTTTCCTTGCTCCCCCTTGAGGGGGAGCTGGCGCGCGAAGCGCGACTGAGGGGGTGGACGTCCGAGCCATTCACGCCGCTTTGCCTACGCTGTGGCGCATGACGAGACGGGCGGGGACGGTGACGGCGGTCCCCGGCACGTCGCCGCCGCAGATGCGGCTCAGCAGCGCGGCCGCCGCATCCGATCCGAGCGCCGCGGCCGGCATGTGGATCGTGGTGAGCGACGGATTGGACAGCGCGGCGAGCTTGTCGTTGTCGAAGCCGATCACCGAGAACCGCTCCGGGCAGTCGTAGCCGCGTTTGCGCATACCAGCGACGAAGCCGAGCGCCATCAGGTCGTTGTAGGCGATGACCGCGCCGGTGGGATTGAGCAGGTATTCGTCGACGAACACGTTGCCGCCGTCCACGGTGGGCGCGCACGGATGGGAGCGTTTGAGCGAGATGTTGCGCGCGTTGCATTCGTCGGAGATCGTGCGCCATTTGACGCCGCCCACCCACGAGGTCGACGGCCCGTCGATGTAGGTGAGCCGATGGTAGCCCATGAGCGCGAAGTACCGTACCGCCTGCTTGACCGCGTCGGCGATGTCGATGACCACGTTGGGCACGCCGCGCACGTTGCGGTTGACGACGACGGTCGGGCACAATTGCGCGCATTTGCGGATCATCACGTCGGGCATGCGCGGCGAGACGAGCAGCACGCCGCGCACGTACGGCAGCACCTCGTCGAAGATGATGCGTTCGCGGGCGACGACCTCGCGCGATTCGCTGACGACCATGCCGAATCCGCGCGACGAGCATTCGTCCTGCACGCTGCGGCAGATCGCGGCGAAGAACGGGTTGGCGAGGTCGGGCACGATCACCGCGACCAGTCCCTTGCCGTTGACGCGGCGACGGCCGGACGCGATCGGATCGGAATGGTAGCCGATCGCGTCGGCGGCGTCCTGGACCTTCCTCGCCGTCTCGGCGCTCACGCGGCCGGGCGCGGCGAACGTGCGCGAGACGGTGGACGGCGAGACGCCGGCGACCTTCGCGACGTCGTATATCGTGACCTTGTCGCTCATCGCGAGACCTCCCTGCCGTCCGTCACGGCGGCGGACGCGACGTCGCGTCCCGCCGTGACGTGATCGGCCATGTCGACGATCACGTAGCGTCGTATCCCCTCCCACGCGACGAACACGCCGATCAGGCCGGCGAGTGAACACCCGAACAGCGGCGGGACGAGCACGGTGAACGGCATGCCGAGGTAGGTGACGGCCACGAGGCCGGCGAGCGCGGCGAGCGTGCCGGCCATCTGGCCGAACCGCATCTGGGTGAGCAGGACCGCGTTCCTCAGCACGGCGGAGACGGGCAGGTCGGTGAACGCGACGAGCGGGAAGACGATCATCATCACCATGACGTCGACGAGCGCGGCGACGAGGCACAGGCCGGCGAGCGCGAAGCCGCCGGGCATGCCGGAACGCGGGTAGAAGAGCATGCCGAACAGCGCGGCGGCGAGCACGCCGAACACGACCGCGCCGCACGCCGTGGAACGTTTCCATTCGCATGCGAACCCGCGCCAGTAGTCGTGGAACGGATAGCAGACGCGACGCTGGACCATGCGCCCGAGGACGTCGCTCATCGCGGTCATCGCGCAGGGGATGGTGACGATCGGCACGCAGGAGAGGATGAACATGACGTTGAGACCGATCAGGCGGCCCCAATGCCACTTGATGACGGCGAAGAACAGGTGGATGCCCTGCGGGTTGGCCTCGCGCTCGGATTCATGGCTCCGACCGTTGTAGAACAGCGAGAACAGGCTCATGGTGGTCAACCGGCTTTCTGGTGGTGGATGGTGTGGATGGTGGTGGATACGCGAAGTGCCGGCCTCCGCCGCCATGGGGAAGGAAGGAGGTAGCAAGTCCATGGCGGCGGGTGCGCGGCGGCGATGCGGGCTGGAGCCGAAGGAGGAGGAAGCGCTCAGCCCTTGAGTCCCGAGGTGCTCACGCCTTCGACCAGATACTTCTGGAAGAAGAGGAAGATGAGCACCGAGGGAAGGATGGAGACGGACGCCATGGCGAACAGGGCGCCGTAGTCGGAGGAGGAGCCGGGGTCGGAGAAGAGCTTGAGCGCGAGGGCCACCGGGTACTTCTCGGTGTCGGACACGTACAGCAGGGCTCCGAGGAAGTCGTCCCAGCGCCACATGAAGGAGAAGATGCAGCCGGTGACGAGCGCCGGGGTGAGCAGCGGGAAAATCACGCGGGCGAAGATGCCGTAGAAGGAGCAGCCGTCGATCTTCGCGGCCTCATCGAGGCTCTTCGGGATGCCGTCGATGAAGTTCATCATCAGGTAGATGAAGAATCCCTGGATGGCGAAGCAGTAGGGCACGATGAGCGGCAGGTAGGAATTCGTCCAATGGAGCTTCTGGTACCACAGGTACTGCGGGACCATGAGCACCTGGGCGGGCAGCATCATCGAGATCATCATCGCGACGAACAGCGTCTTGTTTCCCTTGAACTTGAGGCGGCTCAGCGCGTAGGCGACGATCGCGGAGGAGAACACGGTGCCGATCGTGGCGGTCACGGCGATGAACAGCGAGTTGCCGATGTAGCGGAAGAACGGGATGCCGGGCTCGAATCCGCGGAAGCCGTTGACGTAGTTGTCGAGCGTCCACGTGGTCGGGAACAGCTGGCCGGCGGTGGTGAACACGGTCTTCGTGGGCTTGAAGGAGCTGAACACCATCCATGCGATCGGGTAGAGCATGAGCAGCGCGAACGCGAAGACGAGCACGTGGTAGACGATGCGGCCCGGCTTGACGCGCGGTGCCTTGTGGACGGGGACCGCGGCGGACTTGCGGCCCGGGGTGGTGGGAATCGCTGTGGTCATGATGGATCAGGCCTCCTCGTCGTAGACCCAGAAACGCTTGGTGGCGAACAGGAACAGGGTGAATGCGCCGACCAGGATCAGCATGACCCAGGCCATCGCGGCGCCGTATCCCGCGTGGTAGTTGGTGAAGGATTCGTCGTACATGTGGACCATGTAGAACAGGGTGGAGTTCATCGGCTTGCCCTGCGTGATGATGTAGCACTGGGTGAAGGCCAGGAAGCCGTTGATCATCTGCATGACCAGGTTGAAGAAGATGGTCGGGGTGAGCAGGGGCAGGGTGATCTTCCAGAACTGCGTCCACTTGGAGGCGCCGTCGACGCTGGCGGCCTCGTAGAGTTCGGCGGGGATCTGCTTGAGGGAGGCGAGGAAGATCAGCATCGAGGAGCCGAACTGCCAGACGGCCAGGATGATGAGCGTCCAGATGGCGGTCTTCGTGTTGCCGAGCCACGCGAAGTCGGACTTGACGCCGAACAGGCCGAGCACCTGGTTGATGGTGCCGTCGGAGGCGAACATCTGCTTCCACAGGACGGCGATGGCGACGGAGCCGCCGAGGATGGACGGCAGGTAGTAGGCGGCGCGGTAGAAGCCGGAGGCCTTGGAGTTCCTGAGCAGCAGCATGGCCACGAACAGGGCGAAGATCAGCTTGAGCGGCACGGAGATGAGGGCGAACAGGAAGGTCACGCCGAGGGACTTCCAGAACAGGTCGTCCTGGGTGAACATCTCGATGTAGTTGTCGAAGCCGATCCAGGAGGCCTCGCCGATGATGCTGTAGTCGGTGAACGAGTAGTAGAGCGACAGCACCATCGGGACGATCATGAACATCAGGAAGCCGAAGATGAACGGTGAGGCGCAGACGTATCCGGCGACGCTCTCCTTGTTGAGGAACCGGCGTAGCGCGCCTTCCTTGTGGAACGTCACCCCGGCGGTCTTCCTTGCCTTGTTCGCGTTGCGTGCCGAGACGGGCGCCGCTGCGGTTGCTTGGGACATTGCCATGCCTTTCGGGATATGAAGTGTGGGGACGACGAAAGCCGGACGTCGCTTGCGCGTCAAGCCATGCCCGGCTTTCGTCTGAAGGAGGAGGAGTAGTTGGAAGGAAAGGAGATTCCGTCACCGCCGGTCGTCGATTGTCGGTTGAGTGGAAGGACCGGCGGCGTCATGGTCTGGTGTCGATGGGGCCTCCTTACTTCGCCAGGGCGTCGTTGGCCTCGTCGACCAGCGTCTTGGCGGCTTCGGCGGCGGTGTTCTTCTTGTACAGGACGTTCTCCTCGGCGGTCGGCAGCATCGTGGAGTTGAACTCGGTGGCCTCCTTCGGGGCCGGCGGGTTGATCTTCGAGCTGTTCGGGATGACCTTCTCGTTGAGGAACGCGACGGACTGCTTGTCGGTGTCGGCGAGGCTCGGCTCGAGGGCGTCCATCATCTTGGAGTTGATCGGCAGGCCGCGGTCGGTGGACATGGCCTTCACGGCCTTCTCGTTGTTCGTGTAGAAGTCGATGTACTTGGCGGCCAGCTCCGGGTTCTTGGCGGTCTTGGAGATCGCGAAGAACATGGCGGGCTTGACGTAGTCGGCCTTCTTCACGTTCTTGGCGGGCCAGGTGGCCATGGCCAGCTGGGTGCCGTCGGTGAGCACGGACTGCATCGAGGTGAAGTGGGAGGTGAACTTGAAGGAGCACCAGGAGCGGGCGGCGGGGTCGGAGCCGTAGACCAGCGGGTCCTGCTCGACGGAGCCGGCCTTGATCTGCGCGAAGATCTCCGGGGAGATGTGCCAGCCGTCCTCGATGCCGGTCTGGTAGACGTCGAGGTACTTCTGCACGTCCTTGGCGCCGACGCCGAGCTTGCCGTCGGCGAACAGGGTCTTGCCCTCGCCGCGCAGCTGGTACTCGAGCAGCTCGGAGGCCTCGTAGTAGCGGTAGTTGGTCTTGACGCCGGTCTTCTCGTACACCTGCTTGGAGATGTCGATGAAGTCGTCGATGGTCATGTTGTCCGGGACCTCGATGCCGGCCTTGTCGAGCAGCGTCTTGTTGTAGATGAGCGCCGGGGCGGTGTTGCCGAGACTCAGCGCGTAGGTCTTGCCGTCGATCTTGCCGGCCTCGAGCACGTTCTTGTCGATGTCGTCGGTCTTGATGGTCGTGCCGAGGTAGTCGTCGAGGTCGAGCAGCAGGCCGTTGTCGACGTACTGCTGGAGGTAGGAGTAGTCCATGGCGATCACGTCGGGCATCTGCTTGCCGGCCGCATTGGTGGACAGCTTCTTCCAGTAGTCGTCCCATTCGGAGAACTGTCCGTTGACGGTGACGCCCTTGTTGGCCTGCTCGAACAGCTTGTTGACCTTGGCCTGACGCTCGTTGCGCTGCTGGTTGCCCCACCATGCGACCGTCAGGGTGTTGGCGTCCTTGCCATCGGAGGAGTTGGAACCGCTGCCGCACGCAGCCATGGAGAGCATCGCCGCGCCGGCCGCGACCGCTGCGATGATTGTCTTGCCGAACTTCATTACTGCAACCTTTCTTGATGTGCCGTAGGTTGATCGTCCTCGACCACCGGCCCGAGTATGTATGTGATTGGAAACCATCATCACCGATGTCTTCCGTGACATGAATCACTATAGCAAATATTTCCAAAGACACGCAACAGTTTCCACTTGTTTCCGCAAATAGTTTCCATAACGGTTGCCGGAACATAGGAAAGCCCCCGTTCCATAAGGAACGGGGCCTTTCGGGCGTTGTGGGCGGTCCCCCTCGGTCCGGCCGCGGCCGGCCAGTTCCCTTGCTTCCCCTGAAGGGGACGTGGGGGAAACAAGCCCTCCGCTCCCCTTCAGGGGAAGCCGTCGTGCGAAGCGCGACTGAGGGGGTTCACTCCGCCGCATAGACCTCCGTATCGTCCTCCTCATCGTCCTCCGCGGACTTGGGCGCGACGCCGGTGGACTCCCTCGTGACGAGAATCTCGGGCACGAGTTCCACCTGCGGCTCCCCGGCCGCTGCCGCATCCTCGGGGAACGCGGCGGATTCGATCTTGTTGATGAGCATCTGCATGGCGAGCGCGCCCATGCGTTCCTGGCGCACGTCGATCGTCGTGAGCTGCGGGCGCACGACGCGCGAGAGCACGGAATCGTCGACGCCGATCACGCTCACCTCGCCGGGGATGTCGACGCCACGCTCGGCAAGGCGTCCGATGAGCCCGGTGGCGACGAGATCGTTGAACGCGACGACGCCGGTGACGCCGGGTTCGAGCAGTAGGGCGTCGCCCGCGTTGACGCCGCCAGCGTAGGTCGGTTCGAACGGTCCGATGACGATGCAGTCCATCCCGTAGGACTTGGCGGCGTCGATGCAGGTCCGGCAGCGCACCTGGTTGGCGTAGGAGCTGCCCGTGCCGGAGATGTAGGCGATGTGTCTGTGCCCGAGGGAGGCGAGGTGGCGCACGGCCTGGAGGATGCCGGACGCGTCGTCGATGCCGACGGTGGAGAAGCCCTCGACCTGACGGTTGGTGAACACGGTGGTGGTCGGATCGCAGTAGCGTTTCAGTTCGGCGTCGCTCAGCCGCGGGGAGACGAGGATCTGGCCTTCGGAGGCGCCGATCACGCTCTGCAGCGTGTCGACGCGGTCGCCGGAGGCGTCCAGGTCGGCGACGAACAGGCGGTATTTCGCGTTCTGCGCGACGGAGAACAGCCCCTTGAAGATGTCGGTGAAGTAGAAGTTGCCGATGCCGGAGACGATGACGCCGAGGTTGCCGCGCGCGCCGCCGTCGGCGGGTTCGCGCGCGGGCGCGACGGACGCCGCCGACGTGCCGCGGTAGCCCATCTGGCGTGCGATCCGCATGATGCGCTCACGCGTCTCCGCCTTGACATTGCCGCCGTTCAGCGCGCGGGACACCGTCGATGCCGCGACGCCAGCGGCCTTCGCCACATCGGTGATGGTCGCTTCCGCCATGATGATTGACCTCCTGCATGGAAACACTTCGTCGTGGTTTCCATGCTACACGTTGTTTGCCAAAAGAATTGCATCGTTTTGCGCAACATGAGACGGCCGCATCGCCTAACCCGCCCCCCCCTCAGTCCGGCCCTTGGCCGGCCAGCTCCCCTTGAAGGGGGTGCAAAGGGATAACGAGCTATTCTTTGCGCCCCCTTTCAGGGGGAGCTGTCGGCGAAGCCGACTGAGGGGGGCCGCCCGGCTCAGCCGATGAGCGAGAGCACGTAGTCCTTCACGTCGCCGTCTTCGGCGTTGGCGGTGAAGTACTCCTTGAACCGCTCCCCCGCGAACGCGCCCTTGACGAGCTCCGGGTCGAGGTCCCTGTAGATGTCGACGAGCGGGCGGTAGGCGGCGGCGCGCACGCCGTCGAGGATCCTCTTGTTGCGCTGTTCGGGCACGACGCGCTCCTTCGGGTAGCCGGTCCCCGGCTCCTCGATCCACAGCTTCTCGAAGATGTATTCGAGGTTGAGCTCCTGTCCCCAGCCGTTCTTGAGCGCGAACGGGATGGCGATGGCGTTGCCGTCGTTGATCTGGGAGAACGTGTACGCGTCGAGCGGGTCCTCGACGTGTCCGCAGATCACGCCGGGGAAGCTGTTGAGGGCGAGCATCGCGCCTTCGCCGGTGCCGCAGCCGGTGACGACGTAGTCGGCGGCCTTCGTGTTGAGGAGGGCGGCGGCGAGGATGCCGTTCTGCACGTAGGTGAGCTGCGCGGCGTCGTCGGCCGCGTACATGCCGTAGTTGAACACCTCGTGCCCGTGCGTGGCGGCGACCTTCGCGAGCGCCTGTTCGATGACGCCGTTCTTGGCCGCCTGCGAATTCTCGTTGATCAGTGCGATCTTCATATGCATGGACTCCTTTCACTGAGGTTGCTTGCCGATGTAGGCCAGGATGCCGCCGTCGACGTAGAGGACGTGGCCGTTGACGAAGTCGGAGGCGTCGGAGGCGAGGAAGATGGCGGGGCCCTGGAGATCCTCGGGGGTGCCCCAGCGGGCGGCGGGCGTCTTGGCGACGATGAACGCGTCGAAGGGGTGGCGGGAGCCGTCGGGCTGGCGTTCGCGCAGCGGGGCGGTCTGCGGGGTGGCGATGTAGCCGGGGCCGATGGCGTTGCACTGGATGTTGGCTTCGCCGTATTCGGAGCAGATGTTGCGGGTGAGCATCTTCAGTCCGCCCTTGGCGGCGGCGTAGGCGGAGACGGTCTCGCGGCCGAGTTCGCTCATCATCGAGCAGATGTTGATAATCTTGCCGTGGCCCTTCCTGATCATGCCGGGGATGACGGCTTTGGAGACGATGAACGGGCCGTTGAGGTCGACGTCGATGACCTGGCGGAAGTCGGCGGCGGACATCTCGAGCATGGGGATGCGCTTGATGATGCCGGCGTTGTTGACGAGGATGTCGATGGTGCCGAGGTCCTTCTCGATGTTCTCGACGAGGCCGGCGACGGCCTGTTCGTCGGTGACGTCGGCGACGTAGCCGTGGGCGTCGATGCCGGCCTCCTTGTAGGAGGCGAGGCCACGGTCGACGGCCTCCTGGTTGCGGTCGTTGAAGGCGATCTTCGCGCCGGCGGCGGCGAATGCGGTGGCGATGGCGAAGCCGATGCCGTAGCTGGCGCCGGTGACGAGCGCGACCTTGCCTTCGAGCGAGAACTTGCTCATGTCGTAACCCATGATGGTCCTTTCCGAGGTTCCCCTCTTCCCGATGGGTGGTGTGGTTGGTTGATGTGTGGTTGGTTGTATGGTCGGTGGTCGACGCCCGTCAGCAGTAGGAGACGAGCATCTCGGTGAACGCGAGGATGGTGAGCGACTGCCCGTAGGGCATCGGCGAGATGTCGATGCCGCGGTAGTAGTCGAGGTCCGTTCCCATGCCGGTACCGACGGAGACGCCGGCGACCGATCCGTGTTCGTCGATCCGGTCGAGCAGGCCCGCGACGGCGCGGTACGCGACGTCGAGGTATCGCTCGTCGAGATGTCCCTGGTGCACGGCCTTGAGGATGCCGTAGGCGATGCCCGCGGTGCCGGAGGATTCGAGGTAGGAGGTCTCGTCGTCGATGAGCGTGTGCCACAGGCCGCCGTCGCTCTGGTGCGCGGCGAGCGCGTCGACCTGCGCCCGGAGCACGGCGACGAGCCAGCGGTAGAGCGCGTCGCCTTCCTTGAGTCCGAGGATGCCGATGATCTCGGGGATCGCGATGGTGGCCCAGCAGTTGCCGCGCGCCCAGTGGGCGCCGACGAAGTTGTGCCGCCCGTCGAAGGTCCAGCCGTGGAACCACAGTCCGGTGGCGCCGTCCATCAGGTACTTGATGTGGATCTGGAACTGGTATTTCGCCTCTTCGACGTAGCGGGCGACGCCGAGCAGCCGGCCGATCTTGGCGAGCGGGAGCACGGTCATGACGAGCGTGTCGGCCCACAGCTGATTGTGGTGGGGTTCTCCGAGCGTGATGTGCTGCATGCCGTCCAGGTCGGTGCGGGGCATGCTCTCGTACGCCCAACGCGCCCATTGCTCGAGGTAGGGGCGGAATCGGCTGTCGCCGGTGCGTTCGTACAGGTAGGCCATGGTGAGCAGCGGGCACATCGTGTTGACGTTCTTGTCCGGGCTGTCTTCGGCGAGCCGGTCGTCGAACCATGCGGTGACGGCCTTGAGCGCCTTGGCGCTGCCGGTCACCTCGTAGTTGCGGTACAGCCCGTACAGTCCGATGCCCTGCGGCCAGTTCCATACGTTCCAGCTTTTGTCGTCGATGACGACGTCGCCGACCTTCCACAGCCCCTCGCCATCGTCGGACGCGATGGAGACGAGGTTGTCCGTCATGGCGTCGATCGATCGCAGCAGCCGTTCCCTGGTGACCGGCATCTGTGGTGGTTCCATGGATCCTCGTTTCTGGTGGATGGTTGCGCCGGGACCGATCTGCGGTGACCGTCCGGCGGGAAAGCGATGGAGATTGGAGGTTTTCGCTTTCATGGAATACTGTACAACATTTCCAGCAAACATGGAAATCAGTTTCCAGCGTGTTGCATAATTTCCATCACACGCCCTGATACCGTGTGATGGCGCGCGTGATCGCCTCGCCCTTGGTCTCCTCGGTGATGACCGGCAGATACGGCCGGTACCGCTCGACGACGGCGAGCGCGTCGGCGATGCGCATCACGCCCTCGCCGATGTTCACCATGTCGAGTTCCAGCCGTCCGGGCACCGGGCGGAAATCCTTGAGGTGCATGGCGACGATGTGGTCGCCGAAACGGGAGAACGCCTCCTCGATCACGTCGATCTGGCTGTCGTACGTCTCGCCGTCGATGAGCACGGACGGGTCGAGCACGATGCCCATCCATGGCGAGTCGATGTCGCGGATCAGCCGTTCGATCGTGGCGAGGTCGTGGATCGGGTGGTTGCGTCCCGGTTCGATGCCGACGAGCGTCGAGTACCGCTCGCCCGCCGCGACGAGCCGGCGGATCACGCCGACCGTGTCGAGGTAGACATCCTCGGTGAAGTTGCGTTCGGTGTATACGCCGAGCGTCTTGAGCACGGATCCGGTTTCGCTGGCGACCATCGGCGCGCCGAAGTACTTCGCGTGGCGCAGGTACGCCTCGAACTTCTCGAGCAGCGCCTCGCGCGTGGCGGGATCCGGGTGAATCATGTTGATGTAGCAGCTGAGCACGGCGATCTGCACGCCCTGCCCGGCGAGCACGCGGCGGAAGTACGTGCCCATGCCCGGATTGATCTCCTTCGCCCCGGACTTCAGGTCCGGGAAGAGCGCGTTGAGCGCGAACTGCACGTTGTGCGCGCCTGTGGCCGCGATGCCGCGCGCCAGGTCCTCGGGTGTGCCGTCGAACGGCACGTCATGGCCGCGGACTCCGAAATCGATCATCGTATCGTCTCCTCTCACTGCTAGGCGCGGGCGGCGGCGACGGCCTCGCGCGCGGCGCGGCACGCCTGCGCGACGGCCGCCCAGTCGCCGACCTTCTGCGCGGCGGACGGCACCGGGAAGCTGCCGCCGACGGCGAACACGTTCTTCAATGCCGCGTAGTCGGCCACGTTCGTGAGGTTCACGCCGCCGGTGGGCAGGAACTTCATCTCGGCGAACGGGCCGGCGAGCGCCTTGAGCGTCTTCACGCCGCCGTACGCCTCGGCCGGGAAGAACTTCGCATAACGCAGGCCGCGGTCGTACACCTTCTCGATGTCGGAGGGGACGGCGGTGCCGGGCAGGACGAGCACGTCGCTGTCGAGGCACCAGTCGACGACGCGCTCGTCGAAGGACGGGGTGACGATGCCGATGCAGCCGGCGGCGACGGCCTGGCGCGCCTGCTCGACGCTGTGCACGGTGCCGGCGATGAGCATGACTTCGGGCACGTAGTCGTGGATGCGGGCCATGCCTGCGAGGGCGGCTTCGGAACGGAACGTGACCTCGGCGATCGGCACGCCGCCGTCGGCGAGGGCGTGGGCGAGCGGGATGGCCTCGTCCGCGTCGTTCAGGGTGACGAGCGGGACGACGCCGAGGCGTTCCATCGTGCCGATGGTGGCCTGCTTGTCGGACAGGGTGGTGAGGGTGGGTTCGAGGATCGCGGTGCTCATGGTTGGCTCCTTTGCTGGAAGATGCGGGATGGTGATCGGTTTTCGATGATTGCGGTTCGTATGGGTGGATGATGGACGGCGGGCGGGCGCGTGCGCGCCCGTCACGCGAGGACGGTCTCGCGCAGCGGCGCGCGGTCGTGCAGCATCATGAATTCGTCGAGCTCGGTGATGGTGGGCAGCCCCTCGTTGTCGGAGACGACCTGCGTCTGCATCGCGCCGACCGCGCAGGCGCGTTCCATCGCGGTGGCGATGGTGTGGCCTTCGAGCAGGGCGGAGAGGAGTCCCGCGGCGAAGCCGTCGCCTGCGCCGACCGTGTCGACCACGTGGTCGACGACGAAGCCGGGCACGTAGACGCCGTCCGTGCCGTCGGTCGCGTAGGCGCCGCGCGGGCCGTCCTTGACGACGACGCAGCGCGCGCCGTTGTCGATGAACGCCTTGCCGATCGATTCGACGTCGTCGACGCCGAACAGTTCGCGTCCTTCGCCGATGCCGGGCAGGACGAGGTCGGATTGCGCGGCGAGCCGGCGCAGCGTGGACTTCATCACGGTCTCGCTCATCCACAATGCGGGGCGCAGGTTCGGGTCGAAGGACAGGAACAGGTTGTGGCGCCTGGCGTAGACGACGAGCGCTTCGGCGGCGTCCATCGTCGACGGGGAGAGCGGCGGCAGGATGCCGGTCAGGTGGACCACGGAGAGTCCTGTCGGATCGATCTTGTTGACGTCGCCGCCGCTGAGCGTGGATGCGGCGGATCCCTTGCGGTAGTAATAGGTCTTCGGGTCGCCCGCATGTTCGCGCGTCTTCATCATGAAGCCGGTGTGACGGTCGGGATCGACGCCCAGCAGGGAGGTGTCGAGTTTCTCTGCCTCCATGAGCAGACGGATGCGGGTGCCGAGCGGATCGTCGCCCACGCGGGTCAGATAGCGCGGGTTCTGGCCGAGCCGCTTGAGGCCGATGGCCACGTTGAGCTCGGCACCGGCCACGGAGGCCTGGAACATGCCGACGCTGCTGCATGGGCCCTCCTGCCCTGCGGTGAACAGTCCCATCGCCTCGCCGGCGAGGAGCACGCCGCCTGGTCGTATGCCCGGAACACGGAAATCATTGCCGTTCTCCATCGCACACCTCGTTTCCTGATTGGTCGTCGTTATGGTTATGGTCGTCGTCGTTGGCGGGTCCCGACCGCTTCGTCCGGGACCTTCGTCGTCGTTGTGGTTTCAGGGTATGAGCGCTCGGCCGATCCGCGGAATAAGTTGCCATCCGTTTCACCCGGCACGCCGTCGGTTCCATCAGGTCGCGAGCGTGCGACCCGCCCCAGCCCAGCAATCGCAACGCCTCCCGAGGGATCAAGGACGATTGCGCCCCGATGCAACCCGCCCTGCAATCCCCACCGCAAATCCTGCAAACCGCTCCGCTCTCCGCTCTCTCCGATGGAGCGGCTCACGCATGCAATCGTTTGCGGATTTTTTCTTGTGCGGACATATTTTGTGTGAGCGCTCCCAGTCATCACAAGGCAACAAAACATGCCACCATGCGGACAGAACATGCGTTTCCCATCCCCGTAACGTCACCCACAAACGCTATGATTTCCAGTGTCTACAACGTTAGTACCCAGTCAAAGGAGAGCACATGACCACGCTGGCCATCGATATCGGAGGAACCAAGATCGCGGGTGCCGTTTGCGATGAAAACGATAGCATCATCCAGCGTTGGCGCGTGCCCACACCAATGGACGCCGACGCCATCAACCAGCACATCGCCGAGATCTACCACGAGGCCGTCGCCGCCGGACACACCGATATCCAGGCGATCGGCATCTCCGCGGCCGGCAACGTCGCCGCGGACCGCAAGACCCTGACCTTCGCGGCCAACATCCCCGCGTGGATCGACTACAACCTGTCCGAGCATGTCGGCGCGCTCATCGACCACGCCGTGCCGGTCGTCGTCGAGAACGACGCGAACTGCGCCGGCTGGGGCGAATACGTGCACGGTGCCGGCCAGGGGCACCGCAACATGGTGGCGCTCACCGTCGGCACCGGCCTCGGCGGCGCGATCGTCATCAACGGCGACCTGTACCGCGGCTCGTTCGGCATGGCCGCCGAGCTCGGCCACCTGCCGATGGTCCCGGACGGCGACCACTGCGGCTGCGGCCTGCGCGGCTGCGCCGAGCGCTACACCTCCGGTACCTCGCTCGAGAACTTCGCCAAGTCGGCCGTGCGCCGCCGTCCGCAGGACGGCAAGCGCCTGATGGAACTGTGCGGCGGCGACATCACGAAGCTGGAGGGCCCGATGGTCTCCCAGGCCGCGCAGGAGGGCGACGAGCTCGGTCTGTACGCGTTCGGCAAGATCGGCGAATGGCTGGGCCGCACGATGGCCGCCGTCGCCGCCGTGCTCGACCCGGACATCTTCGTGATCGGCGGCGGCGTGGTGGCCGTCGGCGACATCCTGCTTGAACCGGCCCGTTACAACTACGCGCGTTTCCTCGAAGGCAGCGCCTACCGCAGCCACGCGAAGATCGTCGCCGCCACCGCCGGCCAGGACGCCGGCCTCATCGGCGCCGCCAACCTCGCCCTGCGGTAAGCAGATTCCCATGGTGCGGTAACACATAATCTCCATATCGGCGGAAAATGGCCATTTTCCGCCACCGCACCATGGCGGATTTACCGCACCATGGGAGTTTGGACGTGCGAAAACGCACGAAACGCGAAAGCCCCGTCGCAATGACGGGGCTTTCTTTGGCGACCACGACCGGACTTGAACCGGCGACCTCCGCCGTGACAGGGCGGCGCTCTAACCAACTGAGCTACGCGGCCGTTTCGCACTTGCGCTGTGCAAGCACGAGTAGATATATTACCGATATCCGCGACCCATGCAACTCTCGGCGTGTCGCGCTTGCGATTCCTCAGCGGCACCCCGCGCCCATCACCGAAAAACCCAGTGATTCCAAGCGGTTTCAAACAGTCCAAAACATTCCGGAGCTCCCCTACCCCAGCACCATCTTCACCGCGACCGCAACACCCAACATCACCAGGAATCCGACGACCACCAGCGTGTACCACAGCATCAGGCGGCGTTCGCGCTTCGCCCGGACCATATCCAATCCCCATCCTTCGGAAGGGATCTGCGCTTCGGCGCGGGCGCGGCGCGCGACGTCCTCGTCGATGGCGGCGCGCGCGTCGGCGACGACCACATGGTCCGGCAGCGCCATCCGCGCGATCGGCGTCACCGCGCGCGACAGACTCCCCGCGAGCACGACCACCGACGTATACGCCGCACAGGCCGCGACGCCGCGCGAAAGCAACCCCACGACCGCCAACCCGGCCAATCCGTACGCGAACAACACCCATTGCATGCGTCGCAGCGTGCGGATGCACCGCTCGGTCGGATGAAACCGGAACATCACGCACCACGCGCCGACGGCGACCAACGGCACGCACGCCAACGCGACGGCGAGCGGAAAACCGTCCATGCCGGCGTCCGCGAACACGCCCGATACGCTCAACGCCACGTCGACGCCAAGGAACAGCATGGCCGCGACAAGCTGGATCACACCGATCGCGAGCACGCGCCGACGTTCCAACGACGGGCGCACCGGCGGCTGCGTCCACCACAAGTCGACCGTCCCCAACCGCGGGCCGCGACGCAGGTACGCGGCGGCCACGCGGTCGCCGTCCTCCGCGTCGCGGATCAGGGCGGCCGCACGCCGCCAACCGACCACATACGTCAACGCGCCCACGCCGGCGACGAACGCACCGAACGCGAGCCATGGATAGACGCGGCCGAACACGGTCACGCCCGAGCCGGCGCGGTCCACGCCCGCCGCGACCGCGCACGCCAGCAGCGCGAGGAACGCCGCCGACCAGATTGACGCCTTGACACGGATGCGTCGCAGCGCCGCACGGTCGGCGGGCGTCACCGCACCGCCATCGTTCCGCGCGCCATCGCCGCCGAATCCTTCATCCATGCCTTCATCATCGCATCGGCTCCGCCGGGCCCGACGTCACGCGACATGAACAGTCGATGAACGCGCGAAACGCCACGCACGAAACGCCACGCACCAGACCACACGAAACGCGCGAAACTCACGCCTCGACCAGCTCCGGCGGGCGGCGCGTGGAGAAACGGAACATGAGCGCGGCGAGCACGGCCCCGCACACGGCCATGCCGGCGAGCGGCCACATGCTCGACGCGAAGCCGAGCAGATACGATGCGGCGGCCGGGGCGCCGGAGCGTGCGGCGGCGGCCGAGAACTCGGTGATCAGCGCGCTCGCGACGGCGGTGCCGATCGCGCCGGCGAGCTGCTGGACCGTGTTCATCACGGCGGAACCGTCCGCGTTGAGCCGCGCGGGCAGCTGGTTGAGCGCGTGCGTCTGGTCGGGCACGAGCACGAATCCGGAGCATGCCATGAACAGCGCGTAGGCGACGGCCACCGCGACCACGTTGCGGTAGGCGACGATGATCGCCGCGTCCATCACGGTGACGCCGAGGAACCCGCACAGGATGAATTTCGGCGGGAAATGGCCCTTCAGCGCGCCGCCGATCATCGGCGCGGCGATCGCGCCGACCACCGCGCCGGGCAGGAGGATCAGCGCGGCGACGAGCGAGCCGAATCCGAAGCCGCGCTGCAGCAGGATCGGCAGCATGAAGTTGAGGCCGAGCACGCCGCCCGAGGCCATGAGCAGGATGAGCATGCCGAGCGTGAACCCGGGGTAGCCGAACACGCGCACCTCGACGAGCGGACGGCCCATCCTCAGCTGCGCGGCGGCGAACACGGCGAGCACGGCGACGGCACCGGCGAGCGTCGCCCAGAACCGCCAGTCGCCGTTCCATGCGGCGAAGAAGCTGACCGCGACAATCAGGCCCGCGAGTCCGAGCGCGACCAGCAGCAGCGACGGCACGCTGATGCGCGCCTGCTCCGCGTCGCCCGGATGCCGGATCTCCGGCACGGTGGCGACGCCGAGCGCGAAGGAGACCACGAGGAACGGCAGCATCGCGTAGAAGATCCAATGCCAGTCGAGCCATTCCATCACGACGCCGCCGAACACCGGGCCGATGGCGGGCGCGGCGCAGGTGACGAGGCTCACGATGCCGAGCATCGCGCCACGCTGTTCGAGCGGCGCCTTCTCCAGGATGATGGTGGTGATGAGCGGCAGGGAGATGCCGGTGCCGAGCGCCATGACGAGACGCGCGGCGAGCAGCATCGGGAAGCTCGCGGCGAGCGCGCCGATCAGCGTGCCGAGCGTGAAGATCGCGACGGCGACGACGAACAGCGTCTTCGTGGCGAACCGGCGCACCATGAACGGCGAGCTCGGAATCGCGACGGACAACAGCAGCAGGTAACCGGTGGTGAGCCATTGCACGGTGGACGCGTCGATCGCGAACTCGGCCATCAGCGTCGAATAGGCGATGTTGAGCGACGTTTCGGACAGGATGCCGAGGAACGTGAGGATGGCGAGCGCGACGACGGTGACGACGAGCTTCGGCGCGACGGGCCGTTTGGCGGCGTCCGTAGCGCCGCCGCCGTCACGGCCGGTTCGCGCGGATTCCACCGACTCCCCCGCGCGTGCCGCCCGTGCGTTCTGGGTGTCGTGTCCGTTCATGCGACCGTGCCTCCGTTCCCGTCATGACCATGATTGTTGCATATCAAACAATGTCATCGTACGGGCGAATGTTACGCGAAACGCACCTTGCCGGCCAGCACCGCGACCACGCACTGCGCGGCGGCGAGCGCGGTGAACAGGACGAGCGGCGCGACCCATGCGCCGGATAGTTCGGCCAGCGTGCCGAAGGCGAGCGGGCCGACGGAGGCGACCAGATAGCCGAGTGACTGCGCCATGCCGGACAATGCGACCGTGTCGGCCGGGGTGCGGCCGCGCAGGGCGATCAGCGTGAGCGCGACGACCAGCGACGCGCCCTGCCCCATGCCGCCGATCACGCTCCACAGCATCGACGCCGCGGGTGCCAGCAGCCAGCCGCATCCGGCGACGACCATCGGCACGCTGGCGACGAGCGCCGCGCATACCTGGTTGCCGCGCACGTGCATCAGCGCGGGGATCAGGAGGCCGGAGAGGATGCCGAGCGATTGGAAGACGAACAGTTGGACGCCGGCCTGCGATTCGGAGAATCCGGCGGCCGCGGCGAGCGAGGGCAGCCAGTTCGACATCGTGTAGAACGCTGCCGACTGCAATCCCATGAACAGCGTCACCCACCACGTCATCGGGCGTCGCCACAGCGGACGTGCGTCCGTGGCGACGGCGACGGCGGCGTCCGTGACGGTACCGGCGGTACCGGCGATACCGGCGATACCGGCGGTGACGGTCGCGGCGGAACCGGCGGTGCCGCCGTTCCCGCTTCCCCGCGACCCGCGCGCCACGCGGATCGACCACAATGCGGCGACGACGAGCGGCGGCACGGCCCAGACGGCGAGCGCCGGCCGCCAGCCGCCGAGCGCGGCGGCGAGCGGCGCGGCGGTGAGACCGGCGATGGCGGAGCCGGCGGTGATGCAGCCGGAGTACACGCCCGTGGCGACGGCGATATGACGGGCGTAGTCGCGTTTCGCGATGACCGGCACGAGCACGTTGCCGGCGGCGATGCCCGCGCCGACGGCGAACGTGCCCAGCCACACGCCGGCGGGACCGCCGAACGACCGGACGAGGTCGCCGGCGGCGAGGACGAGCAGCGCGGCGAGGACGGTGCCATCCGCGCCGAGACGTCGTTCCACGAACCGGACCAGCGGGCTGATGGCGGCGAACGCCCACAGCGGCATCGCGCCGAGCACGCCGAGCACGCTCTCGCCCCAGCCGAGATCGTCGCCGATGCGCGTCAACACCGGCCCGACGCCGGCGATCGCGGGACGCAGGTTCAGCGCCACCAGGAAGATGAGGGCCGCCAGCAGGGCGGGGGTCGCCTTCGCGGCGTCCGTCGGGCGGATTGCCGGTGGCGCGGGATTCGCGGTGCTCATCGGGCGGCGAGCACGGCGTCGATCACGGTGGCGACGCCGCGGTCGTTGTTGCTCGGGGCGATCCAGCCGGCGTGGGCGCGCATGTGCTCCTCGGCGTTCGCCACCACGTAGCCGTGGCCGGCGGCTTCGAGCATCTGGATGTCGTTGTAGGTGTCGCCGAGCGCGCAGGCGTCCTCGAGCCGCACGCCGAGGTGTTCGCACAGGCGGGCGAGGCCGGTGCCCTTGTCGACGCCGGGATTCATCATGTCGATCCACATCTTGCCGGCGTTCGTCACCGTGTAGCGGTCGGACCAGGCGTCGCGGTAGGTCTCGCGGTACACCTCCTCGGAGTCGTTGCCGGGGAAGAACACCGTGTACTTGTTGACGTCGGCGTCGAGCGTCGTGATGTCGTCCATGTACACGATCTTCTTGTAGAACGTGCGGAAGTAGTCGTCGTACTTCCTGTCGCACGAACGGATGAAGCACGCCTCGAGACCGCAGACGGTGGGGCATCCGCGGCCGTCGGCGAGCGTGAAGTCGATCAGCCGGCGGTACTCCTCGACGGGGATGAGGCTCTCGTAGACGAGTTCGCCGCGGCAGTAGATCGCGGCGCCGTTGTCGGACATCAACGCCATGTGGTCCGCGAGATCGGGGAACATCTCGGCCAGCGTGTAGTTCGGGCGGCCGCTCGCCGCGCAGAACGTGAGTCCGGCGGCGTCCAGCGCGAGGATGCGCTCGGCCATGCGCGGCGGCATCGTGCCGTCGTCGGCGAGCAGCGTGCAGTCCATGTCGCTGGCGACGACCCTGATGTCCTTCAGCCCGGCGTCTTCGGTGAAATCGGGCAGGTTCTGCGGATTCTGCGGCATGTGCGCCACTCCTTCGTCTCTCGTCTCTCGCTCGTCCCGGACGTTCCGCGAGCGGACGTCCGTGTTTCGACCCGCACCACTGTAGCGCAGGGCGGCCATGATAAACGCCGGCATTCCAGCCCTTCCGATAGCATGGTGGGCGGTGGTTCGGCCCGTATCCGACCAGCATGCGGACATCCTGCGTCCGCATCATACGCGGATATCATGCGGGCGGGCCAGACAGACTGGAAACGGCTGGAATTCGACCTTACTTAAGGAGAAGCTGCAACCAATGGCAGAATTCGTGTATCAGATGATCAAGGCGCGCAAGGCGTTCGGCGACCGCGTCATCCTCGACGACGTGACCCTGAGCTTCCTGCCGGGCGCGAAGATCGGCGTGGTGGGCCCGAACGGCATGGGCAAGTCCACGCTGCTCAAGATCATGGCCGGCCTTGAGACCGTGTCCAACGGCGAGGCCACGCTCACCCCCGGCTTCACGGTCGGCATCCTGCAGCAGGAGCCGCCGCTGGACGACACGAAGACCGTGGGCGAGAACATCAAGATGGCGTTCGGCGACATCGCGCAGAAGGTCGACCGTTTCAACAAGATCGGCGAGGAGATGGCCGATCCGGACGCCGACTTCGACGCCCTCATGGAGGAGATGGGCAAGCTCCAGACCGAGATCGACGCCGCGAACGGCTGGGACCTCGACTCGCAGCTCGACCAGGCGATGGACGCCCTGCAGTGCCCCGACCCGGACACCCCGGTGAACGTGTGCTCCGGTGGCGAGCGCCGCCGCGTGGCCCTGTGCAAGCTTCTGCTCGAAGCCCCCGACCTGCTGCTGCTCGACGAGCCCACCAACCACCTCGACGCCGAGTCGATCCTGTGGCTGGAGCAGTTCCTGCACCAGTACAAGGGCGCCGTCATCGCCGTCACCCACGACCGTTACTTCATGGACAACGTGGCCGAGTGGATCTGCGAGGTGGACCGCGGCCACCTGTACCCGTACAAGGGCAACTACTCCACGTACCTTGAGACCAAGGCGAAGCGTATGGAGATCCAGGGCGCGAAGGACGCGAAGCTCGCCAAGCGCCTGAAGAACGAGCTCGACTGGGTGCGCTCCTCGCCGAAGGCCCGTCAGGCCAAGAACAAGGCCCGTCTGGAGCGTTACGACCAGATGGAGCAGGAGGCGCGCAACAACAAGAAGCTCGACTTCTCCGAGATCCAGATCCCGGCCGGCCCGCGCCTGGGCTCCACGGTGCTCGAGGCGAAGCACATCCACAAGGCGTTCGGCGACCGCGTGCTCATCGACGACCTGTCCTTCACGCTGCCGCGCAACGGCATCGTCGGCGTGATCGGCCCGAACGGCGTCGGCAAGTCCACGCTGTTCAAGACGATCGTCGGCCTCGAGCCGCTGACCAGCGGCGAGCTCAAGATCGGCGACACGGTGAAGATCAGCTACGTCGACCAGAACCGCGCCGGCCTCGATCCGAACAAGAACCTGTGGGAGGCGGTCTCCGGCGGCCTCGACTTCATCGAGGTGGCGGGCGTCGAGGTGCCGACCCGCGCCTACGTGGCGAGCTTCGGCTTCAAGGGCTCCGACCAGCAGAAGCTGACCGGCGTGCTCTCCGGCGGCGAGCGCAACCGACTCAACCTGGCGCTGACCCTGAAGCAGGGCGGCAACCTGCTGCTGCTCGACGAGCCCACGAACGACCTCGACGTCGAGACGCTGGAATCGCTCGAGAACGCGCTGCTCGGCTTCCCGGGCTGCGCCGTCGTGATCTCCCACGACCGTTGGTTCCTCGACCGCGTCGCCACGCACATCCTCGCGTGGGAGGGCGATGACGAGAACCCGGCCAAGTGGTACTGGTTCGAAGGCAACTTCCAGGCCTACCAGGAGAACCGCGTCGCCCGCCTCGGCGAGGACGCGGCCCGCCCGCACCGCCTGCACCGCAAGCTGACGCGCGTCTGAGCATCAGTCCTCATTCGGCCCCCTCTGACGAGGGGGCTGTCGAACGCAGTGAGACTGGGGGAGAGATAGCTGGAACGTAACGGTTCCCGCTATCTCTCCCCCAGTCCGCTACCGCGGACAGCCCCCTCGTCAGAGGGGGCCAAGTCGTAGCGGGCGAGGGTGCCTTATTCGTATGCGGGCCATAACCCGCCGTTCACACGGCTCACATGCTCGTTACAATCGTCTCTGGTGCCAGTAACGACCGACCGTTACAGTCGAGGCATCACATAATCGAACATCGAACACGACAATCTAGGGAGACGAGCATGACCGACGACACCATCACACCGCTGGAACATCTGGTGAAGGTGCTCAAACTGGGCAAGCCCTCCGACTACCGCAACCACACGTACGTGAACGGCGAAAGCCTCTACTTCCCCACCGGCCGCGTGTACGGCGGCCAGGTAATCGCCCAGTCGCTGATGGCGGCCGCGAAGACCGTGGCGCCGAACCGTCTGCCGCATTCGATTCACGGCTATTTCATCGCGCCCGGCGACATCCGCCAGGATCTGCTGTTCGACGTGGAGAAGCTGCGCGACGGACGTTCGTTCTCGGCGCGGCGCGTGAACGTCACGCAGGCCGAGGGATCGATCCTCACCGCGATCGCCTCGTTCCAGGTGACCGGACAGGAGGGCGTGGAGTTCGCCGACCCGATGCCGGCCGACCTGCCCGACCCGGAATCGCTCACCAGCGCGAAGGAGCTGATGGCGCCGTACGCCGGCAGGTCGCCGTTCGCGAACTACTACGCGGAGAAGTCGCCGTTCGACATCCGCCATATCACGCCGACGATCATGCTCGGACCGGACAAGGAGTCCGCGGCCGCCGACTCCGGCAGGCAGATGGTGTGGATGAGGGCCGACGGCGAGGTCGAGGCGCCGCAGCTCATGCATCGTGCGATGCTGGCGCTCGGCTGCGACCAGGTGATGATGGAGCCGGTGCTGCGTCGCGCCGGACTGTCGATCTCCACGCCGGGCATCGCCTATGCGTCGATCGACCATTCGATGTGGTGGTACCGCGACGTGGACATCTGCCAGTGGCACCTGTACGTGCAGGACACGCCGACCGCCGCGCACGGCCGCGGACTCGGCACGGCGAAGGTGTATTCGCAGGACGGCGAGCTGGTCGCCGCCATCGCCCAGGAGGCGATGATTCGCGTGCCGCGCGGGTGATGACTCGGTGCCGTGGCGTTGCCTCCCTCTGACGAGGGAGGTGTCATCGCGAAGCGATGACGGAGGGAGAGAAGAGAGAAGAAGAGCGGCCGTAGGCCGCGGGGAAATCGAATCGGCTTTCGGCCGATGCCGTATCTCCCGCGGCCTGCGGCCGCTCCTGTCTCTCCCTCAGTCGCGGCTATGCCGCGACAGCTCCCTCGTCAGAGGGAGCTGAAGTGAGGCTTACGCTTCGCGAGAGGCGCTCGCCGCGGCGTAGGCGGCGAGGGCGCGCGGGGCGTGGAAGCCCTGCTTCTCGAACTCGTCGGCGATCTTCTGGGCGACCTCCTGGGAGCGGCCCTTGTCGACGAGCGCGATGATGGAGCCGCCGAAGCCGCCGCCGGTCATGCGGGCGCCGTAGGCGCCGTTGTGGCGGGCCACGTCCACGGCCACGTCGAGCTCCGGCACGGTGACCTCGTAGTCCGCGGCGAGCGAATCGTGGGACGCGTTGAACAGGCGTCCGGCGGATTCGATGTCGCCCTGGGCGAAGGCGCGCACGAAGGAGCGCACGCGTTCGATCTCGGTGACGACGTGGCGCACGCGCTTCTTCATCGTCTCGTCGGGCAGCGCGTCGAGCGTTTCCTTGAGAGCCTGGAGCTGGTCGTCGGCCTTGGAGATGCCGTCGGCGGCGACGCGCAGGTTGGCGACGCCGAGGATCTTCGCGGCCTCCTCGCAGGTGGCGCGGCGCTGGGCGTACTGGCCGTCGTTGAGCTGGTGCGGGGCCTGGGTGTCGACGACGAGCAGCTCGAGGCCGTACTTGTCGAGATCGAACTCCTGCTGGGAGACGTTCTCCAGCGGGGTGAGCTCCGGGCGGCAGTCGAGCAGCAACGCATGGCCGGGCGTGCAGCGCATCGAGGCGTTCTGGTCGAGGCCGCCGGTGGAGGCGCCGGCCATCTCGTTCTCGGACTTGATGGCGGCGTTGATGAGGGTGACGCGGCCGGCGTCGGAGTCGCCGTAGCCGAGACCGTACACGTCGTCGAGGGCGAGCGCAGTCGAGCAGGTCATCGCGGCGGAGGAGCTCAGACCGGAGCCCAGCGGCACGCAGGAGACGAACGCGGCGTCAAAGCCCTTCACCTTGGAGAAGCCGGCCTCGCGCAGCGCCCACGCCACGCCCACCGGGTAGGCGGCCCAGCCGTCCACGCCGCGGGCCTTGAGCCCGTCGAGATCGGCCTCGGCGACCTTGTCCGGGGAGATGGACGAGACGACGCGCACCTTGGTGTCCTCGCGCGGCTTGAGCGCGATGAACGTGCGCTGCGGCAGCGCGATCGGCAGGCACAGGCCCGCGTTGTAGTCGGTGTGCTCGCCGATCAGGTTGACGCGGCCCGGAGCGGCCCACACGCCTTCCGGCGCGAAGCCGTAGGTGTCGACGAACAGTTTCGTCGCCTCGGAGACGCCCTCCTCATGGGAGATCGGCTCGATGAATTCAACAGCAGCCATTGGTGTTTTATCCTTCCTTGGTTTTGTGGAACATCCTTGTTGAGAAGACGGCGTCAGTCGGCGATGTCGACGTCGCCGAGCTCGTGGAAGCGCTTCGCGATGAGCTCCGGGGTCGTGTCGGAGATCCAGGCGGCCATGCCGGATTCGGAGCCGGCGAGATACTTGATCTTGTTGGCGGCGCGGCGGAACGAGAAGAACTGCAGGTTGAGGCGGTAGTTCTCGCGGCGCGGATCGTGAATCGGGGCCTGGTGCCAGGCGGCGATGTACGGCAGGTCCATGCCCTTGCCGTCGCCCTTGTCGAAGAACGCGTTGCCGCGCTTGAGCAGGTGCGAGTACATGGAGGCGAGGTCCCAGCGCTCCTGGTCGTCGAGCTGGTCGATGGTGAGCACGTCGCGCACCGGCGCCACATGCACCTCGAGGGGCCAGCGGGCGGCGGCCGGCACGTAGGCGACCCAGCTGTGGTTGCGCATGATGACGCGCTCCTTGGCTTCGAGCTCGGCGTTCATCAGGTCCTTGAGCAGGTTGCCGCCGGTCTTCTCGTGGTAGGCCTCGGTGTGCTTGAGCTCCTGCTCCATCTTCGGGGCGATGAACGGGTAGCAGTAGACCTGGCCGTGCGGGTGGGCGAGGGAGACGCCGATCTCGGCGCCGTGGTTCTCGAACGGGAAGATCTGCTCGATGCCGTCCATCTTCGAGATCTCGGCGGTGCGGAACGCCCACGCCTCGACGACGGTGCGCAGACGGCTCACCGGCAGGTCGGCGGGCAGGCCGTGCTCGTTCGGGTCGAAGCAGATGACCTCGCAGCGGCCGGCGGCCATCTTCTTCTCCCACAGCGGATTGCCGTCCACGTAGGTGACGTCCTCGGAGCGGCCGGGCACGCGCACCATCGACGGGAAGCGGTTCTCGAACACGACGACGTTGTAGTCGGTGTCCGGCACCTCGCCGTCCTGGTACGGGTCGCCGGGCTTGCGGGCGGCCAGCGGGTTGCCCTTGGCGGTGGCGCCGGGGCCGGCGGTGATCGGGCGGTTCATGCGCGCGGTCGCCATCGGGATCCAATCGCCGGTCAGCGGGTCGCGGCGCATCTCGGGGGCCGCGTACGGCACCTCCTCGCCGGCGGCGTTCAGCTGGTTGGCGAAACGGTAGGCGAGATGACGCGGGTCCTTGAGCTCGCGGGTCTTCGCGCCGGAGACGTATTCCGGATCGTCGTCGAGGTAGAAGAAGTCACGTCCGTCGGCGAGCGTCGTCGGCGTGATGCGGATGTGCTCCTTCGCGTACGCACCCGGCTCGTAGGCTGCGAATTCGGTCATGGTTATTCCTGCTCACTTTCCTGTACGGGCTCGGTCTGTTCGGCCAGCACGAGCTCCTTGACCAGTTCCTTCGTTTTGGCGGCGGTATCGGGGTCGAGACCGTCGTCGGTGATGACCGTGTCCACCTGGTCGAACCGCGCGAACAGCGACAGCGATGTGCAGCTCCACTTGGTGTGGTCGGTCAAGATGATGGTGCGATCGGCGATGTCCATCATCGCCATATCGGTGGCGGCCTCCAGCGAATTGGGCATGAGGAAGCCGCGGGGAATCGACACGGAATGCGTGCCGAGGAAGACGGTGTTGACGCGCAGCGAGGCGACGACCTTGTCGGCGATCGGGCCGACGAGCGAGTTCGATCGGGTGATGACGCCGCCGGTGACGATCACCTCCACATCCTTCGATTCGAGGGCCTGCACGAGTTCGGCGACCGGGATCGAATTGGTGAGGATGGTGACGCCCGCGGCCTGCTGGCTTTCCAGCAGATGCTGTGCGAAGACGTAGGCGGTGGTGCCGCCGCCGATGGCGATCACGTCGCCGGGGGCCACGTATTTGACGGCCTCCTGCGCGATCGCGTCCTTGAGCCCGATGTCCATCTGCGACTTTACGGAGAACAACGGCTCGCTCAGCAGCGTGCTGGTGGTGACTGCGCCGCCGTGGACCCGCTTGAGGAGCCCTTTGTCGGCGAGTTCGGCGATATCGCGGCGGATGGTCATCGCGGAAACGCCGAGTTCCTTGCTGAGTGCCGTGATGCGCACGGCACCCCGGGTACGAAGCCTGCTCAGTATCAGGTGTTGACGTTGTGACGATATCATATGAACATTATCGCACACAATCACCCATAGTTCAAACCGAGTTGTGCGTTTCGCGTACCCTTTTTGTAGTTTTGCAAACGTTAGCGAACAAAAAACAACATAGGCGCGATTGCCTATCGGAATTCTCCGGACGGTTTCCGGGTATCTCTCCCCCACCCGGCTCCGCCGGGAGCCCCCTCGTCAGAGGGGGCCGGAGACACAATCACTCGGCGTCGACGCCGACGGCTTCGGAGACGGACGAGAACCCGTCGCGGCGCAGCAGCTCGGCGAGGCCGCGCTTCAGGACCGTGATCTGCTGGGGGCCGCGGTACATGAGCGACGAGATGAACATGACCAGGTCGGTGCCGGCGCGGATCTTCGCATACGCCTGTTCGGGCGTAAACACGCCGCCGATGCCGGCGATCGCGAACCGGTCGCCGTACTCGCGGCGCACACGCGCGACCAGCGCCGTGCTGGCGTCCGTGCACGGGCCGCCGGACAGGCCGCCCTCCCACTCGTGCGGGATGGCGAGGCCGGCGCGGTCCTTGTTGAGGTTGGCGAGCGAGACGCCCTGCACGTTGTGCTCGGCGAGCACGTCGAGCAGGTCGCGGAATTCCTCCCACGGCTTGTTGAGCGGCAACTTGACGAGCGTCGGCTGCGGGCGGTCGATCGCGTCAAGCGCGGTGAACAGCTTGTCGAGCGCCTCGGGCGAGGCGGTGAACGGCTCGCCCACATGCGTGTTCGGGCAGGACACGTTCACTTCGACCATCGCGGTGCGGCCGGCGGCGCGGCGCATCGAGACGCAGTAGTCCTCGATGCCCTCGTCGAGGTCGCCGCACAGCGCGTCGTTCGTGCGCGCGATCGAAACGGACACCTGCATGTCGTGCGCGTGCGTCCACGCCTTCTCCGCACGGTCGATGACCTTGTCGGAGCCGATATTCGCGAGGCCCACGTGCACCATCATCGAATCGTATTCGGGCAGACGGTGGAACCACGGCTTCGGGTTGCCCGGGCACGGGCGGGACGTGGTGGAGCCGACCGTCTCGAATCCGAAGCCGGCGTTGTCGAGCAGCACCGGCATGTCGCAGTTCTTGTCGAGTCCGGCGGACAGGCCGAACGGGTTCGCGAAGTCGACGCCCATCACCGTGGTCTCGAGGATCGGATCGGTGTAGTCGAGCATCGTGCGCTCCGCCCACAGCAGCGGCGGGATGTGCTTGACCACGCGGCAGAACGCGATCATGCGGTCGTGCGCCTCGTCCGGCGGCACGTTGAAGACGAAATTGGGTTTGATGACGTGCTTGTAGCCGAAGGTGAACAGGTCGCAGGTCGCCTTGTTGACCGCGTCATGCCAGAAGCTGTCCGAAACGTAACTCATGGGCACCCAGTCTAGTCAATCAGTAGGCGCCGCGCACGTACTGGGGCTGGTAAGGGGCCTCGGTGACGGGCACGCCGAGTTTGGCGGCGGCGCGCAGCGGCCAGTACGGGTCGCGCAGCGCGGCGCGGCCGATCTCGACCGCGTCGGCCTTGCCCTTGGCGAGCACCTTCTCCGCCTGCTTCGGCTTGGTGATGAGTCCGACCGCGGTGACCGGTACCTCGGCGCGCTTGCGCACCTGCGCGGAGAACGGCACCTGGTAGTCGGGCTTGACCGGGACCGTCACGCCGGCGACGATGCCGCCGGTGGACACGTCGACCAGGTCCACGCCGTGCGCCTTGAGGATCTGCGCGAGCGCGACCGTCTGGTCGAGGTCCCAGCCGCCCGCCGCCCAGTCGGTGGCGGAGACGCGCACGAGCAGCGGCATGTCGTCCGGGATCACGCCGCGGATCGCGTCGGCGACCTCCAGCAGGAAGCGGATGCGCCCCTCGAAGCCGCCGCCGTATTCGTCGTCGCGTTCGTTGCTCAGCGGGTCGAGGAACTGCGAGATCAGGTAGCCGTGGGCGGCGTGGATCTCGATCGCCTGGAATCCGGCGGCCACGGCGCGACCGGCCGCCGCGGCGAACGCGCCGACCAGTCCGTGGATCTCGTCGATGCTCAGCGCGCGCGGCGTCGCGTAGCCGCCGAACGGGATGGCGCTCGGCGCGACAGTCTGCCAGCCGCCGGCCTCACCGGGCACGGTCTCGTGCTCGTAGCCGACGGTGAACGAGCCGGTCGACCCCTTGCGTCCCGCGTGATTGAGCTGGATGGCGGCCACGGCACCCGTCGCCTTGATGCCTTCGACGATCCACTTCCACGAGTCGATCTGCCAGTCGGCCCACAGGCCCACGTCATTCGGCGAGATGCGGCCTTCGGGCGCGACGGCGGTCGCCTCGGCGATGATCATGCCGAAGCCGCCCATCGCGCGCGACACGTAGTGCTGGTAGTGGAACGGCGTCGGTCGGCCGTCCTGCGCGAACGCCGAGTAGGTGTCCATCGGCGGCAGCCAGATGCGGTTGCGGATGGTCAGGCCGCGCAGCGTCATCGGCCGGAACAGCAGCGGGCCGGCGTCCTTGGCGGGGCTCTCCCCCGTCAGAGGCGTGCCGGTCTTGCCCGTTTTGCCCGGTTTCGTCGCCTTGCCTGCGGCCTTGCCCGATTTCACCGATTTCGCGGACTTCGCCGTTTTCGAGGATTTCGCGGCCTTGCCCGGTTTCCCGGACTTGCCTTTGCCTCCCGCCTCGACGGTGTTCGTCACGTCGAGGCCGCGGAAGTCGAATCCGCTCGGACCTTCGACGTTCGCCGTCGCGCCTGCCGCGCTGCCGTATGCCGTGGTGTCTTTCGCCATGATGATGTTCCCCCTTACGCCGAATGTCCGGCGATGATCGTCCTCGACAATTCTAACGTCCAAGCTGAAAGTACGCCGAACGCCCACCGTATGTGGGAATACGGTGGGCGTTCGGTTGCGATGGCGCGATGGCGTGGCCGCCGATGGCGCGATGCCGCGATGGCGTCACGCGGGGTTTTACGGGAGACGAATCACTGGCCGGTCGTGGTCCCCTGCTGGGTGGTCGTACCGGTCGTGCCTTCCGTCGTGGTGCCCTGCTGCGTGGTCGTGCCGGTGGTCCCCTGTGTGGTGGTGCCGGTCGTGCCCGAGCTGGTGCCGCTGTACGTGGTGGTGCCTCCGCCCGTGTACTTCGCGCTCGGGTTGCCGTAGCTGTTGTCGATCGGGATACCGGCGGCGTCGACGTAGCTCTGCATGAACTGCTTCCACGCGGGTTCGGCGATGTACATGCCGTACCAGGTCGGGCGGTACACGCCGTTGATCGTCTTGTAGTTGAACGACTGCGGCGACTCGGCGTTGCCGACGGCCACGAACGCGGCCACCTGCGGGATGAAGCCGGCGGTGAGCATGTACGTGTCCTCGTTGGTGCCGGTCTTCGCGAAGGTCTTGCGGCCGTTGGCCAGCTGGGCGTCCACGGCGTTGCCGTTGGAGCGGACGACGCCCTGGTTGATGGCGTAGGCGGCGGTCTCCGCGATCTCCGGGTCGATGGCCTGATGGCAGTTCGCGGACGGCACCTTGTAGTTCTTGCCGGCGCGGTCGGTCATCTTGGTGATGGCGATCGGGGTGCATTCGACGCCCTTGGCGGCGATCGTCGCGTACACGTTCGCCATCGTGAGCGGCGAGGCCTGCACGGTGCCGATCACCATCGGCGGCTGGAACGAGTTGGAGTCGTAGACGTCCTCATGGCCCTGGATCGAGTTGTGGTAGCCGACCTGCTTGGCGGCGTCCGCGATCGCGCACAGGCCGATCTGCTGGGTCATCGAGGCCTGGGTGGTGTTGTGCGAGAGCACGAGGCCCTGCAGCGGGCTCTCGTTCGAGGTGCCGCCGCCGGAGTTCTGCACGCTCCACGTGCCGGCGAACGCGTAGCCGTTGCAGCTGAAGCTCGCCGTGTTGTACGCGGTGGATGTGCGCAGGTACTGGTTGATGGACTTGCCCGCCTGCATCCACGCGACGAGGTTGATCGGCTTCCAGGTGGAGCCGGGCTGGAAGCCCCAGCCGCCGCCGTCGGACTCGTCGACCGCGTAGTTCACGGCCGTTCGCGTCGAATCGAGCTTCGCCAGATCGGTGGCGTCGTAGGTGCGGTTGATGCCGAAGCCGAGCACCTCGCCGGTGCCGGGCCTGATCGCGGCGATCGCGACCTCGAAGCCGGTCGGATCGGCCGGCGGGATGGCGTCGCGCGCCGCCTGCATGGCGGAGTTGTTCGCGTTCACGTCCATCGTGGTGACGATCGACAGGCCGCCCTCCTTGAGCAGCTTGTTGCGCTCCTCCTCGGTCTTGCCGAACTCCTTGTTCTTGAGGATCTGGCGGGTCACGTAGTCGCAGAAGAACGCGGCGTCGCCTGCCACCTGGCAGCCGGATTCGATGGACTGCACGTTGAGCGTGTCCTTGAGCGGCGTCTTGTAGGCCTCGTCATGCTGCTTCTGGGTGATGTACCCCTCCTGCAGCATGAGGTCGAGCACGATGTTGCGCTGCTTCTGCGACTCCTTGAGGTTCTCGTCGCTGGTCGGATCATACCTGGCCGGGTTCTTCGTGATGGCGGCGATGGTCGCGGCCTGCACCACGGTCAGGTCCTTGGCGGAGGTGTTGAAGTAGCGCTTCGCGGCGCTCTCCACGCCGTAGAGGTTGTGGTTGCCGAACTGGGCGATGTTGAGGTAGCCCTGCAGGATCTCGAGCTTCGAGTACTGCTTCTCCATCTGCACGGCGATGAGCATCTCGCGCACCTTGCGCGCGACGGTCTGTTCGGAGGCGTGGTATTCGGCGATCGGGTCGTCGTCCTCGCGGGCCTGCATGGCGAGCACGTTCTTCACGTACTGCTGGGTCAGCGTGGAGCCGCCCTGCGTATCGCCCTTCTTCACGAACGTCTGGAAGAAGGCGCGCATGACGCCCTGCACGTCGATGCCGTGATGTTTGAAGAATCGGCGGTCCTCACGGGCGACGACGGCCTGCTGCATGACCTTGGAGATGTTCTTCAGCGGCACGACGGTACGGTTGTCGGCGTAGAACTCCGCGATCTTCGTCGTGCCGTCCGAGGCGTACATCACGGATTTCTGGGGAAGGGAGGTCACGTCGAAATCGACGCCCTCGACCTTGAGCGACGGCACCACGGCCTTGGCCACCGAATTCGCGGCGAATACGGCGGGGGAAACCAGCGTGGCCATCACCACGCCGCCGCCGACGCACAGCATGAGATAGGCCAACAGCAAAGTAAGCACACGTCGAGCGGTAAGGGAGTTCTTTTTCGGCATGCGCCCCATTCTAAGTGGGTGGGTCTACCGGAACCGATGGCGTGCCACGGCGCGCGGGGAATCATTCACAGGAACCCCACTCCCTGAACGTCTCCCGGAAATCCGGTGAACGAACGTCTCCCTCCCTGCGCCCCCTTCAGGGGGAGCTGGCGCGTCAAGCGCCTGAGGGGGTCAGCGGCGCGACCTGCGGATGAGCATGCCGGGCTGGTAGATGACGATCGAACGCCCCTCGCGCGCGATCCACCCACGGTTCGCGAAGTCCATCAGCGCCTTGTTCACGGTCTCGCGGCTGGAGCCGACGAGCTGCGCCATCTCCTCCTGCGTCAGGTCGTGCGGCACCTTGAGCCCCTCCTCGACCGGCTCGCCGAAGCGGGACGCGAGGTTGATGAGCGTCTTGGCGAGGCGGGCGGGCACGTCCATGAACACGAGGTCGGAGATGTGCTCGTTGTTGGAGCGCATGCGCCCGGCCATCACCTGCAGCATGTCGATGGCGACGCGAGGATGCTGGTCGAGCCAGTGGAACAGCGCATCATGTTCGAGCCAGACGACGCGCGTGCCGTGGTTCATCGCCAGCGCGGACGCGGTGCGCGGGCCGCCGGTCGGGTCGAAGACGGGGATCTCGCCGAGCACCTCGCCCGGCGCGTGGATGGACAGCAGCTGGATGCGATGGTCGTTCGATTCGCGCACGAGTTTGACGCGCCCGTGCTCCAGCAGGTACATGCGGTGGTCGGTGCCGCCCTGTTCGAAGATGGCCTCGCCCTTGTCGTACACGGCCTGGTTGAGATGGGGGATCAGCTCCTCCGCCTGCTCCGGCGACACCTGCTTGAACAGCGCGGTATGCAGGAGCACGTTCTCCTCTTCGGGCATCGCGTTCGGCTTTTCCGCCAACTCACATCACCATCCCATCATCACGTCGCCGTATTCCATCGTCGGTCCGCGGACATCCTCGACCATCGTCCGCAACATTGTACCGCACGCCCACCGGAGCCGCCGTGAACGTACCGCAGGCGTTCACGGGCGCGCGTCGGCGCACGCGCGGGCGGCGGGCGGCGCCGCCGTCACGCGCGGGACGCCTGCGCGCGGCAGTACGCGAGCAGGTGCGCGACGACCTCGGCGCGGGACAGCCCGGTCTGGCTTCTGAGCGGGTCGACGCGCTTCACGGCGGACTTGACCGCCTTGTCGCTCGTCTTCTCGCCGCTCACGTTGAGCACGCGCGTCATCTTCACCGCGTCGATGTCGTACGCCATCGTCACGTGGTGCAGGACCGCGCCGGGAGCGTGCGTCGCGGCGGGCGCGGCAGCTTCCCCGCGCGCCGCCGCACGCGCGTGCGGCGCGGGGAAGCGGCGTTGCGCCGCGCCGCCGATCTTGCCGTGCTGCGAGGCGATGTCGTTGAGACCGGCGAACCGCACGTCGAGTCCCAGCCCGCGCAGCGCCTCGACGAGCCACCGGTCGCACAGACGATACGACGATGCGACGTCGATGCCGGCGACGAAATCGAGCGGAGTATATAAGGAGTAGGTGATGGTGTTGCCGGGTTCGATGAACATCGCGCCGCCGCCCGTGCACCGGCGCACGACGGTGATGCCCTCCGCGCGCGCGACGCTTTCGTGGACCTCGTCGGGGATGGACTGGAACCGGCCGACGACGACGCACGGCGCGTTCCACTCCCAGATGCGCAGGGTGGGTCGGCGCGTGCCGGCCGCGACCTCGCGCGCCCATCGCTCGTCGACCGCCATCTGGTCGGCGGGGCTGCGCGGTTCGTCGTGGACGATGGCGAGCCACGGCCAGAGGGAGGCCCAGCGGGAGGCAAAGTCGGGGTCGGGCGTCGTGACCACCCCCACCCGCTGCGCGGGAGCCCCCGCCGGCGGGGGCGGAGTGAGGGAGGACGCGGTATCGGTGGCGGACGGGGCGATCGCGCGGACGGCGGCGATGGCGATGGCGTCGGCGTCGGTGCCGACGAGACGGGCGTGCGGATGGCGGGCGATCGCCTCGCGCACCGCGGCCGCGATCGTCGCAGAATCGATCGTCGCAGAATCGATTGTCGCAGAATCGGCGCCGGTCGCGGGAGACGCGGCGATGACCGCGGCGAGCGCACGTTCGACGCCGCGCAGGAGGGCGTCGGCGGTCCCGTCGGAATCGGCTTCGACGAAGAAATCGCCGTCGATGCGCACGCGCGGCGCGTCCGTGCCGTCCGGCTCCACGGTCACGGCGACGAGTTTGCCGCCCGGCGTCTTGCATTCCCCACGCATCGCGTTCTCCATATCCATGCCGCCACCATAGCAAAAGGCCCTCGGCGTGATGCCGGGGCCTTCGGAAACGTGCGACGGACACGTCACATGCGGGCGAGGATGTCCTTGCCGACCTGGTCGGTGGTGCGGACGGTGGAGCCGAGCTCCTCGATGTCCGCCTCGACGGCCTTGTGGATCTTCTGCGCGGCCTCGTCGAAGCCGAGATGCTCGAGCAGCATGGCGGCGGAGAGGATCGCGGCGGTCGGGTTGGCCTTGTTCTGGCCGGCGATGTCCGGCGCGGAGCCGTGGATCGGCTCGAACATCGACGGGTATTCGTCGGAGGCGTTGATGCAGCCGGAGGCGGAGTAGCCCACGCCGCCCACGACGGCGCCGGCCTCGTCGGTGAGGATGTCGCCGAAGAGGTTGTCGGTGAGGATCACGTCGAACTTCGACGGATCGGACACGAGGAAGATCGTGGCCGCGTCGATGTGCGAGTAGTCGTGCGTGACCTCCGGGTACTCCTCGCCGACCTTGTCGACGATGCGCTGCCACATGTCGCCCGCGTTGACGAGCACGTTCTTCTTGTGGACGAGCGTGACGTGCTTGCGGCGCTTCATGGCGAGCTTGAACGCGTAGCGCACGACGCGCTCCACGCCGTACGCGGTGTTGATGGAGACCTCGGTGGCCACCTCGTTCGGGGTGTTGCGGCGGACCGCGCCGCCGGCGCCGCAGTACAGGCCCTCGGTGCCCTCGCGCACGACGACGAAGTCGATGTCGCCGGGGTTCGCGAGCGGCGAGGTGACGCCCTTGTACAGCTTGGACGGGCGCAGGTTCACGTACTGGTCGAGATCGAAGCGGAGCTTGAGCAGCAGGCCGCGCTCCAGGATGCCGGCCTTGATGCGCGGGTCGCCGACGGCGCCGAGCAGGATCGCGTCGGTCTTCTTGATGCGCTCCTCCTCGTCCTCGGGCAGGATGGAGCCGTCGCGCAGGTAGCGCTCGGCGCCCAGGTCGAAGGGCTCGTAGTCGAATTCGGCCACGCCTTCGGCCGCCTTCTCGAGCGCCTTCTGCGCCCACGGGGTCACTTCCTTGCCGATGCCGTCGCCGGGAATCACGGCGATCGTGTACTTCTTCGTTGCGGTGTTTTCGCTCATGGCACGAGACGTTACTCGCGGCCGCACGGCGCCCACGGCGGCCGTTCATCAAATGGACACGATTCCGGACATGGGCCGGATACGGACGGCGGGCGCGGGGACGGTCCGTCAATTCCGGTCCGTAGATCCCGGTCCGCCGACCGGACGATGCGCATGGTGATGTTCGCCCTGCGTGTTCGCCGGTGATAGGCTGGAAGCAGCCTCCGAGCGGTTGGAACGTCATCGATGACGGTGACGTGGTAAGGAGGGTAATGAAAGGAATGCGTATGAACGACGCAAACGCCAATGGAGGCGGCTCCGGAGCCCCGGACCCCAAGTTCACGGACAACGGACAGATCCCCTTCGACCAGACGCCGGACACGGCGCAGGCCGGCGCCCCGGCACCGGATTCGCCGGCACCGGCGTTCGGACAATCATATGAGCAGCAGCCCGCCCCGGCCGCGCCCGCACCGTGGGAGGTCCCGCAGGCCGATGTGCCGACGCAGCAGTTCTCGGCACCGCAGCCGGATGCGCCGACGCAGCCGATCCAGGCACCGCAGTACGGCCAGCCCGAAGCTCCGGCGGCGCCGGCGTTCGGCGCCCCGGATGCCGCGGCGTCCCAGCAGCAGTTCGCGGCGCCGCCGTACACGCCGGCGGTGCCGGGACAGCCCGGGCAGCCGGGACAGCCGCCGTTCGGACAGGGCCAGCAGCCGCCGTATGGACAGTCCGGCGCGCCGGGTGCGCCCGCCGCCCCCGCCTACCCGGGTGCCCCCGCTCCGGGACAGCCCGGTCAGCCGGGACAGCCGGGACAGCCGCCCGCATACCCGGGTGCCCCCGCGCCGAAGAAGAAGCGCTCCACCGGCGCGCTGATCGGCATCATCGTCGGTGCGATCGCCGTGGTCGCGGTGATCGCGCTCGTCGTCGTGTTCGCGGTGGTCAAGCCCGGCTCGCTCACCTCCGACGACTATCTGGACGGCCAGCACCAGACGGGCGTGATGCTCACGAAGTACGGCAACATCTCGACGAAGCTGTCGAAGGCCATGGCCACCACGTACGACAGCAAGTCCACCTTCGACAAGGAGGACGCCGCGAAGATCAAGGAGTACGTGAAGGCCTACGAGGATTCGAACAAGGAGTTTACCGACCTCAAGATCTACCAGAAGGACGACAAGGTGAAGGAGGCGTACGACAAGTACGAGAAGAAGGCGAAGAAGTTCGTCACGTTCTCCAACAACCTCGCCGACACGGCCGTCACGATGAGCGCCGTCACCAAGGCGTGCGACTCCACGCCGACCGCGTCCTACACCGACAACGACTACTTCAGCGAGTACAACGACTACATCAAGGGCTGCACGACGGCGCTCGGCGACCTCAGCGGCTCCAAGATCAAGCCGATCGCCGAATACGCCACCACGATGAAGGACTACCTGACCAAGCTGGGCGACATCATGACGCAGTTGGAGGCGCTCGGCAACGGCGACGACATCTACAGCGACGACGGCAAGTACCAGCAGTACCGCGACCTGACGGAGCAGCTGTACGATCTGGACAGCCCGTACAACGCCTCGTCCGACTTGAACGACGGACTGGACGACATCGAGAAGGAGGCCAACCCGTCCGACGAGCTGAACGACTTGAACGACGTCATCCAGGACGGCTTCAACGAGAAGCTGAAGTAACGGCTTCCGGCGGCCTGTCGCGCGCGGCTTCCGTTCGCGCGTGACGCCCGGCCGCCCACGCCGCATATGAATGAACCCCTCCGCGGATTGCGGAGGGGGTCATTCATATGCGGCCATATGCGCCGGTCGACCCGCTCAATCGAGCAGGCCGACCGGCCGATCATCAGACGATGGCGGTCGGATCGTCGTCCGAACCCGCGGCGTCGGTGCCGGCGGCGTCGCCGTCGTCACCGGGGAGCTTCAGGTCGGAGCCGTCCGCGTCGCCGCCGAAGTCGGCGGTGCCGCCCTGGTCGTCCAGGAAGTCGTCCGGGTTGAAGTCCTCGCCGAGCTTCAGGTCGCCGAAATCGATGTTGGAGAAGTCCACATCGTTGATGTCGCCGTCGGTGAAGTCGAGGCCCTCGCCGTCGTCGCCACCGCCCAGACCGAAGTTCGGGTAGATGGTGTCGCGGATCGCCTTGTCCGGCTCGACCACCGCGTTGCGGTAGCGGGCCAGGCCGGTGCCGGCCGGGATGAGCTTACCGATGATGACGTTCTCCTTGAGGCCCTTCAGGTCGTCGACCTTCTGGTTCAGGGCGGCGTCGGTGAGCACGCGGGTCGTCTCCTGGAAGGAGGCGGCGGACAGCCACGAATCGGTGGCCAGCGAGGCCTTCGTGATGCCCATGAGCTCCGGACGGCCGGAGGCCGGCCTCTTGCCCGCCTGCACGGCGGCCTTGTTGACCTCGCGGAAGCGCTGCTGGTCGACCAGCTCGCCGGGCAGCAGGTCGGTCTCGCCGGAGTCGATCACGGTGATGCGACGGCTCATCTGGTGGACGATGACCTCGATGTGCTTGTCGTGGATGTCCACGCCCTGGGAGCGGTACACGTTGTGCACCTCCTCCACGATGTTCATCTGGGCGGCGCGCTTGTTGAGGATGCGCAGGATCTTCTTCGGATCGACGGAACCCTCGATGAGCTGCGTGCCGGTGGCGACGTGCTCGCCGTCCTTCACCAGCAGCGGGACGCGGCGCGACACGTTGTACGTGATCGGCTTGATCTCGCCGTCCTCGACCGGGGCGCCGGAGTCGGCGTCCGGGGTGAGGATGACCTGGCGGCCGCGGTCGCCGTCCACCACCTTGATGGTGCCGGCGAACTCGGCGATCGGGGACTCGCCCTTCGGCGTACGGGCTTCGAAAAGCTCGGTGACACGCGGAAGACCCTGGGTGATATCGGAGGCCGAAGCGACGCCGCCGGAGTGGAAGGAACGCAGCGTCAGCTGGGTACCCGGCTCGCCGATGGACTGGGCCGCGACGATGCCGACGGTCTCGCCGACGTCGACCAGCTTGTTGGTGGCCATCGACCAGCCGTAGCACTTCGCGCACACGCCGCGCTTGGAGGCGCAGGAGAGCACGGAACGGCACTTGACGAACTCGACGCCGTGGGCGACGAGATCGTTGAGCACGTCCATCGACAGGGCGTCGTCGCGCTTGTACAGCACGGTCTTGCCGTCGGCCGGGTCGATGACGTCGGCCGCGAGCAGACGGGAGTACGGGCCGCCGTCCGCGTTCTTGACGAGCACGAGGTTGCCGTCGGCGTCGCGGTCGGCCACGCGGATGTCGATACCCTGCTTGGTGCCGCAGTCCTCCTCGCGGACGATCACGTCCTGGGAGACGTCGACCAGACGACGGGTCAGGTAGCCCGACTCGGCGGTACGCAGTGCGGTATCGGCCAGCCCCTTGCGGGCGCCGTGCTGGGAGATGAAGTACTCCAGCACGGACAGGCCGTCGCGGTAGTTGGACTTCACCGGACGGGGGATGATCTCGCCCTTCGGGTTGGCCACGAGGCCACGCATGCCGGCGATCTGGTTGATCTGCATCATGTTGCCTCGCGCGCCCGACTGGACGATGATGGCGAGGTTGTTGAGCGGATCGAAGTCGTGCTCGACGGCCTTCGACACCTCGGCGGTGCACTTCGTCCACAGGTCGATGAGCTCCTGGCGGCGCTCCTCCTCGGTCAGAAGACCCATCTCGAAGTTGTCGTTGACCTGGGCGGCCTCGTCCTCGTACTTGGCGACGAGGGTGTTGCGCTCGCCCGGCTCGATGACGTCGGAGAACGCGAAGGACACGCCGGACCACGGCGCGCGGGTGAAGCCGAGATCCTTCAGGGCGTCCAGCGAGGCGGCCACCTGGGCGGTGGAGTAGCGGGTCGCGATGTCGTCGACGATCTTCGCCAGACGCTTCTTGCCGACCTGCTCGTTGACGAACGGGTAGTCGACCGGCAGGGTCTGGTTGAACAGGACGCGACCGTAGGAGGTGGCGAACAGGGCGGTGCCGTCCTGGAAACGCTCCTCCTTGACGACGGTCTCGCCGTTCTGGGCGTCCGGATCGGCGACCTTGAGCTCGCCCGGCTCCCAGTTGGCCGGCAGGACGAAGTCCTTCGGCACGCGGATGAGCACCTTGGCCTGCATGTCGATCTCGTGCAGGTCGAGCGCCATCTCGGCCTCGGCCAGCGAGGAGAACACGCGGCCCTGGCCCTTGACGCCCTCCACAACGGTGGACAGGTAGTACAGGCCGAGGATCATGTCCTGGGACGGCATGGTCACGGTGTGGCCGTCGGCCGGCTTCAGGATGTTGTCGGAGGCCATCATCAGCGAGCGGGCCTCGGCCTGGGCCTCGGCGGACAGCGGCAGGTGGACGGCCATCTGGTCGCCGTCGAAGTCGGCGTTGAACGCGGCGCAGGCGAGCGGCGGCAGGTGGATGGCCTTGCCCTCGACCAAGATCGGCTCGAACGCCTGGATGCCCAGACGGTGCAGCGTAGGCGCACGGTTGAGGAGCACCGGATGCTCGGAGATGACCTCCTCGAGCACGCCGTACACCTCGGTGTCGCCGCGGTCGACCATGCGCTTCGCGCTCTTCATGTTCTGCGCGTAGTTCATGTCGACGAGACGCTTGATGACGAACGGCTTGAACAGCTCGAGCGCCATCGGCTTCGGCAGGCCGCACTGGTGCATGCGCAGCGACGGGCCGACGACGATCACGGAACGGCCGGAGTAGTCGACGCGCTTGCCGAGCAGGTTCTGGCGGAAGCGGCCCTGCTTGCCCTTGAGCATGTCGGACAGGGACTTGAGCGGGCGGTTCGAGGCGCCGGTGACCGGACGGCCGCGGCGGCCGTTGTCGAACAGGGAGTCGACGGCCTCCTGGAGCATGCGCTTCTCGTTGTTGAGCATGATCTCCGGGGCGCCGAGCTCGATGAGGCGCTTCAGACGGTTGTTGCGGTTGATGACGCGACGGTACAGGTCGTTGAGGTCGGAGGTCGCGAAGCGGCCGCCATCCAGCTGGACCATCGGACGCAGGTCCGGCGGGATGACCGGGATCACGTCGAGCACCATGGCCTCCGGCTTGTTGCCGGTGGACAGGAACGCGTTGACGACCTTGAGGCGCTTCAGGGCCTTGGTCTTGCGCTGCTCGGACGCATCCTTGATCTCCTCGCGCAGCTCGGCGGCGATAGCCTCGAGGTCGAGGGACTGCAGGCGCTTCTTGACCGCTTCGGCGCCCATGGAGCCCTCGAAGTAGTCCTCGTAGCGGTCCTGCATCTCGCGCCACAGGTCCACGTCGTCGATGATGTCGCCGGCCTTGAGCTTCTTGAACTTGTCGAACACGGCGTTCAGACGCGCGATCTGGTCGTCGTAGCGCTGGCGGATGGCCGCCATGTCGCGCTCGGCGCCGTTGCGCAGCTTGGCCTTCGCGGCGCCCTTGGCCTCGCCGGCCTCCTCGAGCTCGTGCAGATCGGCCTCGACCTTCTTGGCGCGGTCCTCGATCTCGACGTTGCGGCGCTTCTCGAAGTTCGCGATCTCGTGGTCGAACTCGTCCTGCAGGTCCGGCAGGTCCTGGTGACGCTGCTCCTCGTTCACGGCGGTGACCATGTAGGAGGCGAAGTAGATGACCTTCTCCAGGTCCTTCGGGGTCACGTTGAGCATGTAGCCCAGACGGGACGGGACGCCCTTGAAGAACCAGATGTGGGTGACGGGGGCGGCCAGCTCGATGTGGCCCATGCGCTCGCGGCGGACGCGGGAGCGGGTGACCTCCACGCCGCATCGCTCGCACACGATGCCCTTGAAGCGCACGCGCTTGTACTTGCCGCAGGCGCACTCCCAGTCACGGGTCGGTCCGAAGATCTGCTCGCCGAACAGACCGTCCTTCTCCGGCTTCAGGGTGCGGTAGTTGATGGTTTCGGGCTTCTTGACCTCGCCGTGGCTCCAGCCGCGGATATCGTCCGCGGTGGCCAGGCCGATGCGAAGCTTGTCGAATGCGTTGACGTCCAGCACTGTTGTTTTCGTCCTTACTTACGCTTGCTTACGGTTCTCGATGGGTCTCACTGGTACTCGGGCTGAGCGGCGGCCTGGTCTTCCTTCGCGGCCGCGTCGGGGCGGGCGCCGATGTTGAAGCCGAGGTCGTCGGAGGAGCCGGCCGGATCGTCGTCCTCGTCCTTCATGTCGATGGCCTGGCCTTCGGCGTTGAGCACCTCGACGTTCAGGGACAGGGACTGCATTTCCTTGAGGAGCACCTTGAAGGACTCGGGGATGCCCGCCGGCGGCAGGTTCTCGCCCTTGACGATCGCGCCGTAGACGCGCACGCGGCCGTCCACGTCGTCGGACTTGGTGGTCATCATCTCGTGCAGCGTGTACGCGGCGCCGTAGGCCTCGAGGGCCCACACCTCCATCTCGCCGAAGCGCTGGCCGCCGAACTGCGCCTTGCCGCCCAGCGGCTGCTGGGTGATCATCGAGTACGGGCCGGTGGAGCGGGCGTGGATCTTGTCGTCGACCAGGTGGTGGAGCTTCAGCATGTACATGTAGCCCACGGAGATCGGACGCGCGAACGGCTCGCCGGTGCGGCCGTCGAACAGCGTGGCCTTGCCGTCCGGGCCGACCAGACGGTCGCCGTCGCGGTTCGGCAGCGTGGTGGACAGCAGGCCCTTGAGCACGTCCGGCTTGACGCCGTCGAACACCGGGGTCGCGACCGGGGTGCCCGGCTCGGCCTTCTCGGCGCCGGAGGGGACGAGCTTCTTCCACTCGGCCTCGAGGTCCGGGTCGAGGGAGATGTCCCAGCCGGAATGCGCGATCCAGCCGAGGTGCAGCTCGAGCACCTGGCCGAGGTTCATTCGGGACGGCACGCCGAGCGGGTTCAACATGATGTCGACCGGGGTGCCGTCGGCGAGGAACGGCATGTCCTCCTCGGGCAGGATGCGGGAGATGCAGCCCTTGTTGCCGTGGCGGCCGGAGAGCTTGTCGCCCACCGTGATCTTGCGGTGCTGGGCGATGTAGACGCGGATCATCTGGTTGACGCCGTTGGGCAGCTCGTCGCCGTCCTCCTCGGCGTCCTCGCGGGTGATCTCCTTGACGCCGATGACCGTGCCGGTCTCGCCGTGGGGCACGCGCAGCGAGGTGTCGCGCACCTCGCGGGACTTCTCGCCGAAGATGGCGCGCAGCAGGCGCTCCTCCGGGGTCAGCTCGGTCTCGCCCTTCGGCGTGACCTTGCCGACGAGGATGTCGCCGGCCTCGACCTCGGCGCCGATGCGGATGATGCCGCGCTCGTCGAGGTTCGCGACCGCGTCCTCGCCGACGTTCGGCAGGTCGCGGGTGATCTCCTCGGCGCCCAGCTTGGTCTCGCGGGCGTCGATCTCGTACTCCTCGATGTGGATGGAGGAGAGCGTGTCGTCCTGGACGAGACGCTGGGAGATGATCACGGCGTCCTCGTAGTTGTAGCCGTTCCACGGCATGAACGCGATGAGCAGGTTCTTGCCGAGGGCCAGCTCGCCCTTCTCGATCGCCGGGCCGTCGGCCATCACGGTGCCGGCCTCGACGCGCTCGCCGTCGTGGACGATCGGACGCTGGTTGTAGCAGGTGGTCTGGTTGGAACGCTGGAACTTGGCCAGCTTGTAGGAGCTGGTCGTGCCGTCGTCGTTCATCACGCGGATCATGTCGGCGGAGACGTAGGTGACCACGCCATCCTTCTCCGACTTGATGACGTCGCCGGAGTCGTTGGCGGCGCGCCACTCGGAGCCGGTGCCGACGAGCGGGCGCTCGGACTCGATCAGCGGGACGGCCTGGCGCTGCATGTTGGTGCCCATGAGCGCTCGGTGGCCCTCGTCGTGCTCGAGGAACGGGATCAGCGAGGCGCCGAGGGAGACCATCTGACGCGGGGAGACGTCCATGTAGTCGACCTGGCTGACGGGCACATCGACCGCCTCCTCCTCGCCGACTCGGGCGAGGGCGGACTTCTGGACGAAGTTGCCGTTCTTGTCGAGCTCCTGGTTGGCCTGGGCGATCACGTGGTCGAGATCGCGGTCGGCGGTCATGTACTCGACCTCGTCGGTGACGTGGCCGTCGACGACCTTGCGGTACGGGGTCTCGATGAAGCCGAACGGGTTGACGCGGCCGAAGGTCGCCAGAGAACCGATGAGGCCGATGTTCGGGCCTTCAGGGGACTCGATCGGGCACATGCGGCCGAAGTGGGACGGGTGCACGTCGCGCACCTCCATGGAGGCGCGGTCGCGGGACAGGCCGCCGGGGCCCAGCGCGGAGAGACGACGCTTGTTCGTCACGCCGGACAGCGGGTTGTTCTGGTCCATGAACTGCGACAGCTGCGAGGTGCCGAAGAACTCCTTGATGGTGGCGTTCACCGGGCGGATGTTGATCAGGGACTGCGGGGTGATCGCCTCGGCGTCCTGCGTGGTCATGCGCTCGCGCACGACACGCTCCATGCGGGACAGGCCGGTGCGCAGCTGGTTCTGGATCAGCTCGCCGACCTGGCGGATACGACGGTTGCCGAAGTGGTCGATGTCGTCGACGTCGACGCGCAGGTCCACGTCCTCGCCGTTGCGCTTGCCCGGGAAGGTGTCCTTGCCGTCGTGCAGCGTGCACAGGTACTTGATCGTCGCGATGATGTCCTCGCGGTGCAGGGAACGGTCGTTGACCTCGTTCTCCAGGCCCAGCTTGCGGTCGATCTTGTAGCGGCCGACGCGGGCCAGATCATAGCGCTTCGTGTTGAAGTAGAAGGAGTCGAGCAGGTTCTTGCCCGCGTCCGGGGTCGGGGTGTCGGCCGGGCGGATCTTGCGGTACAGGTCGACGAGGGCCTCGTCCTGGGTCTGGAGGGTCTCCTTCTCCAGGGCGTCGAGCACCAGCGGGTAGTCCTTGAACGCCTCGCGGATCTCCTGCTTGGTCATGCCGATGGCCATGAGGAACACGATCGCGGACTGCTTGCGCTTGCGGTCCACGCGCACCTGCGGCTGGTCCTTCTTGTCGATCTCGAACTCGAGCCACGCGCCGCGCGACGGGATAATCTTCGCGCCGAAGACCTCCTTGTCGGAGGTGCGGTCCTGCTGGCGGTCGAAGTAGACGCCCGGGGAGCGCACGAGCTGGGAGACGATGACGCGCTCGGTGCCGCCGATGATGAACGTGCCGTGCGCGGTCTGCAGCGGGAAGTCGCCCATGAACACGGTCTGGGACTTGATCTCGCCGGTTTCGCCGTTCTCGAACTCGGCGTTCACGTACAGCGGGGCGGAGTAGGTGTAGTCCTTCTCCTTGCACTCCTGGACCGTGTGGCGCGGCTCCTCGAAGTACGGGTCGGAGAAGGTGAGGGACATGGTCTGCGCGAAGTTCTCGATCGGGGAGATCTCGTTGAAGACCTCGTCGAGGCCGGAGACGTGCGGCGTGGTGACCGTGCCGTTCTCCTCGTCCTTCGCGACGCGCGCCTTCCAGCGTTCGTTGCCGATCAGCCAGTCGAAGCTGTCGGTCTGGACGCCCAGGAGGTAGGGCACGTCGATGGGTTCCTTGATGGAACCGAAGTTCACGCGATCCGACGCCTTGTGCAGGTCGATGTCGTGCTGGTCGGCGCGTGCGGTGATGGTGGTGGTGTTCGTCGTAGCTTCAGTAGCCAATGGACGTTCCTTATCGCTCGCTATGTGTTCGTTTTCCCCGTCGAAGCGCGCATGGCCACCATATGCCTATGCGAGCTTCGTTGTGTGGAGGCATGCCCGCAATATGACACACCGTATGCAAATTACAAAGAATAGCGGTATGTAAGGACTTTCATCGCACCGTCATCGCACTTCGATGTTGACCTTCTCGCTGACGACCTTGGGGGCGTCCTTGAGGCTCAATTGGGCGGTGTACGCGCCGCGGTCCACCTTCGGCAGGTCGTCCTGGCTCTCCGCGCATTCCGAGCCCGTGCGGTTCGCGCCCCACGTGAGCGTCCGCACGTCCTTGTCGCCCTTCGCCATGAGCAGCATCCTCGCGTCCGCCGGGCACGAATCGGACCTCCACACGGTCTGTCCGTTCGACGAGATCGTGAGCACGCGCCCCGAATCGGAGGCGTCGACGAGGCAGGAGTCCGCGCCCTCGTGCTCGATCGTCGCGACGAAGTCGATCGAACCGCCGACCGCCACGGTCGCGGCCTTCGCGGTGAGCGTCAGACGCGTGTCCTTCGTGGAGCAGTTCCGCACGCCGGTGCTGCGGTGCGGCGTGGGAGCCCCGTCGCGTTCCAGCGCGACGCGGCTCACGCTGCCGTACGTCGCACCCCACACCGCGCCGACGCCGCGCGACAGGCTGTACCCGCAGAACACGATGAGCGCGAGCGCGAGCAGCAGCACGATGCCGACGACGATGCGACGACGACGATAGATCGCACGCTGCCGCTTGCTCAGCTTGCGTTTGCGCTGCTTGCCCATACCCGTTCCACCTTGTGCCATAGTGCCTTTCAGTCTATCGCGTCTATCGCGGCAGCCGGATCGCGCCGCCGGGGAGGATCTCGATGAGACCGTCCTCGTCGAGGCCCGCCACGCAGGTGTCGAGCTGCGCGCGGTCCTTCCACAACGTCTCGACCGTCGCACGCTCCAACATGGACTCGGCCGGCAGCCTGCGCAACGCGTCGAGGACGATGCCGCGCACCTGGCGGTCCGTGCCCCGGAACCGCTGCCGGGGCCGCGTGCGCCGCTCCCCCAGCCCGGGCCGGCCCGCGGCGAGGAACGCGCAGTCGTCGCGCACCGGGCAATGGTCGCACAGCGGGTTCTTCGCCGTGCACACGAGCGCGCCCAGCTCCATCACCGACTGGTTCCACGTGACGGATGGGACGTGCGGGACATCGCGTGAAACGTCATGTGAAACATCACCGGAATCGCGTGGAACATCGCGTGGAACATCATCGGAATCATCGGTTCCGGCACGATCGCCTCCGTCATCGCGCGGAAGGACGGCGGCGGCGAGCGCGCGTTCCGCCGCGCTCGCCGCGCCGCCACGCGACTCCTCACCCGCGAACACGCGCGCGAGGACGCGACGGATGTTCGTATCGACGACGGCGATCCGCTCGCCGTACGCGAAACTCATCACCGCGCTCGCCGTGTAGTCGCCGACGCCGGGCAACGCGACCAACGCGTCGTACGTGCGCGGCAGGTCGTCGCCGCACTCGCCGGCGACGACGCGCGCGCACTCCTGCAGGCGCAGGGCGCGGCGGGGGTAGCCGAGACGGCCCCACGCAGTGATCACGTCGGATTTCGGCGCGGCGGCGAGCGCGGCCGCATCCGGCCACTTCGCCATCCACGCGGTCCAGTACGGCACGACGCGGCTCATCTGCGTCTGCTGGCTCATCACCTCCGACACGAGGATCCCCCACGGCGTCGTGCGGCCGAAACGCCACGGCAGGTCGCGGGCGTTCGCCTCCCACCATGCGGCGAGGCGCAGGCGGACGCGGGCGGCGCGGGCGGCGTTGGGACGGGACGCGCCGGCGGGTAAGCCTGTGGGCGAGTCCACGGCAACAGTATCGGTCATGCCGAGGTCACCGGCCGCCGGCGAAGTTCAGCTGGCGCCAGGCCTCGTAGATCGCGATCGACGCGCAGTTCGTGAGGTTCAGCGAGCGCAGCGACGGGCGCATCGGCAGCCTGACCTGCTCGGCGACGTGCGGGCCGGCCATGATGTCCATCGGATCGGGGATGTTGCCCGGCTCCGGCCCGAACAGGAGGATGTCGGTCGGCTTGTATTCGATCTCCGTGTACAGCTTCGTGGCGTGCGCGGTGAACGCGATGATGCGCGAGTTCGGCATCGACTCGACGAGGTTCTCGAAGTTCGGATGCAGCACCACATGCGCCATATCGTGGTAGTCGAGGCCGGCGCGGCGCAGCTTCGTGTCGCGCAGGTTGAAGCCGAGCGGCTCCACGAGGTGCAGGATCGTGCCGGTCACCGCGCACAGGCGGATCGCGGAACCGGTGTTGCCGGGGATGCGCGGCGAGTAGTAGCACAGGTGCGGGGTGACGGTCTCTGCCTCGGCCGCCTTCTCTGCGGTGAGCATCGCGTCGACCACGCTGATCGGGTTGCCGTGCGCGTCGGTCACGAGCTCGTCCGGCCCGTAGTTCGACTTGCGGTAGCCGTATTCGAACATCTTCTCGACTTTGTCTTCCGGGTTTCCGTTTTCACTCATATCGCCACCGTCATCCCTTGTTCATCGTGATTGCGGATCGTACGCGCCGCTCCTAGCGGATCGCGACCGACAATCGAGCATAGGGCATGCTCTGCCCGACACGGATGCCGGGCGGCGGAAGGCCGGGCATGGCCCCGGCGGAGCCATGCCGGATACGGATGACTGCACATGACGAAGGAACCGGACGCTACGGGAAACGCGTGCGTCAGACGTTGCGGAGATGCTTGCATATCGGCACCTAATCGGCATCGAAACGGCACCTAATCAGCATCAAACTGCGTTACGAGGGGTGCTTTGCGACGTCCACCGACAGACATCTCGCTTACGAGGGGTACCCGATCATGCGAAGAGACTACCAAAATGGCACGATCCCGGGGAATTGTACTGTCGATACCCGCCCTCACGCCGCAGCGGATACCCCTCGCAAGAGAAATGGCGATCCGCGCCATGACGGAAGCACCCCTTCCAATGCAGATAGCCTTTACACCGGACGCCCCGCCCCCGAGGAATCCGCCCAGAGGATCCGCCTTGCCGGGACAGGCCCCGGCGCAAGAAAACCCGGACCGGGATTCCTTGCGCTGAGAACCGGTCAGCGCAACTATTCCCGGACAAAGCGGTTGTTTTCCGGGAACTCTTGCACTGAGAACCCGTCAGCGCAAGAAAACCCGGATGAAGCGGTTGTTTTCCGGGATTCCTTGCGCCGGAAGGGGAGACGGAGGACTGGCGGTACGTTCGCGGGGATGACTTCGGTTCCCGAACGAATCGGTTTCCCGCGTACGAATCAGTTCTTGAACGAGTGGATCGGGGCGGGGATGCGGCCGCCGCGGGTGACGAACGCCTCGCACGAGGTCTGGTTGACCGGGATGATCGGCGCGTAGCCCATCAGGCCGCCGAAGTTCGCCATCTCGCCGACGCCCTTGCCCTCGACCGGGATGACGCGCACGGCGGTGGTCTTCTGGTTGACCATGCCGATGGCCGCCTCGTCGGCGATGATGCCGGAGATCGTCGCGGCGGATGTGTCGCCGGGGATGGCGATCATGTCGAGGCCGACCGAGCACACGCAGGTCATCGCCTCGAGCTTCTCGATGGTGAGGCATCCGTTGCCGGCCGCGTCGATCATGTTCTTGTCCTCGGAGACCGGGATGAACGCGCCGGACAGGCCGCCCACGTAGGAGGACGCCATGATGCCGCCCTTCTTCACCTGGTCGTTGAGCATCGCGAGCGCGGCGGTCGTGCCGGGCGCGCCCACCTGTTCGAGACCGATCTTCTCGAGCACCTCGCCGACGGAATCGCCCACGGCCGGGGTCGGCGCGAGCGACAGGTCGATGATGCCGAACGGCACGCCCAGCCGTCGCGACGCCTCCTGCGCGACCAGCTGGCCGACGCGCGTGATCTTGAACGCGGTGCGCTTGATCGTCTCGCACAGGAACTCGAAGTCCTTGCCCTTCGCGGCATCGAGCGCGCGCGAGACGACGCCGGGGCCGGAGACGCCCACGTTGATGACCGCGTCGCCCTCGGTCACGCCGTGGAATCCGCCCGCCATGAACGGGTTGTCGTCGGGCACGTTGCAGAACGCGACGAACTTCACGCAGCCGTAGGAGTCGATGTCGGCGGTGGCGTGCGCGATGTCCTTGACGATGTGGCCGAGCAGCTCGACCGCGTTCATGTCGATGCCGGTCTTCGTGGAGCCGACGTTGACGGACGAGCAGACCACCTCGGTTTCGGAGAGCGCCTGCGGCAGGGAGCGGATGAGCAGCTCCTCGGCCGGGGTCATCGCCTTCGAGACGAGCGCCGAGTAACCGCCGATCAGGTTGACGCCGACCTCCTTGGCCGCACGGTCGAGCGCGTGGGCGATCTTGACGAAGTCCCCGCTCGTCTTGCAGCAGCTCGCGCCGACCAGCGAGATCGGGGTGACGGTGATGCGCTTGTTGACGATCGGGATGCCGTAGTCGCGTTCGATGTCCTCGCCGGTGGAGACGAGGTCCTTCGCGTACGTGGTGATCTTGCGGTAGATGTTGTCGCAGGTCTCGTCGACGTCGTCGCTCGCGCAGTCGAGCAGCGAGATGCCCATCGTGATGGTGCGCACGTCGAGCTTCTCCTGTTCGATCATCTGGTTGGTCTCGTGGACCTCCATGATATTCAGCATGGTTCTTCCTTTCGGCTCGGTCCGGCGAGGCTAGATGCGGTGCATCTTGGTGAAGATCTCCTCGCGCTGGCAGCGGATGCGCACGCCGATGTCGTCGCCGAGGTCCTCGAGGTTGCCGACCATGGCGCTGAACTCCTTGTCGGAGTTCGCATAGTCGACGATCATCATCATGTTGAAGTAGCCGTCGATGATGGTCTGGGAGATGTCGAGCACGTTGACGTTGTGCTGCGAGAGGTAGGTGCACACGCGTGCGATGATGCCGACCGTATCCTGGCCGACGACGGTGATGATTGCCTTGTTCATGGCGCTCCCTGAATGGTTTGGTGTGATGTCCGGTGATGCCGGTCCGGTTTGGGGATTGGCTCGGAGAATACGAAAAACGGGTGTTCACCAGTATAGGTGAACACCCGTTGGTGCGTCATGGAACGTCCACGACGGAATCGCCTCCCTCTGACGAGGGAGGTGCCGGCCGTCGGGCCGGCGGAGGGAGAGACCCCGGCACGAAGTCCACGGTTTCTCTCCCTCAGTCCGCTTCGCGGCCAGCTCCCTCGTCAGAGGGAGCCATAACAAGGACGCTACGCGGCGAGCTTCTTCTCGCCGGTTTCGACGGCCTCGTCGACCTCGACCGGGGTCATCTCCGGTTCGCGGCGGGCGCGCTCCTTCAGCGCGAACGAGAAGACGAGCACGAGCACGATGAGCACGAGCCCGAACAGGTAGCCGTAGCGGGAGCCGTCCACGAAGCCCTGCGCCGGATCGGTGCCGCCGCCGGCCGTGTAGGTCGCCTGGCCGAGGCCGAGCAGGCAGGTGGCGACGGCAGTGGAGATGGCGCCGCACACCTGCTGCATCGTGTTGAGGATCGTGCTGCCGTCGGCGGCCATGCGGCCCGGCAGCGCCTTCAGCGCGGCGGACTGCGTGGACTGCTGGATGAACGGGATGCCGACCATCACGATGATGTGCGCGGCGAGGAACAGGGCGACGGGCGAACCGGCGCCGATCGCGAAGAACAGCGCGCCGCCGACCGCGGTCATCGCCACGCCGATCCAGACGAGACGACGCGCGCCGTGGCGGTCGAACAGTCGGCCGGCGCCGAGCGTGCACAGCGCGTTGACGATGCCGCCGGGCAGCATGAGCAGGCCGGCGACGGTGGAGCTCAGGCCGAGGCCGCGCTGCAGCTCCTGCGGCACGAGGTACATGAACGCGAGCGTGCAGGCGAACGAGCAGGAGACCATGATGGCCGGCGTGCGGAACGCCGCGATGCCGAGCGCGCGCAGGTCGAGCAGCGGCGTGGCGATGGTGAGCTGGCGGTGCGCGTAGAAGGCGAGGACGATGACGCCGACGACGAGCAGTCCGATGACGGCCGGCGAGAAGCCCATGTCGCTCACGAGGCTCACGCCGGCGACGAGGCAGCCGAAGCCGAGCGCGGACGCGAGGATGGAGAGCACGTCGACGGCCGGACGGGTGCGTTCGATCGGCGTGACGAAGAACAGCGCGGTGCAGGCAATCGCGATGGCGGCGATCACGGCGAACAGGGCGAAAATCGCACGCCAGGAGATGGCACCGATGAGCGCGCCGGCGACGGTCGGGCCGACGACCGGCGCGAACATGACGACGAGACCGGCCACGCCGTTGGCGGCGCCGATCTTCGACGGCGGGAACACGCGCATGATCGCGGCGTACAGGGTGGGCAGCACGATGCCGGTGCTCACGCCCTGCACGATGCGGCCGGCGAGCAGTACCGGGAACGTGGTCGCCACGGTGCACACGAGCGCGCCGACGAGGAAGCAGGCGAGTGCGAACAGCACGAGCGTCTTCGCCTTGACCCACTTGAGCAGGAAGCCGACGCACGGCAGCACGATGCCGATGGCGAGCATGTAGCCGACGACCATCCACTGCGCGGTGCCGGAGGAGACGGAGAACTCGTCCATCAGATCGGGGATGGCGATGTTCATCGATGTCTCGGACAGCATGCCGAGGAACGCGCCGAAGTACAGGCCGAGCATCACGCGGTGCGGATGCGCGAAGCGCGGGGCGGGGGCGCCGCCGGGCACGGGGGTCGCGACCTCGTAGGAGACGTGGTCGAGATGCGGCTTGGCGGTCGCGGAACCAGCCACGGAACCAGCCACGGAGCCGGCGGCCTGGCCACCGGAAACGGAATCATTGCGGACGGTTGTCTGATCGGACAACGGAAAACCTCTTCTTATCTGTATCGATGCGTCGCCGCCGGGCGATTCCCGCACATGGGCGGCATACCGCAGCATGACCGCAGACATGACCGCATGCCGCAGACATGGCCGCGCACGCCGCGCGTTTCGCGGGAAACGCACGGCGGCGGCATCATCGGCGGGGAATCGAGAACCCCTAACGTCCGGGTCCCGACGGCAACGAAAAACCGCATGCCCCGAGGCGGAGAATGCGCCGGAGGCATGCGGTTATCAAGTCGAGATGTGACCGTAGTACGTTTTCCGTTTTTTCGTAAGCGAGCCGGGCGTGTCGCGGAAAATCCCGCGTGCGGCAACCTCCCCCAGTCCGCCGACGTTTCGCCTCCCTCTGACGAGGGAGGTGTCATCGCGAAGCGATGACGGAGGGAGAGACCGGAGCGGCCGCAGGCCGCGGAAGATACGGCATCGGCCGAAGGCCGATTCGTTTTTCCCGCGCCCTGCGGCCGCTGTCTCTCCCCCAGTCAGCCTGCGGCTGACACCCCCTCGTCAGAGGGGGCCGAAGAACGTCGCGCTCACCGCCTGCGCCCGGCGTCACGCACCGTGGTCTCCGCGGTCTTCGCGGCGGCGGGGGTGATGCCGCGTTCGCGCGCGGCCTGCTTCATCTTCGGGTTCTCCGGTCCCTCGTTGGGCGGCAGCTGGCATAGCCACTCCCCCACGAGCCCGACGATCATGTCCGCGAGGCAGATCACGCCGGTTACCGCGCACTCGGTCACCGCCTGCGCGTAGAACTCGGCCTCCATGTGCCCGATGGACGGGATGATCTGGCCGAAATACCATCCGGCGAGCGCCGCCCCCGCCAACGCGAGCGCCTTGGCGAGCACGAGCGTGTGGAACGCGATCGTCGGGTTGATGAACGTGTGCGGCCGTTTGCGCGGATCGGTGGTCGCGTACTTGTGCACGTTGATCGCGAGCACGAGCACGAGCACGCCGATGGCGACGAGCAGCGCCGCGACGAACCAGGGCGCGCCGATCAGCGTGAGCCCGTACCGTTCGCCCAATACGGCGACGCCCGCGCCGGCGGCCAGTCCCAGCGCCAATCCGAGCGCCGGCTGCCACCATGGTGTCCTATGCGCCTTCATCTCGTGTCCTTCCGTTCGTCCGTCACCGGGGAGTTCCCGCGTATGCGCCTATCCTCGCGTATCCACGCGCCCCGGCGTTTCCCGTCATTTCGCGCCGATGATCCAGTTGTCGCTCAGCTGTCCGACCATGCCCGCGTCGGGTGCCATCGCGAGCAGGAACGAGACCGGGTCGCCGCCGAGCGTGGCGTTCGGGTCCATGTCCATCCACGGCGCGAGCACGGAGGCGTGGGTCCTGGCGCTCGGCCACGGCACGCGGCAGTCCGGCTCGTCCGCGGTCACGTGCTCCATGTCGACGAGGTCGAGGTCGATCGCGCCGTCGTGCGTGCCTTCGATGGTGCCGAGCGCGGCGATCAGCGCGCGTGCGCCGAGCTTCGTCTCGATCTGGATGACGGCGCTCATCGCGTCCGGCCCGTCGAAGCTGCTCACATGGTAGAGCGGCGAGATGCCGTCGACCTGGCTGCCGGGCAGTCCGTCGATGGCGACGATCGCCTCGCGGAACAGGTGTTCCGCGTCGGTGGAGGTCGAGTCCATCGAGATGACGGCCTTGAGCGGCACGGTCGCGCCATCCGTGGAACCGGTTCCGGCGTCATCGGCACCTGTGCCCGCGTCGGATGCGCCGGCATCACCGGAATCACCGTCCCGCGTCCCGCTCATCCAGTCGCCGACGACGCGCTCGACCGGCGGCTCGTCGCCGTCCGCCTCGGCGAGCAGCCCTTCGGCGAGTTCGTTCACCGGGCCGCCGTGCAGGCCGGGAAGGTCGGCGTGCGGGTCGAGCGCCGCCCACGGCACGAGCACGAACGCCCGCTGCCATGCGCGCGGATGCGGCAGCGTCAGGTCGGGCGCGTCGGATTCGACGCCGTCGTAGTCGATGATGTCGAGGTCGAGCGTGCGGCTCGCCCAGTGGGTTTCGCGCGTGCGCCCGTGGTCGCGTTCGATGCGCTGGAGCGCGTCGAGCAGCGTGCGCGCGTCGAGCGTGGTCGTCGCCTCGACCACGGCGTTGAGGAAGTCGGGGGTGCCGTCGGCCATGCCCCACGCGGCGGTGCGGTAGAGCGGCGAGACGCCGGTGACCTGCGTGCCGTCGAGCGCGTCGATGCGGCGCACCGCGTCACGCAACGTCGCCTCGACGTCACCCTGGTTGCCGCCGAGCGCGATGACGACGCGATGCGCGGCACCGTCGCCGGCGTCCGTCGCCACAGCCGCGCCGGCACCGTCCGCCGCGCCGTTCCCGGCGGACGCCGCGTCGCGCGTGCGCGTGATGCGCACGGCGACGTCGTCGAACGGCACGGTGATCGGCGCGTGCGGCTTGTGCACGGTCACGTCGACCGCGCGGATCGGATCGATGGCGAGCAGTCTGTCGGCGATATCCTGCGCGAGTTTCTCGATGAGGTCGACGTGGTCGCCTTCGATGACGTCGACGATCACCTTGGCGGCGCGGCCGTAGTCGACGGTGTCGCCGAGCGCGTCGGAGCGGCCGGCGGCGGCGAGGTCGAGGTGGAGGGTCGCGTCGACGACGAACGGCTGCGCACGCTCGTGCTCGAAGTCGAGCACGCCGTGCGTCCCGTTCGCCCGCACACCGGTCAAAGTGATCGTGTCCATGTCAGTTCCTTCCGTCTCGTCTTCCGGCACCCCCTCAGTCCGACTCCGTCGGACAGCTCCCCCTTCAGGGGGAGCATATCGTTGCGCCGTTCGCTCCCTCTGAGGGGGAGCATGTCGTTACATACTTTTGCTCCCCCTTCAGGGGGAGCTGGCGGCCGCAGGCCGACTGAGGGGGCATAGGTCACCTCGCGTATTCGCGCCACGTGTCGCCGACGGCGACGGCGGCGCGGCTGCGGGCGACGTCGTGGACGCGCACCGCCCACGCGCCGTGTTCCGCGCACAGGGCGCTGAACGCGGCGGTGGCGTCGTCGCGCGCGTCCATCGTGACGTCCGTGAATCCGGCACTGTCGAGGATCGCGGTGACGAAGCGTTTGCGCGATTGCCCGATGAGCACCGGGTAGCCGGTCGCGCGGAACCGGTCGAGTCCGGCGAGCAGCGGCAGATTGTGCGCGATGCCGGGCTTCGAGAATCCGAGACCCGGATCGATGATGATGCGTTCGGGGGCGACGCCGGCGGCGAGCACCGCGTCGACCTGGCGCATGAGCTCGTCGTGTACGTCCTTGAGCACGCCGTGCTCGTAATGCGAGGTGTCGGCGTCGGGGGCGCCGGTCTTGGAGCCGGCGAGCCAGCCGCGCCAATGCTGGACGATGTACAGGCAGTCGTGGTCGGCGACGACGTGCGGCAGTTCGGTGTCGAGCGTGCCGCCGGACACGTCGTTGATGATCTGCGCGCCGCCGTCGAGCGCCGCGGCGGCGACGGTCGCGCGCGTCGTGTCGATGGACAGCGTCGCACCGGCCGGGATGAGCGCCTCGACCGCGCCGGTGATGCGCGCGAGCTCGTCCTCCTCGCTCACGCGCTTCGCGCCGGGACGCGTCGATTCGGCGCCGATGTCGATGATGTCCGCGCCGGCGGCCATCATCGCACGGCCGTGGTCGGCGGCGGCGTGCGGGTCGAGCCAGAGGCCGCCGTCGGAGAACGAGTCCTCGGTGATGTTGAGCACGCCCATGACGAGCGTGCGCGTGGCGTCATGCAGCGCCTTGAGATCGATGGTCATCGCGATTACCCCCCTCAGTCCCGCCCCGCGGGACAGCTCCCCCTCCAAGGGGGAGCAATATACAAAATATTCTGCTCCCCCTTGAGGGGGAGCTGGCGGCCGCAGGCCGACTGAGGGGGTGTACCGCCGCCCCCGGAACCGCCTAGCGGCTCATGATGAGGCTCATGGCCTCGGCGCGGGTGGCGGGGTTGCGCAGGAGGCCCCGCACCGCGGACGTGACCGTGCGCGCCTCGGATTTCTTCACGCCGCGCATCGACATGCACAGGTGCTCGCATTCGGTGACGACGATCACGCCGCGCGCGCCCGCGTATTCGACGAGCGCGTCGGCGATCTGCTGGGTGAGGCGCTCCTGGACCTGCGGCCGACGCGCGTACACCTCGACGAGCCGGGCGAGCTTGCTCAGCCCCATGACCCCGTCCTTGGCGGGGATGTAGCCGACGTGGGCGACGCCGTGGAACGGCAGCAGATGATGCTCGCATACCGAATACAGTTCGATGTTCTTGACGAGCACGAGCTCGTCGGTGTCCACGTCGAAATGCTTCTCGAGCACATGCTCCGGCGACGCGCCGAGTCCGGCGAACAGTTCGCGGCCGGCGCGCGCGATGCGGTCCGGCGTCTCGACCAGCCCCTCGCGGTCCGGATCCTCGCCGATCGCCTTGAGGAACATGCGCACGGCCTTGCGCACGCCGTCCTCGTCGTAGGCGGGACCGTCGGCCGCGGCCTCGCCGCGCGGCTGGCTCGCGGCGATATGCCCGCGGGGAGACTGCGGCAGGGAGACCTGCAGGGCGGAGCCGTCCTGCGCGGCGCGGGACTGCGCCTGCGCCGGGGCGCCCGGTCCGCCGTGGCCGGCGTGGTGCGGCCTCGCCTGCACCATGCCGGGCTTGCGGGAGACGTCACCGGACGGCTTGGCGTCGGAGACCTCGCGGACCGGTGACGGCGAGTCCGGCAGGGAGATGTTCTGCGCGTGCCTGGCCATGCGTCACTCCCCCGGCTTCATGCCGACCGAGCGCTTGAGCGATTCGGGGATTTCGACGGGCGGCAGGTCGGAGTCGGGGCGACGTTCGTCGGACAGCCACACCTGGCGGACCGGCGCCTTGCGGATTGGCGCGAAGATCGCGGCGAGCTCCTTCTCGTTCAGCGTCTCCTTGACGAGCAGCTGGCGCACGAGCTCGTCGAGGATGTCACGGTTCTCGTTGATGATGTTCCACGCCTCGGTGTGCGCGGTCTCGACGAGCTTGAGCACCTCCTCGTCGATGACCTCGGCGGTGCGGTTCGAGTAGTTGTGCGGCGCGAGGCTGCCCAGATCACCGCTCTGGTCCTCGTCGTCCGCCCACTTGATCGCGCCGAGCTTCGAGGAGAAGCCGTACTGGGTGATCATCGTGCGGGCGATGTTCGTCGCCTTCTCGATGTCGTTGGAGGCGCCGGTGGTCGGATCGTGGAAGACGATCTCCTCGGCGGTGCGGCCGCCCATCGCGTACGCCATCTGGTCGAGCAGCTGGTTGCGCGACTGCGAGTAGCGGTCGGAGGTGGGCATCACGGCGGTGTAGCCGAGCGCGCGGCCTCGCGGCAGGATCGTCACCTTGGTGACCGGGTCCGTGTTGTGCAGTGCTGCGGCGACGAGCGCGTGGCCGCCCTCGTGGTAGGCGGTGTTGCGCAGCTCGTCGAGGGCCATGCCCTTCGACTTGCGCTTCGGGCCGGCCTGGACGCGGTCGATGGCCTCGTCGATGGCGCGGTTGTCGATGAGCTGGGCGCCGGCGCGGGCGCACAGCAGGGCCGCCTCATTGAGCACGTTGGCCAGGTCGGCGCCGGTGAAGCCCGGCGTGCGGACGGCGACCATGTGCAGGTCGACGTCGGGGACGAACGGCTTGCCCTTCGCGTGCACCTTGAGAATCGCCTCGCGGCCTTCGAGGTCCGGCGCGGCGACGCCCACCTGGCGGTCGAAGCGGCCCGGGCGCAGCAAGGCCGGGTCGAGCACGTCGGGACGGTTCGTCGCGGCGATGATGATGAGGTTCGTGTCGTTGTCGAAGCCGTCCATCTCGACGAGCAGCTGGTTGAGCGTCTGCTCGCGCTCGTCGTGCCCGCCGGACATGCCGGAGCCGCGCTTGCGGCCGACGGCGTCGATCTCGTCGATGAAGATGATCGCCGGGGCGTTCTTCTTCGCCTCGTCGAACAGGTCGCGCACGCGGGAGGCGCCGAGACCGACGAACATCTCGACGAAGTCGGAGCCGGCCATCGCGTAGAACGGCACGCCCGCCTCACCGGCGATGGCGCGCGCGAGCAGCGTCTTGCCGGTGCCGGGAGGGCCGTACAGGAGCACGCCGCGCGGGATGCGCGCGCCGAGCGCCTTGTACTTGGACGGATCCTTGAGGAAGTCCTTGATCTCCTCGACCTCGGCGAGCGCCTCGTCCTCGCCGGCCACGTCGGAGAACTTCGTGGTCGGGGTCTGGCCTTCGAGCAGCTTGCCGTTGTTCTTCTTGCCGCCCATGCCGAGCATGCCGGAGGCGCCGCCCATGCGGCTCATCAGCCACCAGAACAGCGCGAAGAAGATCACGAACGGCAGGATCGAGGTGATGAGGTAGCTCATCATGCTGGTCTGCTCGATGTCGGCGCTCCAGCCCTTCGACGGGTCGGCCTTCTGGACGGCCTTGAGGATATCCTGCCCCTGCGCGAACGTGTAGTAGAACTGGACCTTGTCGCCGTAGTTGTGGTTCTTGCCGGTGTCCGGGTCCTGCTTGTTGAAGTCGCTCTTGAGTTCGAGCGTGACCTTCTGCTTGTTGTCGACGATCTTCGCGTAGGTCACCTGACCGCCGTTGAGCAGCTGCAGGCCGTCCTTGGTGTCGATGGTCTGCGCGCCGGTGCCGGCGAACATCTGGAACATCATGGCGACGAGCACGACCACGACGGCGCCCCACAACCACGGGGACTGCCAGAACGGCTTGTCGCCGCCGTTCTTGTCGCCCTTGCGGTTCGGCTTGTTGCCGTTGCCGTTATCGTTGTTGCGGCGGAACGGATTGTTGAACGGGTTGCCGTTGCCGCCGTTGTTCGGCTGCCCGGGCCCCTGGGGGAAACTCATGCCTGTTCTCCTTGATACACTGCCGGCTTGAGCACGGCGATCGAGTCGAGATTGCGGTACCGCTCGTCATAGTCCAAGCCGAATCCGACGACGAATTCGTCCGGGATCTCCAGCCCCTTGTACTTCACGTCCACGTCCACCTCGCGGCGGGCGGGCTTCTCCAGCAGGGCGAAAATCTCCACCGAGGCGGCCCCGCGCCGCTTCAGCTCCTCGACCAGCCAAGCCAGCGTACGACCTGAGTCAACGATATCCTCGACGATGAGAATGTGCCGACCGCGAACATCGGTCGACAGATCCTGGCGGATCGTCACGGTGCCGCTGGAGACGGTGCCCGAACCGTAGCTGGACAGGCTCATGAAGTCGATCTGGCAGGGGATGGAGAGCGCCTGCGAGAACGCGGCGAGCGTGTTCACCGCTCCCTTGAGCACGGCGACGAGCAGCGGGTCCTTCCCCTGGTAGTCCTCGCTCGCCTGCGCCGCGGCATGCTCGATGATGGCGTGGATCTTCTCTGCACTGACCAGCTCGTGGTCGATGTCTTCTTGTACGTCAGCGATTCGCATGCACCCCATCTTGGCACACGAGAGTGACGTGTTTCTTGGCGGTAACTGGGAGAATTCAGAGTTTCGTCAGGGAGGCGGCGAACGTGTCGAGCGCGCTGTTCGCGGCCGCGCCGTCATCGGGATCGTTGACGATCGCCGCGAACGTGAGCACGCCGCCGCCGACGCGCGACACGTTGCCGGCGAGCGCGCGCACGTCGCCCAGCGCACCGGTCTTCACGCGCAGCAGCCCGAGCGCGGAATCATCGGCGATGCGGTTCCTCACGGTGCCGACGAGCCCGGGCAGCGCCAGGCCCTCGGACGCGGCCGCCGCGCCGCCGTCCGGATCGACGTACTTCGACTGCACCTGGGCGAGCGTCTTCACGGTGAGCGTCGTGCCGGGCGCGAGGCCAGAGCAGCTGGTCATGTGCAGGCCGTCGGTGGAGACGCCCTGTTCGGCGAGCACCTTCGTGACGGCCTTGACGTCGCCGTCGATCGAATCGCCGGTGCCGAGCTTCAGCGCGGTGAGACGGGCGAACAGCTCGGCGAGCGTGTTGTCGGAATGGCGCATCATGAACGCCATGACCTCGTTGAGCGGCGCCGAGCTCACCTTGGCGAGACGCGTGGCGCCGGACAGGTCGGACGATTCGGTCGCGGCGGACGATTCGGAGACCTGGATGCCGTCGCCGGCGAGGAGCGTCTCGAACGTGTCCGCCACGTCCGCCGCCGTGTCCTGAGAGAGCATCGGATACTCCTCGAAATCGTCGGCGTCCTCCTCGTTGAGGCCGCTCCAGTCGCGTCCTCCGTCGATCGCCATCGACGAGATCGGCGTGTAGTAGCGGTTCTCGTCGTTGTTCTCCTCGATGCCGTCCGGCGTGCGGTCGTCGCCGAACAGGGTGTCGTCGGCGACGAGCGCGACCGAGGTCACGCCCTTCGCCTTCAGCGCGGCCGCGGTCTCGCGCGCGAGCGTCGCGAGACCGGCGCGGCCGTTGACGTGGGTGTCGTCGCTCTCCCCCGCGCCGAGCAGCATGTCGCCGCCGCCCTTGAGCACGACGGTGGAATCGTCGGATCCGTGGGTGAGGTAGGTCGTGGTGTCGAGCGTCGACCCCATCTCCAGCGTGCTTGCGGCGGCGAACGCGGTGAGAGTCTTCGTCGTCGACGCCGGCTGGCGCGGCGTCGTCGCCTCATGCTCGGCGACCACGTTGCCCTTCGCATCGGCGATCACGACTGAATAGTCGTCACCGACACCGTCCGCCTCGCCGAGCGTTTTGATGAGCGCCTCGGCCTTCGTCTTGTCGATCGTCGCGCCGACGGCCACGTCGCCGACGACCGTGCCGGCGGCGACGGTCGCGGCGGGGTCGGGGTACGTGCGCGTCTCGACGGGCGCGAAGGTGAGCAGGCCCGGCGCGACGTCGGCCACGTCGGCGGCCGTGTAGCCGACGCACGCGGCGAGCGTGAGCGCGACGCAGGTCGCGCACACGGCGACGCGATGGGACTTGCGGACTGGGTTCGTGTTCATACCTCACCTTTTATTAGCAATTATGGACCGGCCTACGGCCGGACTCATCATCACCTCGCGGCTGCCGCCGCTCGGCTGAGCCTAAAAACAGTCCACCGGACTGTTTTCTTAACGGCTCAGCCTTTGTGCTGGATCGGTTTCCATTGGGCTTTGGAGAAGATGGCCTGGAAGGAGATGGGGACGTAGGAGAGTATGTAGATCGGGAACGCGAGCACGTAGGCGAACAGCTCCTTGTTGGTCGCGCCGATCTGGCCGCGCTCGGCCACGATCGTCAGGCCGGCGAGCGCCATCATGCCGAGGACGGACAGGACGATGCCGTTCACCCATCCGGTGAGCGCGCCCAGCTGACTCGACCACGAGACGAACCCGAACGCGGCGAACAGCGCGCCGAGGATCACGCGGGCCACGCCGAGCACGGTGAACGGGCACAGCAGCAGCGTGAAGTCGACGGCGGAGAAGTCGCGTTCACGCACCGCGCGGCGGATCAGCGACGGACCATAGTACCGGAACACCTGCAGGAAGCCCTTGCTCCAGCGCAGGCGCTGACGCCAGCTCTGCGCGAACGTGACCGGCTGCTCGTCGTAGAGGACGGCGGTGCCGCAGTAGCCGACGCGGTCGCCGTGCAGCACCGAGTCCATCGTGAACTCGAGGTCCTCGGTGAGCAGGTGGAACTTCCATCCCTTGTTGCGCTTCATGACCTCCTTGGAGAACATGAATCCGGTGCCGCCCACGTGGCAGCTGGAACCGAACAGCATGCGCGAGTTGTTGAGGAATCGCGATTCGCGGATGAACCACAGCGCCGAGCCGGAGGAGACCCAGTTGTCGTTGAGGTTCACCGAGTTGCGGTAGGAGGTGAGGATGCGGAAGCCCGACTGGAACGCCTTGTTCATCTCCTCGAAGTAGTGCTTGTCGAGCTTGTTGTCCGCGTCGAACACGAAGTACGCGTCGTACGTGTCGGACAGCCCCTCGTCGACCATGTGGTCGAGCAGGTAGGTCAGGGCGTAGCCCTTGCCGATGAGCTTGTCGTTGTGGCGTTCGACCACGTGGCATCCCATCGCGCGCACCACGTCGGCCGTGTCGTCGGTGCAGTTGTCGGCGACGAGCCAGATGTCGATGAGCTCGCGCGGGTACGTCTGCCCGTGGATGCAGTCGATGAGGTTGCCGATGACCTTCGACTCGTTGCGCGCGGAGATCAGCACCGCGTAGCGTTTGTCCATCGGGGCGTCCGGGAAGCGGACCGGCTTGGAGAACAGGGAGATGAGGATGCACGCCCCCTGGTAGACCATGCCGGCGCCGCCGACGATGACGAGCAGGATATCGAGTACGGTGAGCAGGACCATCAGCGCCACCTCGCACGGGGGTTGTCGGGGGTATCGGGTTCATCGGGTTTCAGCACGCCCTGCGGAATCGCCACGGTGGCGGAGTCGTCCTCGTCGGCGGTGCGCGCGTGACCGTCGCCGCCGTCTTCGCCGTCGTGCGGAATCGCGTAGATCTGCTCCTGGAGGCGACGGATCTCGTCGTTCATCGGCACGCGGCTCGTCGATCCCTTCGCGGCGCGCGGCATATGCTCGCCGATCGGGTGCAGCACGTGCTCGTTGAACGCCTCGGACGCCTCGACCACCTTCGACTTGCGTCCCACCGGATCGTTCATCAACGGCGAATCGACCAGATCGTACCGGCGCGTGTACACGCGGAAGATGGTCTGCAGCGAAGCGGTGACCGGCAGCGCGAGGAACGCGCCGAGCGCGCCGAACAGCGAGCCGAACGCGAGCACGGCGAGGAACGCGACCGCCTCGTTGATGTCCATCGTGCGGCGGGAGATGACCGGCGAGAGGATCAGGTTCTCGATCTGCTGGTACACGATGATGAACACGAGCACCGCGACCGCGTACGTCCACCCGCGGTTGCCCCAGGCGAACAGGACGGGCAGCGCGCCGCCGATGTACGTGCCGACCGTCGGGATGAACTGGGAGACCACGCCGCAGAATAGGGCGAGCGGCAGCCAGTAGGGCACGTTGAGTACTTCGAGGAAGATCGCCGTGCACGTGGCGTTGATCAGGGCGAGGATCGAACGGGAGAACAGGAACGAGGAGATCTGGTCCTGCGCGACCGTCCACACGAGCAGGAACCGCTTCTGCATGCCGGGGGCCATCCACTGGCAGAACGAGCGGCGCAGCTTCGGGCCGGCGGCGGAGATGTAGTAGGTGGTCATCACGACGGTGAGCAGCTGCAGCAGGAACGAGAACAGGCCGCCGACCGTGCTGATCGCGGTGCCGGCGAAATCGCTCACCCACGAGGTCTGGAAGCTCTTGAGCAGATCGGATTTCATCAGTTCGGCGCCCAGATTGTTCATGTCCGGGATGTCGACCGAGAACTGGTCGACGACGAACGAGCGGATCTGCTCGTAGGTGGACGGGATGCCGTAGATCATGGCGATCATCTGCTGGAGGAACATGCTGCCGAACAGGGAGAACAGCACGCCGATGACGAGCGCCACCGTGAGCAGGCCGGCCAGCGAGGCGACGGAGCGCTTCCACCCGTGCTTGACGAGCGCGACGACCATCGGCTCGATGGCGAGCGCCAGGAAGAACGAGATGACGATGTCGAGCACGAGATAGGAGATCTTGCCCCACGACTGGAAGCAGAAGTTGAACGCGATGACGGCGATGGCCACGTAGAGCAGCGCGCGGCTGAACCATTCCGGAGGCTTGCGCGGGTCCCCCTTCGACGGGAAGAGGGTGCCGAAATCCCACCGCTGTTCGGCGTCCTCGTCTGAGGTATGGTCACGCACGCTTTGATTCATGGCTCCCCATTGTAGCGTCGGGTGCGATAGGCGGAACCGTTCACCCGATGTTCGCTTTCGGGCGGCGTGTATGGCCGCGTCGGCCGCCGCCCGTGTACGCCCGCGACATTATCCTTGGGCTTCATGCTGAACGTCTCGATCGTCATCCCGGCCTGGAACGAGGCCGAACGCATCGCCGACTGCCTGCTCAACACGATCCGGCAGACCGTGATGCCCTACGAAGTCATCGTCGTGGACAACCGTTCCACCGACAACACCTGCGAGATCGTCGAACGGTTCATCAAGGAGCATCCCGAGGCGCCGATCAAGCTCATGCATCAGGACGCCGAACAGGGGCTCATCCCCACGCGCGACTACGGCCTCGACCATGCCACCGGCGACGTGCTCGGCCGTTTCGACGCGGACTGCATGATCAAGCCCGACTGGGTGGAGGTCGTCTCCGGCATCTTCACCGAGGATCCCGAGGCGATGGGCGCGACCGGACCGGTCATGTACTACGACATGCCGTCGCGCCATTTCGGATTGAAGGGCGACAATTCGCTGCGCAGGCGCATCTACAAGGCGGACGGCGGCCAGCCGCTGCTGTTCGGCTCGAACATGGCGCTGCGCGCCTCCGCCTGGCGCGCGATCTCCGGCGAGGTGTGCCGCGACAAGGCGGACGTGATGCACGAGGACATCGACATCTCCCTGCACCTGATGGGCAAGGGGCTGAAGACCGTGTACTCGCCGCGCATGATCGCCGGCATGAGCGCGCGCCGCATGGACACGTCGCTCTCGTCGTTCCGCAATTACATGAAGCGGTTCCGCAACACGTTCGACGCGCATCCGCAGCATTGGCGCAAGCACAAGCCGGAGATCCTGTTCACCGCGCTCTACCCGGCGATGCACCTGTTCTACCCGGTGTGGCAGAAGGTGCTGGACTCGGCCGACATCAACCCGGCCGAAGCCGCGTGGATCAACGAGCAGATGGAGCTCGCCGAGAAGGAGGGTCGCGAACTCTACGACGAGACCCCCACCGACGAGGAATGGGACGAAAAGCACGAGTAGTCCCGGTCCTCCCTCTGACGGGGCATCGCCGTGAAGCAAACGCCTGAGGCGTTTGCAGACGATGTGCGAGCCGACAGGCGAGCCGATATGAGGCCAGCCGTGTTGCCTCCCTCTGACGAGGGAGGTGTCATCGCGAAGCGATGACGGAGGGAGAGAAGCAGAGCGGCCGCAGGCCGCGGGAACATTGCATCGGCCGAAGGCCGATTCCGTTTCCCCGCGGCCTGCGGCCGCTGTCTCTCCCCCACCCGGCTGCGCCGGGAGCCCCCTCGTCAGAGGGGGCTATGGCTACATCACATCAGGGACTTGTAGATGGCGAGGATCTCCTCTTCGGTGGCCTTGCGCGGGTTGCCCGGGGTGCACACGTCGTTGAACGCGTCGTGGGCGAGCGGGGCGAGATCCGCCTCGGTGGCGCCGACCTCGGAGATCTTGGTCGGGTTCTTCAGATCCACGGTGAGCTTGTGGACGGCCTGCACGGCCTCCTCGCGCACCTTCTCGAGGTCGCCCGTGTAGGCGTCCTCGATGCCGAACGCATCGGCGATGTCGCGGTACTTCTCGCCCGTGTAGTCCTTGTTGTACTCCATGACCGGCGCCAGCAGGATGCCGTTGGCGACGCCGTGCGCGACGCCGAGGCGGCCGCCCAGCGGGTGGGCCATGCCGTGCACCAGGCCGAGGCCGACGTTCGAGTAGGCCATGCCGGTGATGTACGAGGCGTACGCCATCTGCTCGCCGGCCGGCACGTCGCCGTCGGCGGACTTGGCGAGGTTCTTCGCGATCATGCGGATCGTCTGCATCGACAGGCAGTCGGACAGCGACCACGCGCCCGGCGTGATGTAGCCCTCGATCGCGTGGGTCAGGGCGTCGAGACCGGTGGCGACCTTGAGGCCGCGCGGCATCGAGTCGGTCAGATCCGGGTCGACGAACGCGACGATCGGGATGTCGTGCGGGTCGACGGCCACGAACTTGCGCTTGTTGGCCGTATCGGTGATCACGTAGTTGATGGTGGTCTCGGAGGCGGTGCCGGCGGTGGTCGGCACGCCGAAGATCGGCACGGACGGGTTCTTCGTGTCGGCGACGCCCTCGAGCGACAGCACGTCGGAGAACTCCGGGTTGGCGGTGATGATGCCGATGCCCTTGCAGGTGTCCTGCGGGGAACCACCGCCCAGGCCGATCAGGAAGTCGGCGCCGGAGGCGGCGAACTTCTCGACGCCGTCCTTGATGCACTCGACCGGCGGGTTCGGCTTGACGTTGGAGAACACCTCGTACGGCAGGCCGGCCTCGTCGAGGACCTTGGTGACCTTCTCGGCGGTGCCGGTCTCGAGCAGGACCGGATCGGTGACGATGAACGCCTTCGTGAAGCCGTGCTGCTTCGCGACGGTCGGGATCTCCTTGATCGCGCCACGACCGAAGTACGCGGTCTGGTTGAAAATCATGCGATAGACCATAAGGCTCTCCTTTAAGCTGTGTCTTTGCCTTACTACCGTGGGTCGGTACATCGCTGCACCGCCCGACGACATCCAGTGTACTCGCCGATGGGAGCGTTCCCAACCATTGCCGGGCACGATTTCGCATCATCGTCGGAAACCATGCATTCCCCCGGCGTTTCCGCCACATCGCACGGGACTATCATGGGCGCTGCATCATGGGGTTCGAATGGTGCGGCAATGACACACGAGGACGCGCGGACACACGACTATGCGTGCACGCGGACGCAAGCGCGCGTGCGGGAGACGCCATCTCCCGCCACGGTACCGGAGGTGAATCATGGCGAACGGGAAATCGATGACGGTCGGCGAGATGGTGGGACTGTTCCTGAGGGACGACGCGCCCGTGAGGGTGGACGCGTTCGACGGTTCGCATTTCGGCGCGGCCGATGCGGCGCTCAAGGTGCGCATCGCCAGCCCGAACTGCATGTACCAGCTGCTCGCACACCCGAACGAGATCGGCGTCGTGCGCGCGTACGTGCTCGGCGACTTCGACGTGGAGGGCATCGACTACGCCGACCCGTACCCGGCGATGCGCGCGATGGTGTCGATGGCGAAATACGTCAAGCCGATCACGCCGGTCTCGATGGCGCGCGTGACGGCCGGGATCCTGAGCCACGGATTCAGGCGGCCGCCGGTGCCGGCCACCGAGGGGCCGAGCAAGTTCGCCCGCATCAAAGAGGGGCTGCTCCCCCACACCGAGAAGGCCGATTCCAAGACGGTGAGCTTCCACTACGACATGTCCAACGAGTTCTACGCGGACTTCCTCGGGCCTTCGATGACGTACACCTGCGCGGTGTTCGAGAACGAGGACATGAGCCTCGAGGACGCGCAGGCCAACAAGCTGCGCCTGATCCTCGACAAGCTCGGACTGGAGCCCGGCCAGCGTCTGCTCGACATCGGCTGCGGCTGGGGCTCGATGGTCATCGCGGCCGCACGCCGCGGCATCAAGGCGCTCGGCGTCACGCTCTCCAAGGAGCAGGCGGCGTACGCGAACGAATGGATCGAGCGCGAAGGCCTGTCCGACCTCGCCGAGGTGCGCGTGCAGGACTACCGCGAGGTGCCCGAACGCGACTTCGACGGCATCAGCTCGATCGGCATGATGGAGCATGTGGGCGTGAAGAACTACCGCAGCTACTTCGAGGAGATGTTCAAGCTCCTGAAGCCGATGGGACGCCTGCTCAACCATCAGATCACCATCAGCCACGACAAGCCGGACGGCAAGCCGGGCACCGACGAGTTCCTCGACCGCTACATCTTCCCCGACGGCGACTTGGGCGCGCCCGGATTCATCGAATCGTGCATCCACGACGCCGGGTTCAACGTGGTGCATCAGGAGAACCTGCGCCAGCACTACGCGCTGACGCTGCACCATTGGAACCGCAACCTCTCCGAGCATTGGGAGGACGCGGTGAAGCAGGTCGGCTTCGAACGGGCGAAGGTGTGGGGCCTGTACATGGCGGCCTGCGCGCTCAACTTCGAGCTCGACGGCATCCAGATCCACCAGTTCCTCGCCGTGCGGCCGGACCGCGCCGGCCACCCGGACGGCAAGTGGTACCCGCTGCGCCCCTGGTGGAAGGCGTGACCTTCGGCCTCCCCTTGGCTCCCTCTGACGAGGGAGCTGTCAGCCGCAGGCTGACTGAGGGAGAGACCCCGTCAGAACTGGATGTAGTCCACTTCCTCGTGTTCTCCGGTCTCGAGGTATTTCGCCAGATCCTCGGGGCCGTTGAACACGGCCTTGACGGCCTGCGCGACCATCAGGTTCACGCGGTCCATCGGCGTCAGCTCGTCACGGTAGCCGTACACCGGCTTGCCCGACGCGTAGGCGTATCCGATCTCGAACATCGTGCCCGCGTCCTCGTCCATGAGGTTCGCGATGACGGCGTCCGCGGCGTCGATGCCCCTGATGTCGTCGGCGAAGCAGCCTTCCGGCCCGACCTCCTCGATCTGACTGGCGAAGCGCGGCTTGAACAGCGTCCTGCCATGGTCTTCCAATACCTGTTCGAGACGCTCCATGCTGTGGGCCTGCTCCGGGTCGAAGAACGGCCCGGCCACATAGAAGTCGATATGTTCGTCGTCGTTGTTCGTATCGTTCATGCCCACCATTGAAACGCGGGGCGGTTCAAGCGACCACCATGCGGTTCACGTTTCGGACGAGCGACCGCGATATGGTCACTATGTGGAATCAGGCGCGCCGCAGCGCCCGTCGGTCATCAAGCTCCCCGCATCCCCAACCCCTTGCTCCCCCTTCAGGGGGAGCTGTCGCGTGCAGCGCGACTGAGAGGGATTCCAGGCCTACCCCTGGAACCTCAGACAGGAATAAACGAAACCCCGCAAGCAGTGCTTGCGGGGTTTCCATGGTGGCTCCGAACGGCGTCGATCCGTTGACCTAGCGATTTTCAGTCGCTCGCTCTACCAACTGAGCTACAGAGCCATTGGATAATCAATGAACCCGAAACCGGATTCCTAATCATCCTAGCGACCACGACCGGACTTGAACCGGCGACCTCCGCCGTGACAGGGCGGCGCTCTAACCAACTGAGCTACGCGGCCGTTGTTTCTCGCGTTTCCGTGAGGCAACGAGTGAATATATTACCCGAAACGAAGCATCGCGCAAATCACGGCGTGTCGCCTTATATTGCAACGATTTCGACCACCCGCACACGACGCTCACACAGGCGAATACACACGCAACTGCCCCGGAAACGCGCGTGGGGCGCGCCCGACGAACGGACACGCCCCACACGATGGCGCGATACGGCCACATGCGACTCAGTCGGTCTGCTTCCAGTTCTCGACATCGATGTGGTGCTCCGGGTTGGCCTGCCATGCACGCCACGCGGATTCGACGATGTCCTCCACGTTGTACTTGGCATGCCAGCCCATCTCCTCGTTGATGCGCTTCGGGGAGCCGATGAGGTGCGGCGGATCGCCGGCGCGACGGCCCTGGACGTGCTCCTCGAACGGAAGGCCGGTGACCTTCTTGAGCTCGTCGACGATCTGGCGCACGGAGGTGCCTTCGCCGGTGCCGACGTTGAAGGCGTCGTACTTGCGCTCGTCGCGGTCAAGGTACTTGAGGGCGGCGAGGTGCGCGTCGGCCAGGTCGGAGACGTGGATGTAGTCGCGCACGCAGGTGCCGTCCGGGGTCGGGTAGTCGTCGCCGAAGATCAGCGGGGCCTTGCCCTTCTTCAGGCGGTCGAGCAGCATCGGGATGAGGTTGAGGATGGCCGGGTCCTCGAGCTCGACGGGGCCGCAGCCGGCCACGTTGAAGTAGCGCAGCGCGCAGAAGCGGATGCCGTAGGTGCCTTCGCAGGCGCGGGCCATCCACTCGCCGAACAGCTTGGTCTGGCCGTACGGGTTGATCGGGAGCATCGGAACGACGTCCTCGGGGACCACGTCGACCGGCGGGACGCCGTAGGTGGCGGCGGAGGAGGAGAAGACGAGCTTCTTCGCCTTCTTGGACTTGGTCATGCCGGTGAGCACGTTGAGCATGCCGCCGATGTTCTGCTGGTAGTACCACAGCGGCTTCTCGACGGACTCGCCGACCTGCTTGCGGGCGGCGAAGTGGATGACGGCCTCGACGTCTTCGGCGTCGAGGATCTCGGCGAGGCGCTCGCCGGCGCCCGGCGCGGAGATGTCCATGCCGTAGAGGCGGGAGCCTTCGATGCGGGTGGGCTTGCCGTAGCTCAGATCGTCGACGACGACGACCTTCTCACCGGCCTCATGCAGAGCGTGGACGACATGGGCGCCGATGTAGCCGCACCCACCAGTGACGAGAACTGTCATATCTGGCCTTTCGATTGCCTTGTAGAGCCTTGCGGCGTGCGGTTCGACTGCGCGAGCCGCTGTTCGCTTCTGCTCACATTTGTTATATTTTCGAACAATTTGAGTATAACACGGCACACGAACGAACACACGCGTTTCCACGAATCGGCACGGTCCAATCATACGGAATCATGGTGAATAATGGAACAACGCAAGACGACATCGGAAGGAACGCACATGACGGACGACCACGCCGCGAACGGCGACATCACCAACGGCGACATCACGGACACGGACGCCGTGAACGGAACGACGGAGGCGACGGCCGCGACGCCGCAGGCCGCGGCCGCGCCGACGCACCCGATGCACCGCGTGCTCTCGTTCGTGCGCCGCTCCGGCCGCCTCGACGCGCGACTCCAGCGCGCGTGGGACAACTACGCCGGCGACTATCTGCTCGACATCAACGCCGGCGAGGGCTCGCTCGACGTGCGCGACGGATTCGCGTTCGACGCGGACTACGTGCGCGGCACGTGGGGCGATGCGAATCCGCTCGTCATCGAGATCGGCTCCGGCCAGGGCGAGAACATCGTCGCGGCCGCCGAGGCGAATCCGGACACGAACTTCCTCGCGCTCGAGGTCTACGATCCCGGCGTCGCGCACACGCTGCTGCTCGCCGGCAAACGCGGACTGAAGAACATCCGCGTGGCACAGGTGAACGCGCCGGAGCTGTTCAAGGCGGCCGCCGACGGCGTGGCCGCCGAGGTCTGGACGTTCTTCCCCGACCCGTGGCCGAAGAAGAAGCACCACAAGCGCCGCATCGTACAGCCGGAGCTGGCCGGCGAGGTGCGCCGCGTGCTGGCGGACGGCGGCGTGTGGCGCATCGCCACCGACATCGAGGACTACGCGCTGCACGTGCACGAGGTGATGGACGGGCTCGACGGCTGGCAGAACGCGGGTGACGTGACCGTGAGCCTGCCGACCGGCCACGTGGGCAAGGGCAACGCCGACCTCGCGGCCGACATGCCGCACGCCGACTTCACCGAGTCGGAGCGATTCGACGGACGCGTGCTCACCAACTTCGAGAAGAAGGGTCTCGCCGCCGGCCGCGTGATCCACGACTTCACCTACCGCAAGGTGTGACGCGGGACGGCGCGACATGGGCGACGTGACGGCGCACGATACGACGGCGCACGACGCTTGACGACACGCCGGATTTGCACAGCACCGATGACTTGCGTATCGTTATGCAAGTTGTCACGCCCCCATCGTCTAACGGTTAGGACACCAGACTTTCAATCTGACAACGAGAGTTCGACTCTCTCTGGGGGTACCTGCGGCGAGAGCCACGAAGGGCGCTGAAACTCAGATGTTTCAGCGCCCTTTCGCTTGCCAATGCCCATTACCATGTTTGGTAGGTCCCGGTGGTCGGGGCCGGGTCGCCGGTTCCGGTATGGCTTTCCTGCCCTGTCGTTGATGATCCGGGGGGTGTTGTCGCCGGGAGCGGGGACGTTCGATGACCGCTGATAGGAACCAGGCCGGCCGCATGGACGCGTCGGGGCGCATGGCCCAGGTCTCTCCGTAATGTGGATGCGGCACGGGCGTCCGGACTCCATCGACCGAGTCACGGCGGCCGACGGAACATCCCCATGACGGGAGGACAATGATGAGCCCGGACGACATCGACGTGTGGGTCGGCCTGGACGTCGGCAAGAGCGCGCACCACGCGTGCGCCCTCGACCGCGACGGGAACACCCTGTACGACAAGCCGCTCAAACAGGACGAGAACGCCATCCGCACGATGCTGGAACGCCTCTGCGAACACGGGCGCGTGCTGCTGGTCGTCGACCAGCCCAACACCATCGGCTCCCTGCTCCTGACCGTGGCCCGGAGCATGGGCGTCGCGGCCGCGTACCTGCCCGGAACGGCGATGCGCCGGACCGCGCAGCTCCTTCCCGGGACCGCGAAGACCGACCAGCGCGACGCGCACGTGATCGCGTGGGCCGCGCTCAGGCTCCCCGAGAGCCTCAGGGACGCCGGCCCGGACGACGAGACCCTCGCCGCCCTGAAGCTGCTCGCCGGCCACGACGAGGACCTCGCCCACGAATCCACCCGCCACATCAACCGCCTGCGGAGCCTGCTCCTGCAGACCCACCCCGCGTTCGAACGCGCCCTCAAGGGCGACCGCATCACCCGCGACGCGACCCTCGCCCTGCTCGAGCACTACGGCGGGCCCGCCGGCATGGAAAAGGCCGGCATCGACCAGGTCAGGGCGTGGGCCAAGGACAACAAGCTGCGCGCCGGGACCATCATCGACGACATGTTCGAGGCGATCGGCCGGCAGACCCTCACCGTGCCCGGCACGCTCACGGCCGAGACCATCATCCCCTCGATCGCCCATGACATCAAGACCATCAAGGACCGGCGGCGCGACCTCGCCGCGCAGGTCGAAAGGCTCCTGGAGGACCACCCTCTTCTCCGGGTCCTGACGTCGATGCCCGGGGTGGGCGTCAGGACCGCGAGCAACATCCTCCTCGGCATAGGCGGAGACATCACCCGCTTCAAAAGCGCGGCCCACCTCGCCGCGTACGCCGGCATCGCCCCCGTCACCAGCCAGTCCGGCACCAGCATCAAAGGCGAACGCCCCGCCAGAGGCGGCAACAAACGACTCAAGAACGCATTATGGCAATCCGCGTTCGTCGCATCCACCAAACACCCATCCTCCATCGCCTACTACAAACGCAAGCGCGAACAAGGCAAACACCACAACGCCGCCGTCATCTGCCTCGCCCGACGCCGCTGCGACGTCATCTACAGCATGCTCAAGAACGGCACCCTCTACCAGGAACCGACCCTCGCCGCCTGAACACCACGAAGGACGAACACACCGGTCGCCACCGGCGAGGCGAAGCACGCCCACGACAACCAACCAAAACCCGACACATCAACCCCCTACAGAATTGACAAAAACATAGGAACACCCCCCCCCGATTACGCGCTATAGTGTGAGATAAGCCAACCTCTGAGGAGGAAATGGAAGTAGGAGCCGGATTCCCTGTGCATCATGGGGGCCGGCTCCTGCGCTATAGCCACTGGCTGCAACCTCAGTACGGAGCTATCCAATAAGGACCAGTTCTGCATACTAAGAACTAGTTCTACATACATCAGGCAACAGTTCTACATACATCAGGCAATAGTCGCCTCTCCGCATCCCACTCATCAGCGCGGTGCCGCACCAGCGCAAGGAATCCCGGAAAAGAACCCAATCGCCCGGGAATCTTTGCACTGACACCGCCCCAGTGCAAAGATTCCCGGACGACGAGGCGGATTCCCGGGTTTTCTTGCGCCGAGGACATCCGCCGACAAGGAAGATATCCTCCGACACGAGAACATCTGCCGACATGGAAAACATCCACCGACAGGGATCGAGATTGCACTGACCGCATCACGACCGCAACCACAGCCACCTCTATCATGGGTGGGCATGGGAGACTTGCTGGACGAGACCAGACAGGAAACCGTCGCTCGGGTGACGGCGGCATTGAAAGGCGCACCGCGACCGGTCGCGATTCGTGGGGCACGCAAGGTGGACGCCCGTGGCGAGCGGCGCGGTTATTGGGTGGTCGCCGATGCGCGCGGCGTGATCGTGGCGTGCGGTTCGGACGACGACCCCTCAAACGATGGCAGCCCAAACGACAACGCGAACGACTGCGACCCAGCCGAGAACGGTACGGGCCGCACTCCCCGCACCGAGAACAACAGCAACATCATCAGCACCGACACCGACACCGACACCAGCGAATACAACAGCCCCCGCGCCGAAGACACACCGTTCCGACGCGCCTGCCGCGCGGTCGGCATCGCCCCGGACTCCCCCGAGCCGGACGCGATCATCGACGCGGACGGGCTGATCCTCACGCCCGGATTCGTGGATATCCACTCCCATGGCGCGTGGGGAGCGTCGTTCGACGACGGGCCGGACGGCATCGACACGGCGCGCGCCGGCCACGCGATGCACGGCACGACGCGTCAGGTCCTGTCGCTCGTCACCAATCCGATGAACGTGATCCTACGCAACATCCGTATCGTGCGCACCACAATGGATTCCGGGCGACCGGACATCCTCGGCTGCCATCTGGAAGGCCCGTTCCTCGCGCCGGAACGCAAGGGCGCGCACGCGCTGGAGCACCTGCGGCATCCATCTCCGGAACTCATTAACGAACTGCTCGCCGCGTCGGGCGGCGACCACGGCACCGCCAGTACCGCCAGTACCGACGCCGCCGACCCCAGCACCACCAGCCCCAGCGCACCCGCCTCCTCCGCCGCGAATCACCCCGGATGCATCCGCCAGATCACCATTGCCCCGGAACTCCCGCACGCCCTCGACGCCATCGGCAAGCTGCACGCCGCTGGCGTCGTCCCCGCAATCGGCCACACCGACGCCGACTATCACACCGCCAAAGCCGCCTTCGCCGCGGGCGCCGGCATCATGACGCATATGTTCAACGCGATGAACGGCCTGCATCACCGCGATCCCGGTCCGATTCCGGCCGCGATCGAGAACCCGCGCGTCATCATCGAACTCATCGATGACGGCTTCCACGTGGACGATCCGATGGTCCGGCTCGGTTTCACACTCGCACCGCACCGGATCGCGCTCGTCACCGACGCGATGGCCGCCACCGGCTGCCCGGACGGCGCGTACCGTCTCGGCGGCCTCGACGTGAGCGTGGTCGCCGGCCGAGCGCGCCTCGCCGACGGCGGCGCGATCGCCGGCTCCACGCTCACGATGGAAGCCGCCGTCCGGCGCGCGATCGTTGCGCTCGGGTTCGGTCCGGTCGACGCCGTCGAGGCCGCCACGCTCACCCCGGCGCGCGCGTTCGGCTTCGACCGGCCCAATCCCGTCACCGGCGCGCCGCTCGGCCTGCTCTCCCCCGGCTACGCCGCCGATTTCAACCTGATCGACGCGACGGACTGGACCGTCCGCCACACCTGGTGCGCCGGCCGCCGCCTGCGGTGAGAAAGCAATACTGCGCGCCAACGACTGCGCCACACTCCCCTGCGCCCCTCACACATCCCATGGTGCGGTAAAACTCCCATGGTGCGGTCACCTAAAACGGCTTGATTCCGCCGTTGTGGAGAGTTTGTGTTACCGCACCATGGGAAATGGGAAGGTAGGGGTAGGTCAATCCGTCAATGAACCGACAACACGTGTCAGCGGCGGATGTGGTGGCGGCGCAGGACTAGGGTGACGCCGCAGACGGCGAGCGCGAGGATGGTCACCGCGAGCGCTCTGGCCACGGCCGCGCCGGTCGCCGGGAGCGGCGACTTGGCGGAGGCGTTGGCCTGCGCGGGCGACTGTCCGGTCGGACGCTGCGCGGTGCCAGCACCAGAGCCAGAACCAGCACCAGAGCCGGAACCGGCGGAGTCACCGGAACCGTTGGAACCGGCATTGCCGTTGGAACCGTTGCCGTTGTTTCCACCGGTATCGCCGCTATCGCCGGAACCGTCGGAACCGGCATTGCCGCCGGAACCGTCGGAACCACCGTTGTTACCGCCGTCACCGCCATCTCCATCCGAGCCGTTTCCCGGCTTGTCCGGATCCGGCGTGGGTTCGGGCTCCGGATCCGGCTCCGGCTCCGCATCGTCCTTGACGGTCACGTCGAACGTCGTGGAGACGACGTGAGCCGTGTCGCCGCCGACGGCCATGGAGACGGTGACGGTCTGGCGTCCGGGCGCGGAGGCGTCGTAGCCGGTGAACGCGAGTTCGCCATCTGTCTCGTTCAACGGCGCGGTGGTGCCGCCGTCGAGGAGGCGGCGCACGGCAAGACCGTCCGTGTCGAGCGCCTCGCCTTTGGCGTATGCGGTCTTGGACGGACCGGAGACCAGCGTGAGACCGGTGACGGCGGAATCCGGGGCGGCGACGCGCACGAGGCTGAAGTCGTCGAGCACGGCCCAGCCGCCCGCGTCCTGTTTGACGCTGAAGCCGACGGTGATGACGCCGTCCGCGCCCACGTGCACCGGCTTGAGCGTCGGATTCAGCCACTTATACCCGGCGACACCAGCACCGGCACCAGCCGAACCGCCGGCACCGGCCGAACCCGCCCCCGGCAGCTTCTCCCCCGCCGCGTCGAGCTCGGCACCGCCCGCGTCCTTCGCATACAGGCGGATGTCGTCGTTCTTGCCGCTGTCGCCGGTGAGCCAGCCGGAGAACACGTACCAGCCTTCGGCCAGTCCGGTCACCTGCTGTTCCACGGTGAAGTCCATGGCGGCGGCGTTCCACGCGTTGAGGCTCTTTTTGCCTTCGTGCAGGTCGGATTCCTTCTTCTGGGTCTTGACGCCGACCGAGCCCTGCGGCTTGTTCCACGTGGCGGTCCAGGAGTCGAATCCGTCTTCGAAGCCGCCGTTGGCGAGGAGGTCCCCGCTCGGCAGGTCCGGATCGTTCACGGTCACGGTGAACGTGGCGGTCTTGCCGGCCGTGTCGTCGCCCTTGGAGGTAACGGTGACGGTCTTCTCTCCAGGCAGGTCGGCATCGAAGCCGCTCAGCTCGTACCGGCTCGCGTCCAGCGTGCCGACGGTCTTGCCGCCCGCCGTTTCGCTGACTTCGAGTCCGGTCGTGTCGAGTCGGTCGCCGATCACGTAGGAGGTCTTCGCGGGCGTCTTCGTCACGGCGATCGCGTCGGCGGCGACCGGCGCGTCGCCGTTCACGGTGACGGTCACGTCGGCTTCCAGCGGCGTGTCGCTGTTGTACAGCATGGCGGTCACGTGGATGACGGCGGTGCCGCCGGCGAGCGCGGTGACGACGCCGCTGGTCTCGCCCACCGTGGCGACCTTGGGCGCGTTGGACGTCCATGCGACGGATTTGAGCAGCACGTCGCCGTCGCCGCCGGTGCTGCGCGCGGCGAGGCGCAGCGTGCCGCCGGCGTCGAGCGTCGTCTTGCCGCCGGTCAGGTCGTCGCCCGTCGTCGCGTCGGTGACGGTGAAGAACTCGGAGGCTCCCGGCGTCTTGGTGATGTCCACGGCGATGTCCGTGTACACGTTCGGCGATTGCTTCGAGGCGACGCGCACCGTGCCCTTGGCGGGCACGATCGCGTCGAGATCGTCGTAGTAGGCGACGGGCGCGATCACGCCGTCACCGTTCACGGCGACCGTGTCCGGGTCGAGCGAGGTGTAGGTCACGTCCTGGCTGTAGCCGGCGGGTTCCACGGACGCGGCGATCCGGTGCGTGGCGCTCAGCGTGCCCTTGATGGGGACGAGTCTGACGCTGGTCGCGTCGACCTTGACCGCGCTGGCGGAGGGTTCGGCCGCGTAGACGGCGAGGTTGTCGAGTCGGGTGGTCCAGTTCAGCGTGCCCGCGCCGCGGGTGCCCCACAGTTGGATGCCGGCGAGAGTGCCGTCGTAGTCGACGCCGTCGGCGAACGGCACGGTGTGGGTGGCGGTGAGTTTCACATCGGTTTTGGACGTGATGGTGAACGTGATCTTCCGTGCGGTGAAGTCGAGCGCGACGTGCACGTTGTACCATGCGTCGTTCCGATCGAATCCGTCGCCGACGGCGGTGGTGCCGGTCAGGGCGCTGTTCGTGTCCTTGGTGGACGACCGTCCGCCGGTGTTGTAGACGAGTTCGGCGCCCGCGTTGGTCTGCAGGCTCAGATAGCGGTTGTCGGAACCGTCCACGAGCGTGAGGAACGCGCCTTTGGAGCCGGCGGGCGCACCCACATTCCAGTCGACGTCGAACACGACCTTGCCGTTGGCGACGGACGGGGCGAACGTCCTGGCCGTGGCGCGGCCGCCGGAGCCGCCGCCGGAGATCTCGAGCACGTGGCCGGAACCGGAACCGCCGGAACCGGAACCGCCGTCCGCATCGCCTTCGACGACCTTCGCGCCCAGCTGGCCGGCGTAGTTGGCGTACTTGCCGAATCCGCCGTTGCCGCCGACGTCGACGCCGTCGAAGCTTTCGGAGATGGTCGGCACGTACACGGTCGCCTTGTCGCTGAATCGTCCGTCCTTGGTGGCGGCGGTGATGACGGCGACGCCGGGCTTCAGCGCGGTGACGGTGCCGAACGCGTCGACGGTCGCCACGGATTCGTCGCCGGAACTCCAGTCGACGTCGGTCTCGGTGGCGTCGCCGGGCGTGACGGCGGCGTTGAGCCGCACCGTCGCGCCGTCGCCGCCCTGCGCGCCGAGCGTATCGGACTTGATCCACACCTCATGCCGGTCGAGCGTGACGCCGGTGGCCGCGATCGCGTCCTTCTGCACCTTGACGGCGACGCTCGCGCTGTACCCGCCGTTCACCGTGGTGACGGTGACGGTGGTCTCGCCGATCGCGTTGCCGGTCACGTTGCCGTCCGCGTCCACGCCGGCGACGGCGGGGTCCGCGGACGTCCACGTGACGGACTTGTCGTCGGCGTCGGACGGCGTGACGAGCACGTCGAGCCGCTTCGTGCTTCCCTTCTGGATGGTGAGTCTGTCGCGGCCGAGCGAGACGCCCTCCACCTGCACGGGAACGGCGTGGACGGTCACGCTGGCCGAGGCGGCGGGATTGTCGTCGGAGGTGACGGTGACGACGGCATCGCCCCGGCCGACGGCGGTGACCTTGCCTGTCTGGTCGACGCTGACCGCATCCGGATTCGACGAGCTCCACGTGACCTTGTACAGGGTGGCGTCCTTCGGGTTCACGGTGGCCGTGAGCTGCGTGGAACGGCCGTGGCTGAGCGTGATCGGGCCGGTCCTGTCGAGCGTGACCGAGGCGACGGGCGTCTTGGTGGCGTCCACGGTGAACGTGAGCGTCGCCTTGCCATCGGCGGAGGCGACGGTGACGGCGGTCCTGCCGGCCTGCTTCACGTCGAGCTGCACGACGGAGCCGTCGTCGGTGCGCTGTTCCATGCGGCCTTTGGCGGTCTGCCAGGTCTCGCCGAAGAACGTGGCGACGCCGGTGTCGGAGGAGGTGAACACGGCATGCTGGTCGCTCACGGTCTTGGACAACGTGGCGGTCATGTCCACCGAGTCGAGCGCCTTGGCGGCGATGACGTCGCCGTCGTGCACCCGCTTGCCGCCGACGGTCACGGCGAGGTCGCCGTCACCGGCAAGCGTCGGGGCCTTGACGGTGACGCGCGCGGTGGCGGACACGCCGCCCACGCTATCCACGCGCGCGGTGATCGTCGCGGTACCGGCCTTCACACCGGTCACGAAGCCCTGTGCGGAGACGGTCGCGACGTCCGGATCGCTGGACGTGTACGTGATCGCGCTGTCGGACAGCACGGCGTCGGTGGGCTGGACGGTCGGCCTGAGCCGCCGGGACATGCCGCCCGCGGTGAGCGTGAGGTCCGCGTCCTCGAATCCGATGGCGGTGGGTTTGGCGGGGGCGACCTCGTAGCGGCCGTCCGCGATGCCGTTGTCGTTGCTCAGCGGCGTGACGACGTCCGCGGTCTTCGTCTTGGCGACGCCGCGGATGAGGTACGCGTACATGGAGTCCATCATGTCGCCGGCCTTGCCGGCCTCGGTGCTGCCCATCTCCTTGATGGCCGGGTCGCCGTTGTTGAACATGATGCGCTGGTTGACGTCCGCGGAGCCGCCTTCGGTGCTGGCCGCGCCCGGCGTGGGGATCCAATCGGTCTCCCAGTAGTAGAAGCCGCGCGTGCGCCCGTACGGATCGGGGGTGTCGAGCGGCGCCTGCATGTAGTCGAGCAGCCAGTTGTACTGGCCGTTCGGGCTGCCCGCGTAGGCGGCCTGGGTCATCTGGCTGGTCTGCTGGTCGAACGTGGCCTTGTAACGGGTGAAGCTGTAGCCGGCCTCCACGTTCACGTAGTCGCGCCAACGGTGCTTCCCGCTCGCGTTCATCGCGTTCGCGAACTTGATGATGTTGCCGCTGGAACGGCCGCCGTACAGGGAGTGCGCTTCGCCGTCGTATTCGGCGCCGTTGGCGGACAATCCTTCGAACATGGTGAACGCGTAGTCCACGTCGTAGCCGTTGTTGGTGTGCACGTAGGTGGGGATGCCGGGGGCCACGTCCTTGATCGCGTCGTAGGAGGCGGCGACGATGGCCGCGTGTCCCTCGCTGGTGGCGCCCTGGCCGATCGGGCGGATGAGGCCGCCGTCCTGCTCGTTGCCGGTCTTCACGCCGGCGAGGTTCACGTGCCGGTCCACCAGTTCGGTCATGAAATCGTGCACATAGTGATACACGATGGCCTTCATGTGGCTCAGGTCGGATTCCGAAAGCGTGCCGTCGTACGCCTTGTTGAGCCATTCGAGCGGCGTGTAGGCCTTCGCGGCGCTGATCCACGAATCCGAGTAGTGGAAGCTCGGCAGGTAGCTCATGCCGAGTTCGGTGGCGCGCACGCCGAGTTCGGCGGAGTGCTCCTTGTCGAAGTAACCGCCCCGGGGCATGCGGTAGGGCATCGGATCGCCGTTCGCGTCGTCGAAGCTCTGGTAGACCTTGGCCAGGCTCTTCGGATAGTAGGTGTCGTTGCCGGCCTGCACGAAGATCATGTTCGTGATCGAGTTGACGCCGTGGTTGGCGAGGATGTTCAGGCAATCCTGCTGGACGCCGTTGGCGAAGTACTTGCCGCCGTTGTCCTCGATGAGCGGCAGGAACGAGACGTCCGCGCCCTTGGCGACGCCGGCGTCGTGCATCTCGAACAGGTCGACGTCGTCCACCCACGCGTGGTCCTGGCCGTTGCCGGTCCACGGGTCCTCCACATACGTCCCGTCGGTCCGGTGCAGCGTGACGGATTTCGTGTAGGCCTCGTCGTGCACGGTGTTCGCGTATACGGTGATCTCGCCGGTCGCGCCGGTGGTGAACACGACGCTGACGAGCGAGTATCCGGTGGTGCCGGACGGCGCCTGCCGCAGCACCGTGCCGTCGGCGCCCCTGACGCCGATGTTGATGCGGTCGCCGGTCGATTCGCGATTGACGAGCAGACCGTCCTGACCGCGCCAGTTGTTGTGCGTCTCGGTGGAGAACGTGTCCTGGCGGTCGACCTTGGTGCGCGCGGTGAGCACGTATTTCGTGTTCGGCTTGACCGTGACGGTCTGCGCCACGGCGGCTCCGGCGGCGAGGCGGAGCGCCTTGGATCCGGTGTCGGCGTTGGCGCCGTCCACGGCGACGTCGCCGGTGGTGGTCCAGCCGTCCGTCCCCTGTTCGAAGTCCCAGTTGGCGAGCGCGTTGGCGTCGTCGGAGTCGAGTTGGAGGTTGAGGCCGTCGACGGCGAGGGAGTTCGTTCCGGCGGTGATGGTGACGGTCATCCGCCCGTTGTAGACGAGCACGTTGCGGTGCGATGTGGCGGTCCACTGGCCCGTCTTGAGATAGGCGTCGAGCTTCAGCACGGAGTCAGGGCCGCCCGTGCCGGAGACGGTGAGGTTGGCGGTATTGCCGCCGGCCGCGCCCTTCACGTTCAGGTTGAGCGAGTAGCTGCCCTGCGGGATGCCGGTGATGGTTCGGGTGATGGACGCGCCCGCGGGCAGGTCCGCGTACCGGTCGCCTTCCGAGGCGCCGCCGGTGACGGTCGTGACGTCGCCTTTGGCGGTCCAGCCGTCCAGCCCCGATTCGAAGCCCATGTTGCTCACCGGGCGGACGGTCGCGTCGGCCGAGGTGTTGGTCACGTCGGCGGTGGCGGTGGCCGCCGTGCCGGCCGCGATCATCGCGAGCGCGATGGCCGCGGCGGCGACGCCGGCCACCGCGGCGCGCGCACGGCGGGTGACGCGGGTGACGATGCCGGCGACGATGCGATGGGTGATGCCGGCGATGTTGGCGACGCGATGCCCCGTGCGCGGTTGCGCGTGCTGCCCGGTGCCATGTTGCCCGGTACTGTGATGCCCGATACCGTGATGCCCGGCGTCGGGACGATTCTGCTGGTGTGTTCCGTTCATTGGCCTGTCGATCCTTCTACGACACCTGACGGGCTCTCTCCCTCGTCAAGTGGTACAGCTGTGTACCATACAACATCGCAGGATAGCATGGAAACCGACTCTTGGTCAACCGGTGTATCACCACACCTCACCCCTCGCACTCACGCACTCCATCCCATGGTGCGGTAAAACCCCCATGGTGCGGTCGCAGAAAACGGCTTGATTCCGCCGTTATGGAGATTGTGTGTTACCGCACCATGGGAGAGTGCGCGCGGGATATGCGCGGGAACGGGGGTTAGTGTTCGGCGGCGGTGAGGCGCTGGGCCACCCAGTCGACGATGTAGGGGGCGACTTCCTCGATCTGGTCGATGGCGACCTCGAACTCGTGGGGACCGCCGTACCACGGATCGACCAGGTCGATCTCGTTTTCACGGCCGGCCGGCGGCTTCGGCAGATTCGGGTCGAAGCTGCGGTACATGTGCACCTCGGCGCGCTTCGCCGGCGGCAGCATGCGCAGCAGGGCGCGCATGTGCGAGGCGGTCATCGGCAGGAACAGGTCGGTGCGGTTGATCTCGTCACGGCTGATCCGATGCGCGAAATGGTCGCGCGGGATCTCGTCGCCATAGCCGCGCTCGCGCAGCACGTGCACGGCGCGCGGGTCGATCGGGTGGCTCCACTCCTCATCGGAGACGCCGCTGGACTCGACGTCCACGCGGTCGGACAGGCCGCGCTCGTCGAAATAGTGGCGCAGGATGATCTCGCCCATCGGCGACCGGCAGATGTTGCCGGTGCACACGGTCATGACGGTGTACTTCTTCTCGTCGGTCATACTTCTCTTTCGGCTAACGGGAACGCACATACTTGATGAAACGGTACCGGGCGATACCGGATTCCGGCTTCTTCGGCTTCAGCCACGGCGAACGGTCGGCGACCTGCCAGCCGGCGTGGTCGTCGTCCGCGAGCGCGGCGATGTCGGGCGCGTACGTGTCGGCGTCCACGGCCGCATCGAGCAGGGTGACGAACACCTTGTTCGCCTGCGGCAGCGCCTCCTCGAACAGTTGCGCGCCGCCAATCACCCAGATCTCGGAACGGTCGAGACCGTCGTCCGGGATCGCCTCCTGGCGGGCCAGGTCGAGCGCGTCCTCCAGACTGTCGACCACGGTCGCGCCGGGTGCGCGGTACTGGTGGTCATGGGAGACGACGATGTTGTCGCGGTTGGGCAGGGGCCTGTAGCGCAGGTCCAGCGACTCCCAGGTGCGACGACCCATGATCACCGGGTGCGAGACGGTGAGCTCCTTGAAATGCTTCATATCCTCGGCGAGATGCCACGGCATGCCGCCCTCCAGACCGATGGCCCCCGTACGACCTTCCTTGTCGCGGGCTTCGGCCCAGATGAGGTTCACCGAGAACGTCTTGGGGAAATCGTCGCCCCAGTCCTCGGTCTCGTCGAGCCCGGCATCCCCGGGCTCGGGTTCGTGATAGCCGCTTCGGCTACTGTCATGCTCCATTTCGGACTCCTTGAGTGGGATTGGACTGGAACAGAAGTGTAATGTCAGACGGCGACGGGCGCCTTGATGGTGGGGTGGTGACGGTAGTCGAGGATATGGAAGTCCTCGTATTCGTAGTCGAAGATCGAGTCCGCCTTGTCGATCGCGATTCTCGGGTACGGGTAGGGCTCGCGCGACAGCTGTTCGAGGACCTGCTCGATGTGGTTGTCGTACACGTGGCAGTCGCCGCCGGTCCACACGAACTCGCCGGGCTCGAGGCCCGCCTGTTGCGCCATCATCAGGGTGAGCAGCGAGTAGGAGGCGATGTTGAACGGCACGCCGAGGAACATGTCGCAGCTGCGCTGGTAGAGCTGGCAGCTGAGCTTGCCGTCGGCCACGTAGAACTGGAAGAGCGCGTGGCAGGGCGGCAGCGCCATGTGCTCGACCTCGGCCGGGTTCCACGCGGAGACGATCATGCGGCGCGAATCCGGGTGATGCTTGATGAGGTCCATCACGTTGGCGATCTGGTCGATCGTGCGGTTCGGGTCGTCCGGGGTCGGAGCCGGCCAGCTGCGCCACTGCACGCCGTAGACCGGACCGAGGTCGCCGTTCTCGTCCGCCCACTCGTCCCAGATGTGCACGCCGCGCTCCTGCAGCCAGCGCACGTTCGAGGAGCCTTTGAGGAACCACAGCAGCTCATAGGCGAGGCCCTTGAAGAACACGGTCTTCGTGGTGAGCAGCGGGAACGTGCCGTCGGACAGGTCGAAGCGGATCTGGCGACCGAACAGGGAGATCGTGCCCGTGCCGGTGCGGTCCGACTTGAGCGTGCCCTCGGTGAGGATCGTGCGCACGAGATCCTCGTACGGGGTGGGCACGTCCGTCTCGGGACGGGCGGGAATGCGGGTGCGGATGTCAGCGAGTTGTTCCGGGGTCAAAGCCATGGGCACCAGTGTAGCGTGACCCCCTCGGTCAGCCCGTGACCCCCTCAGTCCGGCCTCCGGCCGGCCAGCTCCCCCTGAAGGGGGCGCATGCCGTCTTCCTGCTCCCCGGAAAGGGCGCATATCATCTCTTTGCTCCCCCTTTAGGGGGAGCTGGCGGCGAAGCCGGCTGAGGGGGGTTCGCTTCGGCGGATGGCGATTTGCGGCGAAGGCGGCGGTTTTCGGCTAGATTGGAGATGGTCGCGACGCGACAGGCGCGCCGCACGGATAGACGAGGAGTCATCATGGCCAAGCGACTGTGGGTGGAACGCAACAAGGACGGTTCGTGGGACGCGTTCAGCGAAGACGGCGCGCACATCAAGTTCGGCAAGGACCGCGGCCAGTTCACGCCGGGCGATCTGATGAAGATCGCGCTGGCGGGCTGCGCGGCGCTGTCCAGCCAGTTCGCGATCGAGCATACGCTGGGCGAGGGCAAGGGCGCGAAGATCGTCGTCGGCGGCACCTATGACGCGGACAACGACGCGTACATCAACTTCGACGAGCAGGTCGTCGTGGACGCCACCGGCTCCGATCTGAGCGACGAGGACGCGGCCAAGCTCAAGGAGCGCATCACCCGTCACATCGACAAGGGCTGCACGGTCAAGCACACCTACGTGCAGGAGACCCCCGTCCGCATGGAAGTGACGATCAAGAAGTAAACCAATCGCACGCAATCGGCCCCCTCTGACGAGGGGGCTGTCGAACGCAGTGAGACTGGGGGAGAGATAGCTGGAACGTAACGGTTCCCGGTATCTCTCCCCCAGTCCGCTTACGCGGACAGCCCCCTCGTCAGAGGGGGCCAAAGAAGGAGCGGACAGCCCGGCCGCAATCACGGACGGCCTACGGCCGACCTCAATCGGATCAGTGTTCGGGGTCGATGGTCTTTTCGATCTGCTGGACGACCTCAGGCTTGGCCGGCTCGACCGGGACCTCCTTGACGCCGCTGATGTCGTCGAGCGGCTTCGTCGGCACTTCGGCCGGCGAGCTCGGCACGGTGTCGAGGCGGCTTTCGGCGGCCTCCACGTACTTGCGCGGCACGACGTAGACGGGGCCGACCGAGTGCTGCAGCAGGCCCTGGCTGGTGGAGCCGAGCAGCAGGCCGGTGAAGCCGCCGCGTCCGCGGGAGCCCACGACGACGACGTCATGGTCGTAGCTGGCCTTGGTGAGCGCGTCCACGGCGGAGCCGGGCACGATGCGCTTCTCGATCTTCAAATCCGGGTACTGCTCCTCGAGCGGCTTGACGCGCGTCTCCAGATCGTCCATGAAGGAGGCGTACACCTCGTCGTCGGCGCCCTTGACCTGCGCCGCCGCGGAGATGACGTCGAGCTCGGCGCCCCACGCGTGCGCGAAGGAGGCGGCGATGTCGAGAGCCTTCAGACCCCACTTGGATTCGTCGGAGCCGACCGCCACCTTGGTGATCGTGTTGTTGAGGTGCATGAGGTTGCCATCGTCGTCGGTGTAGGGCACGACGACGATCGGGCAGTACGCGTAGGCGGGCAGCGAGGAGGACGTGGTGCCGAGCAGACGCTCGGCGAGGCCGCCCTTGCCGCGGTTGCCGATGACGATCAGGTTGTAGTTGCGCGACAGTTCGACGAACACGGACGCCGGGTCGCCGGTCACGATCAGTGTGGCCGCCTGGACGCCCTGCTCGTCGGCGATGGCCTTCGCCTTGGACAGGATCTCCTGCGCGTCGGAATGGGCCGCGTTGTCGTCGCCCATCGCGGTGTACGTGGCGTCGAAGCTGACGGCCGCGTAGCTGGGCAGGGAGTACGCGCAGACGATCTGCAGCGTCAGTCCCGCATGCTTGGCATAGTTCGCCGCCCACCAAGCGGCCTTGTAGCTGGCATTCGACCCGTCAACGCCGACGAGTATGGCCTTGTCGTTGATCATGACGACCTCCTTGAGTTATACGCGATGCCGTCATGCCGTGGCGACATCGCCCCCTGTGCGTTCCACAATACCCCGTCATGGACGCATATCGCGGCTCATCTTCGTGAAATAGTTCACTCGTGTCGCGTGGAAACGGACCGGAAAACAGAAAACGCGCCGTCCCCGGAAAGGGGAGGCGCGTTGTCTCAAGAACGGGAAGCAATCCGTAACCGAACCGCCGGGTGCCGGTATTACAGGACTCGGCGGATGGAGTAGCTGGCACCGGCGAACACGTAGGCGACGGCGTTGGTGCGGATGCCGTCCGCGTAGGTCTCGGCGTCGACGATCATGCCGTTGCCGAGGTAGATGCCGGAGTGGTTCGCATTGGCGAGGATGTCGCCCGGCTGGGCTTCGGCGAGGCTCGCCACGGGGGTGCCGACGGTGGCCTGCGCGCCGGAAGTGCGCGGCAGGGAGATGCCGTTCTGGGCGAAGACATACTGCACGAAGCAGGAGCAGTCCATGTTGTACGGCGGGTTGCATCCGCCGTAGACGTAACGGTCGTCGGCGGCGATGGCCAGGGCGAGCGAGATGACGCCCTGCGCGTTGCCGGTCGGCGTCGGCAGGCTGGAGGTGTCGACGGAGGCGTCACGGCTGGCGGAACGGCTGGCGGCCTGGGACTGGGCCTGCGCGGTGGCCGCGGCCTGGGCGGCCTCTTCGGCGGCCTTCTTCTCGGCTTCGGCCTTGGCCTCGGCGTCCTTTTCGGCCTGGGACTTGGTCTGCGGCACGTTCAGGGACTCGATGCCGCCCCAGTTGGAATCGGACTCCACATCGGTGGAGGTGGATTCCTTGAGCAGGTTCTTGCGGGCGGTCGTGGTCTTCGGGAACGAACGCTCGGAGGTGACCACACCGGAGGTCTGGTCGGCGGCGGTGGCGGCCGGAGCGACGGCGATGAACGTCGCGCAGGCTACGACGGCCGCGGTGAATGCGATTACGGTTTGCTTCAAATTCTTCATCGGAACCTTACGGTAGCACCCGGGGTGCCCGGGGAGCGGAAAGCGAATCGGTAAGCGGAATCTCCGGCGATGCATCGGATGCATCGGAGACCGAACGTATCAGTGGTCAGACGTATCAGTAGTAGTCAGACGTATCAGTAGTGGATGTACTCGAAGTCGGAGACGTTCGTGTAGGTCTTCGAGTAGGTCTTGCCGTTCATCACGGAGCCGCACTCGGACGTGACGATGGAGCCGTCGGCGTTGATCTTCTCGACGATGGCGACGTGGCCGTACGTGGAGTCGGTGCCCTCCTGGCCGGCGCGGAAGACCATGATGTCGCCCACGTGGCGCGGCGTGTTGTCGACCCAGTAGCCGAGGGCGCGCGCGGAGTTGGCCCACATGTTGCCGTTGCCCATGTGCGAGCCGACCGGCAGGCCGAGCTCATGACGACGCACGTACACCCACCAGGTGCACTGGCTGAATTCATAGGCGTTGCCGACGTCGCCGGTGGCGTGGTTCGGGTCGAAGCCGGCGGGCAGCAGGTTGGAATCCTCGTCCATGAGCTTGGCGACGTTCTCGTTGTTCGCGAGGGACTTGGACATCTGCTTGAGGTCGATCGAGGTGCTGGCGTCGCCGAGCGACCAGGTGCCCTCGTTGGAGGTCTGCTGGGTCTGCGCGTCGGCGTCGGACTGCTGCGTGGCGTCGCTGCCGGCCACGGTGCTGGAGACCGTGTCGCCGGTGCCGGTGAGCGGGGTGCGCACGTCGGAACGGGAGGCCGCGCCCTTGACCGCCTGAATCTGCGTGGTGGTCGTCGCGGCGTCCTCGGCGACGGACAGGCCTTCGTCGGCGGGGCTGGCGAAGGCGACCGCGGTGGCCGCGGTGCCGGCCAAGGCCGCGAGGGACGCGGAGCCGACGATGAAGTTGCGACGTTCGGCCGCACGGGCCGCCTCGCGGATGGCGCGGCGCGACATCGGCGCGAGTTCGTTGAGCTTATCGGCCACCGCCTCGTCGAGACCGAGCACGGCGCCGTTGTTCCCCGCCATCTGCATGGCGATCACGGTGCCACGCGTGTGGGTGCCGCGGGAACCGGAGAACAGGCCCATCAGGCTGTTCGATCCGTTGCCCTTGGCGGAAGTTCCGGCCGCCTTATGTGCCGCATGCCTCATACAGTATCAGCTCCTTGGTGGGTTGGGAGGGCACCTCTGCAGACGGCACCCTTCACCGTCACAATTCGCCACCCTACAACGACCCCCACCCTCAGGCAAATCCCCTAGGGGTGTCGAACCGGTTCGAGTCCTTCCCTCCCTCGCCTCCCCCTCATCTTCCGCGCGTCCGCCCATCGGCCGCCGCGCGGTCGATATATGGAGCACGCGACCTGAGCACCGAAGGATTGGCTAGGGTGGTGCGCATGGCCAATACAGTGAACATCCCCTCCGACATGCTGCCCGAGGACGGCCGATTCGGCTCCGGGCCCAGCAAGATCCGCCCCGAACAGGTCGCCGCGCTCGACGCCGGCGCCACCACGCTGCTGGGCACCTCCCACCGTCAGACCCCGGTGCGCCAGCTCGTCGGCTCGATTCGCGAAGGACTCGAATCCTTCTTCCACGTGCCGGACGGCTACGAGATCGCGCTCGGCAACGGCGGCGCCAGCTGCTTCTGGGAGATCGCCTGCGCCTCGCTCATCACCCGTCAGGCCGCGTTCGGCACGTACGGATCGTTCAGCGCGAAATTCGCCGCCTCCGCCGCGGCCGCGCCGTTCCTCGAGGATCCGGTCATCTATAAGGGAGAGCCGGGCACGTACCGTCTGCCGGAGCCCACCGAGGACGTGGACGCCTACTGCTGGGCGCACAACGAGACCTCCACCGGCGTCGCCGCCCCGGTGCGCCGCGTCGAAGGCAGCGTCGAGCAGGGCGCGATCACGCTGGTCGACGGCACGTCGGCCGCCGGCGCGCTGCCCGTCGACGTCAGCCAGACCGACGCCTACTACTTCTCCCCGCAGAAGGCGTTCGGCTCGGACGGCGGCCTGTGGGTCGCGGTCCTCTCCCCCGCCGCCGTCGAACGCGCCGCACGCGTCGAGGCGAACGTGAGTCTTCCCGGCGCGAGCCGCTGGGTGCCGCCGTTCCTGTCGCTCACGAAGGCGCTGGAGAACTCGCGCAAGGACCAAACGCTCAACACGCCCGCCGTCGCCACGCTCATCATGATGGAGAACCAGGTGCGCTGGCTCAACGACAACGGCGGCATGGACTGGGCGGCCGCGCGCTGCGCCAAGTCCGCGTCGCTGCTGTACTCCTGGGCGGAACGCTCCGACTACGCGAAGCCGTTCGTCTCCGACGAGGGCGCACGCTCCCACTCGGTCGTCACCATCGACCTGGACGACGCGATCGCCGCCTCCGACGTCGTGGCCGCGCTGCGCGAGAACGGCATCGTCGACACGTCCGGATACCGCAAGCTGGGACGCAACCAGCTGCGCGTCGGCGTGTTCCCGTCGGTCGAACCGTCGGACGTCGCCGCGCTCACCGGATGCATCGACTACGTTGTCGAACACCTGTAGCCGGATCGGGCCGGAACCGCGCGACCGGGGCGGAACCCGGGGCGGAACCGCACGCGGCGCATGCTCGGCGGCGTGCGGTAAGGTGGTCGCTGTGAAATTGCGATTCGCCCCGATACTCGACCCCGCGGTGCGCAGGCCGGCACCCAAGCCGGTGCGCGTGGATCTGCGCACCGTGTTCCTCATCGGCACCGGCCTGTGGTCCGTGGCGTTGATCGCATGCTTCGTCCTCGACGCGCTCGGATTCGACGTCGCCACGCCGCTGATCATCTGCGCGGCGGGCGTCGTCGTCGGCGTGCTCATGCTCATCTGGGAGCATTTCGACCGCTGGGACTACCGGCGTCTCGGCCAATAACGTCTCAGCGGGCGACGGGCAGGGTGAGGGTGAACGTGCTGCCCTGGCCGGGCGCGGACCATACGGCGACGGTGCCGTGGTGGGTGAGCGCCACATGCTTGACGATCGACAATCCCAATCCCACGCCGTCGGCGGTGCGCGCGCTCTGGTCGGCGCCGCGGTAGAACCGTTCGAAGATGCGCGACTGCTCCCGCTTCGGAATGCCCTTGCCCTGGTCGATCACGCGGATCACCGCGTGGCGGCGCATCTCGTCCGCCTCCACGGACACGCCCACGTACCCGCCTGACGGCGAATACTCGATCGCGTTCTCGACGAGCTTGGTCAGGGCCGTGCGGATCTGTCCGGAATCGCCGTTGACGACGAGCGAATCGTCGCCCTCCACGTTCACGTCCACGCCGAAATCGGCGATTTCACGCGCGAGCGACGCCTTCACCGCACGCACCTCGTCCATCACATTGAGACGGTTCGCGGCGGACGGCACGATCGGCTCCTGCGCCTTGATGAGCAGCAGCAGGTCGGAGACCATGTGGTTGAGATGGTTGCTGGTCGTGCGCACCTCGCGCGCGTCCGCCTCGATGCGTGCGCGGTCGAGGACCTTCCCATCGTCGCCGTCGTGTTCGAGATCGTCGGCGAGACGCGCCAACGCCTCGGTCGGTCCCAGCAGCTGCTCGGACACGTTGATGATGAACGAGTCGCGGATCTGCGCGAACCGCACCGTCTCGCTCACGTCGTCGATGAGGACGACGACGTATCGCTCCCCCACGCGCCCGACCGTCACCTTCAGCCAGTTCGGGCGCCGCACGCCGGGCCGCGCGCCCGGCGCGACGCCCGCACCGGAGCGGTTCGTCGCGTCGTCGTCGCCCGACGCGACGAACCGTTCCGGCGTTTCCGTCTCCAGGTCGAAACGGCGCCTGCCGCCGGTGGCGAACACCTCGCGCACCGTCTCCACCACCTTCTCGTTGACGATGCTGTCGTCCTGGACGATGCCGAGACGGTACGATTGCGGGTTCGCGCGCACCACGTCGCCGTCGCGGTCGACGATCAGCGACGCGCTCGGCAGGATCGACAGCAGCGCCTCCGTCGACGCGTCGAGATCGTCGTCACCGTCCGCGGCGTCGCGGCGTTTGCGCAGACCGCGCGTTTTGCGTCCGATGAGGTTGCCGAGCCATTCCGTGAACGACGCACCTCCCAGCAGACGCTCCACGATCGGTTCGACATGGTCGATGATGAACAACAGGACGGCGAGCGCGATGGCGAGACCCATCACGCCGAAGACCGACGACACGATGATCGACGGCACCGGGGAATCATACATGCGCTCCATTCTCCCACACCGGGCGTGTCGGAAGCGGCGACATGCCGTGTAGTTGAATATCCGGTGAACGTAGTGGTGAACATGCAGCCAACAGCAGATGGCGATTGCGCTACGTTGTCGCGAAAGCGGGAGTACTCGCATAAAATGGGAGAGGTTGCCGTGAGGTACGGGCTACGCCTGACCGTCGCCCGTCCATGGCCGAAGAAAGATGAAAGGCTGAAGACAATGCGCGTTATCTTTAATGAAGAGCTCAAGGCCGTGGCCGACGACCTTGACCGCATGGCGCAGGGTGTGCGCAAGTCCATCCGCGGCGCCGGCGACGCCCTGCTTAAGCAGGACGTGGAGGCCGCCCAGACCGTGATCGACGGTGACATCGAGCTGGACGCCCTCGAGGAGAGCGTCGTCGACCAGTGCGTGAAGCTGCTGGCCAAGCAGAACCCGGTCGCCACCGATCTGCGCGTCGTGGTCTCCACGATGCGTCTGGCCACCACGTTCGAGCGCATGGGCGATCTCGCCAAGCACGTGGCCGAGACCGCGCGCCGCGCCTACCCCGCCTCCGCGCTGCCGGAAGGCGCGAAGGAGACGTTCCAGCAGATGCAGGACTTCCTGGACGAGACCTCCGACGACGTGGTGAGCATGCTCGCCGACCGCGACGCCAAGACCGCCGAGCGCATCATCGCCAACGATGACAAGCTCGACGCCCTGCACCACAAGACTTTCGAGTTCGCGCTTGACGAAAGCGTGGAAATCAGCCGTCAGCAGCTCATCGACGTCGTGCTGCTCGGCCGCTTCCTCGAGCGCCTCGGCGACCACGCGGTCTCTGCCGCGCGTCGCGTCGTGTTCATCGTCTCCGGTTTCGATCCGTCGAAGGAGCCGAGCCGTGACGAGGAAGGCTCGATCGAGTAAGGTTCCGTCCGGCTGTCCGGACGGATAACGAATTTCCTCCCTAGGGAGGACCCGGAACGGCGCAATGGCCTTGATTGGTCTTGCGTCGTTTTGTTATATGCGGATTGCCGGTTCGGCACCCCCTCAGTCCGGCGAAGCCGGACAGCTCCCCCTGAAAGGGGGCGCAGGCCACGTCATATGCGCCCCCTTTCAGGGGGAGCTGGCGCGCGAAGCGCGACTGAGGGGGTATCGCCATACGCGAAGAGGGGACGCTCCTTCTCGGAGCGTCCCCTCTCATTACCGTGATTCAGTGACGAATCGTCGGGCTCACTTCTGGCCCTGGGCGGCGACGGCGGCGGCACCGGCTGCGGCGGCCTCCGGGTCCAGGTACTCGCCACGCGGCTTGATCGGCTTGAAGTCCTCATCCAGCTCGTAGAGCAGCGGGATGGCGGTCGGGATGTTGACCTTGGCGATCTCCTCCTCGGACAGGTTGTCGAGCATCTTGACGATGGCACGCAGCGAGTTGCCGTGGGCGGCGATCAGGACGGTCTTGCCGGCCTTGAGCTCAGGCTCGATGGCGGACTTGAAGTACGGCTCGACGCGCTTGACGACATCGGCCAGGCACTCGGCTTCCGGAACCGGATCGCCGGTGTAGCGCGGATCGTGGTTCTGCGCGTACTCGTCGTTCGGATCGATCTCGGGCGGCGGGGTCGCGTAGGAGCGGCGCCACAGCATGAACTTCTCGTCGCCGTACTCCTGACGGATCTCCGTCTTGTTCTTGCCCTGCAGAGCGCCGTAGTGACGCTCGTTGAGACGCCAGTTGCGCTCGACCGGAATCCACAGGCGATCCGCGGCGTCCAGCGCGATGTTGGCGGTGTTGATGGCGCGACGCAGCAGGGAGGTGAACACGATGTCCGGGAGGACGTTCTTCTCCTTGAGCAGCTCGCCGCCACGCTTGGCTTCGGCTTCACCCTGCTCGGTCAGCGGGACGTCGACCCAGCCGGTGAACTGATTGGTTTTGTTCCATGCGCTCTGTCCGTGACGGAGCAGTACCAGTTTGTAAGACATACGGCCAGTCTACCGCCAGATCGGCCCAGACACGAACAATAATCCCACGTTTCTCGGCAACGTTTGGGTAAACAATCGCGCGGATGGTCGGGCGGACACCCCCTCAGTCGGCCTCCGGCCGCCAGCTCCCCCTCAAGGGGCGCAAGAAAGAGGACCCCGCGAACGCGGACCTTTTTCTGCTCCCCCTTTCAGGGGGAGCTGTCCGGCTTTGCCGGACTGAGGGGGTAAGGCCCACCGATCAGGTGACGGCGGTGATGCTCTCGTCGGGGGCGATGGCGGCGGGGAACATGAGCAGGGCGAACGCGACGGCGAACCAGAGCGCGTTGATGCCGGCGAACCGCAGCGCGGCGCCGTACCGGCCGCGGAACACGTTCGTCACCACGCCGGCGAGGAACGCCGCCCCCAGTACGGCCACGACCGTCAGGAACAGCAATCCCAACCCGCGCATCCGACCGATATGCCCGGTCGAGACGTACGACACCCAGTCGGAGGCGCCGATGCACGGCCCCAGATACAGGATCACCGACAGGATCCACTCCCCCGCCGCGCATACGACGAGCAGAATCCTCGCGCCCCTCGCACCCAATCGCACGGCCAACGTACGTTTGCCGTGCACGAGATCATCGTCGATGTCACGCAGATTGTTGACCATGAGCAGCATCATCGCGTTGACGCCGCAGCAGACGGCGGCGGTGATCCCCGTCCCGTCGACGCCGTAGTCGCCGGTCCACAGCATCGCACCCACGGTCCAGCCGGCGGCGGCCATCGGACCGGGCACCGTGAGCGGCGTCTCGAACGCGATCCGCCACGTGCCGGGCATGCCGAAACCGTCGAAACTCCACGCGACCGCGAATTGCGTGCCGAGCGTGGCGACGAGGCCGAAGAACACGAACACGAACGGCTCGCCGAGTCCCGCGTACCCGTAGGGGTGACGGCCGCCGGTATAGAACCACCCGGCGATGACGCACAACGCGCCGACGCCGATCAGCCAGTACTGCCCGGACAGCACGGCGACGGCGAGACCGCACACGCAGGCGAGCGCGGCGGCGCAGCCGGCCGCGGCGAGCACGCGTTTCGGCGGCACCAGACCGGACGCGACGAGGCGGCGCGGCTTGCCGCTCACCGCCTCGCTGCCGCCGCGCGACGCGTCCGTGCCGCGGACGCCGTCGGAGTAGTCGTTCGCGAAGTTGACGGCGATTTGGAGGAACAGGGCGACGCCGGCGCACAGGAGCATCATGCCGATGAACCGGACGAGCGCATCGTCGTAGGCGTACCAGGGGTCGAAGCACGGGCCTTTGGCCATCTCCATATCGGCCCAGACGCCCTCGTCGGTCGAGATGCAGCTGCGGGCGGACGAACCGAGCATCTGCCACGCGCAGGCCGCGCCGACCAGCACCGGCGCGATTGACGCGGGCAGCGTCTTCGGACGGATACCGGACAGCCAGAGGCGCAGTGACGCGTGCGCGCTGTTCGATGATTCCCGATTCATGATGTTTCCCCCCATCTATGAATTGGCCCCCTCTGACGAGGGGGCCGAAAGTGATGCTATCAGGCGACGAGGGGCTTGACGAGCGGGAAGGTGATCGTCTCGCGGATCGTCGCGCCGGTCAGGGCGATGAGCAGTCGGTCGATGCCCATGCCCATGCCGCCGGCCGGCGGCATGCCGACGCCGAGCGCCTCGAGGAAGTCCTCGTCGATGTCGCACGCCTCCTCGTCGCCGGCGAGCGCGTCCTTCGCCTGGGCGACGAAACGCTCGCGCTGCACGATCGGGTCGTTGAGCTCGGAGTAGCCGGTGGCCAGCTCGAAGCCGCGCACGTAGAGGTCCCACTTCTCGACCACGCCCGGCTTGGAGCGGTGGCCCTTGACGAGCGGGGAGGTCTCGACCGGGAAATCGCGCACGAAGGTCGGCTCGTAGAGCTTGTCCTCGTAGAAGTGCTCCCACAGGTGCTCGACGAGCTTGCCGTGGTTCTCGACCTCGTCGCGCTCGACGCCGAGCTTGTCGGCGATGGCGCCGAGATGTTCGACGGAGGTGCCCGGATGCTCGGGACCGCCGTTCGGGACGATCTCCTCGCCGAGCGCCTCGGACAGGGAGTCGTACATGCTGATCGTGCGCCATTCGCCGCCGAAGTCGTATTCGGTGCCGTCGAGCAGCGTCACCTTGTGCGAGCCGTACACGTCCATCGCGGTCTTCTGCACGAGCTCCTTGACGAGCTGGCCGATCGTGTTGTACGTGCCGTACGCCTGGTAGGCCTCGACCATCGTGAACTCGGGGGCGTGCGTGGCGTCGACGCCCTCGTTGCGGAAGTCGCGGTTGATCTCGAACACGCGGTCGATGCCGCCGACGAGGCAGCGCTTGAGGAACAGTTCCGGCGCGATGCGCAGGTAGAGGTCCAGGTCGAACGCGTTCATGTGCGTGGTGAACGGGCGGGCCGCGGCGCCGCCGTGCACGGTCTGCAGCATCGGGGTCTCGACCTCGATGAAGTCGTGGTTCGCGAACGTGTGGCGCAGCGAGGCGACCGCCTTGGAACGGTTGCGCACCATGTTGCGGATCTTCTCGTCCGCAATCATGCCGATGTACGGCTTGCGGGTGCGGGTGTCCTCGTTGAGCTCCTTGTGGAGGGCGGGCAGCGGCTGGAGCGCCTTGGCGGCGATCGCCCACTCGGTGGCGAAGACGGAGAGCTCGCCGGTCTTCGAGGAGATGACGCGGCCCTTCAAGTACAGGTGGTCGCCGAGGTCGACGAGCTGCTTGAACTGCTTGAGGGAATCGGCGCCGATCTCCTTCTTGGAGATCATGCCCTGGATCTTCGTGCCGTCGCCGGCGGAAAGCTGCACGAAGTTGAGGCCGCCCGCGTTGCGGATGAACAGGACGCGGCCGGCGATGCCCACCATGTCCTCGGTCTCCTGGCCGGGCTCGAGCTTGCCGTCGTACTTGGCGCGCACGGATTCGATGGTGTCGGTCACATCGAGGTGGACCGGGTACGGGTTGACGCCGGACTCGAGCATCATCGCGCGCTTGGCGACGCGCATCTGCACCTGCTCGGGGTGGGCCAGCGGGCCGAACTCCTTGTTGGACGGGTCGACGGCCTCGTCCAGGGTGGCGCCGCCCTTGATCTTCTCGCGGATGGTCTCATCCTGCTTGAGCAGCATCTCCGCGCGTTCCACCGTGGTCATCTGGGGGACGGCGTTCTCGACGTTCTCGTCCTCGTTCGCTTGGGATTCTTGGGTTTCACACATAGGCACACAGTCTAGCGAGAAGGCGATACACGGCGGGGAGCAGGGGGATGAATGGATGGGGCGGGTGCGACGGGGTCGCACGGAATCACCCCCTCAGTCGCACTCCGCGCGCCAGCTCCCCCCGAAGGGGGCGCAGGGATGGGAACGGGGCAATCCGTACGCAACACCCCTCAGTCGCACTCCGCGCGCCAGCCCCCCCCGAAGGGGGCGCAGGGAAAAGCGTGGAAAACGGCGCGACACGCCGACGTTTGCATCGCTCGCCCAAACATGTAATATATCACCCGTTGCCAAACGGGCTGTAGCGCAGCTTGGTAGCGCGCTTCGTTCGGGACGAAGAGGCCGCGGGTTCAAATCCCGCCAGCCCGACAACTGAGGAACCGCTGAGAAATCAGCGGTTCCTTTTTTATTCTCTTTGGCCATGGTTCCCTCCCTGACTGTCGCTGCCCCCGAAGGCCCGCCGCTCCGAATACGCAATCCGGTATGGGGTGAGGAGTAGCGTTGCGTATAACGTTTGATGCAAACGTATTCAGAAAACGTGTTTATCAAACTTATTCGTACACCAAGGGGAATCATGAAGAGAAGTCTGCTCGCGCTGGCAGCCGGGTCGTTCATCCTCGGCGCCGCCGAATTCGTGATGATGGGCATCCTGCCGCAGGCCGCGGCCGCCACCAACGTGGATATCCCGACCGCCGGCCACTACATCTCCTCCTACGCGCTCGGCGTGTGCTTCGGCACGCTGATGCTCGTCGTCGGCCGCAAGACCCCGCCGAAGCGGCTCATCATCCTGTTCATGGTCATCGCGTTCGCCGGCAACCTGCTCTCCGCGTTCGCCGTCAACGCGCCCATGCTGCTCGTCACGCGCTTCATCGCAGGGCTCCCGCACGGCGCGTTCTTCGGCACCGCCACATTCGTCGCCAAGACGCTGGCCGACAAGGGCAAGGAGGCGCAATCCGTCTCGCTGATGGTGGCCGGACAGACCATCGCGAACATGCTCGGCGTGCCAGCCGGCACGCTGCTGGCCGAATTCCTCTCGTGGCGTCTCACGTTCGGCTTCCTCGCCGCATGGGCCGCGATGACGGTCGTCCTCGTGGCCGCCTGGGTCCCGGCCGTCGCACCGGTCAAGGACACCGGCATCAAGGGGCAGTTCCGCTTCCTCGCCAAGCCCGGCCCGTGGTTCATCATCGCGGCCATCTTCACCGGCAACGCGGGCGTGTTCTGCTGGTGGAGCTACGTCTCCCCGTGGCTGCAGAAGTCCGGCGGCTGGCAGTCCTCCCTGGTCCCGATGTTCATGATGCTCGCCGGTTTCGGCATGGTCCTCGGCGGACTGGCCGGCGGATGGGTCACCGACCACTGGCGTCACGCCGGCACCGCCGCGCTCGGCCAGTCGGTCTCCTGCCTCGGTCTGCTCATGGTGCTCGTCGTGCCGGGCAACCACGTCTCGACCACCATCCTCACCTTCTGGATCGCGTTCGGCCTGTTCTTCGTCAACGCGCCCCAGCTGCTGCTCATGGCCGAAGCCGGTCAGGGCGGCGGCGAGCTCATCGCCGTCGCCGCCGCGCAGATCGCGTTCAACTTCGGCAACGCCGTCGGTTCCGCGGTCGGCGGCATGACGCTCAACGCGTTGGCGATGAACTACCGGTTCACCGGTCTCGCCGGCCTGCCGCTCGGCATCCTCGGCGTCGCCCTGCTCGCCATCTACTCGTGGCGCTACGAGACCGACACCGACGCCATCCACCGTCTGCGCGAAGTCCACGTGTGAGAGCGGCCGTCGCGCACGCCACTCACACACGTCACGCCGCCCGCGCACCGCGCGTGGGCGGCGTGCGCTTGCTCACACTTCACGGAAGTTCACCTCCCGTTCTTCCCCGTCGCCCACCCCGGCCATGTCGCGGCCGTAGCGTGGGCCGTGTCCGGATGAATCGGGCTCCATGACCACACGGAACCCGACGGACATGACGAAGGGAATCATCATAGTGAAGCAAATGAAGAGGAACACGCATATCGCGACGAGACTGTTCGCCGCGATGGTCGCCGCGGCGACGCTGTCCGGCGTCGGCGTCGCGACCGCCGCCGCGGGCGAGACCGCGACGAACGCGCGCGACGTCGCCGGCGCGACGGCCGCGTTCGACGCCGCGAAGTACGCGGCCACCAGCGAAGGCCGCTACGACGCCGCCGCAGCCGGCGGCGACGCGACCGTCTACTCCGACGGTGCCACGCGCGCCGCCGTCAAGCCGAATCTCGTCCAGCTGCTCGGCGAATACGATGCATACTGGCAGCCGGCCACCGAAAACGCCGGCGGCAAGGTCCTGAACAAGACCGTGCTCGACCACGACGACGATTTCGTCCAGAAGATCAACAACGCGGCGGCGGAAGGCGGCGACGGCAAGACCGCCACGCCGCAGCAGCAGCGCGCGCTCGTCGACGCCGACATGAGCGCCGCCGAGACGCTGCCCGACTCGCTCGGCCCGGTCCTCGGCAAGTACTTCTCCGACGGACTCGCCGACGGCAGCCTGAACAAGGTGTCCGACATCTTCAAGTACGACACGATCTCCACCTCGACCGCGAAGAAGCATTTCCAGCACCCGCGTCCGTTCGAGGACCGCACCGACGGCGGCAGGAACGAGATCACCGACATCTCCGCCGGCATCAAGCGCGTGCCCGACTGGACCGACGCGCAGGGCGACACGCACTCCGCCGAATACGACGGCCTCGCCGGATCCGGCTCGTTCCCGTCCGGCCACACGACCGGCGCCTACTCGTGGGGCGTCGCGCTGGCCGGCATGTTCCCGCAGCTCGCGCCCGAGATCCTCGCCCGCACGTCCGAGGCGGGCAACAACCGCATCGTGCTCGGCGTGCACTACCCGCTCGACATCATGGGCGGCCGCATCGACGGCGAGGTCGCGAACGGCTACTACTGGAGCACCTACTACGACAAGTACGTGAAGCCGGCCTCCGACCAGCTGCAGTCGTATCTCGCCGCCAAGTGCGTGGCGGACGGACACGCCACCAAGCAGGACTCCGACTACGCAACCGTGAGTGAGTGCGTCGGCAACCTCGGCGCGAACGCCTCGAACGGCTACACGAACGCGTTCGTCGACGTGGTGAGCAAGGAGCCGGTCACCGACCGCGCCTCCGCGCTGCGTGTCTACACGAACCGACTGACCTACGGCTTCGCGAAGACCACCGCCGGCACCGAGTTCAAGGCACCGGAAGGCTCCGCCGACCTGCTGAAGATCGCGTACCCGAAGCTGCACCGCGACCAGCGTGAGGCGATCCTCGCGAAGACCGCGATCGACGGCGGCTACCCGCTCGACTCCACGTCCGACGGCTGGCAGCGCATCAACCTGGCCGCCGCACTGAGCGCGAAGGTCACGCTGAACGAGAACGGCGACGTCGTCAAGGTCGAGCCGGGCGCGAGCGCGCCGAGCGTGATCGGCGAACAGTACGCCGACAACGGCGGCCACCCGGATTCCGACGGCGACGGCGGCTCCGGTTCCGACAAGCCCGACCAGCCGGGCAAGGACGCCAAGCAGGTGACCGTGTTCGACATCACCGACTTCCACGGCCACATCGAGACCGGCCAGTGGATCGAGGCGGCGTACAAGAAGCTCGCCGTCGACCACAACCCGGGCAACAGCGTGTTCGTCTCCAGCGGCGACCTCGTGGGCGCCTCCCCGTTCGAATCCTCCTACTTCCAGGACAAGCCGACCCTTGAGATGGCGAAGGCGTGGGGTCTGAGCGTGAGCGCGCTGGGCAACCACGAGCTCGACAAGGGCACGGGCGACTTCAACGACCGCATCGCCGACCCGCAGTACGGCGTCGACTGGGTGGCCGCGAACATCTCCGGCGGCAAGCTCACCTCCGATCGCCTCAAGCCGTACACGATCAAGACGATCAACGGCAAGAAGGTCGCGTTCGTCGGCGCCATCACCGCCGACCTCAAGAACGTGGTCTCCCCCAGCGTCATGCAGGGCGTGACCGTGACCGACCCGGTCCAGGCGGTCAACAAGGTCGCCGACCAGCTGTCCGACGGCAACCAGTCCAACGGCGAGGCGGACGCGGTCGTGGCGCTCGTCCACGAGGACGGCGACACGCTCGCCTCCGACGGCGACGGGTTCGACGCGAACGTCGACCTCGTCTACGCGGGCCACAGCCATCGCAACGAGTCCGGCGCCACCACGAAGTCCGGCGCGCCGATCATCGAGGCCGGCAGCTACGGCCGTGACGCGGCCGCGCAGGACCTCTACATCGACGGCTCCGGCAAGGATTCGAAGGTCACCGTGCAGAACGCCTCGCAGTACGCCGTCACGTACGTGACGAACAAGGACGGCACCGCGCCGTCCAAGGGCTTCGAGGGCGACGACAACGGTCCGGCCGCGAAGGTCTACAAGCAGGCCCAGGCGGATTCCGCCGCGGCCGGCGAGCAGGTCATCGGCACCATCGACAAGTCTGCGGACTTCGCGAAGGGCGACTGGTCGGCCGAGACCCAGCTCGGCACGCTGAACGCGGATGCGGCGCTCGAATCCGCGAAGAAGACGGAGGTCGGCAAGAACGCGACCATCGGCTTCATCAACCCGGGCGGCCTGCGCACCGACAACCTCGATCTTGACGGCAACAAGCAGATCACCGTCAAGGAGGCGTACAGCATGCTCCCGTTCGGCAACGACAACAGCGTGGTCGACCTGACCGGCAAACAGCTCAAGACGGTGCTCGCCCAGCAGTGGCAGATCAAGGACGGCAAGTCCAGCGTGACGCGTCTCGGCATCTCGTCGAACGTGACGTTCGTCTACACGCTCGCGCCCGACGCGAACACCAAGGCGCCGGTCGCGACCGTCACCGACGTGTTCGTCGACGGCAAGCAGATCAAGGACGACGACACGGTCACCGTGGCCGCCAACTCGTTCCTGCTTTCCGGCGGCGACGGGTTCACCGGATTCACCGCGCAGGGCGCGCCTCGCCTGACCGGCACGGTCGACGTGCAGGGGCTCATCGACTACCTGGGCGCGCACCCGGGCGTCAAGGGCGACGAATCGCCCGCCGGCGTTGAGCTGACGGCCTCGTCGCTCGAGGGCGGCAAGGCGACGCTCACGTTCGACCTGCCGGTGTACGCGCACGGACCGAAGCCGCTCGCGCTCGGCCTGTACGTCAACGGCGTGGACTTCGGCGTCAACGAGCTCGGCTCGGCTAAGCCCTCCGAGTTCACGGTGACGAAGACGCTGACCGCCGATGAGCAGGCGAAGTTCGGCACCGCGGTCGCTTCGGTGAACCCGCAGCTGCTCTACACGCAGGACGAGATCGACGCCGCCAAGAAGGCGCACGCCAACGGTGGCCAAGGCGGCCAGCCCGGTGGCCAGGGCGGCCAGGGCGGCCAAGGCGACAATACGCCGCAGAACCCGACGCCCGGCAAGGGCAACGGCGGCACCGGCGCGAACGGCGCCGCCAAGGGCAACACCGCCAAGGGCAATGGCCTGTCCAACACCGGCGCGTCCGTGGCGGGCATCGTCGCGGTGGTCATGCTGCTGGCCGCTGCCGGCGGCGTGACCGTCGCCGCGCGTCGCCGCCAGCAGCGCTGATACTGGTTTCGGTGATTCGGTTTCCATCGAAACTGAATCGGAAATCGAATCCGCTGGCCGGGACCTTCCAAGGCCCGGACCACGATCTCCCGGAGAGCCCCGCAGATGCGGGGCTCTTCCCGTTTCGGTGTCCCATTGTCGGAAAACAGCCGCGTGTTCCCGACGACGGGACGCTGAGCCGCCACCAGCGTCCCCGATTCCGGAGCAATGGCCTTGTTTCCCGACAACGGGACACCACGGCGGCGCATCACGGCAAGACGGCAACGGTATCGCCGTAGGATGGCAAGACCGCCCGGAATCGCCCGGTGTAACGACACTCACAGCGTGCGGCGGGAACGGTCACAGTACGCTGGAAGTCAGTGATGGACGACATTCGCGATGGAGGGAACAAATCGATGGCCGATGATGCAGTGGACGGCGACGCGATCGACGGGATGGAATCGTTTGCAGACAATGCCGCGATGAACACGGATCTGGAGGCGGCGCTGGAGCAGATGACGGCGAAGCACGCGCACGATTTCGACGCATCGCAGGACAACACGCAGAGCACACAGAGCACGCAGAACGAAGGCGGCAACGCATCCGATGACGCGCGCAACGAGGACACCGCCGGCCGTTCATTCGACGTGAACGAGTTCCTCAAGGGACTGGACGCGATCTTCGCGGCGCACGACGCGGCGGAGAAGGCCGGACCATACCTCGAGCAGGCGGCAATCGACGCGGAGAACGCGGGCGACGAGGCGGGACTGCTCACCGTGCTCAACGAGACGATGGGCTTCTACCGGTCGCAGGGCCGGCACGAGGAGAACCAGTGGATTGTGCAGCGGGCCATCGAGCTCGCCCTGCACATGGGGCTCGAAGGCACCGAAGCGTGGGCGACGACGCTCATCAACTGCGCGACCGCGATGCGCGCCGCGAAACATTACGACCAGTCGGAGGACCTGTACCGGCAGGCGCTGGCGTGCGCGGAACGCAACTATGATCCGACGGACCGACGGCTCGCCGCGTTGCACAACAATCTGTCGATGCTGTACAGCGAGACCGGACGCATCGACAAGGCGGAAGCCGAACTACGCGAGGCGCTGCGCATCATCGAATCGTCGAGCGTGAACCCGGACGCGGACATCGACGTGGCTTCGTCGCACACGAACCTCGCGCTCGTGCTGCTGGAGGAGCGCAAACTGGAGGAGGCGGACCGGCACGCGTCGAAGGCGCTGGAGATCTACGCGGCCGGGCATCTCGAACATTCGGCGCACTACGCGTCCGCGCTGGCCGGACTCGCGCAGGTGCGCTACGCGCAGGAACGGTATGCGGACGCGGTCGCGTACTACCGTCACGCGCTCGCCGTGATCGCGGAATGCTACGGCACGGACACGGACTACTACCGGATCACCGAAGCGAACCTCAACGAGGCCGCGGCGAAGGCGGGGGCGGAGTCTCTCCCCCACCCGGCTACGCTGGGAGCCCCCTCGTCAGAGGGGGCCAAGGCGGAACAAGACGGAGCCTCTCCTCTGTCTCCCGCCGGCGGGAGCGGGGATGTGGCGTTCTCTGACGAGGGGGCTGTCGCCGGAGGCGACTGGGGAAGAGACCACGCAGCCACCGCAACGCCGACCGCAACGCCAATCACGGCGCAAACCGCAACATCGACCACACCACATACTGAGTCGCAATCACCCATCTCCGGCCTCAAACTCGCGAAAGCGTACTGGGAGGAGATCGGGCGTCCGATGGTGCGGGCGAAATACCCGGAGTATGCGGACCGCATCGCCGCCGGTCTCGTCGGGCACGGATCGGAATGTTACGGCTTTGACGACGCATATTCGCACGATCACGATTTCGGCCCGCGCTTCTGCCTGTGGCTCACCGACGACGACTATGCGGCGATCGGTGCACGATTGCAGGCCGACTACGATGCGCTCCCCCGCGACTTCCGTGGCTACGTGCGTCCGTCCGCCGCCGCGGACGAGCCGACGGACACGGGCGACACCACCACCGACGATGCCACCACCGCCGACGCGACGGCCAATCTGGCCGAATCCTCGCCGCTCACGCCGCGCGCGCAGGGCGAGTTCCGGCGTGACGGCGTGTTCCGCATCGGCGATTTCTTCGAGTCGATCACCGGATACCGCGAGGCCCCGGCGGCCGATGCGCCGCACGAGTGGCTGATGCTCGACGAGGCGACGCTCGCCGCCGCGACGAACGGCCAGGTGTTCGCCGACCCGCTCGGCGCGTTCTCGCAGGCACGTCAGGGGTTCAAGGACATGCCGGAGGACGTGCGTCTCGCGCTGATTTCCAAGCGGCTCGGCATGATCGCGCAGGCGGGGCAATACAATCTGCCGCGCAGTCTGAAGCGCGGCGACGGCGCGGCCGCCTGGCTCGCGATCGCCGAGTTCGTGGATGCGGCCGCCTCGCTCGTGTTCCTCGTCAACAAGCCGATGGTCGCCGGCTACCTGCCGTACTACAAGTGGCGGTTCGCCGCGCTGCGCAAGCTGTCCGGCGGCATGTTCGCACGCCTCGGCGACGTGTGCGGCAATCTGGAATCGGTGATGCGTCTCGCTTCCGCCGCCTGCTACGGCGGCGCGGGCTTCGGCGAAGGCGGCAAGGGCTCCGCGCCGGCGGCCGAGTCCATCGAACGCCTCGTCGAGGAGGTGGCGGCGTCCATCGTCAAGGAGCTCAGACGCGACGGGCTCACCCGCTCGGATGAGACCTTCCTCGAATGGCAACGGCCGTACGTCGAGGAGCATATCGAATCCAGCGCCGCATGCCTGCATAGTCTGTGAGGAGCCTCAGCGATGAACGAACCCAGCGAAACCACCACCGAATCCACCGGAACCACCGAAACCACCGTGCTGCGCGAGCGGATCGTGCGATTGGAGTGGGACCAGTTCCAGCGCACGAACAACGAGGGCGGTCGCGCCGCGTGCCAGGGCAACTGGCCGGTGTTCCACCAGATGCGTCTCGCCCAGTTCCTCACGTGGGACCGGCCGCTGCTCGAATCCTATGCGGACGACCTCGCCGAGGCGGACCGCATCGGACGCAATCTCGTCACCGAGAAATACGGGCGCATGATGGCCTCGACCGCACCGGACGAATATGCGCGCAACATCGAACCGTACATTCCACGACTGTCCGAGAGACGCGTCGCGCGGCAGGAGCGCGTCATCGCGACGCAGGTCGCGTGGGCGCGCGACTTCCGCGCACGCTACCCGAGGCTCGGCGAGGCGATGCGCGTGCTCACCACCAGCGAGGACACGCCCATGGCGACTTCGTTCGAGACGTATCTGCGCGGCGAGCTCGGCACATATTCGGACCGCACGTTCGCGCTGTACGAGGCGATGATCGCGGGTCGCGCGGCGGACAGCGGCCGTGACTGGCCCCTGGCGGGGTCTCTCCCCCAGTCGGCTTCGCCGACAGCCCCCTCGTCAGAGGGGGCCAGTGCGGCGGACGGCGGCGAACATATCGCGAACATCACCGAGGAGACGCTGCTGCACACCGTGCGGCTCGGCGGATTCTCGGGCCTCGACGAGGCGGAGGCCGCGCAGGCCTCGGCATGAATCACCCACCGCGAGCCAGCTGGCCCCGACCCATCGCGAGCGCGCGGCAGTGCGTCCAGGCATCACCTCGCAAAGGTCTATCTGCGTTGCAGGGGGTACACGCGTCCTACCGCAGACACCTATCCGCGTTACGAGGGGTATCTCGAATGGCGTATCCGGGCAATAACCAACGTCGTTCCGCCACGAATACCCCGTAACAACCACACTCGGTACCCCTCTCAAGCCAGTTGCCCTTCGTGACGGAGCGAGATGTACCCCTCTCGATGAAGATAGCCGCATCCGAGCCGGCCTGAACGCGTCCAAACAGGTCCATCCCGTCCAATCGGCCCCAAAGACAAGCCAGCCGTCCCGAATCGGGGCGACGCGAGAGGCACCGAAGGACGCCCCGCCGGCGTCACGGGGTGAACAGCCCCCAGAACGCCATGACGACCAATGCGAGCAGCATGCCGGCGAGCGCGAGGAACGCGGCGAGCCAGTGCCAGCGGCCGACGAGCCACGTGGAGTGGAGTCCTGCCGTCGGGTAGAGGCCGTGCGCGAGGTAGGCGCGGCGGACGCGCCACGCGTCCCACAGCCGCACGATGAGCCATGCGCACATCACGGCGCAGGTCACGCCGCCGACCCGCAGCGCGATGAATCCGGCCGCCATGAGCGTCGGGTCGCGGTTCACGGTCAGCGCGCTCATGCCCACGTAGGAGAGGTATGCGGCGAGCGCGACGAGCGTCAGCGTCGTCGCGGCGATTCCCCAGCCGAGGATCCGCCGCAATGCGCGCGAGTACCCGACGTTGCGCACGTACGCGCGGCTCGTGCCGGGCCACGGCCGTGCGGCGTCCGTCCCACGGCCGTCCCGGCTCCCGCGCCCGTCCCGTCCGTCACGTCCGTCACGCGTGCGCGATTCGTTCGCCCGTCGCCGTCCGATTGCGGGGAACCTGCCTCGCAGGCCGCCGGCCACGTTCGCCGCGCCTTGCGCGCGCAGTGCGGCGAGCCGGCGGCGACGCGCGATCTCGAAGCAGCCGAAGCCGATCGTCATGACGATGACGGCTGCGAAGCAGAGCACCGAGGCGGCGGTAAGCGCGACGAGCACGCCGAGCGAGCCGATGATGCCGGACGATGTGTCGCGCGGCGCGACGTACTGCTGGTGCGGCGTCGCGCCGGCGATCCGCGGCGTGGTCCAGCCGTCGGCCGGCACCCCCGCCGCGACGCCGTTCACCCAGTCGGCGAGGTCGCGTGTATAGCCGTCGGCGAGCGGGAGGCCGGCGGTGAAGAGGCCTCGGCCGGCGCGCATCTGATGGTTGGCGGCGTAGTAGCGGACGGTCACGTTGCGGTTGCCGTGGCGCGCGGCGTCGTGGATGATGGTGCGCGCGCCCTGTTCAATCGGCATGGCGGTGTCGTAGACGCCGTAGTCGACGAGCACGGGCATGGTGAGCGAGCCGCGCACCGTGTCGGCGTCGAAGTCGGCGTAGCGCAGGTCAAACGGCGCGAAGTCGAGGGAGAGGAGTTTGGCGACGTCCTTGACGATCGGCTGTGGCGCGCCGGCCTGCCGCGCGTAGGCGCTCACGGCCATCGCCATCTGTTCGCGGCCTTTGTAGACGGGCGCGGAGGCGAGGATGCTGAAGGCGATGTCGCGGCGTTGCGACGTCATGAGCATGGAGATCCACGTGCCTTCGGATTCGGCGTACAGTCCGGTTTTCGCGGCGTCGACGCCGGGGATGAGTTCGAGCAGGTCGAGCGCGGTCATGTAGTCGCGCGCGAATCGCTGGTAGTCGCGGTGGAGCGGCGTGTAGTCGGCGGTGCGTTTGGCGGGAACGAGCGTGACGATGCCGGCGGAGGCCATCGCGTTGGCGATGTCGCCGAAGTCGTCGGCCGTGCCGGTGCCGGAGCCGTGGATGAACAGGCACGCGGGTCGCCTGCCGGGCGCGTCGACCGGTTCGCGCAGGATGGCGGGCACGCTGCCGCCGTCGTCCAGGTGGATGGTGAGTTCGCGTGTGCGCGTGCGGTAGGCGCCCTGGTGGTCGGCGAGGAAGGATGACGGAGATGGGTTGGGTGCGGCCGAGTTCGCGGCGGCGGTGACGTTGTCGGCGGGGATGGAAGAGGGATTCGCGATGATGGATGTGTCCGCGGATGCGACCGTGATGTGGTCGGTGTAGGGTTCGGGCCGCCACTGCGGCATCATCAGCATGCCGAGCGCGGCGAGGACAACGATCAGGACGACGGCGACGCCGGCGATCCGACCCACCGTGCGCCACGCGTCCATCGCCCGCTCCTTTCCTCTGATCCTCTACTGGCTGCTCCGCGATACCTCATGGTTGCACCGGCGCGGATTGCACCGGTTTCACTGTGCGTCACTCTAGTTCCCTCCCCCGCAGGACACGCCTTCATAGGTGGGATGGCGACCCCCTCAGTCAGCCTACGGCTGACAGCTCCCCCTGAAGGGGGCGCAAGGAGCCGAGCGCCATGGGTCGTTTCGCTATCTTGCGCCCCCTTGAGGGGGAGCTGGCGCGCGAAGCGCGGCTGAGGGGGCCAAACCAGCGCTACTGCTTGTTGCGACCGGTTACGGCTTTGGCGATGGCCCAGATGATGGCGACGAGGATGAGGACCACGCCGACGCCACCGAAGAACAGGGCGGTCAAGGTCTGCGGGTCGATGGCGACCATCCAAGTGGTGACGTCGGGCAGCCGCAGGCCGAGCAGCACTCCGAACGCGCCGACAAGGATGCCGATCACGCCGAACAGGATGGTCGGCACGCTCGGCCCGGTCGGGGTGATCGTCGCGGGCGCGGCGGCTGTGGGTTGCGCGGGGGCCGCAGGCTGCGTAGGAGCCGACGGCACCGTGGAATCCGACGGTGTCGGTTCAGGTGTCGATCCGGGCTTCGTTTCGGGTTCCGGCTCGTCGTCGGAGACGCCCATCAGGCGGGTGAGCGGGGTGTTGAGGTCGACGAACGGCGTGGAGACCGGCTGCGTGGCGTCATCCTTCGCGGCCGAGTCGTCCTTCGCCGTCGCATCGGATTTCGCCGTCGCCGCAGTCTCAGCCGTCGCTGCGATCTCGTCCGTCGCCTCAGTCTCGGCGAGGACGGCGGTGTCGGCGGTCTGGTCGACGGCGGGGATCGGCTTGTCGAGGACCTGCTCGGTGGGCGGGGCGATGTCCGGTTTGGCGCCGTCGGGCGCGGGCATGGCCTGCGTGTCGACGATGTCCTGCAGGGAGTGGTTGCGCGAGTCGTCGAATCCCTTGTCATCCGCGGCCTGTCCCGCGGGCATGGCCTGCGTGTCCATCGTCCGGATGTTCGTGGTCGTGTCCAGAGTCTTGTCGTCAGTCATCGGAATGCTCCTTCTTGCCGGCCGCACCGGAACCGTTATCGCTGGAGGCGGTCGTGGTGCCGTTCTGCACGGCGTAGTGTTCGCGGGTCGTGAGGTCGAGCGAGGCGACGTCGCCCTTCGAGATCTGCTTGACGAAGTCGGCGTAGCTGGGCAGCACGGGCTCGGAGGCGTAGCGCACGGTCACCTTGCCGGAGACGCCGGAGGTGAAGTTGATGAGGAACGAGCTTTCGTCGGTCTTGCCGTTGCCCTGCCAGTCGTAGTTGTCCGGCTGGTAGCCGTCCGAGTTCATCATGCTGTCGTCATGGTTGTCGCGGACTCCGGCCATGCGCTCGAGGAACGGGACCTCCAGCGTCGTCGCGCCGTTGTTGCGCACGACCTGGCTGTAGCCGCCCATCGCATCGGACTGCATGAAGACGAATCCGCCGGAGCCGAACGCGTACGGGCAGCCGTCGGGCAGCGTCACGTACACGTGCGCGTTGCGCACGGACAGGTCGATCTGCCCGGCCGGGCATCCGGCTTTGTACTTGTTCACCTGCCCGCCGCCGTAGTTCCAGTTGCCGTATTCGCTCAGGTCGATGTTCGCGACGCTCAGGTCGTAGTCGACGCCTTGGAAGTGGACGCCTTGTTCGAGCCGGTGGAAGTTCTGCGGACTGGAATCGGCGACCCAGTAGTTCATGTTCGCATTGAGGCCGCTGGTGGCGGACCAGTAGTCGTGCTCGGCGTTCTCATCGAGACGCGCCTGCACGGCGACCATCCCATATGCGTTCTCGGATCCGGCGCTCGACCCGGCCCCCAGACGCACCTCGGTGTAGCCGTTGCGGACGTTGTTGATGTCGTAGGTCGAGTAGCCGGCGACGCCGGTCGCGACGATCATGCAGCAGGCGACGAATCCGGCGATGAGCGCGAGCGGGATGAGTCCGCCGGAGCGGCGCCCCACAGCACCGAGGATGACGAGAAGCACGCCCATCGCGATGCACACGGCGGAGATCCACACGGTCATCATCGTGACCGCGTTGACGATGCTCTCGCCGGTGTGGCTGTCGGCATACCCGTGCTCCATGGCGAGCATCACGGCCGCGCCGGAGACGAGCGACAATCCCATAACGAGCAGGACGAGCAGCGGCCCGGCCGGCTTGCGGCGCACGCGGCGCGGCGCAGGAGCGACGGGAGCGGGAGGCGCGACGGGAGCGGCCATCGCCGGCGCGGCATAGACCGGACCGGTACCCGCCGGCACCGGCCCCGGATTCACCGGCCTACCGGAGTCCGCCGGAAAGGGGGCGTGCGGCGCGCCTTGGGGAGGCACCTGGCCGTTCGCCGTACCGGGGACGGGACCAGCCGCGGGACCGCCGGAGTACGCATATCCTCCCGGATACGCGGGTCCAGGCCCGCCCGGGTACGCGCCACCGGCCGCAGGTCCGCCCGGATACCCGCGCGGCGGCACCGGCGTGTACGGCCCGTTCGGCCCTTCCTTGCGATAGCCGTACCCGTAGCCGTGCTGCTGGCGCATGCCGCTCTGGCAGATGGCCCACAGCGCGACGGCGGCGACGCCGATCGCCACCCATCCGGTGCCGACGATGAGCACGGTGATGCCGAGCATCACGAACGCGCCCAGACAGTTCCAATCCCACCTGCCGGCGACGAGCTCCTCGGCGAGGATGCGCCCGTCGCGCGCATCCGGCAGCATCAGCCACGCGAACGCGTACAGGGCCATGCCGAAGCCGAACAGGAAGGTGAAGACGATCATCAGGGCCCGCACGAGCGTCGGGCTCCATCCGAGGCGGGCGGCGATGCCGCTGCACACGCCGCCGATCCAGCGGTCGTCGCCGCGCACCACGCCGGAGGCGCGGAACCAGGCGAACACCTTGGGAAGAATCTTGTTGTTTTCGTTCATGCCTCCATTACAGCAGCCGTGCGTTTGCACGGCCGTCGGGGAAACCCCTGATTCTTCCCTGAACCCCGGCTAGGAATCCTGATTCCGCACCCCGAAGCGGGCACAATGGAAGCATGACCTCACCGAATCTCCCGCCGCTGCGCCCGGCGAAGCTCCCACTCATGCGCCCGACCCGCGGCCGCATGCTCGCCGGCGTCTGCCGGGGCGTCGCCCTGCATCTGGGCGTGCCCGTCGTCTGGGTGCGGCTCGCGTTCGTCGCGCTCACGTTCCTGTGGGGCGCGGGCGTCGCCGCCTACCTGTTCCTGTGGATGTTCGTTCCCGTGGGCGATCCGTTCGCCGCGGCCGCGGCGGCCGCCCAGGCGCAGGCCACGCCGGTCGCGAGCGCACCGCTCGCCGCCGGCAACCGCGACACGGCAACCGGCCGCACGCGCGCCGAATCGGCCGCCGAGGCGATGCATGGTTCGACGGAGAACGTGGCCGCCGCGATCCGCCGCATCCCGCTGCCGACGCTCGTCGCGTGCGTCGGTCTCGCGCTTGTCGCGATGAGCGTCGCGTTGGGCGGTACGGACCATGCCGACCTCATCATGCCGCTGCTGCTCGCCGCGTGCGGGCTCATCGCCGTGTGGTCGCGGTTCGATGCGAAGCAGGGACGCATCCCGACGATGGTCGCCGGTCTTATCCTCATCTTCCTCGCCTATGTGGCGTACGTGACGACCGTCATGTATTCGGGTACACCGTTCCCCCGCCGCATCATCGTCGCCGGTTTTCTCATGCTCGTCGGCGTCGTGCTCGCGATCCTGCCGTGGGCGGGCGCGACGCTGCGCACGCTGACCGCCGAGCGCGCGATGAAGGAGCGTGAGGAGGAGCGCGCCGACATGACCGCCCACCTGCATGACGGCGTGCTGCAGACGCTCGCCCTCATCCAACTGCACAGCGCGGAACCGGACATGGTGTTCACGCTCGCCCGCGCGCAGGAGCGCGAGCTGCGCGCGTGGCTGTACCAGGAGCGCGTCACGTCGGATCGTTCGGTGAGCGCCGGTGTGAAGGCGATCGCCGCCGAGGTGGAGGACGGTCACGGCCGTCCGATCGACGTCGTGACCGTCGGCGACGCGCGTCCGAGCGCCGCGACGGACGCGCTGCTCGACGCGACGCGGCAGGCGCTCGTCAACGCGGTCACGCACGGCGGCGAGCCGGTGTCCGTCTACTGCGAGGCGGGCGCGCGGGCGGTCGAGGTGTACGTGCGTGACCACGGCGACGGTTTCGACGTGGACGCGATCCCACCGGACCGTCTCGGCATCCGTGAGTCGATCGTCGGCCGCGTGCGTCGCCGCGGCGGTACAGTGGAGATCGTGTCGCGGCCCGGGTGGGGCACGGAAGTGCGCATGCGCATGCCGGTCGCGGCCGCGCCGGGAGGCGACGGCGCGACCGGCGGCGCGCACGCGACGGAGAAGGAGGAACGATGACCGGACAGGACGACGCGACGACGGGTGGCGGCGAGGCGAACGCGACGGGCGGCGGCGCGCGGATCCGCGTGGCCGTGGTCGACGACCATGAGATGTTCCGCGCGGGCGTGACCGCCACGCTGCGCACCGAGTTCGACATCGTCGGCCAGGGCGCGGACGTGGACGGCTCGATCGCGATGATCGCGCGGACCAAGCCGGACGTGGTGCTGCTCGACGTGCACGTGCCGGGCGGCGCGGGCGGCGGAGGCGCGGAGATTCTGCTCAAATCGAAGGCGTACTCCCCCGCCTCGGCGTTCCTCGCGCTGTCGGTGTCCGACGCGCCGCAGGATGTGGGCGCGGTGATCCGCGCCGGCGCGCGCGGCTACGTGACCAAGACGATCACCGGCGCGGACCTCATCTCGTCGATCAAGCAGGTGCATGAGGGGTATGCGGTGTTCTCGCCGAAGCTCGCCGGATTCGTGCTGTCCGCGTTCCAAGGCGCGGGCCAGGTCAGCGGGTTCGGCGGCGGTGCGGGTGCCGGTGCGGCCGGAATGGACGCCGCGGGGTCGGGCTTCGGCACGAACGGCACGAATGGCTACCCGCCGCATGACGAGGAGCTCGACCGCCTCTCCCGCCGCGAGCAGGACGTGATGCGCCTGATCGCGCGCGGCTACACGTACAAGGAGGTCGCCGCCGAGCTGTTCATCTCCGTGAAGACCGTGGAGACACATATGAGCGCCGTGCTGCGCAAGCTCCAGCTGTCGAACCGCACCGAGCTGACCCGGTGGGCGGCCGACCGTAGAATCGTGTGAATGACCGATGACGAATCCGTCCAGATGACCACGCGGGGGACCGCGCAATCCCCCGTATCCCCGCGCCCTCGCCGCGCGCGCAACATGCGCGTGGAGATGCTGCGCGTCGCCGCGATCGTCGGCATCGCCGTGTTCCACACGTTCCAGCCGTGGTTCACCGTGGTCGCCGCGTCCACGCCGATCGACCGGCTGCCGGCGGAACTGCAGCCGGTCGCGGCGAGTCCGGCGGCGATGTGGGTGCTCGGCATGACCGCGCTGCTCGGCGCGTGCGGCAACCATATCTTCTACATGATCTCCGGGTTCTATCTCATCCCGTCCGCGGCGACGAAGCCGCTGCGCGTCCAGTGCGCGGCGACGGCGCGACGGGCCGCGATCATCGTCCTGTCCGTGCTGTTCTACGTCGCCATGTGCGCCGTGATCAATCTGTTCACGCCGGTCGCCGGCTTCGGCACCGCGGGATGGTGGGGCATGGGTCTCGAATTCGTCTGGCTGTATCTCGTGTTCGTCGTCGTCGCGCCGGCCGCGGCGTGGCTGTTCGCGCGCATGGACGCGCGAACCCGCCACGCGCTGGCCGCGCTCGCGCTCGTGGCCGTGTTCGCGCTGAACGCGTACATCGCGTTCGTCGCGCCGGAGGGCGGCCGCGGACTGACCGACTGGCGCAAGCTGATGAGCGCCGTCACGTATCTGGCGACGTTCCTGTTCGCCGGCATCCTCGGCATGGACGTACGTGCGGGCCGCGCGCCGTCGCCGCGGTTCTGGCGGCGCGCGCTCGTCGTGGTCGTCGCCGTGACGGCGGCGCTCGAGGTCGCGTTCGCCGTGACCGGCGTGCGCGGGCTGCTGATGGCGATGTCGTTCAAATCGACGTCGCTCGTCTCGTTCCTCGCCGCATGGTTCGCGCTGATGACGGCGGCGACCGGCGGCGACGCGCGTCGCGACGCCGGACGCGCGGACGGCGACGGTCCGGCGCGGCCGCGTCCGGCCGTGCGTTTCGCGGCCGCCCTCGCGTCCGGCATCCTCGGCTTCTACATCGCGCAATCGCTGATGAACGGCCTATGGCACGACCGTTGCACCGCGCTGATGACGTCGCTCGCCGCGCACGGCGGCGCGGGCGTCGCCGGCGCGATCGTGTTCGGCGTCGCGTTCTCGGCGGCGTTCGTGCTCGTGGTGACGATGGTGGACCGGTTCACGCGCCAGCCGCTGCTGCGTGTGATGCGGTTGCTGCGATAGACTGTTGCGCGGTTGAACGACGGTTCCGACGACGATCGGGGATTGGTTTCCATGGCTCAGATTTCGATGATTCACCAGCGGATTCAACGGCGCGACCGCATCATCCGATGGGCGCCGGCCGTGGCGGGACTGCTGGGCGTGGTCGCCGCGTTCTGCATCGTGCTCGCGTGGTTCCCGACGGCCGTGTGGGACAAGCCGATCCAGGGCATCGACGCGCCGTCGCACTACTACTTCATCCGCAAGCTGCTCCATCACGGGCCGAGCGTGCTGCTCACGCTGCAGCCGCATGACGGCTTCTACCCGCCGCTGTTCCACACGCTCGCCGCGCTGATCGTGAAGGTCGGCGGGGCGCTCGGCGTCCCCGCACTCACCGGGAACCTGGCGGTCGTCGTCGCGGTGAACTGCGTGTGGATCCTCGGCGCGGGGCTGCTGTGGCCGCTCGGCATGATGCTGCTGTGCGGCTACTTCCTGCGCGACGCGTCGCTCGGCACGCGATGCGCGTTGAACCTCGTCATGCCGATCCTCGCAGTCTCGTCCGGCACGAACCCGTACCAGATGCTGTACGCGGGACCGCTGCTCGCCTACGGATTGGGCAGCAACCTGCTGCCCTTCCTGCTGCTCGCCACGCTGCATCTGCTGGACGCGCTGGTGGACGTGTTCGAGGCACGGGCGGCGGCTGCCGCGGGCGGCGCCGGCCTGGGCAACGCGGGCAAGGGCGCGAAGCGGCGGCTGCCGGCGGCGCTTCGCGCGCGGCTGCTGCGCACGCTCGCCCTGACCGCGCTGGCCGGATTCCTCGTGGCGGCCACCCAGCCGAAACTGATTTTCACGTACATCCTCATCATGCTGCCGTTCGTGCTCGTGCGCATGCCGTGGAAGCTGATCGCCGGCGTGTTCGCGGCGCTCATCGTGGGCGCGGTCGCGTTCTTCGTCTACGCGTTCACGTTCATCAAATCGGACAAGTACTTCCATCCGGAACGCTGGTTCCACACGCACAAGCCGGACATGTCGCTACGCACGTCGCTCACCTACGCGTTCACCGACGGCATGGTCTCCGGCGACCCGGCGAACGGGCTGATCTCGTTCAACATCCCGACCGTGGCCGGCTGGGCGATGATGATCCTGCTCATCGGATCGATCGCGGTCGCGGGCGTCGCGGTGGCGCGCTGGTGGCGCGGGTACGGTCGCGGACGCGGGCACGCCGTCGTCGACGACCGTCATACCGGCAAGATCGCGTTGTCGCTGATCCTGTCGTTCCTGTTCGTCCTGTTCGTCTTCGAATGCAGCGCGACGTTCACCGGCGCGATTCCGAACATCGTCACCGCGGTCTGGTACCGCAACGAAGTGCGCACGATGACGTTCCTGCCCTACGTCATCCTCCCGCTCATCGCGTTCGCCGCCGCGCGGCTCGACGCGCGGATCGGCGCGGACGATGCCGAAACCAAGGCGGCCGCCGCGATCATCGCGCCGGATGCCGATACGACCACAATCGACGGGTCGGATGGAGCGGCGGCAGACACCGGAACCGAAACCGAAACGACGGACACGACCGCGACCGCGACCGACGCCGGTACGCACGACGAGGCCGCCGACGCGCGCGAGGACGGTTCCGGCGCGGCGAAGACGCGACGCCGGAACCGCCTGACGCGCGGCGTCGCGGCGGCGGGCGCGGTGCTGCTGGCCGTCGCGATGGTCGCCGCCCAGGCGGACAGCCCGGTCAAGACCGAGATGCGCGCGGCGCTGACCGACGCGGCCCGGCTCGACAAGATCGACCCGAACGAGCAGCTGACCGGCGACAAGCTCGACGCGCTCACCCGCGTGGTGGACAAGGTCGGCACCGACGCGCTCATCATCTCCGACCCGCTCAACGGTTCGATGTACGGCACGGCGCTGCTCGACGCGAACATGCTGTACCCGGTCTACAACCCGCAGGACACGCTCAACGGCGCGATCTTCAAGCATGTGGAACTCGACTTCGCGTCCGGCGACCCGGCGACGATGCTCGCCTCGCCATGCTCGGTGACGCCCGGCAAACCCGTGTACTTCCTCACGATGGGCCCGCAGGCGCCAAGTCTGCAGATGTTCACGTACCGCGCGCAGTTCTACCAGTTCCATGACGAGAAGCTGATCGACGCCTACGTGAAGGCGGGGGCGTTGAAGCCGGTTTCGGGGCTCGACCTCACCACATACGGCCCGCACGCCAAGGACTGGGCGCTGTACCGGCTCGCCTGCCCGGCGAAGTAGGCGGTAGGCGAGGTAGGCGCGGCGAGGTAAGCGCAGCGCGACGGGCGACGGGAAGTCGGCGGATACGCGAAACGGGGCTTCGGACATTCCCGAAACCCCGTTTCGTTACGGCGGGCAGAGCGAGATTCGAACTCGCGGAAGGTTGCCCTTCAACGGTTTTCAAGACCGTCTCTTTAGACCGCTCAGACATCTACCCGTATACGCGCACACCCCGTTTCGGCCGCATGCACGACGATTCATTATACAGAAACCCGATACCAATCCCATGGTGCGGTGAAATCCCCATGGTGCGGTAGGCCAAAACGGCCATTTTCCAACGTTATGGAGATTGTGTGTTGCCGCACCATGGGATTGTGGGGCGGGCTAGGCGGGCGTCACGCCTGCGAGGGCGTCACGCCTGCGAGGGCGTCACGCCTCCCACTTGGTGGGCTCGATGACTTCCTTGCCGCCCATGTAGGGACGCATGGCCTTCGGAATCTCGATGGAGCCGTCCTTCTGCTGGTGGTTCTCGAGGATCGCGACGAGCCAGCGGGTGGTGGCCAGCGTGCCGTTGAGCGTGGAGACCGGGCGGGTGGAGCCGTCCTCGGTGCGCTCGCGGATGTTCAGGCGGCGGGCCTGGTACTCGGTGCAGTTCGAGGTGGAGGTGAGCTCGCGGTAGCGGCCCTGAGTCGGCACCCAGGCCTCGCAGTCGAACTTGCGGGCGGCGGAGGAGCCGAGGTCGCCGGCGGCGGTGTCGATGATGCGGTACGGCACCTCGACCTTGGCGAGCATCTCCTGCTCCATCTCGAGCAGGTGCTGGTGCTCCGCGTAGGAGTCCTCCTGCTTCGCGTAGACGAACATCTCCACCTTGTCGAACTGGTGGACGCGGATGATGCCGGAGGTGTCCTTGCCGGCGGCGCCCGCCTCGCGACGGTAGCAGGAGCTCCAGCCGCAGTAGCGCAGCGGGCCGTTGCCGAGGTCGAGGATCTCGTTCTCGTGCATGCCGGCCAGCGCCACCTCGGAGGTGCCGACGAGGTACTGGTCGTCGGGCTCGCGCAGACGGTAGATCTCGTCAGCATGGGAGTTGAGGAAGCCGGTGCCGCGCATCACTTCGGGGCGCACGAGCGTCGGGGTGATGGCGAGCGTGAAGCCGTGCTCCTCGGCCTGGTCGACGGCCATCGTGAGCATCGCGATCTGCATGCGGGCGACCTGGCCGCGCAGGAAGTAGAAGCGGGAGCCGCCGACCTTGACGCCGCGGCGCATGTCGATGCCGGCGACCTCGGTGCCGAGGGTCAGGTGGTCCTTCGGCTCGAAGCCTTCAGCCGCGAAGTCGCGGATCTGGCCGACCTTCTTGACGACGACGTAATCGTCCTCGCCGCCTTCCGGCGCCTCCGGCTCGACGATGTTGGACAGCTTCCACATCGCGGTGGTGTATTCCTCGGACGCGGCGTCCGCGGCGGCCTTGTACTCGGAGACCTTGTTGGCGAGCGCCTTGGTCTCGGCGATCAGCTTGGCCTTCTCGTCCGCCGGGGCGGCGGCGACCTTCTTGCCGATCTCCTTCTGCTGGGCGCGGGCGGCCTCGAATTCCTTGAGGGAGGAACGGCGCGCCTCGTCGGAGCGCAGGACCTCGTCGACGAGTTCGACGGACTCGCCGCGCTTGCGCTGGGATTCCTTGACGACATCGGCGTGTTCGCGAATGAATTGAATATCAAGCATGCGGCCCAGCCTACCGCCGTAAGCCGACACGCGACCGTGGCACGCAACCGATGCCATCCATGTGAACCGGCACCACGTGATCGGCGCCGCCCACCCCGCAACGTGCAGGAATCGTTCAATTATTCCGTGGCGATGCGGGAATCTTAGCGCCGAGTGAGCAGAATAAGGGTTATGCCCACAGCCGCAGTCATCATCGCAGTAGTCCTCGGCGTCGTCGCCGTCATCGTCGCCGTCGCGTTCGCCGTTCGCGCGTATCGGCGCCGCCGTCTCGCCGAGAAACTCGTCGCACGCGATGACGACCAGGTGCATTACGCGTTCATCGTGAACCCGTCGAAGCCGCAGGCGGCCGCCCGCCGCGCGCATATCGAACGGTTCTGCAAGGAGAAGGGGCTCACCGAGGTCGAATTCATCGACACGCAGCTCGACAAGGACGGCCGCGCGTGCGCGCTCGAAGCGCTCGAGCACGGCGCGGACGTGGTCGTCGCGGTGGGCGGCGACGGCACGGTGCGCACGGTCGCGTCCGCCGTGTCCGGCACCGGCCACGCGCTCGGCATCGTGCCGATCGGCACCGGCAACCTGTTCGCGCGCAACATGGGCATTCCGGTGGACGACATCGATGCGGCGCTCACCGTGGCCACGTCGCACGGGTCGCGTCGCGTGGACATGGGCCGTCTCGCGCTGCTCGACCACCCGGAGGAGGATCACGCGCACGCGTTCCTCATCATCGCGGGTGTCGGCTTCGATGCGGCGATGATCGACGACACCGATCCGGAACTGAAGAAGAACATCAGCTGGCTCGCGTATTTCGTGGGCGGCGTGAAGAACCTGTTCGCGCCGAAATACCGTGCGAACGTGACGATCACGAGCGCGGACGGCAGCACGCATTCGACGCGCGGACTCGTGTTCCGCACGTTCATGGCCGGCAACTGCGGCCAGATCCCCGTGTTCTCGCTGATGCCGAACGCCTCGTTCCACGATGGCCTGCTCGATTTCGAGATCATCGACACGACGGGCGGCATCATCGGATGGGCGAACCTGTTCGGCGACGTGGTGCATCAGACGATCACCGGCAAGGCGGAGCAGAACCCGCTCTCCACGAATTCGACGATCGACCAGGTGCAGGGCGTGAGCGCGGAACTCGTGCTGGAGAAGCCGACGCCCGCGCAGGTGGACGGCGACATGCTGCCCGCCACGCAGCACATCCGATTCACCGTCGACCGGAACGCGCTGATCGTGCGCGTGCCGGAGATCACCGGCGGCGACCCGTCCGCCACCGGCACGATGGAGCCGATCCGGGCGTAGGGTCCATTGCTTCTGCGCCCCCTTCAGGGGGAGCTGGCCGCCATGAGGCGGACTGAGGGGGTATCGGACTACCCCACCCGTCGGCTTCGCCGCCACCCTCCCCTGCAAAGGGAGGGAAGAAAAAACAGCCACCCTCCCTGCGGGAGAACAGAAGGAACGTCAGGCACCATCCCTGCAAGGAGAGGGGGCCGAACTGGACGTCAGGCGGCGCTGACTCGGGCTACGTGGAGGGTGAGGTAGGCGATTTCGTCTTCGGTGAGCGTGGTGTCGAGGCGCAGCTCGATGAGCGCGGCGATGCGGCGGGCGCATTCGGCGGCCTTCGGATAGGACTGCATGATCGACGCGACGATCGCCTCGGGTTCGCGCTTCAGCTGGCTGTGCTGGTGGATGCGCACGAACAGGTAGCGCAGATGCGTGATGAATCGGCCCACGTTGACGGAATGTTCGTCGAGCGTGATGCCGTACGTGCTTTCGATGACGGCGAGCAGCTGCTGGATCACGCCTGTCATCGCATACGTGTGGGTCAGGTCGCCGGTCGAGAATCCGGCGTTGACGAGGTGCAGCGCGAACGCGACGCCCTCGTTCTCGGGCAGCACGCCGCCGAGCCGTGTGTTCAACGCCTTGAGCAGGGACTTCCCCTGCGTGTATTCGCGCTCGTACAGCGTCTGCACCTCTTCGGTGAGGGGGTAGGCGATGGCCGGGATGCCGTTCTTGACGCGGCGCAGCGCCCCGCACACGTGGTCGGCGAGGGCCATGACGAGCGTGGGATTCTGTCCCGCCTCCTCGCCCAGACCGATTCGGTCCATGGCTTCGGAGACGAGTTTGATGACCTCGGGCGGGATGTCGCCGAGCAATTGGGCGAGATGGTCGGGGTCGCGCCCGTCGGCGGGCACGAACACGCGCGCCACCTTGGTGCGGTCAACCGTCATGCCGGGTTTCGCCTTGAAGCCAAGCCCGCGGCCAGTGAGGATCACCTCGCGCGTGCCGTCCTTCGCGAGGACGACGTTGTTGTTGAAGACGCGAAGTATTTCCATGACATCCCTTTCACCCCATGACCGGACCGGCCCCGGCCCGAAGGCCGCCGCCGGAATCCGTCCATAAGGCTCAGCATAGCCGACGCGCCGGCCCGGGCCGCGGCGGAATCATCCGCCGAGGGCCCGGAACCGGCGCGTCGGAATGATCACTTCTCGATGGCGAGGACCTCGTCACCGGCCTTGACGTCCACGTTCGTCTTCGGAGTGACGGACGTGAGCATCGCGGTGTTGAGGACCGTCATCAGCGTGGTGGTGCTGTAGCCGGCCGCCTTGACCTTGTCGAAGTCGACGGCGACGAGCGGATCGCCGGCCTTGACGCGATCGCCCTTGGCGACCTTGACGTCGAAGCCTTCGCCGTTCATCTTGACCGTGTCGATGCCGACGTGCACGAGCACTTCGACGCCGTCATCGGTCTTGAGGCCGAACGCGTGGCCGGTCTCGGCGACGGTCTGGAGCACGCCGGAGACCGGGGCCTTGACCACGGAGCCGGTCGGCTGGATGCCAACGCCCTCGCCGAGGGCGCGGGAGGCGAACACCGGATCGCCGGCGTCGTCGAGGGAGACGACGTGGCCGTCGACCGGGGCACCCACGGCGGTGGTCGGCTCGGCGTCGGCGGCCGGGGCGGCCGGGGTCTCTTCAACAGCGGTCTCGGCGACCGGGGCGGCGGCGGGAGCGGCCTCGACGGCGGCCTTGCCCTTGCCGGCCTTGGCCTTGGCGGCAGCGGCGACACGGGCCTTCACTTCGGCCTTCTGCTCCGGAGTGCGGTAGTCGAGCGTGATGATGAGAACCATCGAGGTGATGAACGCGGCGGCGATGGACACGGCGTAGACCCACATCTGGTTGAACACCGGGATGGTGAGCAGCGAGGTGAAGGCGAACGTGGTGGTGGTCACGCCGTGGACGCCGGCGGAGGACGGGAACAGCCAGCCCATGACGGCGATCACGACACCGCCGACGCCACAGCCGACGAGCATACGGGAGTAGATGAGCTTGTAGCGCAGGTGGATGCCGTAGAGGGACGGCTCGGAGACACCACCGAGCAGGCCGGCGGCGAGGGCGCCGATGGAGGTCTGGCGCATCTGGTCGTCGTGGTCACGGATGGAGAGGAACAGCACACCGGCGGTGGCGCCGAAGCAGGCGAAGTTCCACGTACCCATCGGGCCCTGGATGAAGTCGTAGCCGAGCGTCTGGATGTTCATGAGCATCAGGGCGTTGAGCGGCCAGTGCAGACCCAGCGGCACGAGGAACGGGTAGAGCAGCGGGATGGCGATGGCGAAGATGAACGGCGCGTGGGAGTTCATCCAGGACAGGCCGACGCCGACGCCGTTGCCGGCCCAGACGCCCAGCGGTCCGATGATGTAGGCGGTCAGGGCGCCGACGATGATCATCGAGAAGAACGGCAGGAAGACGAGCTGGACGGAATCCGGGATGATCTTCTTGAGCCCGTGGTAGACGAGGGCGAGCACGGCGGCCATGAGCAACGGCACGAAGACCTGTCCGGAGTAGTCGGACATCTGCATCGGCAGACCGAACACGGTGGTGGTGCACTGCGTGTTGCCCATCACCTTGACGCACTTGACGGCGTCGCCCCACTGCTTCGGATCCTGCAGGGTGGTCATGAACTGCGGGGTCATGAGCATGGCCATGATGGAGCCGCCCAGCCACGGGTCGACCTTCAGCTTCTTGGACGCGTTGTACGCGATCATGATCGGCAGGAAGTAGAACACGCCCTTCCAGATGGCCTGGATGAACACGAGGCCGGTGGTGGCGGTGTCGTTCTCGACGAGGCCGAGGGAGATGGCCAGGTTGACGAGCGCGATGATGATGGACGCGCCGAGCAGGACGCCCAGGATCGGGCGGAAGGAGTCGGCCAGATACTCGAAGAAGTTGTCGAGCCAGGCGACCTTGCCACGGATGCCCTTCTTACGTTCCGCGGCCTTGAGTTCGGCGTTGGACATCTCGCCGTCGCCGTCGTCGTCCGGGACGGTGCCGGCGCCGAGGCCCGCCATCTCCGGCAGGTGCATGATCTCGTCGTACACGGAGGCGACCTGGCCGCCGATGACGACCTGGTAGCGGTCGCCGGACTGCGGCACGCCGCCCAGCACGACCTTGTTGGCGTCGAGGGAGGCCTGGTCGACCTTGCCCCCGTCCTTGAGTTCGAAACGCAGTCGGGTGGCGCAGTGCGTCAACGACTTGACGTTGGCGGCACCACCGACGGCGGTGATGATCGCCTTGACATCGTCCTGATGCGACATCGTGTTCTCCATTTCCTTCATTCCATATGTCGCAGCTTCCCACGTGTCAGGTCGGCATTGGCCCAGACAACGAAAAAGACCTGGGGCAAGAGTCTGGGACCGTGGAACCCGCACCTTGTGGGTGCATGTTCCTATGGTTTGGCTCACGCCTCAGGTCTTGCCTCGAAATCTTGAGTAGCAACCCTGCTAAGGAAACTGACAGTGCGTCACTATAACAGAACGATAACGAATATGCAAACCTTTTTTAAACAACTCCCCAAAACGGCTTGTTTCCAACGTTTTTCGGCGACACACCGGCGATTCTAGCCGTACGGGAGGCGCCCGCACGTCCACCGGTGCCGCGCCTGCCGCCGTCACGCGCGTGGCCGTCACGCGTAGCGCCGTCACGTGCCGCGTCGGGCAGGCACGACCACACGTAGACGGCGTTGACCGGGTAGCGTCCCGGCTTGCGCCCGTCGCTAAGCTGTTCGTATTTGCGCCAGATTGCGCGGACCTCCTGTTGCACGGCGATGCTCTCCTCCTCGGTGAGCACCAGGTTGCCGGTGGAGAGCATCGTGTAGGGACTGGCGTCGTTCGGCGGCACGGCGCGGCTCCGGGCACGCGCGACGATCATGCGTTCGATGCGGTCGCGCATCGCGACGAGCACGGCGTCCATCAGTTTCATGCGCGCCTCATGACTCGGCTCCTTGCTGACGACGATGCGGTACTGCTTGGCGCTCGGCATCCACGGCGCCTCGCGTCCGTCGCGCAGTCCGCGGACGCGATGGATGATGCCGACCTTGCCGAGTTCGCGCAGATGGTAGCTCATCACGCTGGGGCTGACGCCCACCGCGTCGGCGATCTGCGTAGCGGTCAGCGGCTCGTGGCTTTCGAATAGCTCCGACAGCGCCGCGTAGCGGATGGGATTCGTGATGACGCGCAGCACGCGGCGGTCGCTGACCTCGAACACCTCGGGCAGCTCGTCGTAGGCCATCGCCGTCATCTCCTCCCACTCGTCGGTCAGGTCATCCACCATTATCATCCTCCTCGTCCCTAGCCGCGCATACCCCCTCAGTCGCGCTTCGCGCGACAGCTCCCCCTGAAGGGGGCGCAAGGAGATCGACATGCGTGCAACGCATGACCGTTCTCCGCGCCCCCTTCAGGGGGAGCTGGCCGGCCGCAGGCCGGACTGAGGGGGCTACAACCCGAAAGCGATCAGACCGTGAACTGCTTGCTCGCGGTCGCACCCGTCGTGGTCAGGTCGGAACCGGCCGCCTTGAGCGACGCGGTCGCCTTCACCTCATGCGAACCCGAAGCCAGCCCGTCGCCCAGACGCACCGACCACTTGCCGCCGTCCTTGACGACCGTCGTGTACGACTTGCCGTCCACCGACACCGCGACCTTCGCACCGGTCGCCGCATCGACCGTGCCGGACACGGACTGCGCGTCCGCGGCCGAAATCACCGGTTCGCCGACCTTGATGGTCAGGTTGAAGTTGTCGCCGAACATCTTCTCGGCGTTGTGGTCTCCGGCGATGAACGCGAAGCCGCCGGCCACCGCGTCCGGATCGTCGCGGTCGGCGCAGCTGTCCATGTTGCCGTAGGAGTCCATGCCGATCGCGTAGTGGCCGGAGACGATCGCGCCGCCGGAATCACCGGACAGCATGCATGCGTCGAACTGGAAGCCGGAGACCGACTTCATCACGCCTTCCGCGTTGATGCTTTCGCTCACATTCACGCGCTTGATGGTGCCGCAGGTCCAGCCGCTGGTGGAACCAGACTTGCACGCGGGCATGCCGACGATCACGTCGGAGCCGTCGTACACGTCGAGCGGCGTGCCGTCGTCCTGCGAGTACAGGCCCTCGCCCTTCGACTGGGAGGCGTCCTTGCCGTCGGCGCCCCAGGTGGAGACCTGCGGCAACGACTGGTAGGTGTTCTCGGACAGGTTGATGACGCCGGCGTCGTTCTCGTCGCCGACGTGGCCCTGCACGGCGCGGCCGACCACGTTGCGCGCGTCGTCGAGACCCCACTGGCGGTCGAGGTAGATGGTCGGGACCGGGAAGGTCATCGCCTTGATCTGCACGCCGGTGTCGATGCCTTCGACGCAGTGTCCGGCGGTGAGGTTCACGTTCTGGCCGAAGCCGTCGGTGCCGGCGAATCCGGCGGAACAACGCGCGTTGCCGCCCGACGTGGTCGTCACCATGTAGCCGGTGCCGCCGATGAAGTCGCCCGCGGCGAGACCGCCCGAGGTGAGTTTGAGGGACTTCTTCGCGTAGGACTTCACCGTGCCGTCCGTGTAGTCGGCGTAGTAGGTGCGGGAGGCGTCGGACGCCTGTTTCGCGGCGGCCTCACGTCCCAGCGGATCGGAGGTCGTCGCGTCGGCGCCGGCGGCGGACGCGCGTCGCGCCGTCGCCGCGTCGGACGCGATGACGTGCAGCGTGCCGTCGCCGTCGATCCATGACGCCTTCACGCCGCTCCCCAGCGACTTGACCGTCGCCGCCGCGGCGCGGCCGGCGTCGGCGAGCGCCAGATACTTCGCGCCGCTCATGTCGAGATCATGCGCGATGGCCGCGTTGAGACCGTCGCCGAGCGCGCCGGCCTGCGCCGTGTAGTCCGCGACGTTCGGCGCGCTGTATCGCACGACGCCGCTCATGTCGGCCGCGGAGCCGGTGGCCATCATCACGCCGGCCGCGGTGGCGAACGCCAGTCCGGCGGCGAGCGCGGCGACGCCCAGTTTCTTCGAACGCGACATCGTCGCGCGCGTTGCGTTCATCTTGTTCTCCTTATCCGAGTGTTCCATCACGCACGCTCCTTACGCGCCTTGGCGAGCATCGCGGCGCCGGCGAGGGTCAGCAGCGCGCCGACCGCGAGGAGGCTCACGGACGCGCCGGTCGAGGCCAGCGGCGATGCCGCGGCCGCGCCGGTGCCGGCGTTCGCGGCACCCGCGCCCGCACCGTCACCGGGCTGCGGCGTCGGCGCGCTCTTGGCGACGAGCGCGTCGATCGCGGCGGCGAGGTCGCGGTAGGCGGCGTCGACTTCCGGCTGCGTGGCGTCGGTCTTGGCGAGGACGGCCTTGGCCGCGGCGAGCGGCGAGGCGAGACCGGCCCAGGATTCCGCCGTGTACTTGGAGGAGTCCAGCGTCTCGGCCTTGGCAACGAGATCCTGCAGCTTGGTCTTGTCGGCCGTGCTGGGCTTGGCGGCGGCGACGAGCGCGTCGATCGCGGCGTTGAGGTCGCCCCACGCGGTGTTCACTTCGGCCTGGGTGGCGTTCTCCTTGGCGAGGACGGCCTTGGCTGCGGCGAGCGGGGCGGCGAGACCGGCCCAGGATTCCGCCGTGTAGTCGGATTCCTTGAGCGCGGCGGCCTTGTCGACGAGCCGCTTGAGCTCGGTCTTGTCGACGCCGGCCGGCTTGTTGTCGCCGGTGACGGCGAACGTGGCCTCGCCGTGGTGGTAGTCCTTGGTCTTCACCTGAACGGTCCATTCGCCGGACTGCGCGGTGTCGGTGGCGCGCTTGAGCGGGGCGGCGAGCTTGATGTCGCCGTCGGCGTCGGCCTGCAGCGTGGTGGCGATCACGGTGGTGCCGTCGGGCTCGGTGATGCGCACGTCGCCGTACTGGTAGGCGTCGAGGCCGGTGGCGCTCAGGTCGAGGCCGGTCTTGGCGAAGTCGGACTGGGTGAGCTTGTCGGCGGAGAGGGTCACGCCGATCGTGGCTTCGGGCGCGCGGTCGTCGGTCACGGTGAACGTGGCCTCCTGCTTCGGGTGGTCCGCGTCGTTGGTGTAGAAGGCGACCTTGTATTCGCCGGTCTGCGCGGTCTCCGGATCGTTGGCCTTGAACGTGCCCTCGTAGTTGCCGTTGGCGCCGAGCGTCATCGGGCTGGCGATGGCGGGCGTGCCGTTCGGCGTGGTGATGAGCAGGCTGCCGAGCTCGGAGGCGTTGAAGCCGCTGACGTCCAGCTTGAGGCCGTTCTTGTAGAGGTCGTAGGCGCTGATCGTGTTCGCGGAGACGGCGACCTTGCCGCGGGGCGCGGTCTTGGAGTCGTCGGTCACCTTGATGGCGATCTGGCTGTAGATGCGGCTCTTGGCGTAGTGGTCGGCCACGACGAGCGTGTACGTGCCGGGCACGAGCGCGTTGTTGTAGCCGCTGCGGCCGCCGAAGTTGTTCGGGGCCTTCCAGTAGCTGCCGTCGTCCACGTAGGTGCCGTCGCTACCGGTCAGGCCGCTGACGCCGGGCATCTGGGAGCCGTTCGGATTGATGATGTAGCTTTCCGTGTAGTCGCCGGGCACGTAGCCGGTGGCCTTGAACGTGATCGCGCCGTCGGCCAGCAGCTCGGACTGGGTCATCGTGGCGACGCCGTCCTTGACGTGCTTGGCGAATTCGCCGGTCGGCACGATCTTCGGGTCGATCGTGATGCTGGTGTCGTCGTAGACCTCGTAGCTGCCGGTCACGTAGCCGGACTTGGCGCCGACGACCTTGACCGCGTAGGTGCCGGGCTTGGCGGCGAGCGACGTGTCGTACAGCGGCGAGGAGTACTGGCCCTCGACCGGCTTCGGGTAGGTGGTGGGCAGCATCGTGTACGCCTGCTGGAATCCGGTGTCCGGATCGGTGAGGATGAACTCGACCTTCTCGTCCTTCTGCATGCCGTCGACGGTGAACTTCATGCCCTGCAGGCCGAGCGCGTACTGGGAGATGCGCTTCGGGTCGATGGTGAGCTTGACCGTGTCGGCGGCCTTCCTGTCCACCGCGTCGGCGAACGGGTCGTCGTTGGCGACGATGGTGAAGTCGACCTTCGCGGACCCGGATTCGGAGCCGACCGCGACCAGCTGGAACACGCCGGTCAGTCCGACGGAGGTGCGGGTGACGATGGCGTCGGAGACGGTGCCGTCGGCGGAGGCCTTGTAGTCGTCGATGGCCTGCGCATCGCCGAGGGACGTCACCGCGTAGATCTTCACCTCCTCGCCGGCCTTGAAGCCGGAGGCGGTGAACTTCATGCCGGTGAAGCGAATGTCGTATTGGGTGATTGTGCTGGATGCGGTCTCGATCTTCGCGGTGCCGGCGGCCAGCTCGGCCGGGTCGTCGGTGATCGTGTACCTGCCTTCGACGCTCGCGCCGCTCTTCATGCCGGTGAGCTTGACGGTGTAGTCGCCCTTGCGCGCGTAGTCGGCGTTCAGGTAGCTGATCGTGTTGATCCACTTGCCGTTCTTGTCGGCGTAGCCGGCGAAGTACTTGGTCATGTTGTACAGCGGGTCGCCGGGACCGGCCACCTCGTACGCGATGGCCTCGCCCGCGGCGAAGCCGGACGCGTGGATGGCGATGGCGCGGCGGTCGGACAGCTCCTTGTGCGTGACCGTCTGCGGGAACAGGGTCATGTCGGCCTTGGCAGCGGTTGCGGAGGCCGGAGCCGGGGCACTGTCTGCGGCGCCGGTGCCGGTGTCTGCCACGCCGTTCGCGGCAAACGCGTCGGCGTCGGAGGGCTTGGCGTCGGACGTGGACGCGGCCTCGTAGCGGAACATGTCGTTCAGCTTGACCGTGTCCGGCAGGGTCTTCGTGTTCTTGAGGTCCGGCGCGCCCTGCTGCGGCGTGGTAGCGGCCTTGAGCGCGTCGTCGCCGTTCGAGGACTGCACGGGGGCGGCCTGTCCGTCCGCGCCGGTGAGCGTGTAGTCGTCCTTGGCGGACTTGGCGGCGGTCTGCGACGTCACGGCCTGTGCCGTCGCGGCCTGCGTCTGGCCGGGTTGCGCGGTCTGGGCGATGGCCGTCATCGTCCCGGCGCCCAGGCTGGTCAGCCCGAGCACGACCGCGCACAGCCCGCCCAGGGCCTTGCGCGTGGTGGTGATGTTCATGATGTTCTCGACTCCCTTCCGAGTGACGCTTCGATCCTTCCCCGCCCGTTGCCGCGACTCCCCTTTCCTTGACTGCCAAGGTGCGCGCATCCAGGTTTCCCGATCAAAGTGGCCCCATGTTATGAAAAATTCTCGAAACGGAAGAACATCATGTTGCGCCGAAGTAAAAACAATCAAGGAACGGGGTTGCGCGGGCCGGTAGTTCCGGCCCGCGCAACCCCGTCATTCCAAGATGCCCGACGGCGCGCGAATTATGAAAGAAAATTTTTACAATCGCCTCCACGGTATGAAACCGCCGGCCGGGCACCCCCTCAGTCGCGCCCCGCGCGACAGCTCCCCCACATCCGTGGGGGAGCCAAGGAAACGGTCATGCGCTTCGCGCATGTCGATTTTCCTGCGCCCCCTTCAGGGGGAGCTGGCCGGCCGCAGACCGGACTGAGGGGGAAATCCTACGCACCCCTCACCCCTAGGGGGAGACGACGCTCGCCCCTCGATACGGAATCATGCACTATTCGCGTCGAGGGACAGGAAAACTTGCACCTCGACGCGGCTTATGGATGATTCTGCACCGAGGGGCGAGTTCCAAGGCCCCGACCCGTGAAGCCAATCAGCGGATCATCGGAAAATGGCCGTTTCTAGGGATGCGGTTACGTCGGACATCGGAAGCGCGTCACCCCTCGATACGAATAGGAGCCGATTGCGCACCGAGGGGCAAGGATTCCTGTCCCTCGATGCGCAATCACATGGAATCCGCGCCGAGGGGCATGCACGATCCGTCGGTCAGACCGTGAACTGCTTGCTCGCGGTCACGCCAATCGTGGTCAGGTCGGAACCAGCCGCCTTGAGCGACACGGTCGCCTTCGTCTCGTGCAATCCGTCAGCCTAATTAACATCAGGCTTTACAAACGAAACAAAAAATAACAGCAAAGACTACTCTCTACTTTTGCAACGACGACTCACAGCTCACCCAAATCCCATCAGACCTCATCGGAATCTTTGTCTACATATACACGCAATCTTATTTCGGCTTTGGATTTCGATTCCAGCATCAAACTTCTCCGTTTACCAAGATATGTAGCTCGAGTTTTGGGAAATACCCTTCCCCTGTTAAGCTTCAGAAAAAGGAACTGTGCGATTTGAATGATTGACATAACTACACCCAACAACCACATACACCACGATGGCGTTGCTTTATCAAAAGCATATTGAGAACATATAAACAAAGACACAGTCGCCACACAAAGCACGATATGGAATCCGACGTAAATTCTTTTCTGTATGCTTTCATTGGACAGAGCAGTAAGATACTCCTCAACAAGCAACTCCTGCCCAAGACCTTGAAGAATTAATGCACAAACCACAAAGCACGCCCATATCAACCAATTCATAATTGAAAGCGAATTATTTGCAAAAAATCGTATAACCATCGTGAAAATAAATGAAACAAATAGGCTTCCAAAAACAGTAGCGACAATCCACCAAAGTCTACTTCTATAAATACGACATGAAATTGCTTGTGAATTCGTTGACATATACCTCAATTCCTCATCAATTTCTTCAATACATTCATCCAATGTTTCAATCTCCTTGGAAATATCCTCAGACAGTCGGCTCAATCCATGCAGCTTCGTAAGGATTGCGAACGGCCCTAATGCAAGAACAACTCCGAAGAACTTACCCTTCTCGATAGTCATACAGGGCAATATCATCCCCAGCATCAGTGCCGCAAACAGCGTTGTTAGACGAAGCGCACGCGCCATAGCATGAAATCTAATCGTCTTCTCAAGACTATTATTCTCAATCACCAGACCAATCGCAATGCCAGCCGCCACTCCAAGTAACGCCAGAATAGATGAATAACCATCATCTCCAAACGATGGAGTTGCATAGTAGACGGATTTAAGAAATTCGCGAGGACCTTGCCCGAAACTTGATCGTCGTACTCCACAAGCTAAAGCGAGCACCAGCCCAATATACCCCGCAATAACAATTTCAGAAAGCCAAGTATCTGCCTCATATTTCATCCCTTGTCTCAGATTTACCCCGCCGGCCATCTGATTGGACTGTCTCACATTCTTCGCCCGTTTTGCTTGTTTCTTGAGCATTATCTTTTCCCGCCTACCTTCCGAGGAAGAACTAGAATCACCATTGCAAATCACCCTTGAATCATCTGACGACTGCCTGACTTTCCCCTCGAAATCTCCAACTTGCTCATTCCGCTTCATCTTCGCATTGATACTCAACCACCCAATGGTTGCACCAAGTAAAACGCATAATAGATTCTGATATTTATTTTTGCCCATCTGAACATCCTTCTTTATATCTTTTCTTGATATGTAGTATAGATACCTCCGATGAATGCCGTAGAGCAGAATCCACGAATGTCAGATTTACTCACCACACAGAACACAACTGTCCTTCACTGTCAAAATACCCCACCATTCTAATAGCGATGACGATGCGACAATCAGGAAAGAGGAATCCTTGTAATCGCCTTCAGCCAGCCGATAGCCCCTCGGTCGCGCTCATGCGACAGCTCCCACATCCGTGGGGAGCAAGAGAAACGGCCATGCGCTTCGCACCTGCCGACTTCTCGCACCCCCTCTAGGGGGAAGCGTGCTGGGCGGACTTCAAAAACACCTGAAAATCCTTACGGGAGGAGACTCTACAAGAGTCCGACCACAATCTATGTATGTCCGCGACAACAACCGATTGCGACCTCCACGTCAATGCTCGACTGGCCGTGGCGGATGACCTCTTTTCGAAACGGCTGCTGAATCATGGTTCGGAACCCGGTATGCTCGGCCCCGACTCGAAGACTTCCCGATTAGCGAGGAGAAAACGGATATGAGCGAGGGAAGGCAGCCGGCCGAAGCTCTGGCCGGAACATTGTCGAAAGTACTTCGGCAACGCGTTGAACACCAGCCGGGGTTCGACGGAACCCCAAAACAGCACGGAAACTTCCCGGTTACAGGAACGGTGAAAGTGCATCACAAAGATTCCAAGGAAACGGCGAAGCAACAATGCGAACGGCTCCGGGATGCCTGGAAGTTCACCGGATGGAAGCTCGTGCAAATGCGATGCATCACCATACCCGCGGGACTGATTTTTCTTGTGGCCTTGATCCTGTGTTTCGGATGGCCGGGATGGTTCCGGCCCGCATTCACGGTGTTCCCCTTGATCTCGATTCTCGTACTGGTCGCGCTATTGGCATTGGCCCCAGTAGTCGTCTGGTATTGTTCACGGAACACAATGTTCGCAGGCGGTCCCAGTTTCCTCATCGTTTACCGGGGCGAAGGCCGCGACACCAAAGGTAACCAAGGTAAGGGGCATGCCACGGAGATTGCTGTCTGTATCCGGGGAACCTGCACGGACGGGCACACTGTGATGTTCGACGACTTCACGTCGGCGAAACGCAACGGCGGAGGCATGCTGATTGCGGAGGAAATCATGCCCCTACTGTTTGACGAGGAGGAAACCACGGGAATTGCTACGATTGGATTCCACTGCCGCATCCCAAACCTGTACGACAAATACTGCGCATCCATGCAACGGGTCTTCGGCGACGTTCCCAAGCAGATAAGGAAGCCCGGCGAATGGAAACTAAGCACCAACCATCGGTTCGCTACATCACATGGCGAACCGATGCGGCCAATAACGAATCCTCCGACATTCACGTCCGACGCCGATGTCTCCGGCTGACCACCAGTCCTAGCCCGGTCATGCCGGCGGCGTAATCACGACGGGGATGATGAGGTCGGAGACGGGTGAGCCGATGGGGGCAGCCAGATTCGGCCTTTGTCGAGTTGATCTTCGTGATGGAGAGGCTGCCGCTTCTCAGAGCGGTCATCAGCCAGATTTTACCCGCCCTGTCGGAGAGCGCTGGATAACCGGAAGAAATGATGTTCGGTTTGAACCGCTGGTCGGAGGCCAGTTTCGACACTGACGTGCCGCAGAGGCAAATCTCTCCGTCGCGCACAGACCGCCGTTCGCATCCGTCCACCAGAAGTCACTACTCCAATTCGACATGTCGTTATCGCTTTGACGGGTGTTCGGGCACAGGACCAGTTATTTCTACGAAAAGATACACGGATTCCACTCAACAGCAGTTGGTGACCACGTTGTGATTGTCGAACGTGAATGGTCTGTGAGTGGGGTCGACGAGAAACGTGCCGGTCGGAATCATTTCCATCCCAGATGGATACTTCATGCCCCATGTTGGACATGCCACCGGGATTGGATGCGCCCACGCCCTATCCGGGATGATGGCCACGAACGGTATCATCATCGCAATCGCAGGGAGAATCAGGACGAAAATGAGGGCGGCTCTCTGACGGTCGAGCTGTCGGCCGGAGGCCGACTGGGGGGAGAGACAGCGGCCGTAGGCCGCAGGAAACGGAATCGGCCTTCGGCCGATGCGATACCCCCGCGGCCTGCGGCCGCTCCTCCTCTCTCCCTCCGTCATCGCTTCGCGATGACACCTCCCTCGTCAGAGGGAGGCGACAGGGCTCGTGACGGAAAAACGAGAATCGTGTTACAGGCTTGTAAAAACAATGAAAGATTCCGGCTGACGACCGGCATCGGAATCATCGTGCATGCCATGCGCGGCAACGGTTCCATGCGTATGTGAATTATGCAGGATTCATGCAAGAAAATCTTCAGAAACGTCCAGAAAAACGTCGTATCGCGGCAATCCGGCACAGCCCGGACAACGATGTGAAAGAAGCCTGAAAACGCTGAAACGGCAACGAAAACGATGCCGGCGGCGGGCCGCGGGCCACGGCATCGCCGCATGGCGGGCACCGTGTCACCAATCGGACGAACGGGCGACGGAAACAATCGCGTCCATACAATGCAGACGTTTATCGCGGGCGGTTCACGCACGCGCACGGGGGACTCGAAGCTGAATCACACGGGAGCGTCTCGACGCATCCGCGTTCCGCCATACCCCCGCGCGCGTTCGACGCATCCGGTCGCAGAACACCTGAAAAGGAGAGGTATGAAGCAACCCACATGGATGCGCTGGGCCGCCGCGGCGGCCTGCGCGGCGGTGGCCGCGGGGTCGTTCGTGGCCACCGCGTCGGCCGCACCGGCGACCGGCACCCCGCTGCAGTACGCCAACATCTCGTCGCGTCTCGCCGACGCGACCGGCACCAAGCTCGTGTTCATCCAGACCGTCGGCAAGAGCGGTCTGTCCGTCTACAGCAACAACGGCGGTTCGACCCGTGCACGCACGTCGATGAAGGCCGCCGCCAACGCGGCCGCCGAGCAGTCCGCCGCGACCGCCGACGACGTGTTCGCCCAGCTCAAGAAGCTTGACCCGAACGCCAAGCTCGTGTACACCACCTCGTACACCGTTCCGGGCGTCGCCGTCTACGCCGACGCCAACGCGCTGCGCACGCTCGCCGGGAATAACGGCGACGTCGTCAAGATCAGCCCGATCACGCTGAAGACCGCGACCACCGCCAGCACGGCGGACACCACCGCGGCCGGCACCAACGCGAACCCGGCCAACGCGAACAACGACGCGCTCGTGCGCGCCGTGAGCACGTGGACGCAGACCGGCAAGACCGGCAAGGGCGTCAACATCGCGATCATGGACACCGGTCTCGACTACACGCACGCCGACTTCGGCGGCCCCGGCACCACCGCGGCCTACGAGCAGGCGCTCGCTTCCACGACCGTGCCCGCCGGCCTCGCCGACACGAACAAGTTCCTCGGCGGCACCGATCTCGCCGGTTCCGACTACTACCCGAACGACAACGTGCACGTCACCCCGAACCCGGACGAGAACCCGATCGACGGCAAGGGCGGCCACCACGGCACCCACGTCGCCGGCACCGCCGCGGGCTACGGCGTGAAGGCCGACGGCACGAGCGCCAAGGACTCCGACTACACGAAGATCTCCGAAGCCGACGTGCGCGCGATGACCGTCGCCCCCGGCTCCGCGCCGCAGGCGGGCATCTACTCCGTCAAGGTGTTCGGCGACAACGGCGGCTCCACCGGTCTGGTGGGCGCCGGCCTCGACTGGGTCGCCAAGAACCTCGTCAACGCGCCCGAAGGCAAGAAGATCGACATCCTCTCCATGTCCCTCGGCGGCGGCTACGGCACCCCGGACGACCCGGACACCGCCAAGGTGAACGCACTCACCAAGCAGGGCGTGCTCTCCGTGGTCGCGGCCGGCAACGACGGCGACTTCACGGACATCATGGGCAGCCCGGCCACCGCGGCCAGCTCCCTCGCCGTGGCCGCCAGCCAGTCCGGCGGCACGCTGCAGGACTCCATCACCGCGACCGCCCCGAGCGACATCGCCGGCACCGCGCTGCCCGGCCAGTACTCGCAGAACTACACGAACCTCGAGGACTTCTCCGTGACCGGCAAGGTCGTGAAGGTCTCCGACCCGAACAACCTCAACGGCTGCGCCGCCTACTCCGACGCCGACGCGAAGGCCGTCAAGGGCAACATCGCGTGGGTCGAATGGGATGACGCGAACGTGGTCTGCGGCTCCGGCGCGCGCTTCAACAACGCCGAGAAGGCCGGCGCGAAGGCCATCATCTTCGCATCCCAGTCCAAGCTGCCGTCCGCCGGCATCGCCGGCAACGCCGGCATCCCCGGCTTCCAGGTCACCGCTCCGGGCGTGGAGAAGATCCAGTCCGCGCTCGACGCCGGCACGCTCGAGGTCAAGCTCTCCTCCGACCAGCGCATGAGCCTCAAGGTCGACTACTCCGCCGACTTCCAGGACACCGTGGCCGACTTCACCTCCCGCGGCATCCACGGCTCCGCCGACGGCACCGTCAAGCCCGACGTCTCCGCCCCCGGCGTGGGCATCGTCTCCGCGTCCGCCGGCACCGGCACCAAGCCGGAGGTCATGAGCGGCACCTCGATGGCAACCCCGCTCACCTCCGGCGTGGCCGCGCTGACCTTCCAGGCGCATCCGGGCTGGACCCCGGAGCAGGTCAAGGCCGCCGTGATGAACACCGCCGACCATGACGTGACGATCAGCAAGGGCGGTGCCGCGACGAGCCCGATCCGCTCCGGTACCGGCCGCATCGATGCTCTCGACGCGGTGAACAACCCGGTCACCGTCGCCGCCAGCGACGACCCGACAGCCGTCACCGGCCAGTTCGGCATCGTGCAGGTGCCCGCCGACGGCTACACCGCGACGAAGTCCTTCACCGTGACCAACTCCTCCGACAAGGCCGTGACCTACAACGTCGCCTACGTGCCGCGCACCGAGACCCCGGGCGTCACCTACACGGTCGACAAGTCCACGCTCGCCGTGCCCGCCAACGGCTCCGCCACGTTCAACGTGACGCTGAGCATCCCGGACCGCTCCGCGCTGCGCCACACGCGTGACACCACCCAGCCGGCGAAGAACCCGAGCCTCGCCACCCGTGACAGCAACTACGTGACCGATGCCAGCGGCATCGTGCGTCTCGCCCCGGCCGAGGGCTCCGACGCCGTGTTCTCCCCGCTGCGCGTGGCCGTCTCCTCCGCGCCGCGTCCGTCCGTCTCGACCAAGTCCTCGCTCGAATTCGCCAAGGATTCGAAGGAGGGCGCATTGAAGCTCTCCGGCGACGCCGGCTTCGCGCAGGGCGACGGCGAGGAGAATTACACCTCGCAGGTCGCTCCGATGCAGCTGCTCACCGAGGACCCGGCAGGTGACGAGGCCACGAGCGTCGACACCTCCCGTTCCGCGGCCGCCGGCGACATCCGCGCCGTCGGCTTCTCCTCCACCGCCCGTCAGCTGTCCGACCCGTCCGCCGGATACCTGACCATCGGCGTCCAGACCGACAAGACCTGGTCGCGTCTCGGCAACAACTTCATTCCCGAAGTGCTGCTGGATTCCAACGGCGACGGTCAGGTCGACGCCTTCGTCTCCATCAGCACCGCCGAGCCCATCTCCGGCAAGTCCACCGCGACCGACGCCGTGTGGGCCGAAACCTACGAGGTCGTCAACAACCAGATTGGCAATGTGATCGACTCCGAGCCGATTCCGGATTCCACCGTGGCCGACTCCAACATCGTGCTGCTGCCGGTGAAGCTCTCCGCGCTCGGTATCACGAAGGACACCAAGACCGCCAAGATGCAGGGCTACGTGCAGATCGAATCCTCCGCCGCCGCCAACGTGTCCACCACCGGCTCCGCCGTGTCCGACAAGAGCGACGTCTTCGCCTTCGACGCGCTGAACCCGTACCTGTGGTTCGGCGACGCCGGCCAGTCCGACTCCGGCACCGCGGTCTTCGCCGACAAGGGCGACACGAGCATCACCGCCCACCTCGGTGCCGGCCCGGAGGCCCCGAAGTCCAAGGCCCTCGTGCTGCACCTCAACGGCGTCGAGCCGGTCAAGTCCACCGACGAGACCGACAACATCGACATCGAGACGCCGTCCACCCCGGCTCCGAAGGTCGACAAGACCGAGCTGCAGAAGCTCGTCGACTCGGTGAAGGACACCCAGAAGGGCGACTACACCGACGACTCCTGGAACGCGTTCCAGAAGGCTCTCAAGGCCGCCGAGGACGTGCTCGCCAAGACCGACGCCACCCAGGCCGACGTCGACGGCGCGCTCAACGATCTTCAGACCGCCTTCGACGGCCTGAAGCACACCGAGGCCACCGTGGACAAGACCAAGCTGCAGGCTCTGGTCGATCAGGTGAAGGACACCCAGAAGGGCGACTACACCGATGACTCCTGGAACGCGTTCACCAAGGCCCTCAAGGCCGCGCAGGACGTGCTCGCGAACAAGGACGCCACCCAGCCCGAAGTCGAGACCGCCTACAGCGATCTGAAGACCGCCTTCGACGGTCTGACGGAGTCCGAGCAGCCCAAGCCCGAACCCAAGCCGGAGCCGTCCGCGCCTGCTGACAAGTCCGACAAGAAGGACCAGCAAGGCGGTAAGGCGGCCGCCAAGGGCGGTCTGTCCTCGACCGGTTCCGCCGTCGCCGCGGTCATGACGCTCGCCGCCATCGCCGCCGCCGCCGGCATCGGCCTGACGGTCTGGCGCAAGCGCCGGGCCTAAGTTCCCCTAGGCCCCCTCTGACGAGGGGGCTCCCGGCGGAGCCGGGTGGGGGAGAGACAGGAGCGGCCGTAGACCGCGGGAGATAAGGCATCGGCCGAAGGCCGATTCGATTTCCTCGCGGCCTACGGCCGCTCTTTTTCTCTCCCTCCGTCATCGCTTCGCGATGACACCTCCCTCGTCAGAGGGAGGCCGGCCAGCGAGAGGCCAGTCAACGAGAGGGGGCCGACAACGGGACTACTTCGCACAAAATATGACAAAAATTAACACAACATCCATGTCGCGCGTCGAAACCGTGGCACAATAGGAACCATGGTAGCAAACAATGCGGGCAAGCCCGCCACCCCAGAAGATCTGATCAACGTCGATGAGGTCATCGGCAAGTACTATGACCTCGTCCCCGACCCGTCCGTTCCGGAACAGCGTGTCATCTTCGGCACCTCCGGCCACCGCGGATCGTCCCTGAAGACCTCGTTCAACGAGGCCCACATCGTCGCCATCTCCCAGGCCATCGCCGAATACCGCAAGAAGGCCGGCGTCACCGGCCCGCTGTACCTCGGCTCCGACACGCACGCGCTGTCCGGCCCGGCCAAGAAGACCGCGATCGAGGTGCTCGTCGCCAACGGCGTGCACGTGCGCATCGACTCCCGCGACGACTTCGTCCCCACCCCAGTCGTCTCCCAGGCGATCCTGACCCACAACCGCGCCGCCGACGGCACCCAGCGCTTCACCGGTGAAGGCCTGGCCGACGGCATCGTCGTCACCCCGTCCCACAACCCGCCGACCGACGGCGGCTTCAAGTACGATCCCGTCACCGGCGGCCCCGCCCCGGCCGACGTGACCAACGCGATCGCCGCCCGCGCCAACGAGCTGCTCGGCGACTACAAGAACGTCAAGCGCGTGCCCTACGAGGAAGCCGTCAAGTCCGAGTACGTCGAGGGCTTCGACTTCCGCGAGCACTACGTGGCCGACCTCGGCAACGTCATCGACTTCGACGTGATCCGCAACTCCGGCGTGCGTCTCGGCATCGACCCGCTGGGCGGCGCGTCCGTCAACTACTGGCCGCTCATCAACGAGAAGTACGGCCTGAACATCGGCGTGGTCCGCCCGGAGGTCGATCCGACCTGGCGCTTCATGACGATCGACCACGATGGCAAGATCCGCATGGACCCGTCCTCGCCGTACGCGATGAAGGGCCTCGTCGACCAGCTCAACGCCGGCGCGTGGGACAAGTACGATCTCGTCGGCGGCACCGACCCGGACGCCGACCGTCACGGCATCGTCTGCCCGAACTGGGGCGTGATGAACCCGAACCACTACATCGCCGTGTGCGTCGAGTACCTGTTCGGCGGCAACCGTCCGGACTGGCCGAAGGGCGCCGCCGTCGGCAAGACGCTCGTCTCCTCCTCCCTGATCGACCGCGTCGCCGCGTCGATCAACGCGAAGGTCATCGAGGTTCCGGTCGGCTTCAAGTGGTTCGTCGACCCGCTGTTCTCCGGCGAAGTCGCGTTCGGCGGCGAGGAGAGCTCCGGCATGAGCTTCCTGCGCCGCGACGGCCGCGTGTGGACCACCGACAAGGATGGTCTCATCCCCGACCTGCTGGCCGCCGAGATCACCGCGAAGACCGGCAAGAACCCGGCCGAGCTCCACAAGGACCAGGTGGCCCGCTTCGGCGAGTCCTGGTACAAGCGCGTCGACACCCCGACCACGCTCGAGCAGAAGCAGAAGTTCGCCTCCCTGTCCGGCGACGACGTGACCGCCACGCAGCTCGCCGGCGAGGACATCACCGCCAAGCTGACCGAGGCGCCGGGCAATCACGCCAAGATCGGCGGCCTCAAGGTCACCACGAAGGACAACTGGTTCGCCGCCCGTCCTTCCGGCACCGAGAACATCTACAAGGTGTACGCCGAGTCCTTCGAGAGCCCCGAAGCCCTCGACAAGGTGCTCGCGGAAGCCTCCGAGGTCGTCGACAAGGCCCTCGGCGAGTGATGTCCTCATTCTCGGCTCCCTCTGATGAGGGAGCTGGCGCGGCGTAGCCGCGACTGAGGGAGAGTATGTGGAGCGGCCGTAGGCCGCGGGAGATGCGGTATCGACCGAAGGTCGATACCGCATCTCCCGCGGCCTACGGCCG